>CAWJIM010000001.1:0-130000 GCA_963842945.1 uncultured Gemmatimonadales bacterium
GGCGCGGTGGATACTCCTTCCTAAGTCGCTCAAATAGTGGGAGATTGGCGGAGGCTGCCGCACTCGATCCTGCGATGGCCGCGCTCCTGGCCAACGCAGCGGTCTGTGAGGGGAGCGCCGAGCCGGCAACGGTCCTGGTGCTCCAGCGTGAGTCAGAACGGTCCGGCTGGAAGGTCGACGCCATCAACTCCAGACGCTCGTCCATCGGGGGTGGGTGGAGCCTGCGTTGGAGGGCATGGTCGCAGAGGCAGTTGCTCCCGGTCGCCTCTCCGCCTCTCACGACTATCGGATGGCCAGATGCGGACGTGGTGCTGGTCTGCGTGCAGACTGACCGGGAAGGCTACGCTCGGGCGTACGGGCCCCTCTTCGAGGCATTGGCGAGTTGGTCAAGGCGCTGCGAGAACACCTAAGGGCAATATTCCGCTGGTCATCTTCGAATCGACTCTGGTGCCGTCATCCATGCGGACGGTGATTCGCGATCGGTTTGCCGAGCTTGGCTTAAGAGGGCCGTGATGTACTCCTCGGCAATAGTCCGAACCGGGTCATGCCCGGACGATTGGTCGAGCGGGTCGTCGGCTCGGATAAGCTGGTGGCGGGCCTCCACACCTTCCTCCCCGACGGCCGCCTCATCGTCGCCGGCGGGCACATCTCAGACAACAAGGGCATCAAGGGTGTTAACATCTTCGACTGGACCACCAACAGTTGGGCAGATGCGCCGCACATGCGCGCGGGCCGTTGGTACCCTACCGCGACCGTCCTTCCTAACGGATGGGTCCCACTACCCTGGATGCACCCGGCGCCGGACGGCGTCAGCCAGGACGATGATGTCAAGGCACAAACTCTATGCCAGAGGGGTATGGCGCAGACTCCGGCCGTTAGATCAAGCGAGTCTTCAAGTGATCTGCTAAACGAAGGGCCAAAGCGACAATCGTCAAAGTCGGCATGGTATAACCGGATGTAGGAAAAACCGAACTGCCGGCAATGTATAGATTAGCGTTGCCGTGTATCCGGCAATTTGGATCGACAACGCCTTTCTTGGGATCATCAGACATACGAGTGGTGCCCATGTGATGAGGGCCACCATGAAGTCCTTGCTGCTTCAGGCTTTCGTGGGGTGGAAGAGTAAGCAGCTGAGAGTCTTGGCAGTATGTTCGGAGCATGAATGACAGACCTCTATCCCAGGCTCTTGGGTGGGCGGGAGGCGCCGGGCTACGACATGCGGTAGCGGCGCTGCGGCGCATAGCTGTCTGAATGAGCGGATCCTCTACCGCCGGATGGAAACTGGCTTCCGAGACGATGATGGGCTCAGTAGGCGACGCTCTCCTTCTATTTGGAGGCCTCGGCCGTGGACGATTCGAAGCTGAGGGCAAGCCGGGGGTGCTGCTCTCCCCGCGCGGCACTCGCCGCGGCGGTCGTGACTTCGTCGCCGTCGGCGTGCTCGCGCTCTGGTTCCCCGCCGACGGGCTCGACCTCTACGTCTCGTACGCAGCCGGGACGGCCGCCCGGAGCGGCTCCTCGCCGTACGAGCACGCCGTCTATCTCGAGACCTGGGCCCGGCTCGCTCCGCCCGCGTCGCCCGTGGCGTGCGTCCTCCCGTTCGCCTACCCGCCGTCGTGGCTTCCCTTCGCGATGGCGCTGAGCCTCCCACCGTGGAGCGTGGCCCTCGCGTGCTGGAAGCTCGTCTCCGCGGCTGTCCCTCGTCGGTATCGTCCTCCTGACGGTCCGCGTGCTGTACGCCGACGAGCTCGACGCATGCGACCGTCTCGCCGTCTGGTGCTTCGCGCTCACGCTCTCGCCGACGATTTCGGTGCTGATCATCGGGCAGTCGTCGCTGTTCATCGTCTTCCTGCTCGTGCTTTCGGCCGCATGCCTGGAGCGAGGTCGCATCGTCGAGTCCGGCCTGGCACTCGCGCTCGCGGCCATGAAGCCGCAGTTGGCGGCGCCCTACGTCCTCTTTCTGCTCGCGCGCGGCGAGCTCGGGGTGCTGGCACTCGGGGCGGCGGGCACACGCGGCGCTCGCGGGGCTCGGCGTGTACGCGTCGGGCATGCGTCTCGATGCGTACCTCGATGCCGCCGCGCGCTGGGCGGGCCACAACCCGCCGACGTCGGAATCGCCGTCGGTATCGCGAACCTGCTCGGGCACATCACGAGCCTGGACGTCGCCGCCGTGACGGCGATCGGCATGCTCGCGGGTGTGGCGCTCGTCGCTGCGCTCGCGTTCGGACGCGGTACCAGCGGCGACCGCCGCGCGCTCGCCGAGGTCCTGCCGGTCGTGCTGTTGGCGGCGCCACTCGGCTTTCGCTGCAACGCCTACGACCTAGTCGCGCTGATTCCGCTCTTCGCCTGGGCCCGCGCGCGCGGCACGCCGAGAACGCTCGGCCGTGCGATCCAGGCGCTCTGCCTCGTGCTCATCGTGCCGCGCGCGGCGCTGCACGTCGCCTACGAGAAGTCGCGGCCGGTCTCGTCCCGTACGAGGCGTACTACGTCGGCGAGACCACCTTCCGGAGCTGGGTCCTCGTGCTGCTGCTGCCGCTCGCCCTGATGGCGTGGCGAGCGCGCGCTCACCCCGCCGGCGCTCCGCCCTTCGCCGTGAACGGCTCGGCTACCGCCGCATTCGTCCTTCGATTGTCACGAAACAGCCAGAAACCGAATCCCGAAAACTCACCGTAGGCATCATTTGTCTGGGGCCGATACTGTGCGGATACAACAACCGGTATGGATCGTGGGTTCGAGTCCACGACCCTCATAGCTTAGCTCTTCTCCCTCCCGTATTACACTACCGCCTGTACTCCAGAACGCCGCACGAGGCATCGCCACGGGCTCGGAGTGAGCGGCACCTGAAGTCCCCACCTCCAAAGTTCGGGGGGGCAATTCCATGATGCGGCTAGTTCTCTTGCTAGTCACGGCCTTCAGGGTCCGGTATTGGGCCGTCGCGGAGAGTCGTCCGCGGGCCCTGGTCGGCACGCGGCAAGATACATGGCGTATGCCGCAAGGATCGCGAGCCCGTTCGCGGCGAAGATCAGAACGACCGCCGGTTGCCGTGACACGACCACGAGCTCGGAATCGGCTCCCATGACCGCAAGCCCGAAACGCTCGAGCATTCGGTAGGTGACTAGATAGTTCAAGGCCAGAAAGCTGTACAGGATCAGCAGCGTCCACCGGGAACCGGGGCGATTGAGAACTTCAGGGAAACGGTGGTACACGGCGGCAAGGAAGGGCAGGGTCAGAAGCAGCGCGTCGTTCGGCTGATGGTACACGCTCAACAGAATTACGCTGCCCGCGATGCCAACGACAAGCCCAAACGGGGTACGAGTTCCAGTCCGCGCCGGCGCCCGCAGCCCCCAGATTCCGGTCCCGATCACCGTGCTCGCGATCAGAAGCTGTCCCCAGCCGCTGATCTGTCACCAGTCAAGCGACTCATCAACGATACCGCGTCTACGCGCGGGGCCGTGGAGCGGATCGTTTACAGTGAGCTGCGTCTGGTTCTCGGCTAACCCGGCCAGCGCCATCGTCCCCAGCTCCCATAACCCGCCTGCGCGGTGAGCGAGGAGCCCGAGAAATGGAAGATTCATCAGTACCGCCCATCCTGTGCCGGCCAATACCGCCCGGCCGGCACCCATGCCGAGCATCAGCAGGGCTAGGGGCACCCCGTAGTTCGCCTTGAGCAGGGCGATAGCTAGAGCCACGCCGCTCAACCATGGGCGGCGAGGTGCTTCCCACAATGCCACATAAGTAGCAATCACCATCTGCAAGGTGACGTTGCCCACCACCAGGTTCAGCCTTCCCGGCCGGCTGAGAAGGAGGAGAGCAGCGATCAGGAGCACTGTCGCGATATTGGTCCTAAGGCCGTTGTACCTCATTGAGAGCCAGATTAGGACAGCCGCGAGCATGATCATAAACCCGGTGTAGAGCCAGTTCGCGACCGCGGGAGAAAAGAGGCCGAAGGGGAGATGGACGAGCAGGAAGGCCGGCGCGTATGGCGGAAATGGCCGCTGCACCGGGTACTGGTTGATGTAGGCCGGTCGGTCGTAGGGATTGCCTCCGTCGAGCACGGCGCGAACCGGGTAATAGATCGTGTCGTAGAAATCGGCGGGATACGGAGCGGAGGCTTTGGAAACTGCTGCCGCAGCGAGGAAGAACAGGGCGGACACCAGGGCCAGGACCTGAGCCTTGTTACGCATCCGCGTCTCCGAGCCTTACGGTCGCCCTATTCGACCTGGACGGACCCGGATCGATTCGATCAAGCTCATCCTCGACGGCTATCACCCCACCCGTCAGCGCGGTCGCTTGTCTCTTCACTATTGGTAACACTGAAGGATTCCTGGCGTGACGCCGCTTGCTCTAACGTCCGAAACAGGATCGCGATGAACGACGCAACCCACGATCAGCATTGTCCGCGCCGACACGAGTTTCAGGCAAACTTCTTAGACTAGGCGAGCCTTCAAGTGATCTGCTAAACGAAGGGCCAGAGCGACAATCGTTAAGGTTGGCATGTTGTAACCGGATGTAGGAAAAACCGAACCGCCAGCAACGTATAGATTGGCGTTGCCGTGTACCCGACAATTTCGATCGACAACGCCTTGCTTGGGATCATTAGACATACGAGTGGTCCCCATGTGATGAGGGCCACCGCCCAGTCCTTTGGCTGCGTCAAATCCATTGCTTTGCAGCCAGTCTGCCAAGCGCACTCGGCCAAGATTCAGGCGGCCCAATTCAGTGCCGATCAATCTTGGTAATAGCACTCAACCCTCGTTTGTCCAACTCGGTCAGCTGCCAATCAAGCCGGGCTCGATTGAGTCCAAACCGATCCTTCTCGTCGGACAGGGTGACGCGACTTTGAGGATTCGGGGCTTGCTCCGTTATACCAACAATTCGAACAAGCTTTGGCTTCCCAAGCGGCTCTTTCTTATCAACGAAATAGCTATAGGCACTCACCGCCACCTCATCAAGATCAGTCAGAACGTGCCACAGCTTGCTCCAAAGGTGATCTGGCAACTTGCCCGTCTTCTTAATGCTACTCGCAACGTCGATCATTGCTTTAACGCCGGAATCGGGATCCATATCGTACATTATCATCGCGCCACAATTCAGAGTTTTTTCCTCCGTTTGGCGCTCTGGGCTGATACGAAGGCCAGGCAAATAAATCAAATCCTCCAGCCATTGCCGTCGATAGGTTTCAAGAAACTTCCCAGGATTGATGGGCAAAACGACACCGCAGTCAATTTCAGGGTGTTCCATGAAGAATCTTCCAACCAAACCAAATCTATTGCCGATTCCCATGGGTTCGACGCGGTTTGACAAGAGTAGCAGTCTTGCGTTCTCGATGGCGCCGGTAGCGAGCACGAATGTCTTTGCTTTGACTTTGCCGGGTTTTCCGTCCAGAGAACGGATCTCTATATTGTCAACGACGGAGCCGTCGCGATTGGTTTGAATGTTCGATAGGTTTGCGTGCAGATAAACATGTATGTCCTGCGCGTTCTGCATATCTTGCCGGTACACTTGGCCAAAGCGTAATCGGCGGCTGAATTGCCAGAATTGAACTTGTAACTTCGCTGGATCCAAACGGGGTCCATCTACCTTAAGCATGCGCCAAACGTCGTCGTCGTAGACGTAGGGCCCCAAGCCGACGATCAAGTGGGCCCGCTTGTAGAAAGGATCAAGGTCCGCTTTGGTAATCGGCCAGCCACTTTCAGGAACCCAAGGACGTTCTTGAAAGTCCATCTCGATTTAAGGGGGAGCACTGCCCGTTCCAATGATTGGTCGTGCCACCAAAGAAGCGTAGACGACAGGTCTCAAGGGGATAGTATTTGAAACCGACGTTTTCTCCCCGATAGAGAGACTGAGTGTCCGGGTCCGGCTCAAATCCTCCGCTCTCAATCACAACGACTTGACGTTTGGAATTCAGAAATTCACGGGCTACAGTGATCCCGGCCGCCCCGGCACCTATGATGCAAAGGTCGGCTTCAATCACAGAATGGTTTTCAACGTTCCGAAAATCGATAATCATCGCCTTGGTCTCAAAGAAGAGCCACTAAGGCGCAGGCGCGAGCTTCGGTCCGGGAGAGAACCCAGCCATCAACAATGGCGATATTGCCATTGCGGAAGTCATGCTCCCGCTTCTGCGCCAACAGAGTCCGCAACTGCCTGGCGTCTTGCAGCCTGTTTGTCCCCGATGATGGCCCTCTGGAGGAACGCCACGATTCCTTTCCTGAGAAAAGGATTGCAAATAGCGGCGCCCAATGGCTCTCGGTGGGCCAAGATCGGTGAACAAATCTCTGAAAGCAATCCAAAGACTTGGCCCACTCTCTTGCGGAGTCGTCACCGATCACGAGAACTCTTGCCACTAGTCGGGGCATGACGGAAATGGCGAGAGGAATAAGCCCCAGGTAGAGTGCTTGTCTTCTGGTAAGATTCATCATTCCCGACTCCAAGAATTTAAATGGTGCTTCATGCTTTCGTGTGGGTGGAAGGGTAAGCAGCTGAGAGTTCACCGGGGCGCCAGAAAGGCACGGTAGCCTATCAGCTCAATAGGCGGAGGCGGGATGCCGGCGACGGGATCGAGCGATCTCACCAGCTCCCTCCAGTGGGGCAGGTGGTGCAGTCGCGTAACCAGGAGGGCCTCCGGGAGAGTCGAGCCGAGAGAGCTGGCAGTCTCGGGGAGACTCTCGAAGACGAAGTCCGCCCCGGAGCGGCGCGCGTAGTAGGTGAGTACCCCCGTCTGATACCCAGGAGCCACTGCTACCGTCGACCCCGGCGGCAGCTTGCCCCGGAGCCAGGCCACCGCAGAGCGGGAGTCCTCCTTCCAATAGCGCGGAGAGAAGAACCACTGGGCGTCCGCCCAGAGGAAGAGCCCGGCCACCAGTGTGGTAGCGATCGAGCGGCGCGGCTTGGGCAATCGGGAGATGCCGAGAGCGACCAGTCCCACGAATCCAATGAGGCCGGGAAGGGTGTACCGCACGTTGTAGGCCTTGCCCGTCACCGCTGAGCCGAGCCAGGTGGCCATCATCGGCAGTAGGTAGAGCAGGCCAGGTTTCTTGGCGGCACTCACTCCGAGGCGCAGGCAAGAGCGCCGTGAGGATCAGGAGCGCGAACGCTCCCACGAGCGCTCTGGCCGGGATGAGCCAGGACGCGCCGCCAGCGACGCCTTCGTCCTGGATGTCGCGCACCGAGGGCCCGAAGGAGTAGCCCACCAGATAGGTGAACAGGGTGTAAGGGATCTCGAGACCGGTCAGACGCTCGGGGGGGCGAGCCGGTCCCCTCGGCGTGAATGGACTGCGTGCGCCAGCATATACCCAAACGGGGCGGTCGCCAGTGCGATCACGATAGAGGCGGCGACCAGCTGCCGGAGGGTAGAGCCATCGCGGCGCATGCGAAGAGCCCAGAGCCATCCGATTAGAGGGAACACCACCCCCACCACGTGGGTGAGTATCGCTAATGAGGCAAGGGCGGCGAACCCGGCCCAGGCGAGGACCGACCCGTTCCTTAAGGCTCGCATGAGACAGACCAGCGAGCCGATGCCCAAGCAGACGAGCAACGCGTAGGGGCGCGCCTCCTGGGAGTACCAGAGGTGCAGCGGATTTAGCGCCAGGAGCGCGGCGCTGAGGATGGCTACCCGAGTGCTCTCTCCGAGGGCCCGGACGAGGAGAACCACAAGGGGTACCGTCAGAGCACCCGCCACAACAGAGAGCAGGCGGAGCGCGGTCTCCGAATCGCCGAAAACGCCGATCACGAGGTGGAGGAGCCAGAAGTACAAGCGGGGGCTCAAATGCATCGTGGCTGAGCGCCGCGGCAGGGATCTCGGACAGCGGAAATCGAGCGGTGACCAGCGAGGAGTACTCGTCTACCCAGAGCGAGTTCTGCCCCAGGCGATACAGCCGGAGCGCCGCTGCGACGGCCAGGAGCAGGCCGGACCATACCAAGGCCCGCCTGTCCGCTTCAGGCGAATGAGATTGAGTCGGATTGGGCACCGAGATCAGAACGCGGCGGCGAGCTGGTGCACCTTCCGCAGGGTGCGCCAATACACGTCCTCCATGAGGATATGGGCGAACTCGCCGTTCCGACCGATGCTGTGCAGCCCGGCGATTGGCAGGCCTCGCTCGAGCTCGAGTCGCTCCGCCTCGTATTCCCGCAGGAACACGGGATGGGCGACGGGAGTGCGCACCACCCCACATCCCAGGTAGCGTTGCCGAAGCCCGGGGAACAGACGTCTCCAGTCCGTCCAGGCACAAGGCTGGCCCAGCGCCTCGTCCGCCATGGTCCACATCGGGTCGCCGACCTCGCAGCCAATATCGACGGTGAGCATGGTCTTGCCGTCAGGCGCGAGCCAGGGCATCGACAGGGGAGCCTCGGTGATCCGAAAGAACGGCAGGTCCCGTTCCGGGGTCCAGGTGACCACGTCGGACAGCAGGCCGCGGCCCGTCGAAACGCATGTTGACCAGTGCCATCGGCCGGTAGCGGAAACGGGCCAACGGGCTGAGTGCCTGCGTTCCTTGAGCCAGCTTGGCGAGCACGTGCACCGGCGCGGTACTGAATACCGCAGAGGCCTCCTGCTCCTGGCCGGCCGCACGTACACCCTTCGACCCTTCCGTCTTCCACCAGGATGGCCTGGACCGGTGATTCCAGACGGATCAACCCGGGCAGGTCTCCAGCCAGCTTCTCGCACACGAACCCCAGGCTGCCCTCGGGATAGACGTGCCAGACGTGGGGGCTTTCAGGCTTCTCCCGCGAATACCCGTTGGCCACTGCGCGGCCGGTGAGCCGGCTGGCCAGCTTGAGCCCGAGCACGTGCGCCGTGCCGCGATCGACCTGCGGGCGGGATGACCGAGGAGCCAAGCCGTGGCCGGTGCTCCCGACCATGACTCGACCAGAGGAATTGCGACCTCCTCTGCCAGCCGGGTTCCATACTCCCGGCGATACCATTCGGCGGCGGAGCCGGGCGGCGCTCCCCGCGCTGACGGACTCGCCCGGCCAGGGCGCCGAGCAGAAACCGCGGGGTGCGGAGGAGGCCGAAGGGATAGCTGTAGGCTTTTCCGCGAAGGAGCACCGCCTCGCCGTAACGGCGAACGTCGCGGCAGTACCTGCCGATTCCCAGCGCCGCGGCCAGCCGGTTGGTGATGAAGTGCGCGCCGAAGTCGTGCGTGAAGCCGTCCGGCGTCGCGAAAGCTCCGGGCCAGCCCCGCGACATGCCGGCCTGCCTCGTAGACCACCACCGGAACCCCCGCCGGTGGAGCATGCGAGCGGCGACCAGCCCGGCCAGGCCCGCACCAACCACGGCGACCGGAGGCCGGTGCCGGCTCATCGTCCGGAGCGCTGGAAAGTGGTCACAAGCAGGCCGCCTTTACTCTGAGCTGTTGCCACCACTCAATTGCTGTAGCCGCGGCACGCACGGCAAATGAGGGCTCCGAGAGCTGTGAGTGCCCAGTGCGGGGGCTTCCCAGTCGGCCATCAAATTCCTGGCTGATTCCAGCCAGGCTCGCGGCGCCGTGCGGTCCGAACCGAAACGATCTCCAGCCCAGCCAATCTCGCCGCCTGTCCCAAAGATTTGCCTCAAAAAGATTGGGGTGCCTGGGAAAGCCGTAGCCGCTCCAGTGTCTGCCCCGAAACACCTTGCCCGCCGACGACTGAGTATAGGGAGTGACAACAGAGCACCAGACCGCCGGGGCGGAGCAGGCGGCTGGCCAGCTTCAAGGCGCGCCAGAGGATCGTTCACCTGCTCCAACACCCCGATCAGGAGCACCGCGTCGTAGGACGGTCTCAGGGGGATTCGACCATTCGACTTCCCCGTGAGGCAGGACGGGCCTTGTCTCGACCCGCCAATTGGCTCCTAAAGAACGGTGTACGATGTCGAGCCGCTCTGCTCCAGCGGGGCCGAGGTAGAGAAGGTGTCCCTGTGAGGGAAGATGCTTGGCGAATCGGGTAATCTCGCGGGCGAAGGCTCGGCCGGTCGTCCACCCGTCTGTGCCCGAGAACAGTCGCGGGTCGCGGTGAGGCGTGATGTCCGGACAGGTCGCTGGGAGCTGCTGCGGGGTTCAGGTAGACCAGTCCGCAGGTGCGGCAGCACACCGCAAGGAAAGCCTCCGAGCCGGCTGGGATCGGAGAAGTCTTTACCGACTGCTACCGGCTCGGCATCGTCATGGTCGCAAAGAATGCAGCTGGCCGACACCAGGTGGTGTCCGGCTGGCCGAGCCGCCTGTACCTGAGGCGCGATTGCCCGAAAGGCGGGACGGATTCGGGAGAAATGCTGGGCACCGACGTCGTCATCTGGAAGCGTCGGTCATCCTGAGGCGGATACCTGGCGCATTTCGGCCGACGGGAGATGGCGTAACCTCACGTCGCGGTCGGTGCCGAGCCGGGTGGCTGCGGCATGCCAGCTTGCGTTGTACGCTACAGACCATCCGAACGCCTTCCTGCAGATCGATATGGGGCTCGAAACCCAGGAGCAGCCGTTGCCGTTCCAGGCGTCGGCCGCTTGACCAGGGTGATCTGGGCCGGGAGCGATACCTGCGGATCAGGTTGCGGTCAGCGCCCGAGCTCGAGCCGCATCATCTCCGCCAGATCGAGCATGGGCACGATCTCTGGATGCCCGATATTGATGACCGTGTGATGCTCGACGTGCCCAGCGGCCTCGATGGCCCGGACCGCGTCGGAGACATGAAGCCAGCCTCGCGCGCTGCCCCGGTGAACCTCGATCGGCTGGCCGCGGCGAGTTTGGCGCGAAGCGGATCATGGCCGAGCGGTGCTCGCCCACGTCCTCCATCTCATCGTAGACCATGCAGGGCCGAACAATGACCGCTCGCAGACCCGACGTGCGCGCCTCGTAGTCGACCAGCTGTTCTGCCAGCCACTTGATGAGCCCGTACCGGTTGGCGGGCTGAGGGACGGCGGTTTCGTCCATGGACTCGCAAGCGGGGCCGTAGACCTCGGAGGTGGAGATGAATACGCACGTGCACTCGGCGCGCTTGCAGAGCTGCAGCACGTTGTTGATGCCGGCGACATTGGTCGCCAGGGCCAGGGAGCCGGCCTGCTCAGCGGTCGTGCGCCCGACCACCGCCGCGAGGAGAAATACCACGTCCGGGCCCCAGTCGAAGGCCGGCAGCAGATCCAGTGGATGGGTGATGTCCGCCACCAGGTAGTCCGGGCGCAAGCGAGGCCGGATGTCGGACTCCAGGACGGCGTAACCCATCGCTCTGAAGGTAGGAGACGAGCGGCGCTGCCAATGTTGCCCTCCGACCCAATGACCAGCGCCCGCAGGTCGACTCATGTCGCTTCATTGCCGCCATCCTCTTTGAGATCTTATGCGAAAGCGGGGACACGCTCCGGCAGACGGCCGGCAGCGATAATTGCATCCGCATGGTATTCCATCGGAACCAATCGGAACGACTCTGCCAGAACCGCGAGCGCCCGGACGACCAGGTCGCGCTTTCGCTCCCCTGACAGGTCCATGCCGGGAAAGAACGAGAGGCCCGGCGCCTGTTCGGCGCCAAGGAAGTCCAGCGGGTGCAGGAGGAAGCTCGGCTGGACTCCCATGACCCGACAAGCGCGGATGGCACACCGGAGATACGCGATACATCAGACCGTGCGAGATGCCGGCCGAGGTACAGGAGGTAGCTCATGTGGAACGGCACTTTGAGCAAGGGAACGGTCGTGATGGGGATTTCCAGTAGTCTGCTTTCCGCTGCGGAGCTGCCAGCGGTAGGGACGGAGCGGGCGGAAGCCGTCCCGAAAGGCACCGTAAAGCGCACTGCGTCGCGTCCGTTCCTCGGAACTGAGGCCCGATCGCGCGAGGAAGTACCACCGGGCCAGCAGGCCCCAGGAAGGTGGGGAGGGTTGACGCATCATACAGGTAGCCCCGCGTGCTCAGCAGCTCGAGCAGCTCCGGCGACCAGCTGAAGCCTGGTCCTCGAAACCCCACCGGCCGTTGGCCCGGTGGCCTCGACGATCGCCTCTTCCGCCCGGGCGATCTCGGCCTCAAGTTGGCCCGCGCGTAGGAGGTCGGCAGCCAGCACTCATGGGAGAAGGAGTGATTGCCGATCTCGATGTCCTCGCTCCGCGATGGCCCGCAGGTGCGGGAGGTTTGCCGGCCGGAGGGCATCGGCGCCCGACCAGAAACACCGTGATCCGCAGGCCCAGGCGCTCCAGCAGGTCGAGGGCCTGGGGCACAAAAGCAGGGAGATATGAGGGACGCGCCTCCCACTGCCGGATCGCCGCGGGTCTGCAGGTAGGTCCACAGGTCGTCGAGATCCAGCGAAACGCTTGCGAGCGGCTTGGGTGTGGTCATGCCAGGCTCCAGGACCGGGGGGTGTCTGGCGCCCCAGCCTGGAAGAGCGATCGCAGCTCCTGGGCACTCGAATTGGCCAGGGCCACGGTCTCGTTGACGTTCAGCGTCCCATTGGCGATCTGCGCCGAATTGACGACGTAGACGTTTGGGAGCGAGGTGCGCAGGGATGGCCGTGAGCGCTCGGTAGTAGTGCAGCGTGGAAACGGCCAGCATCTCCCGTACCCGCGCCACCTGGAACGCGAGCACGTCGCTCCGATCGAAGTTCGGGTACATCCGCTCCAGAGCGGCCAACGAAGGTCTCGCGGATCTCGGCGTCGGTCTTCTGCCAGAAGCCATCGTCCTGGGTGAGATATCTGGGCAGATAGACGAGCGCATTTCCTCCAAAGTTGGCCGGGTCGACCAGAGCGCTCATTTCGATCACCCCGGTAAACGGCACCCAGGAGTCGGTGATATTCGTGATGTAGAAGCCGGCGAGCGGCTTCCGCAGGAGCAGCGAGGCGCACGACGATGCCCTGATAAACGACGCTTCAGTCGCTCCCTCTCCGGCGCCGACAGGTCCGGACAGAGGGCGAGTACCTGGCCGCAGGGAACCGTGAGCACTACCCGATCGAAGATGTGGGTCGCTCCGCCCAGCCAGGCACACTTCCACCCGTTCATCCGATCCTGGACCCTGGTGACCGCGTGTCCGGAGAGGGTCCGCACCCCGAGCTGATCGAGCCGGGTTCGAAAGGCCTGCAAAATTGTGCCGTACCCGCCCTCGACGTATCCGAACATCTCTCGCTTGAGTCCCGAACGCCGGGCCGCATACATCCGGGCGATAATAGCCCAGATGAAAGCCGCGCTGGCGATTCGGTAATTCTCTCCCAGCTTGCTTCTGAGCAGGGGGAGCCAGACCCGTTCGAATGTGCGCTGGCCGGAGAGCCGGCGGAGCCAATCGGTTACGCGGAATTCCTCGAACCGTCGCCAATTGGTGATCCGTGAGGCATACAGGATGGTTGCGGCCAGCCTGACCTTGTCGCTCAGCGACAGGGGCGGAAACCGCAGAAAATCCACTGCATCGGACAGCGAATGGAACTTGCCTTCACTGTAAAACCCGGTCCGGGTTGTCTTCCACTGCAGCAGGTGACTGACACCGAGATCCTGCAAAAGACCCCGGAGGTGCTGGTCCGAGCCCAGGATGACATGGTAGAACCGATCCCAGGTAAACCCGCCCAAGGTCTGAGACTGAGTGAGGCCACCGGTAACCGGGGCTGCCTCGATCAGGGTGACTCGCACCCCTTGGCGCTGCAGTCGGAGCGCCAGGGTCATCCCCAGGATGCCCCCGCCAACAATGGCGACTTCCTGGGTGCTGCCGTCGGCGCAACCTCTTGGGACACAACAGTCTTCCTGGACTGGAAGTATCGGACCAGCCGAGGCAGCGGCACGCCGACCATCAGCCAGGATCGGCTAAGTTCCGGAACAGCTGCCTGAAGGTGGGGAACTGGAAGGTCCCGGCAACTGGTTCTTTCAACCCTAGCACCTACAGCTATTATGCAGTCCGAAAGCGACGCCTGCAAGGCTGGTACTTATTACCGCCCTAGGGGTTTGGGATCGCTCCTGAACCGTTTTCTGGTGACTTTCTGGAAACAAACGTTACCAGCGGGGACGGGGCTCCTCGGCCAGTGGCTCGAAGCCAAGCCAAGCCGGGCCATGAGTCCGAGGTGACCCACGATGGTCCGGAGGGTCTTCATCTTTGACCGACCCAGAATCCTGCTCTCCAGGGTAGTGGGATACTCCGCGATGTTCCTGCCGCGGAGATCGAGTTTCCCGATAATCTCGACGATACCCAGAAATCCCGGCTGCCGGATGTCGAGTTCGAGCATCGCTCGTCGTCGATACACCCTGAAGCAGCTGGTGTAGGTGCCGAGCTTTTGCCGGGACAGGAGCCGATAAATCGCCGACGCCGACTTCGACAAGGAGAGCCGCCACTGCAGGCACATTACGAACCGATCCTCGGGGGTGATAGGGCGACGCCGTCACCAGGTCGACGCCTTCACTCAGCAGCGGGATCATGTTTCGGAGCTCCCGGGGATCGTAGGAGCAGTCACAATCTATCGAACAGACGATCTCCGACGTGGCCTCCCGTATTCCAGTCAGTATGGCGGCGGTGACCCCCCGATTTTTCTCGCAGGGAACAATCACACAATCTGGTCTTTGTCCAAACAGCTGCTCCAGCGTCTCCAGTGTCCGGTCCTGGCTGCCGTCATCCACAAACACGAATTCCAGTCGGTATTCCTCCAGTACCTCCTCCAGTTCTCGCAATGTGTTCGCGAGGTAGGGCAGAGCGGCTTCCTCGTTGTAGCACGGCACCACGATGCTCACCCCGGGCCGGCTGGATTGGTCTGTCGGTCCGGCATTGCGAGCGAGACCGGGGCCGATGGCATCCGGGCTCCAGCGGGATGTCAGCTGCTTGATCCCGAGGTGGTCCGCGATGCCGTGAAACGAATACCGTGCCAGATATTCGCGGAGCATCGGCTCCATCTGCCGAAGGTTTCGGTATTGACGGATGCTTGCCGCGACGGAAGCCGCGCTGATTCGAGGCTGCTCGGGATCGAGCTCCCAGGTGTGGAAGTACATCACGAACGGTGCGGCGACGTTCCGGTCCCAGTCGGCGATGGCGCGGCGCACGAATTTGCGGGGGAACTGGCGAAAGTAGTTGCCGCCCGCTACCGGGATATGGAGGCCGAAGATCTCGGCCGAGGAGACCGGGACCTCCCAGATCGAGCCGGCAGGCCCGTTGTGCTGGTGAATGAATCGGCGCCAGGGCTCCCGGCGGAATGATCGAAAGATCGGCTTGATACTCGAGTCGTAGCGGTATCCCGCCTGGCGGAGCATGTCGAGAGCCCAGAGGTCACCGGGGCCGAACCACCGATCAGCGATCCGATACCCCAAGACCTGGCGTCCGGTGGCATGCTCGAGCGCCTCGCGCGAGCGGTGAATGTCCTCCCAAAAGAGAGCTGGTGACATCTCCCGAATACTGCGATGGTCGTAGCCTTTACTTGCTACTTCGTGGCCTCGATCAGTAATATCTCGTACCAGCTCAGGTACCATTTCTGCTACCCATCCCAGGACGAAAAACGTCGCCCGTACGTCGAACTCGTCGAGCAGCGTCAATGTCCTGCGTGCGCCGATCTCAAGTCGCCGCTCGAAGCGGCTCCATCGAGTACGGTCGATGAATCCCTTAAAGGGTGACAGATGGTAATAATCCTCGAGCACGACGGTGAGGATGTGGCGGCGGGTCATTCCTCGGGGGGTGGTGAAGTGAGGATGGATATGGCCGGCAGGCGTACTCGACAATGTAGGCTCCGGGGCTGGTTCGAAGACCGGCATTTCCAACCGCCACAGAGGAGACGGTGAACTCCGAGAGATCGGGACACGCTCGTCTGGCCAGCCGCTTGGAAGCTTTGCTCTATCGTGGTGGGTGGCCGGTTCGGGCCGCCCGGGCACTCGGCATACGCCCAGCGGTGCGGGCGACCTGCCATGCGATTTCCATCAATCATGGTACCACACCCATCCCGCCGCTGAGACTGGCGTATGCATCCGACTTCCATGCCGGTCCCACGACGGATCCGGACGTCCTGCTCCAGGCCTGCGCCGAGCTGCGGGCCGCTCGTCCCGACGTCCTGTTACTCGGCGGAGATTTCGTCACCCACGTCAGTCAGCGAAATCGAGTGGCTGGCACCCCAGCTCGCGGACATCCCGGCTCCGTTCGGACGGTTTGCGGTGCTCGGAAATCACGACTGGTGGTCTGATCCCGGGCACATCGTCCGGCAACTGGAGATCGTCGGCATTCAGGTGCTCCTCAACCGTAATGTCCAACTCCGACCGCCTTTTGGTAAGGTGTACGTTTGTGGGGTTGACGATCACTGGTGTGGTCGACCCGACGCCACCGCCGCCCTTACGGGTGCTGAAGGAGTTCGCATCGTGCTCATGCACGCCCCCTCGGGGCTGCTCGACCTGGGAGAACAGCGGTTTGATCTCGCGCTCTGTGGCCATACCCACGGAGGGCAAATCGCCCTTCCGGGCGGGGTCCCGATTGTGGTCCCGCATGGCAGATTATCCCGACGATACCCCAGGGGCCGCTTCGAGCTGGGGAACGGACGCACCCTCCTGGTGAGCGTCGGGTTGGGATGCGTGGTGGTCCCGATCCGGATTTGCGCCGATCCCGAGATCCTGCGTGTGTACCGTCGAGGCCACGGCATAATGCTGGCGCTCTGCTTCGGCACCCGGCCGCAGGTGATCAAGGCGTCGGTCCTGGTACGGGCGTTGAGCTCGCGTTGGCCGGTGATGACGATCGACACCGGGCAGCACTACGACTACGAGCTGAATCGCCTACTCTATGAGCAACTCGATATTCCGAGACCCGACCACTGCCTGGAGGTAGGCTCCGCCGAGCCGGCCGATCAGACTGCCGAGGTGTTGAGACGCACCGCGGAGGTTCTCCAACGAGCCCCTCCCAGCCGCGGTCATCGTGATCGGTGACACAAACAGCACTCTGGGCTGTGCGCTCGCCGCCCGGAAGAGCGGTTTTCCCCTGGTTCATGTAGAAGCCGGCCTCCGTTCCAGTGAGCCCAATCTGCCGGAGGAGGTGAACCGGCGGGTGGTGGACGTCATGGCAACGCTGCTGTGCGCCCCGTCTCCCGCCAGCGCCGCCCGGCTCAGGGCAGAACAGGCGCCAGGCACCATCGTGACCACCGGTGACGTCGCCCGTGATGTTCTGGTCCGGCACCTCGCGCTCGCGCCCCGGACCGAAGGCGTCTCCCGGTTTGCGCTCGCCACCATCCATCGGGCGGCCATTACCAGTGACCCCGACGCACTTCGATCCGTGGTTCAGGCATTGGGGAGTTTGGGAATGCCGGTCCTCTTTCCCCTGCATCCCCGAACCCGGCTGGCTCTCGAGCGCTATGATCTCCTAGGCAGCATACCGGCGTCGGTGTCGATCCGGCCGCCCTTGGGGTATCTCGAGGCGATTGCTGCCGTCCGCGATGCTACGGCCGTCATCACGGATTCAGGGGGTCTGCAGCGGGAGGCTTATTGGCTGGGCACGCCGTGCGTTACTCTCCGCAGTGAGACGGAGTGGATGGAGACTGTTGAGTGTGGCGCCAACACGTTAGTCGCCCCCCTGAACGCGCGGCAGGAGCTGGGGGCCGCGGTTCTGGAGCAATGTCGGAAGAAGCAGGAATACCCATGGACTGCCGAGGCGTATGGCGACGGTCATGCTGCGGAGCGAGTCACCGAGGCGATTGCGGCAAACCTTGCCTCGGTTTCGGTCCCGCCTTCCACTACTCCTCGTACGTCGGCACGGCGGTAACGCCCGAACATGAGCTCATGCTCCGAGAGTCCCAGCGCTTCCTTCGCGTACTCCTTTAAGGCCATGAGGGTAACCGCAACCAGTAAAGCCAGAAACGCGCCCATGTAGAACGCGGTGAGCTGCGCCAGCCTTGGAATCCTGTCGATCTCGGACGTCCGAAGCACGTAGTCGCGGACGGCGCTGGTGTCCGATGGGTTCGGGCGAGCAGCCCGAGCCAATGAGTCCCGGACCAGGGAATCCCGGGCCAGGGAATCCAGGGTAGAATCCGGGCGCGCTACATTTCCGCTGCGAGGCGGCTGCCCTGCCGGATCGCCTTCTATCCTTCTTCTCCCGCTTCTCGACTGTCTCAGCCAACGTGTCGCTCGCTGCCGTCTCCCTGTACGTCTGGATGGAGAGAGCCACTGATCGGTCGAGCGCGCCGAAGTACCGAGCGATGCAGTACAGGGAAGTGAGGACCAGGACTGCCGGGAGAAGCCCCAGAATTGCCGCTTTTACCCGACGGAAGCTGCGCCCTATCCGGTCCCCGAGAGGCTCACGGCCATAGGGGTCAGGAGGTGGGGGAGGATCCAGCAGGTTGGCGAAGGTGACGCGCGCGAGTGCATCGCGGATGTAAAAGAGATAGCACAGGGTCAGCAGGCACAGAAATGGGGTGTAAAAGAGAAGAAACCACGCGTGCTTCTGGTAGGCCGGCAGGATTTTGAGAGCCAGGATCGGTATAGGCAGCAGCGTGATCGCGAAGGCAGTGAACCCAAGCACACGCCGAACTGCGGCTGAGTAGCCGTGGGTACCATCCGATGGATGAGGCTCTAGCTTGACCGGATCAACCATCCGACTTTATGAAGCCCTTGAGGGTTCCCACCAGCCCGACCATACCATTCCTTTATGTACCCACCCAGAACCAACTGAGCAACCTCGGCGGTCGAACAGCGCCGGCCGCAGTTCGGCTGGCGGGCCCAGTGGTTGAAACGTGTCTCAGAAGCGGTTAATTTCTCAACCAAGTGAAAAATTTCACTAGAGCGAGACGTTGACGCTTATGCTACAGCCGTATATCCCGATTCTGCTGTTGATCGTGTTTGTGGTGGCCAACGCGATCCTGATGCTCGGGGTCTCGCATATCTTCTCCACCTACCGGCGTACTCCCACCAAGATCGCTCCCTATGAATCCGGCATGCCCGTGTTGGGCGATGCCCGAGAGCGTTTCTCGGTCAAATTCTACCTGGTCGCCATGCTCTTCATCGTGTTCGACATCGAAACCGTGTTCATGGTGCCCTGGGCGGTGGCATTCCGGCAGTTAGGCTCGATGGCCGGACTGCTGATCATCGAAATGTTTGTCTTTATCCTCATCCTGGCGGTGGGGTACGTGTATCTGTGGAAGCGGGGAGCGTTGCAATGGGATTGATCAATCCCGCCACCGAGAATAGGGCGGACGAGACCACCACGGTTTCGGCGGTCTCGCCCAATTTCGTGACCACCAAGCTGGATTTCCTGACTAACTGGGCCCGCTCGAACTCGCTCTGGCCGATGCCGTTCGGTACCGCCTGCTGCGCCATCGAGTTCATGGCCACGGCTGCCAGCCGATTCGATCTGGCCCGCTTCGGCATGGAGCGGATGAGCTTCTCCCCCCGTCAGGCGGACGTGCTGATCTGCGCCGGGCGGCTCCCCTTCAAACTGGCCCCGGTGATTCGGCGGATCTGGGATCAGATGCCCCAGCCCAAGTGGTCCATCTCGATGGGCGCCTGCGCCTCGACCGGCGGCATCTTCGACAACTACAGCATGGTGCAGGGGATCGACACCATCATCCCGGTGGATGTCTACGTGCCGGGTTGTCCTCCTCGGCCCGAAGGGCTCCTGTACGGCATTCTCCTGCTGCAAAAGAAGATCAGGGGAGAAACCATAACCGACGATGCGCTCCGGGAGGAGAAGCTGGTCGGACCCTCGGGTCTCTTTCTCCCGCCCGAGCGGGTCGACGAGCTGAGCGAGCCCTTCGGGAATTCGGTGCAGCAGACGAGATCCTCATGACCAGCGGTCAGCCGGAACCCGTCCCCGGCTCCACTCAGGGGCCCGCCGCAGTGCGCTCACGGGCCGGCGCGCTCTCTCCCTCGGTGGCCCCCCTTCGCGATGCATTCGGTCCCGCCATCGAACGGCATTTCATTTCTTCCGGCCAAACGGTGGTCTACCTGGCGCGGGACCGGGCTCACGAAATACTTGCCTGGCTCAAGGACACGCCGGGTCAGGAGTACAACTACCTGACCGACGTCACCGCGGTGGACTATCGGGACCCGGAGCGGCCTCTCGAGGTGGTCTATCAGCTTCGGTCCCTCGGCCGCAAAGCCGATCTCCGGCTCAAGATTGCCCTCGATAAGCGGGCTCCCCTGGAGGTGCAGTCGGTCTACGACCTATGGCGGGGCGCGGACTGGCTGGAGCGAGAGGTCTACGACATGTTCGGGGTCACCTTTGTGGGACATCCTGATCTTCGGCGCATCCTGATGTGGGAGACCTACGCCGAGGGATATCCGCTGCGAAAGGACTTTCCCCTGCGGGGACACTTCAGCCGGGCGGAACAGACTCGGCAGGCTTTGGCTGCCAACCCGGAAGCGCACTACAGCCTGGAGGAGTTGTCCATTGCCGAGTCCTACGGCGAGCTGCCGAAGGAGATGCAGGAGCGCCTGGCGCGGGGTGAGCGAGGGTTCCTGAAATGACGCTGCGCACCGTTGAGATGGCGCTGGCCACCCCGGGCGTGGATGCGGCCGGGCGTCCGACCCGAATACCGCTCGGAGTATCCGATGGGGAGTACCGGGAGGATCTCGGGGCCGAGCACATGCTGGTGAACATCGGTCCCCAGCATCCGGCCACCCACGGAGTGCTTCGGCTGGTACTCGAGCTCGAGGGAGAGACCGTACGCCGCTGCATTCCCCACATCGGATATCTCCACTCCGGCTTCGAGAAGTTGGGCGAGTACCGCCAATACAATCAGATCATCCCGCTCACCGATCGAACCGATTACTTGTCGCCCATGGCGAACAATGTTTGCCTGGCGCTGGCAGTCGAGAAGCTGATGGGCCTGGAGCTGACCGAGCGGTGCAAGGTGCTGCGGGTGATCGCCTGCGAGATGAGCCGGATCATCTCGCACCTGGTCTGGCTGGGAACGACCGGCATCGATCTGGGCGCTTTCACGCCCTTCCTCTGGTCATTCCAGGAGCGGGAGCGGATCTACAACCTGCAGGAGGCCTGGACCGGCGCGCGACTCACCACCAGCCTCACCCGGGTGGGCGGCCTGATGGCCGACATCCCCGAGGGTTGGGAAGCGGGTCTGCGCGAGTTCACCAGCACCTTTCCGAAGACCCTCACTGAAGTGGACACCATGTTCACCCGGAACGCCATCTGGATCGGGCGGACGCAGGGGGTCGGCGCGCTGACCGCGGAGGAGGCGATCAATCTGTCGCTCTCCGGTCCCATGCTTCGCGCCAGCGGGGTGGACTACGACGTGCGCAAGGATCGTCCGTATCTCGACTACGAGACCTACGACTTCGACGTTCCCATCGGGGAACATGGCGACATCTATGACCGGTATCGGATGCGACTGGAGGAGATGTGGCAGTCGAACCGGATTCTGGAGCAGGCGCTCGATCGGCTCGAGCGGCTCAAGGGTGCCCCGATCAACGTCAGCGATCCGCGCGTGGTGCTCCCACCCAAGTCGAGGGCCATGGGAGACATGGAAGCGATGATCTTCCACTTCAAGCAGGTGATGGAAGGCGTCAAGCCTCCCGCGGGCGAGGTCTACATGGGAGTGGAGAACCCCAAGGGCGAGCTGGGCTACTATATCGTCTCGGACGGCACCAGCAAGCCGGTCCGCTGGCGAATACGTCCCCCCTCGTTCATCAACCTTTCCAGCCTGCCGACCATGTGTGAAGGCGCACTTCTGTCCGACGTGATCGCGATCAACGCCAGCGTGGACATCGTCATGGGCGAGGTGGATCGATGAGTGGCGCGGGCAGCGGGGCTCATCGCGGTACTGGCGAGCACGGCTCGGCGCACGGCGGACATGGGACGGAGACGGCGCCGCACGAGCCGGTCTTCCGGGGTGAGCGATTGGCCCGGCTGAAGCAGCTCTTCGCTCTCTATCCTACGAAACAGGCCTGCCTGCTCCCGGCCCTCTGGATGGTGCAGGAGGCGCAAGGCTGGATCTCGGAGCCTGCCATCGGCGAGGTGGCCGAAGTGCTGGGTCTGACGCCGGCGTATGTAAAGGGAGTGGTGACGTTTTACACGATGTATCACACGCATCCGGTGGGCCGCCACTTCATTCAGGTCTGTACCACCTCCCCCTGCAACATTTGCGGAGCGGAGGATGTGGTGAAGGCGCTCCTCCAGCACACCGGCTGTGGCGAGCTGGGCGCCACCAGCCCCGATGGGCGCTTCACCGTGAGCGAGGTCGAGTGCCTCGGTGCTTGTGGCTTCGCCACTCCGATCATGATCGGGGACGATTTCATCGAGAGCGTCACACCGGACAAGGTTGCGGCCATTCTCCAGAGGTACGAGTAATGGGCTTCCCCCATCCCACACACCCCAAGGAAAACCCGGTTCTCTCCAAGCACTTCGGCAGCCCGGAGGCGCGGACGTTCGATGGCTGGGTGAAGCGGGGAGGATACGAGGGGCTCCGCAAGGTGCTCCGAATGACGCCCGAGGCGGTGGTCGAGGAAATCAAGGCCTCAGGGCTCCGGGGCCGAGGCGGCGCCGGGTTTCCTACCGGCCTCAAGTGGTCTTTGATGCCCAAGGCGGATGGCCGGCCGCATTACCTGGTGTGTAATGCGGATGAGTCGGAGCCCGGCACCTTCAAGGACCGGGAGATCATGCGGTGGACCCCGCACCAGTTGCTCGAGGGCTGTGCCATTGCTGCGTATGCCATCGGGGCCGAGCGTTGCTACATCTACATTCGAGGTGAGTTCACTGAGCCCCTCAAAGTGATGCAGCAGGCGATCGACGAGGCGATCAGCAAGGGCGCCCTCGGGCAGAACGTGTTTGGCAGTGGGAAGCGGATCGATATGATCATCCATCGGGGGGCAGGCGCGTACATCTGCGGCGAAGAGACCGCCATGCTCAACTCGATCGAGGGCAAGCGGGGCAACCCGCGGATCAAGCCGCCCTACCCGGCGCAAGCCGGCGTGTTCGGCATGCCGACCACCATCAACAACGTCGAGACGCTGGCGGCGGTGCCCCACATCATCATGCGGGGCGGCGAGTGGTACAAGGGTCTGTCGCTCAGCAACCCCAAGAGCACCGGCACGAAGCTCATCTCGGTCTGCGGCCACATCCAGCGGCCGGGCAACTACGAAGTGACGATGGGTACTCCGATGAAGGAGCTCATCTACGAGATGTGCGGCGGCATGCGACCGGGCCGCACCCTCAAGGCGGTCATTCCCGGCGGCTCATCGGTTCCGATTATGACGGCCGCGGAAGCAGAGGATTGCCTGCTGGACTATGAAGGCGTCGTGGCTAAGGGATCGATGTTGGGTTCCGCCGGCATGATCGTGATGGACGACAGCACAGACATGGTGTATCAGATCTGGCGCCTGGCCCGCTTCTACGCCCACGAATCCTGCGCCCAGTGCACCCAGTGCCGCGAAGGGACCGCATGGTCGGTGCGAATTCTGGAGCGAATTCTGGCGGGGCAGGGAAAGCAGGAGCACTTCCAGCTGCTGCTCGATCTGTCCGACAACATGACCGGCAAAACCATTTGCGTGTTGAGTGACTCCTGCGCCGCGCCGATCGTGAGCGGAATTCAGAAGTTCCGCCACGAGTTCGAGGCCTATATTCAGGGCGCGCGCGAGCCGGCAATGGCAGCGATTTAACGGACAATGGCCGAAGAACTCGTCAACCTAACCATCGATGGCGCCCCGGTGAGCGTCCCCAAGGGGACGACTGTCATCGAGGCCGCCAAACAGGCCGGCATTCTGGTGCCGCACTACTGCTATCACCCGTCGCTTCCATCGCCGGCGGTGTGCCGCATGTGCCTGGTCGAGGTCGAGAAAGCCCCGAAGCTGATGCCGGCCTGCGTGACCCAGGTGGCCGAAGGACAGGTAGTGCTTGTCGACAGCGAAAAGGCCAAGAAGGCTCGCGAGGGCGTACTCGAGCTGCTGTTGATCAACCATCCACTCGACTGCCCAATCTGCGATCAGGCCGGTGAGTGCGAGCTGCAGGACTACGTGTTCCAGGAAGGCCGCGCCGGCACCCGGTACGCGGAATACGCCAAGCGCTTCAGTCCGGTGGAAGACTTCGGGCCCGATGTGCTGTACGTGCCCGAACCGCTGTATCCTCTGCACCCGGTGTGTCCGCTTTATGGAAGACGTGGCGGAGGAGCCAGTCCTCAATGTCTCGGAGCGGGGCGATCGCGCGTACATCGGGATTTCCATGGACCAGCGGCTGGATCATCCCTGGGCCGGCAATGTGGTGGATCTCTGCCCGGTCGGGTCGCTGCTGTCCAAGGATTTTCTGCACAAGGCCCGGGCGTGGGATCTGGACAAGAGCGCCAGCGTCTGCCCCGGCTGCACCCAGGGCTGCAACATCAGCATCGATACCCGCGATGATGTCGTTGTCCGGCTCCGGCCCCGGCCCAACCTCGAGGTGAATCGCCACTTCATGTGCGACTACGGCCGGATGAACTACCGCTGGCTCAACCGGGGCGACCGAATCGAAGCTCCTCTGGTGCGAGATGGTGGACGCCACGTCGCGACCGACTGGGACACCGCGCTGGATCGTCTGGGGCAGTTGGTGCGCGGCATCTCGGGCTCGGCCGTCATTCTCGCGTCGGGGCGGGCCTCGACCGAATCGCTGGGGCTGGTGCGGCTGATGCTGGGCCGGATGAATGTGACCGCCGCCGTCCAGGTGCCACTGGGAGACGAGGCTCCTCTGGCGGGGATTCCGAATTTGGCACTCCGCCGCGAACGGACACCGAATTTGGCGGGGGCAGAGCTCCTGGGTTACAAGCCCGATTGGGAAGCAGCAATGGAACAAGTCGGGCAGGCCGGCCTGACCATCGTGCTCGATGCCGATCTCACCGAATCGGAGCAGGCCCTGATCGCGGGCGCGCCGGGAAGCCTGGTCGTTCTTGGTACCGTGTGGCCCGAAGGCCTCCGAAACGCGGAGCTGGTCCTCCCCATCACGAACATGGCCGAAGAGAACGGCACATACGTGAATCGAGACCGGCGCATTCAGCGCTTCAGCCAGGCCAAGGCCCAGCCCGGCATGGCTCGGGCTGCCTGGTGGGTGGCGGGCGAGGTTCTCGCGGGTCCGGGGCCAAGTTTTGCGGCCCCCTCCACTGCTGCCGAAGCGTTTGCCGTGCTGGGTGAGCGCTGGCCGGCGTTGGCCGGTTTTACCCACGCCGACCTGGGATACACCGGCCGGATCCTGGGACTCTCGGACGATCGCTCGCTGGAAAGCCAGAGCGCCGATCTGGGGGTCATGTGACGCCCATTCTCAAGGGATTTCTGCTGGTCAGCATCATCAAGATGCTGCTGGTGTTTACCGTGATCATGGTCGGCGTCGCGCTGCTCACCCTGATGGAGCGGAAAGTCAGCGCCTGGATGCAGAACCGGCGCGGCCCTAACCGGGTCGGGCCGGCGGGCCTGCTGCAGCCCGCGGCGGATGGGCTGAAAAACATTCTTAAGGAAGAGACCTTCCCGGCGCTGGCCAACCGATGGCTGTTCCTGCTGGCGCCGGCGTTCTCGTTCATCCCCGCGCTGCTGCTTTCGGCCGTGATACCCTTCGGGGCCCCGCTGCCGCTGAACTTCGATTTTACTCTCGGGCCTTTGGGTCGCTTCGTGCACCACGGCACCATGCCGATGGTCGTGGCCGATCTGCCGATCGGCTTTCTCTTTGTCCTGGCCATCAGCTCGATGGGAGTCTACGGGATCGCGCTGGCGGGGTGGTCATCGAACAGCAAATACGCCCTGCTGGGAGGGCTCAGGGCCAGTGCCCAGATGGTCTCCTATGAAGTTCCCATGGGACTCAGCCTGATTCCGGTGCTCTTGCTCTCCGGCAATGTCAGCCTCTCCGCCATCGTTCACGAACAGCAGCTGGGGCTCTGGTACGTACTCCCGCTGTTTCTCTCGTTTTTCATCTTCCTGATCTCGGGGTTCGCGGAAACCAACCGGCTGCCGTTCGACCTGCCCGAGGCCGAATCCGAGCTGATCGCGGGCTATCACACCGAATACAGCGCCATGAAGTTCTCCTTTTTCTTCATCGCCGAGTACGCCAACGTGGTGACCGTGTGCGCCATGGTAACCACGCTGTTCTTCGGCGGGTGGGACATTCCCTTCACCCACTGGGACGAATCGGGCGGAGTGCTGCAGACGGTCGCCACTGCCGGATTCTTCTTCATCAAGCTGATGTTCTGGATCTTCTTCGTGATGTGGATCCGCTGGACGTTGCCGCGGTTCCGCTACGACCAGCTGATGGCTTTGGGCTGGAAGGTTCTCCTTCCACTGTCTCTGGGGTACATCATGGTGATGTGTGTGGCGATGTACGTCACTGAGCGGGTGATCGGGCTCAGCGATCCCATGACCCGGCTGCTGGCCCTGTTCGGGCTCAATGTGGTGATCGCCATTCTGGTGTTTGGACTCCTGGACCGCGGGGTGTTCATCCGAGGGTCGGCGCGCCAGCGTCGCGCCCTCGATGCGCCTGCCCGGCGGGCTCCGGCGGTGACCTGATGGCGATAGGCGTCAAGGTCCTCCAGCGGCCCGCCCGGGAAGTCAGCTACGTGCGGGCGACCCTGAAAGGCATGGCTCTCACCTTCAAGCACATGTTCGAGAAGAAGGTGACCATGCAGTATCCGGAGGAGAAGAGCACCGACAGCGAACACGGCGGTGGTCGCTGGAGCCTCAGCCCCCGGTGGCGGGGCACCCATCGAATGCTCACAGACGAGCAGGGCCGGTCCAAGTGCGTCGCCTGCGGTCTCTGTCCCCAGATCTGTCCGGCCAATTGCATCAAGCTGGTGCCGGGCGAAGACGAGCAGGGCAATCGGTATCCTCTGATCTACGAGATCGATGAGTTCCGCTGCATCTTCTGCGGCTACTGCCAGGAGGTCTGCCCGGAAGAGGCTATTCACGTGGGTGTGCACTACGAAAACTCGGAGTACACCCGGGGACGGTTCGTGTATGACCTCGAGCGGCTCTCGTCTCAGACCCATGCGGTATCCACACTGTGGGATCCGACCGACCCGGCCGGTGAGTAAATGACGGAGGTCGTCTTTTACGTCTTTGCGGTAGCGGCCATCGTGTCGGCCACCCTGTGCATCCTGCAGCGAAATCCGGTGTCCGCGGCGTTATGGCTGGTCTCGACCATGTTTTCCCTGGCGGCCATCTACGTCCTTCTGAATGCGCAGTTCATTGCCGCCATCCAGGTGCTGGTGTACGCCGGCGCCGTCATGGTGTTGTTTCTCTTCGTCATCATGCTGCTGAACTTGGGCCACGCGGAGCCGGACATGCGGGGCCCTTCGACCATTGCGGCTACGCTGGTGATCGTCGGACTTCTGGCCATTGAGTTGTTTGCCCTGCTCCGGTACAACCCGCGAAGGCTGGCGTCCGAGTTCTCCCAGTGGCCTGCGTTCTCCGATCCGGCCACCGTCTTCGTGGCCGGCCAGCTGAGCCAGCAGGAAAGTGCCGCAAAGGGTGTGGTTGGTGCCGTGGCCGCGCCGCTATTTCAGGTATATCTGATCCCGTTTGAGATCACCTCGATTCTTCTGCTGGTAGCGATCATCGGCGCGGTCGTGCTCGCCAAGCGGAAAGTCTGATGTTGCCTCGGCCAGGCGCTCGGCCTCTCGGCGGTGCTCTTCAGCCTCGGCGTGGCCGGTGTGCTGTTGCGGCGGAACGCCATCGTGCTCTTCATGTGCATCGAGTTGATGCTCAATGCGGTAAATCTCAGCTTCGTGGCCCTGGCCCAGCTGCACGGCGCCAGCGGCTACGTGATGGTCTTCTTCGTCATGACGGTGGCGGCCGCTGAAGCCGCGGTTGGCCTGGCCATCATCATCGGCATTTTCAGGCATAAACAGACCGTAGACCTGGGCAACATCAACCTGCTCCGGGGCTGATTTCCTGAACGCACGGGGAGTATGAGCGCAAACTGGGTTTGGCTCGCAGTCGCCTTTCCGCTGCTTGGCTTTCTGATCAACGGCGGGCTCTCGCTGCGCCGGCCGCAGGCCAAGGACGTGGTGTCGGTGGTCGGCGTCGGCGTTCTGGCAGCCTCCTTTGTGGTTTCTGCGGCGTTGTTCCTCGAGCTTCGGGCGCATCCGCCGCACCAGCCACACATCGTCGCTCTTTGGCGCTGGCTCCCGGTCGGCCCGCTCCAGATCGATATGGGATTCCAGCTGGACCAGCTCTCCGCGGTCATGCTGCTGATCGTGACCGGGGTGGGAAGCCTCATTCACCTGTTCAGCGTCGGGTACATGAAGGAGGATCCGGGTTACGCCCGGTACTTCGCCTACCTGAACCTGTTCGTGGTGTTCATGCTGGTGCTGGTGCTCGGGTCCAGCTTCCCGGTGATGTTCATCGGCTGGGAGGGCGTGGGCCTCTGCTCCTACCTGTTGATCGGGTTCTGGTTCAACGACAAGGTCAATGCTGACGCCGGCAAGAAGGCGTTCATCGTCAACCGAATCGGCGATTTCGGGTTTTTGATGGCGATGTTCATGATCTGGCACTCGCTGGAAACGCTCACCTTCACCGGCATGGTGGCCAAGGCGCCCGCCATTCTGCCGGCCGGGAGTGCCACCGTCACGGCCATCACGCTTTTTCTCTTCCTCGGCTGCGCCGGCAAGTCGGCGCAGATACCGCTCTATACCTGGCTTCCGGATGCTATGGCCGGCCCCACCCCGGTCTCCGCGCTGATCCACGCCGCCACCATGGTGACCGCCGGCGTGTATCTGGTCATCCGCACCAACGTGCTGTTTGCCCTGGCGCCGCTCTCGAGCACCGTGGTGGCGGGCATCGGCGCGCTCACCGCGCTGTTTGCGGCCACCATCGGGCTCCGGCAGTACGACATCAAGAAGGTGCTGGCTTACTCCACGGTGTCCCAGCTGGGCTACATGTTCCTCGGCGTCGGAACCGGCGCCTACGCGTCGGGCCTGTTCCACCTGGCCACTCACGCGTTCTTCAAGGCGCTGCTGTTCCTTGGGGCCGGCAGCGTGATCCACGCGATGCACCACGCGTATCACGCCACCCACTCCCACGCCGACGCACAGGACATGCGGAACATGGGTGGGCTCAAGCAGTATATGCCGGTGACCTTTTGGCTCATGCTGATCGCCACCCTGGCCATCGCAGGGATCCCGCCGTTCTCCGGATTCTTCTCCAAGGACGAGATACTGGCCGCGGCGTTCGCCCGGGGCGAGACCAATCCGGATCTACCTGGTCTTCTATGCCATGGGGGTCGCCGCGGCATTGCTCACCGCCTTCTACATGGCCCGGCTCATGGCCATGACCTTTCTCGGAAGCAATCGTACGGGTGAGCAGGAGCGAGGCCACCTGCACGATGCGCCCTGGGTGATGACTGGACCGCTGGTGGTGCTGGGCGTTCTGAGTGCCTTCGGCGGGCTCCTCAATCTTCCGCCCTTCCTCGGCGGGGGCGCCGCGCTCGAGCGATGGATCGAGCCGGTCACCGCGCCGGCGGCCGCGTTCTTCCGCCTGCAGATGCCGCACGGCAACACCGAGCTGTTCCTGATCGGCGCCGCGGTTCTGGTCGGCATCGTGGGCCTGGTCGCCGGCTGGAGAGCTACCCTGCGGCGCCCCATCCCGGTCGCGGCTGAAGCGCCGGTGGACACCGGATTCGCCCGGGTGCTCTACCGCAAGTACTACATCGACGAGATCTACAATGCGTTGATCGTCCGCCCTCTGGTCTGGCTCTCGCGAGTGGTTCTCTGGAAAGGGGTGGACCAGGGCGTGGTAGATGGCGCGGCGGTGAACGGCACGGCGCGTGTGTCCCGCGGGCTGGGCTGGCTGGGAAGCCGGCTGCAGACCGGGCAAGTCGGCATCTACGTCGTGCTGTTTCTGGTGGGCGCCCTGTGGATCCTGCATTCCGTGGTACGGTGACCCACCGATGACACAGCTCCTCGATTCCATCCACTACAGCGACTGGATTCTGCATGCGCTGATCCTGTTGCCGCTTGCGGGAGTGGTCCCGGTTCTGCTCGGGGATGAACGAACCGCCAAGCGTACGGCGCTGGTGGTCACCCTGCTCGAGCTGGTGTTGTCGCTTGGACTCTGGTGGGCGTTCGATCCCCGCGAAGGCGGGATGCAGCTGGTTTCCAGCGCTCCCTGGATTCCCCGGTGGGGCATCCGGTACCGCGTAGGAATTGACGGCATCTCTCTGTTCATGGTCTTACTCACGACCGTGATGATGCCCCTCAGCGTCCTGGCGAGCTGGACCTCCATCACCCGGCGGGAGCGGGCGTTCTACGCCCTGATGCTTACCCTCCTGACCGGGCTGGTCGGCGTCTTTATCGCCCTGGATCTGTTCCTCTTCTACGTCTTCTTCGAGGTGATGCTGATCCCGATGTATTTCATCATCGGGATCTGGGGAGGCGCTAATCGCCTCTACGCCGCCATCAAGTTCTTCATCTATACCATGGCAGGCTCGCTTCTGATGCTGGTGGCCATCGTCGTGATGGCGTGGAGGGTCGGGAGCGTCACGGGCGTCCTTTCGTTCGGGTACGAGCATCTGTTGGCCAACGCCAGCACGTTGGGCTCGGCCGCCCCCTGGCTCTTTGCAGCATTCGCGCTGGCATTCGCGATCAAGGTGCCAATATTTCCGCTCCACACCTGGCTTCCTGATGCGCACGTCGAGGCACCCACAGCCGGCAGCGTTCTGCTTGCCGCCATCATGCTCAAGATCGGAACCTACGGGTTTCTTCGATTCGCAGTTCCGTTTTTTCCCCAGGTGGCCCTTTCTCCCGGGGTCACCCGCCTGATGGTGGCGCTCGCCGTGATCGGAATCATCTACGGCGCCCTGGTGGCCATGGTGCAGCCCGACATCAAGAAGCTCGTGGCATACTCCTCGGTGAGCCATCTGGGTTTCGTAATGCTGGGGATCTGGGGTGTCAGCGTGATCAGCGTGCAGGGCGCACTCATGGTCATGATCAGCCACGGGATCTCGACCGGAGCGTTGTTCCTGCTGATCGGCATGATCTACGAGCGACGGCACACCCGGCTGATCGACGACTACGGCGGTATTGCTCGGGTCGTCCCCATCTTCAGCCTGATATTGACCGTCGTCGCGCTCTCCTCCATCGGCCTGCCCGGGCTCAATGGCTTCGTAGGCGAGTTCCTGGTGCTGCTCGGCAGTTTCGAGGCATATCCCTGGGCCACCGGCATTGCCACCACCGGAGTCATCTTTGCCGCCGCCTACCTTCTCTGGGCCCTCCAGCGGATGATCTTCAACCGGCTGGACAACCCGGAGAACGAGCGACTGACGGACCTCAACCGGCGAGAGCTTGCCGTACTGATTCCCTTGATCATCGGGATTGTCTGGCTGGGACTGTTCCCGGGCCCGGTGCTCCGGCGGATGGAGCCCGCAACCCAGCGCTTCGTTGAGGTGCACTCAGCCTCACGGCGGCTCGGCCCGACTCGGCGCCATGGTACACCCGCGTGCAGGGGAGCCGCTGATGCAGCTCGACATGAGCACCCCACAGGGCGTTACGCTCGGACTGCTGCCGGAAATTCTTCTGTCGGGCTGGGCCCTGGTGGTTCTTCTGGTCGCCAGCTGGCGACACAGCACGGCCGAGGATAGCCGGCTGGCTGGGTGGTTGAGTCTGGCGGGCATCGCGGTCAGCGCCGCCGGCCTGGCCTGGCTCTGGGTGAATGATGCAACGCCCCTGGGGTTGGCCCAGATGATGGCCCTGGACCCGTTCCGCTATGCTGCGGACGCCCTGATCCTGCTGGCTACCGCCGGCGCCATTCTCCTTTCCCTGGGCTACCTCGAGCGGGAGCTGCTGCTGGCTCCCGAGTACTACACTCTGCTGCTTCTCTCGGCAGCAGGAATGATGTTTATGGCCGGCGCCGAAGACCTGATCGTGCTGTTTCTCGGGCTCGAGGTGATGTCCGTCGCCGTCTACGTTCTCGCGGGGTACAATCGGGCCAATGCCTGGTCGTCCGAAGCAGCGCTGAAGTATTTCCTGATCGGCGCCTTCGCGTCGGGCTTCCTGCTATATGGTATAGCGCTGGCTTACGGGGCAACCGGTACCACGAACCTTTCACTGATCGGCGCGCAGTTCGCGGGTGGACAGCTGTCACTCATGGCCGAACTGGGTCTGGGCCTCCTGCTGATCGGGTTTGCCTTCAAGGTGGCGGCAGTCCCCTTTCACATGTGGGCGCCTGACGTGTACGATGGTGCGCCCACCCCGGTTACGGCGTTCATGGCCACCGGTGTGAAGATCGCGGCCTTCGCCGGACTGGTTCGGGTTCTCATGGAAGGGTTCCCGGCGGCCGCAGGTCTCTGGCAGCCGATCATCGCCGGCCTTGCCATTGCATCCATGATTGTGGGGAACCTGATTGCGCTGGCGCAGCGGACCCTGAAGCGAATGCTGGCCTACAGCTCCATTGCTCACGCAGGCTACCTGCTGGCTGCGGTCTGGCCGGGCACCCGCCTTGGCTCCGGCGCGGTCCTGTTGTATCTCGCAGCCTATAGCCTCACCACGATTGCCAGTTTCGGCTTTTTGGCAGCGCTCGGTCGCCACGGCGAACGAACGGTGACCTTCGACGACATCGCCGGGTTGTCCGCCAATCGTCCCTGGATTGCCCTGGGACTGACTCTGTGCATGTTGTCTCTGCTGGGCTTTCCGGGAACCTTCGGTTTCATCGGGAAGTGGTACATCATCTCCGCCCTGGTTGCCGAGGGCCAGATGATTCTTCCGGTGGTTCTCGTCGTGACCAGCGTCATCTCTGCCGGGTACTATCTGCCGGTGATCATGTCCATGTACATGAAGACGGCTCCCAACGATGAGCTGCAGCGCGACATGCGGCTGTTCCCGTCGGCCGCCGGAGTCATCGCCCTGTCCCTGGTAGCCGTAGTCGTCCTTGGCTTCTGGCCGCGGGAAGCACTCGACGCCGCCGTGAAGAGTGCCGGCACGTTGACCCAGACAGGCACACCGGTGGCCCGGCAGTAACGTCAAACCGGGACTTGGATTCGCCATGAATGTTCCGAAATCGATATTCCGGCAATACGATGTTCGCGGCCTCGTCGGCCGGGAGCTGACGCCCGACTTTGCCCGGGCGCTCGGCCGTGCCTTCGGCAGCGTAGCTGCCGACCGTTTGGGCAAAGCCCCGGTCATCGCGGTCGGGCGCGATAACCGACCTTCGGGCCCAGGACTGGCCGAGGGAGTACGCCGGGGAATCTCCGAAGCGGGCGGGACAGCCATCGATGTGGGCACCCTGCCGACGCCCGCCTTGTATTTCGGCGTCTCTGCCCTCAAGACCGACGGAGGCCTTCAGGTTACCGGCTCGCACAATCCGCCCGAGTTTAACGGCTTCAAGATGGTGCTGGCCGGCGAAGCCTTTCACGGCGATGATATCCTGGAGCTGTGGGAAATCATCATGGCCGAGCGGTGGCGATCGGGTAAGGGCAAGGAGACCTCGGACAGCTCGGTGCTTCAACGCTATCGCGACGGGATTATCAGCCGACACAAGCTGGAGCGCCCGGTGCGTGTCGTGGTGGACTGCGGCAACGGGGCCGGAAGCCTGGTCGCGGTCTCAACGCTGCAGGGGCTCGGTGCCGAAGTCACCCCACTGTTCTGCGAGTCGGACGGAACCTTCCCCAACCATCATCCTGATCCTACAGTGCCGGAAAATCTGCGCGATCTGCAGATGGAGGTCCGGCGGGGCGGCGCGGAGCTGGGCATCGCGTTCGATGGCGACGCGGATCGGATCGGTGCGGTGGATGAAACCGGGGAGATCATCTACGGCGATCAGCTTCTGGTGATATTCGGGCGCGATGCGGTTCGACGGTTCGGGAAGGGAACTCCGGTCATTTTCGATGTGAAGTGCTCGGAGGTGCTCCCGGCCGCTCTCACGGCCGCGGGAGCCCAGCCGGTCATGTGGAAGACAGGGCACTCCCTCATCAAGGCCAAGATGAAAGAGCTCAAGGCTCCCCTGGCAGGCGAGATGAGCGGCCACATGTTCTTCGGTGGCGACTACCTGGGCTTCGACGACGCCCTGTTCGCCGCCGCGCGCCTGCTGGAGATCGTGAGCCGGCAGCCCTTCGGCCTGGCGCCGCTGCTGGCCGATCTGCCGCGCACCTTTGCCACTCCCGAAATCCGGGTGGAATGCCCTGAAGAGGAGAAGTTCGACCTGGTAGAGCGGGCCGCCGTCCACTTTGCTACTCTGTATCCGGTCAATACCATCGATGGCGTCCGAATCACCTTTCCCCACGGTTGGGGCTTGCTCCGAGCCTCCAACACCCAGCCGGTGCTGGTGATGCGATTCGAAGCCACCGATCAGGCCGCGCGAGACGAGTATCGGGCCGAAGTCGAGGGATGGCTGGCACGGCAAAAGAAAGCGTTAACGGTGAGCGGCAAGCAGTGAGCACCCTCCCGCTCACCGCTCACCGCGTACCGCTCACGCACCTGGGTTAAACGTTGTCCCGCCGCCGTCGGCGGCTCGCAGCCGCCCTCGGAGCGCTGGTCGCGCTGTTGTTCCTGGGTCGCTGGACCGCCACCCTCCTGGCCGATCACTGGTGGGCGGCTCAGCTCTCTCCCGCCGCCGCGTCATTCATCCTCGACTGGCACCTTCTGCGTTTCACCCTCGACCTCTGCGGATGCCTGATGGCGTCCGCCTGGTTCATTGGGCACCTGCTGCTGGTCTACCGAGCCGTGGGCACCGTCCAGGTCAGGCGGAACGTGGCGAATCTCGAGTTTCGGGAGGCCCTCACCCCTCGGGCGTTGCTGACGGTGGTCGTTGTCACGGGCGTGCTCCTGGGCATGGTGGTCGGGGTGGGAGCCTCCCGCTGGTGGCGCGATGTCGCTCTGGCCTGGCAAGGTGTCACCTACGGAGTCAATGATCCGCTCGCCGGACGGGACCTGGGTGTCTATGTAGCGCAGCTGCCGGTCTGGCGTGCGGCCCACGGCTTTTTTCTCCTGCTCGTCCTGCTGGCCCTGACCGGCGCCGCCGCGCTCTACATGTTGGTGGGTGCCATTCGCTGGATCGAACGGCGGCCGGCCATCAATCACCACGCGCGGGCCCACCTGGGGTGGGTACTGGCTGCGCTCGCCCTGGCGCTGGCGTGGGGATACCTGTTGGAGCCGTACGAGCTGCTGGCCCGCCCGCCCGAACTACTCGACCAGGCAACCTGGCGAGCCACCGCAAACGTCTCCCCGGTTCTGGCCGGTATCGCTCTGGCGGCAGGTGGCATCTCCGCGCTCTGGGCAGCGCGGCCGCGGCATGCCCTGGTCCTGTCCGCCTGGATCGTTCTGGGTGCATCCTCGGTCGTGACGCACTGGTTGCTGCCTTCCATGCTGACGGGAACCGGAGAGCCGGCGGTGGACAATGCGTCCCTCGAGCAGCTTTCCCGGGTAGCCTACGGGCTGGAGCAGCTGCGAATCACCCCGCTGGAGCCCATCGGGCCGCCATCTCCACCGGCGGTGCCCTCCCTCTGGAATGCGGCGGCGTTGGCCCGGGCACTGCCCGGCGATTCCGGCCACCTCGTTACGGTAAATCCCGCGTTGCTGACGCCAGGTGGGAAGCGGCGACCAGCATGGCTGATGGTTCGCTCGAGCGCGGGTGGGCGCATTGCGGTAGCTGGCCGTAGCGGATCAGCAGGTCAGCCCAGAGGGAGAGCCGTTGTTCTTGCGGCTGGGAGATACCCTGGCGCGGCCGGTTCCCACAACGCTGTTCGACTTGCCTCCCGATGTGCTTGCCCCCGATGCGCCTGCGTATCGCGTGGTGCAGGGAGACGCTCCGGGTGTCAGGGTAGGCTCCTGGCCTCGGCGTCTGGCACTCGCCTGGGCCCTCCAGGCGGGCGACTTGTTGGGCGACCTGCCTTCGGCCAGCCGGGTTGACTGGCGGCTCTCACCGGAGGAGCGGCTGAACCGGCTGGTTCCCTTTGCCGACTGGAGCGCGCCGGTAGCTCGAGTAGTAGATGGAGAGCTGGTTTGGCTGCTGGATGGCTATGTGACATCGGGCACCTTCCCGCTCACGCCGCGCACCAATTGGCGCGAGCGGAGAGTTGGATCGGTCAACGCATCGTTTCTCGCTACCGTCAACGCCGAAAGCGGGACCGTGCGGATTTACCTTCAGCCCCGCACCGATCCGACCGCTGCAGCCTGGAGTCGGGTCTCCCACGGTCTGGTCGAGCCGGCCTCAGCCATTCCGGAGTCGGTTCTGGGCGGCGCGGGCTATCCCGCCGACTGGTTCAGGATTCAGACTCAGCAGCTGGAACGTGCGCCCTGGAAGCTGGGCGCGATCAACTCGGTCTCAGAGCAGCGCTCGCTCGAACAGGTGCCGGCTCAGCTCGGCTGGGCCCCGGACACATCTGGGCCGGTGCTGACGGCCACGTTTGAAGCCCCGGGTGAGCGCCGGCTGGGCGGAGTCTTGACCGGGTCCCGCGACGCGGGCCGTCTGCGCCTTGCGTTGACCCGGCTGGACTCGGCGGCCACCCTCCCAGTGCGCGACATCCTGCAGAGCCGCTGGGCGCGGTTTCCTTCTTACAACGCGCTGAGTGACTCGATTCAGGAAGATGGCGGGAAGCTCGAGCGGGGACCGCTCAAGGTGGAAGTCGGACCTGGAGGCCCGTTCGCCTACCAGGGCTATTTTGGGCTGCGTCCCTCGGGAGGAACCGTCCTCGCCTGGGTGAGCGTTGCTGCCCCCGATCGCCTCGGTGCGGGACGAACGTTGAAGGAGGCCTGGAGTAATCTGCTGGGCACCACGGTACCGGCGCCGCCGGGCTCCGCTCAAACCGGACGGCTGGCTGAAGCGCGGCGCTGGATGCTGCAGGCAGATTCCGCACTCCACGCCGGCGACTGGTCGGAGTTCGGCCGAGCGTGGAGCAGCCTGCGAAATGTGCTCGGACTACCGCAGGACTCGGCGCGATTTTGAAACTTGCTCGCCGCTGGAGCGGGGACTAGCTTGGAGGGCTTTTTTTGCCGACTGCGGTGCTAGCATTGGGCGGCAACGCGTTGGCCCGTTCCGACGAACCGGCAACGGTCACCAACCAGTTCCGCCATGCCCGAGAGAGCGTAGCTCCCATTGTGGAGCTTGCCCGGCAGGGTTGGCAGATCGTCATCGTGCATGGCAACGGGCCTCAGGTGGGAGACGAGTTGGTCCGCAACGAAGCGGCGCGAAAGGTGGCGGAGCCGTTGCCGCTCGGCGTGCTGGTGGCGGAAACAGCGGGCTGGATCGGGTATATGCTGCAGCAGTCGCTGCAGAACGCCCTCGCATCGGCCCGGGTTCAGCGCCAAGTTGTCACCGTGATCACCCAAACACTGGTCGACCGGTACGATCCTGCCCTGAATCAACCCACCAAACCCATCGGCCACCCGCTGTCTTCCCATGAAGCAGCCCGATTGCGCGAGGCAGGGCGAGCGGTTGGCAAGGATGGGGCGGGGGACTTGCGCCGGATGGCCACCAGCCCGGTACCGATTGGTGTGGTAGAGTTCCCCATCATTCAGCGGTTACTGAGTGAGGGGGTGGTGGTAGTGGCGGCAGGCGGCGGTGGTCCTCCTGTGTACCAGGATCCACTTCTCGGCCTGGAGGGGCTCGACGCCGTGGTGGACAAAGACCGGGTGTCTTCGATTCTGGGCACTCAGCTCAATGCCGAGGTCTTGATGATTCTGACCAACGTAGATGCCGTGTTCCAGGGCTGGGGCACGCCGGCCGCGCGTCCAATCCGCCGGATGACGGTTGAGGATGCTGACAGCATGATCGCCGGAGGCTCGCTGGACGCCGGCGGCATGAAGCCCAAAGTGGAAGCCGCTGCGGGGTTCGTTCGCCGCGGTGGCCGCCGTGCGATCATTGCCCGTCTCTCGCAAGGTCCAGCAGCACTCCGGGGTGAAACCGGAACTACCATCATGGCCGCATCGTGAATCTCCACGAATATCAGGCGCGGACCCTGCTCAAGGCCGCAGGCATACCGACGCTGGACGGCGATGTCGCCTCCACACCCACTGAGGCCGAATCGATTGCCCGGCGGCTCGGCGGCAAGGTGGTAATCAAGGCACAGGTGCATGCCGGCGGCCGGGGCAAGGCGGGAGGGGTCAAGCTGGCCGGGAATGCAGGCGAGGCACTCGATCACGCGACCCAAATCCTGGGCATGGAGATCAAGGGGCTCACCGTACACAAAGTCCTGGTGGTGCCCGCGGCGGAAATCGCGAGCGAGAGCTACCTGGGACTGATCATGGACCGGGAGAGCCAGCGTCCGGTATTCATGGTCAGCTCCGCTGGTGGGGTGGACATCGAGGAGGTGGCCGCCAAGACGCCGGAAAAGATTGTGCGACTCCCCGTCGATCCTACCTACGGCCTGCTGCCGCACCAGGCTCTGGCGCTCGGGTTTGCCCTGTATCGCGACTTCAACCAGGTCAAGGCGGCTGCCCGGATCGTGGAGCAGCTCTACGCTGTCTTTACAGCCAACGGCTGTTCGCTGGCCGAGATCAATCCGCTGGTCACCACACCAGCCGGCCAGGTTCTGGCACTCGACGCCAAGATCGTGATCGACGACAACGAGCTGTTCTGGCGGCCGGATCTTGGCCTGCTCCGAGACGACACGGCGGAGGAGCCGAGCGAGGCCGCCGCGCGCCGGGCCAATCTGTCGTTCATCAAGCTTGAAGGGGACGTCGGGTGCGTGGTGAATGGCGCCGGACTGGCCATGGCCACCATGGATCTGGTGAAGTACTACGGAGGCGAGCCGGCCAACTTTCTGGACATCGGAGGCAGCTCCAGCCCGGACAAAGTGATCAACGCGCTCAAGATCATCACCGCCGATCCGAGGGTAAAGGCAATCCTGTTCAACATCTTCGGCGGCATCACCCGGACCGACGATGTCGCCAACGGCATCGTTGCCGCCACCCGGCAGTTCAAGGTGAAGGTGCCCATCGTCATCCGGCTCACCGGGACCAACGAGGCGGAGGCCTTTCGGATTCTGGAGGGCGTGGGCATGACCGCTCTGAGCGATATGGACGAAGCAGTACAGCGTGTCGTACAGCTGGCGCGGAAGGCAGCATGAGCATCTTCGTCGACCGGAATACCCGGCTGGTGGTGCAGGGAATCACGGGTCGCGAGGGCGCGTTTCATGCCCGGCAGATGCTCGAGTATGGCACGGCGGTAGTTGCGGGAGTGACCCCAGGAAAGGGGGGTCAGAAATTCGAGAATCGCGTGCCCGTCTTCAATACCGTCGCAGACGCAGTGGCGGAGACGCGCGCCAACTGCGCCATCATCTACGTGCCGCCGATGGCCGCCGCTGGCGCCATCTTCGAGGCGGTTGATGCCGGTATTCCTCTGGTGGTGTGCATCACCGAGGGCATTCCCGTCCTGCACATGAGCCGGGTAATGCCCTTTGTTCGGAGCCGGGGAGCTCGGTTGATAGGCCCTAACTGTCCTGGATTGATAACCCCCGGCGAAAGCAAAGTGGGAATCATCCCCGGCAACATCTGCGCTCCCGGTCGAGTTGGCCTGGTGTCGCGCAGCGGGACTCTCACCTATGAGGTCGTCAATCAGCTGACCCGCAATGGCGTCGGCCAGAGCACCTGCGTTGGTATTGGAGGCGATCCCATCATCGGGACCAACTTCATCGATTGTCTCGCGGCCTTCCAGGATGATCCCGCTACCGAAGCCATCGTCATGATCGGAGAAATCGGCGGCACCGACGAACAGCAGGCGGCGGCGTTCGTGAAGGAGCGGGTCACCAAGCCCGTGATCGGCTTCATTGCCGGGCAGACGGCGCCGAAGGGCCGGCGGATGGGACATGCCGGTGCCATCATCTCGGGATCTTCCGGGACCGCCGAGGAGAAATTGGCCGCGTTCGAGCGAGCGGGAATTGATATCATGCGCCGGCCGGTTGATGTCGTAGCCCTTCTGGAAAAGCGGCTAGGCGCCCTGAGCAAGTCATGAAGGAGGAGTCGTGGCAGCTACCCTGACGCTCGGCATCATCAAACCGGACGCGGTCGCCGGCGGTAAAACCGGAGCCATCCTGGCCCATCTTCAGCAAGCCGGATTCACTCCGCGCGCCGCTCGTCTGGTTCGGCTGACCCGGCCGGAAGCGGGGGCATTCTACGCGGTGCACCGCGGCCGCCCCTTCTACGACGAGCTGGTCGAGTTCATGACCAGCGGGCCCTGTTTGCCGATGGCGCTCGAGCGCGACAACGCCGTCGCCCAGCTGCGGACAGTCATCGGTGCCACCGACCCGGCTGAAGCGGCGCCAGGGACCATCCGCAAGCTGTTCGCTGAATCCAAGGGCAAGAACGCCATCCACGCATCGGACAGTCCGGAGAATGCGGCCCGCGAGGTGGCGTTTTTCTTCAGTGAGGGGGAGCTGGCCGGACTCTGGGGTTGAAGCGTTGACCCAAGTTGTTGTGGCTGCTACTTTAAGCGGCTATGCTGCGAGTGGACATCCGGGACCTTCAGCGCGCCCCGATACGGACGGTGGGGGAACTTTTGCCCGACGATCCCGCCTTCCAAGGCTTGGATCTGGATTTGGGCGGACCGGTGTCGGTCACGGGGCAGCTGCAAGCCACAGGCCCGGAAGAATTTCTGTGGCGGGGGAAGATTCAAGGCACCATGCAGGGAGAGTGTCGCCGTTGTCTCGCTGAAGTCGAGGCCCCTGTCGTCATCGATGTAGATGCCGCGGTCTTCAGCTCCGATCCAGAAGCGGTCGACGATCCCGATTTCTACCCTCTTCCGGAACGGGCCTCACACATCGATGTGCGCGATGTGGTGCGGGAGGAATTAGTGCTCGCGGCACCCGCCCGCCTGTTACTCTGCCGCGACGACTGTGCCGGCCTCTGTCTCAGCTGCGGAGCCGATCTGAACGCGGGACCCTGCGGTTGTTCCGCGCCCGCCGAACCTGTCTGAGGTAATCATGGCCGTTCCCAAGCGTCGAATGTCCAAGTCCCGCAAGCGTCTGCGGCGGGGCCATCACACCGCCGCAGGACCTCGCACCCAGGCGTGTCCCCGCTGCGGCTCTCCCAAGCTGTCCCACCGGGTCTGCGATTCCTGCGGATATTACCGGGGCAAGAAGCAGGTCGAGGTCGAGGACGTCTGAGCGTGATCCGCATCGCGGTAGACGCTATGGGGGGCGACACCGCCCCGCAGGCGGAAATCGCCGGTGCCCTGCAGGCCCTGAAGTCCCTGCCCGACGGATTTCTCATCCAGCTGGTGGGCCGTTCTGAGGCCATCAATTCAGAACTAGCCAAGTATCCCGACGCCGACCGCAGCCGCCTCGAGATCCACGAGGCGGCTGAGGTTATTGGCATGGCCGAGAAGCCGCTCGCTGCGGTGCGGAGCAAGCGGAAATCCAGCATCGTCGTCGGATTGGGATTGCAGAAGGCCGGAGCCTCGGACGCCTTCGTCTCCGCCGGGAACACCGGGGCGCTCCTGGCCGCCTCCACCCTGTTACTGGGGCTGCACGATGGCGTCGAGCGGGCCACCGTCGCCACCCTGTTCCCCACCGCCAACCAGCCGGTTCTCGTGCTCGACGGCGGGGCCAACGTGGACTGCTCGCCCCGGGAGCTGGTCGGCTTTGCCTACCTTGGCAGCGTGTACATGCGCGACGTATTGCGCCGCCCCAGTCCCACGGTTGGGCTGCTCAACGTGGGCGAGGAGGAGGAGAAGGGGAACGCCATCAGCCGCGAGGCCAACAGTCTCCTGCGCCGCAGTCCGCGGCTGCACTATATCGGCAACATCGAGGGGCGTGACATCGTCGCCGGACACCATAAGTTCGGGGTGGTGGACGTCGTGGTGTGCGACGGGTTCGTGGGCAATGTGATCCTCAAGTTCTACGAGTCTGTGGCGCATCTGTTCGTCAACCTGATCAAGGAGCGCGCTCCCGACGTTCTCGGCCGGCCGGAGATCAAGGAACTATTTCGCATCCTCGATTATTCCGAGTACGGTGGCGCCCCGCTGCTCGGGGTAAAAGGTATTTCCATCATCTGTCACGGAGCTTCCACCGCAAATGCCATCAAGAACGCCATTCGGGTGGCGGTCCAATCGGTCGAGGTAGATCTGAGCCGGCACATCGGGGCGGAGTTCGCCCAGCTCGAAGCAGGGGCAACGGCGTGAGCCGGCGGCCCATTGCTGAAATGGTCAGCGTCGGGGTGGCCGTCCCGCCGGGCGTGCTGACCAACGCCGATCTCACCCGCATGCTCGACACCTCGGACCAGTGGATCGTGGAGCGCACCGGCATCCGGGAGCGCCATATTGCGCGGCCGGATCAGTCCGTGGCCATGCTGAGCTGTGAGGCCAGCGTCAAGGCGCTGGATCAGGCCGGTCTCACTCCGCAGGACATCGATGCGATCGTGCTTGCCACCGCCACGCCCGATCGTCTGCTGCCCTCGACTGCCTGCGACTTGCAGGCCCTGTTGGGTGCCGACCGGGCCGCGGCCTTCGACATCTCCGCGGCCTGTCCCGGCTTTCTGTACGCGACGGCGGTGGCCGAGGGAATGATTGCGGCGGGGCAGAGCGAGGTCGTGCTCGTGGTCGGCGCCGAGAAACTCTCCACCATAACCGACTTCAAGGACCGCTCGACCGCCATTCTCTTCGGAGACGGTGCCGGCGCCGCGGTGCTTCGGCGCGCCAGCGGCCAGAACGGCCGGGGCATTCTGTCCACATTTCTGAAGTCCGATGGAAAACTCGCGCCGTTGCTGTACATCCCCGGCGGTGGCGCAGCTGACCCGATCAGCGAAAAGGTGGTCTGCGAGCGGTCGCACTACATGAAGATGGCCGGCCGGGAGGTGTTCAAGGCCGCGGTGCTGACTATGGCGGAGGCATGCGACGAGGCGCTGCGGCGGGCCGGCGTGACTGCCGACGAGGTGGACCTCCTCATCCCGCATCAGGCCAACGTTCGCATCATCGAGGCAACAGCCAAGCATGCCGGGATGCCGATGGACAAGGTGATGGTAAATGTCGACCGCTACGGTAACACCTCATCCGCCTCGATTCCCCTCGCGCTGGATCAGGCCATTAACGAAGGACGGGTGAAGCCGGGGTCCCTCCTTCTGTTGGTAGCATTCGGCGCCGGGTTTACCTGGGGCAGCGCCGTCATCCGGTGGTGACGGTCCTGATGTGTCCGGGCCAGGGGGCACAGCGCGTCGGGATGGGGAAGGACCTGGCGGAACGGTTTCCGGCCGCGCGGGAAACCTTCTCCGCCATAGACGACGCGCTCGATACCAAGCTCTCCCGGATGATGTGGCAGGGACCCGAGGACGAGCTGACTCTCACCCACAACGCACAGCCCGCAATTCTCGCCCACTCCATAGCGGTGCTCTCGGTTGTTGCCAGTCGGCTCACCGGCCTTGGTGCGGCAGCGGGGCACAGCCTCGGTGAGTACAGTGCCCACGTCGCCGCGGGCACGCTGAGCCCGGTGGATGCCGCCCGCCTGGTTCGGCGAAGAGGCGAGCTGATGTTCGCGGCCGGACAGCAGCGGCCCGGCGCCATGGCGGCCGTGCTCGGTCTGGCCACTGCCGAGGTGCAGAGTGCCTGCGACGAGTCCTCGGGACCCGACGGCATTGCGGTCCCGGCCAACCTGAACGCGCCAGATCAGACTGTGATCTCGGGTGATCCTGCTGGGGTGGACCGGGCCGGCGAGCAATGCAAGGCGCGGGGCGCCAAGCGGGTCATTCCACTCAAGGTGAGTGGTGCGTTTCATTCTCCCCTGATGGCGCCGGCGGTGGACGGACTGCGCGAGGCACTGTCAGAGGCGACCTTTGCCGATCCGTTGTTTCCCGTCATCGCCAATGCCAGTGGCTACGCGGTACGGACGGGGGTGGACGCCAAGCGCCTATTGGCGGATCAACTGACGGCGCCGGTGCGCTGGGTGGCCTGCATGCAGGCCGCTGCCGAACTGGCACCTGGAGCAATCTTCGTCGAGATCGGCCCCGGCAATGTGCTGTCCGGCTTGTTGAAGCGAATCGTGCCGGGGGCCAAGGCCGTGACTTTGGGCACCGCCGACGAGGTCGAGCGGTTTCTTCAGTGATGGCTCACAGCATCGATCTCAGCGGCAAGACGGCATTCGTCACCGGCAGTACCCGTGGCATAGGCCTGGCCATTGCCCAGACTCTCTACGCTGCCGGCGCCAAGGTCGCCGTGGTGGGGCGCGATGCCGCGCGGGCACGGGAGGTGGCGTCGTCTCTGGGTAGTCGAGCCACCGGGGTGGCCTGTGACGTTGCCCAGGAGGATCAGGTGGTGGCGGCGGTGTCTGCCGCCGAAGCTGCCCTGGGCGCGGTGGATGTTCTGGTGAACAATGCCGGGCTCACCCGCGACAACATTCTCCTCCGGCTGACCGACCAGGACTGGGATGCGGTGCTCGACGCCAACCTGAAAGGGGCGTTCCACACCACCCGCGCGGTCATCAAGGGAATGATGAAGCGGCGAGCCGGGCGCATCATCAACATGAGCAGCATCGTCGGCCTGACCGGCAACAAAGGACAGGCCAATTATGCGGCCAGCAAGGCGGGGCTGATCGGCTTCACCAAAAGTGTCGCGAAGGAGTACGCCAGCCGCAACATTCTGGTCAACTGCATTGCGCCGGGATTTATTGAGACCGACATGACCGCCTCCTTGCCCGATACAGCCCGAGCCACATTATTAGAGCAGATCGCGCTGGGCCGATTGGGCCGGCCGGAGGATGTCGCGGGCACGGTGTTGTTTCTCGCCTCGGATTTGGCGGGCTACATCACCGGACAGGTGCTGGTGGTCGATGGTGGCATGGTAATCTGAGACGGACCGTAATCCTTTAATCGAGGGTGACATGAGCAACGTGGAAGAGAAGGTCAAGGATATCATCGTCGAAGAACTCGGCGTCGAGCGGGAGAAGCTGACCAGCGATGCGAGCTTCATGGAAGATCTCGGAGCGGACAGCCTCGACACGGTCGAGCTGGTGATGGCGTTCGAGAAAGAGTTCGACATTGATATCCCCGACGAGGAGGCGGAGAAGCTCCGCACGGTCGGCGATGCCATGTCTTACCTGCACGAAAAGATCGGGAAATAGTCTTGAGTCGTCGTGTTGTGGTCACCGGCCTCGGGTTGGTGACGCCGGTGGGGAACGATGTGGATAGCACCTGGCAGGCGTTGCTCGCCGGACGGTCAGGTGCCGCCCCCATCACCAAATTCGATGCTTCCAACCAGCAGGTTCGCTTTGCCTGCGAGGTAAAGGGCTTCGATCCGCTGCAGTACATCGACCGCAAAGAGGCCAAGCGCTACGATCTCTTTGCCCAGCTGGCACTCGCCGCCGCTCATCAGGCCATCACCCAGGCCGGGTTGGAGGGTCGCTTTCCATCTCCCGAGCGCACCGGGGTCGTGATCGGAAGCGGCATCGGCGGCATGCAGACCTACGAGGACAACTGCCGGGCATTTGTTACCAAAGGTCCCGACCGCGTCTCCCCATTCTTCGTCCCGATGTTCATACCCGATATCGCCGCCGGTCTGGTGTCGATCCGGTATGGACTCAAAGGACCCAACTTCGCCACCGTTTCGGCCTGTGCCTCATCGGCTCACGCCATCGGTGAATCGTTCAACCTGATCCGCCACGGCGTGGCCGATGCCATTGTCACCGGCGGCTCCGAGGGAGCGATTACCGGGCTCACGGTGGCGGCCTTCGCCAACATGAAGGCGCTCTCCACCCGCAACGACTCGCCCGAGACGGCCAGCCGGCCGTTCGACAAGGATCGCGATGGGTTCGTCCTGGGTGACGGCGGCGCGATTGTCGTGCTGGAAAGCCTGGAGCACGCGGAGCGGCGGGGAGCCCAGATCCTCGGCGAGGTGCTCGGGTACGGGCTCAGCGCCGATGCCTATCACATTACCCAGCCGGCGGAAGGCGGCGAGGGTGCGCAGCGGGCCATCCGCGACTGCCTGGCGGACGGAAACATCGATCCCAAGGACGTCGGGTACATCAACGCCCACGGCACCTCTACTCCGCAGGGCGATATCGCGGAGACCGAGGCAGTGAAGGCGGTCTTTGGAGAGCATGCCCGCAAGCTGGTGTTCGGCTCCACCAAGTCCATGACCGGCCACTTGCTCGGCGGAGCGGGCGCTCTGGAGTTCATCGTGTCCCTGCTGTCCTCCACCTGCGGTGTCATTCCGCCCACGATCAATCAGTTCACTCCCGACCCGGAGTGCGACCTCGATTCCGCCCCTAATCGGAAGGTCGAGCGGCGGGTAGATGTGGCTCTCTCGAACTCCTTCGGTTTTGGCGGGCACAACGTGACCCTCGCCGTGAAACGCTGGGAGAGCTAGCGAAGCGCCGCCTCGATTCGCAGTGGGCCGAGGGATCCACCAACTCGCATTTGGGCTGGTGGATCCCTCCGTGCATTTGGGGCTCTTGGGAAGGGTCAGACGGGTGGCAGCCGCAGCAGCGGTCCGTGTAGATTTTGGGGCTCGACTCTTCGGCACTCCAAGGAGATCCAATGCCCGGCGGGATCGATCCAGAACGGCTGCGTGACCCTCTGCTGCGTCCCATTGCCGAGAAGGTGTCGGCGGGTGCACGTCTCGACCGGGAAGATGGGCTGGCCCTCTATGCCACCTCGGATCTCCTCGGTCTGGGTGTGTTGGCCGACTTCGCCAATTTCCGCCGCAACGGCAACCGCGTTTTCTTCTCGGCCAACCAGCACATCAACCCGACCAACGTCTGTATTCTCCGGAACACGTGCACCTTCTGCTCCTTTGCCCGGATGCCGAAGGAGGAGGGGGCATACACCCGCTCGCTCGAGGAGATATTTCACGAGGCCGAGCAGGCCAGCGGCATGCCCACCCGTGAGTTTCACATTGTCGGCGGACTTCACCCCAAGCTCCGGCTCAGCTATTACACCGACATGATCCGGGGCCTGAAGCAGCGGCATCCGCACGTGCATGTGAAGGCCCTGACCGCGGTCGAGATCGCCCATCTGGCCCGAATCGAGAAGATCTCCGAGCGCGAGGTACTGCTCGCCATGAAAGAGGCGGGACTCACCAGCCTCCCCGGCGGCGGCGCCGAGGTCTTCAGCACCGCGGTGCGAGCCACCATCGCCGAGCGGAAGCTGACCGGGCAGGAGTGGCTGCGGGTCCATCGGGTCGCCCACGAGCTGGGAATTCCGACCAATTGCACCATGCTGTACGGACACGTGGAAACCGCGGAGGACCGGATCGAGCACCTGACCATGTTGCGGAGTCTGCAGGATGACACCGGGGGTTTCCTGACCTACATCCCGCTCGCCTATCATCCGGATCACAACGAGCTGGGTGAAGAGATGGGCCGGGTGGGTACCGCTACCACCGGGTACGAGGATCTCAAGAACATCGCGGTGGGGCGGCTCTTCCTCGATAACATTCCGCACGTGAAAACCCATTGGCCGATGGTGACGCCGTTCGTCTCCCAGGTTGCCCTGAGCTTCGGCTGCGACGATGTGGAGGGCACGGTGGTGTTCGAGCGCATCTACCACGAGGCCGGAGCCCATACCGCCATGCACCTGCCCTATATGGACCTGGTCGGGCTGATCCGGGGAGCGGGGAAGGTGCCCGTCGAGCGAGACAGCCTGTACCAGACGGTGCGGGTTGAGTTCGACGAACCGCCGCCGGAGCCGTCGATGCGTCGCGGTGCCGCCCTCCCGGTGGTGCACGCGGCATGAGACTGGGGCGGATCCCCTGGATCAACTGTTATCCGGTCTACGGAGCCATCGACCGCGGCCTGATAAATGTTCCGGCGGAGATCGTCTCCGGAACCGCATCCGAGCTGAACGACCTGATGGCGACCGGCGCTTTGCAGGTGAGCGTGGTCTCTGCGGTCGAGTACGCCAGGAACTCGGCGCTCTACGACCTGCTCCCCGATCTCGCGATCACCTGCGATGGCCCGGTCCACAGCGTGGCGCTCTTCTCCAAGCGCCCAGTCGAGGAGCTGACCGGACGGACGGTGTTACTCAGCGCCTCGTCCCGCACCTCGGTACTTCTCCTGGAGCTGCTCTGCCGCCACCGCTGGGGCATTATGCCGAACTTTGCTACCGCCCGCGCCGAAGCCGCTGATCTCGCATCGCTCGCCGGACTCCCCCACGACGCCGTGCTGGTCATTGGCGACGCGGCCCTGCACCTCTCGTCCCAGCCGAACTACCCGGTCCGGGTCGACCTGGGCGAGGAGTGGAAGCAGTGGACCGGGCTGCCCTTTGTCTTCGCAGTATGGGCGTCGCGGCGGGATGCCCCCGCCGCCCGAGTACGGACGGTGCATCGCCGGCTCATGGAATCCCGGGAATGGGGTCTGGCCCACCTGGACGAGCTCGCCGCCGCCGCAGCCGCCAACACCGGCGTAGCCGAGTCAGTCTGTCGCGCCTATCTGGGCGACCTGGATTACGCCTTGTCCTATCGTCACCTGGCGGGCCTCACCGATTTCTTCCGCCGCCTCGCTCAGGACGGACTCGTGCCGGACGGGTCGCTCTCCTTCATCTCGGCGGCATAGAACCGACATAGCGGTAGAGCCGTCGCCGTAAAGGGCTGATAGACTGCAGTAAGTACATCTTGTAAAGGGCTGTCAGTATGGAGCGTTATAGATCGGACTTCAAGCGAGTTCAAAGACTATCTGGAGCTCTATCAGCGGGCCTCGCTCCTCGAGCTGGGGCAGCTCGCCGACGCCGAGCGGTGGCGGCATCACCCGGAGAGGGTGGTCACCTACATCATCGATCGGAACATCAACTACACCAACGTCTGCGTCGCCGACTGCAAGTTCTGCGCATTCTATCGACGGCCCAAGAACCGCGAAGGCTACGTCCTCAGCTTCGAGCAGATCGGCGCCAAGATCGACGAGTGCAAGGCGATCGGCGGCGTTCAGATTCTGCTCCAGGGCGGGCACAATCCGTACATTCCGTTCGAGTGGTACCTCGAGTTGATGCGCTACATCAAGCGGCATCACCCGATTCACATCCACGGCTTTTCTCCCTCCGAAGTCGTGTTCTTCAGCGAGCGTTTCGGACTGCCCGTCGCCGAAGTTGTGCGGGAGCTCCGCGAGGCGGGACTCGACAGCATCCCGGGCGGGGGCGGCGAAATTCTGGTGGATGAAGTCCGCCAGCGCGTCGCCCGCAAGAAGGCCCAGACGGAAGAGTGGCTCGGGGTCCAGGAAGAAGCCCATGCGTCAGGGGATGAAGACTTCCGTCACCATGATGTATGGACTCGGAGAGACGGATGCCGATCGAATCGAGCACCTGCTCCGGGTAAGAGAACTGCAGGCCCGCACGGGGGGCTTTACCGCCTTCATCTGCTGGCCGCTGCAGCCTGAAGGTACCGAGATGTCTGACCAGAAAAAGACTGACGCGGTGAGCTATTTGCGCACGCTTGCCATGGGACGGATCATCTGCAACAATGTCCCCAACCTTCAGTCTTCCTGGGTCACCATGGGCCTCAAGGTGGGCCAGATCGCCCTTCAGTTCGGGGCCAATGATTTCGGCAGTCTGATGATGGAGGAGAACGTCGTCTCCTCGGCGGGCACTACCCACCGCGCCACCATCGAAGAGATGGAACGGTGCATCCGCGACGCGGGATACCTCGTCAGGCGGCGACGTCAGGACTACTCAATCATCGATGAGCCTGCCACCGTGGCCGCATGATCCGGGTCGGCATCGGCTACGACTCGCACCGATTTGTCGAGGGTCGTCCGCTGGTGCTGGGTGGCGTCACAATTCCTCATCCTCACGGGCTCGCCGGCCATTCCGATGCCGATGCCGTGGCTCACGCCCTGATCGACGCCATGCTCGGCGCAGCGGCGGCGGGCGATATCGGCCATCTGTTCCCCGACCACGATCCACGCTGGAAAGACGCCGACTCGATGGAGCTGCTCCATACGGCTCACGAGCTGGTGAGGTCTCGCGGGTTTTCCCTCCAGCAGGCCGACCTGACCATCATCACCGAACAGCCCCGGCTTGGCCCTCACCTTCCGCAGATGGCAGCCACCCTGGCCAGCTGGTTGGGCGCCAGCCCGGGATCGGTGAGCCTCAAGGCGAAGACCAATGAAGGCATGGGCTTTATTGGGCGGGGCGAAGGCGTCGCGGTAATTGCGGTCGCCACTCTGGAGGCCCGCTGATAGAGTCTCTGCTCGGGTGGGTGTCGCAGCTTCCCCCCGGCGCGGTCTACTCGGTTCTCGCTCTGTTAGCCGCGATCGAGAACGTGATTCCGCCGGTGCCGTCGGATGCTGCTGTGGCGCTGGGTGCCTTCCTTACCAACCGGGGACTGACCACTCCGGTGGGCGTCTTTCTGGTGACCTGGGTGGCCAACCTCGCAGGCGCCGCGGCAGTGTATCTGGTCTCCCGCCGCTACGGCCGCCGGCTCTTTGCTACGAAGCTGGGACGCCGGCTCCTGGCGCCGCGGTCATTGGCCATTATCGAGCGCGAGTATCTCAGATTCGGCGTAGCCGGGATCTTTGTCAGCCGTTTTCTGCCCGGCATTCGCGCGGTGGTGCCTCCATTTGCCGGCCTGATTCATCTGAGCGCCGTACGCACCTTGGTGCCGATGGGAGTGGCATCTGCCATCTGGTACGGCAGCATCACGCTGCTGGGTTCGGTGATCGGAGCCGAATGGGGTCGGATCAATCACATTCTGCTCGGAGTGAACCGAACTCTCGGCATCATCACCGTAGTGCTGGTGCTGCTGGGCGTCGTGATGTACCTGCGTAACCGGCGCCGCCGGCAGCGGGAGCGAGTATGGCATGCAACCCGTGACGCGCTGGATCCCGCGACCCCCACGTTTTTGGCCGGTTCGGAGATCGCCGAAGGGTCGGCCCAGCAGGCGGCCGCCCTGCTGGTTCTGGAACTGGCTTATGCCGACACCGCGCTCACCGAAGCGGATCGCGACCTGGTGGCCGCCCACCTGCGGGATCGCTGGGGACTGACGCCGGAAGGACAACCCTCGCCCGAGCCCGAGCACGACCGAAAGACCCGCTTTGCCGGGTACGCCTCCCGGTTGCGCGGGCGTTTCGGCCAAAGCCAGCGACTCGCTCTGGTGGAGCGAATGTGGACGGTCGCTTTCAGCGACGGAGTCATTGGCCAGCACGAGGAGCGGCTCATGCACCTGGCAGGAGAGCTTCTCGGCCTCCGCAAGGAGGATCTCATAGAAGTGCGCAGTCGTCTCCAGCGGGCAGGGCAGCCGTGAGCGCGATAGCCGTCGTCCGGCTCCAGATCGACCGGGACTTTTGGCTGGAAAGCTTCCGCGATTTCCTCGCGCTCGAGTCGGGCCATAGCGCCAACACCGTGGAGGCCTATCTCCGGGACCTTCGCCGTCTGGGAGAGTTTGCCACTTCGCGCGGTGTCCGGGATCCGGGACAGCTCACCCGCGGGCTGCTCCGGGAATTCGTGTTTCTTCTCAAGGATCTGGGACTCAGCGCGTCCTCGATCCGCCGAAGCGTGTCGGCCATCCGGACTTACTACGGATTTCTTCTGGGTGAGGGACGAGTCAGGGACGACCCCAGTGATCGCCTGGAAAGCCCGCGGCGGGGCCGAGTGTTGCCCGAGACCCTCAGCGTCACGGAAGTCGAGGCACTGCTCGGCTCACCCAAGGTCGAGCAACCCCTGGCCTGGCGCGATCGGGCGCTGCTGGAGCTGGCCTATGGCGCGGGATTGAGGGTCTCGGAACTGTGCTCGCTCGGCTTGACCGACCTGCTGCTGACCGAGAATCTGATTCGGGTGTTTGGGAAGGGAAGCAAGGAGCGGCTGGTGCCCATCGGCCGGAGCGTCATTGGGGCGGTATCGGTATACCTCCACACGATGCGACCCGAGTTGGACCGGGGAAAGAGCAAGGGGCGCGTGCTTCTCAATGCCCGGGGCGAGCCGCTCTCCCGGGTCGGCGCCTGGGGCGTGGTCAAACGCGCAGCCGAGCGCGCCGGCATTCCGAAGAGGGTTACTCCGCACACGCTGCGTCACAGCTTTGCCACCCACCTCCTGGAGGGCGGCGCAGATCTTCGGGCAGTGCAGGAGATGTTGGGCCACGCCGACCTGTCGACCACTCAGATTTACACCCATGTGGACCGGGAATATTTGCGGTCGGTGCACAAGCAATTTCATCCGCGCGGCTGAGCGCCAACTCTCCAGGTCAAGCCGTGATCCCCGCCGCCACCGGGTCGGTACGTTCGAACAGACCGCCCAACCACTCCACTATCCAGGAGGCCTCGAATCCCATGGCGAGAAGGGCGAGGCCTCCGGCCGGGATCAGGGCCCACTCTCCTATGCCTGGCCGTAGCAGGAGATAGCTTCCACCGGCAAGCGCGGCCGGTATCAGCAGCGTGATGGCGAGCAGCACCGCAAACGCAATAAGCATCAGGAGATTCTGACCCAGGGTCTCGACTCCTCCAGGACGCCCCGCACCCACCCGTACCCAGGCGGGATAGAGCAGCGCCGCTCCGTTCTGAATCAGCATGCCCAGCAAGTTGATCGGCGGCAGAAACACCAGGCTGAGCAGCAGGAGCAGCGTGCGCTCTTCCAGCCCGGCGTCCAGTGTCTGATTTCCCAGAAATGCGAGATAGCTGAGACTCAGCAGAGCGATCTCCATCAGGGTGAGCATCAGAGTCGAGGCTCCTGCCTCGGCCAGGACCACGGACCACCCTCGCAGCGGGTAGCTCCGCAGCAGATCCAGCTTCGGCAGGTCGCTGCGCAGGTCGTTCCGCACGTACTGTGGCCCAGTGATCACCATCAGGCCGGCCCAGAAAAGCGCGAGCCAGCCTGCGGCTTCCGCGAGAGTTCCTTCGGGGTCAAAGGAGAGCACCGCTACAATCCCGCCTGCCAGCAGTGAGCGACACTGCCAAGTTCCGCATCCTACGCGTCCGGGTGGCTGCCACCAGATTCTTCCACAGAATGGCGCCCGCCGGCCATCCAGTAGCGGAGAGCCGAATCAGTGCACGTCTGGGCCGATTCCGAGTGGCGGGAACCTTGACGCTTCCACTCGCAAGCGCTGTGACTCTGCGGAGCGACGCTTCCGCCGCGGCTTCCTCGAAAGCGGTGTCAGAACGAATCACCCACACGTAGTGCAGCACCATCAGCAGCAGGGCAGGCCAGAGACTTGCGAACCACTCCGCCACGCTGTGGGCTGCGAGCGGGCGAATCATGATGCGGAAGGGGTACGTCAGCAGGCGGGGCAGGGGGCGATCAAACGTGGCGGCCACGGCGGTGAGAAAGCTGGATCCCGTTTGCTGCCGCGCCGCCACGAGCTCGGGCAAGGCATCGGCGATGCTCCACACCAGGGCAACGAGGAATGCGCCCAGCACGGTGAGTGAGACTGACCGGTGACGCGCCCCGAGCCGCCCATGCTCCGACAGGCTGGTGCGAACGAACGAGGCGCCCAGCCGGTGAAATGAGAGGGTCGTCAGCATGATCCAGATCGAGATCACTCTGAGCCAGGCTGACACACCGAAGCGCTCGCGCGACAGTATCAGGGTCCAGAGCAGCGCGTTGAACAGGATGAGCAGCTGGGTCCGGAGCAGCTTGAACTGAATCAGGCCTTGCCGGGAGACCGGTCCGGAGAAGAGGAAAGTGACTTCGGCCGGGGTGAAGGCCAGCACTCGCCGCTCCACGCCGAAGATCCATCCCCATGCGACGGCGCCGAAGAGGGCGAAGGCGCCGATCAGCTCGAGTACCTTCGGATCTACCGCTGCGGCGGCGGGCGTCGTCGGTCGCTGGCCGATCACCACGAACCAGAGGTAGGCAAGGCCGAGCAGGAGTGCCGCGAGGTAGCGGGGACTTCTGAGCTGCCGGAATTGTCTCACAATGCGGTTACGGGCCGATCGCCAGGTGAGATACCCGAACACGCCGATCATGGCTGCCCGGCGTCGTCCTCCTGGCCAATGAGGGCCAGAAAGACATCCTCCAGCTTGCGCGAGCGTAGGTCCGGGCGCTGCGCCAAAATTTCTGGGATGCTACCGAAAGCGACCGCCTGGCCTCGTTGCATCACGAGAACTCTGGTGCAGATCTCCTCGATCAGGTGCAACAGGTGCGAGCTCAAAATCACCGCCGTGCCCGCCGCTGCCCGGCGCATGATCGTGCTCTTCATCCGTCGAATGCCAACCGGATCCAGCCCGGTGAGAGGCTCATCCAGCAGCAGCGCCTTGGGATCGTGTAGCAGCCCGCACGCAATGGCGAGCTTCTGCTTCATGCCGCGCGACAATTCGCCCGGAAGGGCATGCTGCTTATCGGAGAGATCCAGCTCCGCCAGCAGGCCGGGGATTCGAGCGCTCACATCGCCCAGGCGATAGAGCCGGGCTATAAAGCGAAGATGCTCTTCCACAGTGAGATACTCGAACAGGTGGGGTTCATCCGGAATGAAAGCGAGCGCCCCCTTGGCCTCGACCGGAGCTGTTTTCAGATCGTGGCCAGCAACTTCAATCCGGCCACTGGTGGGAATGATGATTCCAGCGATGCTGCGGATGGTGGTCGTCTTACCTGCGCCGTTAGGACCAACGAGGCCCAGCACTTCGCCGGCAGCCACCGAAAAGCTGAGCCCCTGGACAGCGGGGAAGTCACCGTAAAGTTTGTGCAAGCCATCCACTTGGATCACGGGTGCCCCGCGCAGGTACCGGGTGAAACTTTCATGATCTGCGGCACGTCACATTACGAAACATATCACCCCAAGCGTAGGGGCAGGCGGAATTTATGCGAAACTATTGGCTGCGAATTGCCCTCGGTGCACTGGCCATCTTCATCGTAGGCATGATCGGCGTTTCTCTGGCCAGGCAGGGCGTCGGCAGGGTTCGTCACGTTGTCGAGGGCAGCGGCCCCATCACGCTTCCGCTGGCGTTCATCCCCTTCCACTTGAATGGTCAGAAGCTCGGTAACTGTGAGCAGGGTGGTGTTGCTGCGTAACGCGCCAAAGCAAATCTCGGCGGTGGAGCTGGAGGCCAAAGTGCGAGATTCTGCGGTGGCGCGCGGACTGGAAGGTTGCCGGCTGACCGCCAACCTCGATGAGGATCATAAGCCGGGCAACGTTCGCATCCGGGCCGGTGACAAGTCGAGCGGGGTGTTCACCTGCCTCCACCCCGGCGACTCCGCACCCGGATTCCAGGAGTTCGGCCGAGCGATCTTTCAGCCGGGCAACGTGACGGTGCCGCTCCTGCTGCCGGACGATATGGTAAATGATCTCCGAGAGGGTCACTTTGACGATTCGAATGACATGCGAAGACTCCATCGGTGCGGCGGCCGAGGCCCAGGCGGAGTCCATCGGCGACGCTGCGGAAGCGCGGGCCGACTCGATCGCTGAGGCGGCCTCGAGCCGGGCGGATTCCATCGTGGCGCACAGTCAGCGTCTGGTAGACTCGCTCCGGGAAGAAGGGGAGCGCCGGGCCGACTCAGCTCGTCGGGCGGGCCGAGTGCCGGGCACCCGCAACCCCAACCGGTAAACCACCGTTCATGCTTCTGGTCCTGGATAACTACGACAGTTTCACCTACAACCTGGTGCAGTACGCCGGCGAGCTTGGCGCTGACCCCGTGGTGTACCGGAATGATGCCATCTCGGTGGAGGACGCCCTCGCGTTGCGGCCACTGGCAATCCTCATTTCTCCGGGGCCGTGCACTCCGAGTGACGCTGGCATCTCGGTAGACTTGATTCGCGCCGCTGCCGGGCAAGTGCCGATTCTCGGGGTGTGTCTGGGCCATCAGGCAATCGGTGAAGCCTTCGGCGGGAAGGTCGTTCGTGCCGAGCGGCTCATGCACGGCAAGACCACGTCCGTGGTGCACTCAGGTCACCCACTTTTCCGGGATATCCTCTCACCGCTCGAGGTAATGCGCTATCACTCACTGGTGGTCTCCGCCGACGGGCTGCCCCCGGTCCTGGAGGTTACGGCCTGGTCTGAGGACCGGCCGGCCGGGAGCGAGATTATGGCTCTGTGCCACCGTTCGCTTCCGGTTTACGGAGTGCAGTTCCACCCCGAATCGGTAGGAACCAGGGCCGGAAAGCGTCTCCTCTGGAACTTCCTCTCACTGGCCGGCCTGCCGCTCCTCTCGACTCCCGCTGCTGCCGTCTAACTTGCGTAAATACAAATAACTAGGCTTTGTCAATCCTCTGTTGAGTAGTACGGCACAACTTTTGACTCAGCCATGGTGGCCTGTTAGTTTCCGTGATGCGCGTCCTGGGTGTCATTCCGGCTCGTCTCGGCTCAACTCGCCTCCCCGATAAACCGCTTCAACTGCTGGCAGGTGAGCCACTCATCACCCGGGTCATCGAGCGCGTGCTGGAGCACCGACTGGTAGACCGTTTGGTTCTGGCCACCGATTCGCCCAGGGTGGCGGACGCAGTGAAGTCCCGGGGGGTGGAGGCCGTGATGACCGATCCCTCGCATTCGAGCGGAACCGATCGCGTGGCGGAGGTGGCCGGGAGGCCGGATTTCGGCGAGTTCGATGTGGTGGTCAACATCCAGGGGGACGAACCGTTTTTCTCCCGTGAAGCTCTGGCCGGATCGATTGGGCGAGTGAGAGGGGGAGAAGACGTCGGGACCGCAGCGGCACCCCTCGCTCCGGGACTCGCGTCGGATCCGAGTCGGGTCAAAGTGGTTTTCGATGCGCGGGGGCGGGCTTTGTATTTTTCCCGCGCGGTTATTCCACACCTCCGCGATAGAGGACAGGAGACTGAAGGTTTGTACTGGCAGCACGTGGGCATCTATGCCTACAGTCGGCAGGCCATCACCCGGTGGCCGACGCTGTCGCCCTGCCCGGCTGAACAAGCCGAACAACTGGAGCAGCTGCGGGCGCTGCATCATGGCTTGAGCATTGGAGTGGCACAACTGGAAGAGGTGGCGCTCCCCGGGATAGACACTCCCGAGGACCTTCGACGAGCAGAAGCTCACTGGCACGCTTATCAAGGGCAGGTCTAATGACGACTAGTCCGAACTCGACAAAGTACATCTTCGTGACCGGCGGCGTTGTGTCCTCACTGGGAAAGGGCATCGCCGCCGCTTCTCTAGGACGCCTGTTGGTAGAGCGCGGGCTCAGCGTCACGATGCAGAAATTCGATCCCTATATCAACGTGGATCCCGGGACCATGTCGCCGTTCCAGCACGGCGAGGTGTTCGTGACCGACGACGGGGCCGAAACCGATCTGGATCTCGGGCATTATGAGCGCTTCATCGACCGATCGCTCTCCCGGCAGAACAACATTACCACCGGCTGGATTTATCAGACGGTAATCAACAAGGAACGGCGGGGCGAATATCTCGGCTCGACGGTGCAGGTGATTCCCCACATCACCGACGAGATCAAGAATGCCATTCGGCGGACCGCGCCCGGGGCACGATGTCGTCATCACGGAAATCGGCGGCACCGTGGGCGACATCGAATCGCTTCCGTTCCTCGAGGCGATCCGGCAGTTCCGCCAGGAAGTCGGCCGGGACAACGCCTTGTTCATCCACCTGACCCTGGTGCCCTATATCGCCGCGGCCGGGGAGCTCAAGACCAAGCCCACCCAGCACTCCGTGCGGGACCTGATGGAGATCGGAATTCAGCCCGATATCCTGATCTGTCGAAGCGAGCAGCCGATCGCGGTGGATATCAAGCGCAAGATCGCGCTGTTCTGCAACGTGGACTTCGGCTGCGTCATCGAGAGCCCGGATGTCAAATCCATCTACGAGATCCCCCTGCGATTCCTGGAGCAGGGGCTCGACCGCGAGGTGTGCCAGCGCCTGCGGCTGGAAACCCGGGAGCCTGATCTCCAGGGCTGGAGGTCGATGACCGAGCGCATTCTCCGCCCCACCAAACGGGTCCGGATCGCGGTGGTGGGGAAGTACACCGACCTGCGCGACGCCTACAAGTCGGTGCAGGAGGCCCTTATCCATGGCGGAATTCCGAACGACGCCAAGGTGGATGTCGAATGGATCGCCAGCGATCAGTTCACCGATCGGCCCGCCACTGCTCGCCTGCTCAGCGGTTACGACGGACTCTTGATTCCCGGGGGCTTCGGAGAGCGGGGCATCGGCGGAATGGTGGAGGCTATTCGGTGGGCCCGGGAGAATGATCTGCCCTTCTTCGGAATTTGCCTCGGTCTCCAGGTGGCCATTATCGAGTTTGCCCGCAACGTCTGCCGGCTGCCGGACACCAACAGCACGGAATTCGAGCCCAACTGCGAGACACCTGTCATCTCCCTGATGCACTCGCAGCGGGACATATCGGACCTGGGTGGAACCATGCGCCTGGGCGCCTACGCCGCACGGCTGCGCCCCGGGTCCAGGGCAGCCCAGGCCTATGGCTCGACCGAGATCAGCGAGCGCCACCGCCATCGCTGGGAGGTGAGCAACGCCTATCGTGATGTGCTGGCCGAGTTCGGCCTCCGACTGTCCGGCCAGTCGCCGGACGGAGGGCTCGTGGAGGTCATCGAGCTGCCCGACCACGCCTGGTTCATTGGCTGCCAGTTTCATCCCGAGCTGAAATCACGGCCGACTCGTCCCCACCCGCTCTTTGCCGGGTTCATCGCGGCGGCGCTTCGCCGCCGGGAAACCGCGCCGGCCCGAGCCGCGGCGGAGGAGCTGGCCCGGAGCACGCGCTAGGTGCCGTGGTCGTTCGGCCGGACACCTTTCCTCATCGCTGGGCCGTGTGTCATTGAGCCGGGGGATGTGCTCCTGCGAGTAGCGGAGGTGCTCGCCGGTCTGGAGCGCGACCTCGGCATCCCCGTTTGCCTGAAGGCCAGTTTCGACAAGGCGAACCGATCCCGTTTGGGTGCCAGTCGCGGGCCCGGCCTGCAGGAAGGACTTCGGTCGCTCGAGCGTGCCCGGACCGAGAGTGGTCTCCCAGTTCTCACCGACATTCACGAGCCTCAGCAGGCGCTTCCGGTGGCCCAGGTCGTCGATGCATTGCAGATCCCGGCCTTTCTCTGTCGTCAGACCGACCTGCTGATTGCCGCGGGCCGCAGCGGGAAACCGGTCAATGTGAAGAAAGGGCAGTGGCTGGATCCCGAGGCCATGCGGGGAGCCGTGGAGAAGGTGCGCAGCGCAGGAGCTCCGGAAGTGGCTGTGACGGAGCGCGGCACCTTCTTCGGGTACGGCGACCTGGTGGTGGACATGCGGAACTTCAGCCGCCTCCGCTCCGCGACTGGAGCGCCGGTCATCTTCGATGCAACCCACTCGGTGCAGCAGCCGGGCCAGGGGGACGCAGGCTCCAGTGGAGGCCAGCGCGAATTCATACCGACCCTCCTGGCGGCCGCCGCGGCCGCCGGTGCCGACGGCTTTTTTCTCGAGACCCATCCCGATCCTGCCGCGGCCCTCAGCGACTCCGCCACCCAATGGCCGCTCGAGCGTTTGGCCGAACTGGTCGGCCAGACGCTCGAGATATGGGGCAGAGCCCGAGTATGAGCGCGCTAACCGCTGCAGCAGCCCGGAAGGTTCGTCTCCTTGGCCTGGATGTCGATGGAGTGCTCACCGACAACGGGGTATACATCGGTCCCGTGGCCGGGGATCGGGTCGAGCTGAAGCGTTTCGATATTCAGGACGGACTGGGCCTCATCCTGCTCAAGACCGCGGGAATGCCGGTGGTCTGGGTCAGCGGGCGCGCTTCGGATGCTACCGCCCTTCGTGCGGCGGAGTTGCGAGTCGAGGAGCTGCTGCAGGTTCCTGGACCGCGGAAGGCCGAGGCATTCGAGCAGGTCCTTCAGCGGCTCGGCGTTGGGTGGCACGAAGTTGCCTTTGTGGGTGACGATCTGGCCGACCTGCCGATACTCCGACGAGTAGGACTCCCGATCGCGGTCGCCAACGCCGTTGCCGAGGTCAAAGAGATCTCGACTTATACCACCAGCGCCCGGGGCGGGCACGGCGCCGTCCGCGAGGTGGTTGAGGCATTGCTTCGCGCCCGCGGCGAATGGCCGGCCATTCTCGAACGCTACTTCACGGAGCAGGCCGCCGGTGCCGCTTAAGGAATCGGACCTGATCCAGGTTGGACGTCGAGTCCTCGAGCTGGAGGCGTCCGAGATCTCTGCCGCGGCAGGCCGGCTGGATTCGGCATTCGCCAGAGCCGTGCGGATCCTGGCCGGCGCCAAAGGCAGGGTCATCGTCTCCGGCGTGGGGAAATCCGGCCTCATCGCCAGGAAGATTGCCGCAACGTTGACGTCGACCGGGACTCCGGCCTCGTATCTCCATCCGGTGGATTCGCTCCACGGTGATCTAGGAATTGTTGGGAAAGACGATGTGGCCATCGTTCTCAGCAACAGCGGCGAATCGGAGGATTTGTTCTCCCTGGTGGGCTCGCTCCAACGGCTGAGCGTCCCGATCATTGCCATTACCGGAGCCGTGGACTCTGCATTAGCGCGGCTGGCTTCGGTCGTTCTGGATGGCCGGGTCCGGGAGGAGGCCGGTCCCGACAGCGTAGCGCCCACCACGAGCACCAGCGTGGCATTGGCGTTGGGCGATGCGCTCGCCATAGCGCTGCTGGAGGAGAGGGGATTTCGTGGAGAGGAGTTCGCCAAGGCCTTCGCCCAGAGACATCCGAAAGGCAGCCTGGGTCTGCGACTCCTGCTCCGCGTACGGGATGTGATGCTGCCCCCCGGGCGCCTGCTGCGTTCTGAGGCCCCGATGAAAGAGGCTGTGGTGAGCCTGGCTCACGACCGCGGACTCGCGATGGTAGCCGATAGCGGCCATCTGTCCGGCGTCCTGACCACCGGCGATCTGACCCGGCTGGCCGAGCGCGATCCCAACTTCTTGGAGCGTCCCGTGGCAGCGGTCATGAATCGATCTCCGAAGACCGCGGCTCCTGACGATCTGGCAGCCGCAGCGGTGGGCGTGATGCAGACGCACGGCGTCATCGTGCTCCCGGTGGTGGAGAATGGCGGGGCGATTGTGGGCGTTGTTCACCTGCACGATCTGATGCGAGCGGGGGCGGTGTGATGGACAGGGCGGAAAAGACGGGAAGGACGGGAAGGACGGGAACGTCCAGACTCTTTGGCGCCGCATGAGCGCTTCGGGGAAGGCTGTTCCTTTCCGTCATTCCCGTCCTTCCCCTCGTCCCCGTCCTTTCATGCGAGGACCCCGGGGTCAAACCCACGACCACCGTGCAGGCCGCGGACAGCGCCGACCAGGTGCTCGAGGGATTTTCTCATTACGTCACCAACGAGGGGATCCTGCGGAGCCGGGTCGAGGCCGACACCGCCTTTTTCTACGAGCCGACGCAGATCACCGAGCTACACAAGGTGAAGGTCGTCTTCTTCGATGTGAAAGGGGCGGAGAGCTCGACCCTCACCGCTCAGCGGGGGACCTACCGCTGGCAGGACGGCTCGATGGAGGCCAAGGGCAACGTGGTGGTCGTCTCCCCAGATGGGCGCCGATTGGCCACCAGCGCTCTGCGCTACGAGAACGCAACCAATCTGATCATGACGGACCAGCACTTCACCTTCGATCGGGGAGACGAGCACCTGGAAGGAAACAGCTTCCGCTCGGACCCTGACTTCAAGAATGTCGTCACCGATCGCCCGCGCGGCGTTACCGGCAACGGCATGCTGCTGCCGGGGCAATGAGACGGGGCAGCGGGGTAGCGGGGCAGGGAGGCAGCTTCCAACGGCAGTGAGGGTTGTTGCTGCGGTCGCCCCGCCTGCCCCGCCGCCCCCCGCTTGGCTGGCCTGCTGACCTTCTTTGCGGTCGCCACCGCGAACGGCCAAGCCGGCCACTGCGTCTTCCAGATCACCAACGTGGACCGGCAGGGCGCCGTGGTCGAGACGCCGCAGGGCACCAACTACTTTGCGGGCGGCAACGTTCAGCTCCGCTGTAAGGGCTCACAGGTCACCATGCAAAGCGACAGCGTGGCAGCCTACGGCGGCACTGTGGTGCGTTTCATCGGGAACGTGAAGTACCGCGACTCCACCCTCACCATGGACGCGGACAAGGGCACCTACTACAAGAACGGCGAGAAGTGGGAGGCCCGGGGTAAGGTCTTCACCCAGAACCTTCGGAACGGCTCCAAGCTCACCGGGCCGGCGCTGGACTACTATCGGGTGGTGAAAGGGGTGAGGGACACGCTGGCGATGTATGCCACCGGCCGGCCTCGCATCGAATACGCCGATGCCGAGCCGACTGCGCAAACCTGCGGAGCCCTACATGATCGTGGCCGACCGGGTCCGGTTCAAGGGCAACGATCGGCTCTGGGCGGGGGGCAAGGTCACCATCGATCGGAGTGATTTTTCCGCCCGGGGCGACTCGCTACGGCTGGACACGGGGAAGGGCAGCGACGGCACCCTGGTGGGTGGAGCCCCCATCATGCGGGGTTTGGGCCGGGACAGCTTCAGCCTGACCGGGAAGCGGCTCGACCTCAAGCTGCAGGGGCGGGAGATCAACTATGTGATCGCCAAGGGCAATGGTCATGCCGTGAGCAAGGAGTGGGACCTGGTTGCCGATACTATTGGTCTCGACATCAAGAATCGCAGGCTGGAACGAACTCTGGCCTGGGGAGACTCGATTCGGCCCAACGCCAACTCGCCCGCGTATGCCATGCGGGCGGACTCACTGGCCCTGGACACGCCGGGCCAGCAGTTGAAGGAAGTCCGGGGATTCGGCAAAGCCTGGCTCGGCGGCACCATCGATGCCCGAACCAAACAGCGAGACTGGATGCGGGGCGACACCGTGGTCGCTCAGTTCGTCCAGAAGGATTCGGCCGGAACCCAGCACGCGGCCTTGAGTCGGATCGTGGCCCGAAAACGCGCCCAGTCGTTTCATCTCGATCCCAGTCCGCGGTACCCCGATCGGCCATCGATCAATTACGCCCGGGGCGACGTGATCGTCATGACCATGAAGCGGGGAGCTCAGGGCGGAGTGGACCGGGTGGACGTCCAGGGGCTCCAGGACGGAATTCAGCTCGAGGCAAGTGACGCTCCACCGGCTGATTCCCTTCGGACCCGCAGCGACTCGCTGTCGCGGCGCCAGGGGGGCCGATGACCGCACCGGAGTGGGTATCCGCCCTGGGCGACCGTGATCCGTCGGTCCCGATCGGATTGGCGGCCATCGTACGCGCGGCCGGACCGACAGACAGTATCGCCTTCTCGGATCTGGTGCATAGCTATCGCGAGGCCTACCTCGCCTGTTACCAGCAGATCGGAGAGGCGGACCAGGAAGTCTCCGGCGACGACGTCCGGCACCACCTCACTTCCTCCGTGCTGCCGCGCCTGGCCACCGAGGGATGGATCCTGGACACGGCCGCGGGCTATTGGCAGACGGTGCGGCCCCGAGTGGCCTGGTGGGGGCCCACGCAGCAAGAACGGCAAACGGTCTATGACGCGCTCCTGAGCTCCGCCCGCCGGGCGGTGCAACGGGCCAAGACCTACACCCGAAAGCGCACCTCCGCCAGCGTTCTCGAGGGCCTTGATCTGCGCAAGAGCTTCAAGGGCCGGCCAGTGGTCGACCGGGTCAGCGTGAGAGTTGAGCAGGGCGAGATCGTTGGTCTGCTGGGGCCCAATGGGGCGGGAAAGACCACGACCTTCTACCTTATTACTGGTTTGATCCTGCCCGACGAAGGACGGGTACTGCTGGACGGCGTGGAATTGACCAGCGCGCCGATGTATCAGCGGGCACGAAGCGGCATCGGGTATCTGGCCCAGGAACCCTCGGTGTTCCGAAGGATGACCGTCGAGGAGAACATCCTGGCCATTTTGGAGACCCGACCGATGGCTCGGGAGGAGCGTCACCGGCAGCTCGATCGCATGCTTGACGAGTTGTCCATCAAGCATCTGAGAAAGAGCCGGGCCTACTCACTGAGTGGAGGCGAGCGGCGCCGACTGGAGATCACCCGGGCCTTGGTCTCCGATCCCAAGTTCATGCTGCTGGACGAGCCGTTCGCCGGAGTAGACCCGATCGCGGTTCACGACATCCAAACGATCGTCGCAGGACTGCGGCACCGCGGGATCGGCGTGCTGATTACCGATCATAACGTTGAACAGACCCTCGACATTGTAGACCGGGCATACATCATGTTCGAAGGCAAAGTGCAGGCCTCGGGAACCGTTCGTGAGCTGGTCTATGACGACCGTGTCGCGCAGTTGTATCTCGGACCCACCCTCACGGCCAGGCTTCGGGCCCGACTCGAGGCAGTCGCATGAGAACCGGGCTTTCCCAGCACACCAGCCTTCGCCAGGAGCTCCGGGTCAATCCACGGCTCTACCAGGCCATGGATATGCTGTACATGCCCATGATGGATCTGCAGCAGCACCTCAAGCAGGAGCTGCTGGCTAACCCCTTCCTGGAGCTGCTCGAGCCGGAGGACGAGACCACCGAGCAGCCCGCCGCCGAGGAGCAAAAGGAGCAGAAGGAGAAGGAGGAAGAAGTCGATTGGGAGGAAATTCTCCTCAACGGCTTCGAGGTGGGCGGCACCCGGGAGCAGTACGAGCAGCTGGAGTACACCGAGCCCGTCACGGTGGAGACCCGGAACCTGATCGACCACCTCCGGGAACAGCTCCAGATGCTGATCTTGACCCCCCGGCAACTGCTTCTGGCCGAAGAGTTCCTGGGCAATATCAACGAGGAAGGCTACCTCGCGGCCTCCCTGGATGAGATCCTCGGCTCGGTGAACCAGCTGATGGCCGGGCACCTGACCGGAGGCGGAGAGAACGAAGAAGACGGAAATGAGGCAGAGGAAAGCCTCGACGATTTCGGCGCGTCGTCTGAAGCCACGCTGTCGGCCACCGGACCCACTCAAAGCACGCCGTCACCCACTTCAACCCTCAGCTCGCCGCCGGCACCGTCTTCTCCGGCTTCTCCGCCCTTCTACAGCACGCAGGAGGCCGAGGACATGCTGGCCATCATCCAGCGGCTCGACCCGTCTGGAACCGGCGCCCGTGACCTCCGTGAATGCCTCCTCATCCAGCTGGTAGAACTGGGCGACACGAGCTCACTGACGTACCGGCTGGTGAACGAAGCCTTCCCCGATCTGATTGCTCACCGGTGGAATGACTTGGCCAAGCGGTTCGGGGTCGAGCCGGCTGCGGTTCAGGCCGCGGCAGACCAGCTCTCCCGGCTCGACCCCAAGCCCGGCCTCAAGTACGCCGAGCAGAGCGACGGGTACATCATTCCCGATCTGATCGTCGAGAAAATCGGGGGGCGGTATCAGGTGTTCCTGAACGATACCGGAATGCCCCGGCTTCGACTGAGCCGCTCCTATCAGGAGATCGCCCGCGACAAAAAGAAGATGACGCCGGAAAACCGGGAGTTCATCGCCTCGAAGATGAACAGCGCAAACTGGATGATTCAGGCCATCGAGCAGCGGCGACAGACCATGCTCAAGGTGATGAACTTCATCGTCGACCGGCAGCGCGACTTCTTCGAAAAGGGGATCGAATATCTCAAGCCGCTCACGCTCCGCGAGGTGGCTGAGGTCATCAACATGCATGAATCCACCGTCAGCCGGGTCACCAACGAGAAGTACGTCCAGACTCCTCGTGGCGTGCTGCCGCTCAAGTTCTTCTTCTCCAGTGCGCTCTCGACCGCCTCCGGGGAGGATGCCAGTGCGCGCTCGATTCGCGCCAAGCTGGAAAAGATGGTGGGCGAAGAGAACAGCGCAAAGCCTCTTACCGATCAGCAAATCGTCCATCTCTTCCAGGAGCAGGGAATCCAGATTGCCCGACGCACGGTCGCCAAGTACCGCGACCAGCTGGGGATCCTTCCGGCCCGAATGCGGAAACGGGTATGACCGTTGCCTCGGTCGAGACGCTGGATGTCAGCGTGCTCGTCCCGGCGAAGGACGAGGCCGACAATCTTCCGGAGTTCATCCAGCGCTGTGCCCAGGCCCTGGGGTCGGCCGGATTCTCCTTCGAAGTCATCGTGGTCAATGACGGCTCGCGCGATGGGACCGACCGCGTATTGCGCGAGCTGCAGCGGCAGTACCCCTTCCTGGAAATCGTTACTCACCGGCGGCAGCGGGGCATCGCCGATGCTCTCCGTTCGGCCGGCGATGTCGCCCGCGGCGACATCTTCGTCTTCTATCCCGCCGATCTGCAGTATCTCCCCGAGGACATTCCCGGCCTGGTTGCCCCGATTCTGGAGAACCGGGCCGACATCGTCACCGGCACCAAGCAGGGGAAGTACGAGAAGGCGTTCGTCTCCCGGGTCTACAACGGGCTCTGCCGCTGGCTCTTCGGCGTGCGGGTCACCGATCTGAATTCGGTCAAGGCGTACCGGCGAGAGGTGATGCTGGGTGTGCCGCTGCGCCCCGACTGGCACCGGTATATGGTGGTGATCGCCGCCGCCGACGGATACCGTCTTACCTCCCTTCCGGTTCCGCTGTATCCCCGCCGGGCGGGAACCTCGAAGTTCAATTGGCGGCGGATTCCGGTGGGCATGTTCGATCTGGTCTCCGTCTGGTTCCAGCTTCGCTTCGGCCGAAAGCCGATGATGTTCTTCGGCGTGGGCGGCGCCCTGCTGTTCGTCATCGGTTTTCTCGCCGGCGATTGCCGCGCTGGTGCTCCGGTTCGGGTACGGCATCGGACTGCGGCCACTGCTCAACCTGGTGGAGACCATGGTGATCAGCGGGATCGTACTCTTCGGTTTTGGCTTCCTCGGTGAGATGATCGCAGGTATGCGAGAGGAGACTCGGGACATCGCCCGGGAGCTCGCGCGGATAGAAAAACACGACCCCCGGGATTGAACGGTGCGGGTCGTGTTCGTGACCCACAGTTATCCCCGTTGGCCAGGCGATTATTCCGGCGCCGCACTCGCCGCGCTCGCCCGCGCGTTGGTGCGTAGGGGCATCTCGGTGCGCGTGGTGGCGCTGGGTGAGGACGCTGCGGAACGAACCGAGCAGGATGGCGTTCTGATACGGCGGGTGCGGATCTCCAGCCGGCTGGGTCAGACGATCTTCGATCAGGATGCCTTTGCTGCCCGGCTCAGGGGCCCACGCCGATGGGAGCTTCTGCTGCGACTCTGGCGCGAGCTGAGGCTCGCGGCAGAACGCGAAGTGTCCGCTGGAGCCGATCTGGTGCACGCCCATTGGTGGATGCCATCTGGCTTGGCCACTCCGGCCCGTGTTCCCCAGGTGCTCACACTCCAGGGCACCGACGCCGGCTTGATTCGAAGCTCGCGGCTCGCTCGAGCGCATGGCCCGGCGTCTGCTCGGTCGGATTCGGCTTGGTTACCGCGGTCTCGCGTTCCATCGGAGAGACCGTTCAGAACCTGACCGGCCGGTTTGTCGGAACCGAGCACGTCCATGCCCTGCCCATAGAGAGTCGAGGGCGACCCTGGACTCGGGGTGGCTCCGGTGCCGTGGTGATGGGCCGATTGGATGATGCCGGCAGGGTGGGGTTGGCACTGGAGACGGTAGCGATGCTCGCCTCGCGCGGTCACAAGCTCCGCTGACAGTCATTGGAGAGGGTCGCCGTCGTGACGCTTTGCAGCAGCAGGCGCGGCGTCTCGGAGTTGCGGAACTGGTCCGGTTCGTGGGAGCCATGCCCCCCGATCAGGCACTGGGCCATCTCGCTCGAGCCGACCTCATGCTGCTCACCACCCAGGGTGAGGTCTCAGCCGTTTCGGCCCAGGAGGCACTCATCTCCGGTGTACCGGTGGTGACTTGCTGGGACAGCGGCGCTTCGGTGGACGTGGTGCCTCAGTCCGGGGCCGGCCGGTTGAGCCTACCGGCTGCGGATGCTCTGGCCGAGTGCGTACTCAGCCTGCACGCCGATCGCGACGCTCTCGCCGCCAGCCGGTTGGTTGGAGAGGCCTGGCGCACCAGGCTGGCGCCGGATCACGTGGCCCAGGTGTACGAGGGGTGGTACCGCGATGCCCTCGGGAGATAGCCGCCTTCGGATCCTCACCGTCACTCACAATTATCCTCGCTTTGCCGGCGATCCTGCGGGCGCCTTTGCCGCGCGGTTGGCCGAGGGAGTGGCCGCGCGCGGCCACGAGGTTCAGGTCGTAGCGCCGCATGCGCCGGGATTGCGAACTCGCGAGGAAAGTTGGAGGGGTCACTCTCCGCCGATTTCGCTACGCGCCCGAAGGACTTGAGCGGGTGGCCTACACCGGCGGTCTGCACCAAGGAACCTTACGGTCCCCGGTGGCGGCTCTGTTCTTTCCCGGGTTTCCTCCTGGCCTTCGAGCTCGCGGTTCGTCAGGCCGCGCGTGCCTTCCGGCCTGATGTCGTTCATGCCCACTGGTGGTTTCCTGGAGGCTGGTTCACCAGTCACACCGACGCCGTATCTGGTAACCTGTCACGGGTCGGATGTCCGACTGCTGGAGCGGGGTATGCCGGTTCGTAGCACGCTCGCAAGGTCCTGCAGCGTGCCGCACGGGTTACCACCGTCTCTCGCTTTCTTGCCCAGGATATCCGAAGATTGCTGCCGGACCTGAACGCCGAGCTGGTAGTCACCCCGATGCCGCTGGATGTCGTCGGTTTCAGTCCGGTCGAGCGAGAACCGAAGGCGGTTCCTCCACGGATTCTGTACGCCGGGCAATCTGCTGGCCAGCAAGGGCGTGGACCTGCTGCTCGAGGCTGCGGCGGCACTGAAGGGAGCGTGGCGTGCACTATGAGTTGAAGATTCTGGGCGAGGGGCCTGCCCAGCAGTCGCTGCGCTCCCAGGCGGAGCGGCTGGGGATCAGTAACCAATAATCTGGAGCTCGTTCGTGCCCCAGGAGCAGATGCCGCCGGAGTACGGCGCCAGTACGGTCACTGTGCTTCCGACCCGGGGCAGGGCGGAAGGTCTTGGGCTCACGCTGGTGGAAGCGTTGCTCGCCGGCTCCGCTGTGGTCGGAACCCGCGCAGGCGGTATTCCCGAGGTGGTCGATCACGATGGTAACCGGTCTGCTGGCGGCAGAGGATCCGATCGACCTGGCCAACCAGCTGGAGCGCATGTTGAGTGACGAGCCGTTGCGCTCTCGCCTGACCAGGGCAGGGAAGGACCAGGTGCTCCAGACCTATTCGCCGGAACCGGCAATTGAACGTTTTCTTCAGCTGTATCATGCCGCCGCTTACGATCGTACGCACCGCTGAGCCTCCCCCGGACTGGGAGACGTATGCGAAGGAGCATGGGACCTTCTACCATCTTCCTCGCTGGCTCGAGTGTCTGCGGGACATCTACCGGTTGCGAGTGGAGTGTTACTCGGCTCGGGTGGACGGCAGGCTGGAGGGACTGATCCCAGTCGCAGAGGTGCCGGGGTTACTCGGACCCCGTCGGCTGGTCAGCCTGCCCTTCAGTTACGCCGCGGGACCATTGGCCCTGAATACCGCCACGGCTGACGCGTTGGCAACCGCGGTTCGCGAGGTCGCCGAGCACCGTGGCATTCGGCGGGTGGAGCTCAAATCTCGCGGCGGTTTTCCTCCGGCCCCCGGCTTCCACCGGACATCCCACTACAGCACCTACGAGATTTCCACCGAAGGCGGCGAAGCCGGGGTGTGGAGCCGGCTGCACTCTGGAAGCACGCAGCGAAGCATCCGCAAGGGACAGAAGGCTGGGCTGGAGATCCGTCGGGGCGATACCCGTGAGGACTGGTTGGTCATGGCGCAACTGGAGGAGCGCACCGCGCACTCCCACGGGCTGCCGGCGCCTCCCCGCCGCTTCTTCACCGAGGGGGCCAGGCGGCTGCAGGAGGCAGGACTGGCAGCGGTCTACCTGGCGCTCACCGGCACCGGCACCCCGGCCGCGGGCATCACCGTGTGGAAGGGGCCACGGAGCTGGATCTACGGGTTTGGGGCTTCAAATCCGGAATACCTGGAGCATCGTCCCAACCACGTCCTGATTTGGAGCGCCATCCAAGACGCCATCGCAGCCGGCTGCGGCTTCGATCTGGGACGGGTTGCACCCGAGCAGGACGGACTCCTGGAATTCAAGCGACGCTGGGGTGGACAGGCCATACCGCTGGCCTATGATTACTGGCCGGAACCTGGAGGATTGAACGTTGCTGCCCGAGACCGGGGCACCATGGCAACCGCTGCCTCGGTCTGGTCTCGTCTGCCGGCCAGCGTGGCCCGGCTGGGGGCGGGTCTGTACCGATACCTCGGGTGAGCCCGTGAGCTTTGCCTGGCGCCTCCGAAAGAAAATCCTGAAGCGGTGGGCCCGGAACGCATTCTTTCCATCCACTCGGGTGGGAATGCTGCGGCTGTGCGGCTTCAACATCGGAGACGATGTGTATATCGCCGACGACCTCATCATCGTGGAGGAGTTAGCCGAGCGTGGAAACATTACCATTGGTCACCGGGTAAGCATTGCGCCTCGGGTCACCCTGGTGACCTCCTCTCATCCCAACCATTCGCGAACTCGGCCATTCGCCCCCGTTGCTCAAGGGCCCATCGTCATTGAAGACGATGCGTGGCTCGGCGCCGGCTGCGTCATCCTGCCAGGCGTTCGCATAGGCCGGGGTGCGGTGGTGGGCGCAAACAGTGTGGTGGCCCAGGACGTCTTACCTCTGCACGTAGTGGCCGGGCAGCCCGCCCGGACGGTGCGCGAGCTTACTCCCGTGGGGGAGTGGCAATGATACGGATCGAGGTACCAGCTTCACTACGCCCCACTGAGCGATACGGACTCGACGTCCTGGTTGACCTCTCTCGTCTGCTCGTGGCCGAGAACGCTGACTGTGAGGTGGTTCGCCTGACCGTGATTGACCGATCTTCGGCAGGGTCGGCGGCTGCGGATCTTAGCCCCCAGGCCGCTCTGGAACGAACCGACGGCAAGGTGGGGATCGGCCTGGCTTCGCTGCGCGCAGTGGCGGAGGTGGCCGGTGGGGCCATCGAACAGCGCAGCACCGCAAGCGATCGGCACAGCCGCGTCCCCTCGGCGGAAAATCCTCTGGTCGCGGCGGGCCAGAGCAGGCGCCCCATGGTATCCCTCCTGGCGATGGAGCTTCGGCGCGCGGTCGTCGCGGTAGCTGGAAGGCGTCCCGTCCGCATCCTGGCGCCCTGGCCCGACCGACATCGATGGGCCGCTCTGCTGACTCACGATCTCGACGTGGTGGACTGGTGGGGGCTGTTCCCGCTGCTCCGTATGCTCGAGCTGAGCATGAAAGGCTCGTGGGATCTCGCTGGCCGAGTCGGCCGAGCTGCGCGGCGCAGCATCCAGCGAGACCCGGTGTGCCGCGGGGTGCACTCGATACTCCAGCTCGAAGCCCACCATGGTATCCGGCCAACCTGGTTTGTCATCTGCGCCGAGCCCGACCCTCAGATCACGTCTGGCCGGAGATGCAACGTATAATCCCGAAGGAGCCTCGGCCCGCCGGATCCTCACGGCGCTGACTCACGCCGGACATGAGATCGGGCTGCACGGGAGCTTCGCCACGGGCAGCGACGCCGCTCGCATGGCAGAGGAGCGGCGGTCACTCACCCGCCTCGCCGATACTCCCGTGACCGGCGTGCGTCAGCATTTCCTCCGAATGCGCCCCGGCCAGACCCAGCGCCACATGGTTGCCGCGGGGCTGGAGTACGATGCCACCTGGGGCTTCGCCGACCGGAACGGCTTCCGCTTGGGAGTAGCCGATATTGTACCCGCCTGGGACGCCAGGGGTGAAACCACCTTGCCGCTCGATATGGTACCCCTGATCTGGATGGACCGTGCGCTCAGCAAGTACGCGGGGATCGAAGAGCCCGGGCGATGGATCGAGGATGCGCGTGACCTGGTTCGGGAGTGCAAGGCGGTGGAGGGGGTCTGGGTCGGCCTGTGGCACCCCAATACCATGGAGGCGCTTGGATTCCCCGGGGCGGAGCCGGCCTTCGTCAGTTTGCTTCAGACGCTGGCCGACGACCGCCCCTACTTTGGCTCGGCCCATAAACTTGTCCAGTGGCGCCGCTTCCGGAGATCAGTCCGGGCTGCCCGGGTCTCAGTGGACGGGCGGGTGCTGCTGACCACTCCATTAGGACATCGAACCCTCGTTGCGCTGGAAGATGAGAGCGGCGAGGAGATTCAGGTGCAGGTGCAATCGAGTCGGGCCGGTGGCGCGGCCTAGTCTCTGGAAGGTTCTGCAATTCTCAGCCGGAGCACTCCTGGTAGGTCTGGCAGTACGTTCCCTCGTACTCAACTGGCAGGATCTGCGAGCGCAGCCGCTGGAATGGCGATTGTCGCCCCTCTGGCTTCTATCGAGCGTGCTCGTGGTCTTCGCTGGATATGCCGTGCTGATCGAGGCATGGCGCCGGGTCGTGCTCAGCATGGGAGAACAGCTTCCCTTCTGGACCGCCGCCCGAATCTGGTTTCTGGCCAGTCTGGGAAAATATGTGCCTGGCAAGGTGTGGGCGGTCGCCGGGGCTGCGGTCCTTGCCCAGCGCGCCGGAGTTGATCCATCTGTGGCGGTTGCCGGCGCCCTGGTGTTGCAGGCGCTGGCCCTGGGGAGCGGGGCAGTGATCGTTGCGCTAACCGCGCGTGAAGCATTCCAGACTGCAGGAGCGGAGATGTATCCGGTTGCAGTAGTCGTCCTGCTGGCCTGTACCGCGGGTATCGTGGCGCTCGGCTCCCAACCTGTGCTGAACCGCATCGGCCGGCTCCTTCCGTCCTCCTTCCCTCGGCTGCGGGCGGTTCAGCCGCGCTGGCTGTCCCTCGCCTTCGTAGCCAACCTTTTCGCCTGGGTAGCCTACGGTATTGCACTGGTTCTGCTCACCAGAGGAGTCCTCCCTGGCGTTCACCTGGGGCTGACCCAGGCCATCGGGGTGTTCACCTGCTCCTACCTGGTCGGGTTCGTCGCGCTCTTCGCGCCCGGTGGGCTGGGGCCCCGCGAGTCGGTCTTCCTTCTGATGCTGGCTGGAGACATCGGTCTCAAGCCTGCGGCCGGGCTGGCGCTCGCCAGTCGGTTGCTGCTCACCGGCACCGAGGTGCTTCCAGCCGTCCCCTTTCTTCTCCGCAGGAACGCGGCGAGCTCTTCATCCGTTCGCGAGGCCTGAGTGGAACAATCAGCGTCATCCGATCTCGACAACCTTCCGCGCTGGGCTCCCTTCGTCATCATGGCCGTGCTGACACTGCTGGCCTTCCGCCAGTATCTGCTCAGCGGTCCCGGCGAAATGCTCCTGGGGCAGGATACGATCGCTGCAGGCATCATGTTCCGGAAATTTTTCGTGGAGCACGTTCGAGCACTGGGCCGGCTGCCGCTCTGGAACCCGTACCTATTCGGCGGGGTGCCGACGGTGGAGGCGGGCAGCGGCGACATACTCTATCCCACGTCGATTCTGCACTTCCTCCTGCCGTTGACCAGCGCACTGGCCTGGAAGCTCATTCTGCACGTGTATCTGGCGGGCGTCTTCATGTATCTCGCAGCTCGAGCGCTGGGAGCCCGTCGTTACACCGCGCTGTTCGCCGGCTCAGCCTACCTGCTCTCGGCCAATTTGGTGAGCCTGGTCTGGGGGGGACAGGACGGAAAGATGTACGTCACCGCCCTGTTTCCCGGAGCACTGTGGCTTCTTATCACCGCTCTGGACCGGCGCTCGTGGCTCCGCTTTGTGTGGCTCGGCGTGGTGGCCGGACTCATGGTGGTGGCCCATCCCCAGTTGGCGTATTACGCCTACATCGCCTTGGCGGGATATGCCGTTGGCAGTTTGTGGGCTCGCCGGCGAGATGGGGCCACCCTGGCCAAGGTTCTCGCCGGCGGCATGCTGGCCGCGGTAACGGCGCTCGGCGTTGCCTCCGTGGTACTACTCCCGATGTATCGCTATCTCCGGGAAGATTCGCCCCGTGCCGGGCCCGGGCGTGGGTTCGAGTACTCCGCCAGCTGGTCGCTCCACGCCCAAGAGGCGGTCTCCCTGTTTATACCGGAGTTCTCCGGCACCGACGTGCAGTCGGAGACGTACTGGGGGAAAAACCCGTTCAAGCACAACTCCGAGTACGGCGGCGCGTTGATTTTCGTGCTGGGGATTGCAGGTGTGATTGGCCTGAGAGGAGACCCGAGACGCTGGGCTTTCGGGGGGATGGCGGCGATCGCGCTGCTCTATGCCCTGGGCTCCGGCACGCCGGTGTTTCGGGTGCTCTACTCGCTCGTCCCCGGGCTGAAGAACTTCCGGGCGCCGAGTCTCGCGACATTCGTGGCCATCGCAGCGCTCACCATTTTGGCCACCCTCTTGATCGATCGAGTCCTGACGACCGAAGACGCCCGCACCCGCCGTACTGCAACTATGGCGCTTCTGGGTGGAGCAGTGCTGGCGTTGTTGATCGCCCTGATAACGCTGGGCGGGGGGACCGGATTCTATCACACCTGGGTGTCTATGTTCGGCGGGGCTGAGGGTATCGATCGGTCAGCGGCGTTTGCGGCCAATCAGCCGCGAATCGTGGGGGGCGCGCTCGCGATCACCTTGCTCTGTGCGCTCTCCCTGGGTGCGCTGGTGCTGTGGAGCCGCGGCACCCTCCGAGCGTCGCAGGTCGTCGTGATTCTCCTCGCTCTGACGGCGCTCGATCTCCTCCGGGTCGATGCGCGCTACATCCAGATTGTCCGGTACGACGAATTCTTTCCGGCCGACCCTGGTATCGAGGCATTGCGCGGACGTCTCGCCCCCGGAGAGCGGGTGCTGGCGGTCGGAGGTGTGTATCCGGAAGGGTTTCTTGCCACGTACGGCGTTCCGGAGGTTTTCGGATACCATGGAAACCAGCTACGGTGGTACAATGCGCTTACCCGATATGATGCCCGTCAGGCCGCCAGAACCTCGGCAGAGCTGGAGCAGTACTGGGTGGGTTTGCTGAATAGCGGCACTCTCCGGGCCCTGGCTGCACGATACGTTCTTCTCCCTGGCCAGGTAAACCTGCCGGGCTATCGGCTCATGGGCGCGGATCAGCGAATAGCCGTGTACGTCAACGAGGGGGCCGTGCCGCCGGCGTCGGTCATACCTCAGGTTCAGGTCGAGCCCGATTCGGCGCGTCGAGTGGAGCTACTCTGGTCGCCCACTTTCGACCCCGCCAAGACCGCCATCGTAAATCAGGACGTGTTGGCCATCGGTCAGGCAGGAGGAACCGGCACCGCCACTATAGAGGGGAACGGAGACGACACCCTCTCTATTCGCGTGCGGACCACCGGGCCGGCGCTGCTCAGCATCAGCCGGACCTACCATCGATCGTGGCAGGCCGAGCTCGACGGGACCCCGGCCCCCGTCATCCAGACCAACCATGCTTTAATGGGCGTGGCTATTCCCAGAGCCGGAGAACACCGCGTCTTGCTGCGCTATCGGCCCAAGATCGTCCAGCTCGCGGCGGGTATTACGGCTGCAACCTGGATCATCGTGCTGCTGGTCACCGGTGTCGGCGCAGCCCTGAGCCTCCGTCAGCGCCGTGGCTGAGCGGATCCTCGTCGTCGTTCCCACCTATAACGAGCGCGTCAACCTCCCGCTCGTGGTGCCGGCCATTCTGCAGCAGGACCCGCGCATCGAGATCCTGGTGGTGGATGACAATTCGCCCGACGGCACCGGCCAGCTGGCCGACGAGCTCGCGGCGTCCACGCCTCGGGTTCACGTGCTGCACCGGCCGGCCAAATCCGGGCTGGGGAAGGCCTACATCGCGGGTTTTCGCTGGGCATTGGAGCGGACTTACGAGCTCATCTTCGAGATGGATGCCGACTTCTCCCACGACCCTAAGTTCCTGGGAGAGTTCATCCGGGCCATCAACGATGCCGACGTCGTCATCGGCTCCCGGTACCGCACCGGGGTGAACGTCATCAATTGGCCGATCTCGCGCCTCCTGCTGTCCATCGGCGCCAACGAGTATGCCCGATGGATCACGGGGCTTCCGCTGGCGGACTCGACCGGAGGCTTCAAGTGTTTCCGCCGCGAGGTGCTCGAAGCCATCGATCTGGAGAAGGTCCGCTCCAATGGCTACGCCTTTCAGATCGAGATGAGCTTTCGAGCCTGGAAGAAAGGCTTCCGCCTGGTGGAGATTCCGATCGTCTTCACCGACCGGATCGAGGGCCAGAGCAAGATGAACAAGCGGATCGTGCGGGAAGCGATCTGGATGGTCTGGTGGCTGCGGCTGCAGGCCCTGATGAGGCACCTGTGAGGGGCAGCGTCTTTTACAAGATGAGTGGGTCGGGTAACGACTTCGTGATCCTGGATGGTCGGGCAACCCAGCCGGGCCACTGGTCCGCTGAGCAAATTCGGGCCGTTTGCGACCGGCGGCGCGGGGCAGGGGCCGACGGCCTGGTGATCCTCACGCCTTCGACCGCTGAGGCCGTCCGGATGGCCTACTGGAACTCGGATGGCTCTCGCACAGCCATGTGCGGCAACGCGGCCCTGTGCAGTGGTCGGCTCGCGGCTTACCTGGAGATGGTACCGGCTGGGGAATTCTGCCTGCTGACGGACGCCGGTCCCGTGAAGGTTCGAGCAAAGCCGTCCGCCGAGCTGGCAGAGATTAACCTGCCCGATTTGGAGCTTCTGCCGAGCCCTCCAGCAGTATCTCTCGGTCGGGGGGAGCGGTGGATGGCCTTCCTGACCGTGGGTGTACCCCATGTGGTCGTCCGGGTAGAGGACGTCGAGGATGTGGACGTGCTCGCTCGGGGGAAAGCGCTGCGCTTCGACCCAGAGTTCGGCCCCGCCGGTGCCAATGCCAATTTCGTGGCTCCAGCAGCCGGCGCAGACGGACTTTGGCTGATTCGAACCTATGAGCGGGGTGTCGAGGGCGAGACCTTGGCGTGCGGAACCGGCACCGTTGCTGCCGCTGTAGCCCTGGCTCAGCGAGGTGAGGCCCCTTTACCCACCACCTTTCGAAGCAGGGGGGGACCCGAGCTCAGGGTTCGGGCCCAGCTCAGCGAGCACCGAGTGTCTGACGTGTGGCTCGCTGGCCAGGCGCGGCTTGTCTACCGGGGAGTCTGGGAAGGGATCTAGGGGCTGTGGGCCTACCGCGTAACAGATCAACAATCCAATCACTTAAGGAGTCAGTCCTCGGCGGGGAAGCGGTTGTCCACACTTTTCCCCAAGCGTACTTAACATAACATATCTTATACGTCGTTAATCTCAACAGGCAAAAAAAGAGAGGGCCCCTCGGCCCCCTCTTCCAGGACAAACCCCTACATCTTGCCCGAAGTGAGCTCGGCCAACCGCACCTGTGCCTCGGTGAAGCTCGGAGTGTCGCTGTACTTCTCGATAATTGTCCGATACGCCTTGGCTGCATCTGCGGTTCGGCCGGCCTCGCGCAAGGCCCGCCCGGCATCCACCAGATAGTTCGCCTTCAGGTACGGGACCTCGGCGGAGCTCGAGGCATGATTATAGGCTTCGGCTGCTTCCGCCCAGCGCTTCGAATTCTCGAGTGCGGCACCGAGCAGCCCGTACGACGGAGGCAGGTACTTTGCCGGCGGCTTGCTTGCGATGAACTCTCGAAGACCCACAGCCGCCAGTTCGCTTTGGCCATTGACCATGCGGACCTGATTCAGCGTGATGACCGCCTCGAGCGCCGCATCGGTGCCCTTGTAGGTGGTGATCAGACGCTGCAGCTCGCTGGATGCCAGAGGCAGGTTTCCAGCCTCCGCCGCTGCCCGCGCCTGGTTGAGGCTCCGGGCAGCAAACTGCTCTTTGCGTTTCCCACTTGCGATGATGAACCAGGCGACGATAGCGCCCACCGCCAGCACGCCCAAGGCGACCAGGAGAGAACGCTGGTACCTCTGGTACCAAGGAGGGCCGGTTTCTGGACCGGTGGTCATTTCTCGGGTTTTTGGCTCGACTGTCGTTGCCATGTTCCCCACGGTTGATGTTGCCTCGGCGCGGTCAGCGCCGCCGGACATGCCCCCGGCGTGACTCGAACACGCGGCCAACAGTTTAGGAAACTGCTGCTCTATCCATCTGAGCTACGGGGGCCGGAACTTCTTTTCACTCTGCGCTTTGCGGAGCCGCCCCGAAGTGCCTTCTCACCTTTTCCCGCTGCCCGGGCTCTGCCGCCGGCGCCGCTGCTCTTCTGGGTGGAAGCGTTCCGTCAGAGCAGCGAAAAATGGCCGCCTGTGCAACCCTGAGCAACCCCGAGCCGCATCAGCAGGTGGTTACCACGTGGCAGGCAGCCCCCTGTAAGCGCTGCCTGCCCCGCAAGGCGCCGATCTCCAGGAGAAAGCTCCAGCCTACCAGCTCGGCCCCCAACCCCCGTGCAAGTTGGCCGGCCGCTCGGGCAGTACCACCGGTGGCCAGGACGTCGTCCACAATCAGGACCCGATTCCCGCGGCCTACAGCATCGCGATGGGCCTCTAAGGCGTCGCTGCCATATTCCAGATCATAGGCTTCAGCGGCCCGCTCCCATGGCAGCTTGCCCGGTTTTCGGGCGGGGACGAACCCGGCACCCAATGCCGTAGCTACCGCCCCACCGAGGATGAAGCCACGGGCCTCGATGCCCAGCACATGGGTTATTCCGGATTCGCGAAACGGCCGGCCCATCTCCAGTACCACCTCGCCAAGGAGCGGCCCATCCCGCAGCACCGGCGTAATGTCTTGGAAGAGAATCCCGGGTTTGGGATAATCCGGGATGACTCGCAAGGTCTGTCGTACGCGGTCGGTCAGAGGCATCATCAGGGAACCTGAGGACATGTGGCCTACCTGATGTCGAAGCTCTTGCCCGGCGTGATTGCCGCGGGCATGGTGGACCGCTCTACCATAGCAACCCGAGCGTGTGCGGGCCCGGCTCGAAGCAGTTCTTCCAGCGCGGGGAGAACATCGTCGGGTCCGCTTACCACAACCTCCACCCGGCCGTCCGGCAGGTTGCGGGCGTACCCTGCCAAACCAAGGCTCCGGGCGTGCCGGGCCACGAACCAGCGGAAACCCACTCCCTGCACCGAGCCGCTGACCAGGTACCGTACGCCGCTCACTTGCTCACCTCACGGCCCTGCCGGCGCTGCCAAATCATGTATGCACCCAGCAATACCACAACCGCCGGAAGGATGTAGGTGAATAGTGTGTGATGCACGTAGCCGCCGATCACGGCCTCCACCTCTTGTCCGTGCTTACCAATGAGCCATCCCAGGTACGTAAGAATCGCGCACCAGATTCCGGCCCCCAGCCCAGTGAACCCGACAAATTTCGCGAGAGGCATCCGGGACACTCCCGCCGGAATCGAGATCAGGTGCCGAATCACCGGCAAGAGCCGGCCGATGAGAGTGCTGATTTCACCATGGCGACGAAAGAACGCCTCTGTCCGATCGAGCGAGCGGGCGCTGATGAGGACGTATTTGCCGTATCGTCTGAGCAGCGGCTCGCCCACGTACAAAGCAAGACCGTAGTTCACCAGGGCTCCAAGAATACTTCCGAGGGTTCCTGCCACGACCGCCAGAATGCCATTCATCTGTCCTTTGGCGGCGAGGTACCCGGCAGGAGGCATGACCAGCTCGCTGGGCAACGGAAGCACGGATGATTCGATGGCCATGAGCACCAGAATTCCGGGATAACCCAGGGCCAGAATGGTATCAGCCAGCCAGTGAAAGAATCCCGAGAGCACGTGGCGGTCAGCGCTCTTCCGAAAACCCGAACTCGCCGACCAGCGGTACGAAACGCACGTCCGCGATGGTGCTGCTGCGCACCTGGTCGCCCTGTCGCTCCACCAGGGTGAGGGTCTGGGCGTCCCGGTCGCCTAGCGGAATAACCATCTTGCCTCCGGACGCGAGCTGCTCCACCAGAGGAGTCGGGACTTCGGGAGATGCCGCCGACACCAGGATTGCATCATACAGAGCGTACGGCCGCCACCCCAAAGTCCCATCGCCCACCAGCACGGTGACATTGCGAATTCCCGCGGCTTCCAGCGCGGCCCTCGCGCTCTGGGCCAGATGGGCAACTCGCTCGACGCTGAAGACCATGCTGGCAAGCAGGGCCAGCAACGCCGTCTGATAGCCCGACCCGGTTCCGATCTCGAGCACCTTCTCTTTGCCGGTAAGCCCGATCAACTCCAGATACCGCGCCTGCACGTAGGGCTGGGAGATGGTCTGCCCGCTCCCGATCGGGAGAGCAACGTCGTCGTAGGCCCGGTGGCGCACGCTTTCCGGAACGAAGAGGTGGCGCGGCACCATGCGTACGGCCCGGAGCACCGCCAGGTCCCGCACCCCTTTCCGCCGGAGCACCTCCACCAGCTGGCTGCGGTATCCGCCGTAGCTGTCACCCTCCCCTACCCCTCCAAGGACCATCCGCGGACCGTCTCCAGGAGAGAGTAGTTCGTGAGATCCATGTGCAGCGGCGTGACCGAGATATAGCCCTCCGCCACGGCAAGATGATCGGAGTTCTCGCCTCCGGTCCAGGTGATGGTTCCCCCGCCAATCCAGTAGATCTCCCGCCCCCAGGGATCCTTCATCCGGGTGAGCGACTCGGAGAAGTAGCGGCTGCCCAGCTTCGTCACCTGAATGCCGCGGACCTCCTCCGCAGGAATTCGCGGGAGATTGATGTTGAGCAACATCTGCTCCGGAAAGTCGGCCACACTGGTAATCCGGCGCACCAGCTCCAGCAACACACCATGATAGGTGGCCATCGTTTCCGGTTGGTTCCCGGCGAACGAGATGCCGATGCCCCGGACTCCCAGCGTGACGGCTTCCATCGCGGCCGCCACCGTTCCCGAGTATAGGACGTCCTCGCCCATGTTGGGCCCATGGTTGACCCCGGAAAACACGAAGTCAGGTCGCTCGGGCATGAGCGCCTGAATGGCAAGCATCACGCAATCAGTGGGAGTACCGTCGATCTGCCAACCGCCGTCGGGTCTCCGCGCCGGGCGGAGAGGCCGATGCAAGGTGAGCGAGTGAGAGGTGCCGCTTTGCTCCCGGTCGGGCGCCACCACGGTGACGCTTCCCACCTGCCGGCACACGTCGGCCAGCAGCGAAAGTCCTGGAGCTAAAACGCCATCATCGTTGGTCACCAGGATGTTCATGACCGAATACGCGGCGAGCGTGAAGGAGAAACCTTCACGTTGATGGTTCGCCGTTCACTTCTTTGCGCGGCGGGGGCGATTTGCCGTCGAGAATCGCCATGACTTCATCGAGACCGGCACGTAAGTCCTGGACCGTCTCCGCCTCGAATGCCCGCTTGGCGGAGGCACGCAGCTCCCCGGTGCGGCGATACTGGTCGACGCGCTGCCGGGCGCCATCGATGGTGAATTTCTCGGTATAGAGCAGATGCTTCACCAGCATGATCAGCTCGACCTCGCGGCCTTTGTACACCCGGTTGCCCGAGCGGTTTTTGGCCGGATTCAGGAAGCGAAACTGGCTTTCCCAGTAGCGCAGGACGTGCGGCTTGAGCTCGGTGAGAGCGCAAACCTCGCCGATCGAGTAGAACTCCTGGACCGGACGCGCGGCGGTTGTGGTTGTCATCTCCACTGCTCCGACTTGAGTTCCCGTGCCATGAGCTCGCCAATGCCTTCGCGAGCCGGCTTCCCGCTGAACAGAACTTCACCGACTTTCTCGATGATGGGTAGCTCCACTCCCATCCTAGCCCCCAGCGCGGCTCCGGCCCTGGAGGTATTCGCGCCCTCGGCCACAGAGCGGTGCTGGGCCCGGTATTCCTCGAACGTTTGGCCCTGCGCCAGTGCGATGCCGAGCGCACGGTTCCGGCTGAGATTCCCGGTAGCGGTCAGAATCAGGTCACCCATGCCGGCCAGGCCGGCAAAGGTGAGTGGGCTGGCTCCTAGTGCTACTCCCAGCCGGGTGATCTCGGCCAGCCCCCGAGTTATCAGCGCCGCGCGTGGGTTATGTCCCAGTCCGAGACCCTCCAGGATTCCGGCCGCAATCGCAATGACGTTTTTCAGTGCTCCCGCCAGCTCCACCCCGATGACGTCGTCATGGGAGTACACCCGAAATCGTGGGAGTGGCGAAGATGCGTTGGGCTGCCTGCGCCGTGGCTTCCGTGCGGGAGGCGGCAACGACCAGGGTGGGCTGCCCCTGACAAACCTCGGTCGCGAAACTGGGTCCGGACAGCGCGGCAAACCGGATCTCCGGCAGACACTCCTGAAACACGGCAGACATCAGCGCGAGCGTGTCGGTCTCGATCCCCTTGGTGGCGCTCACTACCAGGGTTTCCGGCTTGATGGCATCGCGTGATTCGCCCGATGACGGTCCGCACGGCATGACTCGGTGCGGCTGACACGATCACGGGAACATCGGCCACAGCTTCCCGGGCGTCGCTGTAGGCCCGCAGCCCGGGATGCAGTGGAACATCGGGCAAGAAAACCGAGTTCTGGTGCTTTCGATTGATCGCCTGAACAACTTCAGGTTCGTAGGCCCAGATCCGAACCGTCTCTCCCTTTATAGCCAGAAGATTGGCGAGCGTCGTGCCCCAACTGCCGGCGCCGAGCACCGCGACCAGCGTCATGGCCGCGGAGCGCTCGCCGTCCGCCGCCCGAATCGGTTCTCGGTGCCTTTGAGCAGTCGCTCGATATTTCGCCGATGCAGGACGATGACTCCCAGCGGCGATGAGCACATCCATCCAGAGAAGCTCCGGGGTTTCCGGACGCTCCAGCAGGTAGACGGCCAGAGGCAGCACCGCCGCCGCCGCAATGCTCGCGAGCGACACGTATCCGGTCAGCATGAGCACGATCGCCCAGACCGCAGCCGCAACCCCGAGCGCCAGCGGAGTGAGTGCCAGCATGACCCCGGCAGCCGTGGCCACACCCTTCCCGCCCTTGAACCGCACGAATACCGAGAACACGTGTCCAATGATGGCGGCGACACCGCAGGCCAGCGCATACAGCTCGGAGCGGGAGACCCGGGGAGCGAAGACCAGTACCGGAATGGCCCCTTTCGCGATATCGAATAGGCCGACCGGAATAGCGTACTTCCATCCCAACACCCGGTAGAGGTTGGTTGCCCCGAGATTTCCGCTGCCGTGCTGCCGCAAGTCGATCTTGGCAATGCTGCGACTGACCAGGTGGCTGGTAGGGATGGCGCCAACCAGGTACGAGGCCGACCAGCCAACCGGCCGCAGCGAGGGTCACCGCTTGGATCCTCGGCGAGTGAACTTGAGCCGCAGCGGTGAACCCGAGAAAGGCCAAGCCTCACGAAAGCCGTGCACCAGGTAGCGCTGGTAGGACTCCGGCACCTCCTCCGGGCGATTGCTGACGATTGCCAGAGTGGGCGGTGCCGTACCGATCTGCGACGCGTACAGCAGCTTGACCTCCTCGCCGGCCTTTTGCGGCGGCGCGTTCCGCTGGATCAAGTCGGCCAGAACCTTATTGACCTCGGCCGTGGGGACTCGCAGCTGGCGGCCCTCAGCCACCTCGATAATGAGGTCGAGCACCTTCCGGACCCGCTGCCCGGTGAGCGCCGAGACATACAGGAAAGGCACGTAGCGAAGAAACGGCGCCTTGGCAATCAGCGCTTCTTGTCCCTGCCGGGCCGTGTTGGCGTTCTTTTCCTCGACCAGGTCCCATTTGTTCACCAGCACGATCAGTCCGTCGCCCTGCTCCCAGGCCTGCGAGGCGATGCGCAGGTCCTGGTTGTGCATCCCCACCGTTGCGTCCACCACCAGCACACAGACATGGGCCCGTTCGATCGCGCGCTCGGTCCTGAGGGTGGAATAGAACTCCAGATCATCTTCCACTTTAGCCCTGCGTCGTAAGCCTGCGGTGTCAATGAAGTTCAGGGTTTTACCCTGATATCGCAAGACACTGTCGATGGCATCCCGGGTGGTGCCGGCCTGGGGGGCGACGAGGTGCCGCTCCTGCCCGAGAAGCCGATTCGCAATCGACGATTTTCCGGCGTTGGGCCGCCCCACCACTGCCACGTTGATGGTCTCTTCCGATTCGGCCGGGTCATAGGGCGGCAGCCGTTCGACCACCACGTCGAGCAGGTCGCCGCTCCCCTTCCCGACCGCGGCACTCACCCCCTGGGGCTCGCCGAATCCCAGCGAGTAGAAACCGTACTGCTCGGTACTGTGCTCCAGGTTGTCCAGCTTGTTCACCACCAGAATGACGGGACGTCCCGCCTTGCGGAGCCGTTCGGCAATGGCCCGGTCCACCGGGTTGATCCCTTCCCGCCCATCGACCACGAAGAGAATGACGTCGGCTTCATTCAGGGCAAACTCGACTTGGCGCCCGATGGCTCGATCCATGGAGTCCTGCGAGCCGGGAACCAGGCCGCCGGTGTCCACCAGCCAGAAGCGGCGTCCTTGCCACTCGGCGTCACCGAAATGACGGTCCCGCGTGGTCCCGGGCTCCTCCGATACGATGGCGCGGCGGCCGCCCAGAATCCGGTTGAACAGGGTGGACTTGCCCACGTTGGGCCGGCCCACGATTGCGACCGTCGGTTTGCTCATGCCGCGGCCGGCTCCAGCAAGGCATCGGCAAAATCCCGCGATGGGCGAATCTCTACCGGACTGGTGGCCTGGAGCAGCTCGAGGCTGAGACTGTCGATGAACAATCCGTCGTCGTTGATGCGACTCGCCTGGAATGAGGACCAGGTCCAGATCACGACGGCTGCGGAGAGCCTGCTGCACGGCGCTGCCCGGGAGGAGCCCAGCCGTAGTGACGCTCGCTCCGAACAAGGTGTTTGTCACCGGGATCAGGTCGAATCGGGCGGAGGTCAGCCGGGCCAGCGGCTCGAGAACCATCGGCATCAGCGGCGCCATGGCGGTGCCGGTCACCACCCCCACCCGTTTGCCCGCCCAATCATCACGGCTGATACCCGACTGCCCGATTCGCTGCTGCAGCCAGCGCACGGAGCCTACGCCATTTTCGACTTGCTCGAATCCATCGTAGATGTCGGCCGGTGGGAGCGGTGCGCCCGCTCGCAGATATAGCTCGTCGGCGCCAAACGCCCAGGTGATGCCCCGCTCCATTCGGGCGCGCGCTCGGCGCGCTGCTCCAGAATGCGTATGGCAGCTCGGCACTCATCCGCCGTAGGCTCCCGGACCAGATGGTGCTTGGAGTGCTCGGTCAGCCCGACAGGAACCACGGAACAATTCAGCACTGACGGGCCCGAAGTTGTAGAGGTCGTCCAGCGTCTGTTCCAGCACCGCCCCGTCGTTGATCCCGGGCGACATTACCACCTGGGTATGGAACTCGATGCCGTGGGCGGCGAACTCCGCGCAGCTGGGGAATGATCTCGGGAGCGGTGGGATTTCGCAGGACATATCGCCGTATCACCGGATCGGTCGCGTGTACCGATACGTACAGCGGCGAGAGCCGGTATTCGATGATCCGCTGCACATCGTGCGGCTTCAGGTTGGTCAGGGTTGCGAAGTTGCCATAGCGGAAGGACAGTCGATAGTCATCGTCTCTGATGTATAGTACGTCACGAAGCCCATCGGGCAGCCCGTCCACGAAGCAGAAGTCACACCGATTGGCGCAGCGGCGGATCCGCGGGGGCTCCAGCGCAACACCCATCGGCTCGCCCAGCGGCCGCTCGATGTCGAACTCGATTTCCTCCCCGTCCGGCTGGCGCACGTGGAGCACAAACTCTTCGTCGGCCGTCAGGAACTCCCAGTCCAGGAAGTCATCCAGCTCTCGACCGTTGACCGAGAGGAGCTCGCTGCCCTCCCGCAGGCCCAGCTCGGCGGCAATGGACTCCGGCTGTACGGCGCTGACTCGAATCATCGGCACCAAGATCTCTCCCGAATGGGCTAAATTCAACCTCAGGTCTCAGGCTCAAAGTGCTTGTCCGCCAAAGGGAACGCGATGTCCCCGACGAGTGGGCCGGCTGACGGATCACTCGAGGAGGGAGCATGAAGATCAGACTCAAGCCGCTCAAGGATCAGGTCATGGTGATCACCGGGGCCACCAGCGGCATCGGACTGGCCACAGCCAAGCGCGCCGCCGAACGAGGGGCCCGGGTGGTCCTCTGCTCGCGGAACGAGGCTGGACTGAGGGAGACGGTTGCGCAGATCGAGGAGAGCGGTGGCACGGCTCGAGGCGTAGTGGCCGACGTCTCGAAGCCGGATGACGTGGAGCGGCTCGCCGCCTCCGCCATCGAGGAGTTCGGCTCGCTGAGCACCTGGGTCAACAACGCCGGCGTCTCGTTCTATGGACGGTTGACGGAGGTTGCGTTGGAGGACATGCGCCAGCTCTTCGAGGTGAACTTCTGGGGCATGGTGCATGGAGCAAGGGCTGCGGTCCCGCGACTCAGGGCAACCGGGGGTGCCCTGATCAACATCGGCAGCGTCGTCTCCGATCGGGCCTTACCGCTACAGGGCGCCTACTCGGCCTCCAAGCACGCGGTCAAGGGATTTACCGACGCGCTGCGGATGGAGCTGGAGGAGGAAGGCGCTCCCATCTCAGTGACACTGATCAAGCCCTCATCCATCGACACTCCCTACTTCCAGCACGCCAAGAACTACATGAAAGTTCAGCCGAAGCCTCCGGCTCCCGTGTATGCGCCCGAGGTGGTCGCGAATGCCATTTTGCGCGCCGCAGAGCATCCCGTCCGGGATATCACCATCGGAGGTGGAGGCCGGGTGCTCACTGCACTGGGCGCGGCACTCCCCCGGTTGACCGACTTCTACATGGAGCGGGCGATGTTCGATGCCCAACAGAGCGATGCGCCGGCCGAGCAGACCGCCGGGAACCTCTATCACTCCGCTGGCGAGGAGCATGTGGAGCGGGGCAGCTACAGCGGCCACGTGATGCGATCCAGCATCTATACTCAGGCTACCCTGTCCCCGGCTCGCGCACTGCTCGCGGCCGGTGTGGGGCTGGCGGTCTTTGCCGGAATTCGCTCACTCTGGTTTCCGGCAAAAACTGACAGAAGTTACTGAACCTTGATGACTTTCCCTTCAGAGGGTACGCCATTTCGATTCAGAATAAACACCAGGTAATGCCCAGGCGGCGCGAGTTCATGCCGGTCGGGAGCGGTAACATCTACTCCAGTCGGAGTAGCTGCAAAGCTCAATGTATTCGCCCGCTGCCCGGCATCGAACGCATGAGTGACCGCGCCCAGCTTGATCCACCGCACCGCGGTGATCTGCCGCGCGTTCGGGGTGACAACAGAGAACCGCTGCCCGTAGCCGACGGTCGAGGGCATGGAGCTGATGGTCGGTCGGGCCCCTTTGAAGAAGTACGGGGGTGAGAAGATCTCATGATTTCGCTCAGATGGAACCGGCACCAATCCCGCCATCGCATCTCCGCTCGAGCCGTGGAGCACTGTTCCGTTCGGCAACAGCATCGATACCGAGTGGTAAACTCGCATGACGCTATTCGCAGCCAGTGTGGTCCACTGTCCAGTGCCGGGATTCCACAGCTCTGCTTCCCTCGCTGCAAGTCCCCGGTCGATGTTTACGAACCCGCCACCTCTGGTGCCGCCCGTAGCCAGCACCTGACCATCGGGGAGAATGGTCGGATTCATGTGCCGCCGGGGAATGGCCATCGACCCAGTGAATTGCCATGTCGGGCTGGCTGAGTTGAGGTCGATGATTTCGGCGGTCGCTGTTGGCACATCCGTTTTCTTGTCCGGTGTGGGCCAGCTGAGATTGCCGCCGCCACCTACCACGAGAATTTTACCGGGTTCGTACATAACCGCTGAGCCGTAGTCCCGGTTAAAGCCAAACTTGTGAACGGGACCACTGGTCCAACTCCCGCGCCCCCCCGCTACTCCGATACCGTCAGGATCGAACCACCGAGACTGGGTCCGCTCGCTGGCATTGAAGATCCTGCCGTCCTTTGGATCGACGAAATTGCGGGGATAGTAGGGTATCTCCAGGTCACCGGCTCCGGTAAGCTCTATCCAGCGTCCGCCTTCCCAAATCTCGGGAGTTGTGACTACGAGATTTGCCTGATCTCGTCCTGCCATGGTGACAAACCGTTGGCCGTCAGCCAACTCGGTGACGGTCGGATACCAACGGCCGTGCGCCATATCCGGCCCGTCGGTCACTGTTCCATCCTGGGTGAAGAACCTGGTCGTGGGAATTCCTCTATCATCTTTCAGATGACCACCGGATACGAGCAATGTGCCATCCGGCATCAGGGCATAGCCGGCGCAGAACAGCATCGTGTCGACTTCGATCATCCGGGCAGTCGTGGGTAGGCCGGCAGCCGGATTCCATATGCGGGGCATTCCCATGGTATCTGGAAGAACATCCGTCTTTCCCCACGCGATGATGTTCCCATTCGGAAACAGACTCATGTGCAAGGGCACGATGTCCCAACTGACCAACTGGTCCCCAGCTCCCCGTAGTGGCCATCGAGGATAGTGGCGACACATCGACCGGCGACGAGCTGACGCTCACACTGCTGGCAGTAAACTGGAGGGTGTGGGATCCGGTGCCGCGAATGCCCAGGTCGCCAAACGCCGCAACGCCGTTGGCGTCAGTCGTTACCTGAGTATTCGCCCTCCAAGGTTCCGCCGGAGGTGGCGGTGGCGGTCACCTGTACGCCCGCCGCGGGGATGCCGGCTCCATCCCGGACCTGCACCACGGGCTGCACCGCCGGGTCGAACACCTCGCCATCAAGCGCGGAAACCGGAGGATTGGTCGTGATCACAATGCTGCCCGGCGCGCCAGGCTCCACTGCGGTAGACGTGAAGGTGATGGGTGATCCATCCAGGCTTGCGGCCGTGGCGGAGGTGCCCTGCGGACCCAGCTCGGTGCCCAGGATTCGCTGGACCGACGCATGTCCGTCCGAGCCGGTCTGGGTCACGGAGCTGGAGACGCTTCCTCCGCCTTGGGCGGCCCAGGTCACCTGCACATCCGGAACCGGATTCCCGTTGTCATCGGTGACCAGAACCACAAGTGGATTGGGGAGAGGCTGTCCCACGACGCCGTTCTGGCCGTTGCCCCCAGCCATCTCAATCCTTGTCGGAGTTGTCGGAGGGACACTGTCTCCCCCGCAGCGAAGCGAGGCGGCAGCTACCAGGGTAGCGACCGTCCACAAGCGGACCTTTCCGATTCGACTGATCATCACCATGACGTTGGATCCACTCCAGGGGTCCGGACCGCAGGGAACAGACGCGTGAACTCGGGCCTACATGCAGGTACCGGGCCCGAACCCGGGCCCGATCCTCAGGTGTAAGTCCTCTATTTTCCGCCGCTTAGCCGACTGAGCTCGACCCGGCGTTGCGCCGACGCCACGGAAGGCTAACTGCGGCACGGCACTCAATGCCAGCCCAGAGCGGCGCAAGCACAGGTCCCGACGTTTGCCGGAGCCAAGGTAATGGCATCCCTGTGAAGAGGGGCTGAAGCGGAGATGAAGCCGATCAGAGCGGGCGACCGGACTCGAACCGGCGACGTCCAGCTTGGGAAGCTGGCATTCTACCACTGAATTACGCCCGCGGATTTCCCGGAAATGTGAGGAGGAGGGTTAAGAGGGGTCAAGGAGCAGCTATTTAGACGCCGAGGCCTCCAGAAAACTCCGCAAGTCTGGCTCACTGATCGCGGGTTCCCCCGGTGAGACATTGTCCAGGCGGCCTTGCACGCATCCACTGCTCCAATTCTCCAACCAGATCGAAGAGGTGGTCGAAGGAGTCGACGATGAAGAGCAGTGGCTGGTAGTGATCGATTTCGAAGTATTGATTGATGACCCATTCCAGCTGCATGGGATAGCGCTGCACGTCGGGCGAATCGATGGCGTGCGCGATCTCCCCATAGGAGCTCAGCAGGCCGCTGCCATACACCCGGAGACCGCCCGGCCCCCGCATCAGCCCAAACTCGATGGTGAACCAGAAGAATCGGGCCAGGGCTTTGAAGATGCTGGTGACCCGGCGGATCTTTTCCTTCTCGTCCTTGATTCCCGCCACGATTTCTGCAGCGGTATGAGCGCAATCGCCAAACCGCACCAGGGTGTCGGCAAACGCCCGGTCGGTGTGCATCGGCACGTGACCGGCGATGTCGTGGAAGATGTCCGGCTCCGGCAGATAATCGAGCGTTGCTCCGTCCCGGATGGTGATCGTGGTGGGAAATTCCCGATTGCGTAAACTGTTGAAGAACAGGAAGGATGGGATATAGCCGCTCACCGGCTTCGCCTTGAAGCCGGTGAGCGGGCTGAGAAATCGATTGACGTCCTCCAGCCGTGGCACCCGGGTTGGCTCCAGGCACAGGCTGTCGATACCCTGCAGGAACCGGGTGTTGGCGTAGCGACGCCACCGTTCTTCCATCCGAGCAAACAGGCGCCTCCAGGCGTCATGGTTGGCCTCGGAGTAGAGCTCGTAGGGCTGATGGATATAGAGCCGGCCTTCCTGCTGCGCCTGCTCGATAAACGGCGCCTTCGTCGTGGTCAGACCGACTCCCGCCTGCTGTTTTCCTACGGTGGTCATGCTCGGTCTCCCTTAGACCTTCTTGTACCGCCAAGCCATAATGCCCGCGCCCTTCGCGCTTACCTGGATCGGCTGGGATGCGCCCGGCTTGAGGGCCGGGATCTGAACCTCCTGATTGGCCACGACGGTGCCCTTCCCGTCCAGGAACTCGAAAATCAGGGTCATCGCTGCGGGTGTCACTGGCTTACCCTGCGGCGGTTTGGGCCTCGCGCCCCGTGGCGGTTCCGCTGATGGTGGCCCCTTCAGCCGTGGGTGCGAACTGGCTGACCGTCACCGAAACCGGCATGGAGAGCACCCGAGTGGCCGTTTTGTTTGCCGCGGCCTCCTTCTTGGCCATGCGCTGGCCGTTGGCCAGCATCCGCACGATCTCGTCATTGTACGGCTCGATCTCGGCCAGGCGACCGGCAGCTTCCGCCAGCTTGGGCCCATTCTTGAGGCCGATGTAGCTGTTGGCGAGGCCGTATAGCGCATCTCGGTTATACGGCTCCTTCGCCACGATTTGTTCGAACGCGGCCGCCGCCTGGTCGTATTTCTTCTCATTGTACAGCGCAATCGCGGCATTCATGGCACCCACGCTGGCAGCAACGGCGGACGGAGCGCCGGCGCCTGGTGCGGCGGCCACACCGACTTCTTTTTCCAGGGCCGCCGCTTTGTCGTTCTGACCCGCGGCCTGATACGACGTAGCCAGGGCTCGCTTCACCTCTGCGTCCTGAGGCACCCAGCCCAGGTACTTCTCCAGGGCCTTGATCGCGTCCTCGTGGCGACCGGCTTTCTGATACATCGCGCCAAGATTTCGAGTCGCCAGGTTCCGGTCTTCGACCGCATTGGTGCGCTCGCCGATCTCCGATGCCTTCTCCCAGTAGGCGATGGCGCTGTCGGTCTGTCCCGTATTGGCAAAGATGACTCCGGCATTCAAGTAGGCTGATGGTTTGTCGCGGTAGATCGTGTTGGCCTGCCGGAAGAGGGCCAAGCGCAGAGTCGTTATTCTGCTTTTTGACGAATTCAATTCCGCCATTGACCAGCGGAACCCAGCCGGTGTACCGGGTCTTGCTGATATCCGCCTTGCAGTCCGGCTTCATGGTCTCGGCCTTGGTGAGTGAGCTGTCCGCCCCGACCAGGTCGCCCTGCTGCAGGTAGGTCCGGCCCAGGTAATACCAGGCAGCTGGATTCTTCTCCTGGCCGTTCTTTTCAATCGCTTCGAGCAGAACCTTCTTACCCGAGCTCAGCGCGCGATTCTTGTTCTCAGGAAGTTCTGTTTCGATGCCGGTTTTGAGATAGGTAGCACCGCTGCTGACCTTGAAGTGCCCCGGCTTGATTCCGCACTCTGGGGGCGACATAGCGGGACGGCAGCGACTTGACGACTCGATCGTTGACGGCGGTCTGTTGGGCAGCCGCGGGAACGGCGCCGGCCCCAATGAGCAGGCTGACTATGACGATGTTGGTTTTCACTCGCTACGACTCCTTGTTCGAGAACAGAGACCGGAGCGCCCGGTCGTGCAAGTCCCTTGCCACTTCATGGGCCGGCTGCCCAGTGCGACGCGCAACTGCTGCTACATCATCGTATTCCGGCTTCACTCTCGGGCCATCGGGCCCCTCCAGCACCTTGACTCTCACGGCAGTTCCGTCCGCTGAGGTCACCTCGACTTCCCGCCGAGCCAGAGTGACACGCTCTGCAATTTGGCGACGAATTCCGGAGGTGGTACTGTGGCGGAACAGCGCCGCCGTGACTCGGTCAGCCTCCGGGGGAGCGGTTACTTCCACCCGGAATCCAGTGCGTCCCTTCTTCATCTGAGTGGCCCAGACCTGGACATCGAGCGCGCCTGCATCGAAGAGCGCCTCACGCATGGGCTCCAGATATTCGGGACTCAAATCATCCATGTCGGTGGATAGCAGGACGACTTCTCCAGCCTCCGCGGCACCCGACGGCGGTGATCAGACGGAGTGCATTGGGATAGGCCGACGGATTACGTCCTCCCGCTCCCCACGCTCCAGCATCCAGCGGCCGCCAGCGCGCCGGAGGTGCTCCGGACGAGAGTACCCGGAGAAGGGCGGCTCCAGTTGGCGTGGTGGCTTCGCCTACGACGGGACCCACCGCCGTGACATCCAGCCCCTCCAGCAAAATGGCGGTGGCCGGCGCTGGAACTGGAATTATTCCGTGAGCCGCTCGAACCCAGCCGCTGCCCGAGCGCGACGGGCCGGTGATAAATCCGCGTGATTCCCAGCTGCTCGAATCCCTCGATACCGCCGACGATATCGACCACGCATCCACCGCTCCCACTTCGTGCAGCGGCACCTCATCCGCCGGAACGCCATGAACCCGCCCCTCCGCCTGGCCCAGCAGCGTGAACGCCTTAACCGCACGCTCGAGCACCCAGGGTGAGAGTTGGGCCTGCTGAACCAGGGCTATGAGCTCACCGATCCGCCGGTGGCTGATGATCATGGTGACCCTGATGCTCAACATGGTTACCCGGATGGCCGTGTGAATGATCATGATTGTGATCTTCGATCACCGGCGACGGGCGCTCCCGGCGTCCGCCCGGCAGCACCACATCCACCTTCGTGGCGGTTACACCGCACCGATCCACCCGCGCGATCTCGATCCGGACCTCAGGGAAACCCAGCCGCGCTGGCACTCCGCGCAGCCAGTCGGGTGAAGCTCCGGCCGCGATCAGGGCCCCGAGGACCATGTCTCCGCTGATCCCCGCGGCCGGGTCGAGAATCGCAAACCGTGCGTCAGGCATAGACTTACAATATGCCTGCACGGCAAACCGCAAGCAAACCTGGAGTGAAGGAGGCAGCCGGCGGCTTGGTGGGGGAGTTAGCGCTGAGGGTTTGCGGTTCTCAGATGATCCAGAATCCGCTCCGCCTGCCGCTGGGAGAACCCAGGCACCGAGGCCAGTTCGGCCACCGAGGCTGATCTCACACCGGCGAGGCTTCCAAAGCGTTCCAGCAGGCGCCGCCGTTTGGTCGGCCCTACTCCTGGAATGCTGAGCAGCTCCGAAGTGATCGTCCTCTGGGTTCGGCGCTTTCGATTGTAAGCCAGTCCGAAGCGATGGGCCTCGTCTCTCGCGCGCTGGAGCAGGCGCAACGATGGGCTCCGCCGAGGTAACCGGAGGCTCTCAGTGCGGGCGGGGAGAAAAACTTCTTCCTCTCGCTTGGCCAGGCTGATGATGGGCAGCTCGGGAAAACCGAGCTGCTCTACTACTGTGACGGCGGCACTGAGCTGGCCCTTGCCCCCGTCGATCACGATCAGGTCTGGGAGCGGCAGCTGCTCTTCTTTGCGGCGGGTGAAATACCGGGTCAGGACCTCCTGAATTGCGGCGTAGTCGTCCTGTTGGCCGGCACCCCGGATCTTGAACTTGCGATATTCGCTCTTCCGGGGCCGACCCGCCTCGAACCACACCAGAGAACCCACCGTGTCCCGGCCCTGATTGTGAGAGATGTCGACGCAGATGAAGCTCCGCGGCACGACGTTTAGCCCCAGGTCCCGGCCCAGCGCGTACACCGGGTCCTCGGCCCGCTCCTCCGTCTCGAAGGATTCGATCCGCAGGCTTTCCAGGAGATGCATGGCGTTCTGGTCGGCCAGGGAGAGCCATCGTTGGGCCGTGCCCCGCTGAGGAATGGACCAGTCGGTATTGGGCAACAGCTCGCGCAGGGTATCCCATTCGTCCGGCGCGAAAGGCACCACCAGGCGGCGGACCCGATCTTCAGCCGGCACGTAATAGCGGACCAGAAACGCACTCAGAACCGCGCTGTCCTGTTCCTCCTCCACGTTCTCCAGAAAGCGGTGCTCCCGCCCCACAACCCTGCCCCCTCGAACCCGGATCAGCACGCCCACAGCGTCATCGCCGTCCCGGGCATATCCAACGACATCCGCGTCTCCCGTCCCCATCACTTCGACGCTGAGCGGCTCCTCCAGCCGGTCGAGCCAACGGAGCGCGTCGCGCAGCTCTCTCGCCCGTTCGAAGTCCTCCCGGTCGCTGGCGTCGAGCATGGCTTCACGGACCCGCGCGCGTACGTCCTGGGTCCGTCCTTCAAGGAAGTTCACCACATCTTCCACCATGCGCTGGTATTCCGGAAAATCGTGCCAGCCCATGCAAGGAGCGCGGCACCGCCCGATGTAGTAGTCGAGGCACGGGCGCTCGCGGCGTTCTTCGGGCAGCTTGTCCTGGCAGCTCCGTACAGTGTAGAGCCGGCGAATGATCGCCAGCGTACGCCGAAGCTGTGCCACATCGGTATAGGGGCCGAAATAGCGAGCGCCAGGAATATCGCGTCGCCGGGTGACCAGCACTCGCGGGAAGGGCTCCCCGAGAGTCACGGCTATCGAAGGGTAACTCTTGTCGTCCTTGAGTCTGACGTTGAATCGAGGCCGGTACTCCTTGATCAGGTTGTTTTCCAGAATCAGTGAGCCAGGCTCGTTCGGCACCACAAAGGTTTCGACGTCGGCGATCAGACGCTGGAGCAGCCGATTGCGCGCGCTGTCTGGAAAGTCGGTGGCGAAGTAGCTCCGCACCCGGCTTCGGAGCCGCTTTGCCTTCCCGACATAGAGCACCTCACCGTCCTGCCCTTTCCAGAGGTAAACCCCCGGGCCCTCAGGAAGGGTGTCGAGCTTTCTCTGGAGCGCTTCGGGTAGGGCGGGAGTGGTCACGTCGTGCTTGCTCGGAATCAGGGATCTGCATGGAGCCGGCTCTCACCGGGAGAACCATGGTACGCGGGCCAGGATGCGGCGTGACTCCGGAATCCCCAGCTCTGCGGTGATGGCGAAGTACGCAACTCCATAGATACCAAGGGAAAATAACGCCACGACCAGGGGATGCTGACCCTGTAGTCCCAGCTTTATCGCGCCCCCGGCGATAGCGGCTGCACCTGCCGCGCCCCACAGCCTCAGCATCAGCCGACCCGAAATTCCGGTCCTGCCGATCCGGCGATTGAGTGCCGCGCGAAGGAGGATGAACTCCACCCAGCCGGCAATCCCGGCCGAAATGGTGAGACCCGCTGCCCCCCACTTCGGGTCCAGACCCAAACGGGTCGGAAGTGGAATGGCGAACAGATACCCCAGCACGACCGTAAGAATCACGCGGATGATGCCGAACCGGAGAGGGGTCCTGGTGTCCTGAAGGGCGTAAAAGGTGGACGCGTAGAGCCGGCCCAGGGTGGACGCGAGCAGCCCGACCGCCGATCCGGCCAGAATGCCCCAGACATACACGGTCATGCTCCGGGTAAACTGACCGGATTGATACAGCGCACCTGTGATCACGTCTCCCAGGATCAGGAACGCTACCGCCGATGGCACCACGAAGAACGCGATCTGTCTGAGTCCGCGCTCCAGCCGGGTCCGAAGCTGGGCGGAAAGCTCACTGCCTTCTCCAGTTTCGCGAGCCATGGCCGGCAGCTCGGCCGCCGAGACCGACATGCCGAAGAGGCTCACCGGAAGGGTGTAGAGCACCTGCGCATAGGAGAGGGCCGCCACCGCGCCAGTGGGAAGCAGGCTTGCCAGCACGGTGTCGACGTAGGCACTGATCTGTACCACGCCGCGGCCTATGAACACTGGAACGAAATTCCGGATGACCGTACGAACCGCAGCGGACTGTCGCTGCAATGTCAGCGTTAGGCCGCCGAGGACCCGAAGGACCGGCGGCAACTGAACGCCGAATTGAAGGGCACTGCCCAGCACTGATCCCCAGGCGGTGTACTCCGCCAGCTCATAGCCGTGCACCGAGCGGCCGAATGCGATCAACGTGACGATGATCGCGATGTTCCACAGCACCGGCGCGGTGTAGGAGAGAAAAAAACGGCGATGGCTGTTCAGTACCCCGAGACACCAGGCCGACAGGACCAGCAGACCGGCTCCTGGAAAGAGGATTCGGACCAGCCGAATGGTGATCTCTCGCTTCTGACCGGAGAATCCCGGGGCGATCAGCGCGATGAGGGCGGGCGTAGCCAAGACGCCCAGCAGCACTAAAACCGCCGAGGCCAGGGCGAGCAGGGTGAACACCGCACCCGCCAGGCGGCGGGCTTCCTCTTCCTCTTCGCGGCCGAGCAGCCGGGCGTAGACTGGAATGAACGAGGCGGAGAGAACCCCTTCTCCGAACAGGTTCTGCAAAAAGTTGGGAATCCTGAACGCCGCGTTGAAGGCATCTGCGGCGTCGGAGGTGCCGAAGAAGTGGGCGAAGACCCGGTTGCGAACCAGGCCCAGGATGCGGCTCAGCAGGATTCCAGCGGCCACCATGGCCGCAGGACGAACCCGCTTGGCGGTCAGGGCCGTGGCTGGGGAGGAAGGGTTGGGCGGCGCTGCGCGGGATCCTCCAATAACCGCTGCAGGAATGCGTTCTCGTCCTGAAGCGTCTGTACGCTGCGCGCCAAATCATCGATCTCGGCTTCCAGCAGCTCGACCTTCTTAGCCAGATCGGAGAGAGCCGGTGGAGTCTGCTGAGGTCCCTCCAGTCGGCGGGCGAGGGCCCGACCTATGGGAGAGTCCACCACGATGCCCATGATGGGGATGAGAAGTGCGACGAGTAGAATCAACGCAATGACCGACATTGGTCGAGTCTACGACGGGTGCAGGGCCCCTTCAAGGGCCGCGGCATACCAGGCTTCGATGCTCTCGCTCAATTCTTCGAGCAACGTCGGGCCATAACGGGCCAGGAATGAGGCTATGGTCAGGAGCCGTTCCTGCGGTTGCCCCTCGGGAAGCACAAGGGCGCGAGCTCGGGCGAGCTGTCCCAGCTCGACTTCCTGTCTCCGCTTCAAGTGCTGGACCAGCTTCTTCTCGACGTCTTTGAGCGCGGCGAGCGCCTGATTCTTGGTTCCCTGCACCGACTTGGTCAGCGTCGGATCGATCTCGGTCGCTCCCCGAGCCAGTCGGTCGTAGCCCGCGATCAGCTCCTCCTGAAGTGACTGCAGTGTGCGGGTGACGGAGTCGGGCAGCTGAGACCTCACCAGTCTGGCCTCGAGCGCCCCGGGAGGCTCCAGAAGTTCGAGGAGATCGATACCGAATTTCTCCAGGATCCGGTCGACCTTCGGCTCCACGATCACCCCTGACCAGCGGGGTAGAACCGTCTGTCGCGGAACCCGCATCCGCTCATAGATCGGCGGCGTGAGGGCAAGGTATTTGAGCTCCCCGGGGCCACCAAGATAGGCCACCGTGGGTAACAGGGCGCTCTCCACAACCGGTCGGAGCAGCACATTGGGCGACAGCCGCTCCGGCTCGGCAGCGGCAATGCGCTGGAGCGCCTCGAGATCGTAGCGTTGCCGGCCCCGGCGGGTGATATAGCTGCCGTCGTCCAGGAGCAGTCGATCTCTTCCCATCGGCCCCTCCAGCATGACCAGCGTAGCACCGTCCCCAACCGGAACTCCTGGATCCATCCCGAGGGTCATCAGCTCGTGCGCTCGATGCTCCAGATCCGCGTCCAGCTCTTGCGCCAGTCCCAGCGCCCGGATGAGCAGGCGTGCCGCTGCCCGTTTCACCGCTGGATGAGTGCTCTGGAGACAGACGATACCTACTGGGGCGAGCAATTCAGCCAATGCTCCGGCAAAGCCGGCGGCAAGGCTGACTTCCGGCCGATAGTGCCGGCGCAGCCAGTCAACGGTCCAGGTGCGAAACTCGGAGGCGGGTAGATCGGCGGCGAAAGTGTCCAGCATCTCCCAGATCTTGCCGCCCAGCTGCTCGCGATACAGCGGTGTGAGCGGCGCATCCGGCGGTCGGGGAGGAAGAGATATGTTGCGGACCCCACCATCGCCGGTGATCCAGCTGGTGTGGCTTGCCTCGGCAAAGTCGTGGTCGTCTCCAGCCACCCAGAACACCGGAACAACCGGCCGTTGCCACTGCCGTTCCATTATTCGGGCCAGCGCAGCGGTCGATAGTGCCTTGTAAATGGTGTACAGCGGACCGGTGAACAATCCGGGCTGCTGGCCGGTGGTCACCACCAACGCACCAGGCTCTGTCAGGCGACCCAGTGCCGAGTCTCGGGCAGGACTCGCCACAAAGGCTTCGGCCAGGGCCGGATCGAAGGCTCCTTCTCTGACTGAGGGGAACTCCGCGATCGAGCCCAGTGGCGTCGGTACCAGGCGCAACGTCATGCGACCTGTCCCATGATAATGGTGCGGGGAGACGCCGGGTTGAATGGTGCGGCATCGTAGTTACCAAAACGTTGCCGAATTTCGACGCCGGCGCTCTCCATCATGTGGGAGATCTGGTCGGGCTCGAACAGCCGCACCCGCTCCTGATACTGCCGACCCGCCGGCGCCTGAATCTGCTTGCACACATATCGGCCATCGGGAGACACCGATCGGGTGACTCGAACAGCGTGCCCGCCCAGCTCCAGTGTTTCCTGGGGCACCAACTGGCGCCGAACCGCCGCGGGATTCAGGAAGTCGATCACGAACCAGCCACCAGGTCGCAAAGTGGAGATCATCTCCCGCAGGGCCATGACGTGCTCGGCGTCACGCTCGAAATATCCGAAGCTGGTAAAGAGATTGACCGTGAGGTCCATCGAACCCGGGCGGACGGGGAGCCGGCGCATGTCTGCCCGGATGAGGGGTGCCGTGCTGACTTTGCGAGCGATTCGCAGCAGCGTCGCCGAGAGATCGAGCCCAAAGCAACAGGCTCCAGCCTGCACGAATGCGCGGGCATGGCGTCCGGCACCACAGGCTACATCCAGAACCCGCCACCCCGGGCGAAGGCCGACGGACTGGCTGATGAGCGCCACGGCGCGGGCCGCGTCGGCTTCGTCACGATGAGGATACAAGCGGAGGTAGTCTTCACCGAACCACTCTTCGAACCATTCGGTCATGACTCGCGGGCCTTATGGTACGGCTCTCGGCGAAGAATCGTATAGGCTCGATAGAGCTGCTCGCACAGAATGACCCGGGCGAGCTCATGGGGAAACGTCAGCGGCCCCAGACTCCAACGGGCCGATGCCCGCGCGATTACCGAGGAATCGAGGCCGGAGGAGCCTCCGATCAAAAAGGCGAGCGGCCGGGCCTGCAGCAGCCAGCGGTCGAGCTGACGGGCGAGTTCGCTGCTGGACCAGCCTATGCCCTCCCGCGCCAGGGCCACAACCGTACTGCCATCAGGGATCTTCACCTTCAGCCTCACTGCCTCCTCCGCTTGTTGGGCTGAGGTGGTGGGAGCCCGGCTGGCCTCGCGGACCTCCTGCTCCCGAACGTGAGCGTAGCGTCGGAGCCGGCGAATGTAGTCGTCAGCAGCTTGGCGGTAGTACGGCCGGAGCTTCCCAACCGCTACGATCTCGATGTCCACGCGTTAGGTCCATGCCTCCCGTCTTCCCTGCTACCCCGCGGCCGATCTGCCCCGCTGCCGCGCTATCAGGCATACATCCCTCTGAGCCGGTGCACCGCAGCGACCCGCTCGATGGCCTGCATGTACGCCCCAATCCGCATATTGATGCCGTGCCGGCCGGCCATGGAGGCGACTTCCTCGAAGGATTGCACCATGATGCGTTCCAATCGCTGGTTCACGGTGTCTTCGTCCCAGAAGTATCCCCCGCGGTCCTGAACCCATTCGAAGTAGCTGACGGTGACGCCTCCCGCATTGGCCAGGATATCGGGGATGACGAACACCCCGTTTTCTTCCAAGATCTTGTCCGCGCCGGCAGTGGTGGGGCCGTTGGCGCCCTCGCAAATGATCCGAGCCTTGATGTCGCCCGCGTTGTGGCTGGTGATCACATTCTCCAGCGCAGCCGGCACCAGGACGTCGCAGTCCAGGGTGAGCAGTTGCTCGTTGGTAATTTTTTCGGCCTCGGGATAGCCGCTCAGGAACCGGTGTTGCCTGACGTGCTGAATCACCTCGCGGACCCGCAGGCCCTTGGGGTTGTAGATCCCGCCCGACTTGTCGCTGACCGCGATGATCTTCATGCCCTGCTGCTCCATCAGCGCCGCAGAGACTGAGCCCACATTGCCGAACCCCTGGACCGCCACCCTGGTGCCCTGCACCGGCATTCTGAGGCGATTGAGTGCCTGGCGGGTGACGAGCATGCACCCCCGTCCCGTCGCCTCTCGGCGGCCGAGCGAGCCGCCCATTTCGACCGGCTTCCCGGTTACCACCGCGGTGACCGTGTGCCGCTTGTGCATGGAGTAGGTGTCCATGATCCAGGCCATCACCCGCTCATTGGTGTTCATATCGGGGGCGGGAACGTCGGAATCGGGTCCCAGGACCTCGATAATGGCCGAGGTATATCGGCGGGTGACTCGCTCCAGCTCGACATTGGACATGCTTGCCGGATCGCAGACTACGCCGCCCTTGGAACCACCGAAGGGGATGTTCACGACGGCGCATTTCCAGGTCATCCACGCCGCCAGCGCTTTCACCTCGTCCAGGGTCACGTTGAGATCGAAACGGATGCCGCCTTTGGCGGGCCCGCGCGACGTGTTATAGAGCACCCGGTAGCCGGTGTAGACGTCCACATCGCCGTTGTCCCGGAGAATGGGCACCGAGACGATTATCTGTTTTTCCGGGCTGCGGAGCACCTTGTACAGACCAGGGTCGAGATTCAGCCGCTGGGCCGCGTAGTCGAAGCGGGACATCATCGCCTCGAATGGATTCTCCTCGGCGAGGAACTTGTCTTTATCGGGGCGGATGAGGTCTTGATTGGGACGGCTGACGGTGGTCATATCGCTCCGGTACGCTCCGAAAGATGTTTACAGTCGCTCCACTGGGGTGACGACGGTATCCAGCGCGGCGGCAATCTCCTCACCGCCCTCCTCCCAGTGAAGATCCAGCATTGCCACCAGCGGCTCCGGCACCGAGCTAGGCCAGCGGTTTCGCAGCTTGACGGCATCCTTCTGAGTGATCACCACATGATCCGCCCGCCGGGCCGCGTGGGCCAACCAGGCCACATCCTCGTCGCGGTAGTCATGATGATCTTTCCAGGTGGCCACCTGCACCGCCGCGCCGGTTGCCTTGGTCTGCGCCACAAAAGCGTCCGGGTCCGCTATCCCGGACGCCGCCACCACCCGTTTCCCGGCCAGGCTTGAAGCCGGATGGCGAAGTCCGCTGACCATGCCCTCCACGTACTGCAGGCCCAGATGAGCGATAGCGACCGGGCCCTTTATCCTGGTTTGCAGGTCGGCGGCCAGGGTGAGGGCCGCCTCCGGCGTCGCCCGCTTTCTGGTCACGACTACCGCATCGGCCCGTTCCAATGCCCGGAGACCTTCGCGCCAAGGACCCGCCGGCAGTGGCCAGCGGACGGCGCGGGTAGTTTCGGCGCTCACCACCGCGATATTCAGGTCCCGCCGCACGTCCAGCCGCTGATACGCGTCGTCCAGCACTAGTACTTGGGCTCCACGTGCGAGCGCACGCTCGGCACCGGCCGCCCGGTCCGGATCGGCGACGACCTGGGCCTCCGGAACGGCATGCTGGTGCACCAGCACCTCGTCGTTTCCGTACCCCCGCAGCAGGATCCCGGGAACCAGTCCTCGGGAGACGTAATAGCGGGCCGTCCAGATCGCGATCGGCGTCTTGCCCGATCCACCCACGGTGAGATTCCCGATGGCCACCGAGGGCAGCGGTAGATCATGCACCGCCAGCCAGCCCCGCCGATAGGCGGATTCTCTGGCGGCCATGGCCCCGCGCCAGAGTGCCGCGGCCGGAAGCAACGCCAGCCGTACCAGTCTGGCATCCGGTCTCCGGCTGGTCCAGAGCCAGCGGACTACGCGATGGCTATCGCCTCTGCGTGCCATGCGTCGGTCCGGCAGAGCTGAGCAAGACTGGCTGAAGCGCGGGCGACACCTTCGGCAAGGCCATCGTCTCCTTGGTTGACTTCGAACGGGATTCCATAGGTGACCTGCACCCGGGCGAACGGCCGGGGAATCATGAAACGATCCCAAGAATGTAACCGCCAGGCCGGGTCGGACTCGGCGTGGACCGGAATAACAATGGCATTCCCGCGCTGTGCTGCGGCAATGACACCGGGTTTGAGCTCGCGCCGAGGCCCCCGAGGTCCATCCGGGGTAAAAGCCACGGACCGGCCGGCGCGGAGCTCTCGCACCGCTGCCAGCAAGGCTCGAGCACCACCCCGGGTGCTCGAGCCGTAGAGTGCCCGGTAGCCGAGCGAGGTGGCAAAATCAGCCAGGTACTGCCCATCCCGCGCCTCGCTGACCACGATGGCAACGCCCTGGCCCCGGTGTTGCCAAAGCAGCGGGAGCAACGTTTCGTGCCAGAGCAGGTATACGTGGGGCCGGCGCGCCAGATATATCTCGCGCCAGCGCTCCTCGTGATGCAGCTCGATCCGCCAGGATGAGGCCAACACCTTCATCGCAGGACCCGCTACCAGGCGAGCCGCTCGGGGGGAGAGCCTCAGTCGCACGGTCTGAGCAGCTCACCGGCCAGCGCAACAACCCGGTTCGACGCCCCGGGGTCGCCGAGACGCTCCCGCACCAGAGCCAGACCTTCCCTTTGGCGGATCGTCCGTGGATCGGCCGGGTCGAGCAGCGGCCGAAGCTGCGCGGCCAGCTCATCGGCGGAAGCACGGTCCTGCAGTACCTCCGGCACGATCTCTCGATCCGCAACCAGATTGACCAGGCTCACCCACTTCACGGTCCGCACCCGCTGAAAAACCTTCCAGCTGAGCTGATGAACTTTGTAGGCGACCACCATGGGAGTTCCCGCCAGCGCCGCCTCGAGCGTCGTGGTTCCCGACTTCACCAGCGCAGCATCGGCCGCAGCCAGTAACGTTGCGGTGTCCTCTCGAACGACTTCGAGGCCGTCCGGATCGGGATAGATGCCGTGTGCCGTGCCCGCTACGAGTACTCGGTCACAACTTCCGTCCCCGAGCAGCTGGTACGCCGCGTCTCGAAACGGTTTCCAGAGTCTCCTGATCTCCTGGCTGCGACTTCCGGGGAAGATCGCCAGAGTCCGGCTTGCGCTCGGGATGCCCAATCGGGCCCGAGCCTCCTGGCGCGCGGGGCCAGGAGGCCGATCCACCAGCGGGTGACCCACGTAATCGCTCCTGACTCCGAGGCCGTTGAAAAACAGCTGCTCGAAGGGCAGCACAACCGCCAGGCGATCCACTGCCGCCGCGAGCCGGCGGGCTCGTTCCGGGCGCCAGGCCCAGAGCTGCGGTGCGATATAGTACAGGACCTTGGTCCCCGCGCGATGGGCCGCTTCCGCCACCCGGAGATGAAAACCCGGATAGTCCACCAGTATCGCCAGATCGTAGCGGCCTACCCGGAAGTCTCCCTGCAGCGCGCGCAGCAGGCGATAATGGGCGCGGATCTTGGTGACAATCTCGACAACGCCGAATGCCGCCAGGCCTTCCATGGGATAGCGGATGTTGGCCCCGGCATCTTCCATATGGGGTCCGCCCAGGGCCTCTATGGTTATCGCCGGGATAGCGCTCTGCCAGCGCGCGAACCACAGGGGCTGCATGCAGGTCTCCGGACGGTTCACCGGCGGAGACGAAGATGCGAGGCGTGCCCCGCTGCAGCATCAATGGGTGGAGGCGGCCAGCGGCTGGGTGCGGACCGCATCCGCAACCCGCAGGGCGAGTGCCAGGGCCGCGCGGCCTTCCTCCCCGCGAACCACGACCTCGCGTTGGCCGCGAACGGCGTGCACAAAGCTCTGAAGCTCCAGCGCCAGCGCATCGGCCTCGGGAGCTTCCAGGACGATGCGCTCCACCACGTCGGCGAGCTCCCGCCCCGTTCCAGGCTGCCAGCCGTTACGCACCCGCATGAATTCGCCGCCCCCGCTCGCCAGATCGAGAGAGAGATAGCCATTGGGCTGAAAGAGCCGGAGCCGCCGGATCTCGTTCGCGGGCCACCCGTGAGGCGGTCGCTAGGGCCACGGCGCCGTTGGCGAACTCGACCCGGGCATTGGCTAGATCCAGATGCGACGAGAGCACCGAGATACCCGATGCTCTCACCTCAGTGGCCATGCCGCCGCCGGTCAAGTGAAGAACAAGGTCAAGGTCGTGAATCATCAGATCCAGGACCACGGCTACGTCGGTGCCCCGCGGCTGGAAGGGAGCCAGGCGCTGACTCTCGATGTACCGAGGGCCATCCAGGAATGGCTCCGCCGCCCGCAGCGCCCGGTTATAGCGCTCGATGTGGCCGACCTGCAGCTGAATACGCCGGCGGCGGGCGGCGGCGATCAGACGGTCGGCTTCCTCGAGCGTCGCGGCCAGAGGCTTCTCCATCAATACCGGAATCCCCAGCTCCAGGGCGCGAAGGCCCACCTCCGCGTGCACCGGTGTCGGGACGGCGATCGTGACGGCCTGGACCCGGGCCAGCAGGTCGTCCATTTCCACGAATGCCGCCGTCCTGAGCTCGGCCGCAACTTTCGCGGCGCGACCGGCGTCAATGTCGCATACCCCGACCAGACGAACCTCGTCCAACCTGGCCAGGTGCCGAGCATGATGTTGGCCGAGCGCGCCTACGCCGATGACGCCAACCGGAAGTCTGGTCCTCACGCGGGAACACCCCGTTCACTGGACTCCACGAAAGCGAGGAAGCGCTCGACTTCGGGGATCGGCGGAAGGTCACTACGAGCTCGTTCCATGGCCTGGGAGAGGTTGAGGTCCGAGTTGAAGAAGAGACGATAGGCACGCTTTAGCGCGGCCACGGTCTCACCGGAGAAGCCGGCCCGCTGCAGGCCGATCGAGTTGAGGCCATACAGCTCCATCGGATTCCCTACCGCTTTCACGTAAGGCGGGATGTCCTGGTTGACCCGCGATCCTCCGCCCACGAAGGCGTAGGTGCCGATGGTGACGAATTGATGGACGGCGTTGAGGCCACTGAGAATGGCCCGGTCGTGGATGGTGACGTGCCCGGCACACTGGGTGGCATTGGCAATCACGACGTCATCACCGATATGGCAGTCATGGGCCAGATGCACGTAGGTCATGATGAAGCAGCGCGCGCCTACGGTGGTCTTGAACGTGGCGGTGGTGCCCCGATTGATCGTGGAGTATTCGCGGATGATGGTGCCTTCGCCCACCTCGACCCAGGTTTCTTCTCCCTGATACTTGAGATCCTGGGGGTCGCCACCGAGGATCGAGCCGTCACCTACGTACACATCGTCAGCCAGCCGCACGTTGCGCTGGAGAGTTACCCGAGGGCCGAGCCGGCAACCGTCGCCCACCAGGACGTTGGGTCCGATGATGGTGTACGGCCCTACGGCCACTCCCTTGCCCAGCTCGGCAGAGGGATCGATGAGTGCCGTGGGATGAATGCTCGGGCTCACCGATCCACCACCCGGGCCATCATCTCAGCTTCGGCAACCACCTGGCCCTCGACATAGGCCATCCCTTTCATCCGGCATGTCCGTCCCCGGTTCTGCAGCATCTCCAGCTCGCACCGCAGCTGGTCTCCGGGCAGCACCGGCCGGCGGAACTTCACGTTGTCGAGCGACATGAAGTAGACCACTTTCTGATCGGGATCATCGATGGTGCCCAACAGCAGCATCCCTCCGACCTGCGCCATGGCCTCGATGATGAGCACTCCGGGCATGATCGGATGGCCGGGAAAGTGGCCCTGAAAGAAGGGCTCGTTGATGGTCACATTCTTGATGCCCACGATCCTCCTGGTACCCTCGACCTCGATGATCCGGTCTACCAGGAGAAACGGGTACCGGTGGGGAATGACGTCCAGAATTCTGCCGATGTCCATCACAACCCCTCCCACGCGTTGACCGGTGCGGGTGAGCCAGCGAGCCAGCGCAATATTACCCTGATGGCTCGGCTTTGTGGCCACAATATGCCCCTCGATCCGTCCCCCGATCAGCGCCAGATCACCCAGAATGTCCCCAGCCTTATGGCGAACGAACTCATCCGGCCAGCGCAGCGCTCCCCCCACCAGGCCGTCGTCCGAGAGCACCAGGGTTGACTCGAGAGCAGCACCCAGAGCCAATCCCCGGGCCCGGAGCGCCTCTGCCTCACGCAGAAAGCCGAAGGTTCGTGCCTCGGAAATTTCCTGAGCGAAGGCACCGGGAGTCATGTCGTACGAGCCGGTCTGCCGGCCGATCAGCGGGTGATTCCACTCTATGGTCGTGGTAATCCGGAGCGATTTGGCGGGCGCCACCACGTACGACGAGTCACCTTCGGTCAAGTCGAAGGCGGTCGGGACCCGGTACACTACGGGATCGCCCGGCTGTTCCGCGATTCCGGCGTCGGCCAGCGCCTTGAGGTAGAGCGAGAAGGAGCCATCCCCGATGGGAGGTTCCGGGCCATCGAGCTCGATGGTGAGGTCATCCAACTGCAGCGCGGCCGCCGCCGCCAGCAGATGCTCGACGGTCTGTACGATGGTCTCTCCCTCTCCCAGCGCGGTGCGCCTCTCGGTGGACTGGACCATGCTCAGGCGGGCGGGAATGGTAGGATGGTCCGGCAGGTCGGTTCGCCGGAACACGATTCCCTGGCCGGCCGGACCAGCCCGGCAAACCGCGGAAACATAGGAGCCGGTGTGAAGCCCGACTCCACTGACGCACGCGTCGTGCGCGAGTGTACGTCTAGGCACGGTGGCCTCGTTTGGGCGCCAGCTCCTCCAGCTCGTCCACGATCCGCGCCAGCCGGTACATCGCCGCCTGAGCTCGGAGAAATTGCCGGTGGGGGCGGGCCGGGTGACCGCTGAAGGAGGCGCCCGGCGGAACATCGCCGAAAATGGCGCTCTTGGCCGCGATCCTGGCCCGATCGCCGATGAGCAAATGATCGGTCACTCCAACGTGCCCGGCCAAAATCACATCGTTGCCCACCCGCGTACTGCCGGCAATGCCGACGCCGGCCATGACCAGGCACCGCTCGCCGATTTGTACGTTATGTCCTACCTGGACCAGATTGTCGAGCTTGGTGCCGCGGCCGATCACGGTATCGTCGATGCTCCCCCGATCGATACAGGTATTGGAGCCAACCTCTACGTCGTCCTCCAGGACGCAACCACCGAGGTGAGGTATTCGGCTGTGCCCCTTGCCGTCGGACAGATAGCCAAACCCGTCGCCCCCGATTATCGCACCGGCTTTGAGCACCACCCGATGACCGATGCGGGTGCCGGCGTAGCACACCACCCCCGGGCCGAGCACGGCGTCATCACCTACCACGACGCCGTCGCCTACAGAGACATGCTCCGCCAGTCTGGTGCCCGCTCCAATCTGGACACCGCGCCCGATCACAACGTAGGGACCGATGGACACGGCTGCGCCGAGCCGGGTTCCGGAGCCGATCCGGGCGGAGGGATCGATGCCCGGGCCCAGCGTGCTCGGCGGAAACAGGGTCCCGATGACGCGGACCAGCGCCTTGTAGGGATCGGGTACGACGATGCGGGCGGGAGGGCCACTCGGGCCTGCGGCCAACTCTTCAGGGATCAGGACGGCCCCGGCCCGGGAGGTACTGAGATCGGTGGCGTATCGAGAGGAGACGGCGAAGGAAAGCGCCTCGGGACCAGCCCGGCTCAGCGGCCGGATCGAGTCGATTCGCACAGCCCCGTCACCAATCAGGCGGCCACCGACGAGATCGGCGACCGCCTGCGCGGTAAGGCCGCCAGCCGTCACGCGACTAGCTGCCCGCTTTGAGCTGCTGGATGACGCGCTGAGTCAAATCCAGCGATTTATCCGCGGTGACGATCCCGTTGTTGGGCGCGCTGACGTCGAAAATTATGGCGTAGTTCCCCGCCGCACGCACGCCCTCGATCACACTATTGACCTTGGTCTGAATCGGATCGAGCAGTTCCCGCTCTCGGGTGGCGGCCTTCTGCTGCAGCTCCTGAGTGCGCTGCTCCAGCTTCTGCTGCTGGGCCTGGAGGTCTTTCCGCTTGGCGGCTCGCTGGGTGGGACTGAGCATGACCGATTGCTGATCAAAGTCGGAGGCGGCAGAGTCCAGGCTGGCCTGGAGCTTCTGCACTTCAACCCGGTAAGTCGCCAGCTCTTTGGTAAAGGTCGATTCGGCTTTGACGTATCCGGGGGTCTGTTTCAGGATCGCCTGGGTATTGACGTAGGCAATCTTGGGGTTCCCGGCCTGCTGAGCAGCGAGCGACCCGGTTCCCGCCACCGACAACGCGGCCAACCCCAGCCAGACTCCAACGACGACAAGCTTCATGCTTCACTCCCGATGAAAGGTGCGTACGACTTAGAAGAAGTTCCCCAGCTTGAAATGGAGCTGCCACCCCGGGTTGGGACGGCCAGTGATGTCGACCTTGTCGAAGCCGTAGGCCAGATCTACCCCGATCGGCCCCAGGGGTGAGATTACTGCCGCTCCGAAGCCCCCACCCCGGAACAGTCTGGTCGGATCCCACTGGCGGGCAGAGCGGTAGACGTTACCGGCGTCGAAGAAGGTACTCAGATAGAGCGACTGACTGATCCGTGCCCCGGCCTCCACCGTGAACGCGGCGTAGGACTCTCCGAAGGATCGTGAGCTCGCGGCCGTCCCGCCCCCAGCGCTCGGGATCGAAGCCACTCGGGGTGATGGAGAACTCATCGTAGCCCCGCAGCGGAATCCCGTACTGCACGCCTCCCAAGGCGTACAGGTCCTGATAGAAGGGCCCGGCATCGCCAAACACAAACCCCGATTTTGCGGTCAATCCGAGCACGAACTGCACTCCGGCGCCGAGCTGACCGCCGCCTCCCATGCTGCCCAGCGGTGCATACCAGCGTCCCTCCAGATCTATTTTCTGGAAGTCGCCGGTGCCGCCGAGGAATCCGCCGGTAAGCTCTCCGGCGGCGGTGGTCATGATTCCGCCGGTGGCGAAAGGAAGACCAACCCGGGTGTCCCGGACCAAGCTGGCACCCAAGCTGGATTTGGTGCACCCCACGGGACAACGGAACTGCTGCTGGATATCGGCAGAGCCACCCTCATACCGGATGTCCTGCAGCGAGTATGAGGTGAACAGGCGGGTGTAGCGAGAGCCCATGAAGGGGAAGCCCAGCTGGAAGCTCCCGCCCGTCTGCTTCCGCCGGCCCAGCTCTCCGACAGTGTAACGCGCCCGGGAATCGAAGAGCGAGAGGGTTCCCGAGATCCGGCTTTCCCGAATGGCCGGATCGGTGTAGCTCAGAGTGAAGTCGTTGATGTTCTTGCCGAACTGCCATTGAAGCTTGCCCCGTTTCCCCCGCCCGAACAGGTTCGGCTCCTCCAGACCCAGGAAGCCGCCCACTCCGGTGCCCTGTCCCAATGAGGCGCCAAAGTTGATGTTCCCAGTGCGGCGCTCTTCGACGCGGAAGATGATATCAACGTCGGCACCGTTGGCGGACGGCTTTACGTCCGGCGGGGGCATCGGCTGCTGAAAGAACCCGAGGTTCGCCACGTTCTGGTAGGAACGGACCAGCCGATCCTGGCTGAAGAGATCTCCCGGCAGCATGACGATCGCTTCGCGAATAACCCGCTCGTGGGTGACATCGTTGCCGACGATCTCGATCTTGTTGATCGTGGCCGGCGCTCCTTCCCTGATGTTCCAGCGCAGGTCCACCAGCGGAAGTCCTTTGGGACCGGTGCGCCGAATCTCCTCCGGCTGCACCTGAGCGTAGATGTAACCGTTATTGGCGTAGAGCTTCTGGATCTTGTCGGTGGCTTCGGTCCACTGGGTCTGGCTGAACGGCCGGGAGCCGGTTACCGGAGCACCGGTTGGCCCCACAGGCCCGAACGGATAGAACGCCCGCAGTTCCTCGGTCGAGAAGCGGCGATTTCCCTCGATATCAAAGGTCCCCACCCGGTAATACTCACCCTCGTCCACCGTCAGATGCAGGATGGCCTTGCCTCCGGTGGAGTCCGAGATCAGAGAGTCCTCGGTGACCTGGAAGTCGACGTAGCCGTGGTCCGCATACCAGTTGGGTAACCGTTCGCGCACATCCTGCTCCACGGTGCGCTCATCGTACTCGCCCTTCTGGAACCACCAGAACCCTTCCGGGTGGCTGGCCATGTGCTTGATCAGGGCCTGGTCGCTGAAGTGCTTGTTGCCCTCCACCACCACCTGGCTGATGGCCACCCGTCTGCCCTCGGTAACGTCAAAGACGACCCGGGCCCGGCCCGGCTGCGGGGTCACCTGCACGACCTTGATCCGGGAGGCGTAATAGCCCTGATGCTTATACAGGGAATCGATGGCCGCGCGCGCCTGCTCCACCGCATTCCGGTCGAGCGGACGGCCTTCGGTCAGATGGACTCGACCTTTGACCTCGCCCTCGCCCACCCGATTGACGCCCCGCACCGTCCACTTCTCCAGCACCGGGCGTTCCTTGACCCGCAGCACCAGCACCAGGTGCTGTCCCTGGTTCCGCTGCTCTACCAGGACGTCGTCGAACTGGCCGGTCTGGAATAGCGCGGTGATGGCCCGCTGGATGTCGCGGTAGTTGATGGGCTGGTGAACGATGATGCCCGAGCTGCCGATGATCTGGGAGGGAGTGAGGCGCTGGTTGCCCTCGACTGCGATACTGTCAACCGCCGGCGGGCCGGGCTCCTGAGCCGCCAGAACCGCCTGCCCTCCGCAGGGGAGTGAACAGGCGGCAAGAATCCAGAGAATACGACGCATCAGCACGGGGCGGAGGGTAAGCGCGGCGGGCCTCCACCGGAAGCCCGCCGCGCGGCACTAGGCCTGGGTACCGGTCAGCGCCCGGAAGACCAGCCGTTCGCCGTCCGGCGAAACATCTACTTCGATCTCGTCTCCCCGGCCGAAGTCGCCCAGCAGGATCTTCTCGCTGAGCGGATCCTCGATGTAGCGCTGAATGGAACGCTTCAGCGGGCGGGCTCCGTAGTTCTGGTCGTAGCCGTGCTCCACCAGGAACTCGGTGGCCGCGGGTGTGAGCTTGACCTCGTCGCCCAGACGCCGCTGCACTTCGCGGAGCAGGATGGTCACGATCTGTGCGATGTGATCCTTGTCCAGCGGGTGGAAGACAATGACGTCGTCCAGTCGATTCAGGAACTCCGGGTTGAAGACCTTGTTCATCTCCTCCTTGACCGTGTCCTGCATCTTCTCGAAGCTCCGGCGCTGATCGCCCCCGTGGAATCCGAGCGTTTTGCCCTGCATGATGTCGCGGGCGCCGACGTTGGAGGTCATGATCACCACGGTGTTCTTGAAGTCGATCACCCGGCCATAGTTGTCGGTGAGATGTCCCTCATCGAGCACCTGGAGCAGGATGTTGAACACATCGGGGTGCGCCTTTTCAATCTCGTCCAGCAACACCACCGAGTAGGGCTTCCGCCGTACTGCCTTGGTGAGAGTGCCGGAATCTTCGTAGCCGACGTAACCCGGAGGCGCACCGATCAGGCGCGAGACCGAGAACTTCTCCATGTACTCCGACATGTCCACCCGAATGAGAGCGGAGGCGTCGGCGAAGAGAAACCTGGCCAGGGCCCGGGCCAGCTCGGTCTTTCCCACCCCGGTCGGGCCGGAGAAGATGAACGAACCGATGGGCCGGTCGGGATCCTTGAGCCCTGCCCGGGAACGGCGGATAGCCCGGGACACGGCCTTGATTGCCTCGTCCTGGCCCACCACGGATCCGTGCAGCTCGTCTTCCATCCGCATGAGCCGAGCGGTCTCGGCCTCCTGCAGCCGGGTGACGGGAATACCGGTCCAGCGTGACACGATGAAGGCGATTGCCTCCTCGTCGATCACCGGCCGCTTGGTTTGGCGTTCGCGCTCCCACTCCTCGTTCTTGAGCCGGATCTGATTCTGCAGATCGCGCTCCTGGTCGCGCAGGGAGGCGGCCCGCTCGAAGTTCTGATCCCGAACGGCGTCTTCCTTCTGCACATTGACCTTTTCCAGCGCCGTCTTCAGCTCCGCCACCTCGGCCGGCGGAACCTGCGACGCGAGCCGCGCCCGAGCTCCAGCCTCATCGATGACGTCGATAGCCTTATCGGGCAGGAACCGGTCGGTGATGTAACGCTCGGAAAGCTCCGCCGCCGCGCTCAGCGTGGCGTCGGGGATGCTGATCCGATGATGGTCCTCGTACTTCTTCCGCAGCCCCTTGAGGATCTCGACCGTCTCTCCCACAGTGGGTGGTTCGACCACCACAGTCTGGAAGCGGCGCTCCAGCGCACCGTCCTTCTCGATGTACTTGCGATACTCGTTGAGGGTCGAGGCGCCTACGCACTGCAGCTCACCCCGGGCCAGAGCCGGCTTCAGCATGTTCGAGGCGTCGATGGCACCCTCCGCGGCGCCCGCGCCGACGAGCGTGTGCAGCTCGTCGATGAACAGGATGATCTGCTTGTTCTGGGCGATCTCGTTCATGACGGCCTTGAGCCGCTCCTCGAACTGACCGCGATACTTGGTGCCCGCTATCACGGCGGCCATGTCGAGCGACAGGACCCGGTGATCCCGCAGCACGTCGGGACAGAGTCCATTGGCGATCAGTAGCGCCAGGCCTTCCACGATGGCGGTCTTGCCCACGCCGGGCTCGCCGATCAGGACCGGGTTGTTCTTCTTGCGCCGGGCCAGGATCTCCATGACCCGCTCAATCTCCTTGGCCCGCCCGATGGTCGGGTCGAGCTGGCCTTCAGCGGCGAGCTGGGTGAGATCGCGGCAGAAGTGATCCAGCGCCGGGGTCTTCGACTTCTTCTCCGACTTGGGGGTCGAGCTCGGCTGGCTGCTGCTCCCGCCGGCAGATGCCTGAGGCATGTCGCTGCCCAGGAGCCGCAACGTTTCAGCCCGCGACTGCTCGAGGTTCACACCGGCGTCGGTCAGGACCTGCGCCGCGATGCCTTTCTCCTCCCGCAGCAGACCCAGCAGCAGGTGCTCGGTCCCCACGTAGGAGTGATTCAGCTCACGGGCTTCGGTCATCGCCAGCTCGAGCACCTTCTTGGCTCGAGAGGTATACGGCAGGTCGGGACCGGCGGCCGCGGCCGCTTTGCCCTTCTTTACCGTCTCCTCGATCTTCTGCTGGATGTCTTCCAGATCGACGTTCAGGTTAGTGAGGACTGCCGCCGCCACCCCCTCGCCCTCACGGATGAGGCCAAGGAGGATGTGCTCCGTCCCCACGTATTCGTGATGCAGGCGCGCCGCTTCCTCGCGAGCCATCTGCAGGACTTTTCGGACACGGTCGGTAAAGTTGTATCCGTTCATCTCGGTACCCTACGTAGCTCCGAAGGTCTGCCGTTGCGGCTCATCCGCGACGTCCCACTTCGGATTCCAACACTTTGCGCACGAACTGTGCCCGCCGCACCGGCAGCTCCGGATCGTTGGGAGCCACCCCTTCTGCCACCGCCAAATGCGCCGGTTGGGTGTACACCAACAACTTGTTAAGCGTATACATGCCGACGTCGGGAATGAGGCTGACTCCCACGCCCAGGCGCACGCCGCTCAACAGGTTCATGGCCTCTTCGAACGACAGGGCTCGTGCATAACGAAGGAGGCCATAGGCACGCCAGACCTTGTCCTCGATGATCGCAGGAGCGTCCCGCAACAGCACCTGCCGGGCCTGCTCTTCATAGTCCATGACCTGCCGGACCATCTTGCCCAGATGGTCGAGCAACTCATACTCGGAACTACCGAGCGTGGTCTGGTTGGACAGTTGGAAGAAGTTGCCGACGACCTCGCTGCCCTCTCCGTACAGGCCGCGAAAAGTCAGTCCAACCTGAGCCAGGCCCTGTAGAACCTTGGAGATTTCCTTGGTCAACACCAGGCCGGGCAGATGAATCAACACCGAGGCCCGAAGTCCGGTGCCGACGTTGGTCGGACAGGAGGTAAGGTAACCAAACTCAGAATGGAATGCGAATGCAAGTCGTTGTCCCAGTTCGGCGTCCAGCCGATCTACCTCGGCGTATGCCGCGTCCAGCGCAAAGCCGGAATGAAGACCCTGAAGCCGCAGGTGATCTTCCTCGTTGAGCATCACACCCAGCCGGTCCTGCACCAGCACCGAGGCCCCGGAGCGCACCCGCCCGTCGGCGTCCAGTCCGGCTAACTCCTTACTCACCAAGTGGCGTTCGTGCAGCAGCTGGCGGTCAGTCCGTTCCAGCCGGTCGAGCCGGAACTTGATTGCGCGCCGCAGCAACACGGTGTCGCGGGCCGCGGCCTCGACCGTCTGGAGAATATCTTCTCGCTCCGTCTCCGAATTGCGTCCCTGGAAGACGCGGCCGGCCAGATTGCGAGCCAGCCGGATCCGGGTCGAGAGCACGAGATGACTCGAGGGCCCGCTGGCGTCGAGCCATCCGACCCCGCCGTCTGTCAGCAGGCTGAGATCGATCATTCCAGCACCCGAAGCCGGTCCCGAAGCTCGGCGGCAAGCTCGAAGTTTTCGGTTTCAACGGCGAGCCGCAGCTGCTCCCGCAGCTCCACGGCCTGGTGTCGCTCCTCGGGCGGGGCAGTCTCACGATCGCTGTAGCGCTCACCCATGTGGTGGGTAGAGCCATGGAGGCGGCGCAGCAGATCCCGCAGCGGCACCTCGAAGGAGCGATAGCAGTCCGGGCACCCCAGGCGGCCGCTCTCCCGGAAATCCTGGAGCGAGCCACCGCAGCGGGAGCAGCTCTCCCCCGTCCGCGGAGTCGTCGGCGTCTGTTCCGGCAGCTCCTGCCCCATGGCCGCGAGGAACGTCCCCAGTGGCGTCTTCGGCTGCGAGCCGGGGCTCTCCACGCCCTTTTCCGCAGCGCACCGCTCGCACAGGTGCAGCGTCGTGACCTGTTCGTTCACGATTTGGGTCAGGTGAATGACCGCCTCACGTTCACGACACTGCTCACAGGACATCAGGGCATGAACTCCACGCTGGAGAGCGGAACCAGACGTCCCCCATCGAGCGAGAGGACCCGGTCGGCCCGGCCCGCCAGCGCTCGATTATGGGTCACCACCACCAACGCGGTCTCGAACTCCCGCGACAGGTGGGCAAACAACTGGTGAAGACGCTCGCTGTTGGTGTAGTCCAGGTTGCCCGAAGGCTCGTCGGCCAACACCACGAGCGGGTCCGCCACCAGAGCCCGCGCCACGGCCGCCCGTTGCTGCTCTCCACCGGAGAGCTGAGACGGCCGGTGCGACATGCGGCCGGCCAACCCCACCGCGGCCAGCAACTCCTCCGCCCGGCTCCGGGCCTTGGCATCGTCCTCGCCCGCGATCAGGAGGGGCATCATCACGTTCTCCAGGGCGGTAAACTCCCGGAGCAGGTGATGGAACTGAAACACAAAACCGAGCTTCTTGTTCCGCACCGCGGCCAGAGCTTCCGCGGTATGGTCGTCGTAGGACTGACCTGCCAGCCGTACGGTTCCGCCGGAAGGACTGTCCAAGGCGCCCAGCAGATGGAGTAGCGTACTCTTCCCCGATCCGCTGGACCCGACGATGGCCACGAACTCTCCCCGGTCGACGCTCAGATCGATGCCCGCCAGCACCTCGATCGGGTTGCCATCCCCGCCCCGGTACACCTTGCGCAGTCCCTGGGCCTCGAGCATTGCCGTCATTCGTGGCGGATGGCCTCAACTGGAGTGAGGGCCGCAGCGGAGCGCGAGGGATACACAGTGGCAAAGAGGGCGATGGCCAGACTGGCAAGCACCACGACCGCTACGTCCTTCAGCTCGATGTGCACTGGAAGGTGGTCAATGAAGTATATCGCGGGATTGATCCGGACCCAGCCCGACTTGTCGACCACATAGGAGACCGACAGCCCCAGGCACCAGCCCAATGGCGGTACCCACCACGCCGATCACCGCGCCCTGCACCAGAAACACCCGGGCCACCGCGGGTGCGGTGAGACCCATGGCGCGGAGAATTCCGATCTCGCGGGTCTTGTCGGTTACTACCATGGTAAGGGTTCCGACGATATTGAAGGCTGCCACCACCATGATAAAAAAGATAATCAGCCCCATTGCGAGCTTCTCCAGCTGCAACGCGCTGAAGAGACCCGAGTTTTGGGTCTGCCAATCGAGCGTGCGATAGGGGTAGCCGAGTTGCCGCGCCAGGACCTCTCCAATCTGGGGCGCGCGGTTGGGATCGTTCACCCGCACCGCAATTCCGGACACCGCATTGCCCAGGCCGGTAAAGCGCTGGGCCAGGGCCAGCGGCATGACCACAAACTGGTTGTCGTACTGAAACATTCCCGTGTCGAAGAGACCCGTAACCTCGAACTTCCAAAATCGAGGCACAGCTACGCCTAAAGCCGGGTTGACCTTGGCCTGGGTAACCGGGACCAGGGTCACCACGTCTCCGGGATACACCGAGAGTCGGGAGGCGAGACGCGATCCCAGCAGGATCCCGCCATCGACGCCGGGCTTGGTGGTCTTGAAGGACAGATCGCCCTTGGTGACCGACTGCGGGAGCGAGGTGACCGATCGGCGCCCGGTATCGGGATCGAAGCCGAGAAGATTCACGCCCTCGCCGTAATCCTGCCCGCGGTGATCCCTGCCTGACTGATTACCTCGGGACTGGCCGCAACCACGCCCGGCTGTCGGCGCACACGCTGGAGCACCGATTGCCAATCATCCAGCCGAAGCCCCGAGCCGTAGGTGAGAACCCGGAGATGCGGATTGGCCACCAGTATCCGCTCCCTCAGGTCATCGCGTAGACCATTCATCACCCCCAGGACCACGATGAGCGCGGTGACTCCGACCGCCACCCCCCCGGTCGAGATGACCGTGTTGAGCGATGCCGTTCGGGAGTTTCGCCGGCTCCGCAGATACCGCCGGGCGATCCGCCACTCCAGCTTCGACGGCCAACGAAGACCAGCCAGCGCTTGCCGGACGGCCACACTCAATCGAGACAGCTTCCCCGCTGCCCCGCTGCCCTGCGGCCCTCCCGTCATGACCCCTCCGGGCGCATGGCCGGAAAGATGATCACATCTCGGATCGAAGGCTGATCGGCCAGCAGCATGATGAGACGATCGACGCCCAGCCCCATGCCTCCAGCCGGAGGCATTCCATACTCCAGGGCCCGGATGTAATCGGCATCGTAGCTGTGCGCTTCCGCATCTCCTCTGGTTCGCTGCTGCATCTGATCCTCGAATCGCCGGCGCTGATCGTCGGGATCGTTGAGCTCGCTGAAGGCATTCGCCAGCTCGCGGCCGCCGATGAAAAGCTCGAACCGTTCGGTCAGGCTGGGCTCGTCCCGGTGCTCCTTGGCCAGGGGAGACAGAGCTTTGGGGTAGTCCACCACGAAGGTGGGCTGGATCAGATGCGGCTCGACAAAGGTCTTGAAGACCTCATCCTGCAGCCGAGCTCCGGCGAGAGCCTCCACCGCCTCGGGTTCGCCCCCAGCGCGAAGCACCGCTCGGCGGAGCTCCTCTTCCGAGGCAGACGTCAGATCCAGCCCGGCCCGGTTTCCCACCGCATCGAGAAAGCGGACCCGGGGAAACGGCGGGGTGAAGTCCAAGGTGGTATCAAACCGCTCCAATACTGGGTCTCCAGGCAGTGCTCCACCACGCCCGCGACCATGGATTCGGTGAGCTCCATCATGTCACCATAGTCCGCGTAGGCCTGGTAGACCTCCAGCATCGTGAACTCGGGATTGTGAGTCCGGTCCATTCCCTCATTCCGGAAGTCGTGCCCGATCTCATACACTCGCTCGAATCCGCCGACCAGCAAACGTTTGAGGTACAGCTCGTCGGCGATCCTGAGATACAGCGGCATGTCCAGCGCGTGGTGGTGAGTAACGAAGGGCCGGGCAGCTGCGCCACCATAGAGCGGCTGGAGGATCGGCGTCTCCACCTCCAAAAAACCACGGTCATCCAGAAAGCGCCGCATGTAGGCGACCGCTCTGGCCCGGAGCCGGAAGATCTGACGCACCTCCGGATGCACCGCGAGGTCAGCGTAACGCTGGCGGTAACGCACCTCCGGGTCCTGCAGGTCTCCGAAGCTGACCGGCCCGCTTTCGGTCTGCTGGGTCTTTCCCCGCGGGAGGGGCCGGAGGGACTTGGCCAGCATGGTGACGCTATCCGCCCGGATGGTGATCTCCCCCTTCTTGGTCCGGAAGAGCGTTCCCTCCACCCCGATGTGGTCGTCCAGATCGAGCAACTCCACCAGCTCGTAGTGCGGGCCCAGCGCGTCACGCCGGAAATAGATCTGGATCCGGCCGCTGGGATCCTCCAGATGACCAAAGGCCGTTTTTCCGTGCGAGCCGAATCGATCCAGCCGACCGGCCACCCGGACTCGAGGGCCGGACTCCCCCATTTCATCCCGGTATGCGGCTAGGGCTTCGGCGGCGGTGTGGGTGCGCTCGTAGCGATAGGCAAAGGCCGCACGCCGAGTGCCTCGAGCGCGGCTCGCTTTTCCCGGCGGGCCGCCTCTACGTAGGATCGCTCCTCCACCGTACTCACGCCGCCTTTCCCCCGAATCGCTTGAGATACGCCTGGATGAACGGGTCGAGATCTCCATCCATGACCCGCTGCACGTCACCCACCTTTACCTCGGTCCGATGATCGTTCACCATCGTGTAGGGTTGGAACACGTAGGAGCGAATCTGATTACCCCAGGAATTGTCGGTCTTGGTGGCTTCAACCACGGCGCGCGCGGCCTCCTGCTCCTCCAGCTTCTTCTGGTACAAGGCTGCCCGCAGCATCTTCATTGCGGTTGCCCGATTCTTGGTCTGGCTGCGCTCCTGCTGGCAGGAGACCACCGTATTCGTCGGAATGTGGGTGAGCCGTACCGCGGACGAGGTCTTGTTGACGTGCTGGCCGCCGGCCCCGGAAGCTCGGAACACGTCCATCTTGATGTCCTCATCCCGCAGGTCGATCTCGATCGTATCATCGGACACCGGATAGACGAAGACCGAAGCGAACGACGTGTGGCGCCTCGCCTGGGAGTCGTAGGGTGAGATCCGCACCAGACGATGCACCCCCTTCTCCGCCTTGAGATAGCCGTACGCGTACTGTCCCCGGATCTCGATCGAGACGGACTTGATGCCGGCCTCCTCGCCGGGAAGCAGGTCGAGAATGGCGACCTCGAAACCGTGGCGCTCGGCCCAGCGGACGTACATCCGCATGAGCATCTCGGCCCAGTCCTGCGATTCGGTTCCACCGGCGCCGGGATGTATGGTGAGCAGGGCATCCCGGGCATCCTCCGGGCCCTGCAACATGGCCTGGAGCTCGAACGCTTCCGCCGCCGTCTGCAGCTCGTCGGCTTCCCGTTCGAGCTCTGTCTGAAGTGATTGGTCGGGCTCAGCCTCGAGCAGCTCCGCCATCTCCAGAGCGCCTCGCAGCCTCTGATCCAGATTGTCGTAGGGGGTAAGCCAGTTCTTGAGGGTCTTGATTTCCTGAACCGACACTCTGGCCGACTCCGGGTCGGACCAGAAGCCGGGAAGAGCCTGCCGAGCTTCCAGGGAGCTCAGCCGCTCGGATTTGCCGGACAAGTCAAAGAAAGTCTCGAAGTTCGGCAACGCGGCGTTGAAGATCGCTTAGACGATCGGCGAGCTCAGACATGCAAATCTCTCCCTAGGGGGTATCGCTGAAATCTAATGGGAGGCAGCTCGTCCTTAGAAAATTTGCCGTCCCACCCGCCAGGATCTCGTTCAGCGCCTCCCGGAAATAGCCGGTGGAGTCGGCAATCTCGCGCCCGACCTGTTCCGCGTACTCCTCCCAGCTCTTCTTGATCTCCTCCTCGAACAGTTCCTTGAGATTTCCGTCGCGCAGTCCCTCCTGCCGCTTGCCCGGATGGTAGACGACCATATCTGAGATCAGCGCCCGGGCCAGGCGCTTCGCCTTGAGTGCCGGGTCCTGGGAAAGAAATGGATTCTGCGGCCGGGCACCGGACGGGGCCGGAGCCGGCGGCCGAGGCGGAGAAGCTGGAGTTGGAGCGGCGGACAGGTGTTGCCGGCTTGGGTGCTGCCGGACGGCGTCGCCGCTTGAGCCGGCGTGGCCGGACGAGGCGCAGAGGGAGTGGCTGGTGGGGGCGCCGACGCTGCCGGGTTCGAGGGCGGCTGCTCTGGTAGCTGGAGGCGCCGGCATCGGCCGTGCCGGGCGCGGTTCCCGAGGTGTGGACCGCAGGGCTGGTGGAAAATCCAGCGGCTGGAGCCGGCGGCTTCTGGGGGGCGGCCGGCCGGGGGGGAGACCCCGCAGGCCCAGCGGCTGCCGGTGCCGCCGGCCGGGGTGTGACGCTGGGCGGCGCAACCTTGGGTGATTCCGCGACGGGCGCAGGCTTGGGAACTGTCGCTGCAACCGGTTCCTTTGCTGGCGGCCGGGGCGGTTGCATCTCCTCGCCCTCCCGCTTAACGGCAAAGACAGCGCTGCAGACACTGCATCGCGCCCGTACGCCGCCCTCGGGGACCTTGGCCGGATCGACCCGGTAAATGGTGGCGCAGTTCGGGCAGGTGACGTTCATCTCAAGCTCCTCTGGGCTTCTCGCGAGAAGCCGGGCCAGGACGTTCTTCTCCGTTTGCACCGTGTCGCCGATCGACCACGAAGACCGAGCCGGGCAGCGTCTTCGCGTAGCTCTTCATCTCGGTGGCAAGCTCGCTCACCTGCGCCGGATGGGCAAACCGGCGGTGCCGGTTGGTCACGATGCCGATCGACAGCGTCATCAGGGGGACCCGATGGAGCTGGCCTCGGCGATCTTTCCCGAAGAAGTAGCCCGCCCGGCGATCCTGATCGTTGTACTGCAGCGGCACCAGGGCGTCGAACACCTCGAGAATCTCGCTGCATACCGGGCTGATGTCCTCTGCCGGTATGATGAAGATGAAGTCGTCTCCCCCGATGTGACCGACGAAGCCTCGAGCGCCCAGCAGGCCCTTTACCACGTCGTGGAGGACCCGGGAGAGAATGTAGATGACACGATCGCCCTCATAGTAACTGTAGCGATCGTTGAATTCCTTGAAGTGATCCAGGTCGGCGTAGCAGACGGCGAACTCCTGATTGGATTCCAGCCGCCGGCGGATCTCCCGCTCGATCTCCGTGGTGCCCGGCAGGCGGGTCGACGGGTGGACCGAAACGTCCCGTTCAGTGCGCACCAGCATCGCATCCAGCCGCGACCGCTGCTCCGCCGGAGCAAAGATCCCGGTGATCACCTCGTCCACGCCCGAGGCAAACCAGGCTTGGACCCGTTCGGGATGATGCGCGGCGGCCAGGGCGGTCACCGGAACGATGGCGGTAAAGGCGTCGCTCTTGAGCCGGCGCACCAGACCGAGGCCGGTAGCTGCCCGAGTGGTCCCCGTCCACGAAGAGGAGGCAGGGATGGCCGCGCAGGACGATCGACTCCACCTCATCCGGCTCGCTGAAGACCAGGAGCGGGAAGGAGTGCACCCCGGCCCACTGGCGTACCAGGGCCGGGACCGGACAACCGTCCGGCGAAAAGAAGAGTATCGTCGGGCGAGTCCGCACCCACAGCCTCTCGTAAGAAGTTATGCCTGGCTAACTTAGCGACGACGAGTTCAGCCAAGTCAAACCAGGAAAAATGCCGCCACGGCCAGCATCCCATACAGGGCGAGCAGCTGCACCCCTTCGAACCAGTTGGATTCTCCATCCAGGGTAATGATGGCGGTCACGCCCGTGGCCATCCCCAGGGCCAGGATCTCGAACGGGGTGAACGCCAGGTTCATGTCCTGTCCCAGAAGCACGCCCGCAAAGACAAGTATCGGCGCAACCAGTAAGCGCGACCTGAGTGCTGGAGCCCAGGGCGATCTGCAGCGCGAGATCCATCTTGCCCTTTCGGGCAACCACAACAGCCGTAGCGTGTTCCGCCGCATTGCCGATGAGCGGGAACAATGATCAGGCCCAGAAAGGTCTCGGTCAGGCCGAGAGTCTTGGTCGCCTCGGTGGCCGCATGCACCAGGAGCTCGGACTCTATGGCGACGCCAACGGTCGCCCCGGCCAGGACCAGCGACCGCCTTCTTGAGGCTCCAGATCGGTCCCTCCGTCGGCGGCGATTCGGACCAGAAGAGACAGCGATGGGTCTTCAGGGTGAAGACCAGTGACAAGCCATAGGTGACGAGCAGGATCAGGGCGACCGCATTCGGAAATCCTGAGTTCGGAGAGCCGAGCGGCACTTCCCGGGTGAAGGGCATGAAACAGCGCCGGCAGCACCAGGGCAATGACCGCCAGCGAGAGCATACCCGCGCTCATTCCGGCATTCGCCCGGTTGAACCTGAGCTCGTTTCGGCGGAGCCCGCCTACCACCAATGAAAGACCCAGGATCAGAAGCAGGTTGCCCAGAATGCTGCCGGTAATAGAGGCCTTGACCAGTCCCACCAGGCCGGCCTGTAGCGCGACGATCGAGATGATGAGCTCCGCCGCGTTTCCGAATGTGGCGTTGAGCAGTCCTCCTATGGTGGGTCCGCTGCGGTGTGCCAGATGCTCGGTTGCTTCCCCCATGTATCCCGCCAGGGGCAACACCCCTAGGCAGGCCGTGAGAATACCGCCAGGGCCGGCGCGTGAAGACCACGCTCAGAACGATGCTCAGGGGAACGGCAAGCAGCAGCAGCGCTCGCCAGGGAACCGAACGCTGACCCGAGTCGGCTACCGCTTGACTCTGTCGAGGCGGTGCTGTCGGCCGGGAACGCCGCATGGCAGCTTGCGCCCGGTCGGCGGAGACGCCGGCCTCGGCCAAGGACCTTGACCAGCGCTCCACGGGGCTCGTGCAGTGCCGCCAGCAGCAGGTGCTCCGCCGATAAGCACGCCCCCGGTTTCACGCGCCTCCTTTGAGCGCGACCTCGATCAGCCGTTTGGCGTGCGAGGTGTAGGCCAACTGGTCGCCGGCCCGCGGTTGGAGCGGCGCCGCCCGCTGGCCTCCAGCCGCTGCTCCACCAGGCCAGGGGCCACCCCGAGCCGGCCGAACAGAGGCCGATGCCGTGCCGTCGCCTCGCAGCAGGCCCAGCACGATGTGCTCGGCGCCGATCGCATCATGCCCCAGACGGACCGCTTCGGTCCGCGCGTTTTCCAGAGCACGCTGGGCATAAGCGCTCAGCGTGCGAGGATTCATACGGGGAGACGGCGGAGGACTCAGAGCGGTTTGGCTTCGTCGATCAGCATGATGGGAATGCCATCCTCCACCGGATAAACCAGGCGGCAGGTGTGGCAGACCAGCGACTCGGGTGAGGTGCGATACTCGAGCTCTCCCTTGCATTGGGGACAGACGAGTATCTGCAGCAGCTCAGGAGCCAGAGTCATGGGAACTCCTTGATGAGGAAGCGGCGGCAGGTCCGCCCGAGCTGGACTCGGGGAACCCGAAACGGCTGAGCGCGGCGGAGCTCTTCCGCCAGTTCGGCAAGCGCCTTGACCCAGCAGTCCAGATAGACCGGCGCTCCCAGCAACTCTTCCAGTCGAGCGCGCGCGTGGGCTCCAATGGCCTTGATCGTGGCGCCGGACCGGCCGATCACAATCCCCTTCTGCGACTCGCGCTCCACGAACAACGTGACCCGAATGTATATGGGCCGTTCCGCTTCGCGAAACTCCTCCACCTCGGCCGTGAATGAATAGGGGACCTCATCTCCCAGCAGCTCGAAGGCCGCCTCCCGGAGGTACTCGACCACGAAGAACCGCACAGGCTGCGTCCCGATGTCGTCCGGATCGAACTCGAACTCGCGCGCCGGCAAATAGCCGCGGATCCGTTGCAGGAGTAGATCGATGCCATTCTCCATCGCTGGCGGATATCACCAGGGCCTGCTGTTCGAGCTCAGTCCGACGGCCGGGAGGGACCAGGTCTCCCTTGGTGTACACGGTGAGGACTGGGAGCGGCCACGGGGCTGTCAGTCCTGCCAGCTGCTGGAAGGCTGGAGCAGGAGACTGAGGCGCGGGATGAAGATGCAGCACCAAGTCCATTTCTCTGGCTGTGGCCAGAGCGATCTCGCGCATCCGCTCCTGAAGCAGGTAGGAGGGATCGAGCAGGCCTGGCAGATCGTGGAAGATGTATTGGGTCTCACCTTCGGTCCGGATGCCGGTGACCGGAAGCCGGGTGGCCTGGGGCTTGGGGCTGACGATGGCAAGGTGCTCGCCGACAAGCGTGTTGAGCAGCGTGGATTTGCCGACATTGGGCGCGCCGGCAAGGGCGATATGACCGGTCCTAGTGGGCATCCCTCAACTTAGGGGTCTTCAGGCCCGTTGGTCATTGTCTCGGGCGATACGCGGCCAGCTCCTCGCCGGTACGTCGGAGGTCGGCGGTGACCCGATCCCAGTTAAAATAGGTTTCCACTGCCCTTCTCCCCTCCAGGCCTAATCGCTTCGCGAGCTCCTGGTTCTGCAGCAGGGATCGCACTACCTCGACGATGGCCGGCAGGTCGGTGGAATCCACCAGCAACCCGGTCTCTCCTTCCCGTACCGCATCCGGAATCCCTCCCTGGCGCGCCCCGACCACAGGAATTCCACACGCTGAGGCCTCAACCAGCGAGATGCCGAAGCCTTCCATGAGCAGCCCCTCCGCTCGGGACAGGCCAAGATAGATCTCGGCAGAGTTGTAGAGCGCAGGCAGGTCGTCGTCCGGCACACCGGTGAGGAATCGCACCAGGTGTCCAACACCCAGGTCACGGGCGAGCGTCTCCAGCTGGCCCTGCATGGGCCCGGATCCCACGATGGCGTACCGGAGATCGGGAAAGGCTTCGCGCAGCGCCGCCAGCACCCTGAGTCCGGCATCGATACCCTTGTGTCCCACCAGCCGAGCCACGGTGATGAGCCAGCGTCCGGGCTCGAGCCCGTAACGGGCGCGGACACTGCTGGTATCCAGTTCAGGTCGGAAGTGCGCCGGATCGGTCCCGAGGGGGATGCGGCGGACGTCGATTTTGTCCGGTTTGCATCCGAGTCCGTCCAACACCTCGAGGCACCGGCGACGGGTCCATTCACTGATGGCCATGAGCACCGCGGCGCGCCGGAAGATCCGCTCGGCTGCCGCGCGTTTGAGCAGGCCGCGGCGGATCCGCTGCTGCAGCAGGAGCAGTTCCGATCCATATAGCAGGATTCCGTAGGGAAGCTCCTCCCGGCGGTTCAGCCACAGCGCCGGAAATCCCGCAGGCTTGAGGTTCCCGCACCAGACGAATCCCGGACGAAAGCTGCGGGCCAGCTGCCTGGCCCGACGGGACCAGAGCACCAGGCCCTGGACGGTGCGAAGTCGAGTGCTGCGGACGCCGAGGCGGTCCACCCGATTGGAAAGTCGAGCGTCTACCGCCGCACTTCCCTCGGAGCTGCCGGTGGAGATCAGCAGGCTCCCGGGGGGGTAGCGTTTGGCCAACTCCCCGGTGAGCCGGGCAATACCTCCGGCCATCGGCGGGAAATCATAGCTGAGGAGGAGCTGCCGATGCCTCGCGGTGTCGAGGTCGAGAGGCTGGTAGGCGTCGGTGCTCATATGAGGCGAATTGTAGATCGGATCACGATGAAGGGGAAATCCACCGGCGGGCGGCGCCGGGAGAAAGCCCTACCAGATCGTGGTAGGGCTTCACCTGGCAGCCGGTCTTACTCGATAACGATGTCGACTCGGCGGTTCTTCTCCCGATTTGCCCGGGTGTCATTCGGGGCAATCGGCTTGGTGCGCCCGAAACCCTGGGTGGATGGGATCCGGGCCGCGGGTATTCCCTGCGTCACCAGAAAGTCGCGCACCGATTCGGCGCGGGATTGGGAAAGTTTCTGGTTGTAGGTATCGGTCCCGATTGAGTCGGTATGGCCTTCGATCTCGAGCTTGTATTCACCGGGGAAGCCCAGGAGAACACCGCTCAGTTTGCTCAACTTCTCGCGGGCAGCCGGCTTCAGGGTAGCCCGATTCGTCTCGAAGTTCACTCCCGACAGGGCCGCGACCAGGCCCCGTGCTCCCTGCCGGGTCTCCATGATGGCGGAGATCGACGCATATAGACGGGCCTGAAGTTCGGCGGCCGTGCGCTCCGCTTTCGACCGGAGGTCGGCCTCTCGCTCAGCCTCGGCGCGAGCTTGCTCCGCAGACCGGGCCGCACTGTCGAGCGCGGCCTGTTGGGCGGCGGCCTCCTGCTGCCGCTCAAACTCGGCTCGCTGCCGCTCCGCCTCCTGCTGGGCGTCCTCGGCCCGGCGTCGCAGCCAGTTCGCGCGCCACATCGGCCCGACGGGCTGTCTCCCGGGCCAGCTCGGAGTACTTCTTCTGATCCTTGGGCTTCTTAACCCAGATCAGCTCCAGTGAGTCCAGCAGGTTCAGCGCGGAGCTGAACTCCGGCCGGGCATACCTGGGGGCGTCCAGCGTGCGGGCAATGGCCACGGCATGGCGGGCCGCCATCACGGGCAATGGGGTCAGCGAGTCGGGTGTGGGCGCCGACCGATCAGACACGCCGGAGCGATAGAACTGCTCCGGTACCCGCTCATAGGTCACCGTGGTGGACTGCAAGGGAGCATCCGGAGGCCTGGGGCAATGTCAGCTCAGCCACCACCAGGGACGAGGGGCGTCGCACCTGCCCATAAGGCTCGGCCGTCACGATGACGCCGAGGGTTCGCGCCGCGGAGGATCCGGTGACATTCTGCTTCTTCACCGGCACCTCGGCCAGGCTCTCGACCTCCTCATCCGCCCGCACCACCCAGGCCACATACGTGGTGGCAAAGTCAGCTGACGCGCCGGGGATCCGGCAGCTGGTTCAGGGTCAGCTTGATGCTGGACCTTCCGCCGCGGTACTCGATCTCGGCGCTGCCCTTTACCTGGGGAGCGGCGGGGGTACCCGTGACCGGCAGCTTGGTCTTTTTGCCGTCGGGAAGGCGAACGACCAGGGTCATTCCCGAATTGTGAGACAGGGGCGGTAGGACTTCAGGGCCGGCCCCAAAAGCCAGCAGTGCTACACCAATGCGTAATGGTCCCCACATTGAGCCTCCAGAAACGTCAGAGTGATGGAGCAGGGGCGAAGGAGTCGGCAGCGTGAACCGGAGGGGTGCGAAGCGGTTAGCTGCGGCTGAGGGTAGCTTCGGAGGGTGTACCGCGGTTCTTAACCGGAGTCATGTAACGATTCCGGGCGGGTGACTAAGTTAGGGAGATTGGCCTCACTTCCCCTTATCAGCGAACGAGGCAATGGTCCACGGAGCGAAGCCGCCGCTGCCGTCGCGCACCCACACCGTCCCGCCTTTGGGGTATTTCTGGTTTAACGCGTTGCGGACCTCTTGTTCGTGGAAGTTGCCTTCTTGTATCCGGGTTTCTGTAGCGCGGATCTCCATGTCAGCGAACGTTCCCAGCTCGTCCTCGCTGCGCTTCACGAGCTTTTCGATGCGTTTGGCGGGATCGTCTCTGAGCAGTTCGCGGCGCATCAGCTCACCGTGCATGTATTCGTGATCACGCGAAGCAGCAACCAGACGGGCAAAGGTGTCGGACGTTTCGCTTCGCTCTATTGACCTCGAATAACACCGAGCCCTTCACCAGATCAGGATTGAACAGGGCTCGCCGCCTCACGATCAGGGCCTGCTTGGTCACATACCAGTATCCGTCGAACGGTCGTCCGGGATCATCGATCCCGGAGACGAGATAGCCCGCGCTCGCATCGTCTTTCCAACTCCCGGGATGGGTTGCGTGCAATCCGTGAGCTGCATCCTCGCCTTCGAACGCGCAGGCGTCCTGACCGAACTTGCTTTCCCGGACGACCAGTTTCTGTCCCTCCAGGACTCCGTCCTTCGGCTCCTGGATGAATGTTGTCTTCCATTGGCGCGGGACCACCTTGGCGGTCCCGGAGGTGGAAGCTTTCTTTTTTCCATCGCTCACTTCCAGATCAACGTGGACGTCCTCCAGCAACACCAGCTCCACCTTGCGTTCAGTGGTCTCGAAGGTCACGGAAGGCGCGCCGGGCGAGCCGATCGGGTTCAAGGTCCATTTGAGCGATTTGATGCGGCCCTTGGACCGGGACGCGTCCAACGTTGCTTTGGTGCCCCGCTGGGCGGACCCAGCGGTCAGTACCGCCCGCAGCGGGATTTCATTGGGCGTGAGTGTCATCACGCTTTTCATGTAAACGTCGGTGTTTGCGCCGCTTTCTTGAGCGAAAATCAAACTGTCGGCCGCTTCGGGGACTTGGATTTCGGCACTTCCGTCCTGCGCCGGCTGCTGAAAAGTCATGGACTCAACCGTCTTGCCCATGATCTTCATCTTCATTTTGTGCTTGCTTGCATCGCTGTGGCTGGCGAGCTTCGCCACATTGCCGGTCAGGTCTAGGATCAACTTCAGGTCGGCCGTCTTGCCCCCTACCAGCGTTCCGCTGAACGGGCCCGCCTGGTCCTCATCGGAGTCTTTGCCTTTGATCTTCCCTTCCCAGATTTCGGTGGACCCCTCGACCCGATGCTTGTCGAGGACGAATTTTGTCGAGCCCGAGCGATGTTTGCGGGTGCCTGCCAGCGTGATGTCGATATCATAGGTGTAAAGGCCCTGCCAACGTTCCACCCCTTGGAACTGGCTGGCAGTTCCTTGCGCGAGAGCGGAGGGCGAGAGCGCGAGGGTGCCCATCAATGCCGCGACGGAGCGGCCCCAATGCGGTTCGAGGCGAGGCATGCGCACGACGTCGACTCTCTTCAGACTCGGTGGGCGGCAAAGACGTGGCTGATCAGCTTCCAATATCCAGCCCAGTTCCGAGTCGGTCAACTTTCAGCGAAGTTCAGCCGCCTGTTCAGCTTGGATTCAGCATCGCCTGCTCGTCACTGAGTCCCCCGCGCGCACTGACGGCGGCTGGGGCCGGAAAATAAGAAGCCCGGGACCTCTAAACGAGGGCCCGGGCTTCAAAGGAAAGGCTGGCGACGGCCTACTCTCCCACCACCTCTCAGTGGCAGTACCATCGGCGCTACAGGGCTTAACTGCCGTGTTCGGAATGGGAACGGGTGTGGCCCCTGCGCGCTAGTCGTCAGCCGATTTTTAGTCGCGAGTCGTCAGTCTCAGTCACGGGCTTTACGCTCGCGACTCGCGACTGTCGACTCGCGACTGACAAACGAGGAATGGATGGTATGTACTGATGTGAAGACGGAAGAGATCAAACTTCACGGGCGATTAGTACCGCTCGACTGAAGCGCTTGCGCGCCGTGCATCTGCGGCCTATCAACCTGGTAGTCTCCCAGGGCCCTTCAGGGAGCTTATGCTCCAGGAGTGTTCATCTTGGGAAGAGTTTCCCACTTAGATGCTTTCAGCGGTTATCTCCGCGCGACATCGCTACCGGGCGATACCCTTGGCAGGATAGCCCGTACACGAGCGGTCGCTTCGTCTCGGTCCTCTCGTACTAGAGACGACGTCCCTCAACACTCCCACGCCCACGACGGATACAGACCGAACTGTCTCACGACGTTCTGAACCCAGCTCATGTACCACTTTAACCGGCGAACAGCCGGACCCTTGGGACCTTCTCCAGCCCCAGGATGTGATAAGCCGACATCGAGGTGCCAAACCGCGCCGTCGATGTGAACTCTCGGGCGCGATAAGCCTGTTATCCCCAGCGTACCTTTTATCCGATGAGCGATGACCCATCCACACGGGATCACCGGATCACTTAAGCCGACTTTCGTCCCTGCTCGCGCCGTCGCGCTCGCAGTCAGGCGGGCTTTTGCTTATACACTCATCGTGCGATTACCGACCGCACTGAGCCCACCATAGCGCGCCTCCGGTACTCTTTAGGAGGCGACCGCCCCAGTCAAACTACCCACCTGCCACGGTCCTCGACGGTGTTGCCGTCTGAGTGAGAACGTTAGTAAAACAAGGGTGGTATTTCACTGTTGCCTCCGCGCCAGCCGAAACCGGCGCCTCAACGGCTCCCACCTATGCTACGCAGGTCATACCGACGTTCAATGACAGGTTGTAGTAAAGGTGCACGGGGTCTTTTTGTCCTGTCGCGGGTAATCGGAATCCTCACCGATACTGCTATTTCGCCGAGCTTACGGAAGAGACAGCTCCCAAGTCGTTACTCCATTCGTGCAGGTCGGAACTTACCCGACAAGGAATTTCGCTACCTTAGGACCGTTATAGTTACGGCCGCCGTTTACCGGGGCTTCGGTTCGCAGCTTCGCCTTGCGGCTAACCGCTTGCCTTAACCTTCCGGCACCGGGCAGGAGTCAGAGCGTATACGTCGGCTTGGACAATGCCTTGGCACGCTCCTGTGTTTTTGCTAAACAGTCGCTTGGGACGATTCTCTGCGGCCGGCTTGGGCTCCCCTTGGCGGGTCACCTACAACCGGCACCCCTTATCCCGAAGTTACGGGGTAATTTTGCCGAGTTCCTTTTCCGTAAATCACTCGAGCACCTTAGGCTTCTCGCCTCGCCCACCTGTGTCGGATTACGGTACGGTCAACTGCAGTCCTGGTCTGCGAAGCTTTTCTCGACAGTGTGCGGCAGCCACCCTTGGCGGGGCCATACGGCCCCTTCGGCATCGGTTCTCGGCTATCCGAGTCTTTGATTCCCCGGAAACGCCTACCACCTTGCAGCGGAAAATCCACCACCCGCCGGTGACCTTGCTCCTGTGTCCCTCCTCAGACTCATAACGGCTTACAGTTGGTACGGGAATGTTGACCCGTTTCCCATCGTCTACGCCTCTCGGCCTCGACTTAGGGACCGACTGACCCTGAGCTGATCG
>CAWJIM010000001.1:135000-225439 GCA_963842945.1 uncultured Gemmatimonadales bacterium
AACGGCCAGGCCTCCCTGGGCCAGCAGCGCCCGACCCAGACGAGGGCTTCTCAACGCCTCAAGACGGCTGCCTGCGATCCAGCCACCCACCACCCGGGCAGCGAGTCTCACCAGCACAAAGAGCGGAGCTATGAACAACAACTCTCGGGATCCCGGGCTCCAGGCCGCACCGGCGAAGATCAACAGCGCCAGGTAAACCGGCCTCTCCGTGGCGCGCAGCAGGCCGGTGACGTCGCCGTGAGCCCCGCCGGTGTTCGCCAGAATGAAGCCCAGAATCAGGTTGGTGAAGATGGGGGAAAGATTCAGGTAGTAGCTGGCGCCACTGGCGATGACGATCGCCCCTGCCAATGCCACAAACAAACGGCTGCTACCCTCCGCCTCTTTCAGCTGACTCGGGGGGCCAAGGAATAGATGAAAGAGAACGCCGCAAGCGAGGCCTATCGCCAGGTTGATAACGGCCCACTCGGTTGCCGTGGGAGGGCGAACCGACGGCGCAACCTGGCCCTGGTGGTAAATCGCCAGGATCAGCCCGAAACCGGCGACCGCCACTAAGGCATCGATCCGCGCGGTGAGCTGAAGGATCGGCAATAGGGGCGACGCATCGGTTCTTCGAGACAGGACGTCCACGGCGGCGGGGGAGCTCAAGGTCGCCATCGAGGCCAGGCTAACGGCCTGCACTATGGTCTCCGGCCAGACGGACCCGACGACGCGAAAAAGCAGGATCAGGACGAACAGAGCGAAGAGGAAAGTACTGAAGGCTTCAGTGAATGCGGCCCGCAGATGCGTTGCCGGAATCAGGGCCATGCTGGGAACCCTGAAGTAGGTTCCCAAGAGCATTCCCAGCCAGCCCAGCGCCAGACTCACGATCGGGGTCAGATCCTGAACCTGCGCGGCGCCGAGGAGGCCAGTGACCCGGGGGCCCAGGAGGAAACCGATGATGACGTATTCGGCTCCGCCCACGTACCCGAACCGGTCGCGGAGCCGGTTGAAAACCAGGTAGGCCAGAATATACCCGACCGCAATGACCGCCAGCGCGGCCAGGGTGGTTTGCATCCATCATGCTACCTGCGCCTCGGCAGCCGAGCTAGATGGTGACGCAGAACACGGTTCCATCTGACGCGATTCTTACGTTGGTCTCTGCTACGCTAGACTCGTACACTCCGGCCCGCACTCTCGACGATTGTCGCCATACCGCCCCGGCACACGCAAGGAGATCACAATGGCAAGGCTCAACTCGCTGGACGACCTTCTCGTTCACGAACTGCAGGACATCTACAACGCGGAAAATCAGATCCTTAAGGCGCTGCCGAAGATGATCAAGGCGGCGTCGCATCCGGAGCTGCAGAGCGCCTTCGAAGAGCATCTGGAGCAGACCGAGGGCCAGGTCGAGCGGCTGGATCAGGTGTTCAAGCTGCTGGGCGTTCCGGCGAAGGGAAAGAAGTGCGAGGGCATGGCTGGACTGCTCGAAGAGGGCAAGAAGACCATGGAGGAAGATGCTGACCCGTCGGTGATGGATGCGGCCCTGATTTCGGCGGCACAGAAGGTCGAGCACTACGAGATCGCCAGCTACGGCTGCGTCTGCACTTACGCCGAGATGCTGGGTTACGATCAGGTGCACGACCTGCTCGGTCAGAATCTGGAGGAAGAGGAAGTCACCGACGAGAAGCTGACCGAGCTGGCCGAAAGCGTCATCAACATTGAAGCCGAAGAGGCGGAGGACGCGGAAGAGGAAGCCTCACGGTGAGCACTGGGGCCAGTCGGGACAGTGGAGCTGACAGCGTGGACGATGTGGCGTCCACGCTGAATCGGCTGATCCAGACGTGCAAGGATGGAGAGAACGGATTCAAGGTTGCGGCCCAGTCGGTCGACGACCTCAACCTCCAGCATTTGCTTCAGAGCTATTCGCAGCAACGCAGCGAGTTTGCTGCCGAGCTACAGTCCGAGGTCCAGCGTCTCGATCAGGAGCCGGCTCGAGCGGGGCACCTAGCAGCCGCGCTCCACCGGGGATGGATGGACATCAAGTCGCTCGCTGCGGGGCGGGACGAAGCTGCGATCATCGCCGAGTGCGAGCGGGGCGAGGATGTGGCCGTGAAGGCGTATGAGCAGGCCATGGGGTCGGAGCTTCCAGCGGACCTCCGGGCCCTGGTGGAGCGGCAGTTTTTCAAAGTCAAAGAAGCTCACGATCAGATCCGCTCACTGGAGCAGATCCATAGCCGGCACCGCTAAGGGCGACCGGCGGAAAGTCTGAGTCAATTCTTGAGAAAGGATTGACCCCGCCCGGACTCTCCGGACGGGTTGGCCAGCAGCCGCTCGGCGAAATCCACCCGCTCAGCGAGCTCCGCCACTTCGCCGCGTAGCGCGGAGAGCTCTTCAATTATCTCGGCCGGAACCTCGCCCTGACGAAGGGAAGGCTGCTCGGGATCCCAGATGCACACCAATTTGCCCTGGACATCCCGGAACGATCCTCCGGCGATCATGATGAGATCATACAGGTACCAGAGACCCGCGCCGCCGAGGGTGCATAGCATCAGGACGCCGGTGCCGGTCTTGCCCACGTAAAATCGATGAGCCCCGAACGGCCCCAGGATGGCCGCCAGTGCGAGCGCAACCCCGCGTGACTTTTCAGAGCTTCCTGCGGGCGTTTCTATGGAACCGGTCATGGATGTCCCCAGGTGAACGAGAATGCGCCCGGCAGGATTCGAACCTGCGACCCACAGCTTAGAAGGCTGTTGCTCTATCCAACTGAGCTACGGGCGCCCACGAAACCCTTCAAACTCCGCCCCTGGCTACCCCCACCACGGTTGCCTTTCCCGGCTGATTCCTCGGTGGGACTGGATTTTCCAGCTCTGACCTAGAATCTTGCAGTACCCCCCAGAAATTGACTGGCCATCACGACCGGTTCCCAGCTCGAGGACTCAATGAAACGCTTCTCCCCCGTTGTATTCAAAATTCGGGCTGGTCTGGCAGAGTACTTCGAGCTGTTCATGACGACCGCCGGGGTGCTGTTGGCCATCTTCATAACCTTGAGCGAGCTCTCCCGCGGTGAGCAAGGGATGGCGCTGATCTTTCTGATCTGGCTCCAGGGCTTCATCCTGTGGGCCGTGCACCGCCACTGCGTCCTCCGAAGTCGGGCTCTGATCCAGAAGATGCGGCTCATGGTCCAGGACCGGGTCAATAATCGGTTGACGGTTTGGCTCAGTCTCACCGACGTGCAGGCCCGCATTGCCGCTGAAGCCGGCCGGGAAGACCGGGAATCTGTGTCGCTGGCCGCCGCCCGGGCCGTGTCGCTGGAGCTGGAGAAGCTCTCATTCGAGTCGCTCCGCACCTGGGAGCGGCGCAACGCCCGGTTCCTCTACTCTCGCCTCCTCTAGTCTCCCGGACCGCTGCCTCCGGAGCCCGCAGGCTGCGTTGGGGATCCGGAGGCCAGGTACTCGTCACATCGGGGCGCCGGGATTCGAACCCGGGACCTCCTGCTCCCAAAGCAGGCGCGCTACCGGACTGCGCCACACCCCGTAGAGGCTGCTGCAAAATAGCCAGGCTGCCCTAGGTCAAGCGCCGGCACAGAAGTCTTCAACGCCTGCAGCGAAGGCCCGCAAGGCCCGGCCGCGGTGGCTGACCGCATCCTTCTCCTCGGCGGTGGCCTCGCCGAAAGTCTTGCCCAGCTCGTCGCTGAAGAACAGCGGATCGTACCCGAAGCCGCCGGTGCCCGCGGGCGCCTCCAGGATCCGCCCGGCGCAGTCGCCGTAGCACACGGGAGGAACAGCGCCGGCCGAGCGTGAGAAATACGCAGCACGCAGCGATAGCGTGCCACGCCGCCGGGCATCGGCAGCGCCGGCCAGCCGGCGGAGCAGCTCGGCGTTGTTGGCCGCGTCCACCTCCAGCCGCGGTGCCGCGAGGCCCGGCCCAGCGTTTCGAGCGGACGCCGGGCGCTCCGCCCAGCGCGAATACCTCGAGTCCGGAATCGTCGGCGAGCGTGGGCAAGCCGGTCAGGCGGGCAAAGTACTCCGCCTTCCGGCGGGCGTTCGCCTCGAAGGTGTCGGCAGCTTCGAGCGCATCGTCTTCGAGTTCGACTCGCGAAGCCGATATCGCTCGGGGAAGACCACCTCGATGCCCGCCGGCCGCGAGGATCCGGCGGAATCTCCGCCTGCTTGCCGCGCGCTCCGCGTGGCGGCGAGCAGCTTCACCAGCCGAGCGCCTTCCGCTGGGCCCCGAACAGCTCGGCGATGCCCCGCTCGGCGAGATCGAGCAGCGTGTCCAGCTGGCCCCGGGTGAAGGTGCCGTGCTCGCCGGTCCCCTGCACTTCGACGAACTCGGTCGGGCTCCAGCATCACGACGTTGGCGTCCACGCCGGCGTCCTTGTCCTCGGATAGGCCAGGTCGAGCCGGATCTCGCCCTCGATGATCCCGACCGACACGGCGGCCACCAGCTGTGCCAAAGGGTGAGGGCTGCCCGGTCCGTCCGCCAGCCAGGCGCAGGCATCGGCCAGCGCCACGCAGCCGCCGGTGATGCGGCGGTGCGCGTCCCGCCGTCCGCCTGGAGCACGTCGCAGTCCACCCGGATGGTGAACTCGCCGAACGCCATGGTCGGCATCGCCGCCCGGAGCAGCGGCCGATCAGCCGCTGAATCTCCTGGGTCCGGCCTCCCGGTCCGTTCCGCTCGCGGGGGGTGCGCTCCACGGTTGCGCGCGGCAGCATGGCGTACTCCGCCGTGACCCAGCCCTCGCCGGTGCCCTTCTTGAAGCCGGGCACGCCGGTTTCGACGCTCGCGGTGCAATGGACCAGCGTGCCGCCCAACCGGATCAGGCAGGACCCCTCGGCGTAGGGATTGGCACGCGCGCTCGAGCACGAGCGGGCGCAGCTGGTCGGTGGTGCGGCCGTCAGGACGAGGCACGAAGACGCTCCACGATAGTTGGAGGTGGAGAAGCCGGGGACCAGCGGAACGCGCACGACCCGCCCGCCCCGGGATTCCACCAGATCGGCTCCGACGATGGCGCTCGCGGGGTAGTCGGCGCCCTTGACCAGCACGTCCGGCGCAAGCGCCTGATGAGCTCGAGCGGCGTGTCCTCGTCGAAGAGCACCACACAGTCCACCGCCGCCAGCGCGGCCAGGACGCGGGCCCGCGCTGCTTCACCGTTGCACCGGCCGGTCGCTGCCCTTGCCCAGCCGGCGCACCGAGGCGTCGCTGTTCACGCCCGACGATCGAGCGCGTCCCTTCCCGGCGCGCGCTTCGAGCAGCTCGACGTGGCCGGGGTGCAGCAGGTCGAACACGCCGTTGGTGAAGACCACGCGGCCCGCCTGCCGGGCTCGCCAGGCCACGGCCTCCGACGAGCGCATCACTTTCGGCTTGCTGTCGATCATGCCGGAGTCAGGGGCCGGGACCCCGAAGAGCAGCTTCAGACCGGGAGGCGCGACGAAGGTCGTCGCCATGATCATGAGCAGAATGGCGCCGAACACGGCCTCATTCAAAATGCCCGCCCGCCGGCCGATGTCGGCAAAGATCAGTCCGACCTCTCCCCGGGGAATCATCCCCACCCCAACCACAAGCCGTCGAAACTGAGCCCAGGGCGCGGCCCATCCGGCTGCGACCTTGCCGACAATCGCAAGCAGGGTCAGCGCCAGCGCTACTCCCAGCAGTCCCGCAGCTCCCTCCCGGATGGGATCGAGCAGCCGAAGGTTGACGGAGGCGCCAACACTCACAAAGAAGATGGGAGTGAAGTATCGAGCGCCACCGGCCGGACCTCGCGCTCGATGGTGTCGAACTGGTTGATACCCGAGAGAATCAACCCTGCGGCAAAGGCGCCGATGATGAGAGCTGAGCCGGCCATGTCGGCGACGGCCGACAATCCGAGCACAAACGCGATGGCAGCGACCAGCAGTACGTAACGGACCCGCATCCGGACAACCAGATCGAACAGCTTCGGCGCGAGGAACCGTCCCGCCAAGACGGCGACTACCAGGAAGCCGACCGCGACGGTAAAGATGCGCAGTATCTCAAGGGCGCGATGGCCGCTCCGGCCGCCAACCCCGACACGACCGACAGGATCACCAGGCCAAAGACATCGTCTATGACGGCGGCCCCGATAATGATCCGCGCCTCCAGCGTATTCATCCGCCGGAGGTCGGACAGAACCCGCGCGGTAATGCCGACCGATGTGGCGGTCAGCGTGGCGCCCACGAAAATGGCAGCGGTGGTCAGGTCCGTGGAGCCGCCACTGGCGGCGTGGGGCACATACGCCCAGTAGAGGAATCCGAAGAAGAACGGGAGCACGACGCCTACGGTGGCGACCGCCAGTGAGGCGGTACCGACCCGGAACATCTCCCGCAGGTCCGTTTCGAGTCCGATCTCGAAGAGCAGGAGCACGACTCCCAACTCCGCGAGTACGTGCACCACCTCTCCCATGGCCCCGTGGTGGGACAATTCCGAGCACGCTTCCGCCAAGCAGAACGCCGGCGAGCAACTCACCGAGCACCGCCGGCTGGCCCACCCGTTCCGCCAGCTCACCCAGCACCTTCGCGGCCACCAGTACGCCGCGAGCGTCAGGAACAAGCCGGGAATGGAGAGCTCGTGCACGGCTAGACCCGAGCCGCGGGGGAGTTCACCACTGAGACTGAGCGCCTTCGACGATATTTACGACCAGATCGTCCAGGGCTTTCCTCCGGCCGTTGGCCTCCTGTCCCTGCTCGTAGGTCCCGCGTACGGTGAGCCCGTTCCGCTGCCAGAGCGGTTTACCCTGTCGCTGGTCGAGAATCTCGACGGACACAGTAATCTGGAGCTCGCGTTGGGTGACGGTCACAGTGCTGTCGCCTCCAGCGTAGGCCACCGGGAGATCGGGCTCGTAGCGGGTGATCGAGCCCCGGACCACAGCGTCCGCCCGCGGCTCGGCGGCCTGCCGAAGGCCCAGTCTCTGCTCCACAGCCTCGCGAACCGCTCGGGAAATTTCCTGGGTCAGCGTCGGGTCCGGCGTCTGATTGTCGAAGGGGAGGACGGCGACCGTCTTGATTGCAGGGGGTAAGCCACCGCCCGCAAAACCATAGCAGCCGAGAGTGAGCAGAGTACTAAGGCTTACGAGTAATCCAGATATCAGGCGCAAAGGTGTCCCGCGTTATGGAGAGAAACGTAATGTCCAGCTGAGCCGGCCCGCTGGGTACAGTGAGCCTGGCTTTGAGCGGAGCTCCATCCGGCCCCAGAGTCGTTTCGGCGCGACCGATCAGCGTGCCCGCCTGGTGAACCTCGGCAACCAGCCGGCCGTCATCTCCTGCGCTCCTGGCGTACTCTACCGTGTCCCGTGCTCCAGCAAACTGCCAAGCTTGGGTAGAAGATGTACTCAGCGCGCGAACAGTCACGCTTTCCGCCGGCATTCGCGCCACGCCGAACATGGCCCACATCAGCGGATAGTTCGGGACCAGGCGGGCAATGGCGTCGGCCGGGTCGGTCCAGAGTGCCCGATCACCGATCACCACGGCGGAAGCTCCCCCGCTTCCGAACGGACCTGCCACATCGAATCGCAGGGAGTCAGGTGGGGCGACTCGCACCGCTCCGTGGCCGCCCGCACTTCCCCGCTCGTCTCGCAGGAGCCACTTGAATCGGTAGACCTGATGAGCCGCCGGCACTGTGGCTTCGACCCAGGGAGCGACTTCGGCCAAAGTTGCTGGCCGTGCTCCGACCGGCATCACTGGCTCCGGTGCGTTTCGGCAGGCCATCGCGGCCGAGCCAAGATAGAGGAGCAGGACTGGAGGGTCAACCCGAAAACGTTGTCCCATCAATAGTTATAGCCGAAGAAGAAATGCACGAATCCGGGATCCCGCTGGCTCCGGTCGAGACTGTACCCCCGGAAGTTGCCATCGCTGAAGCGGCGACCCAGGTCGAGCCGCAACACCGCGAAGGGACCAAGCGCCAAGCGGAAGCTGATGCCCCAACTCCCCAGTAACGCCCGCTCCGAGTCCTGGTGCAGAACCGCCTTACCCAGGTCGCCGAAAAATCCCGCCTGAATTTCCGGAAAATCGATGTCGCCGAGCGGGGTTCCCAGAGTCAGGTGGGTCAGCACCGGAAACCGGATCTCCTGGTTGAGCATGTAGGCTCGAGTCCCGACGATATACCCGAACTCAGGGTAGCCGCGCAGACCGAGGGTGCCCCCGATGTTCACTCGTCGTGGGCGGTCGCCGCCACTGTAGAAACCAAAGGCCCGGATGGCGTAGGCGCTGCGCGACCCGAGCCGGAGATAGCGGCGCCAGTCTCCACTCAACAGGTAGCTGTCGAAGCGACTGTTGGTAAAATCGCTGGAGATACCGCCGGTAACGCTCAACCTTCCCCCATCGATTGGGCCGGACGGAATCCAGAGCGAATTGTCGTGCACGAAGCTTAGATAGTTCGAGGCGATCCAGCCGACCCGCCGCGGCTCGTCGACGGTTAGGGTGAAGTCCACCCGGTCCGAATGTTCCACGACCGCGGTGCCCTCCACTCGACTGAAACGGCTCAAGGGGTATCGGAGAAGACCGAGTGCCCCGTACGCCAGTTCTTCATAGGCCACGACCAGGTCGCCCTCATAGTTCCGGCTTCTGGTGCGGAACACGCCCAAGCCCCAATTGAGTCGCCGCTGCTGATTCACGTAGATCGTGCTGGCGCTGATGTTCGCGAACACACTGCCAAGCCGGCGTCCTTGAAACGATCCGATGCTGCCATACACGAGGTTGTCGCTAAGCAGATCGCTCATGAGAAAAGAGACTCCTTGAGCTCCGCCGTACCCGGGGACAAAGGCGGCGCCCCCGGCGGCGAAATCCAGAGTCAGCCGGCGACGGTACGGTTCTCCCACCACCTTGGCCGCGGGCTTGCGGCTGCCACTGGCCCAGGCCCACTGGGCCGGCGGGGGACCCGAATCAAGGGTGAACCGATCCTCGCGCGCAGCCGAGTCGACGGGGTATCGGTACAGGTTCCAACTCAGGTCATGAAATCCTCCTACAACCAACCCACTGCTGTCCGGCAGCGGCACGGCGTCGAATGCACCACTCCAGGCGCTGGTTTCTCGCCGTCCGTTTCCCAGACTGTCGGTGGAAAAGACATTCAGCAGGACCCCGTCCCGATCGGAGGTGAAATAGATCCGATCGTCGGCTTCCCAGGTGGGGGCCTCATCGACCCAGTGCCCCCGGGTAAGCTGAGTAATGTCGCTGGTCACCAGGTCGAGCACGAAGAGATTGACCGCGCCTTCGAGCCCATCCGCTGTCCGGTCAGAGGCGAACACCAGCCGGCGGCCATCCGGGGCTGGGCTGGGATCAAGGTCCTGATAGTTGTCGCGGGTGAGCGGCTCCAGCTTTCCCTTCGGCAAGTGTACCCGATAGAGATCGGAAACCCCACTTTCGGACAGCCCACTGAATACGATGCTCGTCCCATCACGCATCCACATGGGCGAAAGGATTGAGACCAGGTGGTCGAATTGGTAGCGCCCCGCGATCTTTCCCCGCTTGAGATCCCACACCATTAGAGCGTCCCGGTCGCCATAGCGCGCGGTGAACAACAGGTAACCCTTGCGCGAGGCATCCATCCGGGAGTCGAACGGGTGAAACGCCTCGAGCTCGGCCGAGCGGCGGGCGGTGACGACCTTCCGTGCCCGGCCTCCGTCCACACCCTTGCGGTAGACACTCAGGTATCCCGTGGCCGGAGAGACGTAGGCGATTTCTCCCCGGTCTTCTCCAGTGGAATCAGGAATGAACGCCGGCTAAACCGCGAGCCGGGTGATCTCCCGCCCCAGCACTCCCAAGGGAGCGAGGCCATTCACGGAGGCGTAATAGGTCCGCCGCATGGCGAGCTGAAATTCCTCGCTGAGCTGATCCAGCGAGCGGCCGTAGACGGCACGAATAGCGTCTTCGAAGTTGTCGTGCTGGTTCAATTCCTTGTAGATCAGCGCGACCCGCCAGTCACCGTAGGTGTCGGCCAGCCAACGGTGAATCCTGCCTCCGATCGGATAGACGATACCCCAGTGAAGTAGGTCAGCTGTTTGAACTGCGGCAGCTTTCCGCTGAGCGTGAGATCCCGGAGGACCATGTAGTCCCGGGCGTCCTCACCCCCGGACCAGAGCTCCGCCAGCCCTTCACTCCACCACAAGGGGAAACCAAAACGCCGCGCCCTGGGTGCCTGGTAGTAGCTCTCCGACTGCAGATCCAACTGAAAGAGTGGACCATCTCGTGGCGCAGGGTGTGGCGGAACTCGCGAAGTTCCCCAAAAGGCGGGAGACCCTTCGTTTGAGGAAGTCGGTGGCGCCCAGGAGTCCTTCGGGCGGGGTGAACGGGAGAATGTTGGTCTGCTCAAAATCGGTATGAGAGGCATAAACGATCAGCGGGATGCGAGCGGCAACAGCGTGACCGAATTGCAGTGAAAGTGTGTCGTAACTTGCTTCCGCGTACGCCAGTGCCGCGGGCACCAGCTCGGCCTCGGCAGGATAGTAGTACAGATCCACATGCGGTCCTCGAGTGACCCGCCAATCGAGCCGACGGTACTGGACCTTGTTCTGACCAAACGCAAAAAATTGGGCCTCTGCAGGGGCGGAGGAGATGGAGAGGATGGACAGAAAAATCCCCACCGTGCAGAAGCGCCTCATAATGGAAATCCTGTCATTGCCACTTTCTCTCTTCTATCGATGAATCGTCCGTATCAGGTCGCCCTGGCTGATGCGCGACAGCGGACCAAGTTGCCCACAATTTTCCCAAAAACCGTGTACGTCCCATCCAAATGGGGCTGAGGAGAGAGGGTGATGAACCATTGGCTGGCCCCGGTGTCGGGGCCCGGACAGGGCCATTCCCAGCATGGGCTTGGCCCCGTAGCGATCGCGGTTGATCTCGTCGCGGATCGAGCCGCCGGGCCCGCCGAAGCCATCACCCCGAGGATCACCATCCTGCACCACGAAGTTCGGCACCACCCGATGCCATCGGTTCCCGTCGAAGAAGCGGCGGTCAACCAGACGAAGGAAGTTGGCCACCGTCATAGGCGCGTCGGGCCCGAACAGTTCCACCTCAAGAGTGCCCCGCTGCTCTGTGTCGATGAACACATGTGGCCTTGCCAAGGAATCGGAGGCCAGGATGAACTGCCGGGTGAGCTCCCGATAGTCCTGCAGCGTGCGTCCGGTCGACAGCGGATAGGCTGGACCCCATCGGTCTGCCGCGTCAGGCCAGTTGGCCTCCGCCCACCGGCGCAACAGGTAATTGGCGGGCCGCGGCACCGTCGCAAGGAATTCACGCTCGACCTCCGCGCCGGCAGGGCCACTACTCTTTGAAATGGCCAGGAGGGCACCGAGTGCGGATAGCGAGGCTTCGGGAAACGAATCGCGGACGGCACGGTTGTACATCTGAACCAGGGAGGTGATGTCGGCCGGGGCGGCTGCTCGGGCCAAGGCGGGTCCGGCGGAGACACTGCGAACTGCTGCGTCAGCATGTCCGAGCACCCGACGAGCTGCGCCGATAAGCGCGGGGTCGGGGCCCGACACTGTGTCAGCCCAGGCCTGGAGTCCGCTGGCGATGACTCGGCCGTCCCGATCGGAGAGGAAGGCCGGCGTTCCCGAGTGGCCAGCTCGGGCCCATCCCTGGGCCGCGGCGGCCCGAGCCCTCCAGTCCGCATTCGATTTCCACGGCTCGGCGGCGGAGGCGAATCCTGCCCGATCGATCCGAGCCAGCCCCAGCAGCGCCTCGCGCCGAACAGCAAACCCGGCCTTCGATTGGACCAGACGTCGCAAGGTAGCGGCCGCAACCGAGCCCCCCAGCTCTCCCAGGACTGGACGTTGCCTGAACCCGGACATTCAAGTCCGGATCTTCGACCTTGGACGCAACCGCAGGCGCCAGCAAGGAGTCGTGGTAGGTGCCGAGCGAGCGAAGTGCATTGATCCGGACCCCGGGATCGTCATCGTCCACGGCGCGGGCCAAAAGGCGGGACACGGTCGTGGGCGCGAGCTTGGCTCGTTGGGCATACTCTCGAGTCAGTACTCTGGCTACCGTCGCTCTGGTTTCCGCATCGTCGGCGCCCAAAGCATTGATCAGATGATTGCCTGCCTCAGGCGAACGGAGGGCCCAGTGAATACAGAGCACGCCACCGAACGTCCCGACGGGTCCTCGGCAAAAGGCAGAAGCGACGCGGCCTGAGCATCCGGTCCGAGCCGCCAGCTCTCCAGCAGCATCTGGCTCAGGGCGGGAGCTGGTGGCCTGGCTCAGAGCGATCTTCCGCTCAGCGCGGAGGCAAAGAAATCGCCGATCGCTTTCCCCCGATTTTTGCCAACGCGGTAACCGCCTCGTTTGCGGTTGCGGTATCCAGTGGCGGCAGTCCGGTTAACGTTGAATCAAGGGTTCCACCGCGGCGGAATCACCGAGCAGACCCAGCGCGAAGGCAGCAGCGACCCGAACGGTGGAATCCGGTTGGTCCAGCACCCGCAGCAAGAGGGGCGTCGCCCGGAGATCGCCGATGCGGCCGGCAGCGAGTGCGGCAGTGCGGCGGACCAGGGAATCGGGTGCCAGCAGCGCTCGTTGGAAGAGATCGGGTTGCCAGTCGCGAGCATCCTCGGCCGCGAGTACCGACGCCAACTGCTCGACCACGGCTTCGTCCTGTGCCGCCAGGAGAGACGGCGATAGAAGGCTCCGCTCAGGAGGATCAAGCCGCAGAGTCGTCTCATCATGCCAGCCTGACCGGGTCCGGAATGGGGCGAGAGCACCTGACGGACCCGCTCCGGTAAGCGGGCCAGCGTCATCCCAATGTCGAGGGCGATCAGCCGGGTGGAGGCCGTCGCCAACAATCGTTGATCCTCCGCGTGCTCGACGGCGTAGCCGAAATCCACCCGCCGTGAAGCCACTTCGCGAATCCAGCAGCGTATCCGGATCAGGTCGTCGTACCGGGCGGGCTGGCGGTACCGGATGGCGAGCTCGCTGACGGCGAGTCGCAGGCCAGCTTGCTCCAGCTCGCGGTAACTCATGCCGCTGAGCCGCAGGTGCTCGCAGCGGGCCACGTCCAACCAAACCAGATATCGTGCGTGGTAGACACGCCCATCTGATCGGTCTCGGTGTAGTTGACCCGTACGCTGGTCTCCGAGATCGACGAAACCGTGCTGGTCATCGCAGCCTCAGGGGTTAGACGTTCGGGACGTGGGGGCTGACACGCCCGGGACGAGGAGCCGGTTGCACCGGGATATGGGAGAGCCCATCTTTGGCGCCGTGCTGGGCCGTACCCTCGTAATCGTGTCTGACGCCCACCTCGGAGTTGCATCACCGGATACCGAGGAGGCACTGCTCGAATTTTTCGACGCGGTGCCTGGGCTGGGCGATTGTCTGTTGATCAACGGCGATCTCTTCGATTTCTGGTTTACTTACTCACGGGTCATTCCCCGGCGCGGATTCCACGTGGCCGCGGCACTCGCCCGGCTTCGCCGTCGCGTGCCCATCGTGATGGTTGGAGGAAATCACGACCGCTGGGATCGCGACTTCTGGGAACGAGATCTCGGGCTCTGCTTCAAGCCGCATCGCGCAACATTCCAAATCGGCGATCGGACGGTCACTGCAATCCATGGGGATGGACTGGCTGAGCCTCGTTGGCAGGCCAAACTGATCCACCGGGTGATTCAACACCCGGCTACCGCCGCGGTGTATCGCGTGCTCCATCCGGATTTCGGGTTGCGGCTGGTGGATATGCTGAGCCCGGTTCTGGGCGATCATACCATGGATGAAGCGAAACTAAGCCGGGCGGCTGAGCGGCAGCGGGCCTGGGCCGAACAACTTCTTTCCACTGAGACCGACATCGGACTGCTGGTTATGGGCCACACCCATCAACCAATGCTGGCCGAAACCACCCCCGGACGAATGTACCTCAACCCAGGCGCATGGTTCGACGGACAGCGTTATGCCGTGGCCACCGACTCCGCCGCCGAGCTCTGCACCTTCCATCCCAGGTTGTAGCTCGGCGCTCCGCCATGGCAGATCCAATCATCCCAGCGGCACCACCTCGGCTTTTCCCAGCCGTTCTCCGATGAAGCGCGAGCCGACCTGCCGAAATCTGGCTTCGTCGTCGCTCACCACAAATCGATGGTCTACTGCCGCGCCTGCAGCAGCTTCCAGCTGCTTGTCCTTCAGAATCGATTCCAGGGCTGCGGCAGTGGCCTGACCACTGTCGATCAGCTTCACCTCGGGCCCATCACCCGTTGCAGGAGCGGCTTCAACAAGGGGTAATGGGTGCAACCCAGCACCAGGGCGCGAACACAGGATTGCCGGAGCTCGCGGAGGTAGTCAACGGCGATCAGTTCGGTCGCAGGGTGATCGGACCCGCCCTTCCTCCACGAAAGGGACAAACAGAGGACAGGCCCGCTGCACCACTGGAACGCCGGGGGCGAGTGCCTGGATCGCCCGGTTGTAGGCATCACTCGCTATGGTGCCGGCAGTGCCGATGACACCGATCGGCCCACCGTCTCCGGCGGCCACGGCGGCACGGCGCCCGGCTTGATCACTCCCAACACGGGGACTGGTGTAGCCTCCTGGAGAGTGCGGAGGGCGTGGGCCGTGCTGGTATTACAGGCTATCACCACGGCCTTCACGCCCTGGCTCAGCAACCAGTGGAGGATCTCCAAGCTGTAGCGCTTCACCGTCTCCGGCGATTTGGGTCCGTAGGCACCCGGGCGGTATCGCCAAAGTAGATGGTGGACTCCTGAGGCAGGCGCTCGTAAATGGCCCGTGCCACGGTGAGTCCCCCGATTCCCGAATCGAAGATGCCGATCGGCGCCGAATTCATGGCAGCCGCAAGGGCAACGAAACAGCGGCTCCCGCACCTCCTGGGATGGCCTCGAGGTGGAGGTCGCCGGGAAAATCTGCCAGGTGAGCTGAGATGTAGGCCTCCAGTCCGGCAAGGACATGATTGAATCCCAGCAGTACCACCCAGTCCTCGTGTTCCTGCCGTTTGTCATCCGCCCTGGCCGAGTTGGTCCGTCGCAGATACTCCAGCTCGTGCAACGTCTTCAGACTCATGCCCAGGGTGACGCCCTCCCAGGCGATAAACAGCCCGGCCGTGAGCTTCCGGTTCAAGCGGGACTGGCCCCAGCCCCGGCAAGAGCAGCGAACGCCACAGCGCGGCGGACGGGCTGATGTAGCGTCGCGTCAGCGAGTCCGTCGGGGCGGGCGCGGGGGTTAGGAGGCGCAGAAGTGGCGGTGCGGGACGAGGTTGTGCCTGGCCCGCAAGCTGAGTGCTGGTCAGCGAAAATAACAGAAGCAACGGAAACGATTACCGGCCGGGTGGGGATGGCGGGAGCGTGTGGGAATCGAACCCACCGGAGCCGCCGAGGGCGCCTCCATCGCGGTTTTGAAGACCGGCCAGACCACCAGGCCCGATCCGCTCCTGTCATGCAGTAACAGTGACAGTAGCGGTGAACTGGGCTTACCGTTCACCGCTCACCGCTCACTGCAATCACTTCGATCTCGACTCGCGCCCCGCGCGGCAGAGCGGCGACCGCCACCGTGGAGCGGGCCGGCCGGTGATGCGCCGAACGCTCGGGCGTAGACCTCGTTCATCGCGGTGAAATCGGCCATGTCGATCAGGAAGACGGTGGTCTTCACCACCTGGGTGAAATCGCTGCCCGCCTGCTTCCAGCACCGCCTGGAGATTCGCCATTGCCCGGGTGGTCTGTTCCGCTATCCCTCCGCGGACCAGCTGTCCGTTGGCCGGATCGAGCGCGACCTGACCCGCGGTGAAGAGGAAGCCGTGGGCGATCAGCGCCTGGCTGTAGGGGCCGATGGCCTTGGGGGCCCAGCCGTGGCCACGATCTCGATCGGCATCAGAACAGACCCTCGATGGTTCCGTCGGGCATACCCGGATCGATTCGGCGGAAGGCGCCTTGGACAGGCCCGGCATGGTCATGATGTCTCCGGCCAGCGCCACCACGAAGCCGGCGCCCGCCGAGGGATACACATCCCGGATGGTGAGCCGGAAGCCGGTCGGGCCGCCCGAGCTTGGTCGGATCGTCGGAGAACGAGTACTGGGTCTTGGCGATGCAGACCGGCGTCTTGCCCGAGGCCCATCGCCTCAAACTGGGCGATGTTCTTTTCGGCGGCCGCGGCGTAATCGACCCATCGGCGCCGTAGATCTCCCGCGCGATGGTCTCGATCTTCTCCTTGATCGCGAGCCACGTCGTAGAGCGGCTTGAACGCGCCTTTCTTCTCGTCGAGCACGGCCAGGACCTCCCGGGCGACCGCCTCGCCGCCCTCCCCGCCCTTGGCCCAGACCTCGCTCAGGGCGGCCCGGGCGCCCCAGCCCTTTGCGGCGTGGAGCACGCGTCTTCAGCTCTGCGTCGGTGTCGGAGGTGAATCGATTGAGCGCGACCACGACCGGGACCCCGAACTTCTGCACGTTCCGGACGTGGGCCTCGAGGTTCACCAGGCCCCTCTTCAGCGCTCGACATCCTCCTTGCCCAGCGCGTCCTTCTTCACCCCGCCATGCATCTTGAGCGCGCGGACGGTGGCGACGACGACCGCCGCCTCGGGCTTGAGCCCGCCGAAGCGGCACTTGATGTCGAAGAACTTCTCCGCCCCAGGTCGGCGCCGAAGCCGGCCTCGGTGAGGACCAGATCGCCCAGACCCAGCGCAAGCCTGGTCGCGGCGATCGAGTTGCACCCGTGGGCGATGTTGCCGAAGGGGCCGCAGTGCACGATGGCGGGCCCGCCTTCGAGCGTCTGCACCAGGTTGGGCAGGATCGCGTCCTTGAGCAGCAGGGTCATGGCCCCCGCCGCCTTGAGCTCGCCCGCGGTGACGGGCTTCCGGTCGCGGGTGAAGCCCACGATGATCCGGCTGATCCGGGCCTCGAGGTCCTGCAGGTCGGTGGCGAGCGCCAGGATCGCCATGATCTCGCTGCCGGGCACGATCACGAAGCGGTCCTCCCGCACCGGCCCCGCGTTGATGCCCCCGAGGCTGATGACGATCGAGCGCAGCGCGCGATCGTTCATGTCGATGGTGCGGGGCCAGGTGATCCGGCGCGGATCGAGACCCAGCGCGTTCCCCTGGTGGAGATGGTTGTCCAGCATCGCCGACAGGAGGTTGTGCGCCGAGGTGATGGCGTGGAAGTCGCCGGTGAAGTGGAGGTTGATCTCGTCCATGGGGACGATCTGGGCGTACCCGCCCCCGCCGCACCGCCCTTGACGCCGAACACCGGCCCCAGGCTCGGCTCCCGGATCGCGACCACGACCTTCTTGCCCAGCCGCCGGAACGCCTGCGCCACACCCACCGTGACGGTGCTCTTCCCCTCGCCCGCGGGCGTGGGGCTGATCCCGGTCACCAGCACGAGCCGACCGGTGGGCTTCCGGCGGGCGACGGCCTCGGGGCTGATCTTGGCCTTGTACCGCCCGTACGGCAGGATGTCGTCGGGCGTGAGGCCGACCTCGGCGGCGACGTCGGCGATCGGCCGCAGCTTGGCCGCCTGCGCGATGGCGATGTCGGTCGGCACAGTGGGTATGGCGGTGGCTGTCACGGCGACTCCGAAGCACGGTGTGACGGACAGGCCGAAGACCCGCGCGCGCATTCTGGCCCGTCACGGGTGCGATCAGCATCCTCGACCGGCATCCCCCGCACGGCCGCGATCCGCTCCGCGACCTGGCGGACAAAGGCCGGCTCGTTGCGCTTGCCCCGGTGCGGCACCGGCGCCAGGTAGGGACCGTCGGTTTCCAGGAGCAGCCGGTCCAGGGGCGTCTCCAGGATGGCCTGGTCGAGGCGCCAGTTCTTGAAGGTCACCATCCCGCTGAATGACACATAGTGGCGGAGGACCAGCCCCGCCCGCAAGAGCCCGACGCCGCTGCTGAAGGAGTGCAGAATCGCCACCACCCCCGGGTGCGCGCCGAGGATGGCGGCGACGTCGTCGTCGGCTTCACGGGCATGGATGACCACCGGCTTGCCGGCCTCGGTCGCCAGGGCGAGCTGGGCCTCGAAGGCGGCGTGTTGGCGGTCCCGGGGCGAGTGATCGTAATGGTAGTCGAGGCCCATCTCCCCGGCGGCGACCACCCGGGGATCCCCGAGGCGCCCGCGCAGCCAGTCGCTGGTCTCCCCGCTCCAGTTCGAGGCGTCATGGGGGTGGATGCCGGCCGTGGTGGCGAGCCGGGGCTCGGCCCGGGCCAGGGCGAGGGCGCGATCGGATGCTCTCGGGCGACTCGCCCACCACGACCACGCGCTCGACCCCCGCCACCCACGCCCGCTCCAGCACCTCGGCGCGATCGGCGTCGTAGGCGGAGGCGGCGAGATGGCAGTGGGTGTCGATGAGCATGGGCGCAGGGGCGCAGGGGCGCAGGCGGGACGATAGCGGCGGACCGGTGACGCGATCGCAGCGTCGTCCCGCACTCCCTGCGACGCTGCGACTCTGCGCCCTACGCGCCTGCGGCTACCGGCTGCGGCTTCCGCCGGCGCCGGAGCCGCGGCGTCGGCGTCGTGCCCATGTGACCCCGGGCGGCGCGCCCGGGCCAGCGCTGCTCGATCGCCATCAGCACCGGCGAGGCGATATAGATCGACGAGAAGGTCCCGGTGAAGACGCCGAAGAACATCACCAGGGCGAACGGCCGGATCACCTCGCCCCCGAAGACCGCCAGGGCGAGGAGCGTGGCCAGCGTGGTGCCGTGGGTCAGGACGCTCCGGGGGAGAGTCTCGTTGATGGCGCGGTTCAGCACCGTCTCGAACCGGTCCTTCTTGTGCTTCTTCAAGTCTTCCCGGACCCGGTCGAAGATGATGATCGTGTCGTTCAGCGAGTAACCCACCATCGACAGCACCGCGGCCACGACGTGAGGCTCACCTCCAGCCGCATCACGCCGATGAAGGCGATGGTGGCCAGAATGTCGTGCGCGGTCGCGATCACCGCCGCCAGGCCGAAGCGCCACTCGAACCGGTACGCCAGATAGGCCAGCACCGCGAAGAAGGAGAGGAAGATCGCCAGGAAAGCCTTCTGCCGGAGCTCGCCGCCGACCTTGGGGCCGACCGCCTCGGTGCGGACGCACCGTGTAGCTGCCCTGCCCCAGCACCGCGTCGAGCGCGTGCGAGACCGCGGCCGCCGTGGCCTGGGTGTCGTTGGCGTCGGTGCCCGGCTTGGCGACCCGCGCGCGGATCACGTACTCGTTGGGCGCGCCGAAGCCCTGGATCTCGGCCCCGTGGATCCCCTGCTGGTCGAGGCCGCTCCGGAGCTGGGCCACGTCCACCGGCTTCTGGCTCCGGATCTGCACCAGCGTCCCGCCGGTGAACTCGATGCTGTAGTTGAGGCCGGCCAGCATCAGGAACAGCAGCCCCGGGAGCAGGATCGCCGCGGTCACGCCCGTAGGCGTAGCGCCGGACCCCGATGAAGTCGTAGTTGGCGTTGGCGAAGAGTCGTGTCATGTCAGATGCTCAGCGTGGACATGGCGGGCCGGCGGGCCAGCCAGATGAGGAACAGGGTGCGGGTGACGAAGATCGAGGTGATCATCGAGGCGACGATGCCCATGATCAGCGTGACCGCGAAGCCCTTCACCGGGCCGGTGCCGAACTGGAAGAGGAACAGGGCGGTCAGCACCATGCAGACGTTGGAGTCCACGATGGCGTTCATCGCGTGGCGGAATCCCTCGTCCATCGCGAGGCGGACGGTCTTGCCGGCATCAGCTCCTCGCGGATTCGCTCGAAGATCAGCACGTTGTCGTCCACCGCGATGCCGATCGACAGGACGATGCCGGCGAGTCCCGGCAGCGTGAGCGTCGCCTCCACCATGGCCAACCCGCCCAGCGTGAACAGCAGGTAGAGCCCCAGCGCGATGACCGCGAGCACGCCGCTCAGCCGGTAGTACCCGATCATGATCAGGACCACCAGCCCGGTGCCGACCAGGCCGGCGATGATCCCGTCGTGGATCGAGTCGCTCCCGAGGCTGGCGCCGACCTGGCGCTCTTCCACGATCTTGAGCGGAATCGGCAGGGCGCCGGCCTTGAGCGTGAGGGCGAGGTCCTGCGCCTCCTGCAGCGTCCGGCCGCCCAGGGTGATCTGCCCGTTGCGCCCGATCCGGCTCTGAATCACCGGCGGGCGGCCCTGCACCCGGCCGTCGAGCACGATCGCCATGTAGTCGCCCACGTGCTTGCCGGTCTCCTCGCCGAACCGGCGGCCGCCGGCGCGATCGAGGGCGAAGGTGACGATCGGGCCGTTGGTGAGGGGGTCGAGCTGCGCCGCGGCGTCCTCGAGACTGCTGCCGGTGATGATCGGCCGGTCGTCCAGCACATAGAGGAAGCGCACCGACTCCACCCCGACGCTGGTGGGCTGCGAGCCCAGCGGAGCGCCACGCCGCGGGGAAGCTGCCGCGCGACCTGGGGCAGGTTGATCAGGCTGTCCACCCGGGGGAAGGCGGTCTCGGGCACCGTGAACTCACCGGGCGCGCCGCCCGCGGAGAGGGCTGGATCAGCCCGCTCAGCACCCGACCGTCCCGGCGCCGGCGCGGTGTCGGCTTGGCCGCCGAGTCGGGCCGGCCCTTGGTCTTGGCCGCGGCGGCCTTCTTCCCGGTGTCGGCGGCCGTCCGCTTGGCGCTGTCGGCGGCGGCCTTCTTGGCCGTGTCGCCGCCCAGGAGCTGCTCCACCGCCGACGGCTTGCCGGCGGCGGTGTCGGTGCCCTTGACCCCCATGCTCCTCAGGGTGCGGTCCATCGCGGGCAGCGCCTTGTCCAGCGCCTTGGTCTCGTCGGTGATGCGGAACTCGAGAAACGCGCTCCGCTGCACGATGGCCTTGGCCCGGGCGGGCTCGGTGATGCCGGCCAGCTCGACCACGATCCGGGAGTCGCCCACCTTCTGGATCAGCGGCTCGGTGACGCCGAATTCGTCGATGCGCTTCCGCAGCACGGTGAGCGCGAGGTCGAGGTCGCGCTTGGGATCGGCCGAGACCTGCTTCGATTGGTCGAGCTCGAGGGCGAGATGCATCCCACCCTGCAGGTCCAGCCCCAGCTTGAGCGGCACCTTGCGCTCGGTGGTCGGGCATCACGCCGCTGACGGGGTCGCGCTCCCGGACCGTGATCCGCCGGGGCACGAGGTAGAAGACGCTGAGGGCCACCAGGCCCACGATGATCAGGATGCGGGTGCGAATAGAACATGCTCGAATCGACGCTCAGGCGTGAGAGACGCGGCTGGGTCCGGCCGGGCGGCGGCCAGCACGGCCTGCGCCCGGGTACGATCGCGCTGCAGCTGCTCCTTCAGAGCCTCCACCGACGGGAAGCGCTCCACGTCGCGGAGCCGTTCCACCCACTCGAGGCGGACCCACTCGCCGTACAGGTCGCCCTCGAACTCGAACAGGTGTGCCTCCAGGGTGCGGCGGCCGTCGGCGAAGGTCGGCTTCGGCCCCTGGTTCATCATCCCTCCCGCCCGTCCGCCCCGCCACTCGACCCGCCACGGCGTAGACGCCGTCGGGAGGCAGCAGCTTCTGCGGCGGCACGTCGGCGAGATTGATCGTCGGGATCCCGAGAGTCCGGCCGCGCGCTCGCCCTCGCCACCGGCCCCACGACGCCGTACGGCCGGCCCAGCATAGCGCGCCGGCCGTGGAGAGGTCGCCGCCGGCCACCGCCCGGCGGATCCGCGAGCTGGAGACGTGCTGCCCGCGCATAGTCCACCGCCGGCACGACGTCCACCTCGAACCCGTGGGACCGCTCCCCAACTGCCGCAGGGTCTCGACGTCGCCGCTCCGTCCCCGGCCGAAGCCATGGTCGTGCCCGATCACGAGCTCCCGCACGGCCGCCGCCGAGCAGGACCTCGCGGACGAAATCCTCCGGACTCAGGCCCGCCAGCTGCCGGTCGAACCGGAGGAAGTAGCGCGTAGTCCAGCGGCGACTGGGCCAGGATCTCGCGCCGCTCCGGGCCCGTCGTCAGGAGCGGCGGCGCCGCCCGGGGATTGACCACCTCGAGCGGATGGGGCTCGAAGGTCACCAGCACGCTGGCCCGTCCCGCGCGCGGGCCCGCCGTCCGATCTCCCGCAGCACCGCCTGGTGGCCCAGGTGCACCCCGTCGAACGAGCCCACGGTCACGGTGGTCCCGTTGGGGAAGGGCGGAAGCGGGGAGGCGGGGGGAAGCGAGAGGTTCGAGGGGTCACCCGGTCTCCAGCACAACCGTCGGCCTGAGCCTGCCGTCTTCGGCCCTGGCCACACCCACGGACTCACCGCTGTGCAGCAACGCCACTGCTTCCCCGCTTCCCCGCTCTCCTACTTCCCCGCTGTCCCTCACCGCCCGTCCATGAGCCACCGCTTTGCGCGCGGTCTCGTCCAGATCTACGCTGGGCAGATCCCGAAGCACCGATTGCGGGCTGAGCAGCGCAGCCGGGCCGAGCTGTTCCAGCGGCACCGCGTCTTCGACCACAAGGGAGCCGATGGCCTCGCGCCGGAGTGCAGTCAGGTGGGCGCCGACCCCAAGCTGATTCCCCAGATCGCGGGCGAGGGCGCGAACATATGTGCCGGGGACTGACGACGGCGCGGAAGCACAGATCGGGTGGACGATAGTCCACCAGCTCGATGTCATGTACCGTGACCGGGACTTCCGCCAGCTCCATCAGCTCACCGCGCCGGGCCTTCCGGTAGCTCCGCTCCCCGGCGACCCGCTTGGCCGAGAAGGCGGGAGGACGCTGGGGGTGCTGCCCGAGGAACGTCGCCAGCTCTTCTCGCAGCCGCACCTCAGGAACCGATTCTGGGTTGGGGAAGCGGGCCATGACACTGCCCGTGAGATCATCGGTCGTGGTCTGCGTTCCGAGACGCGCAGTGGCCAGGTACCGCTTAGGCTGGCCCTCCACGAACCGGGCCAGACGGGTGGCACGTCCGACGAGCACCACGAGAAGACCACTGGCGAACGGATCGAGGGTACCGGTGTGGCCTGCCGCTCGGGTCTTCAGCACTCGCCGCACCCGATGCACCACGTCGTGGGAGGTCGGCCCGACCGGTTTGTCCACCAGAACCGCTCCGATCAGTCCGGATCCTCCTGCCGAATCGTGTTCAACAGCTCGTTGATCCGGGCGGCGTGCTCCAGACCGCGGTCGAGCTCGAAGTGCAGCTCGGGTACCGTACGCGTCGTCAGTGCACGGGCCGCCCGTGATCTGAGGAAGCCGGCGGCGCTCTGCAATCCTTCGAGCGCCCGCGCCTTTTCGGTCTCCTCACCGGGTACGCTGACCATGACCCGGGCGTGGGACAGATCATTGGTCACCAACACGCCGGTGATGGTGACGAAGCCGACCCGGGGATCCCGGACTTCGCGGGTCAACCCGTCGGTGATCACCTGTCTCAGCGTTTCGGCCATCTGCTCCGGCCGACGGGACGAGCCCTTCATCGGTACACCGTCACGGTATCGACAATGCGCACGCCATCGGCTTCCTCCACCATCCGATCGGCCGCGCGCAAGGTCTCGTCCACGACTGTCCGGGCACTTCCGACGGCGGCACAGGCGATTTCCGCCCGCTGCCACAGATCCTGGTGTCCGGTTTCCGCCACCGACAGGTTGAGACTCCGGCGGAGACCGGCAGTCAGCGGCTTCAGCACCCCCCGCTTCTCCTTCAGGGAATGGCAGGCGGGTAGGTGAAGCTCCCAGGTGGTAATGGCGACAATCAGCTCCGAGCTCCTAGCTCACCCGCAGCCGGTTGCAGCGTCCGCTTGATCTCTTCCATCCGGAACGACTCGATCCGGTCGCCCACTTTGAGATCGTTGAAGTTCTCGATCCCGATACCGCACTCGAGACCTTCCCGGACCTCTCGCACATCGTCCTTGAAGCGTTTGAGGCTGGAGAGCGAGCCGGTATACACCGTGGTGCCGTCGCGGGTAATCCGGGCCTTGGCGGTCCGTTGAATGGTTCCGCTGCGCACAATGCACCCGGCGATGGTGCCGACCTTGCTCACCTTGAAGAGCTGGAGCACCTCGGCCTCCCCCAGCACGGTTTCCCGCTCCTCCGGCTTGAGCAGGCCTTCGAGCGCGTTCCGAACATCCTCGACCGCTTCGTAGATGATGCGATAGGTGCGCACGTCTACCTGCTCCCGTTCGGCTGCAGTCCGGGCGTTGCTGTCGGGTCGCACGTGGAAGCCCAGGACGATCGCCCCTGAGGCCTTGGCCAGCAGAATATCGCTTTCGGTGATGGCCCCCACGCCCCGGTGCACCACGTCCACCCGCACCTCGCTGGTGCTCAGTTGGGCCAGCGCGTCGGCCAGAGCTTCGGCCGGCCCACCTTGGTCCGCCTTGATGATGATCCGGAGAGTGGAGACTTCGCCTTCCTTGAGGGCGCGGCTGAAGTCTTCCAGGGACGTCCCCTTGGCGCTCCTGCGGTTCTGGGCTTCTCGCTCCAGCCGCTGGCGCTTCTGGGCGATGTCGCGCGCCTCGTTGGCGTCGGTGACCACGGCGAAGATGTCTCCAGCCGCCGGCACCCCCTCGAACCCGAGAATCTGAACCGGTATGGAGGGTCCGGCAGCCTTCACCGCTTTCCCCCGTTCGTCGTACAGTGCGCGAATGCGGCCGGAGAACTTGCCGCAGATGAAGTTGTCACCGCCGCCAGAGTGCCTCGCTGAATCAGTATGGTCGCCAGCGGACCCTTCCCGGGATCCAGGGTAGCCTCGAGCACGACACCGTGTCCCTTGCCGCTCGGATTGGCCTTGAGGTCCAGGATCTCGGCCTGAAGCAGGATCTGCTCCAGGAGATGGTCGATCCCTGTGCCCTTCTTGGCCGAGATTTCGGCGGAGAGCACGGTGCCGCCGTACTCCTCGAGCACCACGTTGTGCTGCAGCAGGTCCTGTTTGACTTTGGGCACATTGGCCGTGGGGAGATCGACCTTATTGATGGCTACGATCATCGGCACGCCGGCGTTGCGCGCGTGGCTGATGGCCTCGACGGTCTGCGGCATGACCTGGTCGTCGGCCGCAACCACCAGTACCACGATGTCCGTGACCTGAGCCCCGCGGGCTCGCATGGCGGTGAAGGCCTGGTGACCAGGCGTATCCAGGAAGGTGATCCTCTTGTCGCCGGGCAGCTCGACGTGGTAGGCGCCGATGTGCTGGGTAATGCCGCCCGCCTCGCCGGCCACGATATTTGCTTTGCGGATGTAATCCAGCAGTGAGGTCTTGCCGTGGTCGACGTGTCCCATGATGGTGACGACCGGTGGCCGCGGCTCCAGCTGTTCCGGACTCTCCTCAGCCGCTGCGGTCTCGGCCTCGGCGGCATATTCGTCCTCCCGGACTGCCTGGAACCCGAAGGCCGATGCAATCAGCTCGATCTGATCGAAGTCGAGACGCTGGTTCACCGTCACCATGAGTCCCAGTTCCTTGAAGGCAAACTGGACGATCTGGGTTGCCGGCACCTTCATGGCGGTAGCCAGCTCGGAGACGGAGATGAATTCGTTGACCCGGATGAGCGTCTTCTCCCGCTCCTTCTCCTCGGCCAGGCGTCCGGCCTGCACCTCACGGAACGAGGGCTCGTCCGGCCGGCGCCCCTTGCGCCCTGCCGGTCCCTTCATGCCCTGCAGCGTGCGCAGGATATTAGCGTGCACCGCTTCCTGATCCACCGAGGAGCGCTTGCCCTTCTTCCCCTTCTTCCTGCCGCCGCCCTTTTCCGCGTCGGGCCCGAAGGCGCGTTGCGGCGCGGGGCCGATCGCTGCCCGGACGTCCCGGCGAGACCGGGCCGAGAAGGTCCGCCGGGCCGGGAGGAAGACGGTGGCGCACTACTGCTGAACACCGGCTTCGGCCCACGTGTTGTTGAGCGGCGGGTCGCTGCACTCGAGGCGGAATGAACGGAGCCCGAGTAGGCGTAGGTGCCGGAGTTGAGGCCGGACGGAATGCCGCGGCATCGGGGATCCGCCGTTCGACGGGTTCCTCCTCGGTGGCGACCTCGCCCTCGTCCGCCTCGGGGGGAGCGGGCGGAAGATCCTTAAAGAGGGCGCGGGCGCGTTCCTCGAGGGTTTGCGCCGGGCTGGTATCTTCCACCTCGTGGATAACCGGGCGCTCCAGCTCGAGGGCCGCAAGCTCGGCTGCCTTCTCCGCCTGCTCCTGGGCCTCTACCTGAGCCACTTCGGCCGCCGTGCGACGGCGTTTCGTGGGTTTGGCTTCAGCCGCAACCGGCGCGGGCTCCCCGCCTTGGCCGCCTTGCGCCGCCCCTTCTTCGCGGCGGGCTCTTCTGCGCTGCGGCGCTTCTCGCGCTCCCAGCGCACCCGCACGGCCGACACCTGGTCGCTTTCCAGGGCGGACATGTGGCTTCGCACGAAGATGTTCATGTCCTTGAGCATGTTGAGGAGCTGCTCAGGAGCGACGCCGAACTCCGCTGCCAGATCGTGGACTCTCGTTTTAACCACTCATGCCTCCATCAGGAGCGGACGGCTGCCAGCTGCACAATGCCACTGGCCAATGCGCGATCCCGTACGCCTACCGCCATGACCGGCGGCTTCCCCAATTGCGCGCCGATCGCTGCGGCACGCGGTCCCGGCATCAGCTGCACCCCCTTGGCACGCGCCAGCCGGACCACTTTGTCGACCGCGCGTGGACTGGCGTCTTCCGCCACGACCACGCACCAGCACTTTCCTGCCTGCAATTCCCTGCGAACCGCGTCCACCCCGACCACGACCCGTCCTCCGCGATAGCCCAGCCCGAGGAGGCCCAACAGCCCGCTCATGCCTTGGGCCGGGTTTCCTCTCCGCTGTCCTCATCGGTGAGCTCGGACACAAACGCCATGAGCTGGTCCGAAGTTTCCGCCGTCATACCCGGAATCTTCGCGATGTCCTCCCGCTCCAGGTCGAGAATGTCGTTGAGGGTCTTGTAACCGGCGCTCTCCAGGATCCCGGTCAGCTCGGGAGAGAGACCTTTGAGCTCGCTGAGCGGCACCTTGCCCGCCATTTCCTCTTCCGGAGGCAAGGGAGCGAACAGCGGGCCTTCGCCTCCCCGCTCGAACCATTCGCGACTGGAGTACAGATCGATCTTCCAGCCGGTGAGCTCCGAAGCCAGCCGAACGTTCTGGCCGTTACGTCCGATGGCCAGCGAAAGCTGGTCTTCATCCACCACCGCTTGGATCGTCTTGGCCTCGGGATCGGAGAACACTTTGGCGACTCTGGCGGGGGCCAGCGCCAGGCGGGCGAACCGCTCGGGGTCGGGAGACCAGGGAACGATATCGATCCGCTCGCCGCCGAGCTCATTGACGACGGCCTGAACCCGGGAGCCCTTCAAGCCGACACAAGCGCCCACCGGATCGATGGCGTCGTCGCGGGAAATAACCGCCACCTTGGTGCGGCTTCCGACCTCCCGTGCGATAGCGCGAATCTCGACGACCTGCTGCTGGATCTCGGGCACTTCAAGCTTGAACAGAGCCTTCACGAACAGAGGGTCGCCCCGGGAGAGGATGAGCCGCGGGCCCTTGGGCGTCTCTTCCAGACGCTTGAGCACGGCGCGGATGGTGTCGCCCTGATGGAAGTGCTCCCGGTGATTCTGCTCCCGGTAGGGCACGATGGCTTCGGCCTCGCGGAATTTGTTCAGCATGATGACGAGCTTGCCGCGCTCGATCTGCTGGACTTCTCCCGATAGAAGCTCGCCCACCTTCGAGGTGAACTCCTCCCGGATCCGGGCCCGCTCGCCTTCTCGCACCCGCTGGATGATGCGCTGTTTGGCCGCCTGAACCGCCAGCCGGCCAAAGTCGACAAACGGAACTTCTTCCTCGAGCATGTCGCCCACCTGGAAGTCGGGATCTTCGTACTGCGCCTCTTCCAGGGTGATCTGCGCGCTGGGATCTTCCACCGTCTCCACCACCTGGCGGAGACGCACCACCTTGATGGTGCCCTGCAGCTCATCGACGCTGAGCTCGAAGCGGACGTTGGGGCCGAATTTGCGTACTAAGGCGGCGTGAATGCCGTCGCGCAGCAGCTCCAGCAGATCGGAACGCTCGAGTTGTTTTGTCGTGGTCAGCTCGCGAAACGCGGCCAACATTTCAGTCGAACCTGCCATCCATTCACTCCATAGTGGGCGCGTCCGGCGCCCTGCAGTGTGTGGGACGCTGTGCGTCCTATCGCCCTCGCCTGCCGAAGGCCTCCACATCAGGTATCAAGGTGGCCTCCCGAATCTCCTCCAGCGGGAGCGAGATCTCGGATCCATCCTCTCGCCGCACGATCACCCGCTCGTCATCCGGTACCGCCAGGATTTCCACCCGTTGCCGGCCAGTTTAGCCCTTCGGCCCGTACCCGAGCCTGACGGCCGATAAATCGGCGCCAATGCTCCGGCCAGCGGAGAGGCCGATCCAATCCCGGGGACGATACTTCCAGCACGTATCGCGGCCCGACCATAGCCCTGGATTCGAGGAAGCGTTCGAGTGACCGGCTGATTCCGGCGCAGTCGTCGGCCGTAATTCCCTGGCCAGGTCGACTGTCGGGGCGGTCCACCCGTACCTGCAAGACGGGGCGCTGCAGGGTTCCGGTCCGCCGGAGATCGACGAGCTCAAACCCGAGCCCGGCAATGTGATCGCGTATGGGAACCAACAGCGCGTCGGCAGACATCGGCGGAGAAGGAAAAAAAATGTGGGGGAACTCCCCCACATCGACAGTCGGCCTGAACAAGCGCCTCCCGGGACAGCGGTAAATATTACTCGCGGTGTGGGTTGGAGGCAAGCGGAGAGATCAGCCCGAGGTAAGCCACCATTCTGCCGTCCTGGCCCCGGGAGGCCCGATGGCTGTAGAAGGCGCTTCGGTCGTGGGCCGAGCACCACCCGGATCGGCTTACTTCAGTCAGACCAAGGCGGCGAGCCTGGGCGATCAGAACATCGCGAAGGTCGAGGTGCCAGGGGCCGCTGCCTTCCGCCGCCATGCCGCACCCGGCCATGACTTCAGATCCAACCTCATAACAGTCCCCGCAAATCCCCACACCACAGTGGATTGCAACATCGCCTTCCGTAGCCCCTGAGGCGGCGAGCAGGGCCTGCACTCCGTGCTCCAGAATGCCACCGGCTGTCCCCCGCCATCCGGCATGCAGCAGGGCAACGGCGCGATTGGGCACCACGAGTACACCGGCACACAGTCGGCGACGGTGATGGTCAGCATGACTCCGGGCAACGTGCTCACCCAGCCATCCACGCCCTGGATCTGAATCCAGCCCTCAGCGGGTCCGACTTCGCGGACCTCGACCCCGTGCACCTGGTTACCGAGCATGATGGCGCTGAATCCCGGCATCGCTCTGCGGAAGGCGAGCCACCGATTCATCACCTCGCCGACCGGCTCACGGCTCCACAACCCCAGATCGAATCCCCGGCCGGATTCGTTTCCCCGAGCAGTGATCCCAGCCGCCACGCCATAGCGCTGCTGCCAGCCTGGTATCTCATATCGGGGGACCGGTCCCGGAATCGAGACCTCAGCGAGAATACCTGGTGGGTTTTGGACTTGGTGCGATTCAGTTGAAGACCTGTCCCGCTGCCCCGCTGCCCCGCTGCCCCGCCTCCTACCCATCCACCCGCTCAATCTCGGCGCCCAGGGCACGCAGCCGCTCATCGATGCGTTCGTACCCCCGCTCGATCTGCCCCACGTTGTGAATGGTGCTGCGACCTTCTGCCGCCAGCGCCGCGAGCAGCATGGCCATGCCGGCCCTAATGTCGGGCGACTCGACCGTGCCACCTTTGAGAGCCGATGGGCCGGAGATCACGGCGCGGTGGGGATCACAGAGCACGATGCGTGCACCCATCCCGATGAGCTTGTCCACGAAGAAGAGACGGGACTCGAACATCTTCTCGAACACGAGGAGCATGCCGGAGCACTGCGTGGCCGAGACGATCGTGGTGGACATCACATCCGCCGGGAAGGCAGGCCAGGGGCCGTCCTCCAGCTTGGGGACGTGCCCTCCCAAGTCTGGCCGGATTCGCCGCTCCTGTCCCGCACTTACGGTGAGCCGCGTCCCCTCCACCCGGGGCCGAATGCCCAGCCGCTCGAATCCTAGAATGGTGCTGCGCAGGTCTTCGGAGCGGACCGGCTCGATGACGAGGTCGCCATTGGTCACGGCGGCCAGCCCGATGAAGCTTCCAATCTCGATGTGATCCGGACCGATGGTATAGCTGGTGCCATGCAGCGGCCGGCCGCCTTCGATGGTGTAGATGTTCGAACCGATGCCGGCGATTTCGGCGCCCATGGCCACCAGCGCCCGCGCTAGATCCTGCACGTGCGGCTCGCAGGCGGCATTGCGCAGCACGGTTCGGCCTTTCGCCATCACTGCCGCCATGAGGGCGTTCTCGGTTCCGGTGACGCTCGGCTCATCGAGGAAGATGTCCTCTCCCTTGAGTTGCTTGGCCTCGAGCTCGTAACGATCCCCGACCATGACCGAAGCCCCGAGATGTTCCAGGGCCAGAAAATGGGTGTCCACCCGCCGTCGGCCGATGACGTCACCACCGGGAGGTGGCATCGTCACCTGGCCGAATCGTGCCAGCAGCGGTCCGGCGAGCAGGATCGATGCGCGGATCTTGGCACACAGCGCCGGGTCCAGCGCCTTGGGTTTGACGCTTCGCGTGTCCACTCGAACCGAATTGGGACCGGTCCAGTCAGCGGCGGCGCCGAGATCGACCAGAAGCGCCAGCATCGTCTCGACGTCGCGAATGCGGGGGATATTGTCGAGATCGACCGGACCGTCGGCCAGCAAGGTGGAGGCAAGGATCGGCAGCGCGGCGTTCTTGTTGCCGGCGGGACGGACGGTTCCCTTCAGCGGACGACCGCCGTGGACCAGAAAACGTGGAGGCATGGCCAAAGCTGACGCCGCCGTGTAGGCGCGTCAAGCCGAGGCAAGGGGGTTGCGGTCATGCCGCGGCGGCTTTGTATTAGCGTGATGGGCTATGGGCGGTCCACAGGTCGCATCCGAGCAGTTCGTGAGCCTTCCCCGGAGGTAACTGGCGTATGATGACTCTCGCACTGGCGCAGGTCGGCGCATCCCAGGAGTGGGTAGGGCCGGTCGCTGCGATCTCGCTGGCCGTTCTGGCACTGTCATTTCTGGGCCTGGCGGTGGCCGTCGCGGTGGCAGCCTTCAAGGTCGCCGGGCAGGTCCGCAAGGTGAGCACTCTAGTCGACGGGCTGCAGGACGACGTGGCCCGCACCCTGAAATCCCTGCGCCGCCTGACCGAGCAGGGCCAGGATCTTATGGTGCTGGTGCGGCACGAAGCAGGTGCCTTTGCCCAGACCGCGCGCCGCCTCCGCCGCAAAACCGTTCGGGCAGCCGACCGGATCGAGGTCAAGCTGGAGGAGCTGGAGACCCTGTACGACGTGGTCCATGACGAAGTGGAAGGCGCGGCCCTGGATGCCGCCGCCGCGCTTCGCTCGGTCCGCCGGGGGAATGGCATGCTGGGACGGGTCCGGCGCTTCCTGGTGCCGAGTCGCTGATGACGTTGTCACGCCTCTCGCTCGCCTGCGCGGGCGTGGGGCTGCTTTTCCTGCTGCTTCCGCCCGAGGTGTACGCCTGGACTCCAGGAACCCACATCTACCTGGGCGAATCGGTCCTGGCCAATCTTCCCCACTTACCGGCCGCTGTGGCCGATCTCCTGCGGGCGTTTCCCTTCGATTTTCTGTACGGCAACATCGCCGCTGATTCGTCCATCGCGAAGCATTACGCCCCGCTCGGCCGGCACTGCCACTACTGGCATGTGGGCCAGGAGATTCATGATCTGGCGCCGAGCGACGCGCTTCGAGCGTTTGGGCTGGGCTACCTGAGTCATCTGGCAGCCGACACCATCGCCCACAACTACTTCGTACCCCGCCAGCTGATGCTCACCAGCAGCACGGCCGCAGTGGGTCACTCCTATTGGGAAACCCGGGTCGAAGCGCACCTGGGCGACGCCTACGCCCGCGCGGCCAAGGACGTGATTCTGCTGGACCATGCGCCGGCTGATGCGCATCTCGATCGAATCATTGCACCCACCATCTTCAGTGTGCGTACCAACCGCCGCCTGTTCCGAGGCATGGTCCATCTCACCGAGACGACCAGCTGGCAGCGGGCCAGTCAGGTGGCCCGGGAGTACAGCCGCTGGCCTTTGACGGATGAGGATGTTGAAGGCCACTTGGGACTCTCCTTCGATTTCATGATGGAGCTGCTCACCGAGTCCGTCTCGTCGGCCCGGCACCTTGACCCATCGGGAGAGCGGCCGTTGAAGACGGCGAAGGAAATGCGGCGGCGGGTCATTCGCGAGGCGGGCCGGCGGGACACCACTGAGCTGCAAGAGGCCGCGAACGAACACTTCGGGCTCCCCCAGCGGCCCCTCGTGTTCTGGAGCAGGATCTCCCAGAAGCTTCCCTGGCGCGCGCCCGAAGGCAGCGCGCCGTCCCCCAAGAAACTCGTGAGCGGTTGACCGCTGAGGTCTTCAACTTCGGACGGCCGACGACAAACCATCACGCGGGCACTCCCTCACTGGAGTGCCCTCGGAATCGCGCTCTGCTGTCTGAGCCCAGGATGGATTTACGCCCAGGATTCTCTCCCCCCGTCCCGGCTGAGTCACTGCCCCGATTCAGCATCGACGCTGAGACCGGGCTTACCGAAGGCAGCCTTGGCTGGATCAGGGTGACTCCCGCCACAGGTATCACGCTGAATGGAGCAGAGGCGGCAGGCGAACCGCTGCACTTCGAGCCGGCCGGAGCGAACAGCCTTCGGGCGCTCGTTGGAGTGCCGGTCGAGGCTGGGGATTCGTTCGGCGTCTCGCTGTTCCTGCAGGGGACGGATTGGAGTGACACCGCACTGGCATACCTGCCGGTGCGCCGGAGCGGATATCCCAGTGAGGTGCTGAAAGTGGCGCCGGGCTTCGTCAAACCCGACAGTGCCGCGGCGGCCCGGATCCAGTCAGAGATCCTGAAGAGTCGCGCGGTCTCGAGTCGCTCTCAGTCGCGGACCCGGCTCTGGGCTGGGCCATTTCGGTTGCCGCGGTCCAGCCGCATAACCAGTCCCTTTGGAACCGCGCGCGTCTTCAACGGTGAGGTGCAGAGCCGTCACCTCGGGACCGACTTTGCCGGTGCGGTGGGAGAGCCGGTCCTTGCCGCCGGACGGGGGGTTGTGGCGCTGGTGGCAAACTTCTATCTGGCGGGCGGGACCATCTACCTGGATCACGGCGGCGGGCTAGTCACGGCCTACTTTCATCTCAGCCGGGCGTACGTGCGACAAGGGCAGATGGTGCGGGCTGGGCAGCGCATCGGCGCTGTGGGCAGGAGCGGACGGGTAACGGGGCCGCATCTCCATTGGGTTGCTCGATACGGCACCATCTCGGTCGATCCGATGAGCCTGCTCCAGATCTTCCCGGTCGGGCCCTAGCGCGAAGACTCGCTCTGCGCAGTTTGCCGCAGCCGCTCCTGTAACAGAGGCTGAACCGCCTTCGGATCGGCCTTGCCCTTACTGCGCTTCATCACCTGGCCCACGAAGAAGGCCATCAGCTTGCTTTCCCCGTTGCGAAACCGGCTGACTTCGCCCGGATGCGCGGCCAGCACTGCGTCCACCCATCCGGTGAGGGCGCTCTCGTCGCTCACCTGAACCAAGCCTAGTCGTTCCGCCGCGGCCGCCGGATCTTCAGTGGCGCTCAGGGCCAGCTCGGCGTACACCCGCTTGGCGGCCTGATGGCTCAATGCACCGTCACGAATGAGAGCAATGAGACGGGCCAGCCGTTCCGGAGAGACCGGGAACTCGCCGCGCTCATTATAGGTCGTCATCACATCGCCCATGATCCAGTTGGCTGCGGTCTTGGGATCGACTCCCGCCCGCACCACCGATTCAAAGAACTGCGACAGCTCGGGCTCGCTGGTGATCACCCGGGCGTCATAGGCCGGAAGGGCATACTCGGTTTCCAATCGTGTTCGCTTGGCTTCGGGAAGCTCGGGAAGCGCAGCGCGTTGTTCGTCGATCCACGCCGGCGAAAGCACGAGGGGTGGCAGATCTGGGTCGGGGAAATAACGGTAGTCGTGACTCTCTTCCTTCGACCGGGTGGGCTTCACCTGGCCTGTTCCCGCGTTGAACAAGAGCGTCACCTGCTCCACCCGTTGGCCGGATTCCACCAGAGCAATCTGCCGGGCGCGTTCCGCCTCCAGCGCCCGCTCGACGTTGGCGAAGGAGTTCATGTTCTTCACTTCGGTCTTGGTTCCGAGACGTGGGTCGCCCGGCCGGCGGATGGAAATGTTGGCATCGACTCGGAGGCTTCCCTGCTCCATGCTGCAGTCGCTCACGCCGGCGTATACCAGGATCTGCCGAAGGGTAGTCAGGTAGGCTCTGGCCTCGGCCGGGGAACGCAGGTCCGGCTCACTCACGATCTCGGCTAGCGGAATGCCCGCTCGGTTCAGATCCACGGCGGTTTTCCCGGGGTAGCGGTCGTGCAGCAGCTTGCCTGCGTCCTCCTCCAAGTGAAGCCGGGTGATACCAACCCGCATTCGACCCCGCTCAGTAACCTCGAAGCTCACACTGCCTCCCGTCGCCAGCGGCTTGTCGAACTGGGAGATCTGGTAGCCCTTGGGCAGGTCAGGATAGAAATAGTTTTTGCGGGCGAAAACGCTGGTCTGGTGTACAGTGCAGCCCAGTGCCAAGGCGGCCTGGGTTGCCAGGCGAATTGCCTCGGCGTTCGGTACCGGCAGCGCACCAGGCAGGCCGAGACAGACCGGGCACACGTTGGTATTCGGAGGATCACCGAATGTGGTCCGGTTTGCGCAGAACATCTTGGTGCGAGTGCGGAGCTGCACGTGCACTTCCAGGCCAATCACCGTTTCCCATGCCATCAGCGGACCTCTGCCTCGGCGGGAATGGCGCGCTCCAGCGCCGCCGCAGCGGCCAGGAGCCGCTCCTCTTCGAATGCAGGGGCAATGAGCTGGGCGCCGATGGGAAGCCCCTCGCTCCGGCCGGCCGGGATACTCACCGCTGGCAAACCGGCCAGGTTGATGGGGCAGACGAAGATGTCGGCCAGGTACATGGCCACCGGGTCGCCCGTCTTCTCCCCAGCCTTGAAAGCAGGCGTTGGTGTGGTGGGAGTGAGCAACAGATCTACCCCGGCTGCGAAGGCACGCCGAAAATCCTCGGCGATGAGGGATCTCACCCGCTGGGCTTTCCGGTAGTACGCGTCGTAGTATCCGGCGCTCAGTACATAGGTGCCCACCAGAATCCTCCGCTGGACTTCGGCTCCGAACCCCGCTCCCCGAGTGGCGCGGTAGAGCGACCGGATGTCGCCCTCTGGACCGATCTGACGGAGCCCGTAGCGTACTCCATCGTAGCGCGCCAGATTGGCCGCCGCTTCGGCGGGAGCGATGATGTAGTACGTCGGGACGGCATAAGCCGAATGAGGGAGTGAGACCTCTCGGATCTCAGCGCCCAGCTCGCGGGCGAGTTCAATGGTACGGGTGAGCGCCGCTGCAACTCCCTTGTGGAGATCGGCCGGGAAGTACTCCCGAGGGAGACCAACGGTGACGCCGCGAAGGTCCTGCCGCGGCTGGGGCGCCCGCATGGGCGGCCGATCTACCGTAGTGGCATCGAGCGGGTCAGGGCCGCTGATCACGCTCAGCACCCGGCCCGCGTCCTCCACCGTGCGGCCGAACACCGAGATACAATCCAGTGACGAGCCGAATGCTACCAGGCCATACCGGCTCACCCTCCCATAGCTCGGCTTGATCCCCACCACGCCGCAGAAACTGGCCGGCTGGCGCACCGAGCCGCCGGTCTCCGAGCCCAGCGACGCGGGAACCACACCCGCGGCAACCAACGCCGCCGATCCTCCGGATGATCCGCCCGGCACGCGAGTGGGGTCCAGCGGATGTTTTACCCGGCCAAACGCCGAGTGCTCGGTGGATGAGCCCATGGCGAATTCATCCATGTTGCTCTTGATCCCGAGTAGCGCGCCGGCGCTGCGCAGCCGCTCGACCGCCGTCGCATTGAAGGGAGATCGGTACCCCTCAAGGATCCGTGAGGCGCAGGTGCTCGGCTGCTCCACCGTGACGATGTTGTCCTTGAGCGCGATCGGCATTCCAGCCAGGGGACCCGGCTCCGCCATCGCATCTACCCGGGCCGCCTCGGAGTCGAGCAGCTCCTGCGACCAGTCCAGGGTTGCATTGAGCGATTGAGCCGCCGCCAGCCGCTTGCCGGTCTCTGCGGCCACAAGAGCTGCCCGTCCACCCGCAAGCGGGTACCCGCCCCGCTGCGGCGCTGTGCTGCGCGTCATGGGTCCTCCATGGCACCGTGCCTGGGCACCAGGAAGAAGCCATCCTTGAACTCGGGAGCAAGCTCCGCCGGGGTGCGCGCCAGGGGCACTGCGCCTTCGACGTCCTCCCGGAGCGGGAGCGCGGAAGGTCCCGGCAGAAATGGCTCGGCCATGCGATCTGCCGGCACCTCGTCGAGCTGCGCGACATAGTCGACGATCCGGTTCAGCTGTTCTACCAAACGCTCAAGCTCGGGCTCCGGCACCGCCAGCTCTGCCAGCTTGGCCACGTGCAGCACCTCATCTCGGCGGATCGTCATGCACTCTCCCAGTCGCGTTCCAGCCCGGCATAGGCCACCAGCAGCTGCTTCACACCAACTTCCTGGTCATCGAATGCCACCGACACCTTGAGATCGCGCCCGGTGCCGATGAGTCCCTGAATCGTGCCGCTGCCGAAGCGCCGGTGCCGGACCCGTTCGCCCTTCACGTAACGCGGTGTATCCTGTGAGGCTTCTTCGTCAGCAGGGACGGCGGGGCAGCGGGGCCGCGGGGCCATTGGTTCCTGTTCCGATGCGTGCTCCTCCCCGATCCCACTGCCCCGCCGCCCCGCGCGCCCCGCTGCCTCGCTGACCAATCCGGCGCCCACAGCGACGTCGTCCGCCGTTCTTCCACGATGCCCGGCGGTAGGGCCTTTAGAAAGCGGGATGCTATTCCGGGGCGGAGCTCGCCGCCTCGCCGCCGAGCCCGGGCCCAGGTCAGGTAGAGCTTGTCCTTGGCCCGGGTGAGGCCCACGTAGCAGAGCCTGCGCTCCTCCTCCAGCCCACTGGGTTGTTCCTCCGCGCGGGCCAGCGGAAACAGTCCGTGCTCCATGCCGCTCATCACCACCACCGGCCACTCGAGACCCTTCGCGGTGTGCAGCGTCATGAGGGTCACCCCCTCCTCTTGGCCCACGACCGTATCGGCCGATGAGAGCAGCGCGGCTTCCGCCAGGAACCGCTCGAGTGGAGTCCCTGACTCCTCATCTTCCGTCGGAGCTTCCTCGGACCAGTTCGCGGCGCTGGCCACCAGCTCGCGGACATTTTCCCAGCGGTCGGCCCCTTCCGGTCCTTCAGCCAGGAGCATGTTCTCGTAATTGATGGTCCGGATGATATGCTCCAGCAAATCGGCGGGCGGAAGGTGCTGCATTTGTGCCGCTCCATCGATCAGCGCGGCAAAGGCGCGGAATGCTTCCCGGAGACTGGGCCGCAAGTCCGGAATGCGATCAGCAATGCGAGCAGTGTCCAGCAGCGGTTTGCCCCACTGAGTGGCATGCCGATCCAGTGTGGCCAGACTGGTTTCTCCCAGGCCACGGCGGGGGACTCCGACGGCTCGAAGAAACGCTTCGTTGTCCGCGGGATTGGCGATCAGGCGAAGGTACGCCAGCAAATCCTTCACTTCCCGCCGCTCGTAAAAGCTGATGGCGCCGATCAAACGGTAGGGCACCCCGGCTCGCCGAAAGGCTTCTTCCAACGCGCGCGACTGGGAATTGGTGCGGTAGAGCACGGCCATCTCGTTATACGACCAGTCCGAGGCGGTGCTTCGTTTCTGCAGCTCGCGAACCACCCACTCCGCCTCGTCCCGCTCGTCTGCCGCTGCAACCAGCGTTACCGTCTCACCACCGCGGCGTCTGGTCGTAAGTGTTTTCCCGATTCGCCCGCTGTTCTCCGCGATTACCCCGTTCGCCGCATCCAGCACGATCTGGGTCGAACGGTAGTTCTCCTCCAGGCGGATCAATTTGGCTCCGGGGAAATCCTTGAGAAAATCCTGCATGTTCCGGACGTCCGCGCCTCGCCAGCCATAGATGGACTGATCGTCATCGCCCACCGCGCACACGTTGCCGTGCGAGCCGATCAGGCGGATGAGCTCGTACTGTGCTCGATTGGTGTCCTGGAACTCGTCTACCAGAACGAAGCGAAACCGGTTCTGGTACGTCCGGAGGCGTTCGGGGTGCTCGCGGAAGAGCCTCAGTGGATGGAGCAGAAGGTCGTCGAAGTCCATGGCGTTCGCCGCCTTCAGGGCCGGCCCCAGAGCCCCGTACACCTCGGCCGATACCTGAGCCAGTCGATCGAAGCTGGCCCCGTTGGCCAGATCGGCCGGTGCCACCATCCGGTTCTTGGCCGCGGAAATGACGGACTGCACCGCCCGGGGCGGGAACAGTTTGGTCGAGTGCCCCTGCTGATCCATCAGCCGGCGGATCAGACTCAGCCGGTCATCCTCATCGTAGATGGTGAACTGGCGGGTAAAGCCCAGCAGCTCCGCCTCCCGCCGCAAAATCCGGGCGGAGAGGGAGTGAAAGGTGCCGATCCACAGACCGGATGGGTCGCGGTTCAGCAACCGCCCGATCCGATGCTTCATTTCCCCGGCGGCTTTGTTGGTGAAGGTTACCGCGAAGATGCGGTCGGGAGGCACGCCGTGCCGATCGATCAGCGCGGCGATGCGCATGGTCAGGACCCGCGTCTTGCCGGAGCCAGCCCCAGCCAGGACCAGCAGTGGTCCCTCGACGTGCTCCACCGCTTCCCGCTGGGCAGGATTCAGCGCGGGCTCGAGTCCCGTGGGCGAAGCTTCGATCACGTCTCCCGTCCCGCGAGCGGCACTCGAATCGAAAAACAGGTTCCCCGCTCCACCGATTCCAGCATCAACACGCCTTGGTGGGCGTCTTCCACCACCCGGCGCGAGAGCGCCAGCCCGATTCCCCACCCTCCCCGCTTGGTGGTAATGCCGGGCTCGAACAGCGTCCGGCGCAGCTCCTTGGCCACCCCAGGCCCATCATCGATGACTCGAATGATTCCCATATGATCCTCGGCTCCGATCCGCAGGATAATCGTACCGGGCCGGCCTTGCAGCGCATCAATTGCATTCTTCACCAATGATTCCAGCGCCCACTCCAACAGCACCGGATCGCCCAGAACCGTGGGGCCCACTCCTGCGGCCTCCACCCGGAGCTCGATCATGTTGGCATGTCGCGGCAGCCTGGGGCGGAAATAGCCAGCGACCCGGTCGGCCAGAGCTCCCAGCCCGATTGGCTCGCGCTTGGCCGGGTTTCCGATTCGCTCGAAGCGTTGCGCGACCCGATCGAGGCGTTCGGCATCAGCCGAAAGGTGATCGGCCAGCCCGGGAGGTGGCGTGGCATGGGAACGAACTCGCTCGATCCATCCCTGCAAACTGGTCAGCGGGGTGCCCATCTGATGGGCGGCTTCCCGCGCCATCGCAACCCACAGCCGGTCGCGCTGGGCCGACATGGCGCTCCGGTAGGCAAATACCGCCACCGCCACCATGACCGCGATGGTGAGCCCCTGCAGCACCGCCAGCGCAATCAGATTGCGCTGGGCCGGCAGCGGCCCGTAGTGCACCGTACCGATGGCCTCATCGCTGATGGGCGGGTTCTGCCGGTCGAGCCGTGCGGCGTAGCCTTTGACCCGCGGATCATCCAGGGGCGCCTCGAATGGCAAATTTGCCGCCGCTGTAACCCGTCCCGTCCGGTCGGTTACCACAAGCGGGAGTCCGAGCGATCGCACCTGTTCGCCCAGACGGAGTAACGCTTCGGCTTCGGCTCCGGCCCGGGGATTGTTCAAGCCGCCGAATACACCGGAGTAGAGCCGGCTCGTAGCCGTGGCATCGGCTTGGAAGTGGCGGAAGATCAGAATTCCGGTACCCAGACTCAGCGCGGCGAGCAGTGCTACCAGCGCCGCCACCATGGTGGGGGCCAGTCGCTGCAGCCGGTCGCTACGCACAGGGAGTCAAACGATCGACGCCCATGTAGGGCACCAGCGCTTCCGGTACCCTGACTGACCCGTCGGCCGCTTGGTTGTTCTCCAGAAGCGCGATGATGGTGCGGGGAAACGCCACGCCGGAGGCATTCAAGGTATGCACCAGTTCAGGCTTGGCCTTCGGAGCCGGGCGGTAACGGATGTTCGCTCGCCGGGCCTGAAAATCGGTGAAGGTGCTCGAGCTCGACACCTCGAGCCAGGTTCCCACCCCTGCGGCCCAGACCTCGATGTCGTAGGTCCGGGCACTGGCGAACCCGGTGTCCCCCGCGGCGAGCTCGATGACCCGGTAGGGCAGGCCCAGGCGGCGCAAGACGGCTTCGGCGTGCCGAGTGATCCGCTCATGCTCGGCGGGTGAGTCTTGCGGCTTCACGATGCGCACCAGCTCGACCTTATCGAATTGATGGACCCGAATGAGACCGCGGGTATCCTTCCCGTGGGAGAAGGCCTCCCGGCGAAAACAGGGCGTAAAGGCCACGTAGGCGGCGGGCAGATCCTTGAGCTCGAGAATTTCCTCCCGATGAATGTTGGTGACCGGGACCTCCGCCGTAGGAATCAGGAACAGGTCGTCGGCCGGCGACGCGTAGACCTCCTCCGCAAACTTGGGAAGCTGGCCCGTGCCGGTCAGGGTAGCGCGGTTGACCAGGTACGGGGGCGCTACTTCCAGGTACTCATGCTCTCGAGTATGCAGATCGAGCATAAAGTTGGCGAGGGCTCGAACCAGGCGGGCCCCCGCCCCGCGGTAGAGCGGAAAGCCCGATCCGGTGATCTTCACGCCGGCGGGAAGATCCAGGATGCCGAGCGACGTGCCCAGATCCCAGTGAGGCCGTGGAGTGAAGTCGAACACCGGGGGGTCGCCCCAGGCCCGGAGTACCCGGTTGGCCGAAGCGTCGCCATCGGGCACCTCGTCCAGCGGGAGATTGGGCAGCGAGAGAAGCCGTTCGTCGAGGACCGTTTCGAGCTCCCGCAGCCCGAGATCGAGCGCCCGCACCTCGTCACCCGATACTTTGAGCCGCTGCATGAGCTCGTCGGCCGACTCACCCGTCCGCTTTCGCCGAGCGACTTCATCGCTGGACGCGTTCCGTTCCGCTTTCAGGGATTCCGCCCGGGTCAGCAGCTCGCGCCGGCGCTGGTCCAGCTGCAGCATCTCATCCAGCAGCGGGCCCAGCGAGTCATCTCCCCGGCGCAGCAGGCGGGCCCGAGTGCCCTCGGGATCCTGGCGGAGGCGCTTGATGTCAATCACAGCTAATTGGCGGGAAGGCCGGGCAGGAGGCCCTTGTAGCCGCAGTTGTCGTCGGTGATGACGCGAAAGGTGACAGTTCTGGCTACGTCGTCGAAGGAGACGACTTCCAGTTTGGCGTACTTCGGCAATCCAAGCGACACGCAGGTGACGCGACCCCGCACCACATAGCGCTCGCCGAGGGCAATCGGGATAGCTTGATCGGTGAGGTATCCGTTACTTGGTGCCGTCGTGATCCCCTCGAAACTCTCGGTGCTGGCCTGGAGCCCGGGCTTGACGCTGGCCAGGCTGTCGATCCCGAGGACAGCCCGGGGCAGAAACACATGCTGGCCGCCCGGTTCGACATTGTATGCAAAATCGAACTCGATGGAGACATCAGTGCGGATCTGACGACTCCCTTCGAGCGCGTACGCGCTGGCCGTGCCGACCGGGGTCTCCTCCAGCGCGTACAACGTCTCGGTCCGCTCCACGTTGGTAATCGTGGGATCGGGAAGACCATTGTCGTCGCTGCAAGCGGTCACGGCCAGCAGCAGAATGCCTGCTCCAAAAAGTGATTTCATCGAGCCGGAAGGTTAAGCGTCACGCGAAAAGGAATCAACATTTTTTTCTTGACTTCACCGGAGGCGACTCCTACGTTCCGGGCAATTTTCCCACCTGGAGTTGATGATGGCCAACCTGACCGAGCTCGTGCGGGGCCTGGCCGAGCGCGAGGGTGTGGAGGCTGTGCTGGTCCTGAGTGCGGACGGGTTGCCCATCGAGCATGCCGCTCGGCAGTCCTTCGACTCTGAATCGCTGGCCGCACTCACCGCCACGCTGGTGCAATACGCCACCCGCCTGGGGCTTGGCTCCGGCAGGGGTGCACTGCGCAACGCGGTCATGGAGTATGACCGCGCGCTGCTGATCGTGGCCCACATCGGAACCGGGGACTGCCTGGCTCTTCTGGCAAGCGCCGAGTCGGACGTCGGGCCGATCCTCTACGATCTCCGCCAGCACCGTCCCGCGCTGGCCGCGTTGCTCTAAAGACTGGACGCCACCAACTTGCGTCGTCCCCGGGTAGTTCAACCTCAGATTTGAAGCTCCGCTCACGAGCACAAAACCTCGAATGCTCCTGATTTCCCCGCGTCCCCGCTGCCCCGCTGCCCCACCCCAATGAGATGGGCAGTCATTCTCGCGGGCGGCTCCGGAACGCGGTTCTGGCCCCTCAGTACTCCGGAACATCCCAAGCAACTGCTTCCGCTGGCGGGGTCCAGCTCCACCGCTGAGGAGGCAGTCGACCGGCTGAGCGGCCTAGTTCCCCGGGAGCGAATTCTCGTGGTGGCCGGTCCGGCTCTTGCGCCCAGGCTGGAGCAGAAGCTCAAGCTTGTCTCCGCCAACATGCTGATCGAGCCGAGGGCCGCCTCCACCGCCCCGGCCTTGATCTGGGCCACGTGGGAGGCGCTTCGACGCGATCCTCAGGCCGAGGTGCTCTCACTGCATGCTGACTGGGCGGTCGGTGATGCCGCCGCCTTCCGCCGAACGGCTGACCTCGCGCTGACCACGGCTCGCGAGTACGCTCGCCTGGTTACCGTCGGGGTGGTGCCGTCTCGCCCGGAGACCGGCTACGGCTATATCGTCCCCGGTCCTCCGCTCGGCAACGGCGCCCGAATGGTGGCGCGGTTTTCCGAAAAACCGGACGCCGCCACCGCCCTGGACCTGATGGCGGCCGGCGCGCTGTGGAACAGTGGGCTCTTTGCCTGGACCGCCGAGAAGTTGCTGGCCGAAACGGAAGCCCACACGCCGGAAGTGGCACCCTATCTCGGAAGTCTTCGTTCGGGGAACGTCGAGCAATTCTTTCGGGAGGTCACCCCGATCTCGATCGACGTCGGGTTGCTCGAGCGAAGTCCGTCCGTAGCAGTGGTGAGCGGAGCGTTTGCCTGGGACGATATCGGCACCTGGCAGGCACTTGCCCGGGTGAGGCCGAAAGACCCCAACGGGAACGTACTGGTGGGTCGCGCTTTCGCTCACAACGCGGAGGATTGCGTTGTGTGGGCGGAGCGTGACGCCGTGGTTCTGAGCGGTGTCCGGGATCTCATCGTGGTCCAGGCCAACGGCAGAATTCTGGTAATGCCCACCGAACAGGCCGCATCCATGAAGCAACTGCTGGACGCGCTTCCGCCCGACATTCGCGATACCGGCTCATGACCGCCTTGTACCTGCTCGAGCCGGAGTCGCCCGGGGCGACCTGGGCTCCCTTTGCGGGTGTCCGACCCATCGCGGAGCTTCGCGCCGGAATCTGGCGGATCCGGGAACGTTGGGAGGCCGCCGCAGGAGAGGACGCTACCGCGCTGCTGGGAGACCACGCCGCCGGCTTCTCTGAGTCCGACGAGCCCTCGGTACAATCTCCCAGAAGCATCGAGGGGCCGGCGCTGATAGCGGCCTCCTGGTTCGCTCCCACCGGTGTTCCGCTCAATCCTTCGCCCGGAATTCGGCGGTTGACCCACAAGCACCAGAGCGTCGGGTGGCTGATTGCGTCCGGCGAGCGCTGGACCCGGCCCCACGATCAGGGCTCGGCGCTGGAAATCGAAGGCGTTCCGCTTCGCGGCACCTACGATCTGCTCACCGCCCTGGAGGAGCTGCTGATCGCAGATTGTGCCGACTTTCTCGCCGCGCCACACGGCGGAGTACCCGAGGGAAGCCTGGTCCTCGGCGATCCGACGCATGTGATCTGTCTGGGCGCCACCGTCGAGCCCGGTGTGATGTTCGACGTGCGCCAGGGCGCGGTCGTGGTGGATCAGGGCGCGGAGATAAGGAGTGGCACTCGGCTGGAAGGTCCCATCTATGTGGGGCCGGGGACTCGGGTGTTGGGCGGCTTCATCCGTGGCTCGGTGTTTGGGCCGGAATGCCGGGTGCGCGGCGAGATCTCGACCAGTGTGTTTCTGGGATACGCCAACAAGAGCCACGAGGGCTTCGTGGGCCACAGCGTCATTGGCCACTGGGTGAATCTTGGAGCCGGGAGCACGACGTCCAACCTCAAGAACACCTACGGCCCGGTCCGTCTGGAGGTCGACGGCGAGCGGATCGAAACCGGCCGACTCAACCTGGGCAGCCTGATCGGCGACCACGCCAAGACGGCAATCGGTACCATGCTCCCAACCGGCACCGTCATTTCCACCGGGGCCAACGTCTTCGGCCCGCCCAACGCGCCCAAGTACATCCCGCCCTTTGCCTGGGGGTGTTCCGGCACCGAACGGATGTCTGAGGACGGATTTCTCCGAGTTGCCGAGCGGGTGATGGGCCGGCGCAATGTCGCCTTCTCGGCTGATCGCCAGGAATCCCTGCGGCTGGCTTACCAGCGGAGCATCCGGTGATCACGCTGTACATGTTGGGATCGGGCTCCCGGGGGAATTGCTGCGCGGTCGAGTCCGAAGGGGTGGTTCTGCTGGTCGATGCCGGATTCAGCACCCGCGAAGTCGAGCGGCGGGCCGAGGCCGTCGGATTGGATCTCAGCCGCGTGGCCGGCATCGCCCTCACCCATGAGCACGGCGACCACAGCAGAGGCGCCCTGGGACTCGCCCGGCGGCTGCGGGCGCCGGTGCTCACCGGCTCGGGTACCTGGGCCAGGCTTACCACGCTGCATCAGGAAACCGAGCACCGGCTGCTCGGCCTGTGCAGCCGGGCGGAATTAGGACCATTTCAGCTGGAGGCGTGCTCAACCAGCCACGACGCGGCCGACCCGCTCGCCATTGTGATCCGGACAACCGATGGTGCCAGCATCGGATTGGCGTACGATCTGGGACGGCCCACCCTGGCCGTGCGCTATCTGCTGCGGAATCTGAGTGCGATTGTTCTCGAAGCCAATTACGACGAATTACAGCTGAGAACCAGCGCTTACCCTCCGGTGGTGCAACGACGGATCGCGGGCTCGGCTGGGCATCTTTCCAATCGGGCCGCCGCCCAGCTGCTGCGCGAGCTGCACCACCCTGGTCTCTCAATCGTAGTGCTCGCGCACTTGAGCGAGCACTGCAATACGGCCGCCGACGCGCGGGCGGCGGTAGCGACCGCGCTCCGGCGCTCCGGCTTCCTGGGAGTGTTGCACGTGGCAAACCAGGACCAGCCGCTGCCGCCCATCCCGGTCGCCCACATGACCGGCATCCAGCTGGATTTGGCGCTGTAGCCTGTAGCGTCTTCCGTCCAGCCCCGATCGCGCTCCGCGCTCACACCCTCGCTACTTGTTCAGCGGTAGGCCGAAGCCCAACGAAAGGTGTACGTCGTTCTGGGTCTGCTTCTCTTCGAACGTGTTTTCATCTACGAAGGTGGTACCGTAGATGTAATCGTCCGCGGCAACGTAGAGACTGAGGAAGCTGCCCAGGTTAAACCCTACCGTGGCTCCCACCACTCCCCCGACATCGGTCTTGTCCTCGAGATTGGCGTAGGCATCTCCGCTCCGCTTCACCAGACTGGCCCCCGCATTGAGACCCAGCCAAACCGGGCTGGTCCAGGGGATGACCTGGAAGCTGGCCCGAGCCGACCCAAACAGCAGGTTCGCGTCGGTTTTGGTCTCGCTGTTGTTGAAGGTGAACCGGAGGCTGCTTGGCACGTAGGATACCGAGGTGACCAGGCCCAACCGCTCGCCGAAGCGGAGACCCAGCCGGCCGCCGACAGCCAGGGCAACCTCCTGCTTGAACTCCTGGCCCTGGGCGGCTTTGGCCAATTCCGTCGTGGGAATGTAGGCCCCGATCGTAGGAGAGAGGTACAGCTTTTGGGCCGCGAGAGGTGAGGCCATGCAGAGTCCGGTCGCCACGACGGTGAGGCCGGCACGAAGGGATGCGGGAAGCACGGGACGGTGATCCTCTTGGTGATGAGTCGGAGATGATAGAGATTGGCGTCGTCCATAGTATTCTGTACAAAGCGGCGGACGTCTAGTCCGCCATCCTCTCTGTGGACGCAGCTCGCGCTCTGATTTTCTCACCACGAAAACTGGAAGGAGAGCTGGAGGGTCTGCTCAGGCGCTGACGGTGCTGTCGAGGATGGGATCCTCACACTGCCAGGTCGCGCGGTCTACTGCATAACCGTTGCGGGTAAGCAGCTCGGAGCCGGCCAGGAGGAATCCAAAGAAGACCAGAAGGAGTGCTATGGTGTGCGCCAGTCCGCTGCGCACCTTCCAGGATGCCGTCGCAGCCCATATTCCGGCCACGATCACGGTCGTTACCGCACCGAGGTAGCCCAGCAGCGGAAATCCACAGGAGCGGTTGTAAGGCCACCAGCCCATGGTCACCGCCAGGCTGAGCGCCAGGACCACCCGAAACCACATGCCGAGGACCTGTCGCTCCGGACTCACCTCATCCCGAGGAACGATGCTCATCGGAGCAAAGGAGGCGGTGGACGAGTGCGGGGCGCCCGCGCGCGGAGGCTCCGGCTGTCCCTGAAGCCCAGGCAGTTGGGCCAGGAGGCGGTCTACCACCCCCGCCATCGGGTCAGGGTGTGGACCCCGCTGGGGTATCGGTTTCGGCATTGGGCTCCGGCGCAAAGGTGAACGGCAGGCGCTCGGTATCGCATGGCATTAGCCATACCATCTCGCCAAGGCTCTAAGTCATTGCTGGGGGCTTCGAGCATCCACTCTGGCGTGCGATTCTCTGCAGTACTCAACCACCGGATGCAGTCAGGTCAGGAGAAAGCAAACGCCCCGGGTTGAGCCCGGGGCGTTCGGTTACAACGTTGGCTGCGGTCGGGCTTAATACATCCCACCCATGCCGCCGCCCGGAGGAGCCGATGGAGCCGGCTTGTCTTCCTTCTTCTCGACCACAACGCACTCGGTGGTGAGCAGGAGACCCGCGATGGACGCCGCGTTTTGCAGCGCGGTGCGGGTGACCTTGGTCGGGTCGATGACGCCCGCCCGAACCAGATCCTCGTAATTATCGGTCGCGGCGTTGTAGCCGAAGTTCTTCTCCTTCGACTCCTTCACCCGGCCGACCACGATCGAGCCCTCGGCACCCGCGTTCTGGGCAATCATCCGAATGGGCTCCTCGAGCGCCCGGCGGACGATCTCTACCCCGATCTTCTCGTCATCGGTGCCCTTGAGCTTGTCCAGTCCCACCTGAGCGCGGACCAGTGCAACACCGCCGCCGGGAACGATGCCCTCCTCGACCGCGGCGCGGGTGGCGTGCAGCGCGTCCTCGACCCGAGCCTTCTTTTCCTTCATCTCGGTCTCGGTAGCGGCGCCCACGTTGATCACGGCGACTCCGCCGGAGAGCTTAGCCAGACGCTCCTGCAGCTTCTCGCGATCGTAATCGCTGGTGCTCTTGTCCACTGCGGCCTTGATCTCGTTGATCCGGCCCTGAATGTCGTTCTCCTTGCCGCGACCATCGACCACAGTGGTGTTGTCCTTGTCGACCACCACCCGCTTGGCCCGGCCCAGATCGTTCAGCGTGGAGTTCTCCAGCTTGAAGCCGAGCTCCTCGGAGACCACCTGGCCACCGGTCAGCACGGCGATGTCACGCAGCATTTCCTTGCGCCGATCGCCGAAGCCCGGGGCCTTCACCGCGCAGACCTTCAGGGTGCCGCGCAGCTTGTTGACCACCAGCGTGGCCAGGGCTTCGCCTTCTACGTCTTCGGCGATGATCAGCATGGGCCGTCCGCTCTGGGCCACCTTCTCCAGGACCGGGAGCAGCTCCTTCATGGCCGAGATCTTCTTGTCGTGGATCAGGATGTAGGGGTCGTCCAGCACCGCCTCCATCTTCTCCGGATCGGTAACGAAGTAAGGAGACAGATAGCCGCGGTCGAACTGCATGCCATCGACGGTCTCGAGAGTGGTCTCCAGACCCTTGGCCTCTTCGACCGTGATCACTCCATCCTTGCCGACCTTCTCCATGGCCTCGGCAATCAGGTTGCCGATTTCCTTGTCGTTGTTGGCCGAGATGGTGCCGACCTGGGCGATCTCTTTCTTGCCAGCGGAGGGGACCGAGAGGGTCTTGAGCTGTTCGACCACGGCCTCTACGGCCCGGTCAATGCCCCGCTTCAGCTCCATGGGATTGGCACCGGCCGTCACATTCTTCAGCCCTTCGCGGAAGATGGCCTGCGCCAGCACGGTGGCGGTGGTGGTGCCGTCGCCGGCGAGATCCGAGGTCTTGGTCGCGACTTCCTTGACCATCTGCGCGCCCATGTTCTCGACCGGATCGCTCAGCTCGACTTCCTTGGCCACCGTGACGCCATCCTTGGTGACCGTGGGGGAGCCGAACTTCTTGTCGATGACGACGTTTCTGCCCTTGGGTCCGAGAGTAACCTTGACCGCCTCGGCCAGGTGGTCGACACCCTTCTTCAGCTTGGCGCGGGCATCGGTGTTAAAAAGAAGCTCTTTTGCTGCCATGTCTCATCTCCTGTAAGGATTCGGGAGGCAGGTGCCGCCCGTGTCGGTTTAGCTGATCTTGGCCAGAACGTCGGATGCCTTGATGATGATCACCTCTTCGTCGCCCAGCTGAAACGGGGTGCCGCTGTACTTCCCGTAGATCACGCTGTCGCCGACCTTGAGGTCGACCGGTACCCGCTGTCCCTTCTCAATCCGGCCCGGGCCGACAGCGATCACTTCACCCTGGGTCGGCTTTTCCTTGGCCGTGTCCGGAATGTACAGACCCCCTCGCATGGTCTCCGCCTCATCGGACGGCATGATCACGACGCGATCCTCCAGGGGCTGCAGCTTGAGACTGGGCTTGGCCTTGGTAGCAGTTGCCATCGGTACGACCTCCACTACTGGTTAGGTTGAGCGGCGTAAGCCGCTGATATAATAGGAGTTGGCACTCTTGGTGTGCGAGTGCTAAGACCCGGAAAATAAGACCAAAGCTCTTGCTGTCAAGACGCTTGTCTAGCCGCGACCCTAGGCAATCGAAGTGCCCATGAAACGCGCCAGGTTGGCAGATTTTTACCGTTGGAGACCCGTACTAAGGCAGGCCGGACTGCCGCTAGGGTAGGCAATTATCCGGTTGATGATTGAAGCCCGCGGGACACGAGCCCACGAGTACCTTCCGCTCAGCGGCCTCCCTCCTGGATCAGCCGCCGAACTCCCACCCACCGCCGATACCACCATCGTCCGTAAGGGTCCACCGCACTGAGCGTGCTGATCTGGACCCCTTTGGTAGCACTATGAATGAACCGGCTTTGTCCGAGGTACAGTCCCACGTGCGTGACTGGTCCTCCGCGATTGGAAAAAGTGAGCAGGTCTCCCGGCCGTAATCGCTCGAGCTTTCGGTCCACCTTGGTGCCCTGGCGCGCCTGATCTGTGCTCCGGCGGGGAAGCACAATCCCGTGCTTTGCGTAGGCGTACTGGATCAGCCCCGAGCAGTCGAATCCCTCCCCATTCTCGCCGGTCCCGCCATACTCGTAGGGCCGGCCCATCGCTTCAGTGGCGGTGGCGATCACCGAATCGGCCAGCGTGAGCGGGGCGGTTTGGGAGTCCGCCACCACTGGTGGCGGCGCGCCGTGCACCACTCGAGGTGGGGCGGCCGCGGGCGGCGGCGCCGTCGGCGGGGACGCGGAGGAGCCTCCCAGGTGAACCGCCATGCCGATCGCGAGCTCGAGGCCGGCGCCGCCTCCCAGGGAAAGCCCTCGCCAACGGCCTTCCGCGCCCACGGAGAGGAAGGAGAGGGGGAACAGGTCGTATCCTCCCCCCAGCGACCAGGAGCCCCAGGGATCGGAGAAGTCGTTTGACGTTTCCGACCCCATCCCACCACTCAATCCGGCGACCAGATACGGACCGCCCTCTCTTTTCCGAAATGCGGTGAGATCGGCCCCGACGCCCGCCAATCGTCCCGCGTCACCCTGGAACCGTCGCGATAGCTCCCCATGTAGCTGAACGCCGATCACCCCCGCGAGAGGCTGGCTGAGTCCGAGTCGGTAGGTGGTCCATTCGGTGGAATCCCAGAAGTGGCCCACTCGCATCTCTACGGCCTGGGAATGCACCGGAGAACTCCAGGCCAGGAGCACGCAGCTCAGCGATACGGGAATGTGGTGATGGACGAACGAGCTCATGGTCTCGAGCGACCCTCCGCCTCTCGCACCGGCCGGCCGGTTCGCAGGTCAACCCGATACGGAGTGCCCGGCCGGCAATCGTTCCACAGCATGGCGCGCATGGTCGAGTCGTTTAACAGCGTGGGAGCTTCTCCGGTGTATAGGAGCGGAACGGGAAGACGGCGGCCCTCGCGCCGGATCTCCAGGCCTCGCTCCAGGCAGGCCTGGCCTCCGCTGGACCGGGCCGGCCGTGATAGCGTGAACCAGATTTCAACCCCAGCGGGAGCGGTCGTCGCCAAAGACTCTTCGGGTTCCGCTACGACTTCGCCTCGATCGGTAGCTCGAGGTCGCTCGGTTCGCCCGCACGCCGAGAGCAACGCGACAGCCCATACCAACTGCCTGCCGTACTTTGCAGGGATCATCGGATCAGGCCGGTGGAGACGGCTCGGGCTCCGAGATCTCCTCCGGAACCTCGGGAACCACGGAAAATTCCGTTGTATCCGGTGTTCCATCTTCGGTTACTGCCAGGACCTCCCGAACCTCGGGCGAGCGGCGCAGGTAGTGAAGCCAGCCGATCAGCGCCGCGAAGCCGGCAAGCCCACCGCAAACGGCGGTCACGGCCAACCCCCGCACCGGATCGTCCAGGTTCATCGCAAGGAGCGCGCCCACGACTGCCCCGAAAAATGAAGCTGCCCACGCCAGGAATGGTGTGAGCAGCCAACCGAAGATGCGAAAGAAAAGTCGGACCCAGCGCATCAGGTCAGGTGCGGCGCTTTCCGATACCCGAGATGAGCGTGGCCAGGGCGAGTCCGGGAAGGAACGTCACCGCGAAAGTCCCCAGTCCCCAGCGCGCGCCGGGAAACCCGAGGAGCGTTGCCGCAGTTCCAATCAGCAGAGCCAGAACCAGGGCGGTAATCAGTCCCTGCCCCACCGATGGGCTCCCGTTGCGAGTAGTCTGATTGGCCAGGAGCCATGCCCCCATCCAGGGAATGAATGTTCCCACCATCCACCAGACTGGATGGTACCACCAGTTGCTCCCCCCGCCGATCTCATACCAACGGTTGGTGTAGGTCCCGATGTTCTGGAGCAGCATGACATCGACCAGCAGAAACACGACGGTAGCGCCGAGGCCGATACCCGCGGCCCCGGCTATTCCCTCGATGGTCCGGGGCCGGGTCCACAGCCCCGGTAGCATGCTGACTGCAGCAAGCCCGACCATCAGGATGATGCCGCAGACGATCGTCTCCACCGCCCCACCGAGCAGCCGTGAAGCCAGCGAGAACAGCAGTACCGCAATGCTCTCGAGCAGGCCGAGCTTGACGGAGCCCGCCACGATGGCGGGAACCGCGGTGAGATCGTAGTCCCGGTTCAGCTCTGCCGTCGTCATGCCTTCTCCGTATTCAGTCGGGGAAGCTCAAGTATACCGGAACGGCGGGGGCGCGGCCAAGGGCCGTCAGGTGGCCCACGCGAGTGCCACGGCGACATCCGTCACCGCCCAGGCGAGGAGCGCACGGTACATGCCGCGCTGATGGTCCCGGGTGGACATCCGGCTTTCCCGGCGGAGCCAGGGCACCAGCACGAGCGTCCAGCCCATTGCGGCCACTGCCAGAAGAGACCAACGCCAGCGTTCGTCGTGAGACCACCCACTCTTCCCTGCCGCCCCTGCCAACAGAACGAAGGCGAGTACCGCAGCCGCATGGGCAACGAGGAGACTTTTTCTTCGTCCCAGGGAGAGCGCGAGGGTCCGATCACCCCGGCGGGTATCCTCCTCGAACTGATAGATCTGCGTCAGGGGATAAAGGGCGGCGAACAGGGGACAGAAGGCAAATAGAATCAGTGCTCCCGTAGGTCCGAGAGGCAAACCCGTGGCCGCCCAACCGGCGTACGGCGTCAGGGTGCCGAAGCCCCACATGTTGATGAGCCAGTCGGCTCCAGGCACCGCCTTCAGGCGTAAGGGCGGAGCCGAATACAGCACGGAGAGCAACACACAAATCGCATAAGCGGGCAGGTACCCTCGCGGGAGCCAGAGCGCTCCGACCAGCCCAATGAGCATCAGTCCGAGTCCAAAGGCTGCCAGCCCGCGCGGCGGTGGCGGAGGCTGCCGAAGGTAGGCCACGTCTCCCTCATCCCGGTCGAACGCGCTGTTGAATGCCAGGGTACCCCCGTTCAGGCAGATCACCCAAAGCGCGATTCCGAGGACACCACTCGCCAGCCGGTCGCTTCTGAATGCGTTGGGAGCGCCCACGGCCAGGAAATATCCCAGCGCCGTGTGCGCCGCGACGATGGGCCATTCGGCCGGCCGGGTGTGCAGCAGAAAGTCGAACCCGCTGCCGAGCAGTCGGTACCCTGCCCGCCTCGGCCAGCTCACCACTCCAGACCGAGGTGTCCGGCGGCGATCCGAAGTCCGCGCAAGGTCAGATCCGGATCGGTTAGCTCGATGCTGGTGGTCAGGGGAGCGACGACGGAGGCCAGCCCCCCGGTAGCCACCACCCGGGGACGGGTGGCGCCGGGCCATTCCTGCATGATCCGGCGGATCATACCGTCGACCGAGTCAGCCGCTCCAAAGAGCACCCCGGCCTGGATGCATTCCTCCGTGCGCCGGCCGATCACCCGCGCTGGAGCCCGCAACTCGGTGGCCGGCAGCTTGGCGGCACGTCGGGTCAGCTGGTCGGCAGAAGTCCGGAGGCCGGGCATGATGGCCCCTCCGATGAACCGGGCATCGGCCGTCACGCAATCGAACGTGGTGGCGGTGCCGAAGTCGACCACCACGCTATCCGCCCGAAACAGCTCGACCGCGGCGAGCACATTCACGATCCGGTCGGCTCCCACAGTCAGCGGCTCGTCCACATCGAGCCGTACCGGGAGCGGCGATTGCGCATCCACCGAGACGCCGGTGCACCCGGTGGCCAGGGCGATGCCAGCCACGATGCTCTGGGTCACTGTTGGCGCGACGGAGGCCAGACAAACGGCACGCACCTCATTCGGCGAGTGTCCGCTCTGGACCAGGAAGCCGCCGATAGCGCTGCCCCATTCGTCAGGCGTGCGATCCGGATTGGTGGTGAGCCGCCAGTGTGCCTCCAACTCTCCACCCCGAAACAGCCCGACCGTGATCTCCGTGTTGCCGATATCGAGAGTGAGCAGCATGTATCACCGAGTGGGAGAAACGCTCGCCAGCTCCACCGAGCCGTGACGCAGAGACACGTGGGACCCTTCAGGAGTAAGCACCCGCAGCGCGCCGTCATCGTTCAGGCCTGCCACAATCCCGGGCAGGGGCTCCCGGATCTCCCGGCCATCGAGCCAGCTTCGACCGGCAAAGAGCTCGAGCTCCGCCGCAGATAGTCGTTCCGGTCCGAGATCCAGAGCGCGGAGGGCGGCCGACACCGAGTGGAGCACGTTCTCCAACCGGATATCAGGCTCCAGCTCGATGAGAGAGACTGCAGTTTCCCGGAGCTCGCCCGGTACCGGATTCCGGACATTGAGGCCTACACCCACGGCGATCCAACCCAGGGCCCCTCCCTGCCATCGGGCCTCGCACAGAATACCGCCCAGCTTGCGTCCATCGAGCATTAGGTCATTGGGCCACTTCAGGCTTACCGGCGTCCGCACATGAGGGTCCAGGGCCCGCGCCACCGCCAACCCCACCCGGACGCTCAGCAGCTCCAATCCACCAGTCGACGGCGGACGGTAGAGCGCGCTGAGCCAGAGTCCGCCAGGCGGTGAATGCCACGGTCGGCCTCGCGAGCCCCGACCCTGGAGCTGCTCGTTGGCGATCACCATGCTTCCGGCGTCAGCGCCTCGCTCGGCCAGCTCATGGATCAGATCCATGGTCGACGCCACTCGCTCGAATTCGTACGTTGCCGCCCTCACCTCAGGTCCCCATCAGGAGCAGCAGGACGCCGAGGGCAATTCGATACCAGGCAAAGACCCGGAAGCTGTGGCCCGATACATATCGCAGCAACGCCTTCACCACCACCAGTGCGGAAAGGAAGGACACTCCGAACCCGACCAGGAACATGGGAACATCGGCCCGACTCAGCGTCGACCAGCTCTTCAGCAGATCGTACCCGGTTGCCGCGAGCATCACCGGAATGGCCAGAAAAAAGGAGAATTCAGTGGCCGTAATCCGGGTCAACCCGAGAGCGTATCCTCCCATGATGGTGGCACCGGAACGGGAGGTGCCTGGGACCAGCGAAAGCACCTGGGCCAGCCCGATGCCGAAGGCTGTTCGGGGAGGAACCCGGTTCACCTCATCGATAGTTCCGCGTGGCGACCAGCGCTCGATCAGAAGGATCAACACCCCACCGACGATCAGCGCGGCGATCACCACCTCCGGATTGAAGAGCCGGGCCTTGATCCAGTCGTGCGCCAGGAAGCCGATTGCTGCCGCGGGAAGAAACGCGATCAACAGATTCAGCAGAAATTGCCGGCTCTCGGTGTCCCTGCCCGCCGCTATCACGGCTCGAGTGAGACGCCGGCGATACAGCCACACCACAGCGAGGATGGCTCCCAGCTGAATGAAGATATCGAAGGTCTTGGCTCGCTCGTCCACCAGATGCAGCCAGTTGCTGACCAAAATCAGATGGCCGGTGGAAGACACGGGAACGAACTCCGTGGCGCCCTCCACCAGGCCCAGCACGGCGGCCTTCCAAAGCAGGTCAGGCGACACGGAATAGAATCAGGACAGGACTTCCTGATAGAAGGACTCGTACATCGGAACGATGCGGTCAGCCGAGAATTGTTCCGCTTTGGCGATGGCCGCCTGCCGCATGGCCTCGTGGCGCTCGGGATCGCGCAGCAGCTCGACCGCCCGTCGGCCCATCGCCTCCACGGAGCCGACCGGCTCGAGCATGCCATTCACCCCATCATCGATGACTTCGGGCAGCCCTCCCGCGCGGCTGGCAACCACGGGCGATCCGCAGGCCATCGCCTCCAGCGCAGCCAGCCCGAAGGACTCGGTTTGCGAAGGCAGAACGAACAGATCGCTTCCCTGCAGGAGCGAGGCCACCGAGTCCAGCCGCCCCAGAAACCGCACGTCACTGTCTACGCCCAGCTCCCGCGCCTCGTTCTCAGCATCCACCCGCTCGGGGCCGTCTCCGATCATGATGAGCATTGCCGGCATGGCTCGCCGGATCCGGGCGAAGACCCGGACCACGTCCTTCACCCGTTTGACCTCCCGAAAATTCGAGACGTGGGTGATCAACTTGTGGCCGGAGGGCGCCAGCCGGTCGCGGCATCCCGGCTCGCCGGGCCGGTACTCCTGCAGGTTCACAAAGTTGGGAATGACTCGTATGTCGCAGGTGCCGCAGCCAAACGCGCGATAGGTCTCTTCTCGGAGATACGTCGATACGGCTGAGACTGCATCGGATTGTTCGATGGAAAATTTGGTGATGCCGTAGAAGCTCGACTCCTGACCGACCAGCGTGATGTCGGTTCCGTGAAGGGTGGTGATCACCCGCAGGGGCCACTCGCCATTCAACATCTCCCGGGCAAGGTATGCAGTGGTGGCATGAGGAATGGCGTAATGTACGTGCAACACCTCGAGCCGTTCCCGCAGGACCACCTCGTGCTGCTTCGAGGCGAGCGCCAGGGTATACGGGAAGTGATCGAAGAGCGGGTAACGACCCATCCTGGTTTCCACCTGATGGAAGTAGACCCGCTCGGCGTACCCCCGAAGTCGAAAAGGTGAGTCATAGGTGATGAAGTGCACTTCGTGCCCTCGCCGCGCCAGATCCAGGCCTAGCTCGGTGGCGACGGCGCCGGATCCGCCGTAGGTGGGATAACAGGTGATGCCGATCTTCATGGGAGCTGGGAGCTGGGAGCTGGGAGCTCGCAGCAGAGCCGCAGGACAACGGTGCCGCCCATAGATTCCTTCCTTGATCGAATGCCTTCGGTTCAGCCCGGCTCCCCGCTCCTAGCTCCCAGCCCCAGCTTCTTTCCCAGAGCCGCGATCTCGGCCGCCAGCTTTTCCGGCGGGCGGGTGGCATCGAGAGTGGTTACCTGACCGCTGAGTTGATGCCGAAACCAGGTTTCCTGCCGCTTGGCATACTGGCGAGTGTTGATGGTGATTGCCTCCGCCACCGTGTCTCTCGGTCGCGCGCCATGCAGGTATTCCACGGCCTCCTTGATGCCGATCCCATCCAAGCCCGGGGCATGGGGCTGGTGTCCCTCGGCCAGTACCGCCGCGACTTCTTCGATCAGGCCGCGGCGGACCATCTCCTCCGCCCGGCGGGCAATTCGCCGATGCAGCACTGCCCGGGGAACTGTCAGCACAATGTACCACGGGTCGAGCGAGCCCTGGGCCCGGGCTGCTTCCTGCCAATAGGAAAGCGGCCGGCCACTGAGGAGCGCCACTTCGATGGCTCGGGCTGCTCGTTGCCGGCCGCCTCCGCGGAAGCCCGGGTCCAGCCGGGAAGCCCACCGGAGAAGCTCGATCGGCTCGAGCCGCGCGGTCCATGCGTCGAGCGACCGCCGTCGGGCGGGATCCAAAGCCGGCTCGGTGAAGAGGCCTTCAGCCAGAGCCCGGACGTAGAGTCCCGTGCCTCCGACCAGCATCGGCTGCTTGTCACGGACCCGGATATCAGTCAGCCACCGCACCCCATCCCGGGCAAAATGACCGGCACTGTACCGGCAGCCGGGCTCCACCACATCCACTCCGTGATGGGGCGCGCGCGCCCGCTCCTTGGGCGAAGGCTTCGCGGTTCCGATGTCCAGCCGGCGGTAAACCTGGCGCGAGTCGGCGGAGACGACCTCGAGCGGCCAATAGGCGGTGAGGGCCAACGCTACTGCCGTCTTGCCTACGGCTGTCGGACCAACCAGGACCGGAACCTTACCGCCGGCCAAACCGGCGCTCCAGCTCCTCGCGTGGTAGCTGTACGATGGTGGCCCTGCCGTGCACGTCGTGAGGTGGAAGATCGGTGGCGAAGAGGCGTACGAGGAGCTCTCGCATTTCCCGCTCACTCAAGCTCTCGCCCGCCTTGACCGCCGCACGGCAGGCGTAGGTCGCGGCGAATCGCTGCAGGCGGTTGCTCCATCCGCCGAACCGTCCTCGAGCCAGATCGGCCACCATCTCGCGGAAACAGCTTTCAGCGTCAAAGCGGGGGTGGGGCGCCGGCACGGCATGAATCACCACCGTCCGGCCTCCGAAGCCCTCGACCTCGAACCCCACGCGGCTGAGCTCCTCACCGTGGACGTCGACCGCATCGAGCTCCTCGTCCGTCAGCTCCACGGTGAGCGGTAGCAGCAGCCGTTGCGCCGGAGCCCCGGTTCCACTCAGCTGAGCCATCACTGCCTCGTACAGCACCCGCTCATGAGCCGAGTGCTGATCCACGATGATGACGCCGTCGGGACCCTGGTAAAGGATGTAGGTATCGAAGACTTGAAGCAGCGGCGCGATGAAGCCGGGCGGACTCTCCTGTTCCAGGCTGCCCGAAGTGTCCGGCGCCTCGGAGAAGAGTTGCGCCAGCTCGAGCACCTGCGTACCCGGCCCACTATGGGAACCTCCTGAGCCGGGGAGGCCCCGCCATTCTCCTACCGAGGCTGCGGCCACCAAAGCCCCCAAGGCGGACCGCACCGCTTCCTCCACAACCCGCTCAACGCCGATTCGGTCGCGAAAGCGAACCTCCAGCTTGGCCGGATGGACGTTCACGTCCACATCCTCCGGCGCCACCTCGATTCGCAAGTACACCGAAGGCCGGTCGCCCGGATGGATGGCAGCGCGGTATCCCGCCTCCGCGGCACGGATGAGAAAGGGATCCTTGAAGGGCCGGCCGTTGACGAACAGCTGGGTGCGCCGGCCAGTGGGCTGAGCATCCCCCGGTCGCTGAATGAATCCGTTCACCCGAAATGCACCTGCGGCGTAGCTGACCGGGACCAAGGTCCCCGCCAGATCGCGTCCCCAGACTGAAGCCAAACGCTCTGTCGCATCCTGATCGGCCGGAACCGCCAGACGGCAGGTGCCATCGACGTGGAGCTCGAAACCGGTGTCCGGGTGAGCCAGGGCGAGTGTAGCAACCGCTTCGTGAGCGGCTCTGGTTTCACTGGCAACTGAGCGAAGAAATTTCCTGCGGGCAGGAGTGTTGTAGAACAATCCGCGGACCTGAACCGTGGTTCCCCGTTGCCGGGCCGCTGAGCTCACCCGGTCCAGCCGACCCCCGCTGACGCTCAGCTCAGTTCCCTCGCCCGCGCCGTCGGTGGTGCTCAGCGTCAGGCGCGACACCGAGGCAATGGCCGGCAGCGCCTCGCCCCGGAAACCAAAGGTCGAAACTCCAACCAGATCTGCGGCCGAACGGACTTTACTGGTTGCGTGCCGGTCGAGCGCTAGGACCGCGTCCTCCCGTCCCATGCCGCTGCCATCGTCACTGACTTCGATCCTGACCTTTCCCCCGCTCTCCAGCTCGACTCTGATGTGGCGGGCGCCGGCATCGAGCGCGTTCTCGACCAGCTCCTTGACGACGGAGGCCGGGCGCTCGACGACTTCACCCGCGGCAATCTGGTCGGCGACGGCATCGGGCAGGATGGCAATGCGGCGTGGCATCCCGGCAATTTACCCGCTGATTGCGGCGATCGCGTCTGCCGTCACCCAGCCCTCGGCGCGACCCGAACGAACCAGCACCCAGCCCCGATCAGCTCGCACCATCCGCACCGCGGCGCCGGACTCGAGTGGACCCACGGCGGGGGCGCGGCCATGCGGTGACAGTCGCATCGTCGTCTGATCCAGGACCACCGCAATCGGCCGGCGATACCAGGTCCGAAGACTGAGCCCGCCCAGCGCAGCAACCGCCGCGAAGATCAGCAGGGCCGACCAGCGGTCGCGATGTCGGGGGCGCAGCACCCAGCCGATCCAGCCGGCGAACCACGCCAGTGCTCCGACCAGCAGCAGCTCTTCCGGCGTCACCGGAGGCGACCACAGCATCCTCGCCGAAATCACGTCTGGAGCCGGCGTGAGCCGAAGCGCCCGCAGCACGTTGGGCTCGCGGGGAGCCAGACGCCGAGCCTGAACCCACGCGGCCGCAGCCCGGCCTTTCGCACCGAGCCTGTAGAAGGTGGCTCCGAGGTCGTACCAATGCGCCGCCACCGTAGGCTCCAGCGCAGCGCGCCGGCTGAATCCCTCAGCGGCGGCCTGGAGAGCTCCCGCTTCGTACAGCCCCTCGGGCGGCGGCGGAGCTTGCGCGGATGCGCTGGCGCTAAGGAGCCCGAGCACCAGAGCGATCGGTGCGACCCGTCCACCCCACCCTCGCAACGAATCGCCCAAGCGGCGTACCAGCTCTTCTACCTCCTGCACCAGAGCCTGGTCCTCAGCAGTCTGCCCCGGTGGACCGTAGCGCCGGGCGAGCAGTCGCTCCCGTACCGCGGCAACCCGCGAGGCGGTCTCTCCGTCAGCTCCCGCAGCGCGAACCGCAGCCGCCAGTCCGACTCGCGACCGCTGGTCCGGGTCGGGCACCAGTCCGCGCACCACCTGGTCGAGCCGCTCTTCAGCCACCCTGAGCCCGGTCTCGACCACCGGCGGAGCAGCTGCACGGCGGCGGATCGGTCTGCCCCTCAAGCTGATCAGGACCGGCGGGATCAGGAAAATCAGAATCCAGCCCCAGTCAGGAATGTCGTGCGCCATCTGCGAGGCCAATCCCGGCGAGCCGGCGGGCAACAAGCCGGGCGGCAGCGCGGTGGATGCCGGTGCATCGGTCGACGACACGGGCAGCGAGGCAGCGGGGATCGCCGCTATGTGGTACCCGCGGGCCGCCAGATCGTAGTACCCATAACTCACCGCCGGTAAGCTGAGCGGCCCGGAGGAGTCGGGCACCACCAGATAGCGGAAGGTCTTCACCCCGCCGACTCGTCCCTCGGTCGTGGTCACCTGTTCCTCGACCCGGTCTACGTACGCCCGGACATTCCGGGGCCAACGAATCTCCGGCGGTGGCCAGAGCGCGGTGTTGCCCTCACCCGTCAACGCCAGCTCGACGGCAACGCCTTCACCGGCGTGGGCCGTAGGAGGCGTGATCCTCCGCTCCAGCCGGAGTCCGGATCCCACTGCTCCATTGAACCCGGCTGGCCGCCCGGCCGTCGGCAATGTGCGTACCGACAGCGTTTCCGGAAGACTGGACAGGGCAAAGCGTTCTTCCTGACTGAAGAACTGAAGCGCGAGCGGGGTGCTGTACTTGAGGACGGCAGGCGGAACCACGATGGTTCCCGCGACCAGGGGGAACACCACCTGGTGAGCCACGAACAGATCGTAGGCACCGCCGCCGATATTCCGAGTGGCGGCAATACCGGCGGGCGCAGACTGGGGATAGCTCCAGACCCCGTCGATCACCGGTGGCTGCAGCGTTGGAGGGCGCCGCAGCTGCAATCGGAGGTCGCGAGGAAACCAGGCTGCCGTTACCACATCGACCTGCTCACCCACGCTCACGCTGTCGGCGGAAACCACCAGCGCAACAGCGGCCTTGCCTCGTGGCGGCGGCGGGGCTCTCTCCAGGAGCGTCCTGAGCCGCGGATTCAAGGCGGGGGCGGCCGCCACGGGGTTGGGCTGCACATCCACGACGATGGCGGCAGCCTCGGTGATCATACGACCCTGGGCCGCCCGAGCCGGGCCGATCTGCCAGCGCCCGGGTCTGACCGCGCGCAGGCGCATCTCCAGCACGGTGGTTCTGGTGGGCCCGGACGAAAAGGAAACCTCAGTGCGTTCGCTGCGGGAGATAACCTCGAAGCCGTTCATGGGAGCCACCGTCACATCCATCGGCTCCGAGGAATGACTCACCGCCTGAACAGTGTAGAGAATCTCCTCGCCGACGGCGACGTGGTCCTCGTCGACCGACACGTGGAGCTCGGGCGCTCCCTGGAGCAGCGCGAGAATCAGCAGTGACTTCACCAGTCCTTCACTCCGGCGGCAGAGGCTCCGTGCATCCGGCGCTGCTGCTCCTCCCGGGTCTCCCGCTCGCGCCGTTCCATCGAGCTGAGAATCTGCTCGGCCTGACTCTGGCTCAGACCGCTGCTGGGTTGTTCAGCAGCTGCCGGTGGCGGCGTCTGCGGTTGGCCGCCGCTGGACGGCGGCTTGCCTCCCCCACCTCCACCGCCACTGTTGTTGGGCGGCGGAGGTGGCTGACGCCGCTCTGCCAGCTCCAGATTCCATTTTGCGCGAGCCGATGACGGCTGCAGCCGCAATGCCTCGCGTAGTCGATCCGCCGCCTGGCCCAGCAGCTCCTGACCCTTCGTCGTATCGGCCCGGGAGGCGAGCAGGTTCACCAGACCCAGGTTGTAGAGGGCGCGATAGCGGAGGTCGGGATCCAGTGACTTGGCGGCCTGCTCCAGTGCACCGCGAGCGACATCGTATCGGCCCGCCTCCAGTGCCGCGGTTCCCGCGTTGTAGAAGGCGGTATCGCGGGCCGTGCCGCCGCCCGCCTCCTTGAGAAATTCGGCCGCCGCTCGGGCGGGATCTCCGGCTGCCATCGCGCGAGTTCCCGGATCGGGCCTCTGCGCCGAGGCGGAGCTCCAGATAAGCAACCCGGCCAGGCCGATCAGTGCCGGTCCGGGGCGTACCAGGGTGTACCCGAAAAGCAGGAGTGCGGCGCCCAGCGCCGGGATCCATCCTCGCGGTATGAGATCGGCGGTTCGGGTTTCGGCGGTGGGGCTCCGCTTCATCGAGGAGACCAGGTCGCGCACGGCGCCGGCCTGATCCGGCAGCTCGTTGGGTACCAGCGTTCCCTCCGAGGCATCCACGATAGCGCGGAGAATGTCGTCCCGCCGCTGGGTGCGCACCACATTCCCGTTCTCGTCTTGCTTGTACTCGAGCAGGGTCCCCGAGGAGTCCCTGATCGGAATGCGGGTCGGTAGCGCTCGGCCTTCGGCCACCACAATCAGATGGATGCCGGCATCCTTCAGCGCTTCCGCTGCAGCCACCGCTTCAGGCAGCGTATCGTGAGCCTCTCCATCGGTGAAGAGAACCAGAACCCGGTCGGCCGCGTCGGTGGCGGCACTGAGCAGGCCGGTTCCCTGCGCCAGCACCGAGCCCAGTGTCGTCCCTCCCTCGCTCGCGAGATCGGGATCCAATGCGTCGAGGTACATCCGGACCGCACCACCATCCACGGTGAGCGGCGCCAGGATATAGCTTCGCCCGGCAAAGGCGATGAGCCCGAGCCGGTCGCCTTCCAGATCCTGAATCAGGCGACGAGCTTCACGGCCGGCCCGCTGCAGCCGGCTCGGCGCCACATCCTCCGCCAGCATCGAACGGCTGATGTCGATGGCGAACACCAGGCTCAAGGCGCGGGTCTCGGTCTTGACCTGGGTCCGTCCGGCCCTCGGACCGGCCAGGCCAATTGCGGCCAGCAGCGCGCTGAGCCCGAGCACCAGCGGGGCCCAGCCGCCTCTGGTTCGGGCGAAGCGGCCCAGTGAAGGCGACCAGCGCCGCGCCAGCCGGATTCGCTGCCGCCGGGCGAGCCACGCGCCTACGCCCACGGCAAGACCCAGCAGCGGGGCCAGGAAGAGCAGGAGCGGCGCGTCGAAGGTCATGGGACTCGCACCACCAGCGTAGAGCTGAGCAACAGCTCCAGACCGAGCATGGACAGTCCCAGCAGGATCAGCGGACGGGTGGTCTCATCGTATCGGGTATACCGGGTGACCTGGATCGGGGTCTTCTCCAGCGCATCGATCTGCCGAAAGATCCGGCTCAAAGCCTCGCTGTCCTTGGCGCGGAAGTACCGGCCGCCGGTTTTCTGCGCGATCTCCTGGAGCAAAGGCTCGTCGATTCGTACCGGCAGTAGCTCGTAGCGAAAGCCACCCAGCCCGCGGCCGGTAGGGATCGGAGCCTCGCCGATGGTGCCCACACCGATGGTGTAGACCTTGATCCCGAACGCGGACGCCGTTGCGGCCGCGGTCCGGGGATCGATCAGACCCTTGTTGTTCTCGCCGTCGGTGAGGAGCAGCACCACCTTCGATTTGTCCGGCGCCCGCCGCAGGCGATTGACCGCGGTGGCGAGTCCGCTGCCGATGGCGGTGCCATCCTCCAGCGACCCGATCTTGAGATCCATCACCGCCTGTTCGATCACGGGATAGTCCAGCGTGACCGGCACCTGGGTCAGCGCTTCGCCGGCAAAGGCAACCAGGCCGATCCGGTCAGCGGCTCGCCCGCGAATGAATCCGACCGCCTGCCGCTTCGCCACCTCGAGCCGGTTGGAGGGGGCGAAATCTTCTGCCAGCATACTGCTGGAGATGTCGATCGCGATGACGATCGCGATGCCTTCCTGTTTGATCTCGACCGTGTCGCCACCGATCCGCGGACCCGCGGCGGCCAGGCTCAGCGCCGCCAGTGAAACAGCTCGAAGAATCGGCGGGAGCCTGACCCACCAGCGACCACGGTTGGCTTGAGCCGGAAGCGTTACGTCGCTGTAGCGCGCGGCCGGTACTTCCCCTCGCCGGCGCAGCCACCACCAGAGCGGGAGCGCGAGAAGGAGGAGCAGCAGCAAGGGACGGGCGAGACTCACGCCGCCTCCCGCAAGAGGCGGGCTCGCATCTCCAGGGTGGAACGGGAGAGCTCGAGCGCTTCGGGTGAGCCGGTGTGGCCAAAGCGGGCATCGTCCAGAGCGCGCAGCAGGTCGCCCAACTCGTCCAGCGGCCAGTCGGGACGAGCGGCGGCGAGCTGGGCCAGGAGTCGCTCCGTGTCGAGCCCGGAATGAGCCGCCGCCACCCGCTGGGCCAGCGCGGTGCGAAGGCGAACCGCGGCCACGTTGGCCACTGCGCGGTATTCTCCGTCGTCGGCCCAGCGGTCCAGAGGCGGCTCGGGTAGCTCCTGCTGGGGCGGCGGCACGGGCACGGGCTTTCCCCGCCGCCGCCACCAGAGGTGGACCGGCACCAGCACGGCAAGCGCGAGCAGCCAGAGGATGATCAGCGGGACGGGGGTCGTGTCCCGGCGAGTCACCAGAGTCGCCCGGGGCTGCGGCGGAATCAGCGAGTCAGGAACCCCGGGAGGCAACACACTCCGGACGGCGATGCGAACGGTTTGTCCGGGAAGAGAGTCGACCTTTCCTCCCGGGCCCAGCAGCAGTGGACCGGGAAGCTCGACCTGATGGGGTCCCGGCGTCCAGATCACCGCCGGATAGCTGATGCGTGCGGAGTCGCCGGTGATGACCACCCGGGGACGGCCGAGCAACTCCACCGGGTCGGCCGGATCCCAGTCGGATGCGCGCACCACGTAGCCGGATGGCACCGCAACCGAGCGGGTCAGCCAGATCGTGTCTCCTACCGTCGGCTGAGGTCCCTGCAGCAGCAGCGCGGCAAGCACAGCGGAGGTGATCATGCGCGATGAATCCGGCGGGCTCGCTGCGCAAAGGCGCGCCGGAGCGGAAGGGCATAGGCGCTGCCGGTTTCCAGGTGAACCTGGTCCGCACCGGCGGCGGAGAGCGCTCGGGCCCGCTCCTCCCGCCTCCGCTCTGCCAGGTGAGCCACCCGGCGCCGGACATCGCGGCTTCCGGTGTCGACCAGCACCCGGCGGCCCGACTCCGCGTCCATGATCTCGATCCAGCCGGATTCGGGCAGATCGTGCTCCCGCGGCTCATCCACGGTGATGGCCACCACCTCGTGTCGGGCGCCCAAACGTCTCAACGGCTTCTCCCAGCCCTCGGCAATAAAATCGGACAGGACGACCACAATACTCCGGTGACGCAGCAGCCGGCTGGCATAGGACAGACTGGCGCCCAGGTTGGTTCGCCGGCCCGCGGGCTGGAACGCAACCAGATCCCGGATGACTCTCAGCGCATGCCGCCGCCCCTTTCGGGGCGGAATGACCCGCTCGACCGTGTCGGAGAAGAGCAGTGCTCCCACCCGGTCGTTATGGTACGCGGCGGCCAGCGCGAGCACCGCTCCGACTTCCACCGCCAACCCTGCCTTGGTCTGCGGCTCACCGAATCGGGTGGAGCCCGACTGGTCGACCACCAGCATCAGGGTGAGCTCGCGCTCCTCGGTAAAGGTCTTGACGTACGGACTCGCCAGCCTGGCCGAGACATTCCAGTCGATCGCCCGGAAATCATCGCCGTGCTCGTAGGCTCTGACTTCCGCAAACTCCATCCCCTGCCCCCGAAAAACCGACCGGTACTCTCCGGCAAACAGCGATCCGACCAGCCCGCGGGTGCGGAGCTCGATCGACTTGACTTGTTTGAGGATTTCGGGAGTGACGGGATTGTTTTTAGTCACGAGTCCGAGTCGCGAGTCCACAGGCCAGCCGCAGCTTCGTCCAGCCGTGACTCGTTACTCGAGACGCGACGACTCGACTCGACCCGCGTCACCACATCGTCAGTCGTCACATCTTCGGCTTCAGCCTCGAAGGTGAGCACGATGCGGTGGCGAAGCACATCGGGAGCGAGAGCCCGCACATCTTCGGGCACCACGTAGGCCCGCTCCCGCAGGAAGGCGTGCGCGCGGGCGGCCTGCGCCAGTGCGATGGACGCACGGGGCGATCCGCCGAACGCCACCAGCGGCTTGAGGTCTGCCAGTCCGACCAGCCCGGGGTCGCGTGTTGCCCGCACCAGGTCGACGATGTAGTCCACCACCTTTTGATCCATGTACAGATTGGCTATGGCCTCGCGCGCCGCCAGGATCTCCTCCGGATCGAGCAGCCGCTCCACCGTAATCTCCTGACCACCACTCATCCGCAACAGCACTTCCTTCTCTTCATCCCGGCTGGGATATCCCACCCTGACCTTCAGCATGAAGCGATCGAGCTGCGCCTCCGGCAAGGGATAGGTGCCCTCGCTCTCGATCGGGTTCTGGGTGGCGAGCACGAGGAACGGCTCTTCCAGAGGATAGGTGGAGCCGCCGATGGTGACCTGGTGCTCCTGCATGGCCTCGAGCAGAGCCGCCTGGACCTTGGCGGGAGCCCGGTTGATCTCGTCAGCCAGAATGATCTGGGCGAACAGCGGCCCCTTTTTGACGTGGAAGTCCTGCGACTTCTGGTTGAATACCATGGTGCCGATCACGTCCGCCGGCAACAGATCGGGCGTGAACTGGATCCGGGAGAAGGAGGCCCGGATGATCTCCGCCAGCGTACGAACCGCCAACGTCTTGGCCAGGCCGGGAACCCCTTCCAGCAGAATGTGTCCCCCGGTGAGAAGCCCAACCAGGAGACGCTCCACCATGGCATCCTGGCCGACGATTCGGCGGGAGACCTCTTTCAGGATCCGGGGCACCGGCAGCATCTCGGCCGGCTTCTTGGACAGCTTGGGCGCGCTCATCTATGCGTGGCTCCGCGGGAATGATTGACCCGACGCCCGCCGGCCGGTGGCGGTTTCATGGTCAGGATCGAGTTGGACGGCCCGGTACAGTGCTGCCTCCTCACGTGGAGTCAGGGGACGATAGCGGCCGGGCGGCAGATCGCCCAGGCGTACCGGACCGTAGGAGAGCCGAGCCAGCCGGTCAACCTTGAGTCCCAGCGCTTCACACCAGCGTCGGACGATCCGGTTTCGCCCTTCGTCCAGCGTCAGGTCCAGAATGCTCCGGCCCTCCGTGCCCGGGCGAACCTTCACCTCGCTGGGCACCACCGGGCGGCCATCGATCACCACCCGGTCCCGCACCGCCTTCGCGATCTCCGCGGTAGGACGGCCGTGCACTAGAGCGGTGTAGCGTCGGGGAATATGGTAACGCGGATGGGTCAGCCGGTGAACCGCCTCGCCGTCGGTGGTCAACAGCAGGAGCCCCGTCGTCATCACGTCGAGCCGGCCGACGTAGGTCAGGGCGGTGGTGTCCGGGATGAAGTCCAGGACCGTGCGCCGGCCTTCTTCGTCCTTGGCGGTGGTGACGACCCCGAGCGGCTTGTGGAAAACAAGCCACCGGCGCTCCCGCATCTTCACCGCGCGATTGCCCACGGTGATCTTCTGGCGTGCCGGGTCGACCTTCATGCCCAGCGTTGCCGTTTTGCCGTCGACCCGCACCCGCCCGTCTTCGATCAGCTTCTCAGCCGCCCGGCGGGATGCGACTCCGGCGCGGGCCAGCGCCCGCTGGAGCCGCATCTCACTCACGATTCCGCCTCGACATACGCGGCCGCGTCGTCGGAGCCCTCGGCCACCGCACGATGCGGTCTCAGGGCAATGGTCAGCTCTTCGGCCTTGGGCAAGTCGGCCAGGTCTCGCAAGCCGAGCAACTCGAGAAAGAGCGGCGTGGTGCCGTACAACAACGGGCGGCCCAGCGCGTCGCTCCGTCCGACCACCTCGATCAATCCTCGCTCCTGCAGCGAGCGAAGCACCCCGCCGGCGGAGACGCCGCGGATTTCCTCGATCTCGATTCGGCCTACCGGCTGGCGGTACGCAATGACCGCAAGTGTCTCCAGCGTGGCGGCACTCAACTTTGGTGCCCGGACCGAAAACTGGGCCCGCTCCAGCGCCGCAGCGTGGACCGCCCGGGTGAGGATCTGGTAGCCTCCAGCCAGCTCGACCAGCTCCACCCCATGTTGATCGAAGTCGTAGTGCTCCCGAAGCTGCTCCAGCGCTACCCTGACATCGGCCACCGTGGCATCCGGATCGAGTGTTGCCATCTCCTCGGGAGTGATGGGACGGCAGGCGGAGAAGAGCGCGGCTTCAAGCAGCTGTGCGAGCGGAGTCACGGGCAATCACCATGGGTGAGAAAGGTGTGGGCTGCACCAGCCGCACGCTGCCTCGCTTGGCCAGCTCCAGCAGCGCCAGCAAGGTGGAGAGCACGTCGACGATGGTGGGACGGGCACCGAGCGCGTCGAGCCAGCGAATCTCCTCCTTCTCCGCCAGCAGCGTCTCGATCCGGCGGGTGGCGCTCTCCACGTCCAGCGGCCGCGCCACTACCCGATGGAGAACCGGGAATGGAATGCCGGCCAGGACCCGCTCCACCGCGGAGAGCAGATCGAGGATCTCGACCTTGAGCGGTGGCGGCGGCTGGGCCGGTGGTGGAGGTAGATAACCTCGGGCGCAAAGCTCGGAGCGGCGCTCGGCCGCCCGCCCCATCCACACCGCAACCTCCCGGATCTGCTGATACTCGAGCAGCCGCCGCACCAGCTCCGCCCGCGGATCCTCCCAGCCGTCTTCCTCCGGGCGGCGGGGCAGCAGCATCTGCGCCTTGAGCCGCACCAGCCGGCTGGCCATGTCCAGGTAGTCTGCGGCCTGATTGAGACCCAGCTCGTGGATGGCCTGGAGAAACTGGTCCGCGATTCGGGCGATGGGGATGTCGGCGATCTCGAGCTGCTCTTCGCGCAGCAAGTGGAGCAGGAGATCCAGCGGGCCGGAGAAGGCCTCCAGCTCCACCACAAAGCCGGGACCGGCTCCGAGCGCGGTGGTCGGGGCCTCGGAGACTGGAGCGGTCATGACTGAAAGATGTTCCATCCGTCACCTACGCTGAACGGGAGAATGATGTGGAGGAGAAATCCCATTCCCTTGAACGCGGGTGTCAGCAGCAACGCCATAACAGGCCGAAACAGAAACATCAGGGCAAAGATCGGGAGATAGCCAAACCGTTGGAGCCCGCGGTACCAGCTTCCAGCGGCGGGTGGCAACACGTGGTATAGCAGATGCGAGCCGTCGAGCGGCGGAACCGGAATGAGATTGAAGAAGCAGAGGACCAGATTGAGCCAGATCCCGTACACCAGCATCCGCTGCACGGTATCCAGCACGGGGGTCATGCCGCTCAAAGCCGGCGCGAGCATGCCGACCAGCACAAACGCAACCGACCAGACCAAGGCCAGGATGAGATTGGTCGTCACCCCGGCAGCCGAAACCAGGATGTCGCCCTTGCGATAGTTCCTGAACTTGCGCGGATTCACCGGCACCGGCTTGGCGCCGCCGAAGGTAAAGCTTCCCCCCGAGCCGAACCAGAGCAGGGCTGGAAGCAGAATGCTCATCCAGGGATCGATGTGTGGAAGCGGATTTAGAGTCACGCGGCCGAGCATGTAGGCGGTGTCATCGCCTTGACGGAGCGCGACTGCCGCGTGGGCATATTCGTGAGCGACCATGGCAAAGACCAGCATGGGAAGCGCGAGCACGAAGTCGCCGATGTGTCGATCCAGGGAACCATCCTATGCAAGGCCGCCGAAGGTTAAACGGACCCGAAGGCCAAAGTCAAAGTCGTTCGCCGCTTGACCTTGCAGTGTCACACCTCTATGTTTTCGCCTTCAACACGCCGGACCTGTTTCCGGTGAATCCTTCTTCTGTTTGAGGTCGCCGTGCCCCGAATCAGGTCTGCCGCCAAGCGCATGCGTCAAGCTCGTGCCCGAGCCACCCAAAATCGTACACAGCGGAGCCAGCTTCGCACTGCACTCAAGCGGGTGCGCACCGCTACCGGCGCCGAGGCCAAGGCCGCCTACGACGACGCGGTCAAGCTGTTGGACCGCGCGGGCCAGAAGAGCATCATTCACAAGAACGCCGCCGCCCGGCAAAAGAGCCGGCTGGCCAAGCTGGTCGGGTCCAAGAAGGCGTGAGCGGTGAGCGGTGAGCGGGAGATACCCGCCACGATGTGAGAAGGGGCGCCCAGGCGCCCCTTAGTTTTTGTGGGATCTGTAACCACCGCCTTACGTTCACCGTTGACCCCCTCACTGCTCACGCTTTTTCAGTCACCGCTCACGCTTTTGCAGTTACCGTTCACGCTGTTCCTTCCCCGTCTTTCAGACCCCCGCCAGCTCCGCCCCGCACCGCTCGCAGTACCACTCGGTCGGCCGGTTGAGCGTGCCGCACTCGCCACACTTGAGGGTCTTCGCTACACCGGCTGCCGCCTTGCTCACCGTGGGGATGGTTTGGACCGCGGGTTCCTGAGCCTTGGGCGGAGCGCTGGTAGCGGTTGGCGCCGCCATTCCAGGATTGCTGGGCCGGCCTCGCGGTCTCGGCTCCTCGTCCGACACCGATTTCAGAAACTCCAGCTCGTCTCCCGCCGGCGCTTCTGGTGCCGGTCTCGCGGCTTTGGGTGGGGCGTACCGGCTCGAGTCCTCCACCGGCTCAGCGACATTGGTCACCATTGGAGCCTGCTCTACCACCTCGGGGCGCGGCGCTGGCCGCGGCGGCGGGGGTGGAGCACTGGATCCGCCGCTCCGCGGTGAGCTGATGACGCCCTGAATCCCGGTGAGGCGGGTGATCTCCGCGCCGATGCTGCGCAGGCGATTCCGGAGCTGGTCGATCTCGCGCCGGCTGTCTTCACTGACGCGGCGCCACTCGTCCTCCGAGTACTCTCCCACCGAATGGCGGACCTCCGCTTCGGCCAGCGCCTCTTCGGCCGCCCGCCGCTGCCGGTCGAGCTCAGCCTGAGAGGCGTGATGCCGCTCGAGCTCCTCGCTGATCGCGGAGCCCCGGCCCCGCAGCTGCTCCATGACGGCCTGTAACCGGGCCTCGTAGTCGCCCCGCACCCGCTGCCGCACTGCCGGCGGAGCCTTGTCGCCCGAGGCATCGAGCTTGTTCAGCCACTCTTCGTACTGACGGCGCTGCTCCAGCAGCTCCTCGATCGTGGCTTCCGCTTCCTGAATTGTCTTGTTCATGGGAGACGTTCCTCTCATCCGGTCTACGACCAACGATTTCGGGACTCTGCCGATCTGGCTCCCCTGTGGTGCGCCAGGCCAGGCGAACCGGGGGCTCACCACGAGCAATCCTATCGCCGGCAACCACGCATTTTGGGGATGTACGTCATCAGGGGATGATCTCTAAATCTAATTGAGTGCTCAGCCCGCGGTACCCGCTGCCACAACGATCTAGGGAATTGACCTCATCCAGATCGTCAGGCATCCGCCTCCCGCCGATAGACCACCTGGCCCCGGACAATCGTGAGCTCGGCTCGGCCGGTCAGGCGGCGTCCGCCGAAGGGCGTGTTCCGGCTCCGGGAATAGAATCGGGCCGGATCCACGGTCCATTGTGCCGCGGGGTCACAGATCGTGACGTCGGCCGGAGCGCCCGGTGCCAGCGACCCGCCCGGCAGGTTGAAGATGCGGGCCGGCACGGTGCTCATCCGGTTGATCAGATCGCATAGCGTCAGCAGTCCGGTGCCGATCAGCTCGGTGACCGCGAGGCCGAACGCCGTCTCCAGCCCGATGATGCCGTTGGGCGCGTCATCGAATTCCCGCTCCTTGGCATCGTAGTGATGGGGCGCGTGGTCGGTGCAGATGGCGTCGATGGTTCCGTCCCTGAGTCCCTGGCGGATTGCTTCCCGGTCCTCCGGTTCCCGGAGCGGCGGGTTCATCTTCGCGTTGGTGTTGTACCCCTCGCACTGCTCGTGCGTGAGGGTGAAATGATGAGGACACGCCTCAGCGGTCACCCGGATACCCTTCTCCTTGGCCCGCCGAATCAGCTCCACTGAGCCCCGGGTCGACATGTGACAGAGATGCACGTGACCGCCGGTGTGCTCCGCCAGAAGAATGTCGCGGGCCACCATGATCTCCTCGGCCGCCGAGGGAATTCCCTTGAGTCCGAGCCGAGTGGAGACGATGCCCTCGTGCATGGCGCCGCCGGCAGACAGCGTGGGATCTTCACAATGATCCGCTACCGGAATGCCGAAGGTGCGGGCGTACTCCAGCGCGGTGCGCATCAGATGACTCGACACCACCGGCTTGCCATCGTCGCTGACCGCGACCGCCCCTGCCCCGACCAGCTCGCCGAACTCGGCGAGCTGCTGCCCTTTCTGACCCAGAGAGATCGCGCCGATGGGATAGACCCGCGCCTTTCCCGCGCGCTGGGCCTGGCTCACGATGAATCCCACCGCCGCCTGATTGTCGGTGACCGGATCGGTGTTCGGCATGGCGCACACGGCGGTGAATCCTCCCGCCGCCGCGGCCATCGACCCGGACGCCACCGTCTCCAGATCCTCCTGTCCCGGCTCACGCAGATGCACATGCAAGTCGATCAGGCCGGGCGATACCACTTTCCCGCTGGCGTCGATGGTGAGTGCGTCATCCGGGGAGCCGAGGCTTCGGCCTACGTCAGCGACTTTGCCATCCTGCAGGTAGACGTCGGCCACGCCATCGGCCCCGCGCGCGGGATCGATCACCCGGCCGCCGCGGATCAGGATCGGCCTCACCGTTGGCCCTCCCCATCGCTGGCCCAGTCCGGCGCTCCGCCCGCCAGCAGGTAGAGCACCGCCATCCGGACGGCCACACCGTTGGTTACCTGCGGCAGGATCACGCTGTGCGGTCCGTCCGCCACGTCGCTGTCGATCTCCACGCCTCGATTCATTGGTCCGGGATGCAGGATCAGCAGGTCTTTCGGCGCCCGGGCCAGCCGCTCATTGGTAACCCCGAACACCCGGTTGTATTCCCGGAGGGACGGAAGAAATCCGCTTTCCATCCGCTCCAGCTGAAGCCGGAGCACGTTGAGCGCGTCGGCCCACTGGATGGCGTCCTCGATCCGCGGCAGAATGGTGACACCCAGCTCCTCGACGTGGCGAGGCAGCAGCGACGCCGGTCCGCACACGCCGACCTCCGCGCCCAGCTTGATGAGGCCCCAGATGTTGCTCCGGGCCACCCTGCTGTGCAGAATGTCGCCGCAGATCGCGATCTTCAGTCCCTTGATCCGGCCGAAGCGGTCGCGCAGCGTGAGCATGTCCAGCAGGCCCTGGGTCGGATGCTCGTGCTTGCCGTCGCCCGCGTTGATCACGTTGGAGCGGATCCGCTGTCCCAGGAATTGCGCCGCGCCCGAGGCGCCATGCCGGATCACCACCATGTCGATCCGCATGGCCTCCAGGTTCTTGGCAGTGTCCACCAGGGTCTCGCCTTTGCTGACGGACGAGCCGGCGGCCGCCACGTTCACCGTGTCGGCGGAGAGCCGCTTCTCGGCAAACTCGAAGGAGATTCGGGTCCGGGTCGAGGCCTCGAAGAACAGGTTCACGATGGTCTTTCCCCGGAGTGCGGGCACCTTCTTGATCGCCCGTTCACTCACCTCCTTGAACGGCTCGGCCGTGTCCAGGATGAGCTGGATCTGCTCGGCGCTAAGCGGCTCCAGGCCGACGAGGTCCTTTCCGAGACTCGGAGCGCTCATGCGGTCATTTCCCTCTCACCAGCTCAACCACGTCCCGTCCATCCAATTCGCTCACCAGCACATCCACCCGATCCCCCGGCGTAGTGCTCACCGTGGTGCCCACCACATCGGCCTGGATCGGGAGCTCGCGACCACCGCGGTCGATCAGCACACAGAGCAAGATCCGTCTCGGTCGGCCGAAGTCGGCACATTCATCGAGCGCCGCGCGAACGGTCCGGCCGGTGTACAGCACGTCATCCACGATCACCACGGTGCGGCCATCCAGATCGGGCAGGCTGGTTTCGCCCACCACTGGACGGGGCCCAATGGTCTGCAGATCGTCGCGATATAAGGTGATGTCCAGTTTGCCGACGGAAAGATTGGAGCCTTCGGACGAGTCGATGAGGCGTTTGAGCCGGCCGGCCAGCTCCACCCCCCGGCGCTGAATGCCCACCAGCACGAGGGTCTCAGTGCCCCGGCTCCGTTCAACAATCTCACTGGCCATGCGCGCGAGAGTCCGACCGAAGGCGCGCTCGTCCAGGAGTGGGGTCCGAGAGGGCATCGGGGCGGGAAGCTAGCGGTGAAGGCGTCAGTTAACAACAGCGTGAGCGGGACTAGAACAAGCGTGAGCGGGGTGAGTCCATCGCGACTATCGCGACACACTCCACCATCCTGCCACGGTCATCTACCTTAAGGTGATGTTTGTCCCTGGGGTGGGATTCCCGCTCACGTTCGTCCCTTCGCTGCGCTCAGGGCAGGCTTAGTCCCGCTTACGCTTTTTCTAGTCCCGGCGGTACCGACGGACAGGGAGGGATTCGAACCCTCGATACCCTTGCGAGTATGCCACCTTTCCAGGGTGGTGCCTTCAACCACTCGGCCACCTGTCCTGAACCGTTGTCGGGCGGCAACTTAGCGGTCTGAGAGAGGAAGATCAACGTGAGTCTGACGGGTGAGTGACGCCTACATCACCGCCGCCGTGCGCACGCCGGTGGGACGAGCCGGCGGGGCTCTGGCTGAGGTGCGGCCGGACGATCTGGCGGCGATCGCGCTGCGCGGAGTGGTGGAGCGAGGCCGACTCCCGCCCGACCGGATCGACGACGTCATTCTGGGTTGCACCAACCAGGCGGGCGAGGACAACCGGAATGTCGCCCGGATGGCTGCACTGCTCGCGGGACTTCCGGTGGAGATTCCGGGCCAGACGGTAAACCGTCTCTGCGGCTCGGGTCTTCAGGCGGTGGTCACCGCCTCACACGCCATTCGCGCCGGCGAGGGCGACCTCTTCCTGGCCGGCGGCGTGGAGAGCATGACCCGAGCGCCGTACGTAATGCTGAAGAATGGGCGGGCATGGGACCGCACTCCGCCCGCCATCGCCGATACCACCGTAGGCTGGCGGTTCGTGAACCCCCGGATGCATGCGGCCTGGACGATATCGCTCGGTGAGACCGCCGAGCGCGTGGCCGGCTCCTACCGGATCAGCCGGACCGAGCAGGATGAGTTCGCGCTGGAGAGTCAGCGCCGAGCCGAGTCGGCGGTGAAGGCGGGGAGGTTCGCCGAGGAGATGATCGCGGTGCCGGTGGGCGCCGGCCGCGAGATCTGCCGGGACGAGACCCCGAGATCCGATGTCACCCTGCAGCAACTCGCTCAGCTGAAGCCGGCGTTCCTTGCCGAAGGCACAGTGACGGCGGGAACATCGAGTGGCATCACCGATGGGGCCGCCGCGATGGCGGTCGCCAGCGGCAGCGCTGTCTCGAGCTGGGGCTTCGAGCCCCTGGCGCGCGTGGTGGCAACGGCCGTCGCGGGCGTCGATCCCAGCTGCATGGGCCTCGGCCCGATACCCGCCACCCGGAAAGCGCTGCAGCGCGCTCGTCTGACTGTCGATCAGCTGGACCTGATCGAGCTGAACGAGGCGTTTGCCGCCCAGGCCATTGCCTGTATCCGCGAGCTCCAGCTCGACCCCCAGCGCGTGAACATCTACGGAGGAGCCATCGCGCTGGGCCATCCACTCGGCGCCAGCGGCGCCAGGATCCTCACCACCCTGGTTCACGCGCTCCGGCGCACCGGCAGGCGCTACGGTCTGGCCACAATGTGCATCGGAGTGGGCCAGGGCATAGCAGTCATCGTGGAATCAACGAGTGCAACGGCCACGGCAAAATAGGCGCCCTCCATCTCGGGGCGTCAGCTCGCCAGTCGCCAGTCGGCAGTTGCTAGTCTCTAGTCGCTCTGGCTAGTTGCCATGGCTAACGACTTCTACGCCTACGGCGTAGCGGGTTCAATCTCGGGTCCCAACTGCCACAACAGGAAGCTGTAGATGTCGGCCGCCTCATTGGCCCGCTGGTCCGTAGTGAGCCCCATGCCGTGCCCCGCGTCAAATGCAACTCGGAGCAGGACCGGACGTCCCGGAGTGCTCTGCTCCTGCAGGACCGCCGTCATCTTCGCCGGCTCCCAAGCCTCCAACCGGGAATCGTTGATCCCCGCCGTCAGCAGCACCGCCGGATAGCGAACCCCCGCCCGCACGTGCTCTGTGGCATCCATCTCTCTGAGCGCGTTGAACTCCTCTTTCTTGGCAGTGGTGCCGAACTCGGGAATGTTTCCCGGACCGTTCGGCTGGTGCTCGGTCCGGAGCGCGTTGAGCACACCCACTCTCGGCACAGCCGCGCGGAAGAGATCGGGCCGCTCGGTGATCGCCCGGCCAATCAGAATTCCGCCTGCGCTGGTACCGGTACCGGCCAAATGTTCCGGCGAGGTATAGCCTTGCTTTACCAGATACTCTGCACAGGCGATGAAATCCTTCCAGGTATTCGGCTTGTTGGTCTTCTGTCCGGCCCTGTGCCAGGCTTCCCCGTACTCCCCACCACCCCGCACGTGCGCCACCGCGAACACCCCGCCCCGCTCCAGCCAGGCGAGACGCTGCGAGCTGAACGATGGATCGTAGGTGACGCCGTGGGAGCCATAGCCGTCGAGCAGCAAGCGGATGAGACCCGTCACGCTTCAAACCCTTCCGGTACACAATGGAAAGCGGCACCCGTACTCCATCGTGGCTGGGCACCTCGACCTCGACCGACTCATAGTCGGACACATCGACCTTTGCCGGATCGAGAAGCCGCGTATCGCTCGGCTGCCCCTGCCCTGGTGTGTAGTGATACCAGAGCCGGGACCGGGTCCAGGATTCCAGTGGGAAGATGACGCCCGGGCGGCGGCGATCGGTGTAGATCGCCTGAATCGCCCCGTCCTCCGGCAGCGGTACCGCCGCGCCGCCTCTCCCGCCAAACGGCACCCGCCGCAACCGGCCGAGTCCGCCGTCCAGCTCCTTCACGTAGAGTGCGTCGTGGGCGACCGCGATGTTGGTCAGGACGGTCTTCCCTTCCGGCACGATCACCTCCGCCCCGCCAGATTGGGCGCGTCGGCCCGGATCCGGAGAATCTTGAACCGGGGCGCATTCTTATGAGTGAGGAGATAGACGTCGGTACCGTGGAAGTCGGCATAGGTGACCTGGTCCTCCACGTCCACCAGCTTGCGCCAGGTGGTCGCCGCACCGCGCAGCTGATCGGCCCGGGTGGCGTACAGCGTGATCTCGTTCCTCACTCCGTGGAAGATGAACGCGTAGACGAAGGGCGAACCCTCCACTGGAACCACAATTGGGAAATCATCCGGGTCCACCTTCACCGACGGGTTCAAGCCTGGCCCCAGAATCATCGAGTCGCGCGCGACTGGCTGGCCCACCCTGTGGCGGAATGCGGCGCTATTCCGGTAACGGAGGTCAGGGTTGGTGTCTCCCGCCTGACTGAGCTGGGTGTAGTAGAACGCCTGGTGGCCCGGCTCCCAGTTCACCGCGCCGAACTGTACCCGCGGTATAGAGTCCGGAATCAGATGGGCTTTCCCTGGATCCATCAGGTACAGCATGGTGTGCTCCGAGCCACCCAGGGAGGCGCCATATGCCACCAGCTCTCCGTCCGGCGCGGGCACGACATAGTCGATGGCCCAATGACTATCGGATGGCTTGGGGAGGGTACCAGGGTCGAGCAGCAACCGGTCGGACTTCGCCCCGAGATCCCGGACGTAGAGCTTGGGGACTTGCTCGCCAGGGGCGAGCTTGAGATAGAACCAGCGCCGGTCGGCCGGGATGACCACGGAAACCGAGGTTGTGATGTCCGCCAGCTCCAGGAGCCGAGCCAGAAGTTTGGGCCGCTGGGGCAGACTATCGAGCACCTCCCGGGTATAGGCGTTTTGTCGGCGAAGCCATTCCATGAACTCCGGATTCCGGTCCACTGGCGGCTCCATCCAGCGGTACGGGTCTGTGATGACGGTACCGAAGTAGGTGTCGGCCACCTCGCGCTTGGGAGTCAGCGGCGGAGCTGATTGAGCTTGGGCAAGGCGCAGGGGAGCCGCGGTCAGGCACAGCAGGAGAGCCGTGAGCGAAATAGAAGGAGGGCGAGTCGTCATGAGCCACTCCCGAAGGAGGTTAAACGGACGGTGAGGACCATGACCACCACCGCCGCTCGCCGCCGAAGGTTCCACGAGCTGCACCAATCCGGCTGCTTCGTGATCCCGAACCCTTGGGACGTCGGCAGCGCGACCCGCTAGCGGAGCGCCTCTCGCAGCACCCTGCCCTGCGAGCCGTTCGGCGCCGGGATTCCGAGCAGCGTCGACAGCGTCGGCGCCAGATCCGCGACGCCCACCACCTCTCCATACCTTCCCGGCTTGACCCCTGACCCAAAGAGCAACAGGGGAACGTGGGTGTCGTAGGTCCACGGTGAACCGTGGGTGGTGCCCCCGGGTTGGGCCCCCGGCAGCAGGTACGGAGCTAGAACGTAGAACACCTGGCCGCTCCGCTCCGGATCGTAGCTGAGCTCCGAGCGCGAGTGGTTTCCGCCGGCGCGTTGCTGCGCCAGCTCAGCGCCGGTGAGCACCTGCGCCACCCCCGGCACCGCCTGCACCGCCTGCTTTGCCACCAGCTCGGCGTCCTCCAGCTTGACCTCGCGGTCCTCCAGGGCCGGCAGATTCAGATACAGGTAAGGCCAGGTCTGATTCATGACCCAGTTGGGACGGTCGACCCATCCCGGCGCGCGCGGCGTGCCGAATCTGGTTCGCAACGCCTGCTCCGCGGCATTGGCAATCACAGCGGGATCGATGCGGCTGGCATTGGTGCTGGGGCGCCGGGTGCGCAGCAGCTCGGGAAGCGGGGCCACGCCGTGATCGGCGGTGATGGCGATAACGAGGTTGTCGCGCCCAACCTGTTGCATCAGGAAGGTGAAGAAACGCTCCAGCAGCCGGTCGGTACGGATGGTGATGTCCATGACCTCATGGCTGTCCGGACCATAGCTGTGGCCCACCAGATCGTTGGCGGAGAAGCCGATCGCCAGCAGGTCGGGGTCTTCGTCCCCACCCAAGTGCTCGGCCCGGACCACCTCCATGGCGAAATCGATCAGCACCTCGTTCTCGAACGGCGAGGTCTCGAACCCCTCGATGAATTGTTTGGTCGAGGCGCCGGTTGCGAGTTGATGGGGAAAGGTCCGGCCCATGCCTCCGATGTCTTCCTCAGCCGCCACATTGTCCCGGCCGGCGATGGAGTACGCCGTCGGCCGGTAGGACGTGGTCCCAGGTGCGACCCTGGTATTAGTGATCGCGCAGCTGCGTGTTAAACCGGCTCACGTAGGGCGGCAGCTCCTTCATGTAATACGTGGAGCTGACCACCAGCGTGTCCTCGGTCCAGTAGGCCGCGTCAGCCATGTGGCCTCCCATCATGATCGCCGATCGGTCTTTGCCGGCAATGGCGATCACCCGGCCGCGTCCTTCCGTGGCCCGCTTCAGCTCATCCCCGACGGTTGAGTCTCGGAGGTTACGGGGCGAGCGCCCCTCCGAGGTCACGCCAATCAGCTTGGCGGTGCTATCGAACGCACAGTATTCCGCCCGGCGCAGCGCCGGGTTGTACCAGATATTTGCCACGATGCCGTTTCGGTCCGCATAGCTGCCGGTCAGGATGACGGCGTGCCCCGGACAGGTCTGGGTGATGCTGTGCTGGTACTGCGCTTGGGTAAACTCGGCGCCCTGGCTCAGCAACAGATTGAACCCGCCCGGGCCGAAGTAGCGCCGGAATCGCTGGAGGTAGTCGGGACGAAACTGGTCGATCGAGATGACTACCAGGAGCCGGGGCCGGACAGCTTGGGAGAATGCATGGCGGGGCGATAACAGGCCGATCGAGGTAGCGAGCAGTCCGGCTTGGAACAGTGATCGCATCGTCATTGGCTCAGCCGCCGCTCGAATTCCTGTCGCGCTTGCGCGATCAGGTCCAGGGTTGATTGTTTTTCCGCTTCGCTGTTCCAGTCGGTGTTCGCCTGGGCGCCGGCCCGGAGCCGGTCCAGCCATGCAATGAAGTAACGGGCATCTTCGTCGGAGCGGATCGGCTCTTCCCCCACCGTCACGTAGATCGGACTGGTCGTCCCGTACGGATAGACGTCGAGCACTGGGTACTCCGGACCATTCGCCCGGGCCCTGAGCAGGTACCATCCGCTTCCCTGCTGCGGCAGCTTCACCTCGGTGGACACGCTCGTTCGCGACTTTGGTAGTGGGATCTCGGAGACCACGGTTCCGTTGCGCACGATTTCTAGATGGTCCACCGGCACAAATGACCGGAGGGTCACGCGAGCTACCAGCTGCTGCTTCTCCGCCGACACTTTCACCTCATCACCCAGCCCCTTCCCCTCCAGAGTAAAACCGAGCAGCGGGCCGTTGGTCGCAAAGCTTCGTCCCCCCTTCAGCGCGGCCAGCCAGCGGCCCCGTTCCAGCGGCGCCCCGCTCCGGACAAACACCCGGTTGAGCCCCACCGGGCCTCTGAGCGACGCGAAGTTTGCCATCGCATCGGTCCCTGCGCCCGCCGGCAGGCGGAACCCGCAGTTGAGCAGCTGATACCAGACGCTGGCCGTGGCGACGTAGTCATCGACGAACCCCAGGGCCTCGTAGTAGTCGACCTTGCCCAACGCGACATCGACCGGAAGCTCGTTGGTCAGCGGTTTGCTGGAGTCGCCCGGCTCGGGATGGCTGTCGAACGGGTGAACGTATCCGGCGATCCCGCCCTGCTGGTGCGCCAGATCCACGATTGCAGCATTGGTCGGGTAGAGACTTCCGGCGGCGGTATTCACATATCCCGAATACCCGGGAAGCAAGATGTTTCGGGTGAGTCCCAGAAGACCGACGTGTCCCCAGTAGCTGGTGTGGTACTCCTGGTCGTGCACGATCACCGTCCCCGGCAGGGACGCCGGGTCGGGCCGGCCGGTGAACCAGGAGAGATCCGGGATCCTTCCCTCCTTGTTCACGATCAGGTTCTCCACCACGTGGAGGTCCTCTGCCCGGGCCTGCGCCGCCAGCCGGCGGGGAGTGTTGCGGTAGTTGCCGCCGTAGTTCATGTGGACGTGAAGGTCCCCACTGTACCAGCCCTCGGCCGGCAGATTCGCCAGCCGTTGGAGCACAATGCGAAGCGGGATCGTCGCGCCGGACTTTACCTGCAGCGACCGCCGCTCCACCCGGTACTCCGGACCGCGAGACACCTCCACGTCGATTCTCCCAGTGGGTACGGTAACCCGGGACCCGCCGGTGCTGTGGAAGTAGCCGTACTCGAACGGCCGCTCCCGCGGTCGAAGCTGTCGTCCGCGTGCATCCAGACGTTCTCCGGTCCGTAACTGCGGCCGTCACCTCCGGTGATGGAGACCCGGGCCGGCATCGCTCGCCCGCCGGCATCCACTACCGTCAGCCTGATGTGGCCGGTGGGCTTGAGGTATTTGCGTAGAGGCGCGCGGAGCGGCTCGATCGATCCGCCGGGGACGGTGACGATCTGAATCTGCAGATCCCCACCGGCATTCGAGATGTACGCGATCCGGGTTCCGTCCGGCGACCAGCGCGGCGCGGTGGCCTCGCCCTCGCCGTAGGTCAGCTGGAAGGGATCGCCGCCATCGCCCGTCATTACCCAAAGGTGGTTCCACTGGCCGCCCAGATAGGAGCTATAGACCACCCGCTTGCCGTCCCGGCTCCAGTCCGGCCGCGCCTTCCAGGTGGTTTCCTCGTAGTGAATCTCTCGTATCGGCGAGCGGCTCCGGGCAGCCATCCTCCAGAACCCACCGGAGCCCCAGATGTGTCCCCGATTCGAGATCAGAATCAATTCCTGGCCATCAGGCGACCAGGTGGGCGACAGATACTGATCGTAGGCGCCATAGTAGTAGCGCGGGAGCCGGCCATTCCGGTCCTCGGTGATCCGTTCGCCCTCGGCTGCCCGCTCTCCCGCACCGGCTGATGTGATGAAGATGTGCCAGCGGCCCTCATAGGCGCTGGAGACGTATGCGATGCGCTTTCCGTCGGGAGACCAGCGTGGCTCGATGTTGACCGCTCCATTGCTGACAAGCGGGCGGCTCTCACCGCTTTGCAGATTCAATAGACGGAGCTCGACGGCATCGTTGCGATACGACGCATACACCACCTCGGCGCCGTCGGGGGACCAGTCGGGCTGATAGTCATAGCCGGGACCTGCGGTGAGCTGGCGGGCTTCCTCGCTTCCAATTCGCTGGCGCCAGAGCGAGCCCTGCATCGAGTAGATCAGCTCCTGGCCATCGGGCGACCAGGTGACACTGCTCGGCCCGCTGGTCAGCTGGGGCAGGTACATCTCCCGGTAGTAGTAGCTGTGGGGGACCTTGATCTGCCGAAGGACCGGCTGCCGTTGCGCCATGAGCGCCGCTGGTGCCGATGCAGATGCGGAGAGTAGAACCACCAGCAGGGTGACGAGACGCATGAATGTCCGAGGCGAGAATCTCTGCAGGCTGGAGCGCGTTTCAGGCAACCAGCACGTGGCGCCGGCGGCCGCGCCAGTACACCACTCCGCCGATGACCACGAACAGTGCTGCCCCGCCGATCACCTTCAGCCGAAACAGCCAGGGCTCTGCCGTATCCGAGGGCGGTATGGTGGCCACAACCATGGCGCTCACGGTGAGCAGGAAGCCCGCCATCCCGGTCACCACCGCGATGGGCCGTCGCTCGTACCACGGAAGTGTCTCGGTTTGCCGCTCTTTAAGGCTCGTGCTCAGATAGGAGATGAACAGGTAGAGATAGGGAATGAAGTAGATCAGCAACATGGTATCGAGCAGGATAAGATAGGCCCGCTCGACGGTCGTGCCCTTGCCCAGCACCGACAGCACCAGGAACACGGTTGCGAGCACAGCCTGGGTGAGGATGGCGACGTAAGGCGTTTTCCACCGCGGGTGAACCCGGCCGAAGGCGGGCGGGAAGTATCGGTCCAGCCCGATCACGAATGCCACCCGGGCCGGGCCGGTAAGCCAGGCCCCGACGCCGCCGATGTTGCCCAACACGTAGAGGGTGGCGGCGAGCGGAATCAGCCAGGCCAGGCCACCGAAGTCTCGCGCGCCGGCGGCCATGGCCTGGAAGAACCCCGACACGATGTGCACGTCGGCGCTCGGCAGGAGCCAGAGCAGTGAGGCGGTTCCGGCGATATACAGAAACGCGATGAAGGGAGCTGAGATGTAAATGGATCTCGGCAGCGTCCGCCGGGGGTCCTTCACCTCTCCGCCCATCACGGCGCAGAGCTCCAGGCCCGCATACGCAAAGGCAATCGAGGCCCACAGGTTGATCTGGGACATGTCGCCGAAGTGCGGCCTAACCGTTGCCCAGGTGATCGGTGTGGCCGATGCCCGGGTGAGCATGGCGTGGAGGCCAAAGCCCACCAGCACCGCTCCAGGGAGATAGGTGCCCAACGCTCCGAGATTCTGCAGCCACCTGCCGGTCTTGAGTCCCACGATGTTCAGCCACACCGCCAGCCAGAGCGAGGTCAAGGTGGCGACGAAGATGTAGGACCAGTTGTCCATCAGACCGGTGTCGCCCCGGCCGATCATGTAAGTGCCGATGGCGGCGGTCGACATCAACAGGTTGGGGTAGTACAAGATGTTGTTGACCCAATAGGTCCAGCCGCAGAGAAAGCCGTGGCCCTCGCCAAAGGATTGCTTGGCCCAGGAGTAGATCCCGCCTTCATGGGGAAAACGGGCGGAGAGATAGCTCACCGCCAGCCCCTGCGGAATGAAGAAGAACAGCGCCGCGAGCACCCACATCGTCAGCGAGCTGGGTCCCGCGGCCGCGGCCGTGGCGGTCCAGCGCAGGCTGAGGATCGCCACGATGTTGAACAGCACCACGTCCCGCAGGGTGAGCACCCGCGGGAGCTCGACCTGAGTCGGCGGTCCGGTTTCGGTTCTAGCCTGTGGTAGAGCCACCTGTTGTCACCTTGGGCGACGCGAAGGTCTAGAGCTTAACGCCTGGAATCACCCTGTGAGATACAACCCTTGCGGGTCGAGCACTTCACGCAGGAGGTACAGCTCCCGCTCGGACGGCGGATCCACCTGCTGCAGGCGACTCTTGCAACGGAGCGGCCACCCAACGTTTGCGGTGACATCGGATATGTCAACGTTGGGGTACAGGGCGGAGAGCACCAGCTCCCCATCCGCCGGATCGGCTTCCAGAATGCCTTTGTCGGTCACCACCCTGGTGGGGCCCGATCCCGGCATCCCCAGCTCCCGCCGGGTTCGGCCCTTGCTCCGAAGCCCCGGGCTGGTCACGAAGTCCACCCTTTCCGGAAAGCCGCGCCGCTCCAGCCGCGCGATCACCACGGTTCGCCGGGCATGAATCGCAATTTCGGCCGCCCCTCCGCTGCCCGGCAAACGGACCGCTGGTCGAGCGTACTCGCCCACCACCGTCGTGTTGATGTTGCCGTAGCGGTCGATCTGCGCTCCACCGAGAAAGCCTACCTCGATCCGCCCGTTCTGCAGCAGTGACTGAAACACGTCGGCCATGCTGCACACCATGAGTGAGCCGGTGACCAGCGCCGGATCGCCAATCGAGACCGGGAGGCGCTCTGGCACGGCACCCACTGCGCCGGACTCATAGATCAGCACCAGATTCGGCGCGTGGGTGGCGCGGGCCAGATTGCAGGCCAGGTTGGGCAGGCCGATGCCCACGAACACCACCTCCCCATCGCCCAGCTCGCGAGCGGCGACGGCGGTCATCATTTCGGCGGGGGTGTAGGTTGGGTCGCGAGTCACGAGACGCAAAAGAGTCCGGCATCATGAGTCACGACGTCTGCCAGCCGCAGGTAGAGTGTCGTAAGGTGACGTGCCAATCGCAACTGTCTCGTGCGTACCTCGACTCTCGACTCGCGACTCCTGACTGGCGACTAAAACCCATAATTCACCCCTGCACAAACTCGCTGCGCCGCCCTGAGCCGATCAAGTCCGCCGCAGCGCGCCACGTACTCGGCCCGGTCCTTGACCCCAAACACGAATTCCTGGAGATACCCGTCCAGCGCCGCTGGATTACGCGAAATCTTCTCCCACCCCACATAGAACTGGTTGTCCCGGTCGTAATAGCCCTGCGCGTACGAGGGATGAGCGCCCCAGGGCTCCACTACCACGGCATCCACGATCAATCCCGGGATCACCGTCCGGTTGGGATCGGCCCGGATGACCGACTCGTCCACCAGCTCCTCCACCACCACGATCACGTGGCGTGAGGCAAATGCGGCTTCCTTCTGCACGCCGAGCAGTCCCCAGATCTGGGCGTTGCCTTCGGGATCGGCGCGCTGGGCGTGGACGATGGTGAGGTCGGGATTGAGGGCCGGAACGGTGGCGAGAGTCTCTCCGGTGTAGGGGCAGCTCACACTTCGGATCTGAGGGTTTACCTCCGGCAGATCGGTCCCCATGTAGTTCCTCAGCGTCCAGAACGGGAGGCGGGCCGCGCCCGCGCTCAGCCGGGCCACCATGCCGAAGTGGGAATATTCCTCCAGCTCCAGTGGCTCTCCCTTCCCTTCTACCGCTCGGCGAAACGCATGCAGCGAGCCGGCCCCCGGATTTCCCGCCCAGGAGAACACCAGCTTCCGGGCGCACCCCGCGGCGATCATCTGGTCGTAAATGAGGTCGGGGGTGAGCCGGCAGAGTGTGAGGTCCCGCCGCCGCTGCCGGATGATCTCGTGCCCGGCAGCGAAGCAGATGAGGTGGGTAAAGCCTTCGATGACCACTGTGTCGCCGTCATGCACGTACCGGGCGATCGCATCGCGCATGCTGACGACTTTGGAGCGAACGCTCAAGCGATCTCGTCCAGGCAGCCGTCGATCAGCCCCAGTGCGGTATCCATGTCCTGCTCGTCGATCACCAGCGGTGGCGCCAGCCGGAGCGAGCTTTTGCCGGCCCCGAGCAGCAACAGCCCCTGACGGAAGGTCCGCTGCACCAGCTCGTGCACCAGCTCCGGCGCGGGCGCTCTCGTGCTGCGGTCCTTGACGAACTCCATCCCGATCATGAGCCCGCGGCCCCGCACATCGCCGATGCAGGAATGCTTGTTCATCAGCCGGCAGGCTCCGGCCATCAGCCGTTCACCCAGCCGCGCGGCGTTGTCCATCAGCTCGTTCTCCACCAGGTCCAGCGTCGCCAGCGCGGCGGCGCAGCAAACCGGATTTCCTCCGAACGTGGAGCCGTGCGATCCACTCTCCCAGGTGGTGATCGACTCCCTGGAGATCATGGCGCCGATCGGCATGCCCGAGCCCAGCCCCTTGGCCGTGAGCAGGATGTCGGGCTCGACCCCCTCGTGCTCGCAGGCAAACATCTTTCCGGTCCGGCCCACACCGGACTGGACCTCGTCGGCTACCAGGAGAATTCCATAGCGGTCGCACAGGGCCCGCAGGTCTGCCAGGTAGCCGGGGGGCGGCACCACGTAGCCCCCCTCTCCCTGGATCGGCTCGATGAAGATGGCGGCGACATCGTGGGGATCGAGGTGGCGGGCGAACAGGTCCTCCTCGATCACCGCGATACATCCGCGGTTGCACGCCGGCTCGTCGCCGCAGAACTGACAGCGGTAGCGATAGGCATAGGGCACGTGGTGCACGTCGGGCAGCAGCGGACCGAACCCGGCGTGCTGTCGCGCCTTGCTCGATGTGAGCGTCACCGCTCCGGTGGTCCGGCCGTGAAATGCCCCGCGGAAGGCGATGATGGCGGTTCTGCCGGTAGCGTAGCGGGCCAGCTTTATCGCCGCCTCGGTGGCCTCCGTTCCCGAGTTGGTGAGAAACACCCGCTTCTTCGACGTTCCCGGCGCCACCTTGGCCAGCCGCTCGCACAGCGCGGCCATGCCCTCGTAGTAGAAATCAGACCCGCAGATGTGCAGAAACCGGTCGGCCGCCGCCTTGACCGCCGCGACCACCTTGGGATGGCCATAACCAGTGGAGGACACCGCAATGCCGGCCATGAAGTCGAGATACCGGTTGCCGTCCACATCCTCTACCATCACCCCGCTGCCCCGCGAGACCACCAGCGGGTACTCCTTGATGTAGCAGGAGGAGGTCCATTCCGCGTCGCGCGCCACCACGGCCTGCGCCTTGGGGCCCGGAGGCGGCACGACGATGCTGGGATAGTTGCGCGGGCTCATGAATGTTTCCCTTTATCCCTCGATGACCGTTCGGCTCTGTTCTCGCATGAACTGCGCGACATAATAGGGCCCGCATCCACCCTTGCCGGTGGAGCCCGAGGCCTTCCAGCCGCAAAACGGCTGGGCTCCGGGCCAGGCGCCGGTGGTAGCACCCGTCCGCTTATTGGCGTAACAGACCCCGGCCTCCACCTCATCGAAGAACCGGGCCACCTCCGCAGGATTCTTCGAGAAGATGCCGGCGGTGAGCCCGTATTCTACCCGGTTGGTCTCCTGGATCGCCTGATCCAGGCCGGTTACCTCACCGATGGCGACAAAGGGCACGAACAGCTCGTCCCGGTAGAGCGTGCTCTCCAGCGGCAACCGGGCGATGGTGGGAGCCACGAAGTGTCCCCGATCGAAGGCCCCACCCCGGAGCCGCTCCCCGCCCAGCACAATGGTGCCCTCCGTTCGGGCCTGAGACACCGCGCGCTCGAATCGGTCCATTGCCTGCTGGTTGATCACTGGTCCGAAAAACACATCCCGCTCGGATGGATCGCCCATCCGGATGCTCCGGGTCTTCTCCACCAGCCGTTGGATGAACGGCGCGGCCACCTCGCGCTGAACGTAGACCCGCGACGTCGCGCTGCACTTCTGGTTCTGCAGGCTGAACGCCGAGCGCATCACGCCTTCGGCCGCGGCGTCCAGATCCGCGCTGTCCAGCACGATCGCGGCGTTCTTTCCCCCAGCTCCAGCAGCGCGGGCTTGATCCAGCCGCCACTGAGCCCGGCGTGGATTCGCATGCCCACCGCCTTCGATCCGGTGAACACGACGCCATCCACGCCGGGATGCTGCCAGAGCGGATCGCCGATATCCTCCCGCCGCCCGAACAGGATGTTGAACACGCCGGGAGGCAGCCCGGCGTCGCGATAAATGTGATACAGCTCGAGTCCGGTCCACGGCGTCTCTTCCGCCGGCTTGTACACCACCGCGTTGCCCGCCACCAGTGCGGCCGACGACATGCCGGCCGAGAGCGCCAGGGGAAAGTTGAAGGGAGCGATACAGGCAAACACGCCGTAGGGGCGGAGCACGTCGGTGTTGCGCTCCACCGCCGTGATCCGGTTCATCGGCCGGACGAAGCCGTCGGCGTCCTCCACCTGCTGGCAGTAGTAGTCGATCAGATCGGCCGACTCTTCGGCGTCGCCCATAGCCTCGAGCCGGCTCTTCCCCACCTCGAGGCTCATCAGCGCCGCGAGCTGATACTTCCGCTCCCGAATGAGGGAAGCCGCCCCGCGCAGCAGCGCGACTCGATCCCGCCAGGGCCAGCGGCCCCATTCCCGCTGAGCCCGCCGCGCCGAGTTTACCGCAGCGTCCACATGCTCGGGCCCGGCGGCACTGAACCGGCCCAACACCAGGCTGGTGTCGATCGGAGAGCGGTCCACCAGCGGCTCGGCGGCGGTCTCGACCGGCGCATCATCGACATAAAACGGGTGCAGCCGCCCGGCCTCACGGCGGACAGCCTCGAGCGCGGAGTCGAAGCGCTGGTGAAACTCCTCCAGATCGCCGCTGGCGGAGGTGTAGGTGATCTTGGTTGCGGTGGTCAAGATGCGCTCCTCAGATCGGAAGCGGTCCGGTCCAGCGCGCTGCTGAGCCCGAGCACCAGTTCGTCAATCTGATCCTCATCGATCACATAGGGCGGCGCAAGCAGCGCCAGGTCTCCTGTCCCATCCTCCAGTTGGCCGGCATTGGGCCACACCATCACACCCGAGTCCATCGCCGCTGCCGCAAACCGCTCCGCCACGCGAAGTGATGGGTCGTAGGGCTGGTGGGTTTCGCGGTCGGCCACGAATTCGATTGCCGCCAGCAACCCTCGTCCCCGAATGTCCCCCACGAAAGGATGATCCCGGAGCTGCTCCAGCCTCTGGTGAAGCACTCGGCCCATCTCGGCGCAGCGCTCCACCAGGCGGTGTCGCCGGAGATACCGAAGCGTGGCCGTTCCCGCGGCGCAGAGCGTAGCATGGTGAGAAAACGTCTGCCCGTGGAGGAAGCTGCCGGAGCCGTTGGCCAGAACATCCACCAGCCGCCGCGGCGCCACCACTGCCGAGAGCGGCGCGTACCCGCCGGCGATCCCTTTGCCCACCAGCATCAGGTCGGGTACCACTCCGTACGGCTCCAGTGCCGACCAGGTGCCGGTCCTGCCGGCGCCACTCAGCACTTCGTCCGCCACCAGAAGGATCTCGTACTGGTCGCAGAGCTCGCGCACCTTGCGCCAGAATGGCTGCGGGGGAACCGAGGCGCCGCTCGACGATCCGCCCACCGGTTCACCGATCAGGGCGGCAATGGTCTCGGGACCTTCCCGCAGAATCGTCTGTTCGATCGCCTCGCCGCTGCAGCTCGGGCACAGAGGAGCTTTACCCCCGCAGCCGCAGCGATATGGATATGGCGCCGGAACCCGCACCACCTCCACCAGCCACTCTCGAAAAAGGGCGCGATTGGATTCTCTGGACGAGGCCGACAGCGCGAGCAGCGTGTTCCCATGATAGGAGGGCATGAAGGCGAGGATCTTGTGCTTGCCGGTGCGGCCGGTCTCGACCCAGTACTGGCGGGCGAGCTTCAGTCCGGCCTCGACCGCTTCCGACCCGCTGCCCAGGGGATAGACCAGGTCCAGATCGCCGGGAGAGACCCGAGCCAGCTCGGCGGCAAACTCTTCCACCGCATCGTGGGTGAATACCGTCCCGCTCACATATGCGACTTTGGCCGCCTGGCAGGCCAGTGCTTCCGCGATCTCGCTGACGCCATGGCCCACGTTGACCACGTACGCGCCGCCACAGCTGTCCAGATAACGGCGCCCCCCGTCGTCGTAGAGATAGCAGCCCTCCGCCCGGACGATGCGGGGGTACTCCCGCTTGAGCTTCCGGTAAAAGACGGCCGATTCGGGGTAGCGATGGCTGGGCATGGGTGGATCGCGGAATGTGCTGGTGGTGGGAGGGCGACGCCAGGGCTCCCAGCTCCTAGCTCCCCGCTCTCCTGGCCCATATTCTGCATATATCAGAAGGCGACGGCGGGGCCTCCGGGCCGCGCTTCGACCCTTTCTGCCAACGGAACATGCCATCTCCTCTCGTAGTCGACGCCTTACGCGAGCAGTTGCTCCGGGTGCTGGACTGGTACCGGCACCAGCGGCCGATTTTTAGCTGGGGGGTGGTGCTGCACCGCAGAAATGAGCGAGGCAAATTGCGGTTTGGGGCGGTAACTCCGGCGGGAGAAAGCCTGCTCCTGACCCAGCCGCTGCTGGGCTCGCTTTCGGAAGGTCCTTGCTGGCTGGATGGCGCGGTGCGAGTAAGGCTGGCATGCCGCCAGGTTACGCAATGTCACCCCTGGCTGGACGCCCTGCATCGGCCCGACCGGCCTCCCTTGGTAGAAGCGCTGGCCGTGTGCTTCGATCCCGACGCCTCAGCCGCCGAGTGCGAAGCCTTTCAGGCCATGGCCGGCACCCTGACTCCCTCGACTCTCCCCTCCGAACTCTTTCTCCTGCTCAAGAAGCGCTCGACTGGGTGGCCGTTGTAGGGAGCCAGGAGTCGGGAGAAGACGTCAGGAATCGCAAAAACCATGTCATCCTGAGCGAAGCGAAGGATCTCTCCAAACCCTGAGAAGATCCTTCGGTCGTTTCACTCCCTCAGGATGACAACTCTCGTGACTCGCGACTGTGACTCGTGACTCGCGACTTACTTCAAAAACAACAAATCCCTATACGTCGGCAGCGGCCAGAGCTCCGCTGCGATGTGCGTCTCCAGAGCGTCCACCACCTCACGCAGCTCCGCCATGGCCGGCTTGAGCTCCCGGCTGATCTGAGTGGCGTGCTGCATCGGATCGGAAGCGTGGTGGGCCGAAGCTCGCTCCACTGCTGCTGTTGCCGTCCGGAGCCGGGTTACCAGATCCACGAAGCTCCTCAGAGCATCGAAAGAATCGTCACAGTCGACGCCTGCGGCCTTGGTCGCTGCAATGGCGGCCGCCAGA
>CAWJIM010000002.1:0-361430 GCA_963842945.1 uncultured Gemmatimonadales bacterium
CTCACCCACGATGAGATGGGTCAAGGCAAGCACACGCTGGAGGTCCGCCCCCTGCCCCGCGTTCCTGCTGATTGGTAATAGCTCCACGCCGCGCTCTCCTTCGTGGACCGCCTCGGCGCGACGGCCCAGGTATGCGAGCGCCAGGCCCAGGTACGCGTGGGTTGGAGCGTCCTCAGGTACGTCGCGGAGTCGAGCCTCAAAAGCGACGCGGGCGGAATCGGCATAGGCGCGCGCCAGTGCCTGAGCCCCTCGCAGCGCGTTGGTTTGGGCGAGCGCGAGGCCCCACGCAGCCCGGTCGCCGCCAAACGCCTCGGGCGAGAGTCGCAGAAGCTGCTGCTGCTGCTCATCGTCGAGCACCCAGTACAGGTCGGCCATGGCGACTTGTGCCACAAGGGCGGCGGTGTCTACATCTACCGGCACGGCTCGGAGCACCGACCGCGCCCCGGCCAAGTCACCCTGGGCTAGGTGGACGGAGGTCACTGTAACAATCGCCCAGAGGTTGCTCGGCGCGAGTGCCCGCGCGCGCTCAGCCGTGGACAGTGCCTCTGCGTAGCGACGGCGGGTGAGCAGTGGCCAGGTGAGTGAATGCGCAATTTCGACGCGTCGCGGATCGAGCACTTCCGCCTCTCGCATGTGCGCAATTCCCTCGTCAACCCGCCTGAGGAGGAACTCAGCCCACCCGGCCCAGGCCAGCAGCCTTGCGTCCTTCGGCGCAAGCTGCCGCCCCTTCGTGTACTGCTCGAGCGCGCGCGGCGCGTCGTACCGCACCATTTCGTAGTAGTTGCCAAGCGCCAGATACCCGTCGGCACCCTTGGGCGCGAGCGTTAGCGACCGCTCAGCCGCGCGCTGAGCGGCCATTGCCGCTGCTGAGTGGTCTGGGGCGTTCCAGTAGAGGAACGAGTAGGCCCTCGAAAGCTGAGCCCAGGCTAGGGCGAAGCTCGAATCGAGGGTCACCGCCCGCTCGTAATAGTCTCGCGCGCGCCGAAGCGCCGCCTGATCCAGGCCAGGGAGACCGTCGGCGGCCTCCTCGCCACGGAGGAACGCATCGTACGCGGCCAGGTTTTGAGTCGGGCGTTCGCGGATTCGCTCCTGCTCGCCCGCGCCGAGGGCTACACCGAGCGCCTCGGCCACTCGGCCGGCGATTTGCCCCTGCACCTGGAACACGTCGGTAAGCGGGGCCTCGAAGGGTGCTTGCCACTTGGTCGAAGCCGTCGTGACCTGGATCAGTTCGGGACTGACGCGCACGCGGCTCGTTCCGCCTGATGGCTTTGCCTTTTCCCAGCGGACGGTGCCGGTCAGAAGATACTCGCACCCCCAGCTCGCGCCCGATCTGCTGCGGGCTCTTAGTGGTCTGCTTGTATTGGACTGAGCTGGTGCGGGCGATCACTTCGAGGCCAGGTAGCGCGGCAAGCTTCCCGCGCACCTCATCCGTAACACCATCGGCGAAGTAATCATCGTCGCGCTGGCCGAGGTTCTCGAACGGGAGCACGGCCAGCCGTTTCGGGCCAGCGGCCCCGGGTTCTGGCCGGGCGCGTAACCAGGCGAGCAGCACCCCCACCCCCAGCAGGATGCCCAGCGCGAGCGTGGCCAAAGCGCGCGGCACGCGCCGATGGCCGCCTGCTGCCATCGGTTGCGAAGCCGCAGGGGTAGTAGTCGTGTCGGAGGTCATGTGCGGTCGAGCGAGCGCACGGGCGAAGTCTGCGGCGGTGGTGAACCGGTCGGCCGGGGTCATGGCGAGGGCCCGGTTGATCGCCTGCTCGACGGCCTCCGGCACGCTCTGCGCGCAGCGTGCGCACGTGCGGCAGCGGCTCGAGCACCCGTTTGGCGATCACGGCCTGCGGCGTGCGTCCCGTGTACGGGGGCTCGCCGGTCAGCATCTCGTACAGGACGCAGCCGAGGCTGTAGAGGTCCGAGCGGCCATCCACGCTCGACGCGCCATCCGCCTGCTCGGGGCTCATGTAGGCGGGCGTGCCCACCGCCATGCCCGTGTCGGTCAGCTGCTCAGCGTCCGGCCGCCTGCAACGCCCGGGCGATGCCGAAATCGGCCACCAGCGCGTGGCCCTCGGCTGAGCAGGATGTTCTCGGGCTTGATGTCGCGGTGCACGATGCCCTGGCTGTGCGCGTAGTCCAGCGCGTCGGCCACCTCGCGGGTGATCTGCAGCGCGTCGTCGAGCGGCAGTTGACCCTCGCGCCGCAGCCGGTCCCGGAGGCGACTCGCCCTCCACGTAGGGCATCGTGTACCAGAGCTGGCCGGCCGCTTCGCCGGAGTCGAGCACCGGCAGGATGTGCGGGTGCTGCAGGCGGGCGGTGGTCCGGATCTCCCGCTGGAAGCGCTCGGGGCCGAGCGGTGGCGGCCAGCTCGGGGTGCAGGACCTTGAGCGCGACCGGGCGGTCGTGCTGGAGATCGTGGGCGAGGTACACCGTGGCCATGCCGCCGCGCCCGAGCTCGCGCTCGAGCCGGTAGCGGTCAGCCAGGCCGCTCTGAAGGCGCTCGGGGAGGTCTGCCACGCAGAGCCTGGTTGGAGGTGGGCACTCGAAGGATCATGCCGCTGCAGCCGCCCATGACTGGAGCAGCTCGCGGAGAATCATGGATGCTGTGAGAATGTAGGCGGAAGGGAGCAACGGACAGGGAGGGATTCGAACCCTCGAAGGGGTTGCCCCCTTACCGGTTTTCGAGACCGGCTCCTTCAGCCACTCGGACACCTGTCCAGACTGCGGGGAAAGATAAAGCGTGAGAGGGAAAGAAAAAGCGTGAGCGGGCTGCCAGAAATAGATCCTCCAGCAAACCCGCTCACCGCTTACCGCATACGCTTTTCCGCTTCCCCTGACCGCTTACCTGGTAACAGTTTCTCCACCAGCACTCAGCGACCGTGCCCGCTCCACCATGCTGATGAACTCCTCCCGGTAGCCTTCCTCATCTTCGCCTCGCGACTCACGGGCCAGGGCGAGCACCAGGTTGTAATCCGCGCTGCCCCGGTACTCCGAGTTGCGCAACACCATCGCGAATGCGGCGACCGCGGAGGCAAACCGCAGATCCGACGAGCCCCGCTCGCCCTGATCCATCACCGGAGTGGACAGGAGCCTGCTCCTCGTGCCGGTCGGATCCTTGTACCGGAGGCGAACGGTCAGCAGATCGTTGCTCCGGCTTGCCGTGGGCTTGAGCGTGACCTGCTGATAAGTCAGACTGTCACCGGCCAGCGCTACCGGCGGGGCCCCCACCGGGACCACTTCGTACAGCGCGGTGACGGCGTGGCCCGGCTCCGATCTCGCCCGCGTCCTTCTTGTCGTCGGCGAAATCTTCCTTGGCCAGGACCCGGTTCTCATAGCCCAGCAGCCGGTACGCCTGCACTCGGGCCGGGTTGAACTCGACCTGGATCTTGACGTCCTTGGCGACGGTGAACAGCGTGCCGCCGAACTCCCGCACGAAGACCTTGTGCGCCTCCCGGAAGTTGTCGATGTAGGCGTAGTGGCCGTTTCCCTTGTCGGCCATCTGCTCCATCTTGGTGTCCTTCAGATTGCCGGTGCCGAAGCCCAGCACCGTGAGGAAGGTCCCTCCTCTCTTCGGGTCTCGACCAGCCGGATCATCTCGGCGTCGGAGCTGAGGCCCACGTTGAAGTCGCCGTCGGTCGCCAGGATCAGCCGGTTGTTGCCCTCCGGCAGATAGTTCTCCCGGGCCACGTCGTACGCCAGCCGGAGTCCGGCGCCGCCGGCGGTCGATCCTCCCGCCTCCAGCCGGTCGATGCGCCTCGAGGATGGTCGCCTTGTCGGCGCCCGAGGTGGAGGGCAGCACCAGCCCGGCCGCACCGGCGTAGACCACGATCGCCACCCGGTCCTCGGGCCGCAGCTCCTGCACCAGCGCCCGGAAGGCCTGTTTGACCAGCGGAAGCTTGTCCTCGGACTGCATCGATCCCGAGACATCGATCAGGAACACGAGATTGCTGGGCGGCAGGTCGCGCGTCGCCACGTGTTTGGCCTGCAGCCCGATGCGGACCAGCCGGTGATCGCGGTCCCAGGGGCACGAGCCCACGTCGGTGCTGACGGCAAAGGGATGGCTGCCGGTGTGATCCGGATAGGTGTAGGAGAAGTAGTTCACCAGCTCTTCCAGCCGCACCGCGTCGGCCGGCGGCAGCGCGCCCTGGCTCAGGAACCGGCGCACGTTGCTGTAGGAGGCGGCGTCCACGTCGATGGAGAAGGTCGAGAGCGGGTTGGCGCTCGCGGTGAGAAAGCGGTTGTCCTCGATCCGGGCATAGGCCTCGGTGTTGCCCGGCTCCTGCTGCCGCCGCCAGGGCTCGACGGGAAGGCGCGTTGAGTGACTCCTTTGGCTGCAGCCACTCCACTGGCGCCGGTTCTCGACTTTGCCCTGGCCTTCCACTCTCCGTTTGCGTCGTCGGGGCCGGGCTGGCGACCGCGTCGGCATCAGTCGTGACTGTCAGTTCCGACATCTGCACCGCGGTTGGCTCGAGCACGAAGTCGTGAACCGTAGTTCGGCCGGCGCGGACGGAAACGCTGGCCTGAGCCGACTTGTATCCGATGAAGGCGGCGCGTAGCTGAATTGCACCCTCGGGAACTTCGCCGGATGGTATACGCTCCCTTTGGGTCGGTCAGTGCATTGAGCGCGGTTCCCACGACGAACACCTGGGCGTTCGCCAGCGGCGCGCCGCTCTGGTCTCGTACGTGGCCGGTGATCCGGCCGGTCTTCGGACCAGTGATCGTGGGTGCGGCGGCCGTGGAGGCCAGAACCAGCAGCAAAAGCAGAGTGGAGGCGGCCGTCCGGCGGACGGTCCAGAGGCGTGGGCGTCGCATTGGGGTGCTCCGAAGCAGAGAGGTGCAGCTTTGCCGCCGCGGCCGGGGCGGCTATGTAGTCAGGAGATGCGGCAGTTGGTGGGACTCGCACACAGGCCGTTGCCGGCGGCCTGTCTTATTCTCCGCCTCGTTTCACCAGGAAGAATCGCTTCAGCAGGTCGCCACACTCCTCGGCCAGGAGACCGCCCACCACCTCGGGCCGGTGATTGGTGCGGGGGTTGCGGAGCAGGTCGTACACCGAGCCGGCCATGCCGCAGCGGGCATCGTAGGCGCCGAACACCACCCGCCCGACCTTGGCCAGCACGATCGCGCCGGCGCACTGGGCGCAGGGCTCCAGGGTGACGTACAGCGTGGCCAGCAGGAGCCGGTCTTCCCCGCTCTGCTGCAGCGCCCGCTGCAGCGCCAGCAGCTCGGCGTGGGCGGTGGGGTCCCGCCGCTGCACCGTCTCGTTGTGGGCCTCGCCCAGCACCTCGCCCTCGGCAATCACCACGGCGCCCACCGGGACCTCCTCCCGCACGGAGGCCGCCCGCGCCAGCCGCAGCGCGGCCTCCATTCCCGCGAGATCGCTGGGCGACGGGGTGCCCCTACGCACCGGCCAGCTCGGGCACCGCCGGCGCTCGGCGTCTCGACTCGCTCGAACCGGAGCCGGTCGCCGTCGCGTTCCACCCGGATCGTGTCGCCCTCGTGGAAGTTGCCTTCCAGCAGCTCGAGCGCGATGGGGTTCTGCAGCAGCCGCTGGATCACCCGCTTGAGCGGGCGGGCTCCGTAGACCGGATCGTACCCCTCGGCCGCCAGCAGCGCCTTGGCCTCCGGGGTCACCTCCAGCGTGAGGTGCCGCTCGGCCAGCAGCTGCTCGCAGCCGCTCCAGCTGGAGGTCCACGATCTGCACCAGGTCTTCCCGGCTGAGCTGCCGGAACACGATGATGTCGTCCACCCGGTTGAGGAACTCGGGCCGGAAGTGATTGCGCAGCTCGTCCCGCACCCGCTCCTCCACCCGCTCCCAGCCCCGCGGATCCAGCTGCGCCCCGGCATCGACGATGTACTGGCTGCCGATGTTGGAGGTCATGATGATCACGGTGTTCCGGAAGTCGACCATCCGGCCCTGGCTGTCGGTCAGCCGGCCGTCGTCGAGAATCTGGAGCAGCACGTTGAACACGTCGGGGTGCGCCTTCTCGATCTCGTCGAACAGCATGACGCTGTACGGCCGGCGCCGCACCGCCTCGGTGAGCTGTCCGCCTTCCTCGTAGCCGACGTATCCCGGCGGCGCGCCGATCATCCGGGCCACGGAGTGCTTCTCCATGTACTCCGACATGTCGAGCCGGACCATGCGCCCGCTCGTCGTCGAACAGGAACTCGGCCAGCGCCCGGGCGGTCTCGGTCTTTCCCACGCCGGTCGGGCCCAGGAAGATGAACGAGCCGAGCGGGCGGTTCGGGTCCTGCAGCCCGGCGCGGCTCCGCCGCACCGCGTTGGCCACCGCGGTCACCGCCGCCGGCTGGCCGATCACCCGCCGGCCCAGCTCCTCCTCCAGCCGGGTCAGCCGCTCGCGCTCCGACTCCAGCATCTTGGACACCGGAATTCCGGTCCACTTGGACACGATCTCGGCGATGTCCTCGGCGTCCACCTCCTCCTTCAGGTACATGGCGCCGTGGCCTGGATCTCGTGCAGCCGGCGCTCGTCCTCCGCCAGCCGCCGCTCCAGCTCGGGCAGCTCGGCCATAGCGCAGCTCGGCGGCCCGCTGGAGATCGCCGCGCCGGGTGGCCTGCTCGATCTCCCCCCGCACCTTCTCGATCTCCGCCTTGAGCTGCTGGATCTCCTGGAGCGCGGCCTTCTCCGCCTGCCACTGCGCCTTCATGCCGTGAGCTTTCTCCCGCAGCGTCGCGATCTCCCGCTCCAGCGCCTCGCGCCGCTCCACCGCTGCCTTGTCCTTCTCCTTGAGCAGCGCCTGGCGCTCGATCTCCAGCTGGACGATGCGCCGCTCCACCTCGTCGATTTCCTGCGGCAGGCTGTCGATCTCGATCCGGAGCCGGCTGGCCGCCTCGTCGATCAGGTCGATGGCCTTGTCCGGCAGGAACCGGTCGCCGATGTAGCGGTCGGACAGCGTGGCCGCGGCGATGATGGCGTTGTCGGTGATCCGGACGCCGTGGTGGACCTCGTACTTCTCCTTGAGGCCCGCGCAGAATGGCGATGGTGTCCGCCACCGTGGGCTCGCCCACCATGACCGGCTGGAAGCGGCGCTCGAGGGCCGGGTCCTTCTCGATGTGCTTCCGGTATTCGTCCAGCGTGGTCGCGCCGATCACGTGCAGCTCGCCCCGGGCCAGCGGCGGCTTGAGCATGTTGCTCGCGTCCACCGCGCCTTCGGCCGCGCCGGCGCCCACGATGGTATGCAGCTCGTCGATGAAGGTGATGTACTTGCCCTCGCTCTCGGTCAGCTCCTTGACCACCGCCTTGAGCCGCTCCTCGAATTCACCGCGGAACTTGGCCCCGGCCAGCAGGGCGCCGATGTCCAGCGAGACCAGCTCGCGGTTCCGGAGCGATTCGGGGACGTCGCCGTTCACGATGCGCTGGGCCAGGCCCTTCGACGATGGCGGTCTTTCCCACGCCGGGCTCGCCGATCAGCACCGGATTGTTCTTGGTCCGGCGGGAGAGCACCTGCATGCACCCGGCGGATCTCCTCGTCCCGGCCGATGACCGGATCGAGCTTTCCCTTGCGCGCCTCCTCGGTCAGGTTGCGGGTGTAGCGCTCCAGCGCCTGGTACTTCTCCTCCGGCGACTGGTCGGTCACCCGGTGCGACCCCCGCACTTCCTGCAGCGCCGAGCGCAGGTCTTCGGCCGAGATGTTGTGGGAGCTGAGCAGGCCCGGGCGGTGGTGCCCTTCTCCTCGGCCATGGCCAGCAGCAGATGCTCGGTGGTGACGTAGGCGTCGTCCAGCTTCCTGGCTTCCGCGTCGGCCCGATCGAAGACCCGCTGGATCTCCCGGCTGAAGCTGGGCTCCGCCCGCTCCACCGGCCTGGGTGGGAAAGCGGGAGATCTCCCGCTCCACTTCCTGCCGGACGGCGGTCACGTTGAGCCCTGCCTTCTGCAGCAGGGGCTGTACTACCCCCTCGTCCTGCGCCAGCAGCGCTGCCAGGAGATGGGCGTCGTTGACCACAGGATTGCCCCTGGCCCGGGCCAGCTCCCCCGCATCCCGGAGGGCCTCCTGTGCTTTTATCGTCAATCGCTCTGGTCGGATCATCGCTTCCTCACAAGCCAAAACCCTTCAGCCGGCGCTCCGGCAGCTCCGGAAGTGTCGGTATTCAGGAACCTTAGATCTGCCCCAGGGCATGGCAAGGGGTATACCCGCCTACTCTGCCGGTTTGACAGCAATTCTCACGTCTGAGCGCTGACCAGGCGGCTTTTGACTCTAGACGCAACGCGAAAGAGGCAGCCTGTGCAGGCTGCCTCTTCACTTTACCTGCCGACTGGCCATCTTCCGTTGCGCGATCATCTTACGGGTGAACCGCTCACCGTCTACCGTAAGCTGATAGTAGTAGACCCCGGTGATGGCCTCGCGCTTTCCATCCAGATACTTCCCATCCCAGAAGGCGCGATACTCCCCACACCGCAAGCGAAGACTGTCCAGCTTCTCACCCGATCCACTGGCCAGGGTCGGAATGGCGACCACCTGGACCAGCACATTGTAAATCTTCAGACTGACCACCGGCTGATGACCCCTTGCGCATACCTCCCGGGAAATCTCGAACGGGATCGTCGTCGCCGGGAAAAACGGATTGGGGTAGTTCTCCTTCAGCTCGACTCGCGGCGGGAGCACGTTGGCCTGTGCTGAGACCGGGGAGCCTGCCGCCACTAGGAACGCGAGCCACCACCCCGGCCACGCCAAGCGGACCATGGGCGCTCCTCTTCATACGACATGTTGAACTGTGGCGGCACCTCCGCGCTGGTCGGGATGCAGTGATGGGATGTTCAAACTGAAGGTCTAGAGTCGAGAGTCCGGAGTCAAGGCCGTCGACCTAGACTCTAGACTCTTGCTCTTCAGCCTCCGCCCTTCGCCCTCCCTCACCGTAATACCCCGGCCGTCGGCCCACTCCAGCAGCGGTATGAGATACTTGCGGGTTACGCCCAGCCGGTCCCGTACCGCCGCCGGAACGATCGGGCCCGCCTGCCCCATTTCCTGCAATACTTCGGCGAATCGATCCAGCGCCTGCCGGGAGTAATAGCGGTCTCGCTCCACCGCCTCGATCTGCCCCCGGGATGCCGCCAGCCGGAGCAGCGGGTAGAGATCTCGCCAGCCGGTGGAGCGCTCCAGCTCTGCCACCGAGGGCGGCGCGAGATTGGCCTCCTCGAGAATCCGGACGATTCGCGCCACCTCCTCGTCACCTCCGGCCACTTGGGGCACGAACCCCGCCAGGGCGGCCAGTCCCTCGGTCCGTCGGATCCGCCCGGCACGTAGCCGCGTCTTCCAGCGCCGCGTCCACTACGGCGTCCCGGGCTCGCAGGCAGTGCCGCAAGGTTTGCAGCGGCATGCCCGGCTGGCTGGGATGCTCCCGGTGATAGTCCCGCAGGACCGTGAGCCCGCGGCGAGCGAGCTCCTCGATCGCCGAGCGGTTGATCCAGAGCGAGCCTACGAGGCGGGCTTCGGCTCCTTGCTCTGCCACCTCGTTGGCTTCCTGTTCGGGAACTCCCAGCAGGATGGGAAGGAGGAACCGCTCGACTCCTCGCGGACGGCGCTGGAGGATGGCGCGCAGTCGCTCGGCGGGACTATTCGCAGCCAGCTCGGGCGGCCACAGCCCGCCCCTGGGCGGGAGAGGATCGAGCACCCGCCCACCGCCGATTGTCGTCACCGGGCTGAAGCTTCGCAGCACGAACCGGTCGCCGCGCTCGCGCCACCAGCGGGGTTTCCAGTCTGAGCCGGGCCAACCCGCTGCCTCCGGGCTCCACCTCGGCTCCGCGGAAGCACCCGGGCCATTACCTCCGCCGTGCCCAGCAGCACTCGAACCCGGGTGCGCGGTGTCAGAGCGCGGGGCGCATGGCGGTCCAGCGCCAGCTCGACGTCGAGGGCACCGGTGGCAGCCCACGGCATCTGATGGGTGACCAGGACAGCGCCCCGGGCGACCTCTTCGCGGTCCAGCCCGGCAATGCCCACCGCGATTCGCGCCCCCGGCTGGGTGCGCTCGACCGGACGGCCATAGCTCTCCAGCGACCGGATTCGCCCGCCGGCTCCGGAGGGTAGCAGCGATGACGGCGTCTCCGATCGTCACCCGTCCCGACCATGCCGTCCCCGTAACTACTGTCCCTACCCCGGGGAGCGAGAACACGCGATCGATCGGCATGCGGAACGCATCGCGGGCGGGCCGGCGGTCGGCGCGTTGGGCGTGCGCTTCGATCGCCCGTCTGAGCTCCTCGAGTCCCTGCCCCGTTCTGGCCGAGACCACCAGCGGTTCGTCGAAGACGATCGATGAGCCGGCCAGCCGGTCGGCTGTTTCGAGCACCACCAGCTGCAGCCAGTCGGGCTCGACCAGGTCGGCCTTGGTGATCACCGCAATCCCGCGCGCGATGCCCAGCTGCTCGAGGATGAGCAGGTGCTCCTCGGTTTGCGGCATCAATCCTTCGTCCGCGGCGATCACCAGCAGTGCCAGGTCGATGCCTGAGGCCCCGGCGACCATGGTGCGAACGAAGTCTTCGTGCCCCGGCACGTCGATCATGCCCGCCACTTTTCCGTTGCCGAGCTCCAGCGGCGCGAAGTTGAGCTCGATGGTGATCTCCCTCCGCCGCTCTTCCGCCAGGCGATCCATGCGACGGCCGGTGAGCGCGGTTACCAGGGTGGACTTGCCGTGATCGATGTGACCGGCAGTGCCGATGATCATGCCGCCTCCCAGGGCCGCTCCATCCAGAACTCCAGAGCCGGCAGATTGGCCCCTTCCCCCAGATGGTACTGGATGTAGCGCGCCAGCAGCCGGCGGTGAGCGGCTTCGTGCCGGGCGTCCAGCACGGGAAGCGAGGCGGTTGGAGCGAGCAGCGCGACGAGGTCGGCCCGATCCTGTTCCGGCAGCTGCGTGGCGCCGCGCTGCACCGCGCAGACGGTGCACAGCGCGCCCCCGTCCCGGGTGCTGAATGGCAGCGGCCCCTGGTCCGGAAGCGCAGTACCGTCGATGACGCAGGCGTCCACCGACGGCGCGAATCCCAGCACGCAGACCAGCTGCCAGAGCAGCCGAAACCCGAGCGCCTGCACGCTGGAAGAAGACTCGCTTTCCAGCTGCATCAGTGCCTCCCGAAGCACTTCGAAGCTTTCGGGGTGGGGGTCGGGCGGAGCGAATCGAAGCATCACCTCCGCCATTGCGCATGCGATCGCGTATCGCTCCAGATCGGCGGCGAGACCGACGTGCAGTTGACGGAGGTCGAAGGCGGTGAGCACGTTCAACTCCCTGCCCTCTTTCGTCAGCAACTGGGCCTGTCCCTCACTCAGGATCTGCAGCGCCGCCCCGAACCGGCTTCTGGGTCGCAGCGCCCCTTTCGCGATGGCGCTCTGCACGCCGAGCTCTCGCGTGGCCAGCCGGACGATCTTCGAGCTTTCGCTGTACCTGAGGGCGGAGAGCACGATGGCGGGCGTTGAAGCGAGCGGCATCAGTACGCCGCTACAGCGGGGTGTCGTCGGTAGTCTCCACCCCGGCAGCAGGAACTCGGGCGAGCAACACCTGGCTGGCGCACTGCCCCACCGGCACGGTCCGTATCTCGGTGAAATCCGGCCGGAGGATGTGAAGCACACCGGTTTCGGAACATCCGGACTCGAGCGCATACACTCGCCCGTCGGAATCGACCGCCACCCCGGTATTTGCCGGAATGGGGATCCCGTTCCCCTCTCCTCGGACAATCGCGCGCTCGGCCGTGTCGAACTCCATCAGTCCTTCCGTCCGCGAGCTGATCAGGAGGCGGTCGCCGCCGTCGGCAGTGAGGTCTCCTGGACCGAAGCCGAATCCCCCAAAGCTCGCCAGCTCCTGCCGGCGCACGGGATCCACTACGGACAGCCGGCCTTCATCAATACTGGGGTCACCCACCTGGACCACATACACCAGGCCGTCCGTGGCCACCGCATTGAACTCGGCGTTGCCGGGGCCAATCAACGGAATGGAATCGATCAGCGCTCCCCGATCGCCCACCGCGGGATCCACCACGCTGATCCAGCTTTCCCCGGCGGGCATTCCCAGCGAATCCAGGTTGGCGTTCATCACCAGCAAGCGGCCTCGGGTGAACGTCAGCTGCTGCGGCGTGTTGCCGACGGGAAGGCTGGCCGTGTCTCCGGTCGCGAGATCCACCCGGGTGATCGTGTTCAGGTTCGAATTCGCTACATAGGCGAGGGAATCGTCCACCAGAGCCGCCCCGGCCACGATCGAACCAGGCTGAAGCTTGATGGTGTTGACCAGCTGCTGTTCGCGAAGGTCCACCACGGCGACGGCACTGCGGGCCCGCAGTGACACGACGGCTGTAGCGCCCCGGGTGGCCACGTTCACCGGCATGACATCGGACGCCCCGACCGGCACCGTCGAGATCTGGGTCGGCGCCGCTACTGGCACCAGGCTCAGGGTGGCGCTCGTGGTGTTGAGCACAACCACGATCTCCTCGGGAGGCGCCGGTGGCGGAGCCGTCTCCGCACAGGCGACGAATGTGGCCGAGCCCACTGCCAGAGCGAGCCAAAGCAGGTGTCGACGTTGATTCATGGTCCAGGAAAGATCGAACCACTCCAGCGTTGTCGCCAGTCGCTTGGCTACAGCCGGAAGCTCACCCCGCCGAACACACCCCGCGGCCGGCCGGCAAAGCCGACAACCTGGTCATATGCCTCATCGAACAGATTCTCGACCCGCAACGTAACCGAGATCCCGAGCTGCCCCGGCGTAGGGTTCAGCAGCTCCAATTCGCCGGCCAGGTCGACCACGGTATAGGGATCGAGGCCTACCCGCTCGCCCAGATTGAAGTCCACATCCTCACGGGCGCCGACGTAGGTCAGGGAGCCCCCCAGCCGAAGCCGGTCGAACGGCCGCGCCCTGAGGCTCAGTGCGAACGAATGTTCGGGCCGGCGGATCAACTGCTCACCGTCCGCGAACGTTGGGCTCGGCATTCCGGCGTCATCTGTGGCTTCGGTGGTGAGCAGAGTGTACGAAGCGGTGAGGTCCAGGCCATCGGCCAGCTTCGAGGTCAAGCCGGTCTCCAGGCCGCGGGCGTCGGCGGCCGCGCCATTGAAGTAAGTCGGCGCTCCCTGGGCTGCGCTGCCATCGTAAAGGATCATGTCCTGAAACTGTTGATCGAAATACGTCGCCCAGAGGGACAGGCGCTGGGATACCAGCTCCTGTTCCAGTCCCACTTCCCAGCTGGTGGAGCGCTCAGGTTGGAGCGTGGAGTCTCCCACGACAAACGGAGCATTGCAGAACTGTTCACAGAAGGTGGGCGCCTTGAACGCCCGCCCCACCGACGCTCGAACCCGAGTGTGGGAGGGGAACCGGTAAGCCGCGCCGGCCCGATAGGTAAAGAACGTGCCGAAGCCGCTGTTGTCGTCCACTCTTCCGTTGAGGTTGAGCGCGAGCCCCGACGACAGGATAAGGACGCCCTGGGCATAATACCCAAACGTCGTGCGCCCTCGATCGAAGGGACTGTCGGGCGTGGTCTCGATCTGGCCGAAGTTGGAGGTGGTTTCGCCGGACTGCCGCTCGGTTTCCCGCTCGACCTGGGCTCCAGCGGTGAGCCGGACGGCTGAGCTCGGCGACGCGAGCAGCCGGAGATCTACATTCCCCCGGTCCGCTCGGGAGTCGCGGTGAGAGGCAAAGCCGAAGCCGACCGTGTCCGCGGCGTTGTCCGACAGATCGTCGAACTCTCCGTCGGTTCTGGCTCCAGCTCGCGCTCAACCGGAGCTCGTATTGATCTCCCAGCCGCCGGCCGGCGTTCAAGCCCAGCGAGAAGGACTTTTCGGCATTCGATTGGTTGCTATCGGCCAGAGCGCCGGAAAAGTCGGTGGGAAAGTGAGAGCGATTATCCGAGAACCGAACGGACAGCGAGGCATCGCTCTCGGCACCGAGCGCGCTCCGAAGCGAGCCGCTCAGCACGGTGTTCCCATAGTCGTTGTTGAACGGGTAAATGCCGTCGGTGGAGTGACGGCTGGCATCGGCCGAATAGCCCAGTGTGCTGGTGCCGCCCAGTATTGCGCCATGTCCATTCACCGTCCCGAAGGTGCCTGCCTCCGCCCCGCCCTCCAGTTGCACCCCTGGGGAGCCGGTTCGGGTGAAGATCTGCACCACGCCGGTAACCGCGTCAGATCCATAGATGACGCTCGCCGGGCCCCGCAGAACCTCGATCCGGTCCACATTATCGGTGGTGAGATTGGCCCAGTTGTATCCCCCGCCGGATTGATTCACCGGGACGCCATCGATCAGCACCTTCACATAGTCGCTCTCGCCACCGCGGAGGAAGAGCGAGCTCACGCCTCCGTAAGAGCCCGTCTGGACCACGGTGGCTCCCGGGATGTCGCGCAGGGCATCCTGCACGAACTGGATGCCGCGATCCCGCAACTCGGCGCCGGTAATCGTGGTCACCGATGACACCACCGCATCTGCCGGGGTGGGAGCTCCGTTGGCCGTGACAACCAGCTCCTTGAGTTGGGTCGTGTCCTGCGGCTGCTGAGCCGACGCGGCAGTGGGAGACAGCCACGCGGTGAGTGCACCAAGCACAAGTAAGCTTCTCATAGAGGCTCCTTCGGGAGACGATCCGACCAGTCGGGCTCGGGAAGTTGTGCGGGCGTGTGTTCAGAAGGACGGAGCGGCACGACCTGAGGTGAGCCGTCGGACCAGGTGGTGACCGCCACCGGCCATTCGAATACCCGCGAGAGGGTCTCACGGGTAAGCACCTCCGCCGGCGTGCCGGTGGCCACCACCGATCCGGCATCCAGCAGCAGAATGCGCTGGGCGAAACGAGCCGCCAGGTTGAGATGGTGGGTGATTACGAGTCCGCCGAGCCCGTCGCGCACCAGCTGGTTGACCAGCTCGAACAGCTCCATCTCATGCCGCACATCGAGCGAGGCGGTGGGCTCATCCAGCACCAGCGCTCGCGGTTCCTGGGCCAGAGCGCGGGCCACCCGCACCCGCTTCCACTCGCCGCCCGAGAGAGAATCGACCGGCCGCCGGGCCAGGTCGAGGATATCACATCGCTCCAGCGCGGTCTGCACCGCAGCGCGGTCCCGCTCGCCCGGCGCGCCCAGCGCTCCCAGGTAGGCATAGCGGCCCAGCATCACCGTCTCCGCGACGGTCAGCGGAAACACCGTCTCTTCCTGCTGCCCCACGACGCCGATGGTTTGCGCCAGCTCGCGGCGGGACCAGTCGGCTACGGGACGCCCATCCACCAGCGCCAGGCCTTCTTCCAGCGGGACCAGCCCCAGCAGTGCGCGAAGCAGGGTCGTCTTCCCGCTGCCGTTCGGCCCCACCACCGCCACCAGCTCCCCCGCATTCACTGCACAGCTCACCTGCGTGAGCGCGAGGGGACGGTCGCGCCGGTATCTCACGGAAACGCTCCGGGCCTCGATGATCACGCGAGGGTTCTCCGGAGCAGCAGCGCGAACAGTGGAACGCCGACCAGCGCGGTTACCACGCCCACCGGCAGCTCCAGTGGCCGAACCGCGGTGCGTGACACCACATCGGCCAGCACCAGGAAGCAGCCGCCGGCCACGAACACCAGCGGCAACAGGCTGCGATGAAGCGGGCGGAAGCTGGTGCGGACGGCGTGGGGAACCACCAGGCCGACAAAGCCCACAATGCCGCAGGTGGCGACGCTGGCGGCAGTCAGAAGTGCGGTACACAGGTACACCACCCGGCGAACCCGATCGACCTCGGCCCCGAGATGATGAGCGGCATCATCGCCCAGCGCGATCAGATCCAGCGACCGGGCGTGGTAGAACAGAATTACGCACCGGGATCGCGGCATAGGCGGAGAAGACCGCCAGGGCCTGCCAGGAGGCTGCGCCGAATCCTCCCAGCAGCCAGAGGAAAGCATTGCGCACCCCGGGAGCATCGGAGAGCACCATGATGGCGCTCATCAGCGCCCCGGCAAACGCGCCAACGACCACCCCCGACAGCAGGAGCACATGGGGATCCAGGCGCCGGCCGGAGACGAGGCTGAGTCGATAGACCAGCGCCACCGCCGCCAGGGCGCCAAGGAACGCAGCCAGCGGAACGGCCCAGGGCCCCGCGGCGCGCGAGGCGATCGCGATGACCGCACCGAGTCCGGCGCCGCTCGAGAGTCCCAGGAGATACGGCTCGGCCAGAGGGTTCCGGATCATGGCCTGGAGAGCGGCGCCACAGATTCCGAGGCTACCGCCGACGAGAAACGCGAGCACTACTCTCGGCGCTCGGACGTCTCGTACAATCGCAGCCCCGGCCCCACTGCCATGCAGGAGCCCGTTCCAGACGTCGCTCAGCGGGAGGGGGACCGATCCGACGACCAGGCCGATCAGAAGGCAGCCCAGCACCAGCAAGCTCAGCGCCAGCAGTCGAGCCGTCACCGGGTAAGATCTCTCATCCGCTCGGTCAGTTCGCGGATCGCCGACGGAGCGCGGGGACTCGGCCGGTTGAACTCCGAGCCGCTCACCCGGAGAAACCGCCGCCGGCGCACCGCTGGCACCACCTGCCATTCGGGCCTGGTGGCGAATGCCGCGGGCCCCTCTGTAGTGGCAAGGATCAGGTCGGGATTGCGGGCGGCAACCGCCTCGATGCTGACCACACCCGATGACGTCGTCACGTCGGCAAACAGGTTCTCGCCCCCTGCCCGCTCGATCAGCTCGCTGAGAAAGCTCCCCCGGCCGATGGTCATCGGCGGCTGCTCCCACACGAGCAGCAGCACCTTGGGGCGCCGGGATTTCGGCGCAATGGTGGAGTGCGCCAGTGCGGTATCGAAAATCGAGATCACCGAGTCGGCGCCGTGGGGATGCCCGGTGAGCAGCCCGAGCATACGAGAGACCCGCGGCACGTCACTCAGCGCATCGGTGTTGATGCGGAGGTGAGCAATGCCGAGCTCCTGCAGTCGCCCGGCTACGGCAGCGTTCTGGCCGGAGTTGTAGAGCACGACGAGATCGGGCCGCTGCGCCAGCACCGCCTCGATGCTCGGCTTGATCCCGTCGCCCAGATTCGCCACCGCGTGGGCCGCAGGCGGGTAGTCGCAGTACTGGGTACGCCCGACCACACTGGTGCCGGCGCCAATGGCGAAGAGCAGCTCGGTGGCGGCGGGAATAAGGGAAACGACGCGGCGGGCCGGAGCCTGAAGCCGGACGGTGTCACCCGCGTCGTCTACCGCGCGGAGCTGTCCCTCAGGCGGAGCGGCCCGCTCGCAGCCGATCATTCCCAGGCCAAGAATGACGGCTGAGAGGAGATTCGACCGGTTCGACAGTCGGAGGCGAAGACTGAAAATAGGACCGCCCATCCTGAGTCGAGGGATGGGCGGTGATCGATGGGAGAGCCATCGTGCACGCCACCAACCCTCCCCCGAGGGTTTGATACGGTGGCACGAACGGAGAGGTCTCCTGGCTTCGGGACTCCACTCGCCTTCCCGGTTTCCCAGTGGCGATTGAGTGGAGCGCTGGCCGCGAGGGCCGGCTTCCCGTTACAGTGGCGGGGCCGCGCCGGTATTGCACCGGCTTCCGAGTAGCCCCGTTCGTGTTCGTTTGTACTGCAGCGCTAGTCTACCGGCTCAGACTCCTGGCCGCAAGAGAGGCCGGGAACGGATGGCGTACCAGCCACCTCCTACGAGAGCAACGGCCAGTCCACCCACCAGTGCCGCGAGCAACCAGGGTGGCCCACTCTGTTTTCCGGGCAACACGAGACGGAGCTTGCCAGCTGATTTGACGGTACCGCTCCAGCGGCGAAATGAGCGGTTTTGGATCAGCTGGCTGTCAGCCGGAGCAATCCCGGGAGCGATCACTCTGACCGCGGGCTCCTCGACCAGGACATTGAGCGGCAGCCCGGCACGGTCCAGCGGCAGCTCAACGGTCGCCCGATCCGAAGGCACCTGATACTCGAGGGTGAGCTGTTTCTCACCCGGAGCCAGCGCGGCGGCAATGATGAGGGAATCTCCGGAGCGGCGCAGAGCCGCAGATGAGACGTCACTCTCTTGGACTTGCAGACCGGTTGTGCCTTGAGGCAGCGGCACACTCCAGGTTCCCCTCGTTGTGTCGGGCGCCACTCTGGTCAGCCGCCCTCCGTTGCGCACGATGATCAGATCGAGCAGGCTCCGCGAGCCGTCTTCGCCGGGCCGGGTCAGAACCAGGTGCCGAGCCTCCAACTCGACCGGCGCCCGGCTGGAGGTGTCGTAGACCATCAGGGCAATGGGAGCCTGCGGTGCTCGCGGATTGGTGGGAAGCGGAGCCGAGAAGTATTCGATGCCCGCGTAGCGCGCGCTGGTGAGATAGAAGGCCGAAGTATCGGGAGCATAGTTGAAGCGGAAGCGACCCTGGCGGTCGGAACGCGTCGAGTCCATCGGACCTTGCCGGCTTTGACCCACCCGATGGAGTACGACCCGGATCCCAGGTACCAGCGCTGGAATCGGCGTTCAGAACCCGGCCGGTGACGTGAAGGACTTGAGCGGAGAGAGAGGGCGTGACCAAGACGGAGAAGACGAGAAGTATCTTCTCCGCTCGACTACGGATTGAACTTTCCGAAATCCTGGGGATCCATCTTCTCGAGGTAGTCCTTGAGCTTGTCGGCCTCGAGTGAGGGATTAGGCGAGGGCTCGTCGGTCTCCACTCCGCTTTGGTCGAGGAGCTGATCACTGGTGAAGATGGGAGCCCGCATGCGGAGCGCCAGCGCAATGCTGTCGGACGGGCGGGCGTCCACCTGGAACACGTGATCGTCCCGCCGGATCAGGAGCTCGGCGAAGTAGGTGTTCTCCTTCACCGAGCTGATGATCACCCGGCGAAGGTCGCCCCCCAGGCCAACCAGAATCTGCTTCAGGAGATCGTGGGTGAGCGGGCGCTGCGCCTTCATGCCCTGCAGCTCCATGGCGATGGCGCTGGCCTCCGCCGGCCCGATCCAGATGGGCAGAACTCGTGACCCATCCTTCTCTCGCAGAATGACCACGGGAGTGTTCGTGGTCCGGTCGAGACCGAGATGGGCCACCGTGACTTCGATCATCGCTTTACGTGCTCAGGTGCCCGCGTCCCAGCTGGCGAGGTACTCCTCCTGCTCCCGCGTCAGGGTATCGATGCTGATACCCATGCTTTGCAACTTGAGCCTGGCGATTTCCTGGTCGACCGAGGGCGGCAGCCGATGCACCGACTTGCTCATCTTTGAGGCCTCCTTGCACAGCACCTCCGCCGCGAGCGCCTGGTTGGCAAACGACATGTCCATCACGCTGGCGGGATGGCCTTCGGCAGCCGCCAGATTGATCAGCCGGCCCTCGCCCAGGACCATGATCCGTTTGCCCTTCACTACGAACTCCTCGACCATCTCCCTGACCTTCCGGCGGCCGCTGGCAATGCGGGCAAGGCCCTCGAGATCGAGCTCCACATTGAAGTGGCCCGAGTTGCAGACGATGGCCCCGTCCTTCATGGCGGAAAAGTGCTCGGGACGCACCACACTGACGTTGCCGGTGAGAGTGATGAAGAGATCTCCCAGCGGCGCCGCCTGGGCCATCGGCATGACCTCGAACCCGTCCATCCGCGCTTCCAGTGCCGGAAGCGGATCCACCTCGGTCACGATCACGTGCCCGCCCGCGCCCCGGGCGCGGCTGGCAACACCACGGCCGCACCAGCCGTAACCCGCAACCACGACGGTGCTGCCGGCCAGGAGCAGGTTAGTGGCCCGCACCACTCCGTCCAAAGTGGACTGACCGGTGCCATAGCGGTTATCGAACATGTGCTTGGTGTTCGAATCGTTCACCGCGATGATGGGGAACTGGAGCACACCTTCCTTGGACATGGCCTTGAGCCGGATGACTCCGGTGGTGGTTTCCTCGGTGGAGCCCCGCACCGCACCCACCAGCGCCTTCCGCTCCGCCGGCGAGAGCCCCTCGACCCAGCCCCGGATGGGCGGGGCAAGATCGTCCAGCCGATTCAAGGCAATCATGTGCAGCGCGCCCACCAGGTCGGCACCGTCGTCCTGGGTCATGTTGGGCCCGAACGCGAGCGCCTGCGCAATGTGGGTGTAGTAGGTCTCGTGGTCCTCGCCCTTGATGGCGTAGACGTGGACTCCATGGTCGCGGACCAGGTGAGCGGCGACATCGTCCTGGGTGGAGAGCGGGTTCGAGGCGCACAGCGCAATCTCGGCGCCGGCCGCTCGAAGGGTCTGCATCAGGTTCGCAGTCTCGGTGGTCACGTGCAGGCAGGCCGAGAGCCGGATGCCCTTGAGCGGCTGTTCCTTGGCGAACCGGGCGCGGATCTGGCGGAGCACCGGCATGGACCGCTCGGCCCACTCGGTCCGGCGCTTTCCCTCGTCGGCCAGCTTCAGGTCTTTGATGTCGTACTTCGCCAAGGTGGTCGGAATGTTCTGGACGGTCATGTGCTCCTCAGTCGGCGGCAGACAGCAGATCCTTCACGCGGTCCGGCTGCTCCCAGGTAAAGAAATCAACCTTCTTCCCATTGTATTGCCCGCTCTTCGGCTTTCGGCCGAAATGCCCATAGCTTGCGGTAGGCCGGTAGATCGGCCGCTTCAGCTTCAGCGCCTCGATGATCCCTCTGGGGGTGAGATCGAAGACCTCCTGGACCATCTTCTCCAGGGCATCATCCGGCAGCGCTCCCGTGCCGAAGGTCTGCACCAGAATGGAGACGGGCTGGGCGACGCCGATGGCATAGGCGACCTGCACCTCGCAGCGGCGGGCCAGCTTGGCCTCGACGATGTTCTTGGCAACCCAGCGGGCGGCGTAGGCCGCCGAGCGGTCGACCTTCGACGGGTCCTTTCCGCTGAAGGCACCGCCACCGTGCCGGGCCATTCCTCCATAGGTATCGACGATGATCTTTCGCCCGGTCAGTCCGGCGTCGCCGTGGGGTCCTCCGATTACGAAACGCCCGGTTGGATTCACCAGAAACTTCGTCCGGGTATGGTCCAGACCCGCGTCTTCCAGAACCGGGCGGACCACCTCTTCGATTACGGCTTCCCGGATGGTGCTGTGCGCCAGCTGCCGGGAGCCGTTGCGCTCGGCGTGTTGCGTTGACACCACGACGGTGCGCACCGCTACCGGCCGGTCGCCTTCGTACTCCACGGAAACCTGGGACTTCCCGTCCGGCCGGAGCCATTCGATCCGGGGATGCCCGTTGAGCCCCTTTCTCACTGCCGCCAGCCGCTCGGTAATCCGGTGGGCCAGGATGATCGGGAGGGGCATTCGTTCGCGGGTCTCGTCGGTGGCGTAGCCGAACATCATGCCCTGATCGCCCGCCCCCTGCTCCTTCTTGGCCCCCGAGTCGACCCCCATCGCGATGTCAGGCGACTGCCGGTCGATAGTCGTAAGTACAGCACAGGTGCGCCCGTCGAAGCCGTACGAGGCGTCGGTATAGCCGATCGACTCGACCGTTTCCCGCACCAGATCAGGGATGTGCACGTAGGTGCTGGTCGTGATCTCCCCCGCGACCACTGCCATGCCGGTGGTCACCAGGGTTTCACAGGCAACCCGGCCGGCGGGATCCTGCGCCAGGATGGCGTCCAGAACCGCGTCGGAAATTTGATCGGCGACTTTGTCCGGGTGGCCTTCGGTTACCGACTCGGATGTGAAGATGTGATGCCTGGCACCAGCCATAGGATCTGCAGTCTCAGAGGAGGAGAGTGGCCGTGGCAATAACCGGGCCGTGGTTCCCTTCTGCTAAATGCTGCTCTTTCCGGGGGGCAAGCTAGCGACGCGACCACGGCCAGGCAACGCTGAATGGGGGTCCAGCAAACGGATGTCGATGTACTCCCCCACCACCTCGCGCAGCACGTTGGAAACCTCCGCGGCACTGGACGCGTTGAGCGCGGCCTGGGCCGCGCGCCGAGCCGACTCCTCGGGGACGGTTCGCACCACCCACTTTACCAGCGGAAGGGCCGGGGGTGAGACGCTCAGGCAGTTATAACCCAGCCCCAGCAGGAGAACGGCGCTCAGCGGCTCCGAGGCCATCTCACCGCAAACACTCACCGGAATATCCGCCGCTGCTCCGACCTCGATAACCCGGTGCAGCTGCCGTACGACCGAGGGATCGTGCGGCATGAAGCGGTTGGCCAGGCGGGCGTTTCCCCGGTCCACGGCCATGGTGTATTGGGTGAGATCGTTGGTGCCCACGCTGAAGAATGCGCTGACCTCCGCCAGCCGGTCGGCCATTATGACGGCGGCCGGTGTTTCCACCATCACCCCAACCGGGATCGACGCAGCCGCGCGAACGCCGTCTTTCTGCAGCGCCCGCGCCTCTTCCATAATGATCTCGCGCGCCTCCTCCACCTCGTGCACGGTCGTGATCAGCGGCAGCATCAGCTGGAGATCGTGACCGGCGGCGGCGCGGAGAACGGCACGCACCTGGGGACGAAACACCTCCGGCTGATCGAGGCATACCCGGATGGAGCGCCAGCCGAGGAATGGATTGGATTCCACCGGCGCCTTGAACGCCGCAGGAAACTTGTCTCCCCCCAGATCGAAGGAGCGTATGACGACCGTGTTATCGGGGAAGGCCAGCGCGACGCGACGGAAGTAATCGGCCTGTTCGTCCTCCGTGGGCAGGCTGGCTCGTCCGGTCAGCAGAAACTCGGTCCGCAAAAGTCCCACGCCCTGCGCGCCGAGGCGAACAGCGGTCTCGATCTCTTCCGGGAGGTCCACATTGCCCATCAGGGTGATCGGACGGCCGGAAGGCGTCACGGCCGGCTCGCCGACCACCGACTCCAGCTGCATCTCGAGCCGGTGCCGCCGGCTCACCTGAACCTTGGCTTCTTCCAGCTCGTCGCGGGTAGGATCGAGAACGATGGTGCCGCTCTGCCCGTCGAGCAGCAGCATCGTTCCGCTCGGGATCGAGCTCAGTGCCCCGCTGGCACCCATGACGGCGGGAATGCCGAGGGAATGGGCCAGGATTGCCGCGTGGGCCGTGCGAGTGCCCTCTTCGCTCACCAGGCCCACCACATGCTCCCGGTCCATCTGAACGGTCAGACCCGGGGAGAGCTCGTGCGTCACCACGATCACCTGCTCGTCGGCCGGCACCGACCAGAGCTCGCTGTCGGTCCGGCCCAGCAGGTGATGGATCATTCGCAGTTGAATGGCATTGAGGTCAGCCAGTCGCTCGCGCAGTCGCGCGGCCCCAGACCAGAATGCCCGGAGCTCGAGCGCCCTGAACTCGTAGGCGGTCTCAGCGCTCAGCTGATTCTTTCGGATGAGAGTCTCAACCGATGCCAGGAACTCCTTATCCTGGGCCATGAGGATCTGGGCATCGAAGATTCGGGATTCTTCGGGTCCGGCGCGCTGGAGGACCCGCTCGCCGAGATCCTGGAGGTGGGAGACAACGGCGCTGACGGCATCCCGGAGCCGGCGCACCTCGTTCTCCACTTCACCGGGGGGGACGGTGCGGTCGTCGACCTCCGGAAAATCCCAGCGTATGAGCAGCGCGGGAGCCCAGGCGACTCCGGGCGAAACTCCGATGCCCCGGAGCACCCGAGTCACTGGACCGTCTCGCCGAAGCCGGTGGCAACCAGATCGGCCAGCGCCTTGGCCGCCTGCTCGGCATCGGGGCCGTCAGCCCGGATGGTAATCGAGCTGCCGCACTCCGCCGCAAGCATCATCACTCCCATTATGCTCTTCCCGTTCACTCCAACTCCGTCCTTGCAGATTTCGATGTCGGAATTGAACGTGCTGGCCAGTCGCACGATGCGGGCGGCCGGTCTGGCGTGCAGTCCCTCCAGGTTCACGATCCTTGCCTCACGCTCGATCACAGGCCAATCCGCCGAAACAGGAGGAGCAGAAGCATCGCCAGCAAGGCGAAGCGTACGGAGTTGAGTCCCGGACCAAACCAGCGGGTCAAGGCAAAACCGGCCACCGCCACCCCGGCCGCCCCGATGGCTCCCGCCCAGCCGAAGATTCCAAGATACCAGGCGGCCACCGCTGGCACTGCCGCACCCAGGGCGAAGCCGGCGGCCGGGCCTACCCACTCGATGGCGCGAGGCAGCCAGGAGCTGCCGATGGCGGCACCCACCTTCATCCCCGCCGACATTCCGGTTCGGAGCGACCAATATCCGGTCCAGATTCGAATGCTGTTGTAGGCCAACAGAAAGCCCACAATCGCCCACATGCGGGCGCCCAGCATCACGGCAACGAGGGTGATGCCCACCAGCGTTGGGACCAGTCCGGCCCAAAACAACTGATCTCCCATCGAGCCCAACGGACTGCACAGGGCCGTTCTCAGTCGCACGATCTAGCGGGCCGGCGACGGCCTCGTACTCGGCGCGGGCCGTAGCCCCGAGAGCGAGCCCCGCCAGATTGGGATGGCAGTTGAAGAACTCGGCCGATCGAACCACCGCCTCGCCGTGGCGAACCGGGTCCACCGCCTTCAGGTCCTCCAACAGGGGCTCAGCGGCGTAGCCCATGCCCACGCCGAGCATGCGCTCGTAGTTCCAGGTGCCCTGCACCGCGAACAAGCGGAGCAGCGCGCGCAATCGTCTGGTTCATAACAGCACCGCGATGAGGATACCCACCGCCAAACCCGCGATCAGCCACTTGAGCCGGGGACCGCGACCGGATGCCCGAACGGCGCTGTTGACTGCGGCCGCCAGCCCCGAGCCGATAGCCACCAGAGTGAAAGCGACCGCGGTCTGCCGGTCGAGCCGGATGGATTCGCTGAGGGTGGAGGCCAGCACCAACGCCGTGAGCGTCAGGGTCAATCCCCGGAGGGCGTCACGGAAAAGGGCTCCGTATTGGAGCCGGCGAATTGCGCTGCTCTCCCCCGCAGCCAGCGCGGCCGCCCGCCGTTGAATGGCGCGAGCATTCCAGCGGCGAACCACCTGGAGGCTCCAGCCGCCCAGCACCGCGAGGACCAGACCGAAGGCGGTGCTGATTCCCAGTCCCAGCTCCCACGGTGTACCGGCGCCAAGCGCCACCGCTCCTATGGTGGCGGGGCCGTAGTCGGGGTAGCGCGCGGCCCCGAACGGCAGCACATCGAGCGCGAACAGCTCGAACAGGACACCGATGCGAAAGCCCGCCTCTACGTCGCCCGCGATGGCGCCCGCGACGGCTCCAGCCACTACCGGCCGGGAAATCATCGCCTGGGGAACGCTGACGAGATCGAGCCCCACCAGCGTCCCCCAAATCAGCAGGGGCAACACGACATGGGGAGAGAATTCCGTCACCCGAGACTCCTCAGCGCCACCGGCGGCGTGGTCGGGACATCCTGCGCAGTGATGACGGCTCCACGCTGCTCCAGCGCATTGAGCGTATCCATCTCCTGGTCGGTCAGGTAGACGAACGGTAGCCGCTCGCGCCGTCCGGGACGGTGATGAATGCCACCCAGGTTGATGCGATGAATGATCGCGGGGTTGGCGGAATGCAGCGCGACCATGGATTCGACATCGCCGGTCAGGACCAGGCCGCGCTTTCCGTTGTCTTGCCATTCCCGCAGGTGAGACGTTGCGTCGGCCACACTGACGAATTTGACCTCGATGTCCGGATCGACGGCCATGCGATAGAGCTCCTGCTCCCAGTCGCTGGCAGCGACCTGATCGTCGACCAGGATGATGAGGTTGATCCCGAGCGGGCGACCCCATCCGACGACCACCTGGCCGTGGATGAGACGGTCGTCGATTCGGCAGAGCACGATGGACATCAGGGAATCCTGATCGACTTTTCTCCAGCAGCCAGGGCGCGGGCGGCCGCCTCGTCGGGCGAGAGCGAACGGTGGAAGACGAAGTCCACCAGCATCGCCAGGTTCACCCCAGTGATGACCTTGACCGAGGGCTCTCCCCGGAGCCGCTTCAACACGGCAAAGGAGCAGGACCCGCTGGCCAGATCGACGAACACAACCGCCGGCCTGCCTCCTAGGGCGGCCAGCACTCGTTCTTCCAGCGTATCCCGATCGCATCCAGAGTTCGAGACCGGGACCAGCGCGCCAGGAATCCCGCTGATCTGTTCGGCGGCTTGCACCAGCGCTCCCGCCAGGGAGCCGTGGCAGACCACAACGCCGAGCAGTTCCTCACTCATAGTCCTCCTGGAGGTACTCCCGGACTCCACGCTGCTCTTTCATGCGCTTGATCAGGCGGGCGTTGAAGGCCGCGGCGACATCCACCCCCGAGTAGCGCAACAGGTGCATCATGGCCACGACCTCGGAGATGACCGTGATATTCTTGCCAGGATTGAGAGGAACCACGACGCGGGGAACCGGCACATCGAGAATGGTGGTCTCCTCTCGTGAGAGACCGCTGCGGTCGCTGTCCTTGGCAGTCTCCCAGTCCTCCAACTGCACCACCACCTCGATCCGCTTCTGCTGGCGCACGGCGCGTACGCCGAACAGCGCCGGAATGTCGATCAGGCCGATGCCCCGGATTTCCATATGATGTGCGGCGAGCTCGTGTCCCCGGCCGATCAGCACGTCGTTGCCCCGCCGGGTCACCTGCACCACGTCGTCGGCGACGAGGCGGTGCCCCCGCTCCACCAGATCCAGCACGCACTCGCTCTTGCCGATGCCTGAGCGCCCCACGAACAGCAGGCCCACGCCGTACACGTCGGCCAGTGAGCCGTGGAGTGTGGTCCGCGGCGCAAAGGCCTCCTCGACGATCGGCTTGATCCGGCGATAGAACTCGGAGGTCTTCAGCTTGCTGCGGAGGACCGGCACGCCCTTCATCCGGGCCAGCTCCAGCAGCTCCGGTGGGACCTCCTGCCCCTTCGTCACGAACACGCAGGGCAGATCGAAGCCGAAGAACGTGGTGAGCGACTGGCGCCGCTGCTCCGGCGACAGTGAGTTGAGGTAAGTGATTTCCGTCTCGCCCAGCACGTGGAGGCGATTGGCCGCGAAACGGCCGGTATATCCGGCCAGAGCCAGTCCGGGCCCCGCCACCTCCGCTGCGGTCATCGGCCGGTCCAATCCCAGCTCGCCGGTCAGTGCCTCCAGCTGCAGCGGGTCGCCCCGGCGAGACAGGAAATCGCCGAGCCGGAGCATCAGCGCGCGTTGTCCGTGGGGGCGGAACGAGTCCGGCGGGGCCGATCGACAACCCGCTCGAGCTGGCGTTTGAGCCGCTCCTCCGCCCGGTCCAGTGCCGTGCGATGGTCCGAAGCATCCCCTCGCGCAACCAGCACCTCTCCCCGAGGCACGTGAAGCCTGATTTCCACCGTCCGCTGCATCCCGTCGGAGTCGAACACCACCGTGGACTCCATAGAGCGCGAGGCCAGGTTGCCCAGGCGCTGGACCACGGTGACGGCCCGATCGCGCAGTGCGTCCGAGATTTCGCAGTGGCGGGCGGTGATAGTGGGTTGCATGACTCCTCCCCTAGGCTCGGCCCTTGGCCGAGCCATCAATGATGTCCTGTAGGTGCTGTTCAGTTGCTGTTGCAGTGTGCTCCCAGGTGAGACCTTCCGCGAAGCGGCGTGCCCGCTCCCCCAGTCGCGCGACCAGCGATGGGGTGTCGGAGAGCTCGATCATGCGAGTTGTCAGCTCCGCGACATCCCCGTGGGGCACCAGAAAACCGGTCTCACCATGGCGGACGGAGTCGCGGAGCCCCGGACTGTCCGATGCCAGCGACGGCGTACCGCAGGCCGCGGCTTCGATGACGGTGATCCCCCATCCCTCCTTGGGTGAGGGAAACACATTGGCCCAGGCCCAGCGCATGAGATCGATCTTTCGCTCTTCGCTGACAAAGCCGTGAAAGGTCACCGCCCTCTCCAGATCCAGCCGCACGACCAGTCGCTCCAGCTCCGCTCCGATAATCGCCGGTGCCGGCGATCTCCAACCGGAGGTCGGGCCGCTGCTGCCGCGCCCGCGCCAGAGCCTCAATGGCCAAGTTAATGCCTTTATAACGCTTCAGCCTTCCAACATACAAGAAGGTGGGCGTAGTCGAACGGCGCCCGGCCGGCCCGGGCGTGAAGCGGCGGCTGTCCACGCCGGGATGGATTACCCGGACACGAGCGGCCGGAACACCGCGGGCGATCAAGTCATCGCGCGTGCTCTCGCTGATGGCATGGAACCCGGCCCGCCGGTAGGCCCAGGGTAAAGGGCGCTCGGCCGCCCATACCGTTGCGGCCACCGGCCAGGGAACTTCATCGAAAGCGGTCTCGCCGAAGAGGTGGGGCACAATGGCACAGAAGGGAATCGAAGTGCCGGTCGCGAGATAGAGTGGGAGTTTATTGACGTCCTCCACCAGTACATCGGGCCGCTCGGCCTTGATTGCCCGACGCACCGCGCCACGTCCCCTCAGGGCGAAGCTATTTCGGCCACCGAATCGCTGGATGCTTATTCCGTCAATGGTGACGCGCCGAGGTGCGCCGGTCCAGCCGGAACAGATCAGGCGAATCCTGTGCCCCCGGATGGCCAGTCGGCTGAAGATCTCGAACAGATGGATCTCCGCACCGCCGGCATACGGGTTAGCCCGGTCCTGCCAGTTCACCAGAAGGATGTTCACCGTGGAAGGATGTTGGCTGCCTAGAGTCGCCCCAGCGAGCGGGCAATGCCATCCAGAATGCCATTCACAAATCCGGGGGCGCGCACGTCCCCGAACCAGTGAGCGAGATGCACGGCCTCGTCGATCGCCACCTTGGGCGGAACTCGTCCCCGGCGCAGCTCGTGGATGCCGAGCCGCAGGATGTTCCGCTCGACCACGGCGATCCGGCTCATTCGCCAGTTTTCCGTGGCGGCGGCGGCCTGAGCGTCGAGCGCGGCTACCTCGGCTACGATGTCGGCGGCGAGCTCTTCGGCCCGGTCGAAAATGCGGGGCTCGGGCCCAGTGAGGCGGGCCAGACCTCTGGCGACTTTGGGAATGGGGGGAGCGCCCTGCATCTCCCAGGCGTAGAGGATCTGAAGCGCGCGGGCTCGGCTCTTCGTCTCAGTCCTGAGCATGATAGGCCCGAAGTTGAGCTCAGCGCGTCGGCGGTTTGCAACGCGGCAACCGCAGCCTCGTAGCCTTTATTGCCTGCGCTCCCGCCGGCGCGGTCGACCGCCTGTTGCAGAGTGTCTACCGTCAGGACGCCAAAGCCCACCGGAATGCCGTAACGCAGCGACACCTCCTGCAGGCCTCGGGCGGCCTCGCCGGCCACGTACTCGAAGTGCGGTGTGTCTCCCCGAATGACGGCGCCGAGAGCCACGATACAGCCGTAGGTCCCGGATTCCGCCGCGACCGCGGCGGCAGCAGGCAACTCGAATGCGCCGGGGAGCCACACCACATCCACCACGTCCCGCTCCATCCCTGCTTCGCGGCAGCCCAGCAGGGCACCCTCCAGGAGCTTGGTGGTAATCAGTTCGTTGTAGCGGCTCACCAGGATCGCCGCCCGCCCGCAGGCGCGCAGCCGGCCGGAGAAGTCGGGCACTGGGTCAGTGGGTGAAGAGGTGGCCGAGCTTGTCGCGCTTGACCTGGAGATACGTCCGATTTTCGAGGTTGGGATCGGCCTGCAGCGGCACCCGCTCGACAATCTCGAGGCCGTAGCCTTCCAGGCCCACCAGCTTGCGAGGATTGTTCGTCATCACCCGGATGGAGGACAGCCCCAGATCGCGAAGGATCTGCGCGCCGATGCCGTAGTTCCGCAGGTCGGGCGCGAAGCCGAGCCGCTCGTTGGCCTGAACCGTATCAGCCCCGCTGTCCTGCAGCGCGTACGCTCGCAGCTTGTTGAGCAGGCCGATTCCCCGCCCTTCCTGGTCCAGATAGACGATCGCTCCTTTGCCCTCGCGAGCAATCAGCTCCATGGCGCGATGGAGCTGAGAGCCGCAGTCGCAGCGCCGCGAGCCGAACACGTCCCCGGTGAGGCACTTCGAGTGCATTCGGACGAGCACGTTGGGCTCGCCTGCAATGTCTCCGTGCACCAGAGCGACATGCTCGGCTTTGTCGACGTCGTTGCGGTAGCCGATGATGGTGAACTCGCCGAAGTCCGTAGGGATTCGGGCTTCGGCCACCCGATGGACCAGCTGCTCGGTACGGAGCCGGTAGGCCACCAGCTGGGCCACCGTCACGAAGGTGAGTCTGTGCTGCTCCGCGATCTCATGCAGCTGGGCCCGGCGCGCCATCGACCCATCAGGATTCAGAATCTCGCAAATGACACCGGCCGGATTGAGTCCGGCCAGCCGGGCGAGATCCACGCTGGCTTCGGTCTGACCCACCCGCTGCAACACTCCGCCGGGTCGGGCCCGCAAGGGAAACACGTGACCCGGGCGTCGGAGGTCGGACGGCACTGTGGCCGGGTTGATGGCAACGTGAATCGTGGTGGCGCGATCGCTGGCGGAGATGCCGGTGGTGACGCCGAACCGCCGCTGCGCGTCGACGCTGACGGTGAATGCGGTCGAGAGCTCCTCGGTGTTGCGCTCCGTCATTGGGAGAAAGGCCGAGCTGATCGCAGCGCTCGCCGGTCAGACGCCAGGCAGATCAATCCGCGCCCGTGCAGGGTCATGAAGTTGATCATCTCGGGCGTGGCCAGCTCGGCGGCACAGACGAGATCTCCCTCGTTCTCGCGATCTTCATCGTCAGCCACGATGATGATCTTGCCGTTCCGGAGGTCTTCGATCGCCTGCTCGATGGTACCAAATGTCGTCACAGGATCCCCGCTTACCGCTGACCGTTTACCCGGTTTTCCCAAAGCGCTTCCACGTATTTGCCGATGGTGTCGGCCTCGAGATGCACCCGGTCGCCCACTTGGCGTTCGCCCAGAGTCGTATGCTGTAAAGTAAACGGAATCAGGGAGATCTGGATCAGGTCGGGTTCCAGCTTCGCATTGACCGTGAGGCTGACGCCGTCGACGGTAATCGAGCCTTGGGGTACCGAGGTGCGGGCAACGGAAGAAGGCACCCGAATGTTCAGCAGCCGCGCGTCGTCCCGTCTGCGTCACCGTCTCGACTCGGCCCAGCCCATCCACATGTCCCTGAACCAGGTGCCCGCCCAGGCGGTCGCCCAGCCGGAGGGCCCGCTCCAGATTAACCCGTTGGCCGGCGACGTAGTCCGCGAATCGGGTACGGTCCAGCGAGGTGCGGATCACGTGGGCTTCGAAGGAGTCGTCCGAGAGCTTTTGCACGGTCAGACAGGCCCCGTCAACCGCGATGCTTTCCCCCAGCTCCAAGATCGGAATAGTGGGATCGAATGGTCAGCTCGAGCCCGTCGGCGTTGTGATTGGCGCGCGCGACGCTGCCTACTTCGGTGATGATTCCAGTGAACATCAGCCTCGATCGATGACCAGCAGGGTATCCTCTCCTAGGGCCCGGCGCTCCACCACCCGCCAGCGCTCCGCCTGCTCCAGGTCGCGGGCGGGAAGTCCGGTCAGGGCCGGCACCGCAGTGTCGCCCAACCAGAGTGGCGATTGAAGCCAGTAATAACGGTCCACCAGGCCGGCACCCAGCAAGGCCCCCGCCAGCTGCCCTCCTCCCTCCACCAGCATCGACCCTATACCCAGTTCGCGCAGCGACGCCAGGCGGTAGGCGCATCACCGGCTCGGAGGACGGTCACTCCCGCAGCTTCCAGCCGCTTGACCCGGGCCGGGTCGGCGGCGGGAGAGACCACCACCACCGTGGGGATCTCGGCGGCGCTCTTGACCAGACCGAGCTGCGGACCCAGGTCGGCAGCCCGATCGAACACCACCCGCCGGGGCGGAACTCTGGGTTTGATCGGACCCCGGACGGTGAGGGAAGGATCATCCAACCGGGCGGTACGTCCACCTACAACGATGGCGTCGAAACCCGCCCGGAGCCACTGGACGTAGTCGCGGGCTTCCGGGCCCGAGATCCATCGGGACCGGCCGTAGCTGTCGGCGATGCGCCCATCGAGCGTGGTTGCAAGCTTGAGCGCCACATAAGGGCGGGTGGGATGCTGGAGGGAATGGAGAAAGATGGCGTTCTGGGCGGCGGCTGTCTCGGCGAGGGGTCCCACCTCGACCTCGATGCCGGCTTGCTGCAGCCGCTCAGCTCCTCTCGAGGCAATCGGATTGGGATCTCGCAGCGCGGCAACCACCCGCCGGATACCGGAGTGGATGATCGCCTCGGTACAGGGCGGCTGCTTCCCTTGATGCGCGCAGGGCTCGAGGGTGACGACCATCGTCGCTCCTCGAGCCCGCTCACCCGCGCCGGCCAGTGCTACGGCTTCGGCGTGGCGATCTCCGAATTCAGGGTGCCATCCTTCTCCAACCAGCTCGCCATCCTGCAGGACCACCGCGCCTACCAGCGGATTCGGCTGGACTCGCCCCCAACCTCGCCAGGCGAGGTCGAGGGCGCGGCCCATGGCCTCCCGCTCGTTCATGCCGTCGCTAGAAGCTCACTCGCAGGCCCAAGCCGGCGAAGAACTTTCCCTTGGGTGGTATCGAAGTTCTCGAAATCGGTCGAGAGGTTCTGGTCCTTGCCACCTTGATACCCCACCTCTCCCGTCAAGCGAACCATCGACAGGCTCAGCCCGGCGTTCACGAACCCGAGTACCCGTGAGTTATTCAAATCTACCGGGACGTTGGGCTGGAGGGTCGAGGTGATCGGATCGCGGAACTGGATGATGGCGTTGCCGGTGTATTTGTCCCAGCCCAGGCCCCCGGCGAGGTCCAGCACGGCCACCTGTTTGCTCGCGATGAGGCGCAGGTTCGTGGCATGCAGGTTCATCGAGTAGCCGTAGGTGTCGCCGCCTGCCACATCGCCGTAGATGACAGTCGGAACGTCTCGACGCATGGCGCTGAGCGAGATGTGCGGCAGCGGACCCGTCCCCCGCATGAGACCGATCCTGGCGCCGTAGCCCAGACCAATGGCAATGCTTCCGACCCGTCGAGCATCGGCGTCGACGCTGAAGTTGTTCATCTGATCCGTTGGCAGCAGCAGCGCGGAGCCCAGGAGGTCCACGGCGAAGAGCCCGCCGCTCATCCCCTTAAAGATCCCCAGAGCGCCTTCGACCAGCGGCGCGGGTACCAGCACCTCGTCACCGGCGGGCACCGTGGAGCTGCTGCCGGTATAGCCGAGGTCGGGCAAGACCACATTGCTGGCGTTGGCCCGAAGCGTGAGCGAGGCATGGCCGACTCCGCCCAGCGTGGCGGCCGAGCCGATCGTAGGATTGCCCCCGCTGACCAGCATGCCAAGAATCGGATGAAAGGCTCGAGTGCCATCGACTGCAGCGGCGCATACCCGCTCGGAGTTGCCCGAGTAGGCTGAGCATTCCGGGGTCTGGGCCAGGAGAGGTGAGGCGAGAGCGACGGCAGACAACCCGGCGACAAGGTATGGCGCGCGCATCGTATTCTCCGTTACGGACGGGCGAAACGCACGGCCCTTCTGCCTCGCTGGATCTCGCCCATCACCCATGTGGTGACCCCGTCTCGCGCTGCGGCAGCCTGTGCCGCCGCAACCGCGGCCGGGGGCAGGACGGCGACGAGCCCCACCCCGAGGTTGAATACGTCACGCATTTCCTCAGTGGAGATCTGCCCCGCCTGCTGCAGATACTGGAACAGCGGCGGCATCTCCCATGTAGCCGGATCTACCGTCGCGGTGCAGTCCTGAGGCAATATCCGCACCAGATTTCCGCCTATTCCTCCTCCAGTGATGTGGGCGAGCCCATGAACTTGGTCGAGTACCGGGCTGGCGCTCCGGTAATAGCTGCGGTGCACCGCCAGGAGGGCGTCCACCACGCTTTGGCCGGTTCCCTCCAGCGGATCGTCCAGGCTCAAGCCGGCGCGCTCGAACAGGATCTGCCGAGCCAGGGTATAGCCGTTGGTGTGCAGTCCAGTGGAGGCGTATCCGAGAAGTAGATCGCCGGGGACAATGGCGCTCCCGTGAATCGCTCGATCCTCCTCCACTACGCCGACGATGGTGCCGGCCAGATCGAAGGTTCCCGGCTGATAGAGTCCCGGCATCTGCGCGGTCTCGCCGCCGGCCAGGGCCATGTCGTGGGCGCGGCAGGCCCGGGCGATTCCTTCGACGATGCGGGCTATCTGCTCGACGCCAAGGGCGGCGCCGGCGATGTAGTCCATGAAGGCCAGCGGCTGGGCGCCGTGGACCAGGATGTCGTTGACGCTGTGGTTGACCAGATCCTCGCCGACTGTATCGAAGCGTTCCGCCTGCATCGCCACGAGCACCTTGGTGCCCACACCATCGGTGCTCAGCACGAGGGTGGGCTGCTTCATACCGGGAGGCACTCGGATCATTCCGCCAAAGGCACCCACCAGCCCGAGTGAGTGCCGAGTCCGGGTGCTCGCTACCAGCTCGCCGATTCGCGCCTTGGCGACATCGGCCGCTGCGAGGTCAACCCCGGCGCGGGCATACTCGCTGGTCTTCCCAGCCTTCACGTAAGCGCCTCGGCCAGGCTGACGTGGGTCAGATCCTGGAAGGCGCGCACTCGCTGCTCCACGTCTGCCAGGGTGATTCGGTCGAAGCCGCGAATCCCGAACTGCTCCACGGCGTACGAGCCCATGGCGGCACCGTATACCATCGCCCGTCGAACGTTGTCCTCGGCTACCGATCTGGTGCGTGCGAGGTAGGCCATGAAGCCACCCGCGAAGGCGTCACCGGCTCCGGTAGGATCGAAGACATTCTCCAGCGGATACGCCGGGACATAGAAGGTCCGCCGGGGCTCGATCAGAAGCGCGCCATGCTCGCCCTGCTTGATGACCACTCGCTTGGGCCCATGGCGGAGGATCCAGCGCCCGGCTCGGTGGATGTTCCAGTCACCACTCAGCTCACGCGCCTCGCTGTCGTTCACCATCAGGACATCCACCCGGGAAAGAAGCTGGAGCAGCGACGCCTTTTTCCCCTGGATCCAGTAGTTCATGGTGTCGCACACTACCAGCTCGGGGCGGGACACCTGCTCCAATACGCCGAGCTGGAGATCGGGATCGATGTTCCCGAGGAAGACGAACTTGGCCGATCGAAAGGCGGGCGGCAGCCGCGGCTGGAAGTCGGCGAACACCCCCAGCCGTGTTTCCAGCGTTTCCCGACTCTGCAGGTCGTAAGAGTATTTCCCTTTCCAGCGGAAGCTTTCGCCGTCCGCCTCTTCCACGCCTCCCCAATCGATGCCCCGGGCGGCCAGGCTCTCGAGCTCGTTGCGGGGGTAGTCCTTTCCGATCACCCCAACGACCTGGACCGGGTGGAGGATCGATCCCGCAACGCTGAAGTAGACCGCGGATCCGCCCAGGGCGTCAGCGGTTTCACCGAACGGGGTGAAGATCGAGTCCAGGGCGATGCTGCCTACGACCAGCAGGGTCATGGTGTCACATCCTGTCGGGGGCGGAGATGCCTAGCAGGGCAAGACCGTTGGCCAGCACGATCCGGCCGGCTCGGCTGAGAAGAAGCCGGGCCCGTTCGACATCGGGCGGCTCGCCCAGGGTGCGGGTGCGGTGATACCAACCGTGCACCACGGTCGCCAGCTCGTGAAGGTAGACCGTGATTCGGTGCGGCTCACGCTCGTGCGCCGCCTTCTCCACCGCTTCGGGAAACTGAACCAGCTTCTTGAGCAGCTCAACGTCTTCCGGATCGGGCAATGCGCGCATATCGAGATTGCCCTCCACGGTGTCCGGATCGCGCTGCGCGGTCCGGAAGATCCCACTGAGCCGCGCGTGGGCCATCTGCACGTAGAAGATGGGATTCTCGTCGGTCTGCTTCTTGGCCAGGTCAACATCGAAGTCGAGCGGACTCGCCCCCTTGCGGGCCAGAAAGAAGTAGCGCGCGGCATCGACCCCGACCTCCTCATAGAGATCCCGGAGGGTGACGAATTCCCCCGAGCGCTTGGACATCTTGACCTCTTCTCCGCCGCGCACCACGCGCACCAGCTGCACCAGCTCGACATCGAAGAATTCGGGAGGGTAACCGAGTGCGGCAAGCGCAGCCCGCATACGGGGGATGTATCCGTGGTGGTCGGCGCCCCAGACATCGATCGCGCGATCGAAGCCCCGGTCGTGCTTATCGATGTGATACGCGATGTCGGGGGTGAGGTAGGTAAGCGTCCCATCGCTCTTGCGAAGAACCCGGTCCTTGTCGTCCCCGAAGTCCGTGGTGCGCAGCCAGAGCGCACCCTCGGACTCATAGGTCAGTCCCCTCTGATGAAGCAGCTGGATCGCCCGCTCGACGCTCCCGCTGTCGTAGGCCCTCTGCTCCGAGCTGACGACATCGAATGTGACGCCGAACTGCTCCAGATCGCGGTCCTGCTCGTCCCGCTGGATGCGCATGACCAGGGAGCGGCAACGCCGAAGCGCTTCCTCCTCCGGTAGATCGGCAAAGGCTCGGCCCTCACGCTCCAGCACCGCGAGTGCATTCTCCTTGAGGTACTCCCCATGGTAGCCGCCCTCGGGAACGTCGGCCCGATAGCCCGCCTCCTGCCGGATGCGCGCCCACAGACTTTGCGCCGCCTTGTCGATCTGGACGCCGGCATCGTTGACGTAAAACTCCCGGGTGACGGCGTGCCCAGTCCATTCGAGAAGCGAGGCGATCGCATCACCCAACGCCGCGCCGCGTCCGTGTCCGACGTGGAGCGGCCCGGTTGGGTTGGCGGAGACAAACTCCACGTTGACCTTGAGTCCGGCCCCAGAGGTTGCGCGACCGTACCTTGCTCCAGCGTTGAGAATCTGCTGGTGAGCATTCGCCAGCTGATCTTCGGCCAGCCAGAAGTTGATGAACCCCGGACCGGCGATCTCGGTCTTTGCGATGAGAGTGGGAGGGAGCTTCAACTCCTGGAGGACGCGCTCGGCCGTTTTCCGAGGATTGGCCCGCTCGCGACGAGCCAGCAACATGGCGATGTTGGTGGCCAGGTCTCCATGCCCGGCATCCCGCGGGCGTTCCAGAACAAAGTCCAGACCATCGGCGCCGAACTGCGCGGCCACCCGCGACAGCTCGGCCCGCAAGCGTGTCGCTCACTCGGAAGCGGCCTTCCCTTTAGTTTGGCGGGAGCTGGACTTGCCGGGAGCTGCCTCGGGCTTGCCAGCTTTTGTCTCGGACTTCTCCGGCTTGGACGCGGGAGATTTTGCCTCGGGGGCAGGCGCCGATTCGGTCTCCGGCTTTCGAGGACCTTTCCCGTCCTTGCCGTAGTCGGTGATGTAGAAACCACTGCCCTTGAATACCAGACCGGCCCCACCGGAAATCTTTCTGGTGGCCGTTTTGCCGCAGACCGGACACTTGGCTCGGCGCTTGTCGGTCATTTTCTGGAACTTGTCGAACAGGTGCCCTTCCGGGCACTGGTACTCATACGTGGGCATGGCGGCTCGTGAGGTAAATGAAACCAGCCACTAAAGTTATCGCCTCATACCTGACGGTTCAACCTGGTGCTTGGTCGACTTCACCACAAAGCCACGAAGAGCACCAAGGAATGAATTGGAGCGAGCCTTTCCACACAATTCTCTGCAGAGGGCAGGTTCGTAGACCTACGTGGGGCGGTACACGCCCCAGACCGACCGAAGCGTGTCGCTGATCTCGCCCAGAGTGGCGCGGGCCTTGACCGCCTCAACGATGACAGGCATGAGCCGGTCGGTCCCGGCCGCGGACTGCCGTAATGCATCCAGGGTCGCTCGAACTTTTGTCGAGTCTCGCCGGCGCTTTACTTCGCCCAGGGTCGACCGCTGCCGCTGTTCCAGCGCGGTGAAGTCCGGAGTCTGGATCGACAGCGGTGGCGAGTCATCGGCAAAGCGGTTGACCCCGACCACCACGCGGTCGCCGGACTCCTGCTGCTTCTGAAGCTCATAGGCGCTTCGCGCGATCGCGTCCTGAAAGAAGCCCCGCTCGATTGCGCGAGCCGCCCCACCCTCGGCGTCGATTCGGGAGATGAGCTCCCGCGCCTCGCGCTCGATGGTATCGGTGAGCGATTCCACGTAATAGCTGCCGGCCAGCGGATCGACCACACTGGCCAGCCCGGATTCATATGCCAGCACCTGCTGAGTTCGGAGTGCCAGCGTGGCCGACTCCGCAGTGGGCAGGGAGAGCGCCTCGTCGTAGCCGTTGGTATGCAGCGACTGGGTACCGCCCAGCACGGCAGCCAACGCCTGCACGGCAACTCGGACCACGTTGTTGAGTGGCTGCTGAGCCTGAAGCGTGACACCCCCGGTCTGGGTGTGGAACCGCATTCGAGCCGTGCCCTCGTCCGCCTGGAACCGCTCCCGGACCAGCCGGGCCCAGAGCCGGCGCGCCGCGCGGAACTTGGCCGCCTCCTCGAACAGGTCGTTGTGGCTGGCGAAAAAGAATGAAAGCCGGGGACCGAAGGTCTCTATCCTGAGTCCTGCAGCCAGCGCCACTCCGACGTACTCCAACGCGTTTGCCAGCGTGAACGCCACCTCCTGCACCGCGGTTGCGCCTGCCTCCCGCATGTGGTAACCGCTGATCGAAATCGGATTGAAGCTCATCCCCTCGTCGCTGACGAAGCGGAAGATGTCCGCCACCAGCCGGAGGGAAGGAGCGGCGGGATAGATGTAGGTGCCGCGCGCGATGTACTCCTTGAGCACGTCGTTCTGCACGGTGCCGGTCAGCTTGCTGCGGGATACGCCATGCTCTTCGCCGACCACGACATACATAGCCAGGAGTATGGCGGCCGTGGCATTGATGGTCATGGACGTCGACACCCGATCGAGGGGGATGTCGCGGAACAGCTCCGCCAGATCTTCGACGCTGTCGATGGCCACGCCGACCCGTCCGACTTCGCCCTGCGCCATGGGATGGTCAGAGTCGTAGCCCATCTGAGTCGGAAGGTCGAACGCCGTGGAGAGTCCCATCTGACCGGCGTCGAGGAGTTGGCGGAACCGGCGGTTGGTCTCCTGCGCAGTCCCGAAGCCGGCGTACTGCCGCATGGTCCAGAGCCGGCTGGTGTACATGCTGGGGTACGGACCCCGGGTGAAGGGGAACTCGCCGGGACGACCGAGATCCCGGACCGGATCGCCGGTCCAGTCCTCCGAGCCGTAAAACGTCTTCACAAGGCTGGCTGAGAAACCGGGCCGCTGGCGCGCGCGGCGGTCCGGCGCAGGGTGTCGGCCACGTAGCCCACGTCTTCGCGCGAGCCGATCACCAGAGGCGTGCGTTGGTGCAGGCTGTCCGGCACGATATCCAGAATCCGGTGGACTCCATCCGTCGCGGAGCCTTCTGCCTGTTCGGCGATGAACGCCATAGGACTGGCCTCATACAGCAGACGCAGCTTCCCCTTCACGTTCTTGCTGTCGGCCGGGTACAGGAAAATCCCTCCGCTGATGAGGTTGCGATGGAAATCGCCGACCAGAGACCCGATGTAGCGGCTGTTCTTGGAGGTCACTCCGTCACCCAGATCGCCCTTGAGGCCCCTCACCGCCGTCTGCATCCCCTTGTCCCAACGATGGAAGTTGCTCTCGTTGACACTGTAATACCGGCCAACCCTGGGCGTGATGATCCTGGGGTGAGACAGCAGAAACTCCCCGATGGTGGGATCGAGGGTGAATCCATGCGCGCCCTGACCCGTGGTGTATACCAGCATAGTGCTGGAGCCATACATCACGTACCCCGCTGCTACCTGCTTGCAGCCGGGCTGCAGTACGTCGTCCGCGGTACCGCGTCCATGCATGCTGACCCGGCGATAAATACTGAAGATGGTGCCCACGGCTGAATTGACGTCGATGTTCGAGGAGCCGTCGAGCGGGTCGAAGAGAACGGCGTACTTTCCAGCTGCGTATTCCGGCGGCACGGGGATGATGTCGTCGTCCTCCTCGGATCCCATGGCACAGACCCGGCCGGTGTGCTTCAGGCAGTTCTTGATGGTCTCGTTGGCGAAAACATCCAGCTTCTGCTGTTCCTCGCCCTGCACGTTCTGATTTCCGGCCGCGCCCAGAATATTCACCAGCCCGGCCCGGCGAATGGCCGCGGCGATGATCTTGCTGGCAAGTGCGATATCGTAGAGCAAATTGGAAAGCTCTCCGGTTGCCTCCGGGTACCGGTCCTCCTGGTCCAGAATGAACCGCTCGATCGTGGTGACTGAGGTCTGCAAGTACCCTCCTCGGCTGTGTTACTGAACGTCGTATGTCGACGCGCCGGCTACGGGACTGGACGACCATCTCCCGTCCATCGGTCGTAACGCTGACCGACCCGTCCTGATCGGTACGCCAGACGGCGATGCCATGACGCCGCAGCCGGCCCAAGCGTGGCCGGCGAAGGATGACCGTAGTTGTTCCTACCCACCGAGATCACAGCGGTCCGCGGGCGCAATGAATCCAGCCACTCGTCTCCGGTGCTGCCCCGGCTTCCGTGGTGACCCACCTTCAGCAGGTCTACCCGCCGAGCACGGCTTCGCATCTCGAGCTCAGCCGGAAATCCGGCGTCGCCGGCAAAGAGGGCCTGAAAGCCGCCATACTCTACCAGCAGCACCAACGAATCTTCATTCAAATCCTCGCCCCAATGCGGCCAGCGTTTATCGGGATGGAGGATACTGAAGCTCACGCTGTCGAGCGTGAAGCGCTCTCCGCGGGCGCCAACGTGCCAGGGAATTGCCTCACTCGCGAGCTGGTTGAGGAAGGCGTAATACAAAGGGTCCGCCACTGGCTCGCCAGGCTCGACCACAACCCCGGTCCGATACCGCTCCAGGACACTGATCACACCTCCCAAATGGTCGGCGTGGGCATGGGAGACGAACACCAGCGACAGGTCACCGACGCCATGGCGAGCAAGGAACGGAACCATCACCCGCCGACCAGCATCGCTCTGGTCCGTCTTTGGTCCAGCGTCAATCAGCACCCAATGACCGGCCGGCGTCCGGAGCAGCGCACCATCGCCCTGTCCAACGTCAAGAAAATGTAACGCGAGTTTGGAACCCGTGTCAGCCGAGCCCGGAGCGAGGCTCGTTAACAGCGTCAGCCAGAGTGCCGCCACGCCGGACCAGCTCCAGCGGCGCATTGCCTCGGCCAGGGTATTGCGGCGACGGGTGGCCCAGAGGGTAAGCATCAGCGCAACAACCCAGGGAGCGGCAGACCGCAGCTCGGCTACTTCAACGATGTGGCCGCCGGGGACTGTTGCCCCGGCGCGCGCCAGAAGCTCGAGCCCGTGCAGCCCCAGGCCTGCGCCTCCCGCCAGCGCCCCGGCCAGGCCCGGCCATAGGGGGAAGATCAACAGGCTGGCAAACACGCCGGGGATCGTCAGGGCGGCGAGTGGAATGGCAATGAAGTTCAGGATGATCCCGATGAGGGCGACGGTACCCAGGGCGGCTGCGGTCAGGGGAGCCGTGGCAACCGTGGCGCCGATGGAGGAGCCAAGCGTCCGCCACCATGCACTGGTCCCCAAGGCCTGGTCGGTCCAACGGGTGAACGTCGAGGCGCCCCAGAGGGCCGCGACCGAAAGCCAGCCGCCGAGATCCAGTATGGACCAGGGATCGACCAGCAGGACGCAGAGGCAGGTGGCGGAGAGAAGCGCATTGGGCTCCACTCGCCGCTGTCGGACGCGGCTCAGCGCCAGAAGTACCGCGAGCGCGGCCGCCCGAGTGGCTGGAGCGGGCCAGCCGAGAAAGGCCACGTAGCCCAGGCTGATGGTTGCCGCCAGGGCGAGTGCCCGCCCCCGGTTCAAGCGCACCATCGTGGCCAGGAGGAAGACCCAGCCGGTAATGACGCCCACATGGAACCCGGAGATGGACAGGAGGTGCACCAGGCCCGATTGGGCGAAGCGATCCTGCAGCTCGCGGTCGATGCCGCCGCGCCGGCCTACCACGAGGGCGTCCACCAGGGCGGCGCGGGAGCCATAAAGGGTGCGGCGTGGCGCGGCTGATCGAATTCCGGATAGACCACTCCGCGGTACCCGACGCGCCTGATGGCGACGCCGTGGCAATCACGAGAGTGCCGCTGGGGCGCGAAGCTGGGCCGGGTCGCGGTATCCACCTAGCCCTGACCCGCACCCTGGCTCCGGCTGAGAACGGGCGCCCAGAGGGCCAGCGCGCAGCAACGGATTCACGACAGCCGGCATCTATCGGCTGCACCTCCACCCGCCCTCCGGAGCCGTCGGCCGGCTCGAGCAACCGAACGGTCAGGCTGAGCTCTCCCGGGGAAAGTCGGGCCGCGCAAGCGCTGCTTTCCCGTACCCAGGCGACTCGGCTGCTCAGGCTACCCAGCAGAAAGGCGAACCCGAGTGTGGTGGTCAGCGCACGTCGGGCACCCAGAATGAGCGCCATAGCGAGGACGATTGCGCAGTACGGGTTCAGAAAACGCGCGAGGCCGATCATGAGACCGGCCCCGTAAGCGATTGTCAGGAGGACTGGTGCCCGCGGTTTTACCCGCGGCACGGAACTACCCGGAGGAGACCCGTCCTTGGTTCCCGCAGCGAGGCGCGACCGAAATTTTCCGCAGGCCTTCCATGACCACCACCTCGATGGCGGCCCGGCTCTGCTCCTTCTCCAGGGCCACCTCGGTGACTACGGAGCCTTCGAGGCGTGACACGTACCTGGGCGGAATGCGGTTGAGCGCGAAGGTGAGCACATCCTCCCGGCAGAGATCGCACCCGCAGAACGCGGGAAAATGAGGCCGCAGGGTCTGGTACGCTGCGGTAACGTGATCTTCCACCAGATTCTTGATCACAACACCGCCAATGCCGGCGCGACCACTGAGCCGGTGAAGGTCGATCCGGTGGTCCCAGTAAGGCGCACCTGGTGGTAGGACCCGAGGGCACTGCCGGGCAGATCGAGGAGAACCAGTTGGTTGGCCCGGGTTCGGGCCAACAAAAGATTGCCGCGCTTGGCGGGTCGCTCCACAAGAGCCTCATGGACGCTACCGAGCCGCGCAATGTTCTTCTGCCGCACCCTGGCCCGTACCAGATCGACCAGCCGGTCCAGCCGCTCTGACGCGACCTCGTCAGGAACGTGATCGCGAAGCCGAACCGCTGGGGTTCCTTCCCGCACCGAGTACTTGAAGGTGTACGCGTCGTCGAAATCGGCTGCACCCACGAGGCTCAGGGTCTGTTCGAAATCGGATTCGGTTTCCCCCGGAAATCCGACGATGATATCGGTCGAGAATGTGATCTGGGGAATGGCCCGGCGAAGCTCGTTAACCACTTCCAGATATCGCTCCCGGGTGTAGCGACGAAGCATTCGCCTGAGTACCGCATTCGAGCCGCTCTGGACCGGCAGGTGCACGTGCTCACACACCGCTGGCGTTGTGGCCATTGCGTCGATGACCCGCGGTGTGAAGTCCGTGGGATAGGGACTGGTAAACCGCAGGCGGCGTAACCCGGTGATGGTGCCGGCAGCACGGAGCAGATCGGCGAAATCGTGCTCACCATCGTGATAGCTGTTGACCGTTTGGCCGAGAAGAGTGATCTCGCTGGTGCCCTGCTCCACCAGGTCCGCAATTTCGCGGATGACGTCGGCCAGGCGCCGGCTTCGTTCGGGCCCCCGGGTGTAGGGGACAATACAGAAAGTGCACCGGTAGTCGCAGCCCCGTTGTACCGTGACGAAGGCGGTGGGTGCCTTTTCCCGCGCAGCGGGCACGTCCTCGTAGTGTTCCCAGGAACGAAATTCGGTGTCAGAGGACCGGTGACCCTGCCGCGCCTGGCTGAGCAACTCGGGAAGATTGCGATAGGCATCGGGACCAACCACGAGGTCCACCCGGGGGACCTTGGCCAGCAGCGCGGGGCCCAGTCGCTGGGCCATGCAGCCCACCACGCCGAGCACGCTCCCTTCGCGCTTGTAGCGCTGCAGCTCGCCCATCCGTCCGATGACCCGCTGCTCGGCGTTGTCTCGCACCGCGCAGGTGTTCACCAGCATCACGTCGGCCTCTGCCGGGCTGTCGGTGCTGACGTACCCGTCACGGCGCAGCACTCCGAGCATCAGCTCGGAATCGGCCACGTTCATCTGACAGCCGTAGGTCTCGATGTACACCCGTTTCATGCTGGAAAGTATAGCACTATGGCCGGACAGAGATTCCCAGCGTGAAGATGAAGCCGTGCTCAGAGTGCACCCCCTCCGACCTCCAGACGTGTTCCACTCCCAGATCCACTCCAGCGCGTTGCTGGGCAAACCGCATTCCGCTTCCCACCGAAACTCCATACTCGTGGGCCTCGGTCCCGGGCTCCAGCGGAAAGGGCAGCCGCCCGTAACGACCACCGAAACGAAGGGGTCGGCTATAGGGGCGCTGCGGATCAATGGTAAACTCCCCCCCAAGAGCAACCTCGAAAGTGTTATTCGCACCGACTCCGCCTTGGGCGACCAGATCACTGTTCGCGCCAGACCAGGTGCGAACAATGGCCTGGGTGGCCAAGCCGAATTTTGGCGCCGGCTGCCATCGTAACCCCAGGCCGAAGGTGTAAGGCAGGTCCACCGTAGCTACGCGGGTAGAATCCCGATCTACGTTGACGTGTCCGTCGGAGCGAACCAGCGCCGCGATGGCAAACCGAGGTCCCATCTGCCGAATCGCCCCGCCACTGACTCCGAACCCGGCAAAGGAGAGTTCCGCCCGCTGGACACTCGATAGATAAGTCGAATCGTTGAACGCCCGGCGGGATTCCACCCGATTGGAACCCGTGATCACATGAAAGCCGGCACCCAGGAGCCATCGGTCGTGGATTCGGTAGGCGCCGGCCGCACGCAGATCGCTCAGACCGCCCCGGGAAGAGAATGAATCCGTCACTCCGACCGGGCCGCCCCGGAGATCGAGCGTGCCCGAGCTGATGATGGTGAAATCGCGATCGGTGTAGCCGGAGAAGCTGAACCCCAGCGCACTCCCGGTTTGCCGCACCGGACCCAGGATCATCAGCAGCGGAAACCGGGTGTCTCGCGTCGACGCGGTCCCGGCTGGATTCTCCACGGTGCGGTACGCCCCGCTCGCCGTGAAGATGCTGGTCAGGGCCGTTGCTCCAGCGAGTGCTGCCGGATTCAAGGCCGACTCCGAATCGAACAGCCCAAAAGCCCCGCCTGTAGCGATTACACGGGCGTTCAATCCTCGTCCGGGAAATCCGAGGCCTCGAACTCCGAACTGGGAAGATTGGCCCCACGCCAGGGCTGGTATGGTGGCCAATAACCCGAGCAGCCAGGCGGCCCGCATCAGGGATTCTCGAAGGGAAACGAGCGCAAATAACTGACCCGTAGCCGCGGCCGCAGAGCGGGGTCAGCCGCCCGACTGGAGTAGAACACCGGACGGGAGAAGCTTGCGGCCTCGAGCTCGGGAGTCACTGAGAGCACCAGCCCGGCGGGCCGGGATTCCCCAATCCATACCTGCTGGAGCAGCCGCACCATTTCCAGCTGCTCGGTCGCGAACGCTCCTACCGCTATGGTATCAACGGCTACCCCGAATCTGGACTCGACTGGCGACTTGGCGCCGAGATCGCTGAGAATTCCGCGAGCCACGATTCGGATGGGATCAGTGGCGAGGCCGGTAAGTGGGGCAACCGGCGTCAACTCCAGCGTGGCCCGGATTACCGTGGCTGAATCCCGGATGCGCGAAGGCAACTCGAAGCGGATCAGCGAGCGCGCCGACGGAGAGCCGCCCACCGTGAGTAGTGTCGAGTCAATCACTTCGGGAACGGCGGGAAGGGTCGTGTTGAAGGTTGCCGTCAGCGGAAAGGTTCTGAGCTTGGCGGCGCCCGTGTCGGGGATGGCGACGGTGGCATAGGTCAAGAACACGCCCCCGTTCCCGGCCGCGGACGCGCCGAGCCGGACCCCGGTCAAGCTGGGGGAATCGAGCCGGACGCCGAGGGAGAGGACGCCGCTATCGGCGGGAGTCAGAGCGATCCGCGAGAGATCGCTGCCCTGTACCACCGCGCGGATCGCCCCGGTCTTAACTGAATCCGGAATGGGTACGGTCAGCACCAGATTCTCCGGTATGAACGCCGGATCGAGCTGAGCGTAGCTGGCGGTGGAATCGATAAACGGTGGAAGCCGGTAGAGCAGGAGTTGGAGTGCGGGTGCCAGGGTATCCCGGGCCAGCACAGTAAAGCCAAAGGCCACCGAATCTACGGTGTAACTCCGCACGGTATCCCGCACACTCACCGAGTCGCTTCGGGGAGGGAAGCGCATGACCGCGCGCTCCTCGAAGCCCTCGAGGCCGTTGGAAACCAGCAGGGCCGGCGCAGCTTGCGGTTTAACGTAGCCTGCGAAGCTGCTATCAGTCCCGGTTATAGGACTGAGTATCTCATCCACTACTTGAGGTGAGCCGCCGGGGCAGAGTGCGGGACAATCACCGGGGGAGGTCAGTTTTTCCTGACACCCGCCCAGCAGAAGAGCCCCTCCCAGCGCCAGGCACCATGCTCTCACCGGAGCTGCTCGGGTCCAAAGGCAGCCGGAAGCAGCTCGGATAGGCGCCAGCTGACGGTCTGCTTGGCGCCCACGCCTTGGATCGGGAGATCCAGCCCGAACTCCGCCAGAACCTGGCGGCAGGCTCCACAGGGAGCTGCCGGCGGATCCACATCCGATACGACGACGGCGCGGCGAAAGCGCTGGGCTCCGGCGCTGACCGCCGCGCAGATGGCCGCCCGCTCGGCGCAAATGGTGAGGCCGTAAGACGCGTTCTCGACGTTGCACCCGAGGAAGACAGTGCCATCGTCTGCCTCTAGGGCAGCACCGACCCGGAAACGGGAGTAGGGAGCATACGCTCGAGCCTGAGCGGAGCGCGCAGCGGCAATCAGCGAATCAGTCACGCCAAACCTCGGACAGAAACGAGGTGCCGGACGCGAGCGCCGGCACGTGAAAGAACTCAGCTACAGTTTGCCCGATGTCGGCGAAGGTGGAGCGGCGGCCGAGATCCACCGGACGTACTCTGGGACCCAGCACGAGCAGTGGGACTACCTCGCGCGAGTGATCGGTCGAAGCGGTCGTGGGGTCGTTCCCGTGATCGGCGGTAAAGATAATGAGGTCCTGATCTCGGATTTTCCGAAGCAGGCGAGGCATCGCGGCATCGAGCTCTCGCAGCCCGCGATAGAACCCCGGAACATCGTTGCGGTGGCCCCAGGTCTGATCGAATTCGATGACGTTGGCCAGCACGAGACCGCCGCTGAGTGTCTCCAACGCATCCTCAATGAGGTCGTATGCCTCGCTATTGGTCGCGGCGTGAACGCTGGAGATGCTCCGTCCGGCGAACAGGTCATCCACCTTGCCAACACCGACTCTGGCGACTCCAGCTTCTGCCAGGCGGTCGAGCAGCGTCAGGCCCGGCGGCGTCAGGCTGAAGTCCCGCCGGTGTGGGGTGCGGACCCAGGCGCCGGGCTCACCAACGAAGGGCCGGGCGATGACGCGTGACACCGCATGCTCGCCGCGAAGGAGGTTGCGCGCCCGCTCACATGCCAGATACAGCTCGGCCAGGGGAACTGTGGACTGGTGAGCCGCCACCTGAAAGACGCTATCGGCGGAGGTATAGACGATCCAGCGTCCGGTCCGGCAGTGCTCCTCCCCATATAGGTCCAGGACGGCCGTGCCCGAGCTCGGCAAGTTCCCCAGCACACCTCGCCCGGTGATGCGCTCGAACTCCTGAATGAGCTCCGGAGGGAATCCCTGGGGGTAGGTGGGAAAAGGACGCTTCAGAATGACTCCGCAGATTTCCCAGTGCCCGGTGGTGCTGTCTTTTCCCGGACTGGCTGGCTCGCAGACCCCGAACGCGGCCTCTGGATCGGGGACGTCTGCCAAGCCCTCCACCATAGCACAGCGGCCCAGGCCGAGCCGTTCCAGCTGGGGCAGCCTTAGGCCTCCTACCACCCGCGCCACGTTGCCCAGGGTGTTGCTACCGGCGTCTCCGTAGGCCGGTGTATCGTGGGCTGAACCGATACCGAGGCCATCGAGCACGATGATCGCGGCCCGCCGCATCAGGGCTTGGGGCCGGTTTGGACGAACCGGAAACGAAGCGCGGTGACTGCCTGATCCAGCAGCTGTTTCTCGTCCTGCTCGAGCTTGCCCTCGGTCTTTTCGGAGAGCATACCGAGCGTGTCGATCAGGGTCTGCGCCACCTGGCGCGGATCACCCACGCTTTCCGCGCCGGGAGGCAGCTGCCCCGAAAGGGCCGCTTCGGCCTGGTGGGCCAGCCCGAGGACGAGCGAGGCGAAATGGGGGTTCATGGAGAGTTTCGGTATTCTCGGTGGACCCGGGGCCCAATCCTGGTCAGCAGCTCGTAGGAGATGGTACCGGCCCAATCGGCCTGTTGGTCCAGGGAGACGAGGCCACCATAGATGGTTCCCACGTCCCCTACGGCAACCGCCTCGTCCACCAGCGCCATGCACATGTCCATGGTGACCCGCGCAACGAGCGGCACGAGCCTGCCGTTCAGTTCGATCTCTCGCACCCCCGGCTGAGAGCCGCGGGCAGAGCGCGGAAACCCGTCGGCATAGCCTACGGCAAGCGTCGCGATGTTGCAGCGGCGGTCCGCCCGAAAGCTCCCGCCATAACCCACGGTGTCTCCCGGCTCCAAGCAGCGAAACGCCACAACCCGGGCGCGGAGTGCAGCCACGGGCTGCGCGATTGCGGTGCCGGCAGCTCCTCCATAGAGGAAGATGCCGGGGCGAACCAGATCTGCCGCGTAGCGGCTGCCCTGCAATGCGGCGGCGCTGTTGGCGGCGTGAACCAGCGAAGGTCGCCGAGGCAGCGTCTTCCAGGGTCTGCTGGAAGCGCCGCCACTGGAGCGCCGTAGTATCAGCATCGGACTCGGAGTCGAGAAAATGGGTGAACACCCCTTCCCATGCGCGAGCCGTTTTCAATGTGCTCCGAATTCGTTCCATTGCTGGGCCGTCGTTCCACCGAACCCCCGCCCGGCTCATCCCGGTATCGATCTCGAGGTGGAATGGCCGGTCGCCCTGAGCCACCCAGGCGTCGAGCGCCGCCGGATCTCCAACAGCGGGACGTAGATCGAGCTCTATGTACCGAGAAATCCACTGGGGAACGAGCGGTGTTGCCACGAGGATGGGCCGAGTGATTCCAGCGGAGCGGAGGCTCTCCCCTTCCTCGATCGACGCTACCCCGAAGCCCCAGGGGTCTACGACCTCCAGGGCTCGCGCCACTTCCACCGCACCCAAACCATAGCCGTTAGCTTTGACCATCGGCAACAAACGACTACCACTGACTGCGGCAACTTTGCGCGCGTTCGCCACCAGCGCGGCCAGGTCAACATCCACCCAGGCACGCGCGGTCTCGGGAGAAAAGGTGGTGGTCAAGGCGGCGGGTATCATATTCGGCGTGAGGGTTACATGCAAGACAAATCGGCGTTGGGGCGCGCGATGGAGATGGTGAGAGATCTCCGCATCCGCTGTTCCTGGGACCGGGCCCAGACCCGCGAAACCCTTCGGCCCTACCTGGTCGAGGAAGCGCTCGAGCTGGACCATGCGTTGGGTGAAGGCGATCCCCGTACGATCCAGGGTGAATTGAGCGATCTCCTGCTTCACCTCGCCTTTCAGCTGGTGCTGGCCGAGGAATCAGGCGATTTCACCCCCGAAGAGGTGGCCGGCGAGCTCGAGCGAAAGATGCAACGACGGCATCCTCACCTGTTCGAGCTCGGCGAACCCGAGCCGTGGGAGGCGATCAAACGGCGGGAGCGGCGAGGGCGGGTGCTCGACGGTATCGTTCCTACCCTACCCCCACTCCTTATGGCGTGTCGCCTGCAAGAGCGTGCCGCATCGGTCGGGTTCGATTGGCCGGACGTGAGTGGGCCGCTGAGGAAGGTCAGAGAGGAGTTGGCCGAAGTGGAGGCAGAGCTGCAAGCCGTCGCAGCGGGCAGAGCGCCCCCGAGATCCGGATCCGAACAGCTCCAGACTGGGTCTCCGGCGACGCCCTGATCGGCGAGATTGGTGATCTGCTCTTCGCGGTGGTCAATCTCGCCCGGAAAGCTGGGGTACAGCCGGGGGTCGCGCTCGACCGTGCCAATCGGAAATTCCGCAGCCGGTTCGGCGATGTGGAGCGGCTGGCAGCGGAAAGGGGAATCGATGTGTCCGCCGCAGGACTCGAGACCCTCGACGCCTTGTGGGATGAGGTAAAGGCTAGGGATACAACCGGTGTATCTGCCGCGGAAAAGCTATAGCCTCGCGAATGTGAGGAATCCCACAGATCCAGGCCACGGTTCGCTCGATGCCCAGGCCGAAACCCGAGTGGACAAAGGTGCCGTACTTTCTGAGATCGAGATACCAGCGATAAGCCTCGGGATCGAGACCCTGTTCCTGGATCCGGCTCAGCAGCTTCTCGTAGTTATCCTCCCGCTGCGATCCGCCGATGATCTCCCCGTACCCCTCCGGCGCGAGACAGTCATTGTTCAGTACCGTCCGCTGATCCGCCGGGTTTTCCTTCATGTAGAAGGCCTTCACGTGCTTGGGATAGTTGTACACGAACACCGGACGGTCATACTCGCGCGCAAGCAACGTCTCATCGTCCCCGCCCAGGTCGCTGCCCCAGATCATATCGGAGCCGAGAGCGTTGAGACGGGCCACAGCATCGGTATAGGAGATTCGGGGAAACGGCGGCTGGACTCGCTGCAGATGGAGCGACGTCCCGCTCCAGCTCCTTCAGCTCCTCCTGACGGCGTTCCAGAGCGCGGCCTACCAGGTAGCTGACGAATTCCTCCTGCAGACGCATGTTGGCGTCGGAATCGTTGAAAGCGACCTCCGGCTCGACCATCCAGAATTCAGTAAGATGCCGGCGGGTCTTGGACTTCTCGGCTCGGAAGGTGGGCCCGAAGCAGTAGACCTTGCCGAAGGCGGCCGCCGCCGCTTCCACGTACAGTTGACCGGTCTGGGCGAGGTAGGCCTTACCCAGATCGAAGTAGTCGGTAGCAAAGAGGTTTCCTGCCTCTTCCCCGATGGCCCCGGTCAGAATGGGGGTATCTACCAGGACAAAGTCCCGCTGGTAGAAAAAGTCGCGGATGGCCTGCACCACCTCATGGCGCACCCGGGCAATGGCGGCCTGGCGGCGGCTCCGAAGCCACAGGTGTCTATGCTCGAAGAGGAAAGTCGTCCCATGCTCTTTGGGACTGATAGGAAAATCAGGGCTGCTCCCGAGCAGCTCGATGGACTGGACCGCAAGCTCGTAGCCACCGGGCGAACGCGGCTCGGCCCGCACGGTCCCGGTCACCGCCACGCTGGCTTCATGGGTCAGCGCCGAAAACGTAGCCCAGGTGGCTTCCGCTACCTCTTTCTTCGAAAGAACGCCTTGGACGTATCCCGAACCATCGCGGAGGACCACGAACGCGATCTTTCCGCTGGAGCGCGTGGTCGCGACCCATCCTCGCACGGTGACGGTTTCGCCCACGTGCGCGTGAAGCCCGCTGATGTTCGCTACGGTCATGCGGTATCCGCTGGGAGTGGGTGCAGCCTACGAGGAGCGTTGAGTCTAGCCGTGCTGCTGGGAGGCGTCAACGCGGCCTGCATAAACTTCCGTCCGCCACCGGCGCCACTTGCCGCCAGCGTGGCCGGCGATGCCCCTACGCCAGTGTGGACGGCGAAAGCCGGCCGGCGGTTTACCGATCCGGTCGAGATCGAGGACAACACGCTCTATGGCGGCAGCATCGATCGAAGAGTCTATGCGGTGAATCTCGCGAGCGGTGACGTGCGCTGGTCCTCGCGCTTGCCTGGCATGATCGTTGGCGGCGTCCTGGTCTCGGGCGACACCGTGTTCGCGGCTAGCTCCCGGCCTCAGGGAAGAGTCTCCGCCCTTCGCGGATCCACCGGGAAGCAGATCTGGCGAGTCTCGACCCCGCCTGATCGGCGCCCCGCTCGCGCTCATCAATGGGACACTGATCGCGCTCACTCAGCAGGGTGAGGCACTGGGCGTCGATCCGGCGCAAGGCAAGATCAAATGGCGGCGGAGACTCGGCGTGGCCCGCACCGCGGCCGTGCCCGCTGGTGAGGGCGGAGCACTGGTCGCAACGACGGATTCCCTGTTCCGGTTGGAGACCGGCGATGGGAGGATTACCCATCGGGCCAGGACACCCGGAACGATCGTGTCTTCGGTGCTCCAGCAGGGAGACGCCCTGATCGCGGGCACCACCGACTCTCTGGTGGTATCGATCAGCCCGGATGACCTGCAAGTCCCGGTGGACTCTGCGAGTTGATGCGCCGGTACTCGGGTCCCCGGCTGCCTTGGGAGACACATTGTACCTGGCGACTCGGGCGGGAACTCTGTACCGGATCGAGTCTGGGCCGGAGCCGAAACTGAAGACACTGGCTCGGCTGGACTGGCCGGTCACGACTCCGGTGACAATTGTAGGGCGGCAGATTCTGCTGGGCGGAGCGGACGGCGTGATCCGTGCGCTCCGCACGGACGGAACCGAGATCTGGCGGGTGCGGGTGTGGCGCCCGGTTGAGCTGGGTCCGGTTCCGCTGAGCGACGGGCTCCTCGCCTTGGGAGGGAATGGCGACTTGCATCGATTCCGGCGATGATCCGCCTCTGGATTCTCTTGTTGGGGGCGGCGCTGTTAAGCAGCCCAGCTCAGGCGCAGGAACCGAGCCCGCTGGTCAAGTACGGCAAGTGGGTGCTGGTGGCCGGCTCAGCTGCCATGAACTATCTAGCCCTGGAAGCGCATAACGACGCGGAGGACTCCTTCGACGAGGTGGAATCGCGCTGCTTCGATAACCCCTCCCGGTGTGACCTCGGACCCACCGGCACTTACACCGATCCCGAGATCGAAGCCTTCTATCAGACCTCACTCCACTACGACCGGGCGGCCCGGGGTTGGCTGATTGGAGGCCAGGCGGCGCTCGCCGGGGCGGCAGTGCTGTTCATCTGGGAGCTCACGCTGCCCAAGGGCCCGCCGGAGAACATTCCCTTCGAGCCCGAAGTGCGCAGCCTGTACCAGGCCACCGGGCTGGGAGTGCGGCTACAATTTTAAGCTTCCGTGGGTTTACCCCACCCGAAACAACTCGACTGCCCGAGGATAACGCGACACCGCTCGCTCCCGCAGACGCTGGTTCTCCCGCCGCTGCAACCCAGGGTCCGCGGTAATCACCTGCGTGGCCAGCTCGCGGGCGTGGGTCAGCAGATCGGTATCCTCGGGGAGTCTCGCGTGGCGCAGCTCGAATCCTCCGTGCTGCCGGGCGCCAATCAAGTCGCCCATTCCCCGCTCTGCCAAATCCAGCTCCGCGATCTTGAAACCATCCAGGGTGGACGCAAATCCCTCCAACCGCTCGGGCGACGGACCGTCAACCAGGAGGATGCAATAGCTCTCCTGGGAACCCCGGCCGATCCGGCCCCGTAGTTGGTGCAGCTGGGCCAGGCCAAATCGGTCTGGGTGCTCGATCACCATAATGGTGGCGTTGGGCACGTCGATGCCGACCTCGATGACCGTGGTGGCCACCAGCACGTGCACCTCGCCATTGCGAAAGCGGCGCATCACCTGGTCACGGTCTTCCGCCTTCATCCTGCCATGCACCAGATCCACTTGCAGGTCGGGCCAGCGAGCGGCCAGCGTCTGGACCATCGTGGTTGCGGCGCGCAGATCGGCCCGCTCGGATTCCTCGATCACCGGCAACACCACGTAGGCCTGGCGTCCCTTCAGGCACTCGGCACGGACGAAATCGAACACCCGCTCGCGCTGATTCGCGGTAACGCAGCGCAGTTCGAACCAGCCCGCGTCCAGGCGGCCGTTCGCGCAGGGTCGATACGTCGAGGTCACCGTAAAGCGTCAGAGCGAGTGAGCGTGGAATAGGCGTAGCGGTGAGCAGCAGCACGTCCGGGGCAACACCTTTCCCGATCAGCGCCCGCCCGCTGCTCGACGCCGAACCTGTGCTGCTCGTCGATGACCACCAGGCCGAGCCGCTTGAACGTCACCCCCTCCTGCAGCAGGGCATGGGTACCGACCGCGAGCCGAGCCTGCCCCGTGGCCAGCCGTTTTCGCACCGCCGCTTTCTCCGCCGGCGTCTGCCGGCCGAGCAGTAGCTCGGGCCTGAGCTGCAGAGGCTCCAGCAGCTTCTCGAGGGTGGCGCCGTGCTGCTCCACCAGCAGCTCGGTGGGCGCCATGAGGGCAGCCTGAAAGTCGTTTTCCAGGGCCAGCAGCATCGCAAACAGGGCGACCACCGTCTTTCCCGTTCCGACGTCGCCCATGAGCAGGCGGTGCATCCGGTCGGGGATGTCATGTCGCCGGTGATCTCGCGCAGGGCTCGTTGCTGGTCGCCGGTCAGCTCCCACGGCAGATTCTCGCGCAACCTGCGTCGTCAGGTCCCGTTTGAGGCTGAATGCAACGCCGCTTCGGTGGCGCTTGGCGATCACGCGGGCGCGAATCAGCATCAACTGCAGATCGAACAGCTCGTCGAAGGCCAGGCGCCGGCGGCCTCGCTCCGCCTCCTCCAGCGCACGAGGACGGTGTACCGCCTGAAGCGCCTCGCGGAAGGGATGGCAGCTGCGAGACTCGCCGGCAGGGCCGGCGGGAGAACGTCTTCTGCCAGCGGGATCAGCGCATCGAGGTGCCGGTCGATCAGCGAGCGGATGACCTTGTGACTCAGCCCCTCAGTTGCCGGGTAGACCGGCAGCACTTTGCCGCTGAACAGTGGGTCGGCATCGGTGTCGAGGTCGCCCAGAACGACAAATTCGCGGGGTGCCATCTGCCGGCCATGGTAGAAGCGGACCGGACCGGATACGAGGAGCGTCTGACCGACCACGATGGTACGGTCGAGAAATGGCTGGCCGGGCCAGACGCACTCCAGAAGCCCGCTCTCGTCGCGGAGAACCGCATGAAAGATTCGGAGCCCGCGGCGGGTCGGGAGAACACCTTTGGTGACCACCCGGCCCATGCAGGCAACTTCCTGCCCGACTTCTGCCCGGGCCAGCGGAGTAAGGGTTGACGCGTCGATGTAGCGATGGGGGAGATGCCAGAGAAGATCGCGAGCGGTACGGATGCCCAGCCGGCCAAGAGCCTCCGCGCGCCGTTCCCCGATCCCCTTGAGAAACTGGACCGGGGTGTCCAGCCGGACGGCGCCGGCGGTCCTGCTGGGCATGATGAGCTACGAGGCCGGGACCGGGGCCTCAGCCAGCAGGTTCTCGGCAAACCGCTCCGGATCGAACGGCTCCAGATCCTCGACCGACTCGCCGAGGCCGATGAACCGAATCGGCAGAGCCAGCTCCCGCCGCAGCGCCGCGACGGCCCCACCCCGGGCGCTGCCGTCCAGCTTGGTGACGATCAGGCCGGTCGGTGACACGGCCTCGGCGAAGAGCTTGCCCTGTTGCACGGCGTTCTGCCCCACGGTTCCGTCGAGCACCAGCAGGGTCTCGTGGGGCGCGCCAGGCAGCCGCCGGCCCACGACCCGGGTAATCTTCCGGAGCTCGTCCATGAGACCCTCCTGCGTGTGCAGCCGGCCCGCCGTGTCAACGATGACCGTATCCAGGCCGCGGGAGCTTGCGGCGTCGATCGCATCGAAACGCCACCGAAGCGGGATCGCCCCCGGGAGCACCGGCCACGCAGGGCAGGCCCAAACGGTTGGCCCAGATCTGCAACTGTGCCACGGCACCGGCACGATAAGTATCCGCGGCGGCAAGCAGCACCTTGCGCCCTTCCTTCTGAAGTTTCCAGCCCAGCTTGGCCGCAGTGGTCGTTTTTCCCGTTCCGTTCACTCCGACGAGGAGAATGACCGTGGGACCAGAACTGGCTCTGGCAATGTCTCCGGGAGCCTCCTCGCCGCGCAGCAGGTCGGCAAGGCGATGCTGCAGGGATCGCTTGAGATCGGCTTCAGTCTTGAGCTTTCCGCGCCGGACCTCGTCCTCCAGCGCTTCCGTGAGCTCCACCGTGGCGGCAACACCGAAGTCGGCCTCGATCAGGACCCGCTCCATGTTCTCCAGATCATCGGCATTGAGTCCGCGCATGAGCGCGCCGACATCCGTGAGCGCAATGCGCTTGATCCGAGACCAGACGCTTGGTTTTTCCGAGCTTCCCAGCCTGTTGTATTTCATCCCTTGCTCTTGCAGTGCATAGAAAGGGAATCTATCACCTCAGCGAAGTCCCAGTCGGCGACGCGCCAGCCACTCTCCCGAAAATGCGAGAATGCAGATCCCGAACAGCCAGAGCCAGTCGCGGGCAGTGGTGCTTCCCTTAGGCTGTGCCGCCCGAGGTTCATGCGGAGTCAGGGTCACGGGCCGGTGCAGCAACTCATCGGAGTACTGTTCCACCGCCACCACACCCTCGCCTCCGGATGCCAGGCGATATCGGTAAACGCCTGGCGGACGCCAGACGGTGGCCCGGCCATCACCGTCGAAGAACAGAGTGTCGCGGCTGGCGCTGTCACCGGACAAGGTCAGGCCCAAAGGGCGACGGCTGCCCGGTCCCGACCCACTCGAAGACAATAGGCCGCCCGTTTGCGACTACTGGCTGCACCGGTCGAGCTTGTCCCTGAGCGGAGTCAGTGCCACCCAAGAGCCAGCTGGCGGTCTCGGACACCCAGGAGCGATAGCTCTGCTCGCTGGGGCCTCCCCGAAATGCCCACCGCCATAGGCCTCCCACCGCGACGGTGACGCGGCGCACTCGGCCGTCCTGCTTGCCGTACACCGCGGGGCGCTGCAGGCCCCGCCGGCCGAGCTGGGCGCTGAGAGTCACCCAAGACCCTCGATCTGGCTCCACGGGTGTCAGCTCGACAGCAGGAGGGAAGGAGTCGAGTGGTTGCCCCAGGAACGCTCCGGACACTGGAGAATCTCCCTCAGGAAGGAGATACCAGTCTCCCGGCTGCGCCTGGCCAGTCTCCCCACTGATCCAGGTCCACACCCCGCGAGCTCGGCTTCCGCTAGCCGCGTCGCCAACCGGACCTTTGAGAACCAGAAGATCGGCGCCTCGCGCGGCACGCCGCACCTGGTCCAGGGAAACGGAGCGCAGGTCGGACATTGACCGCCACCGGTTTCCCTCCAGCCTGACGAATCCTTGCACGGGCAGCTGGCTGACCTCGCGAATGGTCCGGTAAAGGAAGCGGCTGTCCCAGTCTGCGGCTCCAGCGAGCAGAACGACCCCAGGTGTGGCGGCCACCGTGACGATATGGAGACGGGTGTCGGTACGCGGCTCCGGATCACGGTTGCCGGAGAGCGACACCTGCAGGACGTGGTTTCCTGGTCTCAACCGGGTGGTGGGGATTACGACTCGAGCCCGATCCCCGCCCTCGGAGCCGGACGCTTCGACGGGCAAGTCCGCTTCCTTCGGTAGAGACCTGGATCGTCGCGGTATCCCTTTTTTGCTCCGGGCGGCGGCTGAATCACCACCTCGAGCCTGATGGAGTCACCCGCCGTCACCCGGCGAGCACCGGTGACGCGAGTGATCGCCCAGTCGGGCTGCCGGTCTCGAGTGAATAGCCGGACCCCGCTGCGAGCGAGAATGTCGGGCGGTATTTCCGGCACATCCTCGATCTCGCCGTCGCTGACCACGATGATGGGGCGCTCCGAGGCCGACGCCGCCACGAGCGATGGCGCGAGGAGGGAGCGGCCCCGGATCGGTAAGGAGTCGGAGCCCGCCCGTTCGTCGCCGAAATCCCGAATCTCGCCCCATCGCGCAGCGGAGTCCCGCGCCTCACGCCAACGGCCACCTGGGGCACTCAGGCTCAGTGAGGCATCCAACAGCACCAGCGGTCGGCGGGCAGGCGATCGAACTGCACAGGTGAGGTTGACCACCAGCAGACCCAGAGCGGTATAGCCGAGCGCTCGGAAAAGGAGTGGGATCCAGGAGCGGCGTCCCAGTCTCTCCAGCCAGAGGTAGGTGAGGCCGGACAGACCCAGGGCGAGTGCAGCGACCAGCAGGACCGTCAGCACCGTCGGGCCAGGAAAATGGCTTGCCGTGTCAGCTCATCCGGCTCGGGATGAACGACGCGGCCATATGATGTGATGTGGATACTGGGGGAAGGCACTAATCCGGCGCTACGGCAACCACCGCTTCGAGGTTTCACTGACTTGGCGGGCGATAGCAGAAGGGGGCGAGGTGGAGTCACCAGGCTGGTCGAGCAGCAGGAGCAGCCGGTCACGTTCCCGCTCGAAATCGTCCCGCGCCCGTTGGGGAACCGGAGAGCCGGTGCCCAGGGTTACCCGGCGAGAGTCCCGAGCGATCCCGTTCTCCCGAAATTCATAATGCAGATGCGGACCGGTGGCGAGACCGGTAGAGCCGACATAGCCGATCGTCTGACCTTGCACCACGCGTACCCCGTGCCGAATACCCCGGGCAAAGCCCCGTAAATGGCCGTATCGCGTCGTGATCCCGTTCACATGTCGCAGCTCGATCAGATTACCGTACCCTCCGGCCCGGCCCGCCCGCAGGACCATCCCGTCTCCCGCCGCCATGACCGGCGTGCCGGGCGTTGCCGCGTAGTCAGTGCCTTCGTGTCGCCGGCTCAACCCGAGCACCGGGTGATAGCGACGGCGGGCGAAGCTGGAGGAGATCCTCCGGAACTGTACCGGTGCCCGCAGGAATGCCCGCCGGAGGGAGCCCCCGCTGGCGTCATAGTAAAGAGGGCTTCCGCCGGAGACGCCACCGAAACGGAACGCGCTGAGCCGTTTTCCTGACATCGTCAGGTTGCTGGCCAGAACGTTCCCTACCCGGACCTCACCATCCTGCGAGACGCGGCGCTCAAAGACCACGCGAAAGCTGTCGCCGGGCTGGATGTCACGGGTGAAATCCACCTGCCAGGCGTACACGTCGGCCAGGTCCCAGGCCAGCCGCTGCCGGTTGCCGCTATCGAGCTGCTCGTCGGCAACGCCGGCATCCAGCGCTTCATAGAGCGAGTTATTGATCGACCCCCTCGATCCGGGTTTCCTCGGTCTGCCACCGAATGGGCTCAGCGTTGGCATCCCACCCGGTTGGAGATCCGGGTGAATACAACTCGCTGCTCCGGTGAGGTTCGTACCGAAATGTGATTGGGCGCGGAGTCGCCCAGAGGCTGCCGAAAATTGAAGACCAGACCGGCCCGCACCCGCCGGGGATTCAGCAGCGACCCCGGAATCCAGCCGCTGGAAGTCGAAAGTGATGTTGTGCCGGGCGAAGAGATCGGAAAGGGTTTCCCCGCCGTGCAGAGTGTCTTGAGTCTCGGTGTAAGGAGGAGGCGGCGGGGGTAATGCAGTTGGGGGCACCGCTGGCGAGCTCAGCCGGTGCCAGGGCCAGCGCCCGCTGAGCCCGAAGAACACCGACGTCCCGAACACCAGTGCCAGCCACCAAAAGACCCAGCTTCCGCATCAGTCCATCTGCCGACGAATGAACGTGGGGATCTCCATCTCGGGCACGTCGGTGGGCGTGGCCGTAGGCGGCGCCTGATGGATCCGCGGCTGCACCCGGGTAATGACCGGCGTGGCCGGCTGCGAGGGGGTGGACGGCCGCTGCCGGTTGGAGGGGAAGTTGATCACGCCCGCGGCCCCGGAGACCCGACCGGTTGGCTGTTCCGCGGTAACCGGCCGATCGAATCCGGTGGCGATGACGGTGACCCGAACCTCGCCATGCATGGCCGGATCGTTCCCGGCGCCGAAGATGATTTCGGCGTCGTCGCCCACGGCATCGTGAATGATGTCGTTGATCTGGGTGGTCTCGCCCAGGGTGAGATCGTCGCCGCCGATGATGTTGATGAGAACGCCCATGGCGCCGGCGATGGAGATGTTGTCCAGCAGCGGACTGGAGATGGCCTGCTGGGCTGCCTCGAGGGCGCGGTTCTCGCCTCGGCCGATCCCGGTGCCCATCAGCGCGGCGCCGCCGTTCTGCATCACCGTGCGGACGTCAGCAAAATCCACGTTGATGATGCCGGTCGAGGTAATCAGGCTGGCGATGCCCTGGGTGGCGTGGAGCAGCACCTCGTCGGCTTTCTTCAGGGCTTCCTGGAAGGGAATGCCCTTGCCCACCACGGCGAGCAACCGCTCGTTCGGCACCACGATCATGGTGTCGACGTTGTTGCGCATTTCGGAGATGCCGCCCTCCGCCTGCTTCATCCGCCGACGGCCCTCGAAGAGGAAGGGCTTGGTGACTATCCCGACGGTGAGTGCCCCGGCCTCGCGCGCCATCTGGGCCACGACCGGAGCGGCACCAGTGCCGGTGCCACCTCCCATGCCGCAGGTCACGAAGACCATGTCGGCGCCCTGCACCGCATGAAGCACCTCGTCCCGGTTTTCCTCGATGGCTTGCCGGCCGATTTCGGGACGGGCGCCTGCCCCAAGCCCGCGGGTCAGTTTACGTCCGATCTGAATTTTGATGTCGGATTTGGACATCGCGAGGGCCTGTGAGTCGGTGTTCACCGAGATGAACTCGACTCCGCCCAACTGGTCCTCGATCATGCGGTTGACGGCATTACCACCGCCGCCTCCTACGCCCACCACCTTCATCCGCGCGGTCTGGGCCGCGCCCTCTTCCAGCTCAAAGATCATGGTCATGTCCCCTCGGCCCGACTCAGAAGAAGTCTTGGAGCCACCGTCGCACAGGAGCCAGCACCTTTTCCACGGCCGGTGACTTCCGCCCCCCCGCTCCCAACCCACCACTAACAGCAACCTGCCTGGCGCCATAGAGCACCAGACCTGCCGGTACCGCCATCCGGGGTGATTCGACGCTGTCCGCCAGACCACGCAAGCGTTGGCCCGGCACGCCACAGCGTGCCGGCATCGCGAAGACCTCACGGGCGAGCTCCACGATGCCCGGGGCAAGCGCCCCACCGCCGGTTATGATCACTCCTGCGGGTAAGCGCTGATGATAGCCTGCCCGGGTGATCTCGTCGAGCGCATACTCCAGCACTTCCTGCAGCCGCATGTGCATGATGTGAGCGAGGATTCTCCGCTGCGCGTTGCGGGCGCCCTGGCCCGGCGTGCTGGGCAGCTCGAAGACGTCGCTTTCCGGCACCAGCGGCTCGAAAGCCGCTCCGTACCGTTCTTTCAATCGCTCTGCGTCGTGTTGGGTAACCTGCAGGCCGTGCACGATGTCGGCGGTGACGTGCCCGCCGGCACAGGGCAGCGAGCCCGTGTGGCGAATCTTGCCGCTGTGGAAGATCGACACATTGGTGGAGCCCTCCGCCCAACTCCACGATGGCACAGCCGAGCTCGATCTCGTCAGAGGTGAGCACGGCGAGAGAAGCAGCCAGCGGCTCGAGCACGAACTCCGCGACCTGGTAGCCCGCCCGCTCCACGCACTTTCGAAGGTTCAGGAGCACGCTGGAGAGCACGGTAACCAGGTAGACTTCGGCTTCCAGCCGAGATCCCGTCATCCCGATCGGTTCGCTGATCCCCCCCTGCTGGTCGATCAGGTAATCCTGAGGGATCGCGTGGAGCAACTCATGATCGCGGCCGAACCTGACACTGCTCGCCATATCATTGACCCGGGCGACATCGCCGGTCCGGATCTCATCGCCGGTGACCGACACCATGCCATGAGAGGTACGCCCGGCCACGTGCTCTCCGGCCAGACCACAGTAGATCGAGCCCACTTCCACGCCTGCCATCCGCTGGGCGCTCTTCATGGCCCGCTCGATAGCCCGGGTCGTTTCTTCGATGTCGCGAACCACTCCTCGGCGAATGTCCGCCGCTGCGCTCCACCCCGAGTCCCAGAATCTTGGCCCCGGGCTCTCGGACTTCGCCGGTCACCTCGGCGATCACGGCGACCACCTTGGTCGAGCCGAGGTCGAGGGCCGCCACCAGGCGCCCCGGAGGTGTGGTCATGCGCCTTCCCATCGGACGATGACCTGCCCCGCGAACCGTCCGTCGAGCTCTCGGTAATTTCGCCCCTGCCGGGCGAGATCCTGCGCCACCGCCATCACCGCTCGTATGTCCTCCGCCGTCACCGCAGGGCCGAACCACAGCTGCCGCCCATTCCACTCGAGCATTACATCGTCATGCACCCGCCGCGCCATCCCGATTTGAGCGAACAACGCAGGATCGTGTTCCCTGATCGTTGCCAGCACCCGTGCGATGGCCGGGTCGGCCGTCGCGGCAATCGGCAGATCCGGGGCCGTTGCAGCGGGATCGAACGGGAGCACCCGGCCGCTCGAGTCGATCAGGGCGAGAGTGGAGCCGCGGGGCGCGAGCGCCACCGGCACCGCTTCCTCGACAACGATCTCGAGAGTTCCCGGCAACCGCCGCCGGACCACTGCCGAACGAATTCCTGGGAGTGCTCTCAGGCCTTTGCCTGCGGCGAGCAAATCGTCGAAGACGCTCGACCGCGCGTCCAACCCGAGCGAACCGAGAATCGTGGCTGGAGCAAGATACTGAATTCCGGCAATTTCCACCCGCCTGATCCGAAAGAACTCGAGCCTCCGCAGGATCGAGGGCGTGGCATACCAGAGCAGGAGCGCGGCGATAAGACCGCCCAGGAGCTGCAACCCGACGCTGCAGAGAAAATCGCTGGAGCGAGCCGTGCGTCAGGCGGCGCTGAGCCAACGCACCAACTCGGGAGCGACCCGGGTGATGTCGCCCGCGCCCAGGGTCAGGACCACGTCACCGGACCTGAGCTCCTGAAACACCGTCTTCCCCACCTTCGCGCGGGTGGGCTCGAACCGGGTATCGGCTCCAGCCATGTTGGCGGCGTCGGCCACCTGGCGACCACTCACCCCGGCGATGGGCTGCTCGCGCGCCGGATAAATCTCGGTGACGAACACCAGATCGGCAGCGGCGAGTGCCTGACCCATGGCCTGCCCGTGCGCGGCGGTGCGGGAATACAGATGCGGTTGAAAGACCGCGACCAGCCTGCGCCCGGGAAACGCCTGCCGCGCCGCCGACAATGTGGCGGCCAGCTCCGAGGGGTGATGCGCGTAATCGTCGACCACCGCAACCCCGCCGAACTCGCCCAGCCGCTCGAAGCGTCGGCCAACACCGTGGAACCGGCCCAGCGCCTCGGCGGCGGGTTCCAGAGCGCCGCCCAAGGCGTCCACCACGCTCAGCGCAGCCACAGCGTTTCGCAGATTGTGCAGTCCAGGCACCCGGAGCTGAAGGGCAGTCGAGCGGCCGGTCGGCCAGCGAATGCAGGCCACAGTGCGGTCGGCCTGCTGAACGATGTCTTCGATCCGGACGTCGGCTTCAGCATCCAGCCCGAATCGAACCACCTCAGTGCTCAGTCGAGAGGCGATCTCTCGCGCGCCAGGATCGTCAGCACTCACCACCGCCACTCTGGCCCGCCCGGCAAACTCCACGAAGGCATCTTCCAAGGCTGCCATCGAGCCGTAACACTCCAGGTGGTCGGGCTCAACGTTATTCACCACCGCGATCGTCGGGTGAAGGGTGAGAAAGGCCTGGTCGAACTCGTCGGCTTCCACCACGAACAACTCGTCTCCGGCGACGCGTGCGTTACCTCCCCAGGTACTCACTCTGCCACCGGCAATTCCGGTGGGCTGCAAGCCCGCGGCGGTGAGCGCCTCAGTGGTCATCACGGTGGTGGTGGTCTTGCCATGAGTACCCGAGATACCCACGCTCTGCCCACCTTCGATCAACTCCGCCAACGCCACCTTCCGGGGAACAATTGGGAGCCCCAGCGTACGGGCCTGCTCCAGCTCGGGGTGAGATGGGGGAATGGCGGCTGTGACCACAACAGCCCGCGCGCCGGCCAGGTGAGCTCCGTCGTGGCCCTGGTAGATCCTGACGCCAAGGGCCTCGAGGTCGGCTGCGCCGGTGGGATCCACGTCGCAGCCGCTCACCGCCACACCCCGACGGCAGGCGATGAGAGCCAGCGCACTCATGCCGGCGCCGCCGATTCCCATGAAGTGCACAGTACGCTTATCCGTGGGGCTGAACAGTGCCATGATTGCAGGGCTAATTTAAGATGGTGCCGAAGGTTCTGAAAGTCCGCTCATCCAATGAGTGTCAATAACTTGTACACTATCTCTCGAGCAGAGTTGGGCCGTCCCCGGCTCAGAGCTCGGTCGGCCATCTGCTGTCGTTGCGAGGGATCTCCGAGCAGGCCATTGATTGTGGCGGCCAGCCGGTCCGGCGTGAGCTCTGACTGTCGCAGCAGCAGAGATGCCCCCGCCTCGGCAAGAACCCGCGCGTTGTGGGTTTGATGGTCCGCCGCAGCCGTGGGCAGCGGGACCAGAATGTTGGGCAGGCCCCACGCACAGAGCTCTGCCACAGTGATCATGCCGGCCCGGGACACGACGAGATCGGACACGGCGTAGGCATCGCCCATCGGATCCAGGAAATCGAAGACGTGCACCTGCGGTGCCTCGTAGCGGCGAAACTGCTCGAAGGTGCCCCGCCCCGTCACCCAGATCAGCTCGGCATTCCCGGGGCCGCTGTCTTCCAACCACGCGGCTACGGATTGATTGAGCGCCAGCGCCCCCTGACTTCCCCCGGTAATGAGGACGACCGGTCGGTGTCCGTTGAGTCCGAACCTCGCTTTAGCCGCTTCCCTTCTTTCCTTGGAAGGCGGCGTTATCGGGTTTCCGGTGTCAAACACCTCCGTCCCGGTTCCGAATCGGAGCAGTCGGCGCGCTTCAGGGAGGCCGAGATAGACGTGCCGGACTCGTCGGCTCAACCAGCGGCTGGCGAGCCCAGGATACGCGTTCTGCTCCTGGATGGCGGTCGGGATGCCGTGCCTCGCTGCCCACCAGACCACTGGCCCCGACGCGTAACCACCAGTTCCTAGGACGGCAGCAGGCTGCTCTCGCTCGAAGACCCGGCCCACCTCGCGCAGCAGCCGGCCGGCGACGAATGGCCATTTGAAGTTCTTCCACCAGGTCCGGCGGTAGATCGGCTCGGTGGGCAACAAGTAAAAGCGGAAGTCCCGGCCGGGGAGAATGCGTGCCTCTACCCCGCGAGTCGCGCCTACCAGTACCGGCTCCACTTGTGGAGCGTACTCCCGGATGGCGTCGGCAATTGCGAGTGCCGGCATGAGATGTCCGCCGGTTCCACCGCCGGCGATTAGAACGGTACGCCGGAGTGGTGGTGCGTCAGTTCCGGTGCCGCTCATCGCCGAGTCGGCCGTCGACCTTCGGCCTTGCCGTTTCCGGCCTCTTGTCGCCGGGCCCGCCGGGTAGCAGCTCGGACTGCGCTCCGCGATTTTGTCGTTCCGCCCGGCGCTGCGCTCTGGTCCCGCTGCCGCGCGAGCGGCCTCGCAATCGCCCGATATTGATGAGGATCCCGGTGCCGAGCAGCGAGATCACCTGGCTGGAGCGTCCGTACGACATGAAGGGCAGCGTCAGACCCGTCGTCGGAATCAGACCGAGTGATACCGCCATGTGCATGAACGCGGTAAGCCCGATGGCGGCGGTCAGCCCCACGGCGAGATACTGGCCGAACGGATCGGTTGCCGTTCGCGCGATTCGGAAGCCGAGCCAACAGAAGAGGGCGAACAGGGCGACCACCACGCAGACACCCGCAAACCCCCATTCCTCACCGATGGTGCTGAAGAGGAAGTCAGAGTAGGCGTAAGGGAGATATCCGAGCTTTTGCTGGCCTTCCCCAAAGCCGACCCCAAACAGCTGGCCCGATCCGATTCCGACCAGCGACTGATGGATTTGAAAACCGGCTTCCGTGGTGGCGTCGCCGGGATTCAGGAAGGTCAGCATCCGGGCGAGACGATACTGCACGTCGCGAATCTGATGGAAAACCAGAATCATCCCGACCCCGGCGACCAGACCGAAGTGGCCGATCTTGGCGCCCGAGGTGAACAGCACCAGCCCGCCCAGCAACGCCACCAGCGTGGCCATCGATAGATTGGGCTCCAGCAAGATCAGAAGCGATACCAAGCCGAGAATCACGATGAACGGCAGGACCCCTTTTTGAACTCGCGGACCTGAGCTCCCTTTTTGGACGCCAGCATGGCGCACCAGATCACCACCACCAGCCGGGCAAGCTCTGAGGGCTGGAAGTTCAGCGGTCCGAGGTCGATCCAACGCCGTGCTCCGTTGACCGAAGGCGCCAGTCCTCTGGTAAACGGAAGCAGTGGAATTACGAGAAACAGGATGGTCACGAACAGCAGAGGCCAGGCGAGCTGCCGCCAACGATAGTAGTCGAGCCGTGAGGCCAAGAGGAGGAGCACGCCTCCAAAAACGGCTCCGGTCAGCTGGCGGAGGGCAAAGCCGAGTCCGGCGTTCTGGCCTTGCAGCGTCGCCAAACTGGCAGCGCCGTAGGTGGCCGCTACGCCGAACACCAGCAGTGCCGCCGTGACCATGCCGAGCAGGCGAGTCTCCCAGCGCATCTCGCCGGGGTGCCGTACGGGTCGCGGCATCATAGCGCCTGGACCGAGGCGCGGAAGCAATCCCCGCGTTCCTCGTAGTTGCGAAACATGTCGTAACTGGAGCAGGCCGGAGACAGCAGGACTGCATCCCCGGGCCGGGCCAGCTTTCGAGCCGTCAGGATCACTTCCTCAAAGCTGGCCGCTCGCAGCACCTTGAGCTTGGCGCCGAGGTCCTGCACGATGATCGGGCCCGCTTCTCCATAGGCCACGATCGCGCGACAGCGATCCTGCAGCCGCTCGACCAACCGGGTGTAAGGCTCTCCCTTGTGCCGGCCGCCCAGGAGCAGAACGAACGGCCGGTCCAGAGCCGCGATAGCCACCTCAGTGGAGGTGATGTTGGTGGACTTGGAGTCGTTGATCCAGAGCACGCCCTCGATCTCCCGAACCGGCTCGACTCGATGGGGGATGGCCCGGAAGGACTGGAGTCCAGCGGCTATGCGATGCAACGGGGCGCCCAGCTCAGCGGCCACAAGCGCAGCAGCCAGAGCATTGGCCACATTGTGATCGCCGAGCAAAGGCAAAGCGGCCCGGGGCAAGACCTCACTCCTTCCCAGCATCAACCGGGCACCTTCGCGGTCGTACCACCCGTCGGCCGAGTGGTTGGTGGAGAAGCGCAGCTGCCGCCCGGGGACGCCACGGATCATCTCCTGTACTGCGGGATCGTCGTCATTGGTGATCCACAACGAGGTCGCGTCGGCATTGCGGAAGAGCTGAGCCTTATCGCCGTAATACTCCTCCAGCGAGCGGTAGCGATCGAGATGGTTGGGCGCCAGGTTCGTGAGCACCCCGGCCGCCGGTTTGAGGTGGGGCGCATCGTGCAGCTGAAACGACGAGAGCTCCAATGCCAGCCACGGCGGGGGGTCGGTCGAGAGGGCCACATCGCAGAGGGGACGCCCGATATTGCCCGCGGTCTCGGCCCGGAACCCGGCGCTCGAGAGCAGGTGGCCAATCAGCGCAGTCGTGGTGGTCTTGCCGTTGGTTCCAGTGATCGCCACGCAGCTGGTAGCGCGGAGGGCCAGAAAACCGATATCCACTTCGGCGTAGATCTCGAGGCTCGCCTGTCGCGCGGCTTCCAAGGGCGGAGCATCGGGCGGCACACCGGGTGCCACCACCACCCCTACCGCCCGGCCGATACGGCCCAGATCGTGACCGCCCAGATCAACGGCTGCTCCGGTCTCCCGCAGCGTACGAGCCCAGGCCTCGAAGGTTGGCCCTGACCCCGTATCCGAGGCGTACACCCCAATACCCATCCGCCGAAGCAGCAGGGTGGCCGCCACTCCGCTCTTACCCAGGCCCACCACCGCCACCTCTCCTCCCGATCCTAGCCAGCGCTCGAACAGCGACACGCTCTCGGCGACACCAGTCATCGGACCTTCAGCGTGGAGAGTGCGACCAGGGCGCAGAGCAGCCCAAGAATGTAGAACCGGGTGACCACGGTCGTTTCGGCCCAGCCCAGCTTCTCGAAGTGATGGTGCAGTGGCGCCATTCGGAACACGCGGTGGGCGTCGGCGTACTCGCGGCCGCGGGTCCGCTTGAACCATTTATACGTGCCGGTCTGGAGCAGCACCGAGATGGCCTCCGCCGCAAACACCCCGCCGATGAGGAGGAGCAGGAACTCCGCCTTGAGCAGAATGGCAACCGTCCCCAGCGCGCCGCCGATCGCGAGGCTGCCGGTGTCGCCCATGAAGACCTCGGCGGGATGGGCATTGAACCAGAGGAATCCGATGGTCGCACCCATGAGCGCGGCGCAAAAGACCGCCAGTTCGCCCGCGCCGGGCAAGTAGAAGACGTTGAGGTACGTGGTGACGTCCACTCGGCCGAAGAGGTACGCGAACACGGCAAAAGCTGCAGCCGCGATTCCCGCCAGGCCGGTGGCGAGCCCGTCGAGCCCGTCAGTCAGGTTGACCGCGTTGCTGCTCCCGGTGATCACCACGGTCACGAATACAATGAAAAGCCAGGGAGCAAAATTCACCACCAGGTACTTGAAGAACGGAAGCGTCGTAGCGGTGGCGGGAAGCACATCGGCCGGCACCACCGGGTTGAAGGCTAGAAACAGCCCAAGCAGGAGGCCGAAGCTGCATTGCCCGGCCAGCTTCCAGCGGGCAACCAGGCCGCGGGATTTCCCCTGCACGATCTTGAGGTAGTCGTCGAGGAAGCCGATGCAGCCCATCCACAAGGTGGACAGCATGGCGACCACCACGTAGCGATTGGTCAGCGGAGCCCAGAGCAGCGTCGGAACCACCGTAGCCAGGAGGATGATGAGGCCGCCCATCGTGGGGGTGCCCCGCTTACTCTGATGGCTCGCCGGTCCCTCTGCCCGGACCACCTGACCCACCTTACGCGCCCGGAGGCGGCGAATGACCGGTGGTCCCACGACAAATGCGAGGAGAAGCGCAGTGACGGTCGCGCCCGCAGCCCGAAAGCTGATGTAGTTGAAAAGATTGAAGATGATATAGGTCTTGCCGAGCGGGGCGAGCCAGTGATAGAACATCGAACCTCAGCGGGGATGTAGCGGAGCACCGGGGGGGTCGACGTGCTTCGCGCGAGCCTTGAGCGCCGGAAGTATACGCTCCAAGGCCACGCCACGGGATGCCTTCAGCACCACGATCTCGTCTCCCCTGAGATGTTGGGCCAGTCGCGGCGCGAGCTCCAGCGGGTCGGCGGCCGTGATCAGACGATGCCGCAGCGCCCCGGCATAGGGCTCCAGGGCGGGCACGAACTCCCCCACCGCCGCGAGCAGCTCCGGGTGCAGCTCCACCAGCTCCTCCGCTATCTCTCGATGGAGCCGCGGGGATTCAGAGCCCAGCTCTCGCATGGTCCCCGCGACAAACACCAGGCGCCGGTTGCCCCGCATGGCCCTCGCGGTAGCGATCACGGCCCGGAATGATTGTGGGTTGGCGTTGTAGCAGTCGTTGAGGAAAGTGAGCTGTCCTTCCTGCACCAGCTCGCCGCGTCCGCCCGGCATCGCGAACTCTTCCAGGGCCTGGGCCGCCCGGCGCAGGTCGAGCCCCAGCTCCTCAGCCACCGCCCAGACACGAATAGCGTTGTCCGCCTGATGGAGACCGCGGGTCCCCAGCACGAACCTCTGGCCCGCGATCGAGATCACCGGACGTGCGTCGCCGTTCAGGCTGACGCTGTCCGGCACAAGGTCGGCGCCCTTTAGCGCCGCGGTACGGACCCGCCCGGCCCGTTTGCGGGCGCCCTCAGCGAGGGCCGGCGGATCAGTCCCCACGACGGCGAGCGGTACCCCCTGCGTCAGCGAGAGTTTCTCCTCCATGACGCCGGCCAATGAACCGAACCCCTCCAGGTGTCCCGCCACCGCATTGGTGACGATGGTGATCGCGGGCTCGATGATCTCTCGATACCGCGCGATTTCTCCGGGAAGGTTCGCTCCCGCTTCAACGATCAGCGCCTCGGTGTCAGAAGGCGCTTCCAGAATGGTGAGCGGAACGCCGACGAGATTGTTGAGGTTTGCTCGGGTAGCGTAGGTTCGATATCGAGTGCTGAGCACGGCGGCAAGCATTTGCTTGGTGCTGGTCTTGCCATTGGTGCCGGTTACCGCGACGACTGGCCCGCTCAGAGCTCGTCGTCTGGCGCGGGCCAGCAGACCGAAGGCGCGGAGCGGGTCGTCCACCTCGAAGAAGTGCAGCGGCGGAACACCGGCGGTTCCGCGCCGTACTACAGCACCTTTGGCTCCTGCCTTGGCAACGACCGGCAAATAGTCGTGACCGTCGAAGCGTTCACCCTGGAGCGCGACGAACAAAGCGCCGGGACTGATGGCGCGGCTGTCGGTGGAGATGCCGTTGTAGGTAACTTCCGCGTCGCCAACATCCGGTTTTATACCAAGGGCGGCTTTTATTGCTGCCGCGGACCAGGTACCGCCGGCGGTCGTCGCCTGGTCAGCGCTCACCGTTCACCTCGGACCAGTCCCTGCACAATCTCCCGTTCGTCGAAGTCGATCCTTCTGGTGCCGATGACCTGGTAGGTCTCGTGCCCCTTGCCGGCGAGCAGAATGGTGTCGCCGGCCCGGCCCTGGTTCAATGCCGCCTCTATGGCTGAGAGCCGGTCGGGGATGCGCAGGTGGGGGGCGCCCCCCATTCCGCGCTCGATCTCGTCGATGATGGTTCCAGGATCCTCGGTGCGCGGGTTGTCCGAAGTGGCTATCGCCAGGTCGGACAGCTCGGCCGCGATGCGTCCCATCAGCGGCCGCTTCCCTTTATCCCGGTCGCCCCCACAGCCGAACACCAGGATGATTCGTCCCGGCGTGAGTGGCCGCAGGGTCCGGAGGGCCCGTTCCAGCGAGTCGGGAGTATGGGAATAGTCCCGCAGAACCGTGCAGGGAACGTTCGAGATGCGCTCCATCCGACCAGGGATCTGGGGTGCCGTCGCCAGCCGCTCGATTACTTCCTGCAGAGAAAGCTCCAGCCCGAGCGCCGCGGCTGCGGCAGCAAGCGCGTTGCTGACGTTGAAGTCACCCAACAGGGGCAGGAGTACCTCGGACGAGCCGAACCGGCCCGTCAGCAGGAAACAGGAGCCGCCCGCGTTGAGACTGATCTGTGTGGCTCGGACGTCGGCTGCGGGATGGAGGCCAAACGTGACCCGGCGATTGCGGGACGGCAATGCCCTCCAAGCGTCGTCATCGAGATTGACCACCTCGACGCCTGAAGGTCGAAGCAGATCGGCCAGGCGAAGCTTGGACCCGAGATATGCCTCCATGGTCCCGTGATAATCCAGGTGATCGCGGGTGAGATTGGTAAAAACTCCCGCAGCAAAGCTGAGCCCATCCAGGCGTCCCTGATCGAGACTGTGCGACGAAGTTTCCATCGCCACGTGGGTGACTCCCCTGCTCTGCAATGCCGCCAATGTCGCCTGCAAATCAATGGGTCCGGGCGTGGTCAGTGAGCCGGCAGTCGAGGGAACCGGTTGGTCAGCACCGTCGAAGGCGCCCAGAGTACCGATGCTGCCGGCGTTCTGATTTCGGTTCAGGAGATGGCGGATAAGTCCGGTGGTGGTGGTCTTGCCGTTGGTGCCGGTGACTCCAATTAAGGAGAGGCGCCGCGCCGGATGACCATACCACGCAGCGCCGAGTACCTGAGCGGCGCGTCGGCTGTCTCCAACCACAATCTCGGGAACACCCGACTTTTGCGGACTTTCCACAATAACGGCTGAAACCCCTCTTCCTACGGCATCCGGCACAAAGCGATGGCCGTCGGCCTGCGATCCGCGAACAGCGATGTAGAAGCTGCCCCGATCGACGCTGCGGCTGTCCACGCCCAAGGCACGAGGGTCTGGCCCGGCGTCCGGTGCCTCGCTCAGGAGATCGGCACGACGGAGCTCATCAACAACCTGAGACCAGGTCAGTCCGCCCATACCACCACCGTGGTGCCGGGCGTGGCCGTGGCGCCAGCAGCCGGTACGGTCTTGCTGACTCGGCCCAGACCGCGCAGGGTCACCCTGAAGCCCTGGCGATGGAGCAGCAAGGCCGCCTCCCGAACCGGACGACCCTCGACCTCCGGTACCAACCGCGCTTCGTCATCGACTTTCGGACTACTGTAGGGCCAGGGCACTACCAATCGAGCCATCGTCGCTGCATTGGACGAGGTCCGGGATTCCGGTGCGGCTGCCGTATCGAGGTCGGTAAAGCGACTGCGGTCGATCGCGACCCGGCGGGAGGCCAACGCTTGCTGCAACATCGTTCGAGTCACGGGAGCTGCGGTGAGGCCGCCGTAGTATTTGCCCTGGGGATTGTCGATTTTGACGATCACCGCAAGCTGCGGATTGTCAGCCGGGAAAAGAGCGGCAAACGATGCGGTGTATTCTCCGCGCACATAGCGGCCGTTCTCGAAACGCACGGAGGTTCCGGTCTTGCCCAGCAAGGTGTAGTTCACCAATTGAGCCTCTTCTCCGGTTCCCCCCTCCCCAGCCGCACCCTTGAGGTACTCTCGGAGCTTTGCCGCTATAGGTGGCGGCACCACCTGGCGCACCGGCTCGGGATGATGACGATACAGGAGATCTCCTTGCGGGCTTCGGATCTCCCGAACCAGGGTGGGGGTGAGCAGCAATCCGTTGTTGGCAATGGCGCCATAGGCCACGGCCAGTTGAACCGGAGTTACCCCGAACTCGTAGCCCATCGCGAGACTGGCTCGGGTGTACATCGGCTGCCATTTGTCGGGCCGGGCCAGGCGGCCCCTCGACTCAGAGGGAAACTCCGCCCCGGTGGGCGTACCGAAGCCGAAGTCCCGCAGCATCTCGAATTGTTCTTCCGAAGACAGGCGGGACGAGAACTTTGCGATGCCGATATTGCTGGAAACCTGAATAGTCTGAGCCAGCGTCAGAGCACCGGGGGTCTTATGCGCATCGGTGATCACCCGGGTGACACCGCTGCTGGTGATCGGCATATGCCAGGTCCCGCCTTCGGCAAAGACCCGGTCGGAACTGTCCACCCGCTGATGTAGCAAGAGGGCCGCCGCGGTAAACAGCTTGGCCGTGCTTCCAGGCTCGAACGGATCGGTGAACGTGGAGGCGCGGTTTGAGGTATAGCCTGAACGGCCGGCGGGCTGGCGGGAAGCAAGGGCGAGCAGCTCCCCATTATTGGGGTCTAAAAAGACCACATCGCCGCCTTCTGCGTCCATCCTCGACAGCGCATCGTCCAGTCCCCGCTCCGCAATCTCCTGCAGCTCCGCGTCTATCGTGAGAATGACGTCGTTGCCGGCCGCGGGCTCGCGGATCACTCGAGCCGGGGAGTCGTAGCGGCGGCCCGCGCGATCCTTGAGGAGCACCGCCTCTCCCGGGGCGCCGGTGAGGATAGAGTCCAGCGAGAGCTCGAGTCCCGCGGCGCCACTCTCCCGCTCCGCCGAAAGTCCGCCAATGATGGGCCGGGCCAGGAGTCGAGAGGGGTAGAATCGCTGATAATCCTGACTCAGATGGACGCCACTGACCCGGCGTAAAGGCTGCACCTGGGTGGCGCTGAAGGGGCCGTGGTAATAAACCCAGCGCTTGCCGGAGCGAAGATCGCGGGAGAGCACAGGCCAGGGGATGCCGAGTTGACGGCTAACCAGGCGCGCGGAGGTGCGGACGTCAGTCAGCTCGTTGGGGGCAATGCCGACGTGATAGAACTCCTGGCTGATCGCAAGCGGCACGCCGTTTCGATCGAACAGCCCTCCGCGCCGGGCGGGAAGCACGGCACGTTCGGTCCGCTGGCGGCGGGCCTGCTCCCCCCACCGCTCTCCCTGGAACAGTTGGAGCTGCGCCGCACGGGCGAGAATGGCTGCGATAACCAGAGCAAACCCAAGCTGAACCGCCGCGATCCGCACCAGCGGTTTGGCCATCAGCGACTCCCTCCGGCCGGAGGCGAAGGAACCGCAAAGAGCACAAACTCCGAGTCGGCCGGTTCGTGGAGCCCCAAGCCGCGGCGAGCTAGGGGCACCAGCACCTCCCGGCTGGAAGCCACCCGGATGCGGCGCTCCAGGTCCGTTCGCCGTGCCTCAAGGCTGCCGCGGACTTCGCGCAGCTCACGGAGCCTGCGAGCCGTCTTGAACGCGGCAGTCTGACGGCCGACCACGATCAAGGCTCCGCCCAGAAAAACCAACAGCCACAGCAATACCCAGTGTCGCCCCCTAAGCCGAAGCATTGACGACGAAGGTTCGGAGTTTGGCGCTCCTCGCTCGCGGATTGGCCTCGAGCTCGTCGCTAGCGGGAAGGAGGGGCTTGCGTGGCTGAACCCGGCCCTGCGGCCTGGCGCCGCAGATACAGACTGGAAGGCCCGGAGGACAGACGCAGTCCGCACTCCAGCTGCGGAACGCGTGCTTCACCAGCCTATCTTCGCCTGAATGATAGGTAATGATCGACAGCCTTCCCTCCGGCTTGAGTGCATCGCGAAGGACCGGGAGAGCCCGCTCCAGGTCTTCCAGTTCTCGATTCACCGCAATCCGCACGGCCTGGAAGATCCGGGCGAAGTCACCCGGTCCACTCTGAGGGCCCAGAACCGCGCGGATGGCGTTGACCAGGTCGTCGCTCGTGCTGAAGCCTTGCCGTTGCCGGCGCCGCACGATCTCGGCCGCCAGACGCCGCGCTCGCCGTTCGTCTCCGTAGTCCCGGAAAATCTGTTCGAGGGTAGCAGCGTCGGCTTCGTTCAGCAGCTGGGCCGCCGTATCGTCACCGGAGCCCATCCGCATGTCGAGCGGCGCACCAGGACGGAAGGTAAAACCGCGGCCTTCCTCGTCCAGTTGGCGGGAAGACACCCCGAGATCGAGGAGGATGAAATCCGGTCCAAAGCGGGTCACTGTCTCGAGCGCCTCCGGCGAGCCGTATGAGGCCTGGAGATAGTGGATGCCGGTCTCGCCCAGGCGGCGGCGGCTGATCGCAATAGCCTCCGGGTCCCGGTCGATTCCGAGGACCTGTGCGCCGCTGCTGAGTAGAGCCGCGGCGTGCCCGCCGTCCCCCAACGTCGCATCGACTACCCGGCGTGCTCCCCGGGCAGCTTCGAGCACCGGTGTCAGCAGCACCGGCACATGGTACTTCGCTTCGGGTTCGAACATGCGAGCTCTGAAGGGCTGAAACACAACACCCCGTCCGGAGGGACGGGGTGAGGTGGTTTCGAGAAGCGAGCGGGGCTGACGGGGCTCGAACCCGCGACCTCCGCAGTGACAGTGCGGCACTCTAACCAAGCTGAGCTACAGCCCCCGTTAGGGAGCGGGAATATAGGCGGGAAGAGAGGGAGGGTCTAGGGTAGACCCTCACCATTAAGCCTTCTTCTTCTCCCCCTTACAGTACGCCTTCAGCATGGAATTGATTCTCGGCGTGTACTTCTTGATGATGCCGAGATTCTTGTCCACCGCCTGAGGGTTCACCGAGCGACCAGCCGTCAGAGCAGAGTCAGCACCGGCCAGCAGCGCCTGCTCCTGCTTGGCGCCATCACACGACTTCTGCTTTTCGGTGACGGGATCGATCTGCGGCACCTGGAACAGGAGAGCCAAGCCAAGCAGGTAGTTCGCGGCCGGGTGCACCTTTCCAGCCGGATTGGCGGACTGAGCCGAAAGTCGAAGCAGCTGCTCCGCTCCCTGCAGATCCTGCGGCTGCTGCAGCAGCGGCGCGGCGCCGGTGTATAGCAGAGCGGCCGCCTGTTCCTTCCGCTGGGGATCCCCATGCTTGATGGCGAACTCGAGGAACGGTACCGCTTCCTTAGGCCGCGGGGTGAATCCGGATGGGTCGCCTCCCGCGGCGCCGCGAGAAACCGAGTCCTTCGCGGCCCCAGTCGGAGCAGAATCCGGCCGCACCGCCGCAGTGGACCCGGCGGCGGAATCCTTCGGCGCCGCCCGACCGGCGGAGTCCGGCCGTTGGGTACTGGCCTGGTCCGGCGGCATGATCAGCGCCTGAGCCGCAGCGAGGGCGGCAATCACGCCGGTTTCCGTCGTGTCTTTGGCAATGATGCGATTGGTGACGGACACGACGCTGTCCGTCTGGCCGTTCATCATGTACCCCTTGTTCAGATATCCCAACAGCGTTGGGTTGTTGGGATACTTCCGAACGCCGATCTGGGACCACTTGAGCAACCGCACCTTGTCCGGGTTCTCACCCTCGGAAGCCGCCGCCGAGATCTTGGTAAAGAAGAGCGTATCCGCCTTGGTGGAGTCGGTGGCATACATCGTCTCCAGCGCGTCCACCGCACACTTGAAGTCGCCGAGGAACAGGCAAGCGTTGCTCTTGAGGTCGTACAGATCGGCATTGTAGGGATCCAGCTTGAGGCCGGAATCGGCTATCGCCTTGGCTGTCTCCGGATGTCCGGACTGCAGGAAGTATTTGAACAGCTCCTCCCGCAGCTTCTGGTTCGTCGGCGCCACCCGCAGCATCTGTCCGAATGCCACCAGAGTGTTGGCGGTATCATTGGCCTGCTGGTACTGACCGGCCAAAGCGGTCCACACGGGAAGGCTGAGCGGATCTCCCTTGGTGGCGGCTTGCAGGTGTTTGACGACCTCAGCGCGCGGGGCCTTCTTGTCCGCGGCAATCTGGGCGAGACAGAATTCCGCCAACCCATGATTGGGAAGCGTCTTGACCGCCTTTCCGGCCGCGTCCTGCGCCTTGTCGGCCTTGGTGGTTCGCTGGTCCACGCAGGCCTTGGCGTCGGGGAGCGCCTTCACCGCCGGCTCCAGAGCCTTGGCGACCTGTTTCCCAAAGTCTACCGGCGCCTGGCCCTGGCCCTGGGTCAGCGTGACGACGTACCCGGCGTCGTCGTTCACCCCAATCAGGCGGGCGGTCACAGTCGGCCGGCCATTGTTCGCTTTGGCCAGGGTGCCGGTCACGATAACCCGGGCCTGAATGTTTTTGGCCAGGGTAGTGGCCAGTGGCGGACTCAGAATGGCATCGATCGGATAGCCGTACTGCTTCAGCGCGTCGTTCATTTGAGTCTGTTCGATCACGGTGAAGTTCCGGCCTACGATGTCTTTGATCTCCTGACGCATCGCGGTTCCGATTTGCACCGCAGCCCCCGAGTCACCGGGAGCGTAAGCAAACGGGTTCGCGACCATCAGGCGCGGAGCATTCGTCACCGCTTGCGTGGTGCGAGCACCGCGAGGTATGCCTTGCGCAGCGAGAGGGGCGGACAGCGCAGCCGCAACCGCAGCAAATCCAACGAAACGCGACAGGTACATTCTGGATCTCCCCAACAAGACGGCCCTCTTGGACCAACACAGTCCCGCCTAATGCGGGGACGAGTGGGCGAAGAGGGATTCGAACCCCCGACATCCTGCGTGTAAGGCAGGCGCTCTGAACCAGCTGAGCTATTCGCCCTGATCGAGCATCACGGCTGCTAAGTTTTTAGCGGTATCGCAGAGACCGTGCCGTGACGAGCAACACCCCGGCTACAAAGCGATGCCGATCGGAAACAGGACGCAATAACCGAAGACCAGGATCACCGCAGCTGCGCTAGGGTGACCGGCTCGAAGTGTCAGATACCCGATTACCAGCACGAGAACCGCCAGCGCCAGGATGATGAGGTTTCGTGGGGCCAGCACGAAATGCCTGGGCGGAGCCTGCCCCGGACGGGTGGAAGGGCGAGGATTCGACATATTGAGGATGAGGCTACTACGGTTCCCGGGTTCGGTCAAGTTCAGACGTGGCTGCGTCTTCCGGTGGAATCTCCCATCCTTCATCGAGCGCGGCCCGGCGCGGCAGGTCGGCAGCGCGACGGCGGCGCAGCAGGATCCAGAGGACCAGCGTGAGGACCCCCCACCCTCCCCCGGCCAGGATCCAGTTGGCCAGGCTGTACCGCTGGCGAAGGCTTCGGCGCCATTCGACATCGAATTGAGGGACGGTTAGCCCGGTCGTGCGCTGCACAGCAATCTCGAAGTCCTGGCCCGCTCTAAGGAGGTCCAGCAGTGGAGTGAGCGAACGGGTGGGATTTCGGCGCGCGAGCTCGGTGACGGCCGAGGCCGCCAGGGCGTACGCGGCATCCGCCGTTGAGGCAGAGCCTCGAAGCGCCCCATCCAGACCGGGAAGATCGGGCACCGCTCCCCGGACCACGGCCAGGTTCAACTCGAGGCTACCCAGCCGCTCCCATTCGCCCGCTGCCCAGGCCGCATACCCCTCATCAAACCAGAGCGGGACTCTGACCCGTACAGCCTCATGAAGGGCCAGATGGGCCAGCTCGTGCCGCAAGGTTCGGTAGACGTCTCCCAGATCGGCCCGAAGGAGCACGATGCGCTCCCCCGGCAACGCCACCGCTGCGCCCCAGCCCGGCGCCCGGCCGGCAGAAAGAGAGTCGAGGCGTCGTGCATCGGGTACCACAATCAGCCGAAGGGGTCCGGGACTGCGGCGCCCCAGGCCGGGCCACTCAGTTGGCTCGGCCGCCCGGCGAGCGAGATCGGTAGCCAGCCGCAACTGCTCGGGCCAGGCCACAGCAGTAACGGGTCCAACCCGGATAGCTGTCGGTGGGTTCTGCGCGGGCGTGCCCGCCAGGATACTGAGTAGGACTAGGAGAGCGGACTGCGCGGGACTTCACCTCCGGCCGATGCAACCTCCAACATTTCCTGACACCGCTTGGCCCAGGGATTGAACTTGTTGGCTTTGTATCCGTCGGTCCAGACTCGAACGGCGCCTTCCCGCTCTCCGCCCAGCCAGAGAGCGCGACCCAGCTCGAAATAGGCCTCGATGAGGTTGGGGCCGAGCTTCAGAGTCTTGCGGAGAAAGGTCTGGGCATCTTCGTACATCTCCCGCTCCAGGTACACCAGACCGAGATAATAGTGAGCGTACAAGGTGGCCTTGCGGTCATTGTCCAGTCGAATGGCTTTGGACAGATGCTCGATGGCCTCCCCGAAGATCCCTTTCTTGAGACAAATATATCCGACGTTGATCCGGGCGAGCGCGTTGGCCGGTTCCTTCATCAGAACTTTGGAGAAGTTTCCCAGTGCCTCATCGTAGTTCTCGTTCAGCATCTGTGCCCAGCCCAGGAGCGATGTCGCGTGGACCGCGCCGGGCGAAAGCGCCAGGGCCTTTTCCAGAGCCTGAATGGCACCACCATAATCGCCCAATGAGATCAGGCTCCAGCCCTTCTCGATATAGGTCGAGGCCCCCAGGTGGTCGGCGTGAACTGCGGGCCGCTCGCCGGTAAACTGTGGAGCCGCCGTGGCGTCGGCTCCGTTTGCCGTTTGCTTGTAGCGCTCGACCAGCTCCCGAATGCCTTCCTTGATCTGCCCCAGGTCCGTCAGGGCGCCGTCCACCCGCTTGAACAGAGAGATGATGTCCTTCTTCAGAGTATCCCGTTCACCACCCGGTGCGTCCAGGCGGGCGGCCATTTCCGTCAGCTCCGCCTTGAAGGCGGTGAGCCAGGCTTGGGCCATCTACGCCGCCCCGAGCTCGCTCAGCGCCAACCGCTCGCTGGAGGAGAGCAGCTTGCGGGCGTTGAGCAGGATGATGGTGCGCTCCGGCCGGGAGATAATTCCGGAGATGTACGCCGCTGCCAGGCCACTCACCACCGGGCCGGGCGGCGCGATGGCAGTACTGTCCACCCGCAGCACCTCGCGCACCTCATCTACCAGCACGGCCACCCGCTGCTTCTCCAGCTCCAGCACCATGACCCGCGTTTCCTCCCGTATCGGTGCATCCAGCTCGAAGCGTTTGCGCAAGTCAATTACGGGTACGGCGGTGTCGCCGTACGGCATCACGCCTTCGAGGAACTGGGGTGCCTTGGGGAGCGGAGACGGGGGTGAGTAGCGGAGAATACGCTCCACCTGCAGGATGTCGAAGGCGAATTCCTGGCGTCCCACCCTGAAGGTTACTACCTGCACATCGTCGCCAGTGTTCATGATGCAGAGGCCTCCGTCAAACGTGAGCTCAGCGCGGGCAAGTCGAGCAGCGGCACCAATGTTTCCGCATGGCGCGCCACTCCCACAGCCCAGGGCAGCGTCTCCCCAGGGGGAACCGGCAGCGCCCGCTCCCGAACCAGCACCTCTGCCTCGTCCACCTCGAGACAGACGCGGCGGCCGGCAATGTTCACCACTACCCCGACATTTCCAGAGCCGACCGGAGTCGGCCGGCCTTCCAGCAGTGACGCGAGGTGAACCAGCGGCAGCATGCGGCCATGAAGCGCGACCAGGCCGCGGACGGCGGCCTCCCTGACCGGTACAGGATGGACCTCACTCAATTGGATTACCTCCACCACCTGCTCGACCAGGAGGCCTACGCGGCGTTGGCCGACGCGAACCAGAAGAAATCCGCTTGTACGTGCACTCATTGATGCTTCAACCGGTACAGCTCGGTGGCAATGCGGTCCGCCATCTGGGCCATGGGCACGACGTACTGAGCTCCTCCGGCGTGGAACGCCGCCCCCGGCATACCATAGATGGTGGCGCTCTCCCGATCCTGAGCCATTCCAGTTCCCCCGGCGTCACGAATCTGCCTCAGGCCTTCTGCTCCATCCCGACCGATTCCGGTCAGCACCACGCCGATCGCTCGTGGTCCAAACACCCGGGCCACGCTTCCGAAGGTGGGATCGGCGGCTGGACGGACGCCCCAGACCGGTGGCTCCTGATCCAGGGCGAGACAGAGCCCGCCGGCTGCTGGACTCACCCGCATGTGAAAACCGCCCGGCGCCACATAGGCGGTGTCGGCCAGCAGCGGCATACGGTCTTCTGCTTCGACCACCCTGCAGCGACTCTGTGCGGCCAACCGCTCGGCCAGGCTTCTGGTGAACTTGGGCGGCATATGCTGCACGATCAGAATGGCCGCTCCCTGGCCAACCGGCAGGTGAGGCACCAGGAGAGACAAGGCGCGGGGCCCCCCGGTCGATGCCGCGATGGCCACACACAGTCTTGCCTCACCAGGGGCTTCGACCGCCTGGCCGGCAGGCCAAGTCGGCGGTGGCGCCGCTGCCTGAGTCAATCGCTTGATGTCGGCGGTCCGGGCGGCGCGCAGGACCGTGATGAGCCGGTCGGCGAAGCGGGCGTTGGCGGCCACACCGCGATCGTCCTCTTTGACCACCAGATCGATGGCACCCAACTCGAGCGCGCGGATCGCAGCCGAGGCGCCCGGCCCGACGTGAGCGCTGACCACGACGATGGGCCGCGGTGACTCCGCCATGATGTACCCGATCGCGCCGAGCCCGTCGACTTCCGGCATTTCCAGATCCATCAGCACGAGGTCTGGAGCGTGCGCCCGAACCTTCCGTAGCGCATCCATGCCATCGCGCGCGGTGGCCACGACCCGGAACTCGCCGGACCCCTCTACCACGTCGGTGAGAAGTCGCCGGAAGAATGGACTATCGTCCACCACGAGGACCCGGCCGGGATCAGAGGTGCCGGACGCCATGCGCCACCGTGCTCACCTCGACCAGGCCATCGGCCACCCGCAGCCGCACCGTTCGGCCGAAATCGCCTCCAACAGCTTCCCCAACCAACGGCAGGTTGTGCGACATGAGTGCCTGGCGCGTCGCGGCCAGATTGCGCTCGCCCATCTGAATGGTGCCGGGCGGAGCCAGTGCCGCGAACATGCTGGCGCCTCCGGCCAACCGGGCCGTGATGCGCCGGGGCTGAGCTCCCTTGGCCGACATCAGGTGCAGCAGCCGGGGTACAGCTGATTGAGGGAACCGGGCCGGATTGCCGTCATCCCGGGCCAACGCCGGCGAGGGGAGAAGCACGTGCGCCAATCCGCCCACCCTGGCCTCGGCGTCGTGCAGAACGATGGCGACGCAGCTCCCCAGTCCGACCGTCAGGAGCGTGTCCTCCCCTTGCCCGACGCCCAGATCCGCTACCCGGACCACCACCTCACGGCCGCTCACGCTGCCCGCCGGTAGATTCGCTCGCGCGCGTCCAACAGTGTCAGCAGGTCTCGGGCTCGTCCCGACAGCGATTCCACCTTGCCCAGAACCAGGAACCCTCCGGGCGCCAGCGCCTCGGCAAAGTCGAGAAAGACCCGCTCCTGCATGGCTCGGCCGAAGTAGATGACCACATTCCGGCAGAAAATCAGCTGATAACTGCGTCGAGGAGCCGGATCGATGCAAAGATCGGAGGCCCGAACCACCACCCTGCGACGGACCCGCTCGATCACCCGGTACTCGGAACCCCGCTCTTCGAAGTACCGGCGGGCCAGCGACGCCGGCACGTCAGCGAGAGCCTCGCGGGGATATCGAGCTTCGTGCGCCCGGGCCAGACACTGGGCGTCGACGTCGGTCGCGTCCACCGTCACCCGATCGAGGTGCTCTCCTCTGCCCTGCTGATCCAGGAATTCGGCCATCAGCGTGGCGAGGGTGTACGCTTCTTCCCCGGAGGAGCACCCTGCACTCCATGCCCGCACCGCGGACCAAGTTCCGCTGAACAGTTCGGGGAGGACTCGATTGCGCACCAGATTCCAGGTTTCGGCGTTGCGATAAAAGCTGGTGACGTTGATCGTGATCGTGGCCTTGAGCCGGGCAGCTTCCGCGGAATCCCGCTCGAGCAGCTCCTGGTATTCCCCGTAGCTCTGTACCCCGCACGCGCGCATGCGAACCGCTATGCGCCGCCGGAGACACTTGTCCTTGTAGCCATCGAGCGAGAGCCCGGTGTGGCGGGAGATCCTGCCGATCAGGTCGAGAAATGCTTCCTCATCCGGCGGCGTCATCGGGAGAGGTCCAGCATTTCCAGGTTGGCCCGAGCCAGCTGATGCCCCGGATTGAGCGCGGTGGCCTGGGCCCAGCTTTCCCGGGCTCGCGCCAGATCGCGCCGTTTGTAGGCGATGTTCCCCAGCTTGAAATAGAGGTCGTCTCCGAGCCCGGGGTTCAGCTTGGCCGCCCGTTCGTAGGCCTCGCCCGCTTCGTCGTAGCGTCCGGTGCGGTAGAGAATGTCGCCCAGGTTCTTGGAGACCTGCGGCAGTGCGGCATCTTCCGCCAGGGCGGAGCGAAGCATCGCCTCAGCCGCCTGCGTATCACCGCTGGCCTCCAGGAGCACGGCCAGATTGTTCTGGAGAACCGGATTGTTCGGGTAGGCCTCGACCCCCTGCCGGGCGATCCGCAAAGCGTTTTCCGTATCGTCCTGTCCGACCGCCGCCAGAGGCGGCCGCCCAATACCACAGCGCCGGCACCGGCTTCCCCTGCATCAGCTCGCAGGCCTGGGCCAGGCGCGACTGGGCCACCTTGTTGTCTCCCCGCTTCAGTGCCACGATGCTCCAGCCCAGCATGATCCGGGCGTCGTCCTTGGCTCGCCCGGCGGCGTCTCCGTAGGCCGCCTCGGCCTCATCCAACCGGCCCAGCTGCTCCAGCGCAAAGCCGAGATTATGCAGAGCAGCCGGCCGGGGAACTCCGGCTTCGGCCGCCTGACGTAGCGCCAGAGCGGCCTCGTCCCAGCACGCCTGGCGGATGGCGATCAAACCCAGGAACAACGGGGCTCGGCTGTCGGCCGGACGCAGCTCGACCACCCGCCTGAACTCCCGCAAGGCCTCCTCCAGCATGCCTGCCTTGTAGAACGCAATCCCCAGGTTCCGGTGCTCGTCGACTCGGTTATCGTTGACCTTTGGAGGCGCCGCCTTGGAGGTTCCCGTCCGATGAGCAAACCCGGCGGTGATCAGACCGAACAGCGCCTTCCCGACCTCGAATTCCACCAGCCCGGATGCATCGATCAATTGCCGCACATCGCGGGTCCCGTCGACCAACGGGAGCAGACGCCGCTGCTCGGCGGACAGCGTGGGTCCTGACTCTGCGATGTGGTGCTGGTCGACCGAAAAGATCAGATCGAAAGAGGGGATCTTCTTCTCGATCAGGCTCCATTCATCGACCCGACGGGCCCCTTCCAACAGCAGGGCCTCGGGACTGATTCGAACCAGAAAGTCTTCCCGCTCCGGTTTCACGCCGGCCTCGAAGTTGAAAGTCCCCGAGGTCCAGGTGAACAGGTAGTACACCGCCTCTTCGATCTGGAGGCGTATGTAGTCCTCCAGCTCGGCCCGGGTCAGCATGCCGAGCCCTACCAGTATTTCTCCCAGCTTGTGCTGCCGGTCTTCGTCCTGAGCATCGATCGCCTGCTGCAGCTGCGCGGCACTGATGCGCCCCTTGCGAAGCAGGATATCGCCCAGCCGGTCCCGCCGATTGACGATGGAGGCGTAGACGATCTGCCCCTCGTCGAGGTAGATCGTGCCGAAATTGTGCTGATCGGCGAGGGCCAGACAGCCGGTCCGCCGGCCGAGGAAGAGCAGCTGGATGACATCCGGGAGACTGGCCTCCTTGAGGCTGCCTTTGATGGCCATCAGCGCCACTCCTCGATGATGCGCTCACCGACATCAGGCCAGTCCCAAACTATTTTCTCCCGGCTCTTGAGTCCGCCGGCGACTGCCACCACTCCGCTTGACCGGGTGGAGGACTTCCGGGGTGGTTTGGGTTGCGCTCCCTCGAGCACTTCTCGAGCCAAAGTCACCGTTGGCGGGCCACCCTGCGCCTCAGCGGCGTTGAGGATTCGCTGAAGCAGGCCGTGCACCGCTCTGATGGACTCTACCGGACGCGAGCCGACATAAGCCGCCAACTCGGGATCGACTGTGCCCACCTTGGCCTGCAGCGAACGCTCGACCACCTGCTGGCGAACTTCCCGTTCCGGAGGCGGCAAATCCACCACCAGCCCGCCCTCGAGCCGGGTTCGGAGGCGGCCCTCCACGGCCTTCATTTCCGCCAGTGGCACCGCGGACGTGAAGACCATCTGCCGGCCGGATTCGATCAGGAAGTTGAACAGGACGAACAGCTCATCCTGGGTTCGATCCTTCTCGGCGACGAGATGGACATCGTCCAACAGAAAGGCCGCGGCACCGCGGTACCGTGCCCGCCACGCCGGGACGGCGTCGCGATCGATGGCCTCGATCAGCTCTCCGGTGAGCTCATGGGCGCTGAGGCAGGCCACCGGGCCCTTTAACCGCGTTGCCAAAGCATTCCCCAGAGCGTGCAGCAGGTGCGTCTTGCCCACCCCACTCGCGCCAACAATGACAAGAGGGTTGTAACGACGGGCTGGTTCCCCGGCGATGGCCCGAGCGGCCTGCAGCGCCATGCGATTGCCAGGGCTCTCGAAGAGGTCGTCGAGCCGCCAGATCGGAAGCGGAGCCGGCGGGGGATGCGCGCCCTCGCGGGCACGTTGGGTAACCGCCTCCGCGCCCGCGATGTCCTCCGGATCGCGAAAGGCGCTGGAGCCGGCCAGCGATGGAGCCAGCTCCGAGGCCTCGGCGTGAAGCGCCTGGAGCCGGCGCACGTCGGACTCGAACTGGCGCAGCACCTCCTCCGGATCCGTGGTCATCTCCCGCTGCAGCAACGTGTCGAGCCGCGCGGTACTGAATCCTTCTCCTTCCCATCGGAGAATTGCCGCTGCCACCTTGGTTCGCCACGAATCCACCTGCTGGGCCACCGTGGCGGAGACCTCCGACAGAAAATCGCTGAACTCGTCGATACCCTCCGCCTCTGCTTCCTCCTCTGGCTTCTCTGGCTTCTCTGTCTTCTCGACGTCTCCCGCCAGCTTCCCGGTCTTCCGCGGTTGCTCCTCAACCCGTTCTGCTCCCCCGGCGAGCGCCCGAGCCTGAGCCGGCTTGAGGGGAGTATCACTCACCGCCTGAAAGGCGACCAGCCGATTGAGCGCGCCGAGCAACTCACGCACGTTGTCGATCACCAGCGATCCTACCGCCTCGAGCACACCCTCACCAAACCTGGCACGCCGTTCCTCCGCTTTCCGCCGGAGAATGGCCACCCGGGTCTCATAGTCAGGAGCCGCGATATCGATCACCAGGCCGCCGGCAAAGCGGCGGATGAGCCGCTCGTCGAGCGCCTCAATCTCGGCCGGCGGACGGTCGCTAGTGAGCACGATTTGACGATTGGTGGTCTGCAAGGCGTCACTGAGCCTGAGCAGCTCAGCCTGCATCTCCCGGCGGTGGGTCAGGAACTGCACATCGTCGACCAGGAGCAGATCGACGTCACTGAACCGGCGGCGGTAGGCCTCACCCTGCCCTGCCGCCACGGCCGCATGGAAGGACTCAACGAACTCGTCCAGTGTGAGGTATTCGACCGTCAGCCTGGGGTTGATCGCGCGGGCAGCATGCCCGAGGCCCATCAAGAGATGGGTCTTGCCCAGCCCGGGACGGGCATAAATAAAGAGCGGGTTGTACACCGTGCCCGGAGATTCCGCGACTGCCTTGGCGGCGGTGAATGCCAAGCGATTGGCCGCACCCACGACCAGCGTGTCGAAGCGGTAGAGCGGGTTGAGCGTAGCGGTCACGCGACGGCGCTCCCCGCGGCCAGACGCTTCAGGACCTGTTCCGATATCCCTTTCAGAGTTTCGAACACGCCGGTCCCATGCAAGGCGTCGGCGCTGAAGCTCTGAACCGCGCGGAAGTTCAGGGCGTCATCCATCTCCTCCTGGGTCAGTATCAGGTCGCGCGGGAGATCCTGCTTGTTGTACTGGAACACCACCGGGAGGTGCCGGATGTCCACGCCCTGCGCCAGCAGATTATCCTGCAGGTTCTGCAGACTCTCCAGATTGTCGTCGAAGCGGCGAGCCTGGCTGTCGGCTACGAACACCACTCCGTCCGCCCCCTGCAGCACCAGCTTCCGGGTTGCGTTGTAGTAGCTCTGTCCCGGCACCGTGTAGAGCTGGAACTTCGTGGTGAAGCCGGATATCGATCCCAGCTCCAGCGGGAGAAAGTCGAAGAACAGGGTGCGGTCGGTCTGGGTAGCCAGCGACACCATGCGGCCCCGGCGGGACTCGGGAACGCGGCCATAGACGTACTGCAGATTCGTCGTCTTGCCCGAACGGCCCGGGCCGTAGTAGACGATCTTGCAGGTGATTTCGCGGGCGGTAAAGTTGACCAGAGACATTCGCTACCGTCCAAAGAGTTCTTTGAGGCTCGTGTCCAGCTCACGCTCGAAGTTTTCCGGCAACGGCTGGTTCTCCGCCGGCTCCCGCGGGGCTGCTTGAACCAGTTCCTCTACCATCTGGTCGAAAAAGAGCTGCACCAGTCCCACCGACGTCTCCGATCCGAACACCACCAGACCAATCCACCGTCCCCGCGGCGTGCCGAAGGCGGAGAGCATGCAGCTCTGGCGGTTTCCCCCATGCACCAAAGCAGCAAACCGGGACGCTCCCATCAATCGAGCAAGCTCTTCGGTCGAAGCCACGATGGCGGCTCCCAGCGCTGCCGCGGTCATCACCTCCACCGACCGGGAGAACCCGTGCTGGGCCACCACCTGCCCCGAGGTGGTCATCAGCAGGATCAGCCGGGCGGAGGATTCGGTGATGAAGGTCTGCAGGGGCGCCGCCACCCAGGGCTCGAGCGCGCGCATCAGGCCAGGCGACCCACCGCATCCAGCATCTGAACCCGGGCGAGTCCCAGGTTTGCATCGGTCGCCGCAACCGCCACCAGCACCAAATCGTTCCGGCCCGGTGCCGCCAGAACCGAGCCGTTGTTGCCCCGCAAGTGCACGAAGGTCGGCGCCGGCATGCCGGCCTGCTGCGTGGCGCGATCCAGCCGCTGGACCAGACTGGCTGCCAGAGCGGCAATCGCCCGGCCGTCGATGCCGTCCATCAGCCTCTCGGCCACCACGAGCCCGTCGGTGCCCGAGATGAGCAGCGAGCCCTTTACTCCGGGCACCTGAGTGACCCGCTCCAGGGTGACTTGGGCATCACTCATGTGTGACTCTCCAGCCAGGCTCGGGCCTCGCGGCCGGCGCGCTCAGCGATCAGCCCGAGCCGCGCCATCGGTAGAGAGGGATCTCGCACCGCGAGCAGCATCGTGTCCGGCGTGGGTGCCACCAGAAACAGGTTTCCTTCGGGCGACTCCACCGCGATGGCCTGCCATCCGCCTAGACCGAGCAAGCGGCTCGTCCGATTGGCCTCCTTGGACACTCCGGCCAGCTCAGCAGCCACTCGATCGCCTACATCTTCGTTGCTCGGACTGAACAGAGTTCCATTCAACCGCAGGCCCTTGCTATCCACCAACATGATGCCGTGATCGCCCCGCCCATTGGCTTCGCTGGTGCCATTCACGGCGTGAGACACGGGGGTGGGCGGAGCCTCGACCGAGGCGGCCTTGGGTCCGGCCGCTTTTGACGAAGCAGGCCCACTGGCCGGAGCCGCACCGGTTCCCTTGACCCGCTCAATTGCCTGACCGATAGTGACATCGTCGGGGTCGATCTCGGCGGCGCGGCGGAGATGCTCTAGAGCCGCGGGAATGTCGCCAGCGCGGAAGTACAGGAAGGCGATGCCCTTCAGGGCGCCGATTCGCATTGGGTCAAACCGCAGCGCTTCGGCCCAGGCATCGAAAGCGCCCGCAAGATCGCCCTGATCCCCCAGAATCCTGCCGAGCAGATCGTGAGCGTCAGCCAGGGCGGGATATCGGCTGAGGCCGCCCCGCGTCACCTTGTAGGCGGCGTCGAGCTGCCCTCGGCGGCGCAGCGCTTCACCCAAATCCAGAAAAGCCAGGCTCGCCGGCTCGTCCGCCAGTCGGGCGGTCAGGGTCTTGATGTCGTCACTCACGATAGCTCTCCAGCTCTTCTGCCAGGATTTCCGCTGCTTGTCTCAAGCGCTCAACCTCGGGCGCGAGCGCCTCTTCCGCAGGCGTCCGCGTGCCCAGGCGGGACCAGCTCTTCCAGGTCTCCGCTGCGCCACGAAAACGTCCGAGGGCCGCCTGACACAGACCCATCAGGCGTCGCGCCTCCGGCATCAGCGGATCCGCCCGAAGAACCTCCTGGACCGCCTGGGCAGCCTTTTCGAATTGTCCCTTGGCCAATGCTTCACGCACGGGGAGAAGCGGCGTGTTGTGGTCCTTGCCGTTTTGCCCCGCTGATCCGGCATCCAGTACTACCACTCCTGCTTCAGCCAGGGTGTAGATGGTGCGGGCCACATCGAACTCGGACTTGCCCAAGAGGTCGGCCAGCGTTTGGAGGTCCCGCAAGCCGTCGACCGCCGCCAGCACTTCCCATTGGAACGGAAGCAGATCCAGCTTGCCCTTTGCCGCTGAATCCGGTGGTGGCAGCTTGGGCACGACCCGCAGGTGAGGCAGCTTGTCTTCCATCCGGGACCACTCGTCCGAGCGCCGGGCGGATTCCATCAGCAGCCCTTCGGTCGGGATCCGGAGTGGGGCCTCGACCAACGCCTCCGATTCGGCCGATTCCTCGAAGCGGAAGTGTCCCTCGGTCCAGCCCAGCAGGTCGAGGATCGTTTCCTCGATCTGAGCCTTCAATTGTCGGTCGAGCTCCCGGCGGTTGATCGCGCCATTCGCCACCAGGATGTCCCCCAGACGGCGGGTATCTCCCTTCTCCTGCTGGACGAGTGCCCGATCCAGATCCTTTGCCGAGATCTTGCCGAGGCGCACCAGCCGAGTCCCGAAGCGCTGCGGGTTCTTTCCCATGCTGGCTGCGACAACGCCGCCCCGGTCGAACGTGACCGATGCCGCGGTCTGGCGCAGCTCGGAGGTGACGCGCAAGACCCCGTTCTTCCGGCCCAAATCGAGCAGCTGAAAGACGTCCTGGATATGGAATTCCTTCAGCGGACCTTCGAGCGCCATGTCTCAGCTTGCCCCGGCAAAGATGTGCTGGAGGTCGCGGGCAGATCGGGCCCGGCTCCGGGCCTCGGTGGCGAAAGGTCCATCCGGGTCCAGCTCGATTACCCGCTCCCATACTTGAACCGCCTGGTCGAACTGACGTTGGCGGGCAAAGCCGGTACCCTGGTGGTACAGCGCTGCCGGGTGGTCAGGATCGAAACGGAGCACCCGCGCGAAGGCCTCGAGGGCCTGGACCGTTCGCCCATCCTCTAGCAAGGCGTGGCCCAGCGCCGTCAGCGCCTCCAGCTCATAAGGATCGGCTTCCAGGACCTGGACCAACACTGGAATGGCGGCCTGGGCCGATTCCGTCCGGCGAATGAGGTCGGCCAGCGGGAGTGCGGCCGGGGCGTAGGTGGGCAGCAGGTCGAGCGCCCGCTCGTAGGCGGCCCGGGCGGAGGTCCAGTTATGCTGTTCCTCCTCCAGCCCGCCCAGCTCGCACCAGACTCGAACCAGAGAAGGATCCAGTTGAAGCGCCGATTGGAAGGCGGTGAGCGCACCGGTCCTATCACCCAGTCGGGCCGAGGCTTGGGCCTGGAGATGAAAGAGGTCGGCTTGACCGGGCGCGATCGACTGCGCCTTCCGAACTGTCTCGAGCGCACCGGCGGCATCGCCGACGGCAAGTCTCACCCGGGCCCTGGTTCCCAGAACAGCCGGATCGGCCGGGGCTCGTGACGCGAGCTCATCAGCCAGGGGAGCGGCCTCGGCGCCGCGACCCAGCGACAGTAGCGCCCTGATTTCTCCGAGCAGCGCCCCGGTGTGCGCTTTAGCAAGAATCCGCGCCTCGCGGTAGCGCTCCAGCGCCTCGCCATAAAGGCCACGGCGAGCGAAGATGTCGCCCAGAAGCACCGTGGTAGGCGCGGTAGGGGCACCCCGGGCCATGGCACGATTGAGCTCGCCCGAGGCCTGGTCGAGCAAACCCCTGGCGATGAGATCACGGGCTACGTTCAGCGATTCTTCGGCGGGCCCGGCCCGGGGAGTTGGGGTGGTGGCCGGGGCGAGCTCCTCGAACAACCGGTCCAGCACCGGGGACTCGAAGCTGAATTCCCCGGCCAGCTCTTCGCCACTCACATCGGCCACCAGCTCGGGTGCGATGGCTATAGTCGGATCTTCGTACTGGAGATCGATGGTCAGCGCAAACTTCTGCGGGACATAGAGCGGCTCGAGCTCGAGCGCACGCTTGGTCTCCCGCAACGCACCATCGAAGTCGCCCAGCTGACTCAGCACAAAGCTCAGGTTGTAGTGCGCTGGGGCGAAGTCGCTGTCCAGATCCACCGCCCGCCCAAAGGCGTTGCGGGCGTCCTCGAACCGTTTCATCTCCACCAGCACCAGTCCCACACCGTTCCAACCGATGGCACTGGCCGGCTGCTCCGCCAGCGCACGCTGGTACTCCTCCAGCGCGGACTTGTACTGCCGCTGCTGAAAGAGCAGCAGAGCCAGGTTGAGCCGCGCGGTGAGCAGCGGGTGGTCACCAGTGAGTGCTTTGCGGAACGCGCTGACGGCTTTGTCGTTCCCAGTCTCACTGGACCGAATGACGCCTAGATTGTTCCAGGCCAGCTGATAAGCGGCATCGATGGCGACGGCCTTTTCATAGGAGGCGATGGCCTCCTTCCGTCGGCCCGACTGGTGCAGGCAGACGCCGCGCTCGTTCCAGAGCTTGGGCGAATCGGCGTGTTCCTTCACGAGGTCGTCGTAGAGCTTCAGCGCCGCGGTGAGGTCGCGCCGCAGAATGTGAACCTCGGCCATGGCCTGGAGGTTGAGCCGGCGGTCTTCCCCGGCGTCGAGCGCGAGCTGGTACTCTCGCAATGAATCGTCGTGGTAGCCCTGCTGTCGAAGGGCCAGACCCAGGTTGTAGTGCGCCAGGAGAGAGCCGGGAACGGAAAGCGGGCCAGCCGGGCGGCCGGGCAGCGGGGCAGATTGCGCCGGGGTCGATTGCGCAGTTTCGCCCGAACCAGGGTGTGCACGCTGGCTGCGTCTCGAGCCCGACTCTTCCTCACTGCCCCGCCGCCCCACCGCCCCGCTGCCGAGCGCCAGATTCGCCTGCGCCCGCCCGAGCATGGGGTTCAGCTCGAGAGCCCGCTTGGTTGCCGCGCGAGCGGCCTCGGGCTGACCCAGCTCGCCGTACACGAAGGCGAGCAGATAGTGCGCTTCGGCGTAGTCCGGATTGCGAGCTACCGCCTCTTTCAGTGAGACCAGCGCCAGTTCGGTCAGGCCCCGATTGTAGAGCACCTCGCCCCGATGAAACCGGGCCACCGGATTCTCCGGCTCCTGGTCACAGGCTCGGGCCAGCCAGTCACTCGCTGCGTCGAGCCGGCCTCGCGCCTTTTCCGCCAGTCCGAGCTGGAGCATGGCGGGGACGTCGTCGGGGTGATTCGCCAGAAGTTGCTGGAACTCGATGATGGCGTCTTCATGGCGGCCCAGCATGGCATAGGCTCGGCCCAATTCCCAGCGCGATTCGCGAGCCGTGGGGGCGCGTTGGACCCGCTGTTTCAGCTCTCCGATCTTGCGATCGTAGTGCCCGCTCTCCCGATAGGCGATCTCCAGGTTGGTCTGCGCCACCTGCATTTTGGGATCGAGCTCCAGGGCGCGCGCGAACTCTGCGATCGCTTCCTCGATCAGGCCTTTCTGGTAATACAGGACACCGAGGTTGTTGTGGGCGCCGGCATCGGAGGGATCGATCCGGGAGGCGAAGGATCGAAGCACGGTGAGATCGCGCTCCGAGAGCGCGGGAGCCGGCATGGCGCTATGGCAGGCGAATGGCGTCGAAAATGGCCCGCAGCGACGACATATCGGGCAGCAGCAGGAAATGGCCCCCCAGCGTGTCCGCGGCTCCCTCCACTTTGAAGGTGGTCTCTACGCAAAAGGCGTAGTCCCGCTCATGCCCGAAATTGAGCTGCGCCGTGGTGAGAACCGCTCCACTTAGATCGATGACGAGGCTGGGTACTGACGGGATCAGCATCATGCCCATGAAATCGCTCAGCGCATTCAGATAGGCGCTGGCGAGGATGTTTCCCGTTTCCTTGAGTCCGGATTGCTCCATCTCGCCCAGCTCCTTGGTGGTGCCCACGGGCCGACGAAACAGGAAGTCACACACGGTGTAGGCGGACTTCTCGGGAAAGAGCACCAACGCCCGGCCGGTCAGGTCGCCCATCATATGCATGAGCACCGCGGCAACCACCGCGTCGGCCGCGCCGACCAGGTCACACGCTTCTTCCAGCGGGCGCACAAACACGCGTGGCACGGTGATCATGATGGTGCGGTTGGTCATGCCGGAGAGCGCGGTGGCAGCGTGGCCGGCGCCGATATTGGCCACCTCGCGAATGGCGTCGAGCTGTGACTCCTTCAGGTCACGGACTTCCATGCGGGCCTCCTAGAGGAGCGCCGCTGCGTCGAGGATCAACGCAGGCGCCCCATCGGCGAGAATAGTCGCGCCGCCCACGAACGACGGGAGCCCCCGGGGGGCGTCGAACGGCTCGACCACGATGTCTTGTTGCCCTACCAGAGCATCGACTACGAGCGCGGCGCGGCGCTCGCCCACTTCCAGGATCACCGTAGGCCGGCGGTTCGACCTAGACCCCGCCCGGGCCGCGATCAGGTCACGCAAGTGAACCGTCGGTATCACCCGGTCCCGTACCACCAATGCCTCGCGATCGCGCAGCGCCGTCACCATCGCACGGTCGAAGTCCACCGTCTCGGCGACATAGGCCAGCGGCACGGCGTACCGTTCGCCACCGGCCTCGGTCAGCAATGCGCGGACAATGGCAAGGGTGAGCGGAACGCGGATCAGAAACGTGGTCCCCCGCCCCAGCTCGCTGCGCACCTCGAGGGTTCCGCCGAGCGCACGGACCCGGCTCATCGCCACGTCCACACCCACGCCACGACCGGAAACACCACTCACCTGCTGAGCGGTGCTGAATCCCGGTCGCGCCAGCACCCGAACCAGGAGATCGTCGGGCAGCGTATCCGTCTCGGGCGCCAGCCCCTCGCGTCGAGCCTTGGCCAGGACCTTGTCCCGGTCGATGCCGCGGCCGTCATCCGTGACCCTGATCGCCACCGTGTTCCGCTCCCGTGAGGCCGAGACCAGAATGCGACCTTCGGCCAGCTTACCGGAGGCCAGCCGCTCGGCGGGAGACTCGAGCCCGTGATCCGCCGCGTTCCGGATCAGGTGCACCAGAGGCTCACCGATCTCGTCCAGGATCGACCGGTCCAGCTCGATTTCGTCGCCTTCCGTATCGAAGCGGATCTGCTTGCCCAGATCCCGCGAAAGGTCACGCACCAGGCGAGGAAACCGCTCGAATACCTCACCTACCGGGGTCATGCGGGAGGCGAGCACCTCGCCCTGCATACTGGAAACGAGGCGGTTGACCCTCTCGCTCACTTCCATGAGGACGGGATCGCGGGACTCCGTGGCTAGTGCACCGAGGCGGTTCTTCGCCACGACCAGCTCGCCGACCTGCTTCATCAGCAGATCGAGCCGGCGCAGATCCACCCGAATTTGCCGGTTTGCTCCCGGCTGCGAATCCACAGTGGCCGCAACCGCCTCGACGATCTCCATGGTCTCCACGTCGCCGACAGCACGCAGCGCGGCGATGATCTCGGGATCGGACGACCGGGTCTGCAGCCGGAAGGAGAAGCGGCCGTCGAAATCATCCCGCTCGAATTCGACTAGTGGGGGACGGATCGTGCTCACCGCGCCCAAGGTCTCGGCCCGCCGGAGCACCAGGGCTGCTCGAGCCCCCCGCATGACCGCACCAGGACGAATGGTCACCTGAATCGGTCGAGAGCGAGGAGCATCGGTAATGCGCCGGGCCGGAGGTGAAGTCTCCCCTGCCACTGCCGGAGGGTTGGCGGGGCGATCTGCTTCGGCTGCACGATCCAGCTCAACCAGTAGCGCCGCATCCGGGGCTTCTTCTGCCCCTGCGGCGGCGGCTTCCACGGACTTCCCCAGCGTGTCAATCGCGCGGAAGAGCAATTGGAAGACTGCCGAGCTGCCCTGCAGGCGGCCCCCCCGAAGCCCATCGAGCAGATTCTCGATCCCATGAGCCAGCTGGGCCACGGCCGAGTAGCCCATAGTCGCAGCCATGCCCTTGATCGTGTGGATCGCCCGGAAGAGCCGATCCACCGGCTCGAGTGCGGACGGCGCCTTTTCCCACTCGAGCAAAGAGCTGTTGCAGGCTTTGAGATGCTCGCGGCTTTCCGCAACAAACAGGCTGGCGTACTTGGAGAGGTCCATGGATTACGCCAGGACGCGCTGTACCGCCTCGAGGACACGGGAGGGCTGGAAGGGCTTCACCACGAAATCCTTGGCACCGGCCTGGATCGCTTCGACGACGAGGGCCTGCTGCCCCATGGCGCTGCACATCAGGATCTTGGCCTCGGGGTCTGACTTGCAGATCTCCCGCACCGCCTCGATGCCGCCCATGTCGGGCATCACGATGTCCATGGTGACGAGATCGGGCTTGAGCTCGCGATACTTCGCGACCGCCTGTAACCCGGACTCGGCCTCGCCCACTACCTCGAAGCCCGCCTGGCTCAGGATGTCGCTGATCATCGTGCGCATGAAGATGGCGTCGTCGCAGACGAGCACGGTGTGGTTCACGGAACTCCTCCTTTAGCTTCCGATGATCGGCGCGAATACGGCATCAACATCGAGCAGAATGAAGTGCCGGTTCGACTCCAGTCCTACCGCCTTGACCAACCGGGGATCGACCCCAGGGAGCTCCTGCCGCTCCACCACGGAGGCAGCGGGCACTTCGAGGAAATCCAGCACCTGGCCGACCCCAAGCCCGTAAGCCTTCCCTCTGACTTCGAGCACGACAATGGCGCCCTCGTCGGACAGTCGCCGCTCCTGTTGCAGGAGCATGTGCCCGTCGAGAACTGTCAGCAGGCTTCCTCGAACGTTGACCAGCCCTTCGACTGCGTCCGCCACCCCAGGAATGCGGGTGGCTGGGAGCCGGGGGAGGATCTCACGCACGATCCCTGCCGGGGCCGCGCAGACAATCTCACCGATTCGAAAAATGACGGCGTGAAGCGCGGAAGAGTTAGCCATCTCTATTGAAGAAACGAAGATAGCGGAGCGGGTCTGACCGATCAACCAGTTCTTTGCCACCAGCCAGAGCGAGTGCTGGACGTAAGTCGTCAGGCCATTCGGCCGCGAACTCAAGTGGTGCTCCGCTCACAGGATGGCGGAATGCCAGAGCGGCCGCGTGCAGCGCTTGCCGCGGAGTGGTGCGGCCAAGCAGGTCGGCATTGCGCCGTTGCGCGCCGGAGATCCGCCGGCTCCCGCCTCCGCTGTAGATCGGATCGCCGACCACGGGGTGTCCCACATGCTCCAGATGCACTCTGATCTGATGGGTTCGGCCGGTGTGCAGCTCCAGCCGAAGCAGATCGACCACATCGAATCGGGCGACCACGAAGGCGTCGGTGCGGGCGGCGCGGCCGTTGGCTACGATCGCCATGCGCTTCCGATCCTGGGGGTGCCGCGCCACGGGAGCCTCAATGACCAGAGGGCTGGAGTCGAGGTGTCCCCAGGCCAGGGCGGCATAGGTCCGGCGAACCCGTCGGGCGGCGATCGCAGCCCCCAGGCGCCGGTGCGCCAGATCAGTCTTCGCCACCAGCATCAAACCCGAGGTGTCACGATCCAGCCGGTGAACGATGCCGGGCCGGCCCTCGGCGCCTCCGGCCAGGGTTGTTCCCCGCGCGACCAGCGCGTTGACCAGAGTGTCGTCCCAGTGGCCTGGGGCCGGATGCACCACCAGCCCGGCCGGCTTGTCGATCACTGCCAGGTGCTCGTCTTCGAAGATGATGCTGAGCGGGATTGCGCGAGGCAGGAGCGTCCGCGGGGGTTCGGACTCAGGAAGGCGCACGGTCACGGTCTCACCCCGGGAGAGCAGCCGGGACGCCCGCGCGATTTTCCCTTCGACGCTGACCCGTTTTCCGGCGATCAGCCGGGCTGCCTGGGTTCTGGAGAATCCGAGCTGATCGCCGAGGAAGCGATCCAAACGCTCGGTTTGAGAGCTGAGAACAGTGAACGAGATTTCGTCACTCACACCACCGAAGCCGATTCCGGCTCCGGGCGGTGGGCATCTTCCCGCCACAGCGAGATCGCCAGGGCGATGGCTCCGCAACTGACCGCGATGTCGGCCACGTTGAAGGTGGGCCACCGCAGCGCGCCCACGCCGACATCGAGAAAGTCGACCACGCCCCGCGAGCTACGCACCCGGTCGATGAGATTTCCCACTGCACCTCCCGCCACCAGGCCGAGGGCCAGCTGCCGGAAGCGGTCGCCCACGGGACTGGTGCGCGACATCCGCGCCAGCACGAAGACGGCAACCAGCGCCACCGTGAAGAAAATCCAGCGGGAGTACGGTCCGACGTGGAGGCCGAAGGCCGCGCCCTGGTTATACACCAGCCGCAGCTGGAACCAGTCCCCAAAGACCGAAATGCCCGGCGTGCGGAGCAGCGTGGCCTCGGCGATCAGCTTGGTGATCAGGTCGAGGACCACCGTTCCGACCGCGGCCCCAATGAAGACCCGCCGTTCCGGACCGGCGATCAGAGGATCAGCGGCGCTTGCCATCTTCCTCTTTCTCCTTGCAGGTGATGCAGAGCCGGGCATGGGGCAAGGCGTCCAGCCGCTCGAAGTTGATCTCCTGGCCGCACTGCTGGCAGTGACCGAACTTCTCGGGAGTGCCGTACAGCCGCCGCAGCGCCTCGTTCACATGCCAGAGATACCGGCCCTCCTGTGAGGCGAAGAGGAACTGCTTCTCCCGCTCCATCGCGTCGGTTCCCTGATCCGCCATATGAAAGGAATAGGAAGAGAGATCGCCGTCGGAGGACTGCAGCGTGGCGTTGAAGGACTCGTCATAGTACCCCAGCTCCTTCATGACGCGGGCGCGCTCCTCCATGAGGCGCTTCTCGAGATGGCTCAGCTGTTTCTTATTCATCACTCGTCCATGGTTGAGGGCCGGCTGAAGTCCGACCGTCCTGATATCGTTGTACTCCCACCACCGCCCCGTTTCCATCCATCTCCACCCGCTGCTCCAGGTCCGGCGCGGGCGCCCGCGCAGCCACTTCCAGATTCCGGGCCAGGGTCTCCCCCCGGATGAAGCTCGCATGCGCGCGGACGGCCTCCAGCACCGGTGCATCACCGTCGATCCAGAGCGCTATGCGGTCGGTATAACTGTAGCCCGCCTCCTTCCGAATTCGTTGGACCCGGTTCACCACCTCGCGGGCCAGACCCTCCAGCCGGAGTGCCTCGTCCAGCCGCGGATCGAGGGCTGCAACGAACGCGCCATTGCTTTGCACCAGCCAGTCGCTGGCAACCTCCCGCTCGACGGCTACATCCTCGGGGAGATAAGTGACCGGCTCGCCCTCCAGCTCCAGCGTGGCCGGACTGCCGGCTTCCAGGCCCCGGAGCTGCACCGGGGTGAGCGTCGCCGCCGCTGCCGCCACCGCCGGGGTGCGCTTGCCGTAGCGCTTTCCCAGGGTCCGAAAGTTTGGCTTCGGTCTGAGCCGCACCAGATCGGTGTCCGAGGCAACTACCTCGATCTTCTTCACATTCACCTCGAGCCGCAGCAGCTCGAGCAGCTGCTGCAGCGTCGGGCCCCGGACCGCTCCCGGCACCGCCACCTGCATCCGGCCCAGCGGCTGTCGCACTCGAATGTTGCGCTCTTCGCGGGCCGACCGGGCCAGAGAGGCGAGCCGACGCACCGCATCCATGGCTGCCTCGAGATCGGGCGCTGCCCTCCCCTGCGGTAGCGGAAACCCGGCGAGGTGGACGGATGTTCCCGCCAGTGCGCGGTGCAGCCAATCGCTTACGAAGGGCGCCGCCGGAGCCAGGAGCTTGGAGACGGTGGTCAGAGCCTCGTGCAGGGTCGCGAGCGCGGCCGGGTCGGCGGTGGAATCGGGGGCCCAGAAGCGCGCCCGATTGACTCGGACGTACCACTGAGAGACATCGTCGACCACGAAGTCCATGATCGCCCGCACACCGGCGGTCACGTCGTAACGGCCCCAGGCCGCAGCGACCGTTTCGACCGTTGCATCCAGCCGGCTGAGGAGCCAGCGATCCACCAGCGGCCGCTCCGCTTCCGTGGGCGCCTGCGACGGGGTCCAGTCCCCGGCATAGCCGGCAAAGAAAGTGTAGCTGTTCTTCAGAGCGTTGAAGAACTTTCCCGCCACTTCGGGGATGGTCCGAGGGTCGAAGCGCTTGGGCAGCCAGACCTGACTCGAGGCGAGCAGATAGAGCCGGATGGTGTCGGCGCCGTACTGTTCGATCATGGCCCAGGGATCGACCACGTTGCCCTTGCTCTTCGACATCTTCTGGCCCTCGGCGTCGAGCACCAGTTCGTTCACGATCACGTGGCGGTAGGCCAGGCTGTCGAAGGCGGTCGTGGCAATGGCCAGCAAGGAGTAGAACCAGCCGCGGGTCTGGTCCACACCCTCGCAGATGAAGTCGGCTGGAAAGTGGCGCTCGAACTCGTCCTGATGCTCGAACGGATAGTGCCACTGCGCATAGGGCATCGATCCGGAGTCGAACCAGGTGTCGATCACTTCAGGGGTGCGCGCCATAAGCCCGCCACAGCGGCAGGCCCAGCTGTATCCGTCGATGAACGGCTTGTGCGGGTCGAAGTCGTCCGGCAGCGCCCGTCCCCAGCGCTTCGCCAGCTCGGCGTAGCTCCCGATCACCTCGACATGGGATGAATCGTCGATCGCAGACCCACACCGGCAGCGGCGTCCCCCAGTAGCGGTCGCGCGACAGAGCCCAGTCCACGTTGTTTTCCAGCCACTCGCCGAAGCGGCCGGCGCCGACTTCGGGCGGATGCCAGTCCACCTGCCGGTTGAGCTCCAGCATCCGCTCCTTTACCGCCGAGGTGCGCACGAACCACGAGTCCCGGGCGTAGTAGATCAGCGGACTGGAGCAGCGCCAGCAGTGGGGATAGGTGTGGGTATGCGGCTGAGTCAGATGCCAGCGGCCCTCCTGCTTGAGCCGCTGGATGATGAGGTCGTTGGTCTCTCGCGCGGTGACCAGCCGGCCTTCGATCTCAGGCCAGGTGGTGCCCACAAAGGTTCCGTCGGGAGCCACCGGCCGCACCAGTGCCAGACCGTGCTCGACACCGGCCTGGTAATCGTCGGCGCCGAATGCCGGAGCGAGGTGCACCAGTCCCGAGCCGTCATCCGCAGTGACGAAGTCGGCGCCGATGACCACCCGCGACGCGCGATCCTCCGGAAGCGGCACGACTTCGAGCGGGCGACGGTATCGAAGCCCGATCAGCTCACGCCCTGAGAAAGTGCGCAGAGCGCCCAGCTCGCTGAAGCTGGGCGCACCCCGCTGGCTGCTGCTCGGAAGCGATGGCCCTGGCGGTGGCCAGGATGATCCGCCGGTCGCCCACGGCGTACTCCCCGTACTCCAGATCGGGGTTGACCGCGACCGCCACGTTGGACAGCAGCGTCCACGGCGTGGTGGTCCAAACCAGCAGCTCGCGCTGCGGGTCGTCCCGAAGCGGAAACGTCACGTACACCGAGTTGGTGGTGACGGTCTCGTAGCCGAGCGCCAGCTCGTGACTGGAGAGCACGGTGCCGCAGCGGGGACAGTAGGGCAGGACCCGGTGGCCGCGGTACAGCAGGCTTCGCTGGTGCAGCCGCTGCAGCAGCCACCAGACGCTCTCGATGTAGTCGTTGCTGCAGGTGACGTAGGGGTGCTCGTAATCCAGCCAGTAGCCGATCCGGTCGGAGAGACTCTCCCACTCGGTCTGATACTTGAAGACGCTCTTGCGGGCGCGGGCGTTGAACTCCTCCACGCCAAAGCGCTCGATGTCTTTCTTTCCGGTGAGCTTGAGCTCCTTCTCCACCTCGATCTCGACCGGCAGCCCGTGGGTGTCCCAGCCGGCAATACGGGTGACCGACTCTCCCCGCATGGAGTGGAACCGGCAGACCAGATCCTTGATCGTCCGGGAGAACACATGATGGATGCCGGGACGGCCATTGGCGGTGGGCGGCCCCTCATAGAACACGAAGGGACTGCCGTCCCGCCGCGGCCTCCATGGTCTGCTGGAAGAGTCCCTCGGACTTCCAGAGCGCGAGTTGCCGTTGCTCCAGCTCATTGGGAGTGAGATCGGGCCAGGCAGGAAACGCCATCAGGGCAAGCGCTCCACCAGCCGCGCGATGAGTCGGGTCAGCGACGGCTCCGCCCGCTTGGCGGTGTCGATGATGCGATCGATGTCGGCCGGCTCCAGCGCGTCGGGCAGGCACTGGTCGGTGATGATCGAGATCCCGACTGTGCGCATTCCCGCGTGCGACGCTACGATCACCTCGGGCACGGTAGACATCCCGACCACGTCGGCTCCCATTCGCCCGCAGCATCCGGTACTCGGCGCGGGTCTCCAGGTTCGGTCCGGGCACTGCCACGTAGACTCCTTCGCGCAGCCTGATCCCCAGCTCTGCCGCCAGCGTCGGGCCAACGCCCGGAGCTCGGCGTCGTAGGGGGCGGACATGTCCGGGAAACCGGGGACCCAGCCGGTCGTCATTGGCGCCGATCAGCGGATTGTCGCCCAGCAGGTTGATGTGATCGCTGAGCAGAACCAGATCACCCGGATCCCAGAGCGGGTTCATCCCGCCGCAGGCGTTGGAGACAACCAGGGTCGTTGCCCCGAGCGCGCGCATCACCCGGACGGGAAAGGTCACCTCAGCGAGGCCGTAGCCCTCGTACCGGTGAAAGCGGCCCTGCATGGCCACCACCGGGCGCTTCCCCAGGCGGCCGAGCAGCAGCCGGCCCGCATGTGATCTCGACGGTGGAAAGCGGGAATCCCGGAAGGGATTCCTGGTAGGGAATCGAGGCATCCACCTCGATCTCATCGGCCAGACCGCCTAGCCCGGTGCCGAGGATGATTCCGACGTCCGGCTCCAGCCGGGAGCGCGCCCCGCACGACCGCGGTGGCCTCCTGATCCGGTCGAACAACAGCCGGCTGCAGCGGTCAACGCTGTTTCCCGGGAATTGTTTCAGCCTGTGGAGTCGGATATTTCGGGACCGGTCCGGCGCTGAAGCCCGTCCACCTCTCCCAGGTGGCGCTCCAGCAAGGGTACGGAAGCTGGCGACATAGGCAGTGAATTGGCGGGCCGCCCCGTCGGCGCGCTCCCGGACCAGCGCCTCCTCCTGGTGGGCTCGCTCCAGAATCCGCTCCGCTTCGGCCCTGGCCTCCCGCAGCACCAGCTCGGCTTCGCGCTCGGCCTGTTCCCGGCTGTCTACCCGGAGCTGCTGCGCCGCCACCAGCGCTTCGTTCATGGCCCGTTCCCGGTCCCGGAAGGCCCGCAGCTGTTCCTGCACTCCGCGCAGACGCTCCTCGTGCTGGGCCCGATCGCGCAACAGCCGCTCCAGCTCCTCCGAGATGGCCAGCTTGAACTCGTCGACCTGCGCCCGGTCGTAGCCTCGAAGGGTGCGGGCAAATTCCTGAGACCGGACATCGAGAGGCGTCAGGTGGAACGCGTGATCGTCGCTCATGTCATCCGCTCCCCAAACAGAACGGTTCCCAGCCGGATCATGGTTGCACCCTCCTCCACCGCGACCTGATAGTCGTCCGGACATGCCCATCGAGAGCTCCGGCAAGCGCGTGCCCGGAGCGCTCCGCCGCATCCCGCAATTCCCGCAGCTGGCGAAAGGCTCGGCGCTGCTCGCCCATCGTCGGCGCTCAGCGCACTCATGGTCATGAGACCCCGTACCTCGATCCGTTCCAGCGCCCGCAGCTCATCCAGTAACAAGGGCAGAGACTCCGGCGCCACTCCGCCCTTCTGCGGCTCTCCGGAACAGTTCACCTGGACCAGCACTCGCTGCCTCTGTCCCGGAGCAACGCGGCGTTCGAGCTCGGCCCCGAGATCGGCGCGGTCGACCGAATGGATCAGAGCAAACCGGCCGGCGGCATGTCGGGCCTTGTTGCGCTGCAGCGTCCCGATCAGGTGCCAGTCGACCGGCACCTCCGAGGCCTGGTCCTGCTTCTGCAGTGCCTCCTGCACCCGGTTCTCCCCCACGTCCGTGAGGCCGGCATCCACCGCGGCCAGCACTGCCTCCGCTCCGTGGGTCTTGGTGACCGCCACGATGCGCACCGGGTGCTGCCAGCCTCCTCGCGCCTGGCTCTGTGCCACTGTTTCGCGCACGTGCGCCAGCCGGGCCGGAAGGCCTGGGAAATCCATAGCCACCTAATTTATTGGGGGATGGGGTGTTATTGAAGGTCGGGAAGGTTGGGAAGGACGGGAAAGGCGGGAAGGTACGGGGGATGGGAGGTCAGGAGGTTAGGGGTGACTCAGGCACCGACTTTTTGGGAAGCAAGGACTTGTAGAGCAGCCACGTCATACCGCCCGCGCGTTCATGCAAATTATTCAAGCTAGCCCAATCAGAATCCGACAGAATTCGAAGTTCCTTCGCCAGGAGAAGAGTGTACGAAAGCTCTGAAAGCGACCCCAAACTGATGTTTAGGTAGCGCCTGAACTCTGCCTTCCCTTTTCTAGCACATCCCTCGGCAATGTTAGCTGCCGCTGAGTGAGCTGCACGCCTGGCCTGGGAGCTCAATCCAAAACGCTCTTCGGATGGCCAGGACTTTGTTGAATGGTACACGGCCAGACACAAATCATGGCATCTCTGCCAGGCCTTGACCCGCTGGTATATAGCCATCTCCTAAATTAGTCAGAACCGGTGTGTGGTCCCCGACCAATTTCAATCTCACCGTACCTTCCCGCCTCTCTTTCCTTGCTGCATACGGTCCCGTCCTTCACGTCTTTCCCGCCCTTCCCGTCATTCTTCAACCGTATCCCTCCCCCTCACCCTCAACTCCGCCAACGCCGTCCGGAGTGACTGGTTTGGGGTCAGCTGCATCGCCCGATCCAGGGCTCGCAGCATCTTCTCCTGTTGGCCCCGGGCGCTATAGGCGTAGGTGAGCTGGGTGAACGGAAGCGATAAGGTGGACGCGATGCTGGCACTGGTGGTCTCCAGTTTGGTCACATCCCCATCGAGCAGATCACCGTAGCGGTAGGTATCCCAGACCAGGCGTTCTGTCGTGGGAATGTCCAAAGGGGCCCCGGCAAGGCGCCGAGTATCCAGTGCCGGCGAGGTGGTATCCGGATGACTGGATCGCAGGCTGTAGCCCAGACCCTGCTGCACCACGTACTCGCTCAACCCACCGAATTCGCGGCCGGCCGTGATGGCCCAAACGATCGGGCGTCGCCCCACGTTCTGCTGCACGATGCTGAGGGTGAGAATGTCATTCGGCAGCAGGAAGGTGTCGGCCTTGAGATTCCGGCTCACAGGACCCAGCGTGCACTCGCTGATCTTGCGGCACCACGTAGCCGCTCATCGCCGATGGCGATCATCGAGTCGGTCATGGTATGCAGCGGTTGGGTGGGAGGCGGTCTCAGGGCGCCGCGCCAAAGAGCCGGGAGCGCTGCCCGGTCTACCGGGCGAACCGGATTGTCCCGCAGCTGGCGCATGTACCAATCGGTGTTCGCCAGCGCCAGGCAGACCACCGTCACATCCTGGCGGACGTTGGCTACTTCCTGAGCCCACCAGAGCGGGAACGTGTCGTTGTCGCCGTAGGTGAACAGCACCCCATACGGCGGTACCGTGTTCAGCAGGTCGTAGGCAAAGTCGGCGGCGAGCCGGGCATCGGGGCCATGGCGCCGCGAGGCGGCCGTCCAGTTCAGGGCGATCGGAACCAGCGGCGAAGGCCAACGCAGCGGGCGCCCATCGTCGCGCAGTGCCGGCGCGCGCCCAGATGGACCGCGCGATCACGGCGAGCCCCATCCCGGCCCAGATCCCCCACACGATGAAGCTCACCACGAAGAAGTAGTCCCGCTCCCGCACCTCGTGAGCGGAGGCGGTCGGGATAACTGTCGAACCAGCGGCCGAAGCCCGGCCTGAAGTTCATGTAGATGACCAGGCCCGATGCCGGTGACCATGAACAGTCCCAGCAGCAGCCACCACGCCGGCCGGTCGGCCCGCCGCTGGGCCAGCAAGCCGCGAAGGCCGAGCGATGACGAAGACCAGGGTGATCGAGACCTGCAGCCAGTCTGCCAGCGCCTTGGCCCACTGCCAGGTGAAGTACACGATGTAGTCGCGCGAACTGGATCGCCAGCAGGCCAGGGTGCGGCCCGGGTTGTCCGGGCCGTGCGGAACCGTGGGATCGTCCAGCGGGGTGCGCGGCGGATACTGCGCCCGGCGTGATCACCGCGCAGCAGCGCGTCGAAGGTGGCGCGGCGCGGCCTCGTTGATCGGCGGGTTCTGGGCCGACCGGATGATAGAGGTAGAGATAGGGCGTTACGCCGATCGCAGGCGATGAACAGAGTGAGCAGCGCGAAAGTCGCCGCCCTCCGAGCGCCGGCATAAGCCGGCCGCGGCAAGAAAGCAGAGTCCGCCCAGAAGGATCAACCCGGTGCTGCCCAGCCCGGTGCCGATGAGCAGCGCCCAGACGCCGGCGACCACGGCGACCTGCGCCCATTCGGCCCGGCGCTGTGCCGGGATCGCGTGCCGGCGCGCTTCGCAGAGTGGCCACCACGAACATCACCACCGCCGGACCCGCCAGCAGCGCGAGCAGGTGATTGCCGATCGAGATGCCGGCCAGATACACGATCAGCAGAAGCAGCCGCGGCGCCCGCGTGGTTCCCCGGTCCCGCCGCCAGATGTGAGCAGCCAGCTCATGGCGGCGATGGTGAACGTGGCGACCGCGTAGACCTCGGTCTCGTTCGAGTTCTGCCAATTGGTGAAGGTGAAGGCGCCAAGCATGGCCGCCGCAGCGCCACCGCCGAGACGCAGGAGCCGCGCGGTCTCGTCGTCTCAGGCCGGCGGTAATCAGCGCGCGCATCGACTCGTGGGCGACCAGAAAGAAGCAGCCCGCTGCCGCGAGCGCTCAGCACGGCGCTCAGCAGATTGGTCCGGAACGCGTATTCGCCAATGGGAAGCAGCATCGCCCAGACATGGGCGATCATGACGAACAGGGGCGTTCCGGGCGGATGCGGGATGCCGAGGGTCTTGGCGGCCGCGATGAACTCGCCGGCATCCCAGAACGTGACGGTCGGGGCGAGCGTGAGGAGGTAACACCAGCAACACCAGCCGACACCAGGCGACGCCGTAGGGCGGCCGCGTACGGACTCCGAGCGAGTGCGTTCAGGACCAGCACTCCCAGCGCTTGGGCGAGCGCCAGAGCGCTTCGCGCGCTCCGGCAACGTCGTGCACCCGGAACAGCCGGGCTCCCCGCTCGTAGGCCAGGGCGCAGGCGGTCGCGGTGGCCCGGTCGCGCTCCTCCACCGGCACCCCGGTGACGGCGCCCAGAAACCGCTTGCGGGAAGGACCAACCAGAATCGGCCGTCCCAGCGCCTGGAGCGCCGGCAAGCTGATCGAACAGCACCAGATTCTGCTCGGCGGTCTTGGAGAAGCCGAACCCCGGGTCGACCACGGTGGCGTCCGGCCCGATGCCCGCCGCGGCGGCGCAGCTCGAGCGCCCCTCGCAGCTCCCGACAGCACCCCGCCACCACGTCCCCCCGTAATCGGCATGACGTGTAGGAGGCGATCTCGAGAATGGAGCCGCGCGAATGCATCAGGATGACGCCCGCACCGGCGCCGGCCACCACTCCCGGCATGCCATCTCAGGATCGAGCCGCAAGGCCGAGACATCGTTCACCACGCGGCGCCCGCGTCCAGCGCGGCCTCGCGCCACAGCGGCCTTCACCGTGTCGATAGAGACGAATCAGGGACGGGATGCTCCCGCGACGAGCGCCTCGATCACCGGGATGACCCGGCGCAGCTCCTCCTCTGCGGGACCGCCTCGGTGCGGCCCGGGCGGGTGGACTCGCCGCCCACATCGAGAATGGCGGCACCCGTCCGCGAGCAACTTCTCGCCGTGAGCCAGAGCGCGCATCGATCCTGGCGAATCGGCCGCCGTCGCTGAAGCTGTCGGGCGTGACGTTGAGGATCCCCACCAGAACCGGCCGGTCGAGAGACACCGACGCCCCGAGCGGTCTGCCAGCCGGGTGACCGGTCCGGCCGGCAACGCCAGTGCCGATCCCTGCGGCCGATCTGCGTCAACGGCTCGGGAACGGTCCAGGGCCGGGCCAGCGCACTCAGTCGGGACCGGCTGCCGGCCAGGATCGCCCAGGAATCGCCGGTGAGCACCTCGAGCCCGAGCCCACCTGCAAACGGGACCAGGGCCTCGAGTGGCTCCCTGGTCCAGTCCGGTCAGATGAAAAGCGGAGGTGTGGATTCCTTCGGCGGCGGTACTCCGCCAGCGCCTCCTCCCAGCCGTGGGAGCGGAGCGCTTCACGCACCGCCCGGGGTGAGTGAAGCGCCAGCGGCGTAACATTCACGCGCCGGCGGGTTCGGCCGGAGGCGCTCCTAGGATCGGGGCGCGGGCCGGCGCCGCGCCCGGCTTCGTGCTCGGGTTGGCCGGGGCGCGCAGCCGGCTCGGCCGGCGGCAGGGTGCGGGGTGGCAGCGGCTGGTTCTTCACCAGTCGGTCGAGGTCCTCGCGGTCGATGGTCTCCCGGTCGAGCAGCGCCTGGGCGATGCGATCGAGCAGCTCGCGGTTCTCGCTCAGGATGGTGCTGGCCCGGGCGTAGGCCTCGTCGATCAGCCGCTTGACCTCGCCGTCCACCATCTGGGCCGTGCGCTCCGAGATCTCCCGCCGCTGGGCGAACTCGCGACCCAGGAAGATCTCCTGCTCCTTGTCGCCCACGGCGAGCGGGCCGATGAGCTCGCTCATGCCGAACTGCGTGACCATCCGGCGGGCCAGGCCGGTGGCGCGCTCGATGTCGTTCCCTGCCCCGGTGGTGATCTTGTCGGCGCCCGAAGACCAGCTCCTCCGCCACCCGACCGCCGAAGAACATCGCGAGGCTGCCGATCAGCCAGTCCTTGCTGTAGTTGTGCCGGTCCACCTCGGGCAGCGAGGCGGTGAGGCCGAGCGCCCGGCCCCGCGGCACGATGGTGACCTTATGGATCGGATCGCTGCCCGGGATCTTGATGGCGACGATGGCGTGCCCCGCCTCGTGATACGCCGTCAGGGTCCGCTCCTCCTCGGTGAGCACCAGACTCCGGCGCTCGACGCCGAGCATGACCTTGTCCTTGGCGTCCTCGAAGTCGGACATGTCGACCAGGGTCTTGTTGCGCCGGGCGGCGAGCACCGCCGCCTCGTTGACCAGGTTGGCCAGATCGGCGCCGGCCATGCCCGGAGTGCCCTTGGCGATGACCTCGAGCCGCACGTCGCTCGGCGAGCGGAATCTTGCGGGTGTGCACCCGGAGGATGCCCTCCCGGCCGCGAACGTCCGGTGCATCGACCACGATCTGCCGGTCGAAGCGGCCCGGCCGGAGCAGCGCCGGATCGAGCACGTCGGGCCGGTTGGTGGCGGCCACCAGGATGACGCCGTCGTTGGACTCGAAGCCGTCCATCTCGACCAGGAGCTGATTGAGGGTCTGCTCCCGCTCGTCGTGTCCGCCGCCGAGCCCGGCGCCCCGGTGCCGTCCCACGGCGTCGATCTCGTCGATGAAGATGATGCAGGGCGCGTGCGACTTGCCCTGCTCGAAGAGGTCGCGCACCCGGCTGGCGCCGACGCCGACGAACATCTCGACGAAGTCGGAGCCGGACATCGAGAAGAAGGGCCGGCCCGCCTCGCCGGCCACCGCCTTGGCCAGCAGCGTCTTGCCGGTTCCCGGCGGGCCCACCAGCAACGCGCCCTTGGGGAGCCGGCCGCCGAGCCGGGTGAACTTCTGGGGGTCCTTCAGGAACTCGATGATTTCCTGGAGCTCGACCTTGGCTTCATCGGCGCCGGCCACGTCGGCGAAGGTCACCTTGGGCGTGTCGCCGGCGAGGAGCTTGGCCTTGGACTTCCCGAAGGCAAACGCCCGGCTGCCGCCGGCCTGGAGCTGGCGCAGCAGGAAGAACCAGAGTCCGAGGATCACGATCCAGGGGAGCGCGGCGATGATGATGGCCGTGATGCCGCCCTTCGGCTCCTTGGCCAGGATGGGGACGTTGGCCTCCTCCAGCCGCTTGATGAAGGCTTCGCTGTTCGCCACCGGCAGCAGCACCTGGAAGCTCTTGGCGCTCCGGCCTTCCTGGGTCACCGGGTTGCGGAAGTCTCCCTCCAGCCGCTTGCCGTCGAACACCTCGACCCGGGCCACGTTGCCCTGGTCCAGCTGCTTGCTGAACTCGGTATAGGAGAATTCCTGGGTCGGGTTGCGCTGGCGGCTCATCATCTGGAACAGGGCGAGCGCCAGCAGGCCCACCACCAGCCAGAGAGCCAGGTTCTTGCTGAAGTTTCCCCAGTTGGTGCGAGGGGATCGAGTTGGAATTCGGTCTGCCATTTATTCCAAGTCCGCAATGAACGGGAGATGACGGAAATTCTCGGCGTGGTCGAGTCCGTAGCCCACCAGAAAGGCCGGTGGCGCCCGGAACCCCACGAAGCGGAGCTCCGGACGCGGCTCGGACGCCAGCTGCTTGTCCAGCAGCGCGCAGATCGCGAGGCTCCGCGGCTGCCGCGCGCCCAGCAGCGCCATCAGGCGCTGCAGGGTCTTGCCTGTATCAATAATATCCTCAACCAGGAGGATATGTTTGCCCTCGAGCCGGGTTTCGGGGTCGTAGAGCAGCCGAACCGTGCCGCTCGACACTTTTCCGTCGCCATACGAGCTCGCCACCAGGAAGTCGACCTGCATCGGCCGCTCGATCTTGCGGACCAGATCGCTCAGAAAGATGAAGCTGCCCTTGAGCAGCCCGAGCACCAGCAGCTCGCCGTCGGGATAGGCCCGGGTGATCTCGTCAGCCAGCGCCTGGACCCGTCGCGGCAATGGTCTGCTCGTCGAAGACGATCGACTTGACCGGCTCGACCTCCGGTCCGGCGCAGCACCTCAGGCGTACTCAGCATCGACGCGCAGCGCCTCCGTTCCACGGGCCGGGGACCCGGGCATCGGAACGGCAGACACCCGGGAATCCAGATGATCTCCTGATCCTGCGCGAGCACCGGCCAGGACTCGCCGCCGGCTTCGCGGCACCCGCACCTCCTGAAAGCAGCGCACGACCAGCCGCCGTCCGGTGCCTCCGAGGGGCCTGCAGCTTCGTCACCCGGAGACCAGCCCCGAACCGTCAGCGGATCCAGGGTGAACCAGGCGCTCAGCCCCGTCCGCTCCTGCTGCTCCGGGGCGGCCGCCCGGTGCCAGCGGAACCGCCAGCGCCCCCAGGCCCCCGTCCCTTCATGGCCGTCAAGCGCCCAGGGGGGCGGAGCAGGTTCCTCGATGGCGCGCCCGATACGCAGGCGGCCGAAGCCCAGCTCCGCGGTCCAGGCCCCGCCCAGGGGCACTCGATCACCGCTCGCGCCGCGTGCGAATAAGGCTGAGAACCCGGCCGAGCGCGAGGGGCCCCAGCGGGCAGCCGGCCCGCCGAGCCAGCGCGAGAATGGCCGCCTGGGTCAGGGCTGAATCATAGCCCCCGAGGGAGTTGGGCAGCAACGGAAATCCCGCCGCTTCGGCCCGAAGATCGAGGCCGGGCAGGGCATCCAGAACCGCATCCCAGGCCGCGCGGTCGCGCCGCGGCCTGGCGTCGCGATTCGCTGGAGATTCGAGTCCACTTCGGCCAGTCGGCCGCGGAGCATCGGGAGCAGCTCGGTCCGAAGCCAGGAACGCAGATGGCGAGGGTCCGCATTGGCGGGATCGAGCCAGGGCTCGAGCCCAGCTGACCTCAGGTGCTCCTCCAGCTCGGCGCGGGTAAAAGGAAGCAGCGGCCGAACCACCCGTCCCTGGCGCGAGGCCATTCCGGCCAGACCGGCCGGACCGGAGCCGGCCAGAACCCGCATCAGCACCGTTTCGACCTGATCGTCGGCGTGGTGAGCCGTGAGAATGAAATCGGCACCGACTCGCGCCGCGCGTGGCCTCCAGCCAGGCGTAGCGTTGTGCCCGCGCCTCGGTCTCGGTGGCGGCGGGACCAAGCGCGAGACGCCCCACTTCGACAGGCAGGCCATATCCGGCTGCAATGCCGTCCGAACCCGCTCGGCAACCAAGCCGCTCTCTGGCTGGATTCCATGGTCCAGGTGGGCTACGAGAAGCTCGAGCGCATGATGGGCCCGGGTTTCTACCAGGAGATCCAACAAGACAAGTGAATCGGGGCCACCCGACACAGCGACCAGCACTCGCCCGGCGCCGAGCTCGAGTGTGGACAGATGCGCTGTGAAACGTTCGGTCAACCCCATGTCCCAAACTTAACAAGTCCGGTAGAGGTTCAGCTCGGCGTAACCGGTCTAGTGCGCATTCCACCAGGCGATGTATACTGGTGGACCCCCAATCGTCAGTGTTGCCGCTCTTCAACAGTTGTAGCAGGTCCCCGTCCACCGAGACCCCGGTCGAGGCTCGTTAGGTCCACAACTGCGCCCTCTCGTGCGCCGAGTGGTCTGGCGTGAATCATGAGCGGGACCGATGCAACAAGCGATGGAGTTCCCCCGCTCCGCCGCGAGGCGCCCTTGGAGGGCCCCGATGTCGCCAGTGTCGCAACGCCGTTCCCGCCTGCGTACCATCGTCCTCTGGGCCGCTCCGCTCACCTGGCTGGGCTGCGGCGGGGGCGGCGGCACCGACATAGTGCTTCCCTCGCTCAGCGTCACCACCGCCACCGACGGAGTCGAGCTCGACCCCGACGGGTACACCCTGATAATCGACGGCTCCGACACCGAGACCATCGGCGTATCCGCCTCGGTGGTGGTGGAGCGGCTCACCGACGGTCCACACCAGGTCCAGCTTGCCGGCCTCGCGCCCAACTGCTCGGCACAGGGAGAGAATCCCCAGTCGGTCACGGTTCACTCCGGCAGCACTACCACCGCCTCCTTCTCCGTCCGGTGCAGCGCCACCAGCGGAAGCATCGAAGTGGCCACCTCGACCAGCGGCTCGCCGGCCGACCCCGACGGATTCACCCTGCTGGTCGATGCCAATCCATGGGGCCCCATCCCGCCGGGCGGAACGGCCAATGTTGCGGGCGTGACCCCCGGCTCACACAGTGTCGGTCTCGACCGGCCTGGCCGCCAACTGCCAGGTGGACGGGGATAACCCCCGCACCGTCACGGTGGCGGGGGGTGAGACGGTTCAGGTTCCCTTTAGCGTGACCTGCGCCGACCCAGGACCCGCTCCGGGAACGCTAACCGTCACGGCCACGACCAGCGGCTCGGATCCGGACCCCGACGGCTACAGCGTGTCGCTCGACGGCGGAGCCAGTCAGCCGCTCGGCGTTAACGCCTCTATCAGCTTGCCCAACATTCCAAGCTCGTCGCACCAGGTGGAGCTCATCGGCGTCGCGCTGAACTGCACGGTGAGCGGGGCCAATCCCAGGAACGTGACGGTTGCGGCCGGGAAGACCGCCAGTGTGGCTTTCAACGTGACGTGCTCGGCGCCCACGCCGGATGCAGGCAGCCTCGAAGTCACCACGAGCCACTACCGGTACCGACCCGGACGACGGCTACACGGTCACCGTCGATGGCGGCACGGCTCAGTCCATCGGTGCCAATGCCACGATCTCCCTGGCGAACGTGCCAGCAGCGGAGCACCAGGTGCGACTGCAGGGAATCGCGGACAACTGTACGGTGCAAGGCGCCAACCCGGTCCCGGTAACGGTCACCAGCGGAGCCGTGGGCCGAGCCGCTTTTCAGCTGACCTGCACCGCTCGGCCGCCTCAGCCCGGCACTCTCCGGGTGAACGTCACGACCACGGGGGCATCCCAGGACGGCAGCTACACGGTAAGCGTGGACGGGGCAACGGCGCTGACGCTCAGCGGCGGGCGCACCATTCAGAATCTGACCCCAGGCTCGCATTCGGTGTTGCTGGGCGACGTCGCGGCCAACTGTACCGTCTCTGGATCGAACCCCGCGGACCGTCACGGTGACCGCGGGGCAGACCACGACGCTCACCTTCCGGTCACCTGCGTCACAACCGGGCAATCGGTGAACCTCCGCATTCAGCGGGTGTGGCTCACCCAGAGCACGCAGAACGCGGAGGGCAGCGTCCCATTGGTCCAGTCCCGCGACGGGTTCCTCCGGGTGTTCGTCACCGCGACCGGTGGCACCCTGGTTGCGCCCGCCGTCCGGGTCCGCTTCTACCAAAGCGGAGCGTTGCTTCAGACCTTGACCATCCCGGCGCCGGGCAGCTCGACCCCATCGGCCATCCAGGAGGGCACTCTCAACAGCTCCTGGAATGTCCAGGTCCCCGGCTCGCTGATTCAGCCCAACACCTCGATGCTGGCAGACGTTGATCCGGACAACAGCATCGCGGAGACCAACGAGGGCGACAACAACTCCACTCCCTCGGGCATGGCCCAGCCGCTCAGCGTGCAGGCGGTGCCGTCCGCCATCGTTCGCCTGGTCCCGATCCGGCAGACGGCCAACGGCCTGGTGGGAACCGTCGGCTCTGCCGATCAAGCGCTGGATCTGACCCGCCGGATGTACCCGCTCGGCAACGTCAGCACCGAAGTGCGTCAGGTGTTCACGGTCGCAGGGTCCGCTCCAGGCGTTCAACGAGAACAACGAGTGGAACCAGGTCCTGGGCGACCTGGAAGCGCTCCGGATCGCCGACGACGCGACCGACCGCACGTACTACGGCGTGGTGCACCTGGATTACACGTCAGGGATCGTGGGGAACGGATACGTGGGTGGTGGTACGCCATCGGCGCTCGGCTGGGACAATCCGTCGGACATGAGGCGGGTGATCGCGCACGAGCTGGGTCACACCTGGGGACAGTAGCACACGCCATGCGGCACACCGCCGCGGCGTCGACCCGGCCTATCCCTACCACCTCGGGCAACATCGGGGTGTATGGCTACGACCTGGGCAACGGGACACTCAAGACTCCCAGCCAGCCGGACATCATGGGCTACTGCAACAATCCCTGGGTCAGTGACTACATCTATCAGCGAGTAATGAGCTACCGCCGAGCCCATCCACTGAACGCGCAGGCGGCCGAGGCGGCGCAGCCCTGCATCCTGGTTTGGGGCCGGATTGTGAATGGTCGCGCCATTCTCGAGCCGACCTTCCAGATCGTGACCCGGCCGCGAATGCCGCAGAGCCGCGGACCCTACACCCTCGAAGCTCAGGCAGCGGACGGCTCCTCGCTCTTCAACCTGTCCTTCGACGCTACGCCGAGGGCGGACGCGGGTCAGAACAGCAGACACTTCGCCTTCGCCATCCCGATCGATCAGGCCACGGCGGCGCGCCTGGGAACGATGCGGCTGACCGGCCCGGGCATTCAGCTCGCCGCGGTCAGGCAGTCGGCGACGCTGCTCCAGCGCGGCCCGGTACAGGACAACATCACCGCACGGCGGGAGACCGGTGCCATTGCGCTCCAGTGGAATGCCGCTGCGCACCCGATGCTGATGGTGCGGGACCCGGACACCGGCGAGGTGCTCTCCTTCGCCCGCGGCGGGAACGCCCGGGTGTGGACCGGCAAGAGCGCGGTGGATCTAGAGGTGTCGAACGGCGTGCAGAGTCACCGGGTGCGTCTGGCCATCAGCCGCTGATAGGCGGATGTGGGAGCCGCCTGGGTGCTCGACCCCCTGGCGGCTGCCGCAGGACGCTTTTCCTCCCCCGGCTCGACGTTCTCGGTGCGGTTGGAGTGCCAGACCCGGCTCTTTCCGCCCGCGATCTCCTCCATGGTTCGCCGGGTGGCCACCGAGGTCTGATGTTCGGCGGTGACGTCCGATCCTTCGGCCGGCATACTCGTCGCGGTGCTTGATGAGGAGCCACTGGGCCTTGCCCTTCTCGTCGCGGCGGGTGCGCACCAGCACCCAGGAGCCGCGCAGCCGTTTGCCCCTGCAGCACGAACTTGAAGTCGCCCTTCTGATACCCTCGCCGTAGCCCTTCGATCGGATCGGGATCGCTGCCGCCGTAGCTGTACGTACCCCGGTCCCACAGCATCACCGTGCCGCCGCCGTACTCGCCTTTGGGGATGGTGCCCTCGAAGCTGTTGTACTCGATGGGATGGTCTTCCACCTGCATGGCGAGGCGCTTCACCGTCGGGTCCAGGCTGGGCCCTTTGGGAACGGCCCAACTCTTCATCACCCCGTCCAGCTCGAGCCGAAGGTCGTAGTGCAGGTGACTGGCGGCGTGCTTCTGGATGACGAAGGCCAGCTTCTGCTTGCCCGCGCACGCTACCGCCTCGTGGCTCCGCCGTCCGGGTGAAGTCCCGCTTGCGCCGATACTCGGCCAGCTGCGATTCGGCGCTTGCTGCGGACTTGGCGGCGAGTGGACGCCTTCTTCGAGCTGCTCCGTTTCGCTCGTTGCGGCTGACTTTCTTCGGGCATCGATCAGGATTTCCTTTTGTGCGCCACCCGCTTGGCATGCCGGGAGAGCGCGCTGTGCGAGACCGCGGACTTGGGCTCCCGCTTGAGCCGCTGGGTCATCGCCTTGCTGCGCTTGCGCGACGGCCGGCTCGGCTTCCGCTTCCCCTGGCCCACGGCGTAGTCGCGTTCGGCCGAGCGGCGGGTGCTCTTCTTGGTCTGACCTTTCTTGGGCGGCTTGAGCGGCACCCCCGCGCGCCGGGCCTTGGACAACCCGATCGCAATGGCCTGTTCCGGCGACCGGGCGCCGTGCTTCCCCCGCGGATATGTTCGATTTCTTCCCGCACAAATTCGCCCGCAGCGGTCGACGGGCTTTTCCCGGCCCGCAGATCTGCTCGCGCTTTCTTCAGCGTTGTCTTTGTCGGGCATGCGTCGCCTCCTGCACTAACGCTGTAGGACCGGGCTCAGCGCCGCCGTGCTCGCAATCACCTGTCAGAGCAGCCGATCCAGAGTTGTAGCGGCCTCGCGTGCCGCCAGGAGCGGCTTCCAGAGGTCTCCGAGCTTCCGCACCCGGTCCGGGAACGTTGTCCATCCGGAAGTCCGCGATGTCGAAGCCCTGCTCCACCTCCTCCCAGGTCACCGGCGTCGAAACGGTGGCCTGCTCGGTGGGCCGGACCGAATAGATCGACGCCAGGGTGCGCCCCCAGGCGTTCTGGTTGTAGTCCACCAGGACCCGCCCGTGCGGCCGCTTGGCCACTCGGTACTCCGCCGTGATGAGCTGCGGATACAGCTGCTCCATCTGCTTGGCGAACGCCTTGGCGAACTCGCCAGACGTCCTTCTGCAGCGGGCCGCGCACGATCGGGCACATAGACGTGAATGCCCTTCGAGCCGCTGGTCTTCGCCAGCGGTTTCATCCCCAGGTGAACCAGCGCATCGCGCACCACGATCGCGGTCTCCAGCACCTGCTCGAAGTCCGGCACCCTCGCCCGGATCGAGATCGAAATGCAGGTAGTCGGGCCGGTCGGTGTCGTCGCAGCGGGCGTACCACTGGTTGAGATCGATGCAGCCGAGGTTGACCACCCAGAGCAGCGAGGCGAGGTCCTGCACCATGGGGAAAGGCGATCACATTGCCCGAGTCGTGCGTGATCTCGCAGGTCTCCAGCCACTCCGGCCGGGGCGACGGGGTGCGCTTCATGAAGAACCACTTGCCCCGAATCCCGTTGGGGTAGCGCTTCATCACCATCGCGCGGTCCTTCAGGTGCGGCAGCAGCACCGGGGAGACGTCGGCGTAGTACTGGAGCAGATCGCGCTTGGTGAGACCCAGCTCGGGCCAGAAGACCTTTCGAGATTGGTCAGCTGTACCGTCCGGTCCCCGATCCGTACGACCTCGTTCTCGGAGCCGGTGGGCAGCTGCACTGGCCGCGGAGCGAATGGCCGGCTTCGGTGTCACCGCCGGCGGGCCAATTTAGGCGGGCGCGGGCCTCGCCGGATCGCCCCGGCCACCGGCTGGTAGGTCAGCTCCTGGCCTCGCTTCGCGCCGCCCGAAGCAGAAGCCCGCCCCGGCTCATGTCGCCCCGGCCCACGAACTCCACGGGAAAGAGGAGCCGCTCGCCCAGCATCTCCAGCAGCACGTCCACGTACTTCCCGGTCGCCACACTGCCGAGCAGGACGACCTCGAGGTCGTCGAGCTGCTCGAGCCGGGCCGAGGTCGCGCCTCAACGGGGTGCGGTACTCGGGACGATCCGCGCGGATGTCGACCGTGCCGAACTCGCGCAGGTCCGCGAGGCCGATCGGGGTGTCGGGCGGGAGCAGTCCCCGGTCGGTGGTGATGACTTGAACTCCGGCCTGCCCTCGGGCGGACGGGCGAAGTGGGCGGCGTAGGTCAGCTTTCCCCGGAAATAGAGTCCGCTGAGGAAGCTGAACGCCTCACCCAGGGAGATGCCCGGCGAGCGAAGCCGCTGGGCCAGGGGAAAGGCCGCCCGTTCGTTGAGCAGAATGGCGGCGCGCTTGCCGCCACAGTGCGCGGGAGAGAGAAGAAAGATTCGCCGTGCGGGCATCAATCCTAGCTGGATTGCCTCGCCCGGTCCCGGTAGCGCACCCGGTCGTTAGCCCGGCGTCCCCGCGGAGCCGGCGGGCCCAGGATGGGTGCCAGGAACTTGTGCAGGGTCTCGGTGGTGAAGGGCTTCTCCAGGAAGGGCAGCTCGGGATAGGCCGGCGACCAGCTCGGCGATCTCGCCCACCGGGTAGGCCGACATCAGAATGATCGGCAGCCGGGGATGCAGGTCCCGGGCCCGCTCGGCCAGCTCGCCTCCATCCATGTATGGCATGACCACATCGGTGAGTACGAGACGGATCTCGCCCGGGTGCTGCTGGATGTAGCGGAGCGCCTCGCGGCCATCGCGCGCGGTTCGGGCCTGGTAGCCCAGGGCGCGAACCATGCGGCAGGTTGTACTGAGCGGGGCGTCTCTTCATCATCGACGATCAGCACCGTGGGTTCGGCGGAGAAACGGGACCGGCGGTCTCCTCGGCTGGGCATGCGGGCTCCGGGCAGCGCAGGCTGCCTTTGCCCTCCCCACGAAGAGGGACTCTATGAATGTCGTCCGCACGCCAAGGTCGCGCGGCTATAACCCACATCAAGTAAGACCGCTAACTCTCCAGTATGCAAGGGGTATAGGCCGAGGAGGGGCCGGATTGCACGGGCGATTATACGAGCGCTGCAGGACTCGGGGAAATCGGCCAGACTCCTGGGGGGCTGCCCGCGGTCAGTGACACCGCGAGCAGTTCCCCATCGATCAGGCGGGCGGCTGAGTGGTGCACATGTGCTTGGTGTTCGAGTACTGCGACTGCAGGAAGTAGTGACGAGCCTTCAGCAGGAGATTGCTGCCGAAGGTGGAGCACATGTCCGAGATCTCGAAGCCGAACAGCGCATTGGCCCAGGCGTCGAAGTCGGGATCGGTAATGGTTTCCAAAACCTCATGCGCCAGGGTGGAGCCGGTGGCGTGGTACACAGACTTCACCCGGCGGGTCTTGCGATCGATCCTGCCCCGGGCCTCCGTGCGGCCTTATCGCCCGGCCGGCGCAGTCTGATATCGATTTTGGCGGGAGGACCGGGATGATGATGAAGGTGGCGGCGATAAGACATGCTGTTGTTGGAACGGTTCGTTCAGCGAACCGAGACCATCAATATGTGCACCGGCTCCTGGGTGGGGTTCTGCCACCTTCGCGCAACGCCCGGTCTGATCGTCACTGCGTCACCGGGATGTAACTCGTGTTCCTGCGCCTTTGCTCCCCTGGCCTCGTTCGGCTGCTCCAGTGAAAGAACCGCGGAGCCTTTGAGTAGATAGGCGAACTCCTCCCGAGTCGATGAGTAGGGCCGCGTACCGCTGGTTCCCCCCGGCCCCAGAATCAGCAGCACGGGCTCCAGCCGGGCATCCCTCCGAGTACTCCCAGTGCCTCCAGCCGGGCCTTGGACCAGTCACTGGTAAGGGCAACCCGAGCTTCGACCCGGGTGACGTATGACGACGCCGACTTGGGGCGGTCCGCACCTTCGAAAATCTGGCCCATGCTGACGCCGAGTGCCAGCGCGATGCGCTCCATCGACGCGATGGAGGGAGAGGCCTGGCCGTTTTCGACTTGGGAAAGGAAGCTGGCCGAGAACCCCGCCCGCTCCGCCAGAGACTCGTCATCTGACTCAGGACGTGCTGGCGGAGTGGATCCATGAGCTGGAGGATCTAACCGAACGCTCCTACTCGCAGTGGCCGTCCCGCGAGAGCGATGGGTACGAGCAGGAGAGCAGGCGCTGGCAGACGTGGCTTCCAGAGGGTTTGCTGCTGGCGGAACCCGAGCGCAGACGCCAGACAGCATGAGGCATCGAGATCTCGAGTAGAACGATCCCGACATCCGGGGCCCGGCCCGGGCAAATGGAAAAGCCCGGCAGCATCCGGGCTTCCGATCCTCCAAGTAGCAGGGGCGGGACTCGAACCCGCGACCCCGGCATTATGAGTGCCGTGCTCTAACCAGCTGAGCTACCCTGCCGTCTTCTTCCAACAGCGTAAGCGGGAACAGCAACAGGTAAGCGGTAAGCGGGAACTGCCCGGCTCACCCGCTACTCTCAAAAATAACCCCGCCCACTCTTTTTGCTTTTCCCGCTCACCGCTCACGCTTTTGCAGTTACCGCTCACGCTTTTGCTTCCCGCTCACGCTTTTGCGGTTACCGCTCACGCTTGTCGGCTGTCGGCACCAGCCGATACAAAAACTCCCCCTTCTTGATCATCCCGAACCGCTCCCGCGCCACCCGCTCCTGGATCCGGGATCCTTCTCGATGGCGACAGCCGCCGTGGTCAGCGAGTCCACCACATGCTGAAGCCTGACCACCGCCGTGCTCTCCTCGGCCGCCTCCCGGCGAAGCTGAAGCAGATCCAGCGTCCCGTACTCCCCGCCCTGAAGCGCAAAGTACAGGCGAAGACCAGGCCGAGGATCATGGCCCAGCGGCCCGCAGCTCACAGCGGGTACAGGTCCCGGCCCGGATAGTGAGCCAGGTCGCCCAGCTCCTCGGCGATCCGGAGCAGCTGGTTGTACTTGGCGGTCCGATCGGTGCGGCTGGCGCTGCCGGTCTTGATCTGCCCTGCCCCGGTCGCGACCGCGAGATCGGCGATGAAGGTGTCCTCGGTCTCGCCCGAACGGTGGGAGATGACCACCCCGTACGCGCTGCCCTTGGCCAGCTCGATGCACTGCAGCGTCTCGGTCAGCGTGCCGATCTGGTTCACCTTGACCAGCACCGCGTTCGCCGACGCCCTCCTCGATCCCCGGCCCAGCCGATCCACATTGGTGACGAACAGATCGTCGCCCACCAGCTGAACCCGCTCGTGCAGCCGCTCGGTCAGCAGGGCCCAGCCCGGCCAGTCGTTCTCCGCCAGCCCGTCCTCGATCGACACGATGGGATAGCGGTCCACCCAGCCGGCGTACAGGTCCACCATGTGCTTCGGCCGACCTGCGGCTGCCGTCGCCCTTCTTGAAGACGTACTCGCCATCCTGGTACAGCTCGCTGGCCGCGACATCGAGCGCGATGGCCACATCCGCGCCCGGCTCGTAGCCGGCCGCCTTGATGGCCTGCATCACCACGTCGAGCGCCGCTTCGTTCGACGGCAGCATCGGCGCGAAGCCGCCCTCGTCTCCGACTGCGGTCGACAGTCCCATCTTGCTCAGCACCTTCTTGAGCGCATGGAAGACCTCGACCCCCATCCTGCAGGCCATCGGGGAAGTTGTCGGTCCCGATGGGAACGATCATGAACTCCTGCGCGTCCACGTTGTTGGACGCATGGGCGCCGCCGTTCAGAATGTTCATCATCGGCACCGGGAGTACCCGCGCCATCGGGTCCGCCGAGATAGCGGTACAGCGGCAGCCCGGAGTCCTGGGACGCCGCCCGCGCAACCGCGAGCGACACGCTCAGGATCGCATTGGCGCCCAGCTTGCTCTTGTTCGGGGTCCCGTCGGCCTCCATCATCTCGGCGTCGATCTCGATCTGGTCCTCCGCGGCCCTTCCCTCCAGCCGCGGCCCCAACACCTCGTTCACGTTGCGGACCGCCTCGCTCACGCCCTTGCCGGCGTAGCGCTTGGAGTCGCCGTCGCGCAGCTCCACCGCCTCGTGCTCGCCGGTAGATGCGCCGCTGGGCACTGCGGCTCGGCCCTGAGCTCCGCTCGACAGGACAACCTCGGTCTCTACCGTAGGATTGCCACGGCTATCCAGGATCTCGCGTGCGTGAACTTCAATGATGGTGGACATGAATGTCTGCGATAGGGCTCGTGACTGGTGACTGAGGACTGGTGACTGGTGACTTTATCTCGTGACTCGACGGCGCCCGAACCTAGCCGGGTCAACCACGATCCTCAACCGAAGTGGTCGAACCCTCGCAGCTCGACGGCCCGACCCTCGAGGAAGAATCGAACGCCTTTCCCTGCCTTTATGGTGCCGATTCGGGTCACGGGAATGCCCCGAAACTCGAGCGAATTCAGCCGCGGCATCGAAGTCCGGCGGCAGCGCCACCAGCAGCTCGAAGTCTTCGCCCCCCTCGGCGGCAAAGCGCATGGGCGATTGCCCCAGCCGGTTTGCTTCCTGACTTACCCCGTCCGCCAGCGGCAGCAGAGCGAGATCGATATCCACCGCGACGCCCGAAGCCGCGGCGAGGTGCGCCGCGTCGCCGCCGAGCCCGTCGCTGAGATCGAGCATGGCCCGAGCGCCGTGCTGCGCCAGCCACCGCCCTGCGGTGATCCTGGGCTCCGGATGGGCATAGCGCCGCCGGGCTTCGGCCTGAGGCTCCCCACCTCGGCGCCAAGCCTCCAGCGCGGCGCGGGACCCGCCCAGCGCACCGGTCACCCAGAGCGCGTCACCGGGTCTTGCACCGGCGCGGGTCACCGGCCGGCTGGTCTCTCCAATTACTGTGACCGCGATACTCCAGGCAGGGCCGGACGAGAGATCCCCTCCTGATACGGTGGCCCCGACCGAGGCGGCGGCGGCGCCCACACCCTGCATCACCTTCAGCAGATCGGCGGACTGGTCCGCGCCCTCGCGGTATTGTCACCGCAGAGAGCAACCCCAGTGGCTCGGCGCCTTCCGCGGCCAAATCGGAGAGCGCGGCCGCCGCGGCGCGCCACCCTGCCTCCTCCAGCGAGATCCAGTCACGCCGGAAGTGGACGCCCTCGACGCTCACGTCGGTGCTGAGCGCGAAGAACCCGTCACCCGAAGGAAAGAGAGCGCAGTCGTCGCCCAGACCAGCGGCGCGCGAGCCCAGCACCTGGATGATCCCCCGAATCCGGTCGAACTCCGCGCCTGGACCCAGTGCGATACTCCGCCCCGGGCCCGCTTCGGGCTTCACGGGCGGATGACGTTGAGCCGGAAGCGCACCAGGCCGCCGTCGGTCGCGACCCAGAGATATTCCTCGTCCACCGCGAGATCGTTGGCGGCACCGGGGAGGTCGCCTTCCCGGAGCGGACGGAGCGGCGGGGTCGTGAGCCGGGCAAAGCCGACGCCTCGATCACCGGCGACCCAGAATCCCTCCCGGTCGGCCACGAAGCGCCTGAGCCTTCCCAGCAGGCCCGAGAGGTTGGGACCCAGGGTCCACTGGCGGCTGCGGGGATTGCGCCAGAGGAGCTGATCCCGAGTGAGCGCCACGAGCGTATCGGCGAGCGGAGCCAGGTCGACCACATCGGCCTGCAGGCTGGGAGAAGACAGCTCGGCCGGGCGCACCAGATTTTGCTCGTCCGGCAGGGCGAGGAGCAGCCCTGCTGGAGTACCGGCCCAGACCGAGTCGCCCGAAGGAAACACGGCGTACACCGCATCACTGTACTGCGGCGCAATGCGCTCGACCCGGAGCGAGTCGCTCAGCCGGGCGGCTCCATGCGCCGTGCCCACGACGATCCGGCCGGCGCGCGAGACGATCGAGTACACCCGGCTGTCGGGAAGACCCTGCCGCTGATCCACCAGCCGGACGCTGCTGTCCGACGGCTCCACCCGGGCCACCCCGAAATCGGTGGCCGCCCAGACCGCCTTTCCCTGTCCCGCCAGCTCTTTCACCTGACTGAAGGGCGTTCCGATCGCGGAGGTCCCGGGCAAGGAAAGGAAGCGCGCCAGATCGGTGGATACGAAGGTGAGCGCGGCGTCGTTGAAGGAGGTCCGGTCGGTGGCGGCCCAGACCCCGCCCGGCCAGCTGAAGACGGCGCTCACGCGGTTACCCGGGAGCCCAAAGCTCAGTCGCTCCGGCAGCGGTGACCCATCAGCCAGGTAGAGAACCCCGAGTCCGGAGGTTCCCAGATACCAGCCGCGATTGTCGAACGAGCGGGCGGCAGCGGTGTAGCGGACGGTGCGGAGGCGATTATCGGTGAGAATATTTGCGGCGTTGGCCTGGAGCGCCGGGTTGGCTCGGATCGCCTCGGCTACGGTCTGCGGCGCGGTGGGGTTAGCCGGCGGCGGTGAGGGTTGAGGAAACGTTGCCCCGCGGGGGACCAGTTGCCATCCTGAGCGAGTCCGCAGGAACAGGCCGACGCCGGGATTGTCCTGATCGAACGCGATGGCCTGTATCCCCTCGGGAACCAGCCCCTGGTCCCAGAGCTGAATGTCCGGCTGGTAGTGGATCCAGCGATCCGTTCGTGCCAGCCAGAGCGAGTTGTCCAGCGGATCGGTGAGACCGGCAAACACCTGGGTCAGCAGGTTGCGGTCCGGAGGATCGAAGGAGCCCTCCCAGCGCTGGAACTGCGGGATTCCAGATCAGGACGCCGCTGGTCGACACCATGTACACCCGCTCGGCGGAGGCGGCGATGGCATTGATCCGGCTGAAGTCGCCGATGACGGTGCGATCTTCGGGTCGCCAGTCCCGGCTGAACGACTGAGCGTGGCCGCGCGGGGGGCAGATCAGGAGGACAACGACAAGCAAGCGACGCATGGCAAGAATCTATACCGCCCCGGGACGCGACCTCAGGTCGTCTGGGGGCGGGGGAGCTCGAATAGGATCGGTGCTCGTGGCGCCGGCCGCTCGGCTCGAAGCAGCTCCCATTCCCGCCAGAGATCGGGCAACGCGCTTACCACGTCCATCGGGCGAAGCGCCCGAGCCGTGTGACGTCGCGCAGCGAGGTCTGCGGCGCGTCCCAGCGCCTGCGCAGCCAGAGCGGCGGCGGCGGCCGGGTCCAGTCCCTGAGCCAGTCCGGTGCTCACCAGTCCGGTGAGTACGTCGCCGCTGCCGCCGGTGGCCAGCCCCGGATTGCCGGCGGCCACGGTCAGAAGCGAAGCACCAGGTGCTGCCACCACGCTGGGAACTCCCTTCAACAGCACGGTGGCGCCTACGGCCTGCGCGGCGCTCGCCGCCGCGGACCAGGGATCGAGCTCACGGACCGAAGCCAGATCGGGAAACAGGGTGCGGAACTCACCCGGATGCGGGGTCAGCACCAACGGCCGCCCTCGAGCAAGCTGCGCCAGCTCGGTCACCCGTCCGCCGAAAGCCACCAGTGCGTCGGCGTCGAGCACCGCTGTCTTGGCCACCTCAACCAGCGAGGCAACCAGCTCCCGCCTCCCCTGCTCCCGGCCGAGGCCGGGCCCAATCGCAAGCACATCGGCTTTCTGGACCAGGTCGAGCAGGGCCGCGCTGGCCGGCTGATCGAACGGGTGGGCCAGAGTCTGGAGATCAGGCTCGGCCTGCACCAGTGCCGCCACCGTCTCCGGCGGGGCCACCGCGTGGACCAGACCGGCCCCTGCGGCAAATGCTGCCCGAGCCGCCATCCGGATTGCGCCGGTCATACCGGCCGCTCCGCCCACTATGACCACTCGGCCGCGGGTGCCCTTGTGATCCCGCGCCTGGAGCCGGTGCAGCCATTCGACGGCCTGAGCGTCGGTAACCAGGGTGGGCCAGGCCGGATCGGGCGTCGGGAGGCCGATATCGACCACAACCACGTTGCCCACTTCATCACGGGCGAGCACATGTCCCCGGCGCAATCCGCCGAAGGTCACCGTGAGATCGGCGCGAATGGGGCCGTGCACGACGCCGGTCGAGAGATCCACCCCGGTCGGCCCGTCTATTGCCAGCACCGGGATCTCGAGATCGTGGATCCGTTCGACCAGCGAAGCCATGGCGGGACGTGGAGCGCCGGAAGCGCCGGTGCCGAGCAGCGCATCCACCGCGAGCGCCACGGTGGGCCAGGGACCATCGGGACTCACCTCCCGCACGCCTTCGGCCCGCGCCAGCCGCGCCATCCTCTCGCACAGCTCGGATGCAGGTGGGCTGGATGTGACCCAGACCGGCACCTCCAGACGGTGCAGCGCCCGGGCGAGGACCCATCCATCGCCCCCGTTGTTGCCCGGTCCCGCCGCCACCAGCACGCCGGCCCGAAGCAGGTGCGCGTAGCGGTCCGAGAGCACGACGGCCACCGCGCGCCCTGCACTCTCCATCAGGGTGGCCAGCTCGACGCCTGCGGCAACCGCCCGCTGGTCCCAGCTTTTCGATTGTTCGGGGGTGAGGATGGGGATGGTGGGCATGTACAGAGGTGAAGTGCTAAGAACGTGAGCGGGAGTCAAGAGCGTGAGCGGTGAGCGGAGGTCTCCGGTCGCTGTGGATCAGCTCCGGGATGAGATCCCGTACGCATTCCTCCCGCTCACCGCTCACCCGCTTACCCGCTCTACTTATAGCTCTGCCCAATCGCGCGGCCGAAACTGATTTCGCCGTTATCGATTCGCAGATTGAAGCCGCAGTCGGGATTGGTGCAGACCCACGCTTTGTAGGTGATGGGCGCGCCCTCGCGGCCATAATCGGAAAGTGGAATGAGGGTTCCCTGCGAGCACTTCTGACAGGCCGGCCACTCCTTCGTCTCCATGTTCCCTCCCGTCGCGCTAGGCGCCGCGCAGCCCCTGCCATTCATAGGTATCGCCGAACACATCGGCGAACTGGTACACTCCTTCGAAATCGGATTCAGTATCTCCCGGCTGGGTGACCAGGAGTCCAACCTCCACCAGGGTGAAGACGATTCGGCCGATGTCCTCGGTGCGGGTGATGCCCCAGTGGGTCAGCACTCCCTGAGCCAGGAGCCCGAACTGCTGCTGGGCGAAGTCCCGGCAGGCCCAGGCCAGCTCGGGCCCGCTCACGTGGCGGCGAATCTCGAGGCGGGTCTGAAGAAATTCGATGGTTGCCAGTACGAAGAGATACGCGCGCTCGTGATACTGGCCTCCCCGGGCGCGAATGCGTGCCATCACGTCGTCTGCCAGCTGCAGCTCGTTCACTGATGTGCCCCTACTGGAGTGCCGCCCCGAGCCTTGGCTCCGTCGAAGGGCGGGTCGAACGGGTTTCGCCGTACTGTAAAGTGGGAAACGCCGATGCCAGCTCCTCGACCTCGCCCCGCACCTCAGGCGAGCGTGTCTTCATCACTGGAATCTGTCAGAGCCCGATCGATGAGCTCAGCCACCTTGCGCATCTCCGCCACGCCCATCCCTCGGGTGGTAACTGCGGGAGTGCCCAGCCGGATGCCGCTGGTCACGAATGGCGACTGGGGGTCATCGGGTATGGTGTTCTTGTTCACGGTGATCCCTGCCTCCCCCAGGATCTTCTCGGCGGCTTTCCCGGTCAGCTCTTTCGGCCTCAGGTCCACCAGCATGAGGTGCGAGTCGGTGCCGCCCGACACAATGGCAAAGCCCCGTGCCGTCAGCGCGTCGGCCAGGGCCTTGGCGTTCTCCACCACCTGCCGGGCGTATTCCTTGAAGTCGTCAGTCAGCGCCTCGCCGAAGGCCACCGCCTTGGCGGCGATCACGTGCTGCAGCGGTCCACCCTGGGTGCCGGGAAAGACCGACTTGTCGATCGCCTTGGCGTGCTCGATGGTGCAAAGGATCAGGCCGGCGCGGGGCCCACGCAGCGTCTTGTGAGTGGTGCTGGTGACCACCTGCGCGTGGGGAACGGGCGAGGGATACACCCCGCCCGCGACCAGCCCGGCGAAGTGCGCCATGTCCACCAGGAAGAACGCCCCGATCTCGTCGGCAATGGAGCGGAACGCCGCGAAGTCGATGATCCGGGCGTAAGCGCTGCCGCCGGCGATGATGAGCCTGGGCCGTTCCTGGCGGGCCTGGTCGCGCACCTTGTCGTAGTCGATCCGGCCGGTGGCCGGATCGACGCCGTAGTGAACAGCCCGCCAGACCACCCCGCTGTGGTTCACCGCGGCGCCATGCGACAGGTGGCCGCCGTGCGGAAGCGACATGCCCATCAGCAGCTCGCCGGGACGTATGAGCGCCATGAACGCGGCGAAGTTGGCCTGCGCGCCCGAGTGGGGCTGCACGTTGGCGTGCTCGGCGCCGAACAGCTGCTTGAGCCGATCGATGGCGAGCTGCTCGACCTCGTCCACCACCTCGCAGCCGCCATAGTACCGCCGCCCGGGGTAGCCCTCGGCATACTTGTTGGTGAGCGGCGTCCCCATCGCGTCGATCACCGCCCGGCTGGCGAAGTTCTCGCTCGCGATCAGCTCCAGGCCGCGCTGCTGCCGCCGCAGCTCGGCATTGATCAGCCGGGCGACGGTAGGGTCGGCCTCGCGTAAGCTCGCGTTATGGTTCAGCGTCATCCATTCTCCTGATCGATCTTCTCCACCCTGCGTACGTGGCGGCCGCCGGCGAACTGCGTCTCCAGCCAGGTCTTCAGAATTTCGACTCCCTCATCCTCGCTCACGAAACGAGCGGGCAGGATGAGGATGTTCGCATCGTTGTGCTCCCGCGCCAGCTTCGCGATCTCAGGATTCCAGGCCACCGCCGCCCGAACGCCCCGATGCCGGTTGGCCGCGTACGACATGCCGAGCCCACTTCCGCAGAGCAGGACGCCGCGGCTGGCGTGGTGCTGCTCCACTTCCGACGCGACCTTGTGGGCGAAGTCCGGATAGTCGGTCGATTCCGGACTGTGAGTGCCCAGGTCCAGAGGCTCGTATCCCAGCTCCCGCAGCTGCTCCGACCATCCGTTCCTTCAGCTGATAGCCGGCGTGATCCGATCCGATTGGTATGACTTCGGCCATTGGTCGTAAGGTAAGGATGGACGGGAAAGACGGGAAGGTTGCTGAAGGGAGTCGTGATGTACCCCCACACCCTGCTGTCCGCCAACGCCACGCCCCCGCTGTCCCCCCATCCACATCCGATCCAGTCCGGCCACCGCGGCGATCCGCTGCTCGGCCAGCCGGTCTGCCGCCCGGTAGGTGGGGATCTTCTCCTGCCTGGCGATGTCGAAGATCCGGAGCAGGGTCTCGTAGATCTCGCCCGCCTTCTTCTTGGCCCGCTCCACCGGCCACCGGTGCAGCTCACCGTACACGTTGATCACGCCGCCGCCGTTGATGACGTAATCCGGGGCGTAGAGAATCCCGCGCTGCTCCAGCAGATCGCCGTGGCGATCCTCGGCCAGCTGGTTGTTGGCGCCCCCGGCAATGACCTCGACCTTGAGCCGGGGCAGCGTGTCGTCATTGACCGTGGCGCCAAGCGCGCAAGGAGCGTAGACGTCGGCCTTCTGGTCGTAGATCTCCTCCGGGCTGACCGACTTGGCGCCGGTCTCCTCAACCACCTTCTTCACCTTCTCCGCATCGATATCGGTGACGATCAGCTTGGCGCCCTCGGCATGGAGATACTGGGCCAGATGCGTCGCCACCTTCCCGCAGCCCTGGACCGCCACCGTCTTGCCGGTCAGGTCGTCCTTGCCCCAGCGAACCCGGGCGGCTGCTTTCATCCCCACGTAAACGCCGTACGCCGTGACCGGCGACGGGTCGCCCGAGAGGCCGAGGAGACCGGCGACGTGGTCGGTCTCCAGCTTGATGTACTCCATGTCGGCCGGGCTGGTGCCGATGTCCTCGGCGGTGATGTAGCGGCCGCCCAGGGTCTCGATGAACCGGCCGTGGGCCCGGAAGAGGGCTTCGCGGTCGGCCCGCCGGTTGTCCCCGATGATGACCGACTTGCCGCCACCGAGATTGATGCCGGCCACCGCCGACTTGTAGGTCATGCCCCGGGAGAGCCGCAGCGCATCGGTGATCGCTTCATCGGTGCTGCCGTACTGCCAGAACCGGGTCCCGCCGAGCGCCGGGCCCAGCGTCGTATCATGAATCGCGACGATGCCGAAGTAGCCACAGGAAGGGTCGTGGGACAGCAGGATCTGCTCGTGACCCATGGTCTGCATCTGGGCGAAGACATCGGAGGGAGCGGCGGACCCGTGCCGGGGTGAGCGCGGAGCCAGGTCGCTCTCCAGCGCCGACACTACGGCTCCGCCGAAGCCCGAGCGGTTACCGCCCAGGTTTTTGCTCGTAGTCATAAAATCCTTTCCCGGTTTTCCGGCCCAGATGGCCAGCCGCAACCATTTTCCGCAGCAGAGGACAGGGACGATACTTGTCATCGCCCAGGCCCTGGTGCAGCACGTTCATGATGGCGAGGCACACGTCGAGCCCGATGAAGTCGGCCAGCGCCAGCGGTCCCATCGGATGCGCCATGCCGAGCTTCATCACCGTGTCGATCGCCTCGGGCGCGGCGACGCCTTCCATCACGCAGAAGATCGCCTCGTTGATCATCGGCATCAGCACCCGGTTGGTCACGAAGCCGGGATAGTCGTTCACCTCGACCGGCGTCTTGCCCAGGGCTCGCGCGGTCTCCATCACCGTCGCCGTGGTGCTGTCGCTGGTGGCGTGGCCCCGAATCACCTCGACCAGCTGCATCACCGGCACCGGATTCATGAAATGCATGCCGATCACCTGCTCCGGCCGGCGAGTGCGGCCCGGCGATCTCGGTGATCGAGATGGAGCTGGTGTTGCTGGCCAGGATGGCCTCGGGCCCGCAGATCCGGTCGAGCTGCTCGAACAGAGAGAACTTGACCGCCGGGTTTTCGCTCGCCGCTTCGATCACGAGCTCGGACTCGGCCACCGCGGTGCAGATTGGTGCCGCTCGAGATCCGGCCCAGTACCTGATCGGGCGCGTCCGGCGGGAGCGTGCCCTTCTTCACCTGGCGCTCGAGGTTGCTGCGGATCGTGGCAGTGGCTTTCTCCAGGGCTGTGGGCGCGGTGTCGACCAGCGCCACCGCCCAGCCATGCTGCGCGAAGACGTGGGCGATCCCGTTGCCCATCGTTCCGGCACCCACCACCGCGGCGCGCTTCACGAGGGATCCCGCCGGGCCCAGCGCGCCATGATCAGCAGGGCGCCGGTGATGGCGCCGGTGGCGAGCAGTCCTCCCTCGGGGCCGAAGTGTCCGCCCGAGAGCCAGACCGGATCGCCGGCGCGGTAGTCGAGCAGGGGAATGCTGAAAGGCAGCCCGCTCACCGGAGCGTCGAGCGCGGCAAGCGTGGCGTTCCATCCCAGATGCGCGCCGAACGCGGTCCACAGCCCGCCGGGCGCATAGAAGGCCACGCCCAGGAAGATTCCCGCCAGAGCGATGTTGCCCAGACCGAGCGGAGTGATTCCGGGGTTGAGTCCGTGGAAGAGCGCGAAGATCAGACCCGCCACCAGGACCAGCGCGGTGCCCCGGCCGATCGCCGCGGCCACCAGCACCAGCGGCAGGCCGCGGAACATGACCTCCTCGCTCAGGGCGGCCGGAGCGAGAACCAGCGAAGTCTTGAGCACCTGTCCCAGGTAGTCCCCCATTCCGCCGGTGTCACGGGACCAGTGCGAGTTGGCTACCAGGACCGCGGCGAGCAGAGCGACCGCGGCGGCCCCCGCGCCAAGAGCCAGGCCGGTCACCAGTCCCGGCGCCCCCGCCGGGGCCGGAACCAGCGCAGATCGGAGCGGTCCGAGCCGGAGCACCCGAAACCCTATGACCCAGGTGGCGAAGCCGAAGCCGAGCAGCTGGCTCGATCCCGGCAACGATGATCTGTGCGCGCCCCGGGCTGGATCATGTGTCTGCAACCCCTGCGACAGGTTGCCGTAAGCCAGTCTGCGCCCAGAGCGCCATGACCGATCCGCTGACGGCAATGCCCAGCAGCATAAAGGCGACCGACCAGCCGATCGCCTTGGGAAGGGACACTCTCTCGGAGCCGGTAGCCGGAGAGGTCAAAGCAGCGGGCGAAGCCTGGGTCCGACGGCCAGGATGATTGCCGCCGCCAGGCCGACCTTGAGAAGGTCGCCGGTAAGGAAGGGAACGAAGCCGATCCGGAACGCCAGAGCAGGATCTCCGCCCAGCAGGGCGAGCTGAGCGACGCCGCCGAAGTGAATGATGACCATGCCGATGGCGCAGGCCAGGAGCACCCGCAGCACTGAGGAAGGCGCTGGCCGCACCAGAGCGCCGGTGACTCCCGCTGCGACCGGAAAGGCGAGCAGATACCCGCCGGTTGGGCCGATCAGATGCAGCACTCCGGAACCGCCCGCGGCGAAGACCGGCAGACCCAGAGCACCCAGAGCGATGTAGAGGACCAGTGCGCTCACGCCGGCCGCGGCGCCGAGCAGACCGCCTACCGCCAGCACCGCCAGCGGCTGGAGCGTCATCGGCACCGGACTGAAGGGCACCGGCACCACGACTTGCGCCGCCACAGCCACCAGCAGCGCGCCGAGCGCTGATGGGGCCCGCCGTGCGGGCGATTCGTGAGAGGCGTGAGCGGTGCTCGGCTGACGGCAGAGCCGCTCGACCGGTTTCCAGATCCATTTAGATAAGCTCCACGCTCAGGGCCACTGCGTTTCCGCCGCCGAGACAGAGGGTGGCGAGACCGGTGCTGCCGCCCCGATCCCGCAGGGCGTACAGCAGGGTGGTGAGAACCCGGGCGCCGCTGGCACCGATGGGGTGGCCGAGCGCCACCGCGCCACCGTTGACGTTAACCCGGCTCCAGTCCCAACCCAGCTCCCGGCCGTCGGCCAGCGCCTGAACCGCAAAGGCCTCGTTGGCTTCGATGAGGTCGTAATCGGAAATCCGGGTGCCGGCCTTTTCCATCAGCGCGCGCACCGCGATGACCGGCGCAAAGAAGAGGTCCCGGGGCTCACCACCGCCGGTCGAGTACCCGGTGACCTTTGCCAGCGGAGTGAGTCCGTGCGCCTTGGCAAACGCGAGCGAGGTGACCACCAGCGCACTGGCCCCGTCGTTCAAGCCGGGAGCGTTGCCGGCAGTGACCGTTCCACCATCCTTGCGGAAGGCCGGCTTCAGCTTGGCCAGCGTCTCGGCCGTGGTGTCTCTGCGAGGCGCCTCATCGGTGCTGACCGTCGTCGGCCCCGCCTTGCCGGGAACCTGAACCGGCAGGATCTCGGCCTTGAACTTTCCAGCATCGATCGCGGCGATGGCCTTCCGATGGCTGTCGTACGCGAACGCATCCTGATCGGCCCGGCTGACTCCCGCCTTCTCCGCGGTGTACTCGGCGTACTCTCCCATGTGGCAGCAGCCGAACGAGTCCCAGAGTCCATCGTGGATCATTCCATCTACCATCGTCTGGTTCCCCGCCTTGATCCCACTGCGCATGCCGTACACGTAGTGCGGGGCGCTGGACATCGACTCCTGGCCGCCGGCCACGATGCACTCTGCGTCGCCGGCCTTGATGGCCTGAGAGCCGAGCATGACGGCCTTGAGACCGGAGCCGCAGACCATGTTGATGGTGAGCGCGGGAATCGAAGCCGGAAGTCCGGCGTGGATCTGCGCCTGGCGCGCGGGCGCCTGTCCCGACCCACCCTGCACCACCTGGCCCATGATGACGGATTCCACCGCAGCAGGATCGACCCCGGCGCGGGACACGGCGTCGCGGAGGACCATGGCGCCGAGCTGAGGAGCGGTAAATGACGAGAGTCCGCCGAGATAGCGGCCGATGGGCGTGCGGACAGCGGAAAGAATGACGGGGGTCGTGCTATCGCTCACGTGTATTGATCCGGTTCAGGTTCGCTGCGGCAAAAGTATGCCCAAACAGCCGGTTTGTCACCTCAAGAAGAACCGGAAACCGGATACGAAGTTCCTGCGTCATGGGTTCTTGGCCGGCGGTCTTTCAGTAGCAGCGGAGTAAGTGCAACGGGCAACAGCGCAGGCGGAACGGGCTTCGGTTCGGAGGCAGGCTCCCAGGGGAGAGGTGGGCGGTTGTCGCGGAGCCTGCCGGAGAGCCCAGGTCCGTTCCGCCTGCGACAACCGGCGAGCAGCGGTGCGTCGGGCGAGCCGATTGCCCTTCCGAGGCCGCGTTAGGGCGCGGCGCTGCGTCTATACTAGATCTAGCTTAGTGACGACAGCGCCCTGACTGCGGCCTCGCAGGGCAATCGGCTCGCCCGTAGCCGACCGTCACCCAGTCGTGCTACGGCACCATGAGCCGGCTGCGGACTTCTTCGCTGACCCGCTCGATGAACGCGCCGACCGGGATCACCTCCTGCTTCTTCCCCGCCCCGCGCACCCGCAGCGCCAGGCTGTCCGACTCCACTTCGCGCTGCCCCAGCACCGCCATGTACGGCACCTTCTGCAGCTCCCCTTCGCGGATCCGGTAGTTCAGGGTCTCGCCCCTGGCATCCACGTGCACCCGGAGCCCGGCCGCCTTCAACCGGCCGGCCAGCTGAGTCGCCGCATCCGCCTGGGCATCGGAGATCGGAATCACCCGCACCTGCTCCGGCGCGAGCCACACCGGAAACGCACCGGCAAAGTGCTCGATCAGGTTGCCGATGAAGCGCTCCAGCGTTCCGTAGATGGCGCGGTGAATCATCGCCGGCCGGTGAGGCCGGTTGTCGGCCCGGTGTACTCCAGCTCGAATCGCTCGGGCAGATTGAAGTCGAGCTGGATGGTGGGGCCCTGCCAGAGCCGTCCGATCGCGTCGCGGAACTTGATGTCGATCTTGGGGCCGTAGAACGCGCCACCGCCTTCATCGACCCGGTAGGGGATTCCCTTCCGCTCCAGCGCGCGCTTCAACATGCTCTCCGCCCGATCCCAGATCGCGTCGTCGCCCAACCGATCCGGCGGCCGGGTCGATACCTCGAAGTCGAGCTCGAAGCCGAAGGTCTCCCGCACCAGCCGGTCCACCTGGTCCAGGCAGAGGAAGATCTCGTCCTCCACCTGATCCATGGTGCAGAAGATGTGGGCATCGTCCATCGAGAGGCCGCGCACCCGCAGCAATCCGTGCAGCACACCGGAGCGCTCGTTGCGGTACACATTGGCCACCTCGGACAGCCGCACCGGCAGATCGCGATAGCTCCGCTGCTGGCTCTTGTAGATCAGCGCGTGCATCGGGCAGTTCATCGGCTTGACCCGATAGCGCACGTCTTCGGCCTCCTCGTGCCCCGCCGCCATTGCCGGGTACTGGTTGGCCTCGTACAGCGGCAGATGCCCGGAGATCTTGAACAGCTCTTCCCGGGTGATGTTAGGGGTATAGACCAGCTCGTACCCGTGCCGCACGTTGTCGTCTTCCACGGCGCGGGTCAGCAGCCACTTGATCAGCGCGCCCTTGGGGTGCCAGAACACCAGGCCAGGACCCACCACTTCCTGGATGGAAAAGAGATCGAGCTGCTTCCCCAGCACCCGGTGATCCCGCCGGCGGGCCTCCTCCAGCCGGTGCAGGTAGGCGTCGAGATCCTCCTTCTTGAACCAGGCGGTGCCGTAGATCCGCTGCAGCATCTGCCGCTTTTCGTCGCCCCGCCAGTAGGCGCCGGCGGCATGGAGCAGCTTGAAGTGCTTGAGCCGGCCGGTGCGAGGGATGTGGGGCCCGCGGCAGAGATCGACGAAGGGTCCGTCGGTGTAGACGGTGATGGTCTCGTCCTCGCCCAGCTCGGCGATCCGCTCCAGCTTGAGCGGGTCATCGGCAAACCGGCGGTTGGCCTCGGCCCGATCCACCACCTCGCGGACGAAGGGGAAATCGCGCGCGGCGACCTCCGCCATCTTGGCCTCGAGCCGCTGGAGGTCTTCCGGGGTGAAGGGGCGGTCCACCTGGAAGTCGTAGTAGAACCCGTCCTCGATCGGCGGGCCGAAGCCGATCCCCGCATTGGGGAACAGCTCCCGCACGGCCGTGGCCAGAATGTGCGCCGATGAGTGCCGGAGCACCGGCAGCGCATCAGGGTCGCGATCGGTCAGGATGGAAACCTGGGCATTCGAGTCCAGGGGCCGGTCGAGATCCCAGATCTCGCCGTTGACCCGGGCTGCAATCGCGGCCCGCGCCAGACCGGGGCCGATGCTTTCGGCGATCTGCCGCGGGGTGGTTCCGGCTGCCGCCTCACGCTGGCTCCCGTCCGGAAGGGTGACCTGGAGCACGTTCACCGGGGCCCTTCCTGCACCGTGGGGGGAACCGCGGGCTTGGTCGAAGGCGCAAAGTAGAAGAACAGCGCAATGCCGGCGATCACGATGGCCGCTACGACCAGCCACCGGACCAGCTCGGAGCCGGACACTGTTACCCGATCATCATCCATGGGCGACGCCCTCGAGAAAAATTCCTGCTATGGTTCCGGAAAAAGGTTAACTTAATGGCAGTACGATTTCTTCTGTAAGAGGATACGCGTGCGTCGAGACGAGCTGAGCGGGACCCAGATCTTCCTGTGGACCACCCTTGGCGTTGGGACCGGTCTGATGGCCGGATTTGCCCTGAGCGAGTGGGTGGGAGGCGTAAACCGGACCCGGTTTCGTCGCGCCACCCGACGCCTGGGCCAGCAGGCGCCCGCGCGCTCCACGCCAGCCGCTTCCGCTCGGGCGGTCGAGGCCGCTCTCCAGGGCGAGCCCCGGCTGTCGGGCTTCAGCATCGAGGCCATGGCGGTGAGCCGCGGAAGCGTCGAGCTGCGCGGGTGGGTCAAGGACCGGGGCAGCCGGACCCTGGCCGCGCGGATCGCCCGCGCGGTCCCGGGAATCGATAGCGTGATCAACAGCATTCTGGTCCGCGGAGAAGACGACAGCTTTCCCGGCGGTAAGCGGTGACCGACCAGAGCGCATGACCGAGCCGCTCGCCCCACAATACAATCCATCTTCCATCGAGTCCGGGCTCTACCGCTGGTGGTCTGAGCGCGGACTCTTCTCACCCGAGCGGCATGCACCGGGGTCGGGCGAGCCCTACGTGATCATGATGCCGCCACCCAACGTGACCGCGGTGCTGCACATGGGTCACGGCCTCAACAACACGGTGCAGGATGTGCTCATCCGGTTCGAGCGCATGCGCGGCCGGCGGGCCCTGTGGCTGCCGGGAACCGACCACGCCGGCATCGCCACCCAGAACGTGGTCGAGCGTCTGCTCGCCGAGCAGGGCCTTACTCGGTTCGACCTGGGCCGGGATGCGTTCGTGGAGCGGGTCTGGGAGCACGTGCGGGTTACCGGCGCCGCAATTCTCGATCAGCTCAAGGCCATCGGCTGCTCTGCCGACTGGTCCCGGACCTACTTCACCCTGGACGAGGGGCTCTCCCGCGCGGTGCGGGAGGTGTTCGTTCGGCTTTACGAGCAGGGGCTGGTCTATCGCGGCCATTACATCATCAACTGGTGTCCCCGCTGCCTCACCGCTCTCTCGAATGAAGAGGCGGAAAAGGAGGAAGTGGACGGCCAGCTCTGGCATCTTCGCTACCCTCTCGCCGACGGCAGCGGCCACCTTACCGTCGCCACCACCCGTCCCGAGACGATGCTGGGCGACACCGCCGTCGCGGTTCACCCGGAGGACGAACGGTACCGGAACCTCATCGGCCGAGACGTTCGCCTGCCGCTGGTGGACCGCCTCATCCCCGTCATTGCCGATGACGCGGTGGACCCCGAGTTTCGGCTCCGGTGCCGTGAAGGTCACCCCGGCACACGATCCGGCTCGACTTCGAGATCGGGCGCCGGCACCAGCTCCCCAGCATCGACATCATGACCCCGGAGGCCCGAATCAGCCTGGCGGCGCCGCCGCGCTTTCAGGGGCTGGACCGGTACGAGGCCCGCCGCCGGGTGGTGGCGGAGTTCGAGGCAGCCGGGCTGCTGGAGCGGGTCGAACAGCACCGCCATGCGGTGGGACATTGCTACCGTTGCGATACCGTGATCGAGCCCCGGCTCTCCGATCAGTGGTTCGTGCGGATGGAGCCATCTGGCTCGGCCGGCGCTCGCGGCATACCGCGACGGAACCCTCCGCTTCGTGCCCGAGCGCCGGGGCGATGACTACGCCGCCTGGCTGGAAGGCATTCGCGACTGGTGCATCTCCCGCCAGCTCTGGTGGGGACATCGAATACCGGTCTGGTACTGCGAGGCGCCCGGCTGTGGCAAGACCAGCGTCAGCCGTAGCGATCTTGAGGTGTGTCCCTCGTGCGGCGGCCCGGCCCGGCAGGATGAGGACGTACTGGACACCTGGTTCTCCTCCTGGCTGGTGCCCTTCTCCAGCCTGGGCTGGCCCGACCGCACTGCAGACCTGGAGACGTTCTATCCCGGGCACACGATGGTATCGGCCCCGGAGATTCTCTTCTTCTGGGTGGCCCGGATGATCATGTCCGGGTTGCACTTCATGGGAGAGGTGCCGTACACCGACATCTACCTGCATGGCACCGTGCGGGACACGCAGCACCGCAAGATGTCCAAGTCGCTGGGCAACGGCATCGATCCACTGGAGGTGGTTGAGCGCTACGGCGCGGACGCGCTTCGCTATTCGCTGATCTCCGGCATGTCGGTCGGCACCGATGTGATTCTCGATCCCAACGATCTGGAGGCATCGTTTGCCGCCGGCCGCAACTTTGCCAACAAGCTGTGGAATGCGGGCCGCTTCATTCTGTCCAATCTCGACGGCACTCCCCGCCCGCTCGCTGGAGCCGGACGCCAACGCGGTGAGACCCGACGAGCTCACCCTGGCGGACCGCTGGATCATCGCCCGCTGCGATGCCACCGTTCGGGAGGCGACCGACGCCTACCAGCGCTTCCGGCTGAACGACGCCGCCGGAGCGATCTATCACTTCATCTGGAGCGACCTGGCCGACTGGTACATCGAGCAGGTGAAGCCGCGCCTGTATGGCGATGTTCCCGGCGGCGATGTTGCTCGAGCGGTGCTGTCCCAGACCTTCGACGTGGCCCTCCGGCTGCTGCACCCGGTGATGCCGTTCATCACCGAGGCGCTGTGGCGCCGCTTCCCCGGCCGGACCGAAGACGCCTCCATCTCCATCGCTCCGTGGCCTCGGCCCGATTCCCGGGCCCAGGGACCGGACGCACTCGCTCGATTTCGGGCTGGTGCAGGAGCTGGTGAGCGGCATCCGCGTCATCCGGGCCGAATATGGAGTGCAGCCGGGGCAGGCGGTAAGCGCGGTGGTCACTGGAGAAAACCAGGCGAACCTGGCCGCGCTGCGGGAGGAGCGGGCAACCATCGTTCGGCTGGCCAAGCTTTCCGATCTTTCCTTCGAGGAGCCAACCGAGCGCGTCGGCGGCCACGCCGTGCTCTCCGACGGCACGCGCAGTGTTCGTGCCGCTGGGCGAGGCCATCGACGTCGGCCGGGAGTGCAGCCGGCTGAGCTCGGAGGTGGACCGCCTGATCCGGCTGGTGGAATCGCAGGAGAAGAAGCTGGGCAACGAGCAGTTCGTCTCCCGCGCACCGACGGAGGTGGTGGAGCGGGAGCGGCAGAAGCTCACCACCTGGAAGGAACAGCGCGAGGTGCTGCTGAAGAAGCGGGAGCTGCTGGGGTGTGGGTGAGGCGGGGCAGCGAGGCGGCGGGGCAGCGGGAAAGTCGCTTGACCTGGAGTAGTGCATCGCGTCGGCCAACGTCCTGCTACCCCGCTGCCCCGCTGCCCGGCTGTTAGCCGCCCTGCTGCCCATCTGCCCCGCTGCCCTGCTCTCCTGCGCCCGCATTGAGCCACCTCCCGGGGGACCGCCGGACCGGGCTCCGCCCCGCCTGATCGCTACCAAGCCCGACTCGTTTGCCGTCCTTCGCGCATTCAAGGGGAATGCCGAGTTCGAGTTCGATGAGGTGATCTCCGAGGGCGGAGCGCCCAATCGCGGCGAGGGAACCGGTGGCCTGGAGAAACTGATCGTCCTGTCGCCCACCACCGAGTTTCCCGACGTGAGCTGGAAGCGCGATCGGATCACGGTGAAACCCAAGGGAGGCTGGCGTCCCAACCGGGTCTACCGGGTGCAGCTCCTTCCCGGTGTGACCGACCTCAGAAACAACCGGAGCAACGAGGGAGCGGTGCTGACCTTCACCACCGGGGCGCCCCGGCCCCAGAACACGCTCAAGGGCACCGTCGTAGACTGGACCACCAGCCGCCCGGCCGCCAATGCCCTGATCGTCGCGACGCTGCTTCCCCGATAGCTTGGTCTATCGTGGAGTGGCCGACTCCAGCGGGCGCTTCTCCGTCGGGCCCGCTTCCGGCCGGGGATTACCTCGTTACCGGCGTGCTGGATCAGAATCAGAATCTGCGGCAGGATGGCCGGGAGGCCTACGGCAGCGGCCGCCTGGCCCGCGGAAAGTCCGATGTGGGACAGTTGTGGGCCTTCGTTCACGACACCAATCCGCCCCGCATTCAGACCGTCACGGCGGACGACAGCGTATCCGCAACCGTTGCCTTTACCCAGATGCTCGACCCTCGTCAGCGGCTCACTCCCAAGGACGCGCGGCTCCGTCTCCTGCCGGACTCAACCCCGGTGACTATTACGTCGCTCCTGCCCAAGCCGGTGGACGACAGCCTGCACGGACGGGCGGCCGCGCCGGACACCACGGCCGCTGACACCCTTGAGACCCGCGACTCGCTGGCTCCGGGGAAAAAGCCGGCGCGCGGCCCGACACCGCGCCCTGAGCGGAACGAGGTCCTGACCGGCCGGCCGCCGCTGTTCGATCGTCTGACGCTGAGGGTTCCTCGCCCCTGGGCACCGGGCTCGCGGCTGGTGCTCGAAATCCGGGGGATTCGCAACGTCACTGGGGTAGCGAGGTACGGCCGTGGGTGTGGTCGCCGTCCCGGAGCGGCCCAAGGCCACTCCTCAGGACACGACCAAGAAGCGCGCGGTGCGCGACTCGACCCAGAAGCCGCCAGCTCGCCCCCCAGCTCAGCCAGCCCCAGCTCGGCCGAAATAGTCATGGACCAGCGGAGAGAGCTTCCCTCGGTGGACCGGCTGCTCCATCAGCCCGGCATTCAGCAGCTGATGGAGACGGCGCCACGGAGCGCCGTCGTGGCCGCAGTGCGCGAATCGCTCGATGCGGCCCGTACCCGGCGCGCCGGGCCTCCCGAGCGCTGGGAGGAGGACGTGCGTGAGCGGCTGGCGAAAAACATCGGGGCAGGGCTGGTGCCGGTGCTCAATGCAACCGGCGTGGTCCTGCACACCAATCTGGGGCGGGCGCCGCTGGCTGAATCCGCCATGGAAGCGATGACCTCGGTGGCACAGGGTTACAGCAATCTGGAGCTCGACCTGCCCTCGGGTGCTCGAGGCAGCCGGAGCGACCACTGTCGAGGGCTCCTGCGTGCCACCACCGGCGCCGACGATGCGCTCGTGGTCAACAACGCGGCCGGAGCATTGGTGCTGGCGCTTAATGCCGTGGCCGAGGGCCGGGACGTGGTGATCTCTCGAGGGGAGCTGATCGAGATCGGCGGCTCGTTCCGGATACCGGACATCATGGCGAAAAGTGGCGCCCGGCTCCGGGAGATCGGGACCACCAATCGCACCCACTTGCAGGATTATCGTGATGCCCTGGACGGCGCCGCGGCGATTCTCACGGTCCACCGCTCCAACTTCGAGCAGCGCGGTTTCGTGACCTCTCCGCGAGCCCGCTGAGCTGGTCGAGCTGGCCGATGAGGCCGGCATTCCCTACCTCTACGACGTGGGCAGCGGGCTCCTGGCAGACCTCTCACCCTGGGGACTCGCAGAGCGAGCCCCGCGTGCCGGACGCGGTAGCGAGCGGCGCCGGACTGGTCGTGTTCAGTGGCGACAAGCTGCTGGGCGGTCCTCAGGCCGGCTGTTTGGTCGGCCGGCAGCACCTCATCGCGCAGTGCCGCCGCAATCCCCTGGCCCGGGCGCTTCGGTCGGACAAGCTGACCCTTGCAGCGCTCGCGGCTACGCTCGCGTTGTATCAGGATCCCGAAAACGCTATGCGCGCAATTCCGGTGCTCGCCATGCTGACGCTTTCGCCGGAGGAGCTGGCCCGCCGCGCTTCCCAGCTCGCCTCACTCTGTCCCGCAGCTGTGCGAGCCTCGACCCTTCCCGGTGAGTCCGCCGTGGGCGGCGGCTCGTTTGCCGGAGCCATCCTGCCCACAACCGTGGTAGCGATCGATGCCGGCCCCCTCGGCGCCGACGGCCTCGCTCTTCGGCTTCGGCTGGGCAGTCCAGCCGTGGTCGCCCGGGTGATGGCAGACCGGGTGCTGTTCGATCCCCGGACGCTGCCGGAGTCGAGCTTTCCTGCCGTGGCCCGGGCCATCGAGGCCGCTCTCCTCTCGTGAATCGCGCCGTCTTTCTGGACCGCGACGGAACCATCATCGGAGACGTGGGATACCTGCGCGATCCCGAGCAGGTCCGGCTGCTGCCCGGAGCTGCCGCCGCCATCGAGCGGCTGAACCGGAGCGGGTGGCTGGTTCTGGTAATCACCAACCAGTCCGGCATTGCCCGGGGGCTACTCACCGAAGACGACTACCGCCGCACCGAGTATCGCCTGGACGAGCTCTTGGATGAGGCAGGCGCGCATCTCGATGGTCACTACTGGTGCCCCCACCTGCCCGATGTGAGCGGGCCGTGCCGGTGTCGCAAGCCGGGAACGCTGCTGTATGAACAAGCGGCCGAGCGGTTCGACATCGACATGAAGAGGAGCTGGTGGGTGGGCGACCGGGCCCGCGACGTGCTTCCCGCAGCGGCGTTCGAGGGCCGCGGCGTGTTGCTGCTGGGAGACCTGGCCGATCCCGAGCCGGCTGCCACAGGACATCGGGTTCTCCAGGCTCGCGATCTTGCCGGCGCAGTCGAGCTCATTCTCCGCTCCGACTCCTAGCTCCTGACGCTTACGTCCCTTAGCTTCCCGGCCCATGACCATGCGGATTGCCGTGGCCATATCGGGCCGCGGCAGCAACCTCGATGCGCTGCTGCACGCCCTCGGGCCCGGCGCACCGGCGGAGATCGCTCTGGTGCTGAGCGACCGCTCGGCTCCGGGACTCGAATTAGCGAGAGCGCGGCAGATTCCGGCGGTCGTGTTGACTGACTCGGGCGACGGAGAGGCGTGGCTCGCGCTGCTCGGCCGGCACCAGATAGAGTTGCTGGTGCTCGCGGGCTACCTCAGGTTGGTCCCCTTTGTCGGTGATCGCCGCGTATCGGGAACGCATCATCAATATCCACCCTGCGCTGCTGCCGGACTTCGGAGGAAAGGGCATGTACGGCCGCAGGGTGCATCAGGCGGTGCTCGACAGCGGAGCGCGAGAGACCGGCGCCACCGTCCACCTGGTCGACGAGGAGTACGACCGGGGAGCGGTGCTGGCGCAGGCGCGAGTGCCGGTCCTCCCGGGGGACACGCCGGACCTGCTGGCACAGCGCGTCCTCGAGGTTGAGCATCGCCTGCTTCCCGCGGTGGTGCTCGCGGCGGCCCGGGCGGGACGGGTGGTGGGTTTGAATGAGTCACGAGTCGCGAGTCGAGTCCGAGGGAGACCGCCTGGTCAGGCGTCTGATGCCCTAAACTCGCGACTCGTGACTCGCGACTCGCGACTGACTAACATGCCCCGCGCCCTCATCTCCGTCAGCGACAAACGCGGCGTCGTGGCCTTCGCCCGGGGTCTTACCGATCTGGGCTGGGAGATTATCTCGACCGGCGGAACCGCCGCCGCACTTCGCTCGGGCGACGTACCCGTCATCGAGGTGGAGAAGTTGACCGGGTTTCCCGAGCTGCTGGACGGCCGGGTCAAGACCCTGCACCCCATGATCCATGGCGCCCTCCTCGCTCGACGCGATCTGCCCGAACACGTGGCGGCGCTCGAGCGGCACAAGATCATCCCGATCGACCTGGTGGCGGTGAATCTCTATCCCTTCCAGCTCACCATCTCCAATCAGAACGCCACGCTGGAAGACGCCCTGGAGAATATCGACGTCGGGGGACCTTCCATGCTCCGCTCTGCTGCCAAGAATCACGAGTCGGTGCTGCCGGTCGTGGACCCCACCGATTACCCGCTGGTGCTGGAGATGCTCCGGAAGGGAGAGGTCGACCGGGGCACCCGGCGAGAGTTTGCCGCCAAGGTGTTTGCCCACACGTCGGACTACGACTCCGCCATTGCGGCCTATCTCACGCCACCGGACGACGGTCTGCCCAGCCGGCTGGGAATAGCGATGGAGCGGATGCAGGCGTTGCGCTACGGGGAAAATCCCACTCAGCGGGCGGCGCTCTACGTGACCGAAGAGCCGAGGGGAATGCGGGACCTGGCCCAGCGCCAGGGCAAGGAGCTGTCCTTCAACAATCTGCTCGACATCGAAGCCGCCATGGCGGCCGTAGCGTGTTGGAGCACTCGGCCCGCGTGTGCGGTGATCAAGCATACGACTCCCTGCGGCATCGCGGTCGCCGGCTCCGCGCTCGAGGCCTTCAAGAATGCCCGGGCGACCGATCCGGTCTCGGCCTTCGGCTCGGTGATCGGCTTCAACACCATAGTGGACCACGCCACCGCGGTGGCGATGAGCGACCTCTTCGTCGAGGTGGTGGTCGCACCCTCCTTTCACGCCGAGGCGCTCGAGGTTTTCGCCGGCAAGAAGCAGCTCCGGGTTGTGGAGCTGCCGGTGAGCGGGGGCGCGGGCACGCTGGATTTCAAGCGGGTGCGCGGTGGGTTTCTGGTGCAGGATCGGTTTTACTTCGATCCGTCGGAGGAAGGTTGGAACGTTGCGTCGCAGCGCCAGCCCAGCGAATCAGAGTGGAACGACCTGCGCTTCAGCTGGGCCGCGGTGGCGTCGGTCAAGTCCAACGCCATTCTGCTGGCCCGCGGCGAGATGGCCATCGGCATCGGGGCCGGCCAGATGAGCCGGGTGGACAGCGTGTTCCTCGCCCTGCACAAGGCTCGCCAACAGGGACACGACCCCGCCGGCAGCGTGCTTGCGTCAGATGCATTTTTCCCCTTTGCCGACAGCATCGAGCTTGCCGCCGAGGCCGGAGTCACGGCAATCATCCAGCCGGGCGGATCGATCCGGGACAATGAGGTCGTGAGTGCAGCCGACCGGAGCGGGATAGCCATGGTGATGACGGGGCGGCGGCAGTTCAGACATTGAAGAGCCCGGCCCTCATGGGCCGGGGTGGTGAAATGGTGAAAGACGAAAGGTGAAACAGTGACAGTGACAAGCGCGAGGTCAGCGGTGAGAGGTGAGCAAGCCGGGTACGCGAGTGTGGACCAGGAGAGGCCGCCGTACGTCTGGGCTGCACTCACGGCGCTCGTCGTGCTTGCCATCTATCTGGCGACGCTGGCGCCCACGACCGCCTTCTGGGACACCTCGGAGTACATCGCCGCCGCCAAGGTGCTCGGCATCCCTCACCCACCGGGCAATCCGCTTTTCGTCATCCTGGCGCACACCTTCGGCCTGCTGCCGCTGGCCGCGTCATACGCGGTGCGGATCAACCTGTTCGCGGCCGTAACCAGCGCGGCCTCGGCCGGACTCTGGTTCCTGGTGGCGGAGCGGTGGCTCAGGGGGATCGTGGCGCCGCGCTGGGCGCGCTATGCCGCCGCCTTCGGCGGGGTCTTGGTGGGCGCGACATCCTGGACGGTATGGAATCAGTCCACCGTGAACGAGAAGGTGTACACGGTGTCGCTGCTCTCGATAGCGCTGGTAATGTGGCTGGTGGTGCGCTGGGGAGACGACGAGCCTGGAACCCATCGGGATCGGTGGCTGGTGCTCATCGCCTATGTGCTGGCGCTGACCTCCACCAACCACCTCATGGGAGTACTGGCCCTGCCGGCCCTGGTCGTGTACGTGCTCTGGACCGATTGGCGCACGGTGCTCCGGCCCTGGGCCATCGTGACCTTCTATGCCCTGCTCCTGGCGTTGACCGGAGAGTGGATCGCCATGCTGCACGGAGGCGCGGCCGGCGGTCTCCTGATTCTCCTCACCCTCGGGGTGCTGGGGTACGCGGTGTGGAAGACGCCGCGTGATCCGCTGGTCTATCTCGGCCTGCTGGCGGTAATCGTCGGCATTTCGCTGAACTACTTCTGGCTCCCGCTTCGGGCCGCCCAATACCCGGCTATCAATGAAGGCGAGCCGGTCGGGTTTCTGAGCCAGTCGCTGCAGGACGTGCTGAACCGGGTGCAGTACGGCAAGCCGCCGCTGTCCCAGCGACAGGCCACCTTCGGGTCTCAGCTGGCCAATTTCTGGCAGTACTTCTCCTGGCAGTTCGCCCGCGACTGGGGGCAACTCGGCAGAGCAGCCACCGGGGTGTTCACCGTGTTGGGTCTCACCGGCATGTGGGAGCTATGGAAGCGCGATCGCCGCGCTGGCATTGCCTGTGTCGCCCTCCTGGCGACGCTCTCGCTCGGGCTGGTCTACTACATGAACTTCAAGTACGGGTTCTCCCAGTATCCCGGAGAGCCTTCCCTGCCCCGCGAGGTGCGCGAGCGCGACTACTTCTTCGTGGGCTCGTTTGCCGTGTATGGCGCGTTCGTGGCGCTCGGGCTCGGTGCGGTGATGCGCCGCGTCGTCGAGTTTCTCCGGGACCGCGGCACACCCGCCAGCCGATGGGCAATGGCGTCTCCGGTTCTGGCTCTCGCCCTGATTCCCCTGCTGGGGAACCGGGTCACCGCCAGCCGGGCGCACGAGACCATCCCGCGAGACTTCGCCTACGACATTCTGCAGTCGGTCGAGCCCTACGGGATTCTCATCACCGCCGGAGACAACGACACATTTCCGCTCTGGTACGCCCAGGAGGTCGAAGGTATCCGGCGGGACGTCACCCTGGCCAACCTGTCGCTGATGAACACGCGGTGGCACCTCCGCCAGCTTCGGCGCAGAGAGACGCCTGCCTTCGATCCGTCCAGGGCGGCGTCGCTATGGAAGCCCACCGAAGAGCCCGGAGTTCCCCTCACCGATACGGCCGGGGCCGCGAACAAGCCCGCCAGCAAGTGGCCCCGCCCGACCGAGCCGGTGTTCAGTCTGAGCGAGGTTCAGCTGGACAGTCTGCCGGAGGCGATGCAGGTGCCCGCCAAGGGAGGCATAGCCTTCGACAGCCTGCGGCTCGATTTCGGCCAGGACGTTCTCATGCTCCAGGATCTGGCTTCGATCTTTCTGATTCGTGACAACCTGGGCAAGCGTCCGGTGTTCTTCAGCTGGAGCGACGGCGGATACCCCGATCAGACTCTGGGTCTGAGCCCCTACCTGGTGTCGCAGGGCTTCGTCAGGAAGCTGATGCCCAAGCCGGTGGTGCCCAATGACTCGATCGTGCTGAATCCCAGCCTGGGGTACCTCGACGTGCCGCGCACCGAGAAGCTGCTGTGGGACGTGTATCACTGGAGGTCCGCCGCGCGTCCGCGGCCGCGCGGCTGGGTGGATCAGCCCTCGGGCTCGATTCTACAGCTGTATGCGGTGGTATACGGCGGTGCGGCGAAGTCGCTGGCGGCTGCGGGACAAAAAGCGGAAGGTGCGCGGGCCGACTCAGTGGCGAATGCGGTGAGCCGGAGTCTGGGCCGGGAAAATCCGTTCTAGTCGATGTGGTGGGGCCTCGCTGCGGCGGCGGCGCGGCCGACGTCGAGCTGGGATCCTCCCCCATTCCAGGTTTCCCAGGTCAGGGGACAACCCTGGCCAAACGGAGGCGCCGGGTGACCCGGGCGGCCAATCAGATCGTGTAACATCTCGTGGCGGACCACCATCTCATCCATCGACCATTCGCTGGCCAGGAAGATATGGTGATCGCTTCTCCAGTGGCCGGCGCACTGGCCGCTGGAGCAGGAGAAGCTGGCTCCCTCGATGGTGGACCAGCGCACCCGGTCGAAATCTCCACTCAGACCGGAACACGCCTGGGTCTTGGCCCACCACTCGCGATAGACCGGGGGCGGATCGAGCGGGGTGTCCCCCACCGGATCGAAGCCGCACCCGGTCAATCCCCCCACCAGGAGCGTCGCCCAACTCAGCCGCGCCAGCGTCGATCGTCCTAGCATCCGCTCTCCGACAAACCAGTGACCGGCGGACGCACCCGTGCGTCCCCCGAGGTAGCTCTGGTATCGGCAGGATGGGCTGGGAACTAAAGGTTGGAGACCGGCGGCGAGAAGAGCTGGAGCCGGCCCCTTGGAGCCGGCTCCCGGTGGTTATTTCTTGCAGGCCTTCTTAGGCATGCCCTCGGCGATTTTCTTGAGGTCGGCCAACGCTTCCTTGATTCCCGGCCGTTCGTAGTACTCGAGGAAGTGTTCGTCGTACTGCCAGAGGAAGAATGCGCAGAGCGGCGCGTTGTTCAGATACTTGGTTCCCCAGGCTCTGAGCTCATCGGCGTTCATGGCGAACTTCCCCTCGGCTGCTCCGGGGATGCCGCTGTCCTTGCTGCCGCCATTCAGGACGTTCAGGCCGCCGATCAGCGCGAGATGCAGATCCTCAGCGCCCTGAACCATCTCGGTGATGAACTCGTCCACATCGCCCAGCCGATCCAGGTAATGAATCCGCACTGCATCGAGATACCGGTATTGGTACCCGCCGGCCTTGAGGTAGTCGGGATAGGCCCGGATAACAGTGGGCATCGTCGGCCAGATCCCCTTGCTGTACTCGGCCATCTCGTCGATCTCTGCCGGAGTGACCTGGTCGCCGTTCCAATTGCTGGGGTCGCTCGGCTCGTCCATCAGGAAATGACCGACGATGGTGCCCTCGTCGATGTACTTCTGCAGATCGAGTGGCCGGTAGCGGTCGACCCGCGCCTTCCAGATCGACATGTTGAAGCCGTTCGCATCTCGGATATTGGTCTCTTTACCGGTGAAGTTGATCAACACCCGGGTATCGCTCCGCCGCGCCTTCTCCAGGTCGGCAATCAGGGTCTCCGCGTGCCCGGAGAGAATGGTGCCGTTGAAATTCGGGGCAAACGTCTCGGGCGGCTGCTGAGCCGGGCCGAACGGGATGCCGGTGTAGGTCGGATCATACGGCGGCAGGGAGTCGCCCGGCGGCGGCGGTGTCGGAGGCCCACTGTCCACCGGGGGCGTTACCGTTGTGTCAGGCGGCGGCGTGGTTGGAGTAGAGTCCGTTCCGGTGGTGTCAGGTCTTCCGAGGTCCGCGCTCGGACCCGAACTGTCACAGGCGGCCGCGCCCAGGAGAAGCGCGATAAGTGCCAGGCAAGAACGATGTTGCGGCATACGATATGTGACTCAGCGCCCTGTGGTGAACCTGCCAGAGGGGGCGCGGCGGGCTGACCGTCCCGGAGGCATCTGATTTTGGAGGTACTCTAGACGTACCGATGTGTAAAGATTTGCAGTGCACAGGGGTGATTGTCAATGTCTGAGTGCGATTCTCGGTTTTAACCGGCCCCGTCAGCGAAACGACGCTAAGCTGCCGAACTACGGCTGGCGGCACTTGGCAATCTGCATGAGCTTGCGCGGGCAAAGCGAGGAGACTCAAGAATTTGCCGAAAGTGATCCAGATCACATCAGAGGCCGACCCCGGCGTGTACAACTCGTACTCCCTCAGACCCTAAGGAGTAGCATATGCGTAACAGCCGAGCCGTTCGCGGGACCCTGGCAGTGGGGCTCGTTGCTGTCGGCGTGCTCGCCGCATGCAGTTCTTCCAACCGCAAGGCGGGCGGCGAGCAGAACCAGGCGGCCTCGGCTGATACCTCCGCCGATACTGCAGCCAAGGGCGCCACGGGCGGTGCCCCCGCCGCAGCTCCGCCGGCCGGAATGTCCGATGCCAACATCGTCGCCCTCCTCGATGCCGCGAACAAGGCGGATAGCTCGGGTGGAGCGCTTGCCGCCAAGAAGGCTACGAATGCGGAAGTGAAAGCCTTCGCCCGGTTGATGATGTCGGAGCATCACGCGCTTCGAGCCGAGGGCCAGGCGCTCGCCAAGCAGCTGGGCGTAGAGCCCAAGGCGCCGGAGCACGATCCGCTAGCGCCCTATGTCGCGAACGAGATGAAGACTCTGCAGAGCACTGCGAAGGGAGCGGAGTTCGACCGGACCTACATCGACAACGAGGTGAGTGTTCACCAAGCGGTGCTCGACTTCGCCAACCAGGCCCGGGTCAGCACCCAGACGCCACAGCTCAAGGAGCTGATCGAGAAGGCGATTCCGGTGATCCGGAAACATCTGGATCAGGCGACGGAGCTCCAGAAGAAGCTGACACCGGCGGCGGCGTAGCCGAAGGACACCTGGGGTTCGCTTCGGGCGAGCCGATGCCCTTCCGGGCCGCAGGCGGGCGCTGCGTCATAATTGGATCCAGCACAGAGGCGGCCGCGCCCTAACGCGGCCTCCAGGGCAATCGGCTCACCCTGCGCTCACCACCAACCTTGATCTCCACTGGCGGCTGGCGACTGGCGACTCTCGACTACTTATAACTCACCCTCCAGATCGTTCCCCGCTGGTCGTCCGAGATGTACAACGCTCCGTCGGGCCCACCGCCAGGCCGGCGGGCCGATGGGCCGCCATTCCCGGATCCTTTCTTGCACCGGCGAATCCATCGGCGAACACCTGATACGATCCCGAGGCCTTTCCATTCGCCATCGGTTGGAAGACGACGTTGTAGCCCTCCTGCGGCTCGGGCGCCCGGTTCCAGGATCCGTGGAAAGCGATGAAGGCGCCGCCTCGGTACTCCTGAGGGAACATGGTGCCGTGGTAGAAGGTCAGCGCGTTCGGAGCCCAGTGCGCCGGAAATGCGGCGACAGGACCCAGCTTCTCCGCGCAGCGCCCGACCTCTTTCCGTCGCCGCCGTACTCCGGCGCCAGCACCAGACGCTTGGCCTCCGGGTCGTAGTAGCAGTAGGGCCAGCCGTAGTCTCCGCCCTGCTGGATCCGAAGCAGCTCTTCGGCCGGCAGGTTGGCGCTCTGCTTCCAGTTGTAACAGCTTGGGCCAGTTCTCCCCTAACTGATCGCGGCCGTGCTGGGTGGAGTAGAGGGTACCGTCGCTGTACAAGGCGAGGCCGTCGGCGTTCCGGATTCCGGTAGCATATCGCTGGCTGGGGCCGTAGCGTTGCCCGGGCTGGTGAGAGAAGCGCCAGATGCCGGCGCGTTTCTCCAGCTCCTGGCAGGGATCGCGGCCCTTCGATCCCGCCTGGCGATCCTTGACCTGACAGGCATTGGTGGCCGAGCCCACGTTGACGAACAGGTTCTGGCCGTCGACGGCGATGGGATGCATCGTGTGGCCGCCCTTGGTCGGCAGCGCGCTCACGATGACCTCCGGCTTCCCGCTGGGGACCGGGTCGCTGCCCGACAACCGGTAGCGCACGATGGTGCTGTCGGCCTCGGCGTACAGCTCGTTGCCGTTCAGGGCGATGCCGGTGCCGCCTTTGCTGCCGGATTCACTGGTGCTGCCGAAGCGGCGGATGTCATCGGCCCGGCCGTCGGAGTTGGTGTCGCGCAGGGCGATGAGGTAGCCGCCCGGGGGCACCCGCCGAGTGGTGTCGTGAGGACGAACGCCAGGTGTTGGCGTAGATGGTTCCACCCGGACCGGCCGCGATGTGCCGGGTTTGGCCCAGGCTCTCCGCGAAGACCGTAGCGGTAAAGCCTGGAGGAAGCTTGAGCTGCACCTGGCCGGAGGCGGCCGCAGCGCTGCGCGCCGTATCGGCCCGGGTGGTGTCAGAAGCGGATCGGCCGCGCTCGCCGTTGCTGCAGCCGAGCGCCGCACTTGCCGCGGCAACCAGAAATACCGTCTTCATTTGTCACTCGCTTTGTAGACGCTGAGACGATTCCCCGAATTCTCCGGCACGACCAGAAGTCCCCGCTTCCGGTCCACTATCAGATCGGCAGGAGACTGAAGCCCGCTCGCCAGCTTGACCGGCTTGGCACCCGGTTGCGATCGAACCAGGAAGAGATCTCCCCCGACGTTGTCGCTGATGTAGAATCCGCCGCCCGGCGCCGCATCGATCCCGTCGGGCGAGCCCAATCCCTGGGCCAGGTTGCGCCACCCGCCCTTTCCGTCGGTCACCGACAGCACGCCGCTGCGATAGCCCACGGTGTACATGCTGTCGCCCCCGGCGGCGAAGAGCCCGTTCACGCTGGATTGGGCCCGGACCGTGTCACTGCCTGCCAGCACGGCCGGCCGCTTGCCCTGAGACAGCCGGAACACGGCACCGTGGCCGTTGGCGGTCGAGTCTCCGGTGTCGCTCACGTAGAGCTCTCCGCCAGGCCCCACCGCCAGGTCGTTCAGGAAGTGCAGCGGCCGGGGGAAGTCTTTGGCTGGATAGACCAGCTCGGCTTTGCCACGGGTTACCCGGTACACGCCCTTCCGATCGGCAGCCCAGAGGGTAGATCCCACGAAGATCACGCCGCAGGGATCCTCCAACCCGGTGGCGTACACCTCTGACTTGCCGGATTGGGGGTCCACCCGGTACACCGCGCCGTCGGGCCCGTTGTCGAATTTGCCGAAGGCGCTGACGTACCAGGCGCCATCGGGGCCAACGGCAACACTCTCGGGTCCGGGAATCGAGTCGATGGTGACGTGGAGCGACGGCCCGAGCGAGGCCTCTTTCTGGGCCAGGAGCTGAGCCGGGAGCAGACCGAGAACAACGAGGAGAGTCAAACGCATACCGTGCCTCGTGCGGAAAGAAGGAGGGCTCGAGTGGACTCAGAGCCCCTACGCGGCCGGACGAAATGTAGTGTCGGTTGAAACAGGTGCGGGCTCGGCACGGCTTACGGCGGCTTCCGAACCGGCATCCTGCACGCTTTCAGAGAGCGAGATGTGCAGGCAGCACGGCCAATGCGCAGTGCTTACCTTGGGGTAAGGGGTCTTTACTCAAAGGCAGCTTCTGTGATAAATGCGGATCCTCAGACCACCCCCCAGATCTCCGGGGCAACCCTGCTTATCGTGGACGATGATCCGTCGTTCCGCCGAGCACTGCGGAGACTGCTGGAGCTTGAGCAAATCTCCGTTATCGAGGCCGACGACGGCGAGCAGGCGATTCGCGTGATCGAGCATGACGAGGCCCAGCGGGTCGATGCGGTCCTGACAGACGTGTCGATGCAAGCCGTTTCTGGCCCCGAATTGATCGCGGTGCTCCGGGAGTACCGCCCTGCATTGCCGGTCGTGGCCATGTCGGCATGGGACCCAGTCCCACCCGGCCTTCCCCCGGTGCCCTTCCTGCACAAGCCATTCGAGCTAGAGGAACTGATCGAAACGGTCGGACCGCTGGTCCTCACGCCCGAAGCGATCCGGCGGCGAGCACGGCAAATGCGCGCGGATGCGGCCGAATCGCGGTCATCGGCCGAACGGCAACGGGAGATAGCGAGAGAACACCAGGTCAAGACGGGTGAACTCATGAAGGCCTTTATGCAGCTCCGCGAGAGGATAAAGCGGCGCTGATCCGTCCCTCCTCGTGCAACGCCACAATTTGAACATCTAGGATCACCTCTCGCCGACTTAGCTCCGCCGCGACCGGGTCAGTCAGCTCTTGAAACGGGCCCAGGCCTTTCCCGCCGAACCTAGCCTTTGGTACTACAGCGGAAATCAAACGGGCAGCGTTAAACTCAGCGACCCTCTGAGCTGCTGGTCTGCCCGCAGTCTATGGAAGCTGATTTGAGTTCCCGTCATGGGCCACTCTGGCGAGAGGCCAGCGTGCTGGTGGTCGACGACGAGCCGCCGCTGCGTCGATTGATTCGCCGCAGGCTCGAAGCTGAACAGTTTCGGGTGGAAGAAGCCGGCGACGGCGAGTCTGCCCTGCGGCTGATCCAATCGCGGCTCGAGCCGTTCGACCTGGTGCTGACCGATCTCTCGATGCCGGGGATCGATGGACGGCAGATCCAGGCGACGCTGAAGCGGTATCGTCCGACGATAGCGGTCCTCTGTATGTCAGCCGAGCCCGAAGAGCTGCCACCGATCGACGGGGCTGAGACTTCCATTGCGGTGCTGCGCAAACCATTCAGCGAAGACGATTTGTACCTCGCTATCCGGGCCGAGCTCACTCGCGCTTCGGATCTCAGGGCAGTGGCGGAGAGCGAGATCGTCCGGGTCAATGCGGAATTGAGCCAACTGGCGCTGACGCTGCAAGAGAACCGTGCTGCGCGGCGGCAGTCGGTCGATTTGGTGGCCGCAGCCCGGGAGTTGCGTGGCACGGCGCACTCCAGTGAGGATCACGAACATTTATGGCGAAGGCCGTCGCGCTACACGCGTGCCGAGCTCCAGGAGCTCCGGATCAGCCGAGTCCATGCCCGAGACCCATACCTCTTCTGCCTGCTGTCGGACCGGAATATGGTCCGTGTCCCGCTCACGATCGCACCGGGCTTGGCCGGGCCGCTGCCAGGTGTGAGAGCCAGTTGGCAGGTACTCGGGGATGGCAAGTCGGTGGTCTGGGATGCCGGGGAGGCTCGCGCCATGGCGACTGAACGCGTCAGTCTGGCGCACATTCTCGCTCATCCCGACGCTCGGATGATCGTCCTGCCAACCGCAAGCGAGTCAGTCAGCCGCCTCGGCCGCCAACTGCTGCCCGTCCTCCTCGGCATGCTTACATCGACCATGTCGATCTGAAGGCTGGGGTTTACCTGGCACAGAGCCTCGCACCCATCCGCTCCGATCACAGCCCTCCGAGTAAAGACCGACGCCTCCTTGACTCGCCTCGATGGTGCGCAGACGACACTCGACCCGGTCTCAAGACGTTGAGCGTCCGCGCGCCGGGGATCAGAGCTGTGCCCTCCCCACATCGGTGATTGCCAGGTTAGTGCTGAGATTTAAATGGGGTTGCCTAAGCTGCTACTTGATAAGAGTTTTCAGGCCCGGAGGCGTGGTGGCAGAGTGGTTGAATGCAGCGGTCTTGAAAACCGCCGAACCCGTAAGGGTTCCGTGAGTTCGAATCTCACCCACGCCGCTTATCGCTCGATTCCGAATCCCCTCCATTCCTGCCGCAGCGCGGCCGCCAGTCCCGGACTCAGCCTGATCCCGCGATACAACTCGGCGGCAACCCCCTGCTCCGGCATGCCCAGCCGCCGCCGGGCCTCGGCCACCGGCAGCGACCACAGCTCCTTCACCGGAATCTCGAACAGATTGGTCAGCCGGGTGCGCCGGGCATGGTCGTAGGCCCGGTTGAAGATGCCGAGCCTGAATGCCGCGGCCCACCTGGCGGAACGAGGCAATCCGCCGGGCGCATTCGACGAAGGCGCCGCCGTAGAACAGCACCCAACCGACAGCCTTGGGCACTCCACGCGATGCGAAGTAGAGGCCCTGCTCCGCCGCTTCCCCCGCCAGCAGGACCAGCGGCGGCTCGTTGTGGGTAAAGGTGGTTCCGGTCAGCACGTGAGAGGCATCGTGCACCAGGTAGATCTCCTCCGGCGGGCGGGAGCCGTTGATCAGCTTCCGAAACAGCTTGAGGAAGTGCGGCTTGGCCGGCACCGGAAGGCCCACGTAGCCGTTCACGTCGCGGAAGCGCTGGATGGCGTCGCCCAAGGTGATCGTCTCGCGATCGCTCTCCCAATCGTAGGAGGAGAGGAGGAGCTGCGCTGCCGTGTCCCTCCCGGGCGCCGGCTGATTGATCGGGGCCGATTCGAGTCTCGAGCTCATGACGCGCTTGCCACCGCCGCGGGTTCGGCCATGCGCTCGGATATCTCCATCTCGAGGTCGGCCTCGGAACGGCGGCTGATGTACCGGCGATACCAGACCTCCGCGCTCAACAGCAGCCAGATCCGGTTGCCGTGGTCGTAGCGCCGAGCCAGGTGCTCGTCCACCAGCTGCTTCATCCGCTCGCCCCGGAGGTACCCGGCCCGCACCAGCTCGCTGTCGAGCAGCAGGCGCGGGGCCAGAGCACGGACCTCTCCCTCCAGGATGTACATCAGCGGCGAGGCAAAGCCCTGCTTCTTCCGGCGCAGAACTTCAGGCGGCAGGTAGCGCTCACCCAGACGGCGCTCGAGGTAGCGGAGCTGCCGTCCCTTGATCTTGAGTCCGGTGGGCACCCGGGCCATAAACTCGGCGAACCGGGGATCGAGGAAGGGTGAGCGGGACTCCAGGCTGTACGCCATGGTCGCCCGGTCCAGAATGGTGAGCGACTGCCCCGGCAGCCGCGACATGGCATCGACGTACATCATCCGGTCGATCGGGGCGTCGGCGTTGGGCGCAGCGTAGAGCTCCAGCAGACACGCATCCGGCCGGCTGTCCCAGCAGCTGGTTCCGGAACCCGGGCGCATAGAGCTCGGCCCGGTGCGCCTCGTTGAACCAGAAGAACTGGAGACTCTCGGAGTAGCGCTCTCCCCCGGTCTTCCGCGCCATCAGGTCCACCCAGCGGAGCTTGTGGGTGAAGCTCTTGAAGGTGAACTGATCCGGCAGCCGCCTGAGGACCTGAGTGGCGACCACGTTGCGCATCACCTCCGGAACGGCGCGGTAGGTGTCGAGCCAGCGATCGGCCGCATAGCGATCGTAGCCACCGAAGAGCTCGTCTCCACCGTCGCCGCCGAGCACCACCTTCACGTGGCGGGCGGTCATCCGGGCCAGGTGCAGCAGGCAGATCGAGAGTGGATCGGCGGGCTCGTCCAGCGCCGACACCAGCCGAGGCAGATCGTCCACCACGCTGGGCGTGACTTCCTCGGCGTAGTGCTGGGTTCCGTATCGCGCGGCTACCGCCGCGGCATGCGGGCAGCTCGTTCAGGTCGCGATACGGGATCCCCATGGAGAAGGTGCGGAGCTCCGAGCCCAGGGTTCTGGCAGCGTAGGAAGCGATGAGCGTGGAATCCAGTCCGCCGCTCAGGAACGCGCCCACCGGCACATCGCTCAGCAGATGGAGCTTGACCGTTTCGGCCAGCAGCTCGTCGATCCGGTCCAGCGTCTCGCTCTCGGAGTAGGTCCACTTGGGGCCGTAGCTCAGGTCCCAGTAGCGCTCGATCCGGCTCCGGCCATTCTCCCAGACCATGTAGTGCGCCGGGGGCAGCGACCGGATGCGGGCTGAAGAAGGTCTCCGGCGGATGCACGAACCGCATGGTGAGATATTGATCGAGCGCGACGCGGAGACAGCTCGGCCAGAGAGGGATCATCGGCCAGCAGCGCCTTGATCTCGGACGCGAAGGTGAGCTGCCCGCCGCCTCGGTGTAGAACAGCGGCTTCTGGCCAAAGTGGTCGCGGGCCACCAGCAGGCGGCGCCGGGTCCGATCCCAGATCGCAAAGGCGAACATGCCCGCGGAGCCGCGGCGACCATCTTCTCGCCGTCCTCCTCGTACAGATGCACCAGCGCTTCGGTGTCGCTGCGCGTCTTGAAGCGGTGGCCCTTGGCAACCAGCTCGTCGTACAGGCTGGGGAAGTTGTACAGCTCGCCGTTGAAGACCACCACCACGGTCCCGTCTTCGTTCGACATCGGCTGGTGTCCGCCGGCCAGGTCCACGATGCTGAGCCGCCGCATGCCGAGGCCGACACCGCCCTCGACGAAGGTGCCCCAGTCGTCGGGACCCCGATGGGCAATGGCGTCGCACATCCGGAGGACTTCGGCTTCAGCGACCGGAGCCGTCCCGGCCTTACCGGCGATGCCGCACATCTACGCTGCCTTCTTCCTGCCCCAGGCCACCATCATGTAGCCGGGCGAGAACGGGATCAGGTTGTCCAGCATGGTCCAGGCCCGCAGAGCGGGATAGACCGCGGAATAGAGCTTATACGCGGTGCCGACCTTGTTCAGCGCTTCGGCCGACATCGGCGCCGTGTCGCCATGGAAGTCCTGCTGCTGGGTGTCCTTTCCCTTCATGGACTTCCGGTGATACGCGTAGTTGAGCAGGTCCTCGATCGATTCGGTGAAGAACCGGCAGTAGTCGTCGGTCCCGCTCAGCTCAGGCCGTGCCGCTCCATCAGGGCCCGGGTGGCCGCCGGAGGATATCCGTCGCGCGCATGCCCGAAGCCCTCCTGGTCGGCGGTGAAGCCCAGCAGCCGCTTGAGCGCAAATCCCGGCCGGCCGGTCTCGCCCTTGGGCGCCATGAACAGAAAGTCCCCGCCCGGCTTCAGCACCCGCACCATCTCGCGGAAGAAGCGTGTCGTCGTCCTCGATGTGCTCCAGAAAGTTGATGGCGGCAACCACGTCGAATGACGCGCTCCGGAACGGCAGCTCGGCGTCGCTGGTCTGCAGCACGCGGTCGCCCACCAGCTGCTTGGCCGAGCGGACATGGTCGCGCTCGAAGTCGGTGCTCACCCAGGTGCCGCCCCGCTGCCGCAGGAAGTGCGACGTGAGGCCGGTGCCGCATCCGACTTCCAGGCACAGGCGTCCCGCCGATGGGCGGCAGGTGCTCGCATCAGCGCGTTGACCGTCTGCTTCTTCTTGAGCGAACGGCGATATAGCTGCAGTTGCCAGGGTTCGGTCAATTCGATCTCCAAGTGAGTTGTGAGTCAGGAGCTGGGAGTCGAGGAGCTGCTCTAGCTCCTGGCTCCTAGCTCGCCCACTCTCCGATAATCCTCGAGCGTCCGCCGAATCCCTTCCCGCAAATCTACCTTGGGCTCCCAGTCCAGCACCCGCCGGGCCCTGGAGGTATCGAACTCCGAATCGCTGTGGAAGAAGTCCATCCGCCGCCGGTAGATCGGCGGATCGATCGCCAGCGCGGCACAGACGTCTTCCACAACGGCGGCCAGCCCAGCATCGGGCGCCAGCGGCAGCCGGATCCCGTAGCGAGAGCTGCCGGTGGCCGCGGACCACCTCGTCGAGCAGCTCCCGCAGGGTGCAGGCGCGGGGCCCGGCAACGATCAGCCCCTCGCCCAGCGCCTCGTCCCGCTCGCAGGCCTTGAAGAAGGCGGAGACGACATCGTCCACGTACACCATGTGGCGCCGGCCCTCGCCCGAGCCGAAGAGCGGGAATCGTCCCCGGCTCACACCCTTGAACATCTTCAGCAGGCGCTGATCGCGGGGACCATAGACGTCGGCTGGACGCAGCACCACGGCGGGAAGCCGGCAGTTCTCGGCGAAGTCGCGCACCAGCCGCTCGGCCGCGACCTTGGTGCGCTCGTAGATGTTTCCCGGCGAGAGCGGCGACTCCTTCGTTGGTGATGCCCGGCGCCCGGTGGCCGTAGATCCCGATGGTGCTGCAGTAGACGAACCGCTCGACCCGCTCCGCGGTTGCCGCCTGCAGCAGATGCCGGGTGCCGTCGAGGTTGATGGACTCGAAGAACTCGTCGCTCTTGCCGCCCTCCCGCATGGCCACGGCAAGGTGGAAGATGTGAGTCGCTCCCCGCGCCGCCCGCCGGCACAGCTCGGCATCGGTGATGCTGCCGGAGAGCACCTCGGCGCCCATCCGGGACAGCAGCTCAGCGTTGGCCTGTTCCTCGGGGCGGTCGGTCAAGCCGAGCACCACCACCTCGGCCCCGCGGCGCCGGCCCTCTTCGGCCAGATGCGAGCCGATGAAGCCGGTGCCGCCGGTGACCAGAAGTCTCATCCGAATCGCTCCGCCAGCGCCTGCCACGATGCGGCCGCTCGCCTGCCGTCGCCGTAGGGATTCACCGCGTTGGCCATGCGCTCGTACGCCGCCCGCGAGGTCAGCAGCTCGCTGGCCACGCTGCACGATGCGGTCGCGGTCGGTGCCGACCACGACCGCGGTTCCGGCCTCGACCCCTTCGGGCCGCTCGGTCACTTCGCGGAGCACCAGTACCGGCTTGCCCAGCGAAGGCGCCTCCTCCTGAACGCCGCCGCTGTCGGTGAGCACCAGGTAGGCGCGGTTCATCAGGTGCACGAACTCCACGTAGTCCACCGGCTCGATCAGATACATCCCCGGCAGATCGCACAGGAGGCGCTCGACCGTCTCCTTGACCTGCGGATTGGGATGGACCGGCAGCACGAACTGCAGATCGGGGTGATCGGCTGGGCCAGCTCGCGAATGGCGGCGCAGGTGGACTCCAGCGGCGCCCCGAAGCTCTCCCGCCGGTGGGTGGTGACCAGCACCAGCCGGCGGCCGGGATCGAGCGAGGCCAGCTGGGGCTGAGCGGAAGCTGTAGTTCGGCCGGACGGTCTGAAGCAGCGCGTCGATGACGGTGTTGCCGGTGAGATGCACGTCGCGCGGCGGGATACCCTCGCTCAGCAGCGCCGCCCGGGCCTGCGCGGTCGGAGGCAAAGTGAATCGAGGCCAGCCGGGTGGTCAGCACCCGGTTCATCTCTTCGGGGAACGGCTGATAGCGGTCACCGGTGCGGAGACCGGCTTCGACGTGACCCGAGGGAATTCGCTCGAGGTAGGCGGCGAAGGCGGCCGCGAAGCTGGTCATGGTGTCGCCCTGCACCAGCAGGACGTCGGGGCGGATCTGGCGCAGCAGCGGCGGCAGCCGCTCCAGCACTCGCGCGGTGACGTCCGGCGGGCGATTGACCGGCGGTCATCAGGTCGAGATCGTGATCGGCCTTGCAGACCGAAGACGTGCGAGCACCTGATCGAGCATGGCGCGATGCTGGGCCGACACGCAGACCACGCTCTCGAACCGATCGGGCGCGTTCTGAAGCGCCTGGACCACCGGCGCCATCTTGATCGCCTCCGGGCGGGTCCCGAAGACGCTGAGAACCCGGATCATCGTCTCGGAGCGTGACCGTCCGCAGCCGCTCGGCCATGGTCTGCATCGTGACGAAGCGAAAGCCCCGCTCGAGCACGGTCGCAAAGACCTGCCGCAGGATCCGGTCGCGCACGCCCTCGTAGCAGGGTGGCCGTACAGCACCACCGAGTCGTGCTCGTCGAGATGCTGGTTCGAGCTGGCGCAGCACCTCGGGCTCCGGCGTGCCCCGAGCGCCGTGATACTCGAGGAACGGAATGGTGCGCGGGCCGGAGAGCGTCACCGGAATGGTCCAGTGCCTCACCGGCTTGTCCGTCCACGGTGGCCCGCCGGGGCTCGCCGCCGATGGCATCGCCGTTGTAGAGAAAGCCCAGCTCGTCGAGCAGCGCCATCACCCGCTCGTCGGAATAGAAACCCAGGGGAGGAAAACCCGGCCGGCTTGCCGAAGTGCCGGACGAAATGGCCGATAGGACTTCTCCACGTCGGCCTGGAGCACGTCGGTCGGGCAGCTGGTGGAAGCGGCGGCTCCAGACCACGTGGTCCATGCCGCCGTGGAGGCCGAGCTCGTGGCCTTCAGCCTGCAGCGCTTGCAGCAGGGGAACGAAGGAGAGTCCCACCGGACGGGACAGGGCGGTCTCGATGATGAAAGCGGGGCCAGCCGGTTTTCTTGATGAGATGAACCGCATCGCGGTCGGCCAGCTTGGCCTTGGAGCGCGCGGTGCCCTGCCCGATCCACTCCACCAGGTTGGTGGAGCGGCCCATGTTCACGAAGAACGTGTTGGGCACACCGAAGTCGCGGCAGACCGCCCGGATCCGGGGAAGTCCGTCGGTGGCACAGACCCGATGATCGACGTCCCAGCGGAACGCGAACAGCCGCTCGCGTCACCGTGGCGTCCGGCGGCGACTTCGCGATAGATCTGCTCGAACTGCTCCGCCGAGCGATCCCAGTCGAACAGGCGGAGCGCGCGCTCGCGGCCGGCCTGGCCCATCTGCGCGGCGGCGCTGCGGGTCGGCCAGCAGCGATCCGATGGCCTGGGCCAGCGCCGTGGAGTCGCCCCGGGGCACCACCAGCCCGGTTACACCGTTCTCCACTACCTCGGGAAGCCCGCCCGCATCGCTGGCCACCACCGCAACCTCGCAGCCCATGGCCTCCGCCGCGGGAATGCCGAAGCCCTCCTCCAGCGAGGGGATGACCGACACGGCGGCGGCCCGGTAGTACGGCGGCAGCTCGGCATTGGGCACCCAGCCCAGGAAGGTGACGTCTGTCGCCGATCCCGAGGTCTGCGGCCAGCCGGACCAGCTCGGGCCGTTCGAAGCCATCGCCCGCGAGCACGATCTTGAGATCGGGAAACTGCGGTTTCAGCTGCGGCGGCCGCCTCGAGCAGGAAGCGGATGCCCTTGCGGGGAAACAGCTGGCGGCAGGCGAAGATCATGTTCGGGCCGAAGCGCGGATCGGCCCGGTCTGCCATTGTCGCCGGGGCTGAACCGGCGGAGATCGGTGCCGTTGAACACCAGGCGGATGCGCTCGGCGGGCGCGCCGGCTCGCAACGCGTGCTGCCGGCAGTCCTCGGTGATCGCGGTCAGGGCGCCGGCGTGGCGCAGGGTCCAGCGCAGGGCCGGACGAACGTACCAGCGGGTCGGGAAATCGTACCCCTGCTCTGGGTTCACGTACACGTCGCCGCCGTGCATGGTGATGACGCTGGGCACCTGCAGCTTGCGCGCGGCCAGCACCGCAGCGGGCCCGGTCGGAATGGCCCAGTGGGCGTGGATCACATCGGCCCCGTGCTCTCGCGAGCCTCGCCATGATGGCCCGGTGCTGCGCCTCCATGATAGTGGGCCATGACCACCACCCGGGCGAACCGGCCCAGCCAGCTCACCCGGCTCTGGGCGACTCGTGCCGTAAGTGAGATCCGGCGGCAGCTCCAGCGGAAAGCGGACGATCCTCACCCCGTCGAACATGTCGTCCCGAGGGAGCGATGGATCGCCAGGCGTGACTACCGTGACGGAGTGGCCCCGGCGGACCAGGTGCCGGTTGATGTCGTGAACGTAGGTGGCCTGAGTGTCGCTGGCGTGCTGGGGATACCAGTAGGTGGGACAGATAATGCGCAACGGTGTTCCCTGCCCCCAAGATCCTGAGGGGGCACCTTCGGTGCTGCGACCACCAGTCCCCCTGCTGTCATATGGCGTTCATTTCAGAAGATACTACTGGGCTAAAGGCTAGAAGAGCAGCCCCGCAAAGATCAACATTTATGCCACTTTGAAGGCCGTGTACGGCGACGAGGCAGTCTAGCCCATGCCCGGACCCAAACACTTGCCGAGCGCCCGTCGGCAACAGAAATCTGCTGCCTGGGCGCGTACTCACTCCCAGGAGAGCCCGGACCTTTTGGGCCAGGTCCTCCTGGGTGAACGGCTTGGCCAGGAAGGGGGCTCCCGGCTCGAGCAGCCCCCCCTGAAATACCTCCGAGGCGAACCCCGACATGTAGATAATGGGCTTGCCCGGCCACCGCTGTTCCACGTGGCGCCCCAACTCGCGCCCATTCATTCCGGGCATCTTGATGTCGGTGAGGACCAGATGGATGCCACCGGCGTGCTGCTCGATCGTGGCGATGGCCTCCCGCCCGTGAGCTGGCCTCCATGGCCTGATATCCGGTCCAGGTGAGCATCCGGCAGGCCAGCCTCCGAACGGCTTCTTCATCGTCCACCACCAGGACGGTATAGCCCCCCGGCGGGCGTTGGGGCGCGGCCTTGCCCGCCGGGGAGCCCTGGATCGAATGCATTGGGCGAAAGTACCCTCCGGCGACTTGGCCTCGCAAGTTCCAAAGTAGGTATTATGCAACCGGCGGCTTGTCCCTCGGGATTCGGTTTCTAGGTTTGACCAAGTTGATGCAGTGTCGGTGATTGCGACGGTACCAGCGAGGCTTCATGTCATCCTGCCCTGAGCTTCTCGATGGAATCCAATCCGAGGAGCACGTGGTACAGCTCTACGGGAGCGACGATCGGCTCCTCACCCAGAATGTCGGCCGGTTTCTCAGTGAAGGGTTGAAACGCGGCGATGGAATTCTGGTGATTGCCACACTGCATCACCGCAGCACACTCCGCCGCCGCCTCACAGAAGACCCTTCCTACTCCCGCGCAGTGCTTGAGGGGCGCCTGGTGTTTCTCGACGCGGAGGTCACCCTGGAGCGCCTGATGCTCCATGGAGTCCCTGATCTGGAGCGGTTTCATGCCGTGGTGGGTGAGGCACTCACCGGCGTCCGCAACCGCGCGGTGCATTCCCGAGTGCGGGCCTACGGAGAGATGGTGGGACTGCTCTGGAAAGCCGGCGCCCGTGAGGCGGCGGTGCAATTGGAGCGACTGTGGAACGATATGCTGACGAACAGCAAGGCCAGTCTCTTCTGCGCCTATCCCATCGACATCTTGGGCCCCGACTTTCAGTCCGAAAAGGTCGACGCGCTCCTCTGCAGTCATACCCATCTTCTTCCCCTGGACTCGGGACTCGAAGAAGCGCTGGGCCGGGCCATGCAGGAGGTGCTCGGACCGCGGCTCGATGGGCTGCGTGAATCGATGCACGCCAAACATCGGCCCGCGGCTTGGGGCAAGGTCCCGCCGGCGGAAGCTCTGGTGCTCTGGCTCCGGAACAAATTGCCGGATGCGGCGGACGAAGTTTTGGCCCGGGCACGAAAGTATTACCAGCACGCTTCGTTCTCCCCCTCAATCTGACTGAGCGAACGGGACTTGCTTAACCCGAAATAGCCCGCGAACTTCCTCCCCGTTGGAGTGGTGGCCGAGTGGCTGAAGGCACCGGTTTGCTAAACCGGCATAGGGGGTCAACCCCTATCGAGGGTTCGAATCCCTCCCGCTCCGTCTTATGCAACAGCGTAAACGGTGAACAGTAAACGGTGAACGGGTGACCCCGACGCCTCCCGTTTACCGTTCACCGTTCACTGTTTACGCTCTTAGTCCATGACCACACCACGCGTCCGCTTCGCCCCATCTCCCACCGGATACCTCCACGTCGGGGGAGCCCGCACGGCGCTCTTCAACTGGCTCTATGCCCGGCATACCGGCGGTACTCACGTGCTCCGGATCGAGGACACCGACCGCGAGCGTAGCACCGAGGAGCATACCAAAGTCATTCTGGATGGACTGCGCTGGCTCGGGATCACCTGGGATGAAGGGCCGCTTCTTCCAGGGGGAGTACGCGGCGCGGCATCAGGCCGATGCGGAGCGCCTCCTGGCTGAGGGGAAGGCCTATCGCTGCTTCTGTACCCGGGAGGAGCTGGATGCGCAGCGGGCGCAGGCCGAGGCGGCGGGTGTGGGGTTCCGCTACGACCGGCGCTGCCGCAACCTGGCTGCGGCGGAAGTCAGAGCGTCGGATGCGTGGCGGAGCACCGTCGACCATCCGCTTCATCATGGATGACGACGAGATCGCCTGGGACGACGCGGTACACGGACGCATCAGCTTTCAGGGACGGGACCTGGACGACTTCGTGATTCTGCGGAGCGACAACAGCGCCATCTACAACCTGGCGGTTGTCTCCGACGACATCGCCATGCGCATCACCCACGTGATTCGGGGCGACGATCACATCTCGAACACGCCAAAGCAGATCGCGCTCTACCGGGCCCTGGGCATGGAGCCGCCGATCTTCGCCCACGTGCCGATGATTCTCGGGCCCGACGGAAAGAAGCTTTCGAAGCGGCACGGCGCTACCGCCGTGGGCGATTACCAGGACCAGGGGATTCTTCCCGCGGCCATGCGGAATTTTCTCGCGCTAATGGGCTGGTCGCCCGGGGGAGACCGCGAGATCGTTGCCGAGGAGGAGATGGTGCGGCTCTTCTCGCTCGAAGGGATCCAGAAGAAGCCCGCGGTCTTCGACACCACCAAGCTCGAGTGGATGAACGGGCAGTATCTCTCGGCGCTGCCGGTCGAAGAGCTGGAGCAACCGGTGCGGCGGCAGCTGGAGCGGATGGGCGTTCGCACCGATCGCGATCTGCGGCCGCTGATCGACTCGGTGAAGGCGCGTTCCCGCACCATCCTTCACGTGGCGGAGCAGGTCGCGGTTCGGTTGGATCCCAGCAGATCTCAGCTCGACCCCAAGGGGGAAGCCCTACGCCAGAAGATGGGAGCCGCAATTCGAAGGAAACCTGGCCCGCGCCCAACAAGCGCTCGAGTATCTCTCGCCCAATGATTGGACCCCCGAACGGATTCTGACCACGCTGAAGACGGTAGCGGAAGACCACAAGCTGAAACTCGGGGACGTGATGCAGCCGGTGCGCGTGGCACTCACTGGTTCGACGGTTTCGGAACCGGTGAACGAGCTGCTCTTTGTTGTGGGGCGTGAGCCCAGCATCCACACCCTGAAGACGGCGCCCCACCGTTGGCAATCGAGCTCCAGCGCGCCATGAGGCCGTTGGCAGCACACACTGCTCTGGTCCTCGTCGTACTTGCCTCTGCCTGCTCGAAGGCACCGCCGCCGCCGCAACCGTCGCCCCAGCCCTCGGCCGAACGGGCCGACACCCTGGCCCTTCCGCCTTCCCCGCTGATCGAGCCGTCCCCACGTTCACCTTCCACCACCGCCGGCCACGGTGCGCCTGGCGTTTGTGGGCGACATCAATCTGGGCACTTCCACTCTTCCCGATGGCGTGCCGCCCGACAGCGGGCGCGCTCTTCTGAGCAAGGCTCGACCGAGTCTCACCGGTGATCTCGTGGTCGGCAACTTCGAGGGAGTGCTGGCCGACACCGGCACCTCGATCAAGTGTCTGAAGAAGGTGACCCGGCCCCACGCCGGCGGTCGGCCATCGCGTCAGCCGGCGGAAACGCTGGTCACCCGGCCCAACTGCTATGCCTTTCGCACCCCAACCTGGCTGGCTCCCCGACTGATCGAGGCCGGGTTCACTCACCTGAATCTGGCGAACAATCATGCCAACGATCTCGGTGCAGCAGGACGTGCCTCCACTGAGCGCATACTCGACAGTCTGGGGATTCGGCTCTACGGGCCGCTCGGCAGGATCGTTGTCGATACCATCAAACGGGGAGACAGCCTCACCACTGTTGGTCTGATCGGGTTCACCACCTATCCGTTTGCCTACGACCTGCTGGATATCGAGCGGAGCGCCGCGGTGGTGGACTCCTTACGGCCCCTGGTCGATCTGCTGCTGGTGACCTTCCATGGCGGAAGCGAAGGCGCCAAGGCGGTTCACACCGGCGAGGCCGCGGAGTCTCTCGGAACTGAGCCTCGCGGCGACCTTCGCCGGTGGGCCCGGGCCGTGATCGACGCGGGTGCCGATGCCGTGATCGGTCACGGGCCCCATGTCCTACGGGGAATGGAGTTCTACCGGGGTCACCTGATCGCGTATTCGCTGGGCAATTTCGTGACCTACCGCGGATTCAACCTTTCGGGGCCGCTCGGCGTGACCGGGGTTTTGCAGCTGGAGTTTGCCGGGCGGGGCGGTCTGCGTCGGGCACGTCTCGCGCCGATGCTCCAGCTACCGCAGAACGGGCCGGCTCCCGATCCCGAGCGCCAGGCAGTGCGACTGGTGCGTCAACTCTCGGCCGAGGACTTCGGCGCCACTGCCGCGGTGATCAACGAGAGCGGGGAGATCTGGGATCCACGCCGGTCGGGCAGAAGCGCGACACCCTAGCAGCTTCTTTTTCATCGCGCTGCTCGCCTTGCCTCCTCGCTCTGGTTCACGTACTGATTCCAGATGGCAACAGACGAATCCGGACCCGCGGACAACGACGCTGTGCCGGTCCCGGCAGCGATTGCTGCTACCGCGGAGCCGGTACAACTGGAAGTGGGTCTGATCCAGGACGAGCGGGTTCCGGCAGAAATGGTCTGCATGGGGACCTACCGTAACGGACGGCTGGTTGCGCGGTCGGTGATGTCGCCCGAAGCATGGGAGCAGATCCAGACCCATGGTTTCTTCAACGCGCCGCTGCAGGTCGTGCTGGTCGCGCGGGTAGCGCCGCCCGGCCTGCAGTGCCAGCTGTTTGCCATGGTGCCCCTGCCGGAGGAGCTCGAAGAGCCGGAAGAGCCATGGAGTGCGAGCGTGCCGAGCTCGTCCTACGAAGCGTCGCTGGCGGAGGGTGCGGCTGAGTCAGAGGATCCGGAAGTTGCGCCGGTCCCGCTGGGGAACATCGTGCGTTACCAGCGAGACCGGGTGCATCCCGAGAGTCTTCCCCTCGAGACCGCGGACATTCTCAAGAAGATCATCGAAGGTGAAGCCGCCGAGGTGGTGGACCGGGCGCTGGCGGATCTGCTGGGGCTGGATGGGGGGGAAGAGAAAGCGTGAGCGGTAATGCCGCGTGAGCATGGCCCCGCTCACGCTCCAGCTGCCGCCTACGGCGTAAGCGGCTCCTCCGGCGGCGGCGCGGTGCGCTGGTTCTTCTGAAACTCGCGCTCCCGCTCCTTCCGCTCCCGCATCTCCCGAATCATGGTTTTGAACTCTTCCATGTTCTGGGCCCGCTGCGCCGCATACATCAGATCGCCGCGCAGATCCATGAGATGATTGTAGGCACGATTCTGGTCGATGTTTCCGGCTGGAATCGGAAGCAGGGCCAGCACCGCGGCCGGAATTTTCAATCCGGCAATGTAGATGTTCTTGCCATCCAGTCCGAACTTCTTCCCTGCAACCTGTGTGGTCCAGCTCGGCAGCCCCTGGTTGCGGTTGGCCGGATCATTGGCGATCGAGTCGAGATACGCCTGGACGATGCTGGTGACCGCGCTGTCGAGCAGCTCCGCCCGGCTGCGCGTGAGCCGCTGCGCCAACTCTTTGGGCGGAAGCGGAAGCGGACGTACCCACAGTCTGCCCTGGGCCAGGTCGGGACCTATCCGGCCCAGCGCGTCCGCCAGCGGCCGACGTGGCGCAGGCTGCGCCCGTGGCGTGCTGCCGGTGTCGGCGGCGGCCCGTTCAGGCGGCTTCTCCGGCAATGCCGCAACCGCCTTGCGAGGAGGAGTCGGCAGCGCCGGCCGCGACAGACGGTTTCCCCGGGCGCGCTCGCCTTCAGCCGGCGCACGGTCGTTCCGATTGGCCTGAGCCTCGGGCGGCTGATAGCGCATCGGTAGGTCCTCTCGCCCCTCGGATGGCGGCGAAAGCACGATCAACTGCCGAGGCAGCCTGGGAAGGGTAGGCCGGCGGCCGCTTACCGAGGTGAAAAGGAGGAGGCTGTGCACCAGCACGCTGGCCCCAATGGCAATCCAGGGCCAGGGCCTGCGCCGGGGAAGCCGGACATCAAACGGAGGTCGCAACCGGCCCTCGACGGACTTCTTTCAACACCTCGCCTAACCGCACGGCGGCTGCCTTGAGCCGATCCGCTCCGACCGTCAGCGCGATTCGAAAGAATCCTTCACCAGCAGGCCCAAAGGCACTGCCCGGCAGCACCACCACTCCATTCTGCTCCAGGGCATGCTTGGCAAAGGAGGCGGAGCTGGTGCCGGGGAGAGGCACCCAGAGATACATGGCGGCCTTGGGCGGATCGACCTTGAAGCCGGACTGAATCAGCGCCGCTACCGCCGCATCCCGGCGTCTCTGCAGCTCGGCACGGATCGGGGCAACCAGCTCCTCGCTGTGCTCCAGGGCCGCGGCTCCGGCCTTCTGCACGGCCAGGAAGGGTCCGGTATCCACATACGACTTCACCCGGGTGAGCGCGCCGATCAGCTCGGCTCGGCCCGCGGCAAATCCCACCCGCCACCCAGTCATCGAATAGCTCTTCGAGAGGGAGAAGAACTCGAGGGCAACATCGCGGGCACCGGCGATCTCGAAGATGCTGGGCGCGCGGTAGCCGTCGAAGGTGAGCTCGCAGTAGGCATTGTCGTAGGCCAGCAGGATCCCGTGGCGGCGGCAGGCGGCGACCGTTCGCTCAAGATATTCCACGGGAGCGATGGCCGCTGTCGGATTATTGGGATAGTTAACGAAAACGATTTTGGCTCGCCGCAGGACGTCGCTCGGGAAGCTGATCCAGCTCCAGCAGGAACTCGTTTTCCGGCAGCAGCGGGGCGATGTACGGCTCGGACCCGGAGAGGAGTGCGCCGCCGAGGTACGCCTGGTACCCCGGCTCAGGCACGATTGCCACGTCGCCCGGATTGATCACCGCCATCGGCAGGTGCGACAGCCCCTCTTTCGAGCCGATGAGTGGGAGGATCTCGGTGAACGGATCGAACCGCTGGCCAAAGCGCCGCTCGATCCAGCGGGACGCGGCCTGGCGGAATTCGGGAAGTCCCTGCTGAAAGCCGTACTTGCTCAACAGGGGGTTTCGCAGAGCCTCCGTCATCGTCTCCACGGCGACGTCGGGCGGCGGCGTGTCGTTGTCGCCCGCACCGAGATCGATGACATCCACTCCGGCTTCGATGAGCCGACGCTTGATCGTGGGAATTTCGGCCAGAGGATAGCCGGGGAGACGCTGCAGCCGCTGACTGAAGCCGATCATTGGCCGTCCTGGCGAACAGGGTTCGAGAGGATGCCCACTCCACTGATCTCTACTTCCACCACATCCCGATCCTTTAGTGGCCCGGTTCCGGCGGGCGTACCGGTCGCGATGAGATCGCCCGGCTCGAGGGTCATGACCCCGCTGAGAAAGGACACGAGCTCAGGAATGGAAAAGTGCATGTCGGTTGCTCTTGCGCGCTGCCGCTCAACGCCATTCACGCGGCAACAGAGCTCCAAATTGCGCCAGTCCAGCCCGCCGGCAACCCGGGGGCCCACCGGACAGAAGGTGTCGAACCCTTTGGCCCTGCCCCACTGCCCATCGCTCTTCTGCAGATCCCGACAGGTCACATCGTTCACGCAAACGTACCCTTCAATGCCTCGCTCGGCGGAGGCAGGATCGGCATTCCGAAGCCGACGGGCGATGACCACCCCGATCTCGGCTTCGAACTCCACTCGCTGGCAGATCGACGGGAGCACGATCGAGTCTCCCGGACCGATGAGTGAGCTGGGCGGCTTGAAGAACACCATGGGCACCTGAGGCAGCTCGTTGCCCAGCTCCCGAGCATGCTCGAGGTAGTTCCGGCCGATCCCGATGATCTTCGATGGCTGGAGCGGCATCATACGATGGCACCGATGTTCTGCCGGGCAAAGAAGTCCTCACATTTCGTCCGGACCTGGGACCAACTCCCGACGATGCGATCGGCTCTGGGAAGCCCGCTCAGCAGGAGCGGTCCGTACCGCTTGGTGACGACTCGGCTATCCAGCAGCACCACAATACCGGTGTCCTGGCTACTCCGGATCAATCGGCCGAATCCCTGCTTCAACTTGAGGGCCGCGTGCGGCACCAGATAGTGCATGAACCCATCCAGCCCCTCTTCAGCCAGGCGCTCGAGTCTCGCCGCAGTGATCGGCTCGGACGGCACCTTGAAAGGTAGTTTGTTCAGAATGAGGGCGCGGAGCGCCCGTCCCGGCACATCCACTCCCTCCCAGAAGGAGTCGGTACCCAGGAGAATTGCGTTTTCGGCATCGCGGAATCTTTGCAGGAGCACATCACGGGGGGCCTCCCCCTGAACCAGCAGCGGCCAGCGAGCAGCCAAGCCTCCGCCCCGGAGCTCCTGTGCGGCCCGGCGTAGGGCGCTGTGGCTGGTAAACAGTACGAACATTCCACCATCCGAAGCGTACGCCAGATCGGTGACCACCTGGACCACCGCCGCTCCATGTCCCGGCTCGTCTACGCGCGGCTCCGGCAGATCGTTGGGCACGCCGAATACACACTGAGACGCGTAATCGAATGGAGACGGAAGTATTTCCCTCACTCGTACGGGCGAGGACTCACCGCTCAGGCCAAGCCGGGACTCGAGGAACTCGAAGTCACCTGCCGCCGCCAGCGTTGCGCTGGTCAGCACGACGGTATCCAGCCGATCGAACAGCAGCTGCCGCAGCAGGGGCGCCAGATCGAGCGGAACTACGGAGAGGTTGACGTGCTGTCCGCGGGCGCTGCGCTCCATCCAGCGCACGCTGGGCGGTCCCCCGGGTGCCGGTCGCAAGGCGCGATTCAAGCCGTCGGACATGGTCTCCAGCCGGCGCATCACCCCGCGCAGCTCCTGAAGCAGCTGTTCCCGGCGCTCGGTTTCTTCGGCCTGGCTGAGGCGGTCGGCGATGATCTCCACTGTTTCCCTGAGCCCCCTGAACGCTCCGAGCGTAGCATCCAGATCGAAGCCGAGGCCCTGGTTCCAGATGGGATCGGCGGCGAAACTGTCCTCCAGCCGGAGCTGTCCCCCGGGAATATCCTCCAAGCGTTCCAGCAATCGAAGGAACAGCGCCTCGCTGGCCCGGCGCGCATCGGCAATGGCCGGCAAGAGGCGTTGCTGAAGCAGATCGAGGCTCGCCCGGCTCATCAGGTCGGAGTGGCTTTGGAGCTCATAGGAGAGGGTGGGAGCCAGACCCCGGCCGTTGCGCTCGAAGCGGCCCAGCAGGCGCCGCACGGCGCGACTGCTCACCTGAATGCCGAGGTGATTGGCGGCGACGTCTTCCAGGTGATGCGCTTCGTCCAGGATCAGCCTTCGGTACGGAGGCAGCACCGCCGCCTCCTGCCAGTTGTCCGAAGCCTGGCGGACCGACAGATCGGCCGCGAGCAGATGGTGGTTGACCACGACGACGTCCGCCTCGGCCGCGCGCCGCCGGGCGCGGAAGAGGAAGCACCGATCGAAATGAGGACACTTGAGACGGGTGCAGAGATCCGGCTCGGCGCTGACCTCGTCCCATACCTCTGCGGTGGGGGTGACCGGCAGATCGCTCAGCGTGCCATCAGCGGTGTGCCCGGCCCATTCGGCAATGCCGAGCAGCTCGTCCAGCTTGTCCTGCTCGAGCAACGTACGCTGGCCCGAGACCGCCTGATGCATTCGAGCCAGACAGAGATAGTTCCGCCAACCCTTGAGCAGCGCGAAAGTGGGGGAGTACTCCTCATCGGAAAGCGCGCGGCGAAGCAGCGGCAGATCCTTGCCTACCAGCTGCTCCTGCAGGTTGATCGTGTTGGTGCTCACTACAGTGCGCTCACTGTTGGCCCGGGCCCAGGCCAGCGCCGGCACCAGATAGGCGAAAGACTTCCCCACCCCCGTGCCCGCTTCCAGCAGCTGAACCCCGCCATCGTTGTAGCCGTCCGCGATGTAGGCGGCCATGTCGCGCTGGCTCTGACGGTCTTCGTAGCGGGTGAGCTGGGCGGCTACCGGGCCATTCTCGCTCAGGGCCTCGACCACGTCGTAGGCATCGATGCGAACCACCGGGCGCTCTCGCGGCACCTCCACCACGACATAGAGCTCAGTGGCGTCGTTATTCAGGATGCCGAAGCCGACCCCTGCATCGTGCAGATGGGCCGCCACATTGAGATCCGCAACCGAGGGGTCCAGTCTGCCGCTGGGGTGATTGTGAAGCAGCAGCTCACCCCGCCGGGCGCCGGCGGGGAGCGCCAGGACCATCTCCACCGTGCCTCGTGCGACCACCCGAGCACCGGTGATCACACCATCCCGATCTACGGTCGCGATGAACGACACTTCGCGTCCGCCGGCGGCGGAGATTTCGCTCGCCAGATAGGCCCGCACTCCGGGCGCGATCCGCTCGCTCAAGTCTTGAGCTCTTTCTTCTTGGCCGCGGGAAACAGGACGTTGTTCAGGATCAGCCGGTATCCCGGCGAGTGGGGATGCAGGGAGAGGTCGGTCGGTACATCACCGATCTGATGCTGGGGATCCTCCGGATCGTGGCCTCCGAAGAACGTCCAGGTACCTTGCCCGTGCTCGCCATGAATGTATTTGACCCAGGGTGCGCCGGTCTCCTCACCCAGAACCGTGACGCTGGGCTTCAGCGTCTTACGGCTGAAGGAGGTGGTGAGACCGTAGAAGTCGGGAATGACCTGGCGATGGCTCTGGACCAGCATGGTGGCGACGGGATCGATTTTGGCGCTGAAGTTGAACAGGGTAAACGATCCCAGCGGCTGGCGATGCTCCGGCGAGTTGACCTGGTGCCCGTCGATATCGGAGTACACGGCAATGGTCGGACTCAGCTCCAGCTCGGCGTTCTGGAACGCGAGCGTGCGCTTCCAGTTCATCTTGGCGCTGGCGTTCGGGTCCATGGGGGTGCCGTCGGCGTAGGAGGCAGCGATGTCCACCTTGTCCGCGGCCAGCGCCAGGTCGAGCGTCTCGGTGGCGGTGCACATCGCAAAGAGGAATCCGCCGCGCTCCACGAAGTTCGCAATCCCGATGGCCACGGCCTGCTTTTCGGCCGGTACCGAGACAAATCCCTGCGCCTGCGCCATGGCGCGGTTCCGCTCGACCATCTCCACCAGCCAGGGTGCTCCCGCGTAGTTCAGGAAAAACTTCGAATACTGGCCGGTGAAATCCTCATGGTGCAGATGGAGCCAGTCGTAGTTCTTCAGTTTCTGATCCAGCACCTCCCCATCCCAGATCTTCTCGAAATCGATACCGGCATAATTCAGCGCCATGGTGACGGCATCGTCCCAGGGCGGCGCGTTCGGTGGGGCATAGACCGCGACCTTCGGCGGTTTCTCCAGCGGAACGGCATCCATGTTCCCGCCCTGCAGGACACCCCGCGTTTCCGCCAGACGTCCGTCATCAATCGGCTCCACCGTGACGCCGGCAAGTGCCGCGTCCCTGGCGGTGGCGGTGTCTCCCGGCAGGAGAAAGGACCCGTTTCGGAAGTTGAGAAACCACTCTGCCTTCGCGCCCCGCTTCAGGGCCCGATAGGCGACGCCGTAGGCCTTGAGATGATCCGCCTGCGCGTCATCCATGGGAACCAGCAGCCATGGTGCCGACGTGCGACCGGTGAAGAATCGGGCAGACAGCACCGGATGCAGAGCCGCCAGCCCGGTGCCGGTTCGGACGACAAACTCCCTCCGCTTCATGTACGGGGGACCGCTCCCTTGGCTTCGTCCAGCTTGCGACGAGCCTGAGGCAGCAGAGCGCTCTGGGGGTAAGTGAGAATCAGATGTTCCAGCAGGCCCACCGCCTCACCCGCTCTCCCGGTTCCGATCAGCAGCTCGGCCAGCGCCAGCTCGGCTGCCGGGGCAGTTCCCGGTGCCTCGGGCACGGCTGCGGCCCGGAACAGCCGCTCGGCGTCGGTGGAGCGGCCACTGGAGAGCAGCAGCCGCCCGGCCAGCAGATTCAGCTCAGCCCCGCCGTGCGGCGGCGGCAGAGCGGAGCTGAGCTGCTCTAACGCGCTGCTCGCCTTGGCGGTGTCACCCTGCTCCAGCAGCAGCAGTGCGTGACCCAATTTGGGATTGCTGTCGGTTTCGAAGGTCTGCAGCAAAGCCAGCAGCGTGGTTCGCCAGGTGGCCTCCGCACGATCGCTGCTGTAAGGGCCCGCGGCCCTGAACCGCTCGACCGCGCCCTTGATGTCGCCCTGATACAAACTGACCCGCCCGCTCACGGCCAAGCCTTCCACGCTGCTGTCGGCGGCGATGGTGGAGTCGGCTCGGGCCAGATCACCAGCCCTGATCCAGGCCGACGCGAGCCTGCGCCGAAGGCTATCGAACTCGTCGGAGCTGAGCCGGGGGCGGAGCTCATGCAGATGACGTTCAGCTTCGGCCAGCTTGCCTTCGCTGATGAGCACATCCACCAGGGTGGCTCCGGCGTCAGAGGCGATGGCTGATGGCACCGCACGATCGTCGGATAACCCGCCCAGCATCCGTCGGGCTGCGTTCCGGTCACCCGCGGCCGAGTAGGCCTGAGCGGCTTCCAGTCGAAACCGTGCGGCCTGGCTCGGCGGAGAGCGCTCCGCCAGCGCTTCGAGAATCCGCCCCTGCGTCTGCTTTCCCGCCGGCGTCTGGTCGGGCCGGAGCTGATCGAGTAATCCCCGCAAAGCCGCGATCGCTTGGATGCGGTCCTCCGGAAGGCCGCTCAGAATGACTCGGAGCGCGCCGGAAGGATCGCCCCACCGGGCGCGCAGCTCTGCCTCCAGTCGGTTAGCGGCGAAATCCGTTTGCGAGCCCAAAATGCCCAGCAGATCGGGACGCAGGCGCTCTGGCGCCTGACTCAGGCTCGACACCGCCGCACTGCGGTAGCCGGGGAACTTGCGTATTGCGAGCAGCCATTCGCGTAGCGCCGCTGGGTAATCGCCGTTTGCCAGTGCCACCTGCGCCAACTCCGCCGCCAGCGCGTCCGGCTGACCGAGTCGGGCCCGGCCTCGCAGGTACGCAGCTTGGGCCCCGGCCCGGTTCTGTCGCCCCAACTCCGCCGCACCCCACTCGCGGTAGGGAGACTCATCGCCGGGCACCAGTTGGGCCCACTGCTCGGCCGTATTGCGGACCGAGTCGGGCTGCCCGGCAGCGGCCCAGGCCCGAAGCGCAATGCCGTAGATCGCCGGATTCCGCGGAGCCGCTTTCAGGGCACTCCGGATGGAAGGGATGATTTCCCCGCTGCGGTTGAGCGGCAGCAGCGAGCGCTCCAACCCGAGCAAGGCGGATATCTCCGCCGGCGAGCCGCGCAGGACAGACCCATACGCCTGAGCCGCCGCGGCATAGTCCCCCCGCCGCTCGAGATCGAGCGCCCGGTTGAGTCCTGCCGGCTGTTGACCCGCTACCCGAGCGGGCGCAAAGACAGCGGCGGCGATGATGAGGATGAGCACCGGAGTACGCATCGATTTACCTTGTCGGCGGCTGGGTCAGGCGGCGGAGGTAATCTATTCCGAACCGGGTCAGCTTGGGCATAACTGGATACTACTCCAGAGGCGACTCGAGAGGGAGTTCGGTTAGAACGAGTAGTCCACTGTAGTCCCGAGTAGTCAGCTGTTGTGGCCCAGTTCTGACACAGCGGCCAACAGAGAATATGATCGCGCTAAGATGTCGCTGAAAGAATCGGCTCGATGAGTGCCTTAGAAAACGCCGCTGGTCGCATGGCCCGGCAAGAAAATTTCGGATATAGCTTTCTAGCGTGGAATCGACGGCCCTGCGCACCCAGCTACAGACAGCCCTGGCCAAGTCCTACACCCTAGAGCGCGAGATTGGACGCGGGGGCATGGCGACGGTCTATCTCGCCCATGACCTGCGGCACGACCGCCCGGTTGCGCTCAAGGTCCTCCACCCCGAGCTCAGCGCCGCGCTGGGTCCGGAGCGCTTCCTCCGGGAGATCCGGCTCTGCGCCCGCCTGCAGCATCCGCACATCGTCTCGGTTCACGACAGCGGCGAAGGCGGCGGCCTGCTGTGGTTCACCATGCCGTTCATCGATGGCGAAACGCTGCGAGAGCGGCTCGCCCGGGAGAAGCAGCTGCCGGTGGAGGAGGCGCTGCGTCTCACCCGCGAGGTAGCCCTGGCCCTCGACTACGCTCACCGGCATGGCGTGATCCACCGCGACATCAAGCCGGAGAACATCCTGCTCTGCGACAACCAGGCGCTGGTGGCGGACTTCGGCATTGGGCGGGCACTCGGGTTGCCGGGGGCCGGCGAGCGACTGACCGAGACCGGATTCGTGGTCGGCACGCCGGCGTACATGAGCCCGGAGCAGGCTGCTGGTGAGCGAGACCTGGACGGCCGGTCCGATATCTACAGCCTGGGCGTGGTGCTGTACGAGATGTTGGCCGGTGAGCCGCCCTTCACCGGTGCAACTGCACAGGCGCTACTGGCAAAGCGCCTGACCGGCGACATCCCACCGATCAGCCGGGTTCGGCCGACCGTGCCCCAGGAGATAGAGCGGGTCGTAGGAAAGGCGCTCTCCTCCAACCCCGCCGATCGCTTCACCACGCCGGCCGCATTCGCTCAGGCCTTGTCACAGCCTGTACTCGAACGCACCGAGGCTCTGCATCCCTCTCCGAGAGCCCGGCGCCGAATCCGCCTGGCGCCGCTTCTTGTCGTTTTGGCCGTGGCCGCGACCTTGGTTGCCTTCCTCTTGCTTCGGCGGAATTCGGCGGCCGAGGGCGTACGCGCGGGCTCAACCCGTCTCGCGGTTCTTCCCTTCGACAACCTGGGCACGCCGGAGAATGACTATCTCGCCGACGGAATAACCGACGCGGTGCGCGGAAAACTGCATCACCGTGCCGGGAATCCAGGTGATCGCCCGCAATAGCTCGAGTCAGTACAAGCAGACCGCCAAGACCCCACAGCAGATCGGGCGGGAGCTCGACGTGCGCTATCTCCTGACTGGAACGGTGCGCTGGGACGAGGCTCCAGGCGGGTCCCGGCGGGTGCAGGTGAGTCCGGAGTTGATCGACGTCGCCGATGCCACGGCAGAGTGGCAGCAGCCGTTTGACGCGCCGCTCACCGATGTGTTCCAGGTCCAGGCGGATATCGCCGGACGAGTGGCCGAGGCCCTGGGGGTGGCGCTGGGCACGGGCGAGCGGCAGGTCCTGGCCGAGCGGCCCACGGCCAACCTGGCGGCCTACCATGCCTATCTCAAGGGCGAGGAGATTTCGGCTGGGCTGGCGACTGGCGGGACCGTCGCCCTAAGACGAGCGGCGACCTACTACGAGCAGGCGGTGGCCCTCGACTCCACCTTCGCTCTCGCCTGGGTCCAGCTCTCCCGAGCCAACTCGCTGCTCTACTTTCGCGGGGCGACCGGCAGGACTACCGCAGAGCAGGCGCTGCGCGCGGCCCAGCGCGCGCTGGACTTGGCGCCTGAGCGTGCCGAGGCGCACCTCGCGATCGGCGATTATCACTCGAACGTGGTGGGCGACTACGCGGCCGCGCTGGACCAGTACGCCCAAGGCCGTCGCCTTACCCCGGCCAGCGCCGACCTGCTCACCGCCACCGCACTCGCCGAGCAGAGGCTGGGTCACTGGGACTTGGCGCTCAAACATCTGGACGAGGCGCGGCGAGTGGATCCCCGCTCCGCCTTCGCCGCCCGACGATACGCATTCGCCCTCCAGTGGCTGCGGCGATATGACGATTCGTTCGCCGCCTACAACACCACGCTGGCGTTGGATTCGCTCAATCTCGCCTCACTCGAGCAGAGAGCCATGGTCCGCCTGGCCCAGGGTGACCTGCCCGGGGCCCGCGCCGCGCTCCGTGCAGCCCCGCGAGAGGTGGAGCCGACGGCTCTGGTGGCCTATGTAGCTACCTACTGGGATCTGGTGTGGCTGCTCGACCAAGAGCACCTCGAGCTGCTCTTGAGACTGACCCCGGCGCCGTTTGGAGACGACCGGGGCGACTGGGGTCTGGCGCTGGCTCAGGGTCATGCCCTCCGGGGTGACTCGAGCCGAGCCCGGGCGTACGCCGACTCCGCAAATGTGTTTTTCGAGGAGGAGATTCGAGCTACCCCCGATGATTACCAGACCCGTATGGCCCGGGCGCTCGACCTGGCCTATCTGGATCGGAAGGCAGACGCGGTGCGGGAGGGTGAGCGGGTGGTGGCGGCGCGTCCGGTTTCCAAGGATGCGTACACCGGCGCCTACTTCCAGCACCAGCTGGCCCGGATCTATCTCCTCGCGGGTAAGCCCGACCAGGCGATCAATGTGCTCGAGCGGCTGCTGAAGATCCCCTATTTCCTGTCGCCTGAATGGCTCCGGATCGACCCGACGTTCGAGCCGCTCCAGAGTTATCCTCGATTTCAGAAGCTGATTGAAAGATCTCGGCGTCCGGGTCAGGCGCGCGGGTAGTGGTTTTGAGGCCTCTGAAGCTGCCGGGTTGGGACATTGCCGACCCTGTGCCAGGAGCGGTTGTGTATGTGGTGAAATTAGCGGGGGTTGCTCGGCCGGGGTTCGGAGAGGCGGCGGAAGTAATCCACCACCAGTCGCCGCTCCTCCGGCGACAGCTCCTGCAGCTCTTCCCATGAGGGAACCCGGAGCCGCTGATCGTCGCCCATCAGCCGGGCCTGCAAGGCGGCCGGCAAGTGGACGCTGTCGTCCGTTGCCGTGGTGCTCTGCCGCTCCTTCCGTTGATCTTCTTCCCGGCCCTGCAGCGTGCGACCGGCATCCAGCATGCGGCGGAACAGTCTCTCCTGGCGCTCGACCACCTGACGGTCGAGCCGGCCCGCCTCCAAACGCCGGGACAGGTCCTTGGCCTCGTCCGCCATCTGCCCCGCTCCCGAGATGTCGCCCTCCCCCCGAAGCCTCTCCAGCTCCTGAGCCAAAGCCCGCTGCCTGGCGGCCAGCCGCTGGAGCTGCTCTTGCATCCCACCGCGACCGATCATCGGCAGTAATCCGGCGCCCTCCTTGCCCAGGCCACCCTGCTGCTGCGCTAATTGAGCCATGCGCTCGAGAGCTTCGGCCAGGCCCGAGCCCGACTGCGCGCCCGAGACATCGTCGCGAGCCCGAAGCAGCTGATGGGCAGCGGCATTCAGATCATCCACTGCGTTGCCGGCCTGCTCCGATGCTTCCCGCGTGTTCGGGGCCGCCGAGGAGATGGCTTCACGGGCGCCCTTCATCTCCACTTGCGCGGCGCCCAGCGCGGCGGCGATTTGGGGCGAGACCAGCGCGTTCTTGCCGCCAGCCTGCTTCATCTGCTCGAGAATCTTTTTCACTCCTTCTTCTATCGCAGCTTGTTCGGCGCGAGTGGCCGCATCCGGCCCGCCCCGCTGAAGGTCCTCCTGAACCTTCAGCTGGCGCTCGGCCAAGCGACTGGTTTCGGTCAGGGCCTGGTCCATGGTCTGGGCCACTTCCTTCCTCCACTGTTGCTGTAGCTGCTGCCGTTGCCGCTGGATCTCGTCGCCCAGAGGATCGAGCGAGCGCGATGCCGCTTCACCCCGATCTCGTGCGTCCCGGCGCTGGCCCTGGCGCATGGCCCCGGCGGCGCGGCGCATCTGCTCCGCTGCCATTCGGGCCCGGCCAGCCGAGGCATGCAGGCTGTCTGGACGGTCTGCTTCCGCCGTCTGCCCTGCTGCCCGCTTGAGCGCGGCGGTGAGCGAGTCGGTGCGCCGGGCCAGCTGCTGCTCGGATTGAGCCGACCGGGTACTGTCGCCGGAGCCGGTTTGCTGGTTCCACTGGCGCTGCTCCTGAGCCAGCTCCTTGGATTCCTGCGCCAGGTTTGCCAGGTCTCCTTCCAGCGCTGCTCGGCGGAACAGCTCCCGGCTTCGCTCCAGCGCCTCACGCAGCTGCCGCTGCACATCGCTCAACTGCTCCAGCGCATCTTTCGTGCGCTCCGCGTCCAGATCCTTCAGGGCCTGCTGTAGCGCCGCGAGCCTTTCCCGCAACTCTGGAGACACCGCCCGATCCAGCTGATCCCTTATCTCGGCGAGCTGGCGTTGCCAGCTCGAGTCGTTCAGGCCGGCCGCCTCGGCGCTCCGCTGCAACGCCTCGAGCGACTGCTTGAGGCTCTCCGCGCTCCGAACCAGGTCTTCCTGCGATCGGGCGACCGCCTGCGCTCGCTGGGACTCCTCGTACGTCAGCGATTCCCGGTTCCTCTCTCCCTGGCCGGTGGGCCGGAGCCGCTCCTGCGCCAGATCGTCGGTCTGCCGTTCAACCCGACGGCTCGCTTCGAGCACCGAATCCAGCTGGCCGGTGACGGACTGGCTGGCCTGCCGCTCCGCCGCCCTCACCTCACTCATGGTGGGCAGCCGGAGCACGAATTCACGTGACCGCCCAACGTGAGCCCGCGGTGCATTGTCCATTGCACTGGCCCGGTACCGCACGGTATCCCCGGGGAGAAGTCCTCGCCGATTGAGATCGAGGGTATAGCTGAGAATGGCCCGGTCGGTGCTCTCGTTCGGAAGAGGGACCCTCTCCCGCCGAGTGGAGTCTGCTACGCCAAATCGGCTGATCCGGCGACTCTCCACCGTCACCGCGGAAACCCGATGATCGTCACGCACATCGAGCACCAGGGGAAGCTTGAGACTCAGCGGCGCGAGCGTGTCCGTTCCCGGCACCGGTATGGCTACTGCGGGGCGCTATCCAACACCAGGCGAATGGGCAGCCACACCGAGTCGCCCGCGATCGCCGCGCCGGTTCGGGTGACCAATCCCAGTTGATACGCACCCGAACGAACCGGTGTGAAGCTCCCGAAAAAGCGATTCCCGTTCACCTGCAACGACTCTGCAGCGGCGCCATTTCTCCAGCTTGCGCCGGCCAGAGGCGCCGTGACCTCTCCCCTCGTTTCCAGCCTGGTGCCCGCCGGCAGGATCAGCGTGTCTCCGCCGGTTGGTACCGGCTCGTTTTCGAGTCCCAAATAGCCGGGGTACTTCGCGGTCACCTCAATGGATCCGAGAAACACCGGGAGCCGAACCCGTACGGCTATGGTGTCAGAGGCGCGACTTCCGCTGGTCAACCGGGCGAACAGATCACTGGTGAGTGGAGGGGTAGAGACCGTTGCCCGGCCGAGCGAATCCAGCCGAACACCGAGAGGCTTCCAGCTTTCTCCGGGCGAGCGGAGCCAGAGTGTAGCGGCCTTACGGCCCATGGCTTCCAGGTGAAGCTGCACCGGCTCACCGCGGTCAACTGTGGATCGCTCGGCCCGCAGCCGGACAGGAGCAACGGTGGCTTCCCACGACCTGCCGGGGTACCAAAGCGCAGCAGCCACGCCTTTGACCGGCCCCGCCGTGGTAAAGGCCAGGATTCCAATCAGTAGAAAAACGGCGCTTCCCAGGAGCAGCGCTCGAACCGGACGAGCGATTGGCTCCAGTGCCGAGTGACCGCGCGCGCGGATTTCGTCGGCCTGGGTGCGATCGGCCAGCTGGAACAGCGCGTGACTGGTGCCGGACGCCGAGCGGTCCAGCAGTGCCGTCAAGCTTCCCCGCCGCCAGGCACCGAGATCCTCCAGACTGCGGGCCAGAGACGGCGGAGTCAGCTGGCGTTGGTTGCGCCAGGCCAGATAGGCGATGCCGCCAAGTCCCACGAGGGCAAGCCCCCAGGCGGCCAGCACCCAGTACGGGGCCGTGAGCCAGCCGAGCCGAACCAGCCAGGCCGAGCCGCCCAGCAGAAGGGCGGCGGTGCCCAGCGCCAAGGCGATCCAGGCCAGCCAACTCCGGCTCCTGAGTGGCTGGACCAGATGGTGAAGCTCCTGCTGCGTCGCAAGCGCCGTCACCCGCCGTACCCCACGGCGTAGGCGAACAGGTTTACACCCATCCGAAGCGCCGACTCTCTCTTCTCTGGAGGATCGTGGTGCACCTCGGGATCCTCCCAGCCGTCACCCAGATCCGATTGATAGGAGTAGTACACGACCAACCGGCCGTCGAGGAAAATTCCGAAGCCCTGCGCCGGCTTGCCGTCGTGGACGTGAATCTTGGGAATGCCCTTGGGAAAGTCGTAGACCAGATGATAGATCGGATGATCGAGCGGAACTTCGACCAGCGGGTGATCGGGAAAAAGCCGGCCCAGCTCGCGCCGCATCGAGGCGTCCATTCCGTAGTTATCGTCGGCGTGAAGAAATCCCCCTTGCTCCAGATAACGACGCAGCGTGCGAAGGTCCTCGTCGCTCCAGTGCACATTGCCGTGACCGGTCATGTAAATGTACGGCACGTTCCACAGGTCGTCGTCCCGCAGGGTGACGACCTTTTCCTCGGGGGCCACGCGAAGGACAGTACGGGTTCTGAGCGCGGTGAGCAGGTTGGGAAGACTGGAGGGGTTCGCGTACCAGTCGCCTCCCCCGTCATAGTGCAGGCGGCCGATGGTCATCACCGGCGGCGCCGGCGGGAGCGGCGCCAGGCCAGCGGTAACAAGCAGTGGAAGGAGCGATCGAATCACGGGAGCTCCATGACCAGCTTGTAAGCCTCGTTGCGGGGAATCCCCATGGACTCGGTGAGCCTCCGGACCACTTCACGGCGAGTCAGGCCCTCAGCGAGCAGCGTGGTGGCCTGTTCGGTAGCGTCCTCGGTGCGATCGGGCTCGGCCGGCGGAACCCCGGTGCCTTCGAGAACCACAGTAATTTCACCCCGCACGAGGCGTCTCCGAGTAGTAATCGGCGAGCTCGGCCACCGTTCCAGCCCGAATCTCTTCATGGAGCTTGGTGAGCTCGCGCGCCACCACAACCCGTCGACTACCACCCGTGAGCGGCATCAAATCCGCCAGCAACCTGGCCAATCGGGGCGGGGCCTCATAGAACACGACGCTCCACTCCTCGGTGGCGGCACGCGTCAGCAGCCGGGCCCGGTCGCGGCCCTTTCGAGGTATGAAGCCGAGGAACAAATACCGGTCTCCGGTAAAGCCCGATGCCGAGAGCGCCGTGGAGACGGCCGAGGGCCCTGGAATGGGTACAATCGCAATGCCGGCCGCCCGGACCAGGGAGATCAGATCGGCGCCCGGATCGCTTACCGTGGGCGTCCCGGCGTCGGAGACGAGGGCTACGTCTCGACCCGAGCGCAGAGTCTCGAGCAGGGTCTCCGAGCGATGATCGCCGGAGTGGGCATGGAAGCTCAGCAGTGTCGGCGCAACACCCAGGTGCGTCAGCAGCCCCCGGGTTCTGCGAGTGTCCTCCGCGGCCACAACGGGAACGGCGCGGAGTATTTCAATGGCTCGACTGGACAAATCACCCAGGTTGCCCAGCGGAGTGGCGACGACGTAGAGGGTACCAGGGTTCATTGGAAGTGGGGAAGGACGGGAAAGAGCGGGAAGGCATGCATGAAGGAGGGAAGGCAGTTCGGCCTATTGCCTAACAGCATTCCCCCCCGTGCCTCTCACCATCCCGTCTTTCCCGACCTTCCCGTCTTTCCCGTCCTTAGGACAGATGCTGCTTGATCTTGCCTTCCAGCGTCGCCTTGGGCACCGCACCGATCACCGTGTCCACGTGCTGGCCGTTCTTAAAGAAGAGGATGCTCGGAATGGATCGAACGTTGAAGCGCATGGCGGTGCGCTGGTTGGCATCCACATCCACCTTTGCGACTTTGGCCTTTCCGGCGTACTCGCCGGCCAGCTGCTCCAGGATAGGCGCCACGATCTGACAGGGACCACACCAGGTTGCCCAAAAGTCAACCAGCACGAGCCCATCCGCCTGCTCGATTTCCGTGGCGAAAGAGGCATCGCTTACTTGTACGGCAGAGGTATTCGTTGCGCCCATCTAATTATTCTCCTGTGATGTTGTAGGCCCCGCAAGACCTGGAGGAATCGGTGCTCAATCACGCACGCATTGCTCACGTCGGTATAGCCGTCAGTGATCTCGAGGCGGCAGTCGCGTTCTACCGGGACGTGCTCGGGATCGAGCCGCACCCGCCGGAAGAGGCCGACGGAGCAACCATCCTCTCACTTCAATTTGGCGAGTCAGACATCGAGCTGATGTCATCCAGCTCACCGGATACCCCGGTAGGCCGATTTCTGGCAAAGCGAGGGCCGGGCATCCACCATATCTGCTACCGGGTTCCCGATCTGGATGCCGCCCTCGAGGCCTGCCGCGCGGCAGGCTACCGTCTGATCGACGAGAGTCCCCGCACTGGAGCGGGTGGGCGCCGGATAGCCTTTATCCACCCGAAGGCAACCTCCGGCATCCTGCTCGAACTGACTGACTAGAAGATAACAGCGGAGAGGCGACCGGAGGTTCCCCGTTACTGCTTGGGCAGGCTGTCTCCGGTGGCGCCTTCGACGCAGGGACGGGCGGGGTTCCCGGCAGCAGCGATATCGACCGACGTGACCAGCCAGGAGCCATCGGCGGTGCTCACGGCCACAAAGGGCACGGTCCAGGTGCAAGTCTCCCGCCGGATCTGGACTTGCAGCGCGCGACGCTTTTCCGTTTCAGCGACATCGGACATGATGCGGAAACCATCATTTCGGAGGTATGCCTGCATGATCGCGATGCGCTTCTCGTAATCGGGGGGTTGTCGCGTCTTGGAGGCCGGACCATTGGGAGTACCCCAGAGGCTCGCCATCTTATTCAGGTTACTGTCGGCCACGGCCTGCATGAATCCTTGAACCGAGGCGGAGGCCGAGCGAGCGGGCTGGACCGGCGCCGAGCTACCACCGCACGCGGACAGCAGCAGGATCGCGGTCCAGCAGCATCGGTGTATGGTCACAAGGGTCTCACGGGTCAGAGGTTGGGCAGCGAACATAACCGGCTCCGGAGCGGCGAGCAATGAGGCCTACGCGGCTCTACATCAATATTGATCACGTCGCTACCGTGCGAGAAGCACGGAAAACAGATGAGCCTGATCCAGTGGCCGCAGCCCTGCTGTGCCAGGAGGCCGGGGCCGACGGCATCACCGCTCACCTCCGGGAGGACCGGCGGCACATTCAGGATCACGACGTGGAGCGGCTCAGCGCCGCCAGCAAGGTGTTCAACCTGGAGCTGGCGACCAGTCCCGACGTGGTAGATCTCGCCTGCCGGCTACGCCCCTATCAGGCCACCCTGGTGCCGGAGCGGCGGGAAGAGATCACGACCGAGGGAGGTCTCGATCTCAGCCACCCTGCCCCACGTCTTCGAGACACCATCCGGCGGCTGGAACAGGCCGGCGTCAGGGTGAGCCTCTTCATCGATCCCGATCACCGTACGCTAGAAGCCGCCAAGGATCTGGGTGTTCCCGCCATCGAGCTGCACACCGGCCGCTACGCCCATTCCTGGCGCAGTAGCGATGCGGCGTTGAAGCAACTGTGGGAAGCGGCCCGCTACGCCTCTGACATGGGGCTGGCGGTGCATGCGGGGCATGGACTCACCTATCTGAATGTGGCACCGGTGGCGGGCATCGGTGAAATTGAGGAGCTGAACATCGGTCACAGCGTGGTGAGCCGAGCCATCATGGTCGGAATGAAGAGCGCCGTCGAGGAAATGCGCCGAGCCATGGGCCTGCGGCCCTGAGCTATGGGCTGGAACTGGGTTCCGCTAATTTAGCCTGTATGACCAATCCACTCGGCACCGCTGATTTCTTTGCCCTCGAGGCCGGGGAATGCCTGGACCGGCTGGAGACTCTGGTCCAGGGTTCCACCCCACCGTCTGCCGACGAGTTTCTCCGCATGGCCCGAGTGCTTCGCGGCTCCGCGCTCATGGCCGCCCAGCCGCACATCGCGAAAGCCGCTGCCGGATTGGAAGCCTTCGCCCGGAGCAACCGGGACCAGCAGCGAGCCTGGGACTCGGGCACCCGGGAGCATATCGCTCAGTCGGTTGAGGAGTTCCGCTATCTGGTGCGCCGGGTCCGCGAATGGAACGAGGCAGATACTGCGCGGGCCGGGCGGCTGAGCCGCGATCTCGAGAGTCTGACAGGTCGAACTGGTAGCGAGAATCCTTTCAGCCAGGCTGAACCACAGAAGGCCGAGCTGAACACGGGTGTGCGCGCCTTTGTGGCGCGCGAAGGCGCGCTCATCGCGAGCGCGCTCGATCGAGCCTCGCGCACGCTGCGGAGCTCACCAGGGGATCGCGACCCGCTGTACAACGTGATCCGGCGCATGCAGTCGCTGCGAGGCCTGGCCGAGCTGAGCGAGCTTGCTCCATTGCCGGATATTCTGGACGGCATCGAGCTGGCCGTGGGCGATCTCACCCGACTGTTTGCCCCGCCGCCCGGGGTAGATGAGGTGATGGACGCCGCCGCCCGTGCCCTGACCCGGATGTCCCGGGACGTGGCGGAGCAGGGACGTCCCGATCCCGACGCCGAGGAGGCGCGGAGCTTCACTGAGCTGCTGCTGCGGGCATTTGCGGTCGAGAGGGACGTGGTTCCGATCGAGTCTCTCTTTGTCGATGGAGACCCGGAGCCGATGAAGCATCCGGTGGCTCAGCCGCAGTTCGCCCCTCCGGAGCCGCTGGGCCCGTTGGAGCTGGTGAGCCAGGGTGAGCATTTGTGTCAGAGCGCGGATCTGATCACCGCCGCGCGCTCCGCCGCTGAGCGAGATCTTCGACTCTATCGCCTGCTCGGCGCCCTCCGCGCGGCTGCGGCGCCCAGCGCCGACCCCGTAGCGGGGGCGCTGGGAATCTTCGCCCGTTCCGCCCGTGAGGCGCTGGCCGCCGGCGCAGCCAGCCGCAGCGTGGAGGATCTGGTGAGCCGGCTGCGGGACGCGGGACAACTCCTGCGTGCGGTGGTGGAGAGCGACGATCGCATGCTGATCTCCCGGCGCTTGCTGGATGTGGCCCACCGTGTGGATGGATTGCGGGCCGAAGCGGAGTCGGCGGAGCAGCCGGTTCCCATCGAGTCCCTGGCCTACGACCCAGAGCCAGAACCTCAGGTGGTTCCCATCGAGAGCTTGGCACCCGACTCTCCGCCGGCGGCATCCTTGAAGCAGACTGAGCCCATGAGTGGCCTCGAAGCGAGCTTCCGCACTCTGGATCGACTGCAGCACGAGCGGGCCGCCACCACGGCCGCTTTCCGGAGCTTGATCGACAATGGAATCCAGCAGACTGATCAGGCCCCAGGCCCGGAAGCCCCACCAGTGTTGATCACCACCCTCTGTTACCGGGGACACGCCGCGCTGCAGCGGGCCAACGCAGTCCGGGAGCAGATCACCGTTGAGCTCGCCCGCGACGCCAGTCTCACCTCGCTTCAACCATTGCTGCAGGAGCTGCTCGACCTCGTTCCCCTGGCACTTGCCGATTCCTGAGCCAGCGGTAGCCACGGCCACATCACGGCGGTTGCTGCCCGCCGTGGTAGGAATTCTGGTTTCGGTGGCACTCCTGTTGTGGGCCCTGAGAGGGGTCAGCCTCGCCGACGTTCTCACCCAGGTTCGGGCCGCGCGGCCAATCCCGCTGGTGATTGCCGTCATCGTGGGCACGCTCACCTTCCCCTTCCGCTGGATTCGTTGGCGCGTTCTGCTGGGCCCGGCTGGGGCATCGCCGCAGTTCGCGCGGCCGCTCTGGGATGCCGTGGCCGTCGGATTCATGGCCAACAATCTGCTCCCGCTGCGCGCCGGTGAGCTGGTCCGGTCTTACACCGCCGCGCGGCTCACCGGAATCCGATTTACCACTGTGCTCTCCTCCATCGCGGTGGAGCGCATCTTCGACGGATTAACCGTGGTCGGGCTTCTCACGATTGCGCTGCTGAGCTCGGACTTGCCGCGTTCGCTTTCCATCGCTGGCGTCTCGGTGCTGCAGGTGGCGCAGGGTGGCGCCGTGGTCAGCGGGGTGGCATTTCTCGTCGCCATCGCGATCCTGGCAGCCCCAGTTGCGGCGGAAAAATTCATTCGCCGACTCGTGCCCGGGCCCCTGGCCGACAAGCTCGTGAATATGGTCGAGGGGATTCGCGAGGGCCTCGTGGCGCTCCGCACACCGGGACGACTGCTCCTGGTCGCGCTATGGTCGCTGGTGATCTGGCTGGGGAACGCCTTGGCCCTCTACATCGGGTTTGCCGCATTCGACATCCCGGTCAGCTATCTCGGAGCGCTGTTGCTGCAGGGGCTGCTGGTGCTGGGAATCGCGATTCCGTCGACACCGGGTTTCTTCGGACCCTTCGAGGCCGTCATCGTCGCCGTTCTGGCACTCTACGGGGTAGCCAACGACGTGGCCTTCTCCTACGCCATCGCCTACCACATCACCTCATTTCTTCCTATCACCCTGCTGGGACTGTGGTCGTTGACGAGAGTGCCGGGGGGCTTTAGAGGAATTCGGCAAGCGCCTCCATGACCACCACGGTGACTCTGGCGGCCCTGGCCAAGGTCAACCTGTTCCTGCGGGTGCTCTCTCGCAACGAGGACGGGTTTCACGGGGTGGAGACGCTGCTGTGCCTGATCGATCTCTCTGATACTCTGACGGCTGAACGCCGGGAGGGGCGCGGGGTCACCATCGAGGTGCAGGGCGCCGACACCGGCCCCCCCGACCAGAACCTGGCCCTGCGGGCCGCAGAGCGGGTGCTCGAGGCCACCGGCAACCGGTTTGCGGTTCACTTGAAGCTGGTGAAACGGATTCCTGTTCGCGCCGGCCTGGGCGGCGGGTCGAGTGACGCGGCGGCAGCGCTGCATCTGGCGAACAATCTGGCAGGCAATGCCGTGCCCCGGCACGAGCTGCTTCAATTCGCGGCACAAGTGGGGAGCGACGTGCCCTTCTTCTTCGGCGGTGCCCCGCTGGCCCTGGCCTGGGGCCGAGGCGAGCGCATGATCCGGTTGCCTCCACTGCCGCCGTCACCCGCACTGCTGGTGACTCCGCCTGTACCGATCCCCACTCCTGATGCATACGCCTGGGTCGATGCGGCGGGAGCCACGTCCGCCCGGCGGGGCGCCCTGGCGCTGGATCTCGACGCGGTGTCCCGCTGGGGCGACGTCGGCCGAATGGCGGGCAACGATTTCGAGTCACCGGTCTTCAGCCGCTACGGGAACATCCGAACCGCTTTCGAGGCGCTGGTGGCGACACGACCGCTGGTCTGCCGGATGAGCGGCTCGGGATCGACCCTGTTCGCGATCTATCGATCGATCAGGGACCGCGAGGATGCAGCCATGATGCTGGGCCGGAAACACGGCCTGGTCACCAGGGCAGAGACCATGGGCCAGCCCGCGCCCGGTCTGACTAGTGGATCAGGATGATGGTGGCGTCGAAGGCGACTGCTGCGGCGCTTCAGGACCTGGATCTGGTGGCGTCCACGAGCTCGCGAACCTTCCGGGCCAGGGTTTCCGGCTCCAGGGGCTTCTGAATGAACTCGCTTCCTTCCTGCAGCAAGTCCCCGGCGCACCACGTCCAGCCCGGTGTACCCCGAGGTGAACAGCACCGGTACGTGGGGCCAGCGCTCGGCGACGACATCGGCCATCTCACGGCCGCCCATGTCGGGCATCACGACGTCGGCCACGATCAGGCTGATCTTCCCATTCTCCTGATCCAGCAGCTTGATGGCCTCTTTCCCGTCGGCAGCCTCCAGCACGCCGTAGCCGCAGCCTTTGAGCGTGCGGGCCACGATGCTCCGTACCATGGGCTCGTCCTCGGCTACCAGCACCACTTCTTCCGGCCGGCCGGCGGGTGTCGGCAACTCGGGGTGGTCGATCCGGAAGCCGCCGTCCGCGATCGGGAAATAGAGCTTGAAGGTGGTTCCCAGTCCGGGTTCGCTATAAGCCCAGATGAATCCGCCGCTCTGCTTCACGATGCCATACACCGTCGAGAGACCAAGCCCGGTGCCCTGCCCCACACCCTTCGTGGTGAAAAAAGGCTCGAAGATGCGGGCCAGCGTTTCCCGGTCCATTCCGTGCCCGGTGTCGGTGACCACTAGCGCCGTGTACTCTCCCGGCGCCAGGGTTTCCACCGGCTTGGCTGCGACATAGGCCGGATCGAGCGCGACGTTCATGGTTTCGATGGTGAGACGACCTCCGTCGTCCATGGCATCGCGAGCGTTCAGGGTGAGATTGACCAGCACCTGCTCCAGCTGTCCCGGGTCGGCCCGGATCAAGCCAAGCGCCGGGGAGAGGTGCACTCGTACCGCGCGGGTCTCGCCCAGTGCGCGGTTCAGGATCGGCTCCAGGTCCCGGACCGTGGCATTCAGGTCCAGCAGCTGAGGCTGGAGCATCTGCCGCCGGCTGAAGGCGAGAAGCTGCTGGGTAATGCCTGCGGTACGCTTGGCCGCGCGCCAGATCTGGTCTACGTCCTGGCGAACCTGGTCCGGCAGGTCGGTTCGCTGCAGGACGTAGTCGGCGCAGCCCAGTACCACCGACATCATGTTGTTGGCTTCGTGGGCGATGCCGCCGGCCAGCTGCCCTACCGAATCCATCCGTTGCGCCTGCCGCAGCCGCTCTTCCATCAGCCGCCGGTCGGTGACGTCGAGACAAACACCGGTCATGTACACCGCCGCGCCAGTTCGTCGCGCACTAACCGGCCGGTTCCGCGAGCCACCGAGTCTTTCCGTTGGGCAGAATGACCCGGAACTCGGAGCTGAGCGAACCGGTCTCGTCCAGAGCCCGTCGAATGTCCCGTTGCACCGATTCGCGATCCTCGTCAATCACGCGCTCGAGAACCTGCTCGATTCGGGTTACCTGCTGGTTCAGAGCGACACCGAAGAGCTGGTTCATACCCTCGTCCCAGCTTACGTCGCCGGTCTCGACATTCCATTGCCAGGTTCCCATTCGCGCCGAGCGCAGGGCGAGCTCCAGCCGCTCCTGGCTCCGGGCGAGGGCCTGCTGCCGCCTGCCGGCGCTCGGTGACATCTCGCTTGATGCTGGAAGCGCCGACCACCTCACCCTGGGCGTTGCGGATGGGGGAGACGCTGACGGCGACATGGATCCGGCCACCGTCCTTCCGAATACGCTCGGCTTCGGCAAACTCCACTCGCTCCCCTTGTCGGAGGCGGTCGAGCAGATCGCGTTCATCATGATGCAGGTGGTCCGGGATCAGCTTGAAGATGGACTCACCGACCATCTCCTCCGCACTGTATCCGAACATCTGTTCGGCGGCGGCGTTCCAGCTGGTCACCACGCCATCGACGGTCTTGCCGATGATGGCATCGGCGGACGAGGCGACGATGGCGGCAAGCCGCTGAGTGGCATGCTCCGCCTCCCGCTGCCGGCTGACGTCGCGGGTAAAGCAGCGGGTATGCACGAATTCGCCATTCTGGAAGTAGACGCTGGAATCGATCAGGACGTCTACGATCTCCCCGTTCTTGGCTCGAAGCTGGGCGGGATAGTCCTGGAGCACCTCGCCGCGGGCGAGCCGAGCCAGGATGTCGTCGATCACCGGCCGGCTGACGTGGAAGTCCACGATGTTCCGCCCCAGGTATTCGTCCCGTTGGTACCCCAGGAGGTCCAGCTCCGCCTGATTGACCCGCAGGATCGTGCCGTCGGGTCCAACCCAGTGAATCGGAAGGGCGGCGTTCTCGATAAAGTCTCCCAGCTCCTGTTCCCGCCTGCGCAGCGCCTCGTGCGCCCGCTTCTGCTCCTCGATGTCGATGGCAGTCGTCAGCCAGGCATCGAGCTCGGACGAGGGAGAGAAGAGCGGCACCACCCGGGTGAGCAGCCAGCAGAACGCTCCATCGCTGCGGCGGTAGCGCAACTCCATCTCGAACGGCTGCTGCCGTTCTCTGGCCTCGCTCCAGCGGGCCCTCAACTGGCTCGCGGTCGTCGGGATGGACAAAGACTTCCCACCCGCCCGCGTTGAGCTCGCCCAGAGATGAGCCGGTGTAATCCTCCCAGCGCGAATTGACGTAGGTGAAGCTCCCGCCGGCGTCCGTCACCCAGACCAGCCCGGGTACGACCTCCCCCAGCATCGGGTAGACCGCCTGGCCATCGGCGTCCGAGGGCCGCGGCCATGGCCGGGCCAGCGTAGGTGATGTCGCTCATGCGTGTGACCGCGAGAGGTATGAGATCAGCATCCCCGGGAATTTGAAGGGCAATTTTTCATCCATGCAAGGCCAGGATACTTTTCAGGGACAAATTGGCCCTTCGTCCAATGGCAGGACAGCGGACTTTGGATCCGTTAATGGTGGTTCGAATCCACCAGGGCCAACTGGGCGCGTCACTTGGCGCGACGATATGCCTCGATCGTTGCTTCGGCCGCAGTCCGCCAGTCGAACTGGTGGGCTCGCTGGAACCCCAGCTCACGCAGCCGAAGCCCCTCCTCCGCAATGGTGGCCCGCTCCAGGCCGGCGTCGATATCTCCCACATCAAATGGATCCACCAGGATAGCCGCTCCGCCCGCAACCTCCGGCGCCGCGCCGGTGCGCGAGGTCACCACCGGCGTTCCACAGGCCATGGCTTCGATAATCGGCAACCCGAATCCTTCGTAGATGCCCGGATAGAGAAAGGCGGCGGCTCCGGCATACAAGCCCGGCAGGCTGGCCTTATCGACATACCCCAACAGAGACACACCGTCAGGCAGGCGGGCGCCATCCTGGTTGAACTCCGGATCCAGCGACGTTCCGGTGATCAACAGCCGGTATTCGGCTCGATGGGCGCCCCGCTCCCGCCACCGAGTAAAGGCGGCGATCAGGCGGCGGGTGTTCTTGCGGGGAGAGACGCCGCCTACCGCGAGGACGTAGGGCGCGGCCTGATCGGGAGTAGCCGGCCGCTCCTGGATCCGGGCAAACAGGGGATCGAGTCCGTGATGAACCACGTCGATTTTCGACGCGGGGACGCCGGCGCGGCGCACCAGATCATCTGCCGTGTACTGCGAGACCGCGATGAAGCGGTTGGCCCGGCGCCGGGCCCAGGGAAAGAGGGCGCCATACATCACTCGCAGGCGGCGGTCGTAGAGCTCGGGATGCACCTGCCAGCCGAGATCGTGTACCGTGACTACGCAACGATCGCGGGACCGCAAGGCGTAGGGGAGAAAGCCGTCCATTCCATGAAACAGCAGCTCGTCCCGGCCAGCCACGGCCCGCAACGAGTACCACTGGTCAAACCAGAGTTTCCACAGGGTGGCTCGGATTCCACTTAGCTCCGGACGCCTGATCGGCACCACCTCCCGAACCCGGGGAAATCCGAGATCGAGCGGCGCCCAGGACAGAGCAGTAATGGAGACCTGGCCGGTCCGGGACAACGCCTCCAGCAACTGCTCCATGTACACTTCGATCCCGGTGTGCGGCCCGGCGAGATGGCGGGCATTGACCACCAGGTCGAGAGTACCGGAGGGCGAAGCGGCGGTGGCGAGGGGAGAGATCATCCCAGCGAAGACCTACGGGGTGGCGGCGGAGGCAGGCTCGACCCGGTTCCTGCCGCGGCTGGGTTTGCCTTTCGCCTGGACGCGCTCGAGCACATTGAGGGTTTCCCGGGCGCAGCGCGACCACTGAAAATCCCGGCTTCGCTCCCGCCCTGCAGCAATCAGCTCCCGCCGTCTGGCCTGGTTGTCCAGTACCGCTCGAATTCCAGACGCAATGCTCTCGGTCGACTCCGGATCGACCAGCATGGCCGCTCCCTCGGCCAGCTCCTTGGTCCCATAGCAGTTGCTGGTGACGACAGGACATCCAGCCGCCATGGCCTCGAGCACGGGCAATCCGCAGGATTCGAACAGCGAGGGCAGCAGGAGGGCATCCGCCAGCGAGTAGAACCCGGCGAGGTCTTCCTGGTCTACCCAGCCCGGCCAACGAACCCAATCAGCGATGCCCAGCGTCTCCGGCTCCTTCAGCTCCTGGTCGGAGAGAAAGCGGTTTTCTCCACCGGCCACCACGAGAGGGATCCCACGCTCGGGCCCAATCTGAGCGTAGGCTTGGACCAGGCGGGTAAAGTTCTTGGGGGGGTAGATGGCGCCGGCGTAGAGCAGGAATCGCCGCGGCAGCGAGTACTTCTCCCGAATGAGCTGCAGCCGCGCCTGGTCCGGAGCCCGGCGGAAGACGTCGTCCACGCCGGAGTACACCGTGAAGACCCGATCGGGTCCAACCGGAAGAAACTCCATGACATGCTGCCGGGTGATTTCGGAGACCGCGATGATGGCTGCCGCTCTCGCGGCGTAGCGGGGCACCAGGAACTGATGGCTCAGCCGGTCGATTCGCCGAGAGGCCCAGGGCATCACGTACCAATCCAGCCCATGGCAAACCCACACCGCGGGGCATCCGGCAGCGAGGGGAATGGAGTACTTGGGGTTGTACAGCAGCTCGATCCCGTGGCGGCGTACCGCTTGAGGTACCGCTATTTGATCCCAGGTGAGAACCGATCGAGCGGAGATGGCAATCTCTTCAACCCCGGCCTCGTTTTTATAGGTGCCGATCAGCCCAGGGTTGCGGTACAGAAAGACGAACTCGTGCCCCGTCCCGAGGTCCAGGAGGGCACGCAACAATCGTTGCGTATAAACCTTGACCCCACCACCGTGCTGATCGTAATGGCGCAGCATGACCCCAATGCGCACCGATATCGCTCCCGTTGGAGTTCAGCAGAGTAAGCTACACCGCCCCCTACTCGCACGCCGGAGCGGAATCCAGCTCGATCGGAATCATTCGGGGATCGGTGTCGGCGGGAAAGCCGGTGCTGTCTGCTGGGGTCAGACTGTCGACGAGCCCGGTATCGATGAAGGCTTGCATCCGATGATCGATGCAGCGGAGCACCAGACGGGAAGGTTCATCGGTCGGTAAACCCGTGATCTCCCTGGCGGCCGGCAGCTGGACCGAGGTGGTGAGCACATCTCCGCCGGCAGTGGTGTCCTCCTCTACCGTCCATTCGGCCGGAATCAGCTCCTCCGAGGCCGTAGGCTGGTCTACCCGGCGAGGGGAACAGCCCGCGAGCAGAAGGCAGGCAAGGAGCGCGACGCTACGCACAGAACCTCCAGTACACGCTTGAGCAAAGAAGAACAGCCGCGGCGGGCCAAATCTCCTGGCCTGCCGTGGCTGTTCGGTCGATAGTGCTGCGAACTAGTTACCGGTCGGGAGTGCCGTCAGCGTCATCTGAAGATCGTTGAAATCGTTGTCGCCCCCATCCTCATAGGTCAGGGTCCAGACCGGGTACTCTCCGGTAACCTGCAGCCGGGGCGCGTTGGCCAGCAACGGCGCCACCACCTCGGCACCGATCTCCGTCCCCGCCGCAAACGGACCGGAGAAGATGATCTGCTTGCCGGCCGACTCATAACAGCCATCGTCGGTCAGCGTGCCACCCACCGGAGCGGTGGTGCGGAAGATGTTGCCATGGGCCTCACAGCTCGAGCTGTTCAGGACCACCTTGAAGCCGGCTTCCTGCTCCAGCTTCAGAGTACACGCCACGAAACCACCCGGCGCGGAGCCGTCCACGCAGGAGAGAGAGGTGACGATCGGGGCCTTGGGATTGACGTTCTTCGTGATCGAGCTGGTCATGCCCTTGCTCGTCGGTGACCGTGAGGGTCACCGGGTAGGTCCCGGCAGCCGAATAGACGTAGAACGGATTCTTCTGAGCGGAGCCGGCGCTGCCGAAGTTCCAGTTCCAGGAAACGATCTCGCCATCATCGCTGCTGGATCCTGGAAATCACATCTCAGAGCCGAGCAGGCCGAAGAGAAGCCGGCGACCGGCGCCTGGTTCTCCTCCTGTTGCTTGGTGGGCTCATCTTTGCAGGCCGTGACCAGGCCCGCTCCAAGCGTTGCTACTGCGAGCCAAATCATCGCTCTCATGGTGCGCCTCAGGGGGTAGGGTGGTGGTCGTTCACGCTGCGGAATCGGCCGCAGACTTCCGTCTTACCCGCCGGGGGGAGTGTCCCCGGCGGGCACTGCGACTGCTTGGAAATGGTCTAGTGGTGTAGGCTCTAGAGGTTCCTTCCAGCCCGCCGGAGGCGAGCCTCCGGCGGGGTCCTGCTCGACCTACTACTGCCTCGCGGTAACCGTGACAGTACCACATCGTTGAAGTCGGGCTCGCCCGGGCCGGTCGGATTGCCACCGTCATCAATGTTGATGGTCCAGTTCGGGAAGGTTCCCTCAATGTGGGCTGCGGGTGCTCCCGGAGTCGGGCTGCCGACGCTGGCCGTGCCCTGCTGGAATCGGAACCGCACCGGTACCGGTGATCGTCACCGGCGCTCCGTTGGCATCGAGCAGGGTCTTCGTTGCTCCAGGAAGGAGCGCGCACGGTGTTGAAGAAGACGGCCTGGCCATACGGCTGCAGTGACTGTAAGGTTGTTCCCCGCCAGCTCGCACTCACTTCCGGTCAGAGTGGCCGTCACGTGAGATGCGGTTGTGATCCCAAGCTCACAAATGACCGAGCTGCCAACCGTGGTGCAGGCCTGGGTCGATGCAGCCGCCACCGTAACCTGCTGGGTGAAGGGAGTGCTCGCCGCACCCTGATCGTCGGTCACCGTAAGGGAGACGGTATAGTTGCCCGCGACTGCGAAACGGTGAGTCGGGCTCTGGGTGGTCACCACCGCAGTGCCATCCCCGAAGTTCCAGCTCCAGGTAAGAGCATCCCCATCGAGGTCGGTGCTCGTGTCCGTAAACTGACAGTCGACGTTCACCGTGCAGGGTCCGCCGGTGAAGCTGGCGGTGGGGGGAGTGTTGGTCGGGGTCCCGCCGCTGACGGTCACCGCCAGGGTCTTGGTGTTCGACTTACCGCCGTTGTCGGTCACCGTGAGCGTCACCGTCGGCGTTCCGGCGGTGGCATAGGTATGGCTCGGAGTAGCCCCGGGTTGTCCACCGTGGTGCCGTCGCCGAAGTCCCAGTGCCGAGTGGTGATCGTGTTATCGCCGTCCGGATCGCTGCTGAGGTCGGCAAAACTGCAGGCGACAGCCACGGTACACGGCCCACCGGTGAAGTTGGCGATTGGGTCGGTGTTCGGACCGGTGCCACTGTCGTCGCCACCACAGGCCCACGCAGCAGCGAGAATGACAGTTGTTGCAGCTATCAGGGGGATTGATCGCATAGAGTCTTCCCAGCCAAGAGTGACGGTGTATCGAACAAGGAATCGGCGGAGTTGGTTGCGCGTGACTGTACGCGACCCGCGCGCCGGTTGAGCCAGAGGCGTGCCAGTGGCAGACACCCCACCGGGATGCCATACCACCGTAGTCCAACAAACGACGCCACATACACCTACAACCTTGCACCGCGAACGCCTCACAACGGTGCGACGGGCCCACAATTGTGGCGGGCAGGCCATACCCGGCGCAGCCAGTCTACCTAGGGTGTAGCACCGCCGCTGGTTCGTACATCACACTCAACCTCGCCGACACCCTTCGGTTGACTCGACGCGCTTGGCCGGGATAGGTTTGCGGGCTGTAACCATGACGGACCTGTCGCTGTCGCGCAGCCAGATGCTGCTCCTGAGCGGGTCGGCCAACCGCGCCCTCGCTGACCGAGGTGGCCGCCCATCTGGGGCAGCCCCTCTGCCAGGTCACGCTCCGGCGCTTCGCCGACGGCGAGATCTTCGTCAAGATCGATGAGAACGTCCGGGGTCGGGATGTGTACATCATCCAGCCGACCAACCCGCCGGCGGAGAACATGATGGAGCTTCTGCTCCTCATGGATGCCGCCAAGCGGGCCAGCGCGGCCCGGGTCACGTCGGTGATTCCGTACTTCGGCTACGCCCGGCAGGACCGAAAGGACCAGCCCCGCGTCGCGATCAGCGCCAAGCTGATGGCGAATATGGTCTCCATGGCGGGAGCCGACCGGGTGCTGGCGATGGACTTCCATCAGCACCAGCTGCAGGGGTTCTTCGACCTTCCGGTGGATCACCTGTACGCCGCGCCGGTCTTCGTGAACCACTACCGGCAGAAGAGCCTGCGGGACCTGGTGATCGTGGCGCCGGACGTGGGCTCGGCCAAGATGGCGCGGGGCTTTGCCAAGCGGCTCAACGCTTCTCTGGCCATCATCGATAAGCGGCGGCCCTCGGCGAACATAGCCGAGGTGCTTAACGTGGTGGGTGAGGTCACCGGGAAGGACTGCATCATCCCGGACGACATGATCGATACCGCCGGAACCATGGCGGAGGCGGTGACCGCGCTTGAAGCGGCTGGGCGCGCAGGACGTGTACTGTTGCGCCACCCATGCCCTGCTCTCCGGTCCCGCTGTCGACCGACTGATGGCATCGGGGGTAAAAGAAGTGGCGGTCACCAACACGATTGCCATACCGCCCGAGCGCCGTTTCGACCGGCTTAAGGTGCTGTCGATTGCGGGGCTCCTGGCCAAGGCTATCGGATACACGCATAGCGACCAGTCGGTGAGTTCGTTGTTTGATTAGATCGCCATGGGTCGCGACCCGCGTCTCGTGACTTAAAGAAGGAACCACAATGGCTCAGCAAGCAAACCTCCAAGCCGCTAGCCGGAATACCACCGGCAAGGGCGCCGCCCGCAGCCTCCGGCGTCAGGGCAAGGTCCCGGGCGTCATCTACGGCCACAACCGGCCGCCCGGAGACCCTGGCGATCGAAGCGTCCGCCCTGAGCAAGATGCTGATCGGGATCAGCGCGGGAACCACCGTTTTCGATGTCGTGGTGGACGGACGTCCGGCGGTGAAGGCCCTCATCCGGGAGATTCAACGGGACTCCGTCCGGCCGGCCGAGATCCTGCACCTGGATCTCTATGAGGTCCGCGCCGACGAAAAGGTCACACTTTCCGTGCCCATCCACCTGACCGGCATTCCCGACGGGGTGCGGAACTTTGGCGGCGTGCTCGACCACGTGCTGCGCGAGCTGGAGATCGAGGTGCTGCCGGCGGACATTCCGGAGCACGTGGAGCTCGATGTGACCGCCCTGGCCATCGGCCACTCGATGTTTGTCCGCGACCTGCGGGTAGAGAAAGCGGAGATCCTGAATGACCCGGACACCCCGGTGTGCACCGTCGTGGCTCCGCGGACTGAAGAGGCACCCGCGCCGGTGGAGGAAGCCGTGGCGCCGACCGAGCCCGAGCTCATCCGGAAGCCCAAGCCCGACGCCGAGGCAGAGGCCGAACCGAAAGCCTGAGCCCTGCACACAATTGTGGGGCTCGGCAACCCCGGCCCGGAGTACGAGCGCACACGTCACAACGCCGGGTTCGTGCTCGCCGATCGGTTGGTGTCGCGCTGGCAGCTGGGGCAGTTTCGGCGGGTCGACCGGGCCCGCGAGGCGCGCGGTACCTGGCAGGGCACTCCGGTTACTGCTCGTCAAGCCGCAGACCTACATGAATCGGAGCGGCGCAGCAGTCGCGCCGCTCCGTACCCTCCCCCAGTTCGATCCCAGCCAGCATCTCCTCATTCTGGTGGACGACGTCGCACTCCCCGTGGGGCGGTTCCGGCTCCGTGGCGCGGGCTCGGCCGGGGGACACAACGGTCTCAAGAGCATCGAGGGAACGCTGCAAAGGCAAGACTATTCCCGGCTCCGAATCGGGGTGGGACCTGCCCCGCCGGGACTGGATGATCTCGCCGATTTCGTGCTGGACGAGTTCACCCCGGAAGAACAGAAAACCATCGAGAGCCTGCTCGATCCAATGAGTGAAGCCGTCGAATGCTGGATCGAGAATGGTATAGAAAAGGCAATGAACCAGTTCAATCGATGAAGTCGGAGTCAGGAGTCGGGCGGATGCGGCAAGCTCAGCATGCGGCTCCGAATCTGACCTCGCTCATGTCTCGAACCCTGACTCGCTGACCTCCTGACTGATCCATGCTAAGACTCGGAATCGTAGGCCTGCCCAATGTTGGCAAGTCCACGCTGTTTAACGCCCTCACCTCCGCGAAAGCGCTGGTAGCGAACTATCCCTTTGCTACCATCGAGCCCAATACCGGAATCGTGCAGGTACCCGACCGGCGGCTCGAGGCGCTGGCGCAGATTGTCAAGCCGGAGCGCACGGTTCCGGCTGCGGTGGAGTTCGTGGATATTGCCGGCCTGGTCAAGGGTGCCAGTGAGGGGGAGGGGTTGGGTAACCAGTTTCTCGCCAACATTCGCGAGGTCGATGCCATTCTCCACGTGGTGCGCTGTTTCGAGGACCCCGATGTGCAGCACGTCATGGGTGGAGTCGACCCGGTGCGGGATCGGGAGATCATCGACATCGAGCTCGGGCTGGCCGATCTTGCCAGCGTCGAGAAGCGGCTCGACAAAACCGTTCGAGCGGCAAAGTCGGGCGACGCCCAATCCAAGCTGGAGCAGCGCCTGCTGGAGCGGCTGCAGCAGGCACTCGCCGCGGGACAGCCTGCCCGGGTTGTGGTTCCCACCGATGAGGAGGCGCCGAGCTACCGGTCGTTCAACCTGCTGACCGCCAAGCCGGTCCTCTACGCCGCCAACGTGGGCGAGGAGGACATCGCCTCGGGTAACCAGTACGTGGATCAACTCCGCAGCGCGCTGACTCGGGAGCAGGGGACGGCGGAGGTGGTCACTTTCTCCGCCCAGGTGGAAGCCGAGCTGGCCGAGCTCGCACCCGAGGACCGCGCCGAGTTTCTCGCCTCATTGGGGCTCAAGGAATCGGGATTGGACCGTCTGGCCCATGCGGCTTATCACTTGCTCGGGCTCCAGAGCTACTTCACCGCCGGAGAGAAGGAAGTGCGGGCGTGGACCGTCCACCGGGGCGACAAGGCGCCGGTCGCCGCCGGCGTTATCCACTCCGATTTCGAGAAGGGGTTCATTCGGGCGGAGACAGTGGCCTACGACGACTTCGTCCGGGTAGGTGGATGGAAGCCGGCCCGGGAGCAGGGACTCTCCCGGGCCGAGGGTAAGGAATACGTCGTTCAGGACGGCGACGTCATGTTGTTTCGGTTTAGTAGTTGAGCAAACTTCCCCGCTTCCCTCCGTCCCCACTTCCCGGCTATTTTTGACCCCACATATCTCCTCCCCGACCCACACCAGGCGCGGGGCAACCGAGCCCAACCGGGCTCCAGTCCAAAGGAAGGTGCCATGACCCGTCAGTACGAGGTGGTCTATATCTTCGACAGTGCGCTCGAAGAGACCGCCATCAATGAGCGCCTCACGCGCTTCCATGCCCTGATTCAGCAATCCGGCGCCGAGCCTCCCCAAGTGAACCACTGGGGCAAGCGCACCCTGGCCTATCCAGTCAAGAAACATGAGACCGGTTACTACGTGGTCGCCAAGTTCGACGCGGAGGCCACGGCGCTCCCGGAATTCGAGCGCGCCATCAAGCTGGATGAGGGAGTGCTCCGGCATCTCGTAGTGGTCAGCGAGGGAGCCCAGCCGGTCCCGGTGACTGCCGGCAAGAGCGATGAGGAGGATGACGAATGAGGCGCCCTCAGAAAACCTGTGCCATCTGTGAGTCCGGAGTTCGCATCGTCGACTTCAAGGATGAGCGCACCCTGTCCCGATTCCTGACCGAGCGGGGAAAGATTCTTCCCAGCCGTCTTTCGGGAACCTGCGCTCGGCACCAGCGTCAGCTCAGCACCGCCATCAAGCGGGCTCGCCAACTGGCTCTGCTGCCGTACATCAAGGGTTTCGGCGGCTGACGTCGTCCTGGCAGGAACCGAGAACAGGAGCAGGGTCGCCGCGGAAGCAGTTCGGGGCATTTCTCGCCCTGATCGGCTATTTGCTGGTGGCCCCGCCTGGGCTCCTCTTTGGACCACTCGCCGGGCTCCTCCTCCTCAGCCGGCCTCGCAGTGTTCGCGAGTGGCTGTGGCTGCTGGGGACGGCCACCTGGTCGGCCTTGTGGCTGGATCAAGCAGGCGGGCTGGCCGGCCAGTTTGCCCGTGCGGAGGCGGTTCTAATTACCGGGTCGTACCTGGCGCTCACGCTGTGGCGTCCCTCAGCCCAGTTCTCCCGCGCCCTTACCGCTACCGGAATTGGGGGCGTCGCGCTGGTGGTGTGGATGTGGTATTTCGGGGTGAGCTGGACCGCAGTTCGCGAGGCGATCGAACAGGATCTCTGGCGCTATAACCGTGACTTCGTCATGCGCCTGGGACAAGTTGCTCCGGGAATGAGCGATGCAGGAGTGCTGAACGAGATGTCAGCCATGGTGCGCTCGATCGCCCTGCTCTACCCCGCACTGCTCGCGCTCGCCAGCATGGCCGGGATCACACTTGCCTGGGTATGGCATCGTCGGATCGCTCGGCAGCCGCTCGGCCCTGCTCCGGCCGGCTTTTCCGCGTTCGAGTTCAGCGACCAGCTGGTCTGGGGATGGGTTATCGGACTCGCCCTGTGTTTGACACCGCTGCCCGAGGTCTGGAGCTCGGTCGGCGCGAATCTGCTGCTGGTCTGGGCCGTGCTATATGCGGTTCGCGGGCTGGCGGTATTCGCCGTCGGAACCCGCAGAGTTCCGGCCCCGGTCATTGCTACGCTGTCACTGGTTGCCATGCTTCTCTTGCCGTTCGTCGTGGGCGGGCTGACCCTGCTGGGCCTGGCCGACACCTGGCTAGATTTCCGACGTCGCCTTGCCGACGTCGGCCACCTGAGGGAACCTCCAATGATCGAAGTGATACTCCGTGAAGACATCCAGACTCTGGGCCGAGCCGGAGAGATGGTGCGGGTGAAGCCGGGGTACGCCCGGAACTACTTGCTGCCCCAGGGCCTGGCCTACGAGGCGACCGAGGGAAACAGGAAGCGGATCGCCGCGGAAACCCGGGTGCGTGCCGCCCGGAACCAGGCAGAGCGGTCCGAGGCTGAGCGGGTGGCGGGCACCTTGAGCGGGTGACGCTGACCTTGAAGGGCAAAGCCGGCGAGGAGGGGAAGCTGTTCGGCTCGATCACCTCGCAGGACATCGCCGATGCGCTGGCGCGCGAAGGGCACACATTCGATCAGCGGCGGATCGAACTGGAGCATCCGATCAAGACCACCGGTACACATGCGGTGAGCGTGCGGCTGCATCCCGAGGTTCATGCCGAGCTACGCGTCTCTGTCGTCGCTGAGTGATCGACGGCCGATGGCGGTGGGCATCGCCTACGTGGACGGTCCCCGCTTGGCGCGGTCGATCTTCGCGGCCGCCGACTGGGTGGCCGCGGGCCGCGAGGAGATCAACCGGATCAACGTCTTCCCGGTGCCCGATGGAGATACCGGCACCAACTTCAGCCTCACCCTTCGCGCCGTCGCCGACGCTCTCAGAGCGCTCGGCGACGCTTCGCTTCCGGCGACCGCCCGAACCATGGCTCGGGCCGCCGTGCTCGGCGCCCGGGGGAACTCCGGCATGATGCTGGCCCACTTTCTCCTGGGGTTCACCGATGCGCTGGGTGACCGGAGCGTGGCCACCGCCCCCGATATCGCGCGGCAATTCGGAAGGGCGCGGATCGCCTCTACGAATCGCTGGAGGATCCCCGCGAGGGCACCATCCTCACCGTCGCCCGTGACGCGGCCGCTGCGGCCGAGCCGATCGCCCGAGCCACCGGCGATATGGGCCGCTTCATGCGGCGGCTGCTGGAGGAGGGAGAGATGGCGCTGGCCCGAACACCCGAGCTGATGGCGGTGCTCAAGGAAGCCGGTGTGGTGGACGCAGGCGGCAAGGGATTCGTGCGGATGCTGGAGGGCGTGGTTCGCTACATCCAGGGCGATCCGATCGCCTCGGCTGGAGCTCGAAATTGAAAGCTCCGGAGCGGAGACATGCCTGCCGGCGCTGATGGACGTGGCCGCCGAAAGGGATTTCCAGTACTGCACCGAGGTCCTGGTCAGGGGCGACAGCCTTCCGCGAGCAAACGAGGTTCGTACCGCCATGCACGCCTTCGGCGGCTCCACGGTCGTGGCGGTGACGGGAGACATCCTCAAGATCCATGTGCACACGGATACCCCCGAGGCCGTCTTTACCTATGCAACGCGCTGGGGCCGGGTCGACAGCACCAAGGCGAGGATATGCGGGTCCAGCACCGGCAGCTGGCCCACACCAATCGGCGGCCCGGTAGCGATCGTAACCGACACCTCGGCCGATCTTTCCGACTCGTTGCTGGACCGGCACCGGATTGCCATGGTTCCGCTGCAGGTGATGTTCGGGGACTCGACGTTCCGGGATCGAGTGGAGCTCAAGCCGGAGGAGTTCTATCGAAGACTCGCGGACCTCGGCTGAGCTGCCGACCACCTCGCAGCCTGCTCCGGCGGACTTCATCCAGGTGTTCCGAGATGCGGCCAGGAGGCGGACGAGGTCGTGGCCGTGCTGCTCGGCTCCAACCTGTCGGGCACGTTCAATGCGGCCCAGGCCGCGATCAGGGCCGGGGGCTTGCAGGGCGTTCACCTGGTGGATAGCCGCTCCGGCCTCCCTGGGTGTCGGGCTTCTGGCTCTGCGGGGGGCGGAGTTGGCCGCCTCCGGCTGGAATGGGGCGCCAAATCGCCGAGGAGCTCAGACGGATTCAGCCGCACGCCGGTATGCTTCTTACGGTGGACGCGTATGACAATCTGCTGCGGTCAGGCCGAATTTCCCGGGGCAAGGCGTGGCTGGCCGGGATGCTGGACGTCAAGCCGATCCTCTCCTTTGGTGCCGATGGTAAGGTGGTTCCGATCGAGCGGGTCCGGGGTCGGGAGAATGTCGAGGCGCCGGGTGCTGGCACTGCTGGAACAGCGGCTGACTCCGCGCCCAAAGGTGGTCCGATTCGGGGTGGCTCATGCCGATGCCCCGGAGGCGGCCCAGCGAATCCGCGCCGCGCTGATCGAACGAAGTACCAACCCCGGGATGCTTGGTAAGTCTGGCCACGGGCGTACTCGGCACCCACGTGGGACCCGGAGCCTGGGGCATCTTTTATCAGATCGAAGACGATGCACCACACCGAAGAGAGGACCCAAGACGGAATGATTCAGGACGCTCGACCGGAGCGGACCATTGCCCAGCCTCCGGAAGCGCTGCGAATGGCGCTGAATGCGATACAGGATTTGAAGGGAAATCATCTCGTTGTGCTCGACCTCCGCGGTCTGAACGACGCCACCGACTTCTTTGTGATTGCCTCGGGGACCTCTGACGCTCACGTTCGGGGTATCGCGGAGTCGGTGATGGAGAAGCTGGACCGTCGCGGCCACCACACCCATCACGTGGAGGGCCTGAACGGCGGCCGCTGGGTTCTGCTCGATTTCGTGGACTTCGTCATCCACCTCTTTCACCCCGAGACCCGCTCCTTCTATCAACTCGAGCGGCTCTGGTACGATGCACCCGAGTTGCTGATCAGTGCTACCTAGATCGAGGATGTCTATGCTCCGACGCGCCATCCCGGCCGTTCTGCTTCTCTGCCTGATCGCGCCGGGACTGCTGCTCAGGCCCAGTATTTCGGCCGGAACAAGGTTCAGTACAGCTCGTTCGATTTCAAGGTCATCCAGACCGAGCATTTCGACGTGTACTACTACGAGCGGGAACGGGTTGCCGCGATGGATGCCGCCCGAATGGCCGAGCGAAGCTATGCCCGGCTGTCCAAGGTGCTGAATCACGATTTCCGGGAGCGCAAGCCGATCATCCTGTACGCCTCCCACTCCGACTTTCAGCAGACCAATGCGCTGGGCGAGCCTCCCAGCGAGGGAACGGGAGGCGTCACCGACTTCCAGCGGAACCGGGCGGTCATGCCGTTCACCGGCTCCTACGCGGAGTTCGAGCACGTCCTGCAGCACGAGATGGCGCACCAGTTCCAGTACGACACCTGGTCCCGAGGCCGCTCTGGTGCCGACCTGGCGACGCTCATCGCCATCAATCCTCCGCTCTGGTTTGCCGAAGGCATGGCCGAATACCTCTCGATCGGGCCGATCAATCCGGAAACCGCCATGTGGCTCCGGGACGCCGCGCTTGGAGGGGAAGCTGCCCACCATCGACCAGATGACGCTCGATCCGTATCAGTATTTCCCCTACCGCTTCGGCCATGCGCTCTGGTCCTACATCGGCGAGCGCTGGGGCGATGAGGCGGTTGGAGCCATCCTCAAGGGGACGCTGTCGGGCGGAGTCGAAGGCGCGTTCCGCCGGACGATCGGGCTCACCCTGGAGCAGCTCTCCACCCAGTGGCGCGACGCGGTGCTGAAGAAGTACCTGCCGGAGATCGGGGCCCGGGCCAAGGCCCGGGCGGTAGCTACCGAGCTGCTGACCGAGAAGCGCTCCGAGGGAACCCTGCACCTGGCCCCGGCCTTGTCTCCGGACGGCTCGCAGGTCGCGTACTTCAGCGAGAAGGACTTCTACTTCGTCGACCTCTATCTCGCAGACGGGCGAACCGGAAAGGTCAAGCGCCGGCTCCTCAAGTCGGGGGTCAGCAGCAACTACGAGACCTATCGGTTCATCAACTCCCAGGCCAACTGGTCTCCCGACGGGAAATTTCTGGCCTTGGCGGCCAAACGTGGCGGGCGGGACGACATCGTGATCGTGGATGTTAAACGCAACAAAGAGGTGAAGCGCATCCAGCTGAAGCTCAGCGGGGTCACTACTCCCTCCTGGAGCCCGGACGGTCAGCAGCTGGTGTTCACCGGCTACGATGGCGGCCTCAGCGACCTCTTCGTCGTCTCCCGCGACGGCAGCAACCTTCGACGGCTGACCCAGGACAAGTACGCCGACCTGCACCCGGTGTGGTCGCCCGACGGAAAAACCATCGCGTTCGCCACGGATCGGGGCATGGAGACCGATTTCAAGACCCTGGCCATCGGCAACATGCGGATCGCGCTGTACGATCTCGAAATGGGCTCCATCCGGGTGCTCGACCACATGGATCGGGGCAAGAACGTGAGCCCGCAGTGGGCCCCCGATGGACGTTCGATCGCCTTCGTGTCGGACCGCAATGGCGTCAGCAACATCTTCCTGTACGACATGGGCCATCGGAATGTCTATCAGCTGACCGACTTCTACACCGGTGCCCAGGGCATCACCCCACTCTCCCCGGTGCTCTCCTGGGCGCCCAAGGCTGACCGACTGGCGTTCGTGTACTTCGAAAAGGGTAAGTACGACGTTTATACCCTCGCCAACCCGCGTGGCCTGAAGCGGCAGCCGTACCAGAACGCGCCGGACAGCAGTGGAGTGCTCGCCAGTACCACCGCCATGCCGGTGGACACCACCCGCTCATTGCAGGTACCGGATGACGTGCGGCCTCAGGTGGGCGAGGGTGGCTCGATCTACCGTTCACCGTCGGGATTTCGCTCATCCAGCGAAGTGGCCCGCACCGGAGATACCGCGGTGGTGGCACCCCCGATCTCGATTGCCGCCTTGATGGATTCCGCCAACTTCAACCTGCCGGACACCAGCGAGTTCAGCCTCAAGAACTATAAGGTCCACTTCACGCCGGATTACGTGGCCCGGCCCTCGATCGGCTACGCGCGGGATAACTTCGGGCGCGGATTCTTCGGGGGCACCGCGATCGCACTGAGTGACATGCTCGGCAACAAGCAGCTCATCTTTGCCGGCTACGTTAACGGCCGGATCAGCGAGGCGCAGGTCACGGCGGCCTACGCCAACCTGAGCCACCGGATCAATTGGGTCACCGGAATTTCCCAGGAGCCCTTCTACTTCTATGAGCCCAGCACCCTCAGGGTGAACTCGCCCGGTGTGGGACTCAACACCTTCGTCACCAACGTTCGCCGGCTGGTGGTGCGCTCCGTGTTCGGCCAGGGCTACTACCCCATCAGCCGGTTCCAGCGGATCGAGGGCGCTCTGAGGTTTTCCAACGTGGACGACGCGGTCCTGAGCGTGCTGGAGCCGTATGATCCCCAGACCGGATTTGCTGTGGCAGACCCGACGCTGGAAACGAACAACCAGCCGGGGATCAATTACGTGCAGCCTTCGCTGGCCCTGGTCTTCGATAATTCACTCTTCGGCTACACCGCGCCGTTCTACGGGCGCCGCTGGCGCCTGGAATTCGTACAGATCGATCGGCGACTGGAGTTTCTCCCAGATCACGGTCGATACCGGCGCTACGACAAGATCGCCGGACCTATCGTCTTGGCAACGCGCCTGCTGTACTTCGGCAGGATCGGCCGGGACGCCGACCGGTTCCGGATCTTCGGGGGAGGCACCGATCTGATACGGGGCAACACCTCGGGCTCCTATCGGAGAGGCGAGTGCCTCAACTCCAGCGGTACGAATACCAACGGCAGTCAAAGTAGTACCGGCTGCGCCGAGCTGGACCGGCTGGTAGGGACCCAGGTGGGCGTTGCCACTGCCGAAATTCGGTTTCCCATCCTGACCCCGGCTATGCATTTCGTCCCCCAGGGCTTCCCGCCGATCGAGGGCGCTTTCTTCTACGACATCGGCGCGGTCTGGGATGGGAACTCGGTTCTGAAATGGAGCCGCGAGCCCGGGGACGATCCGGTGAATGTACGCACGCCGCTCCAGGTCTTCGGCGCCGCGATTCGGCTGAACGTGTTTGGCTTTGCTGTGGTCCGGATGGATTATGCCATTCCGCGGGGTCGCCGCGGGGTGAAGGGGCTCTGGGCCTTCAGCCTGGGTCCGGCGTTCTAAGGACGGGACGGGGAGGAGCAGAAGCTCCTTCCCGTCTTTCACTTCCCCGCTTCCCCGCTTCCCTGCCTCCCCGCTATTTTCCGCAGGTGCATCTCCACACCACAACTCGGTCGCTCGGCATCCTCCTGCTCTGCGCGGCATGCAGCGGCAAGGCCGACCTCGAAACGGGCAACCTGCCGGCATCAGCCCGTTCGATGGCGAGTGTCAGCGTACTGCGCATGCCCAGGGAGGGCGGGCTGGCGCGGCTCTACCGAGTACCCGGCTCTCGATTCAGCGGCTTGGAAAGCCAGCCGAGCGTTTGCCACCCATCGAGCGGACCATCGGCGCCGACGCCGAGCAGGGACTCGTCTTCGTGCTCGACCGCAAGAACAACGTGGTGGCGGTCGACTTGGACACCCGCAGGGTCCGTACCTTCCTCGAAAACGTTCGCTACGCCACGCTGGGGCCTGACGGCGCTCTGTACGCAGTCGACACCGGCAGTGCCGTGGTGCAACTGGTTCGCCGCACACCGGTACGGTTCCGCTCCAAGCTGCAGGGAAAGCCGGCTGAGCTGCATGGGACCATGGACGGGGCACTGCTGGCGCGGCTGGCCGGGAACAAGCCCGCCCTGGAGTTCCTCGGCTCAGACCAGGCGCCAACCTCCACGCCGCTTCCCGATGGGCAAGTCGCCTCCAGCTTCGTTGGCGATGTGGTGGCCGTGGCCGCCGACTCTGCCGTCATTCTCTACACCCCCCATCAGAAGTCCAAGCCGCGCGTCATTCCCATCGAGGGGGATGCGCGAGCGGTGCTCTTCTCTCCGTCCGGGCACCGGCTGTATGTGGCCCGTGCGGCCGCACCGCTCTTGATCCTGGATCGGTTCGAGGGAACCCGACTGCGGGAGATCGAGCTTCCCGGCCCCGCCAGAGCGCTCCGGAGCGATATCTATGGCAGCTGGCTGCTGGTCCAGCCCGGAGAGAGCTGATTCCGTCTGGGTCATCGATGTCGGCACCGGCAAGTATCTCGGTGCCACCGCGGCTCGCTGGAGCGACGATCTGCCCGCCGTTGCGGCTCCGCACACGCTGCTGGTGCGACGGGGCCAGGACATAGTGGCCCTGGATCTGGCTGATAAAGGATTCACCGAGACGGGGCGGATCGAAGGGGGCGCGAGCGATCTGTGGCTTCCGCTGGCCTGGCATCCGGCGCAGGAGAACGATATCCCGGTCGATGCCGATTCGTCCCGCCAGGCCGATGCCGACAGCGCCGCCGGTCGGCCCACGGTATACCTCCAGGTCAGCAGCTCCCAGAACCCAACCTGGGCCAGCGAACTCTCCGAAAAGCTCAGAGCGGCCGGCCTGCCGGCCGCCGTGCTCACGCCCAAGCGTCAGGAAGAGGCGTACCGGGTTGTGCTCGGGCCCTATGCTACACGCGAGCAGGCCGAGGAAACCGGCCGGAAGCTCGGGATGCCTTCTTTTATCGTCACGGCTCAGGACCAACCGGCTCGATAGCGTTCACCCTTCGTGGGGGGCAGATCGCATGAAGCTTACCAAGCTGGAGCTCTCCGGCTTCAAGTCGTTTGCGGATACTGTGACCCTGACGTTTGAGGAGGGCGTCACCGCAATCGTCGGCCCCAACGGTTGCGGCAAGTCCAACGTCTCCGACTCGGTTCGCTGGGTGCTGGGCGAACAATCGGCCCGGCTGCTGCGAGGCGGGAAGATGGAAGACGTCATCTTCCAGGGATCCGCCGCCCGGCGCCCGGTAAACGTCACCGAAGTCTCGCTCTATCTCGACAACAGCGATGGAGACCTGCCGATCGCCTACCGTGAAGTGGTGGTCACTCGGCGGCTCTCCCGCTCGGGACAGAGCGACTACCTCCTGAACGGCTCTCCGGTTCGGCTGCGCGACATCCAGGATCTTCTGCGGGGCACCGGGCTGGGGAGCGATGCTGGAGTGGTGATCGAGGCCAAGATGATCGACCTCCTGCTCTCCGACCGCGCAGAGGAACGCCGGTCGTTGTTCGAGGAGGCTGCCGGGATCGGGCTCTACCGGGACCGGAAGCACAGCACCGAGCGCAGGCTGGAGGAGACGGCGGTAGACCTGCAGCGGGTCGAGGATCTCATTGCCGAGGTTCAGTCCCAGATCCGGAGCCTCGCGCGCCAGCGCGGCAAGGCCGAGCGGCACGCCAAGCTTTCCGAGGAAAAGTTCAGCCTTCAGCTCACCCTGGCTCAGCGTCACCTCGACCGCCTGGCCGACCGAAGCCGCAGGCATGGAGTCCCGCTACGCCGAGCTGACTGACCTGCTGCCGCTGGCGCGCCAACAGCTGGCCCAGGCGGAATCGCAGCGGGAGGAGTGGGCCCGGGCTCGAAGCGCGGCCGAGGGTCAGCGCACCGAGATGACGATGCGCCTTGCGGCCTTGCGGGTGGAGATCGGGAAAGCTGGACGGCGATCTGGCTCTGGCCAATGAACGGCTCGCGAATGCCTCGCTCGCGCCGCCTTCGCGCCGCGGAGGAGCGAACCCAGATGGAGTACCGGGCTGCCCAGGCCGCGATGGAACAAGCCGCGGCCGCGGAAGACCACGAGTCCTCTGCCGCCGAGCACACCCGAATTGGTCGCGAGCTGATTGGCCGAGCCGAAGCCGAGGAGGCGGTCCGCCAGAAGCTGAGCGATCAGCGATCCTCTGTCCGCCAGTTGGAGCAGGACCTGCAGACTCACACGCACACAATCAAGGCACTCGAGGGAGAGCGCACGGCGCTCGAAGGCGAGCTGGCTTCACTGCGGGAACGCACCGCTCAGGCCGAGATCCACCGCTCCAGCCTGCGGCAGGAGCTCGCCTCGGCTGAGCAGCGGCGGGACCAGGCCGTGGAGCAGGCGGACACCCTGGGGCACGAGGCCCGTGAGGCTGCGGCTGCTACCGATCACGCCCGATACCTGGTCGCTGAGGCCCGCGAGCATGAGGCCATGCACCGGGGTGACCGCCGGCAGGGCCGAGGAATCCCTGGCGCAGTTGACCGCCCGCCGCCAGGTGCTGGAAGAGTTGGAACGGGATCGGGTGGGCCTGGCGCCTGGAGCTGCCGCACTACTCGCGGCCCGGGACAATTTCCGGGGTGGAGTGCTGGGCCCGCTGAGCGACTTCGTGACCACGGGCCGCGACGACGCGGAGCTGGCAGAGCGGCTGCTCGGCGAGTGGATGCATGCCGTACTGGTCCAGGACGCGGACGCCGTCAGGGCGATACAGACCTGGCACTCGGAACAGCAGCCCGGCCCACTCGTCCTGCTGCCGGTTCAACCCGGGCCGGTATGCCCGGTGGACGAAGTGCCCCTGGATGATCGGCTGCACGCCGAGGGTCCCGCTGCCGGGTGGGTACGGGCGGCGCTAGCCGGGTCACAGGTACTGGATGAGAATGGCCGGGTACTGCGTCGCGCCAGCGGAGCGATTTTCCTCGCCGGGGCGGGGGCGCCCCTGGGGCCCATTCGCCGGCGGGCAGAGCTCGCCACCTTGACCGAAGACATCCAGCGAGCCCAACACAGCATGAATGCGGCCGAAGAGGCCCTCCGCAGCATTGTCGAGCAGCTCGGTGTGCTGGAGCATGCACTGGGCGAGGCCACCACCACGGCAGAACAGGCCCGCGAGGCCGAGCGCCACGCCCTCGCGGTCCGGGAAGACATGGGACGAGTGGTAGCCAATCTGAGCCGGGAAACGGCCGAAGCAGAGACCCAGATGGATCGGCTGACCGAGCGCCTGTTGCAGTCGGAACGGCGGCTCGGAGAGATCGATCAGACACTCGTGGCCGACGAGCTGGCCCGAGGCCGGGTAGAGGAGGCCGTGAGCGCGGCCCGCGTCCTCCTCGCGGAGCTGGAGGCGGAACAGGAGGCCACCCGGGAACAGCGGGCGCACTGGCAAGTCCAGGAGGCGCATCTGGCCGGCAGTCTCCGCGCCGCCAGCGATCGGCTGCAGCGGGCAGCCCGCACCCGGAACGAGGCAGAAGAGGCGGCGCGCGCTCTGTCCGATGAGCTGGCCCAGTTGGAGGCCGACACCGCGGCTGTCGCCGCCCAGCAGTCAGAGTGGCTGGAGCTGCGGGAGGAGCGCAGGGCTGCACTCCAGGAGCTGGAGATTGCCAGCTCGCAGGCAGAATCGGAACTGGCCCAGGCCGAAGCTGCGCTAGCCGATTCCGATCGGCAGGTTGGGAGCGTGCGCGCGCGGTTGGAAAGCGCGGGCGAGGAGAGCCATGCCCTCCAGGTGCAGCTGACCGAGAGCGCCGGGTTCCGCCGCAGCATCATCGAGCGGGTGGAGGCGGAGTGGCACCGGCCGTTCGATCATCTGATTCAGAGCACGACGCTCCTCGACATGGACCTGGACAGCCTGGAAGCCGAGACCGCCCGAGTCCTGACCGCGCTGGAGGGCATCGGCCCAGTGAATCCCCTCGCGGTGGAAGAGCATGCGGAAGAGAGCAAGCGGCTCGATTTCCTGATCGCGCAGCGGGACGATCTGGTCAGCGCGCGGCAGTCGCTCATCCAGGCCATCCGTGAGATCGATGGCACCGCACGGACCATGTTTCTGGAGACCTTCACCGCGATCCAGGCCAACTTCTCCAAAGTGTTCCAGACACTGTTCGGGGGCGGTGAGTGCGATCTCCGGCTGGCTACGCCCGACGAGCCGCTGGAGAGCGAGATCGACATCCACGCGGCCCCCCGAGGCAAGCGCACCCAGCGGATCCATCTCCTCTCCTCCGGAGAGCGCACGCTGGTGGCGGTGTCGCTCCTCTTCAGCATCTATCTCACCAAACCCAGTCCCTTCTGTCTCATGGACGAGGTGGATGCGCCGCTGGACGATGCCAACGTGGGCCGGTTCACTCGCCTGCTGGACGAGTTCAAGTCGGACACCCAGTTCATCGTCATCACCCACAATCCGCGGACCATGCAGTCGGCCGACGCCGTGTACGGCGTGACCATGCAGGAGCCGGGCGTGTCGACCATTGTCGGGGTGCGGTTGGGAGAAGGCGCCGAGGTCTAGAGTCGCAGTCTCGGGGCTTCCGGCCTCGCCGAGTTGGCATACCCCGTGCATCATTATCCTTCCGAACCTTCTGGGGCCCTGGAATTGGGCCCCAGACAGTGGACTGCCGACTCTCAGACCTGGACCTGAACGCGCCATGCTCATCGTCATGCGCCACGGCGCGCCCGAAGAGGACATCCGACGCGTCGCCGCGACCATCGAGGAGATGGGCTACCAGGCGCGGCCCATGCCGGGAAAGCAGCGCACCACCGTCGGACTGGTGGGCAACGATGGCCGGGTGGACGGGTCCCGCCTCGCAGCGCTTCCCGGCGTCCAGGAAATCATCCACGTCACCAAGCCATACAAGCAGGTGTCCCGAGAGTGGAAGCCGGAATCCACCACGATCCGGCTGCCGGGCGGGCTCACCATCGGCGGGGACGAGGTCGTAGTGATGGCGGGTCCCTGCTCGGTCGAGAGCGAGCAGCAGATCCTCGCGGCCGCGCGGGCGGTGCGGGAGTCGGGGGCCACCATTCTCCGGGCCGGCGCATACAAGCCGCGAAGCTCGCCCTATTCATTTCAGGGTATGGGCCGGGCCGGTTTGAAGCTGCTGGCCCGCGCCCGGGAGGAGACCGGCCTGCTGATCGTGACCGAGGCGATGGACGCGGAGGAGATGGACTTCGTCGCCGAAGTAGCCGACATCATTCAGATCGGCGCCCGCAACATGCAGAACTATTCCCTGCTGAAGCGTGGCCGGGCGAATCAGGAAACCGATGCTGCTGAAGCGCGGCCTGTCCGCCACCATTCAGGAGCTGCTGCTTTCGGCCGAGTACATCCTGGCCGAGGGCAATCCCAATGTGATTCTGTGCGAGCGCGGAGTGCGGGGCTTCGATCCGGCCACGAGGAACCTGTTCGACCTCAGCGCCATCCCGGTGGTACACGGACTCTCCCACCTCCCCATCATCGCCGACCCAAGCCACGGAACCGGGCACCGCGATATGGTCATGCCGATGGCCAAGGCGGCGGTGGCGGGCGGTGCCGATGGGCTCCTGGTGGAGGTGCATCCCACCCCGACCGGGCCCTGTCCGACGGGGCGCAGAGCCTCTATCCCGAACAGTTCGACCGCATGATGAAGGAAGTTCGGCTGATCGCGGAGGCCATTGGACGCCGGGTGGCCGAGCCGGCGGAGCTGCGGACATGAGAGTCGCTGATTCTTCTGGCGCTGACCCTGCTGGGTCCCTCGCACGGCGCCGGCTCAGGACGCCGAGGCGATCATCGGCCGCGCCGCGCGGGTATACCGTTCGCTGGCCAGCTTACAGGCCGACTTCGTGCAACTGATCGACAATCCGATGATCGACAGCGCGGAGAGCAAAGGAACCCTGGTGCAGGCGGGCCGGCTAAACTGGCGATGCGCTTCAGCGATCCGCCGGGCGAAGCCATCGTGGTTGACGGAAAGCATGTCTGGGTCTACACGCCCAGCACCGTGCCGGACCAGGTGGTTCGGTTGTCGGTTCCCAGTGGGGGTCCGGCATACGGATATAATCTGCTGGCCTGGCTGCTCGACCGGCCGGCCGAGCGGTACCGGCCATCGTACCTCAAGAGCGAGCGGATCGACGGCCGAACCACCGATGCCATCCAGCTGGTGCCGGCGGTGCCCGACCTGCCGTTCACCAAAGCGGTGGTCTGGCTAGACCGGGAAACCGCCCTGCCCCGCCGCCTCGAGATCCACGAAGCAGTCCGGCGCCACCCGCACGCTCAGCCTCTCTCACATTCGGGTCAACCAGTCAGTGCCGGCTTCTACCTTTCAGCTTCAAGGTTCCCGCCGGGGCCCGCGTGGTAGAGCAGTAGTCGCCCCCCAGGTTCTACCCGGCGTCATCGAGCACCGCGTTGACCTGTTCGATCGAGAGGTCGTTCAGTCCGGCCTCCCGCGCCAGCAGCACAGCCGCCCGTCCCACTGTGCGATAGAGCTCTCGATCCTCCGGCCCCAGGGCTTCCAGGTGCGACTGAATAGTCTGCACGTCGCCCCGCCGAACTGCGCCGGTCAGCGGCTGCTGCTGGGCCGAGGGAGGTCAGGTTGGCGACTGCACCAGCGAGCAGGGGCAGATACAGCCGAGCCGCCATTTCCGGAGGCACACCGGCCGAGCGGGCCAGCCGCTCGGCGACCCCTACCAGGGCGACGGTGTAGTTCGCTACGAAGGCGGCGCCGGCGTGATAGGCCGGCTTGCTCTCGGCCGGGATCGTCACCGGAATCATCCGCAGCGTGTTGGCCAGCCGCTCGGCTGCCACGACTGCCCGATCGTCGCCCTCGATGCCGACGTAGGCGCCCTTGAGCCGCTCGGCGGCGGTGGCCGACTTCGGCCACCGACTGTAGCGGATGGAATGACCCAAGCCCAGCTCCGGTCTCCTCCAGGCGGGAGAGCGCGCTCTTGTCGAGCAAGCCGGACAGGTGGAGCACGACCTGGTCCCGGGCTATGGCTCGCGCGGATGCCAGCTCCGCTGCCACCTGGGGAATGGCGTCGTCCGGCGTCGCAATGAGGACGAGCTCAGCGCCATCAGTGGCTTCAGCCAGGCTTCCCTGATGCAGCACCAGCGGAGGGGTCACCTCCCGCTGGGTACGGTTCACCAAAATCACCTTGTATCCCCGGCGCTTCAGGGCCAGTCCCAACCCCTGACCCATTCTTCCCGCCCCGATGATTGTTACTCGTGGCTGCGACAAGCATTCTCCTTTGACTCGTAGCCTTACACTTTAATACACAAGCCCGGTCGGCCAAACCGGCCAACCGGGCCTGAGCGAGCTGACGTACCGCTCGAGCTAGTTCTGGGCGGTTGCCGCCGGTGCCACTCCTACCCGGGCCAGACTGAGAAGGTCCTTCGGGGTCTGAGCCTTCCGCAAGAGGCCGATGGCCGTCTGCATCTGCTGGTCGCTGGCAGCGCGGCGGCGGAACTCGGCCGGACTTGCCGAACACGTAGCGCGCTACCTCGTAGCCGAGCTGCTCGTCGATCAGAGTCCCGGCACCCTGGAACACGGCGGAGCTTGACATCCACCTTGTGGGCCCGGAGCCGCTCGTAGACCTGCTGCCGCATCTCGAGGCGTGATCTTGAAGGATTCGTCTTGGTCACGGTGTGATTCTTCTTCGCCTCCAGAGCGATCGACGTCAGGGCATCACGATACTGCGGCAGGCCGTTACCCAGAGCCTTGGCGAATTCCCGCTCCGGTAGCAGTCAGTGTGTCGAGCCGAACTACCAGGTCGGGGACGATCCCGCCTCCGCCCCGTACCACCCGGCCGGCGTCGGTATGGAAGATGGGCCGCTCCTTCAGGGCCGAGTCGGTCGACTCCTTATCGGGAGCATTCAGCACCGTATCAGCCACGACCGCCATGGCGGCCTGGGTAGCCTGGTCTTCCTCGTCCTTGGCTATCCGCTGAATGGTGCGGCCGCTCGGGCGTAAACCAGCGAGCGGTCGTCAGCTTCAGCGCCACGCCCTCTCCCAAGGGGAAGAGCGTCTGCACCAGTCCCTTGCCGAAGGTCGGCGCCCCGACCACAACGGCCCGGTCATGGTCCTGGAGTGCACCGGCGATGATCTCGGCCGCGCTGGCGGTCCCGTCGTTCACCAGCACGATGATGGGAAGGTCCGGCCACACCTGCCGGGCTTCATCGAAGAACTCCTTGGTCGAGCCGCGCGCCCGGCCCCGGGTCGACACGATCTCCTGGCGCGAGTCCAGGAACAGATCGGCCACCTTGACGCCCTGGTCCAGCAGTCCGCCTGGATTGCCCCGCAGATCCATGATGAGCGACTTCATGCCCTTGCTCTTCATGGAGGAGATCTCCTGCCGCAGCTCCTCGGCCGACGTCTCACTCACCGGGTTCAGGGAGATGTAGCCTACCCCACCGCCGAACATGGTGCCCGGCGGCACCGAACGCATATGGATCTGGGCCCGGGTGAGCCGGTACTTGATGGGATCGGTAATGCCGGCACGGCGAATGGTGATCCCGATCTTGGAGCCCGCGTCGCCCCGAAGGGCCTTCACCGCCTGATCGTTCTTCCAGCCTTCGGTGGACTTGCCGTCGACCTCGATGATCTGATCGCCGGTCTCGATGCCGGCTCTCTCGGCCGGAGTCTCGGGCAGCGGAGCCACCACCGTGATCCAGCCGTCTCTCACGTCGATCTGAATGCCGAGACCGGCGTAGTTGCCGGAGGTCTGCTCGGTGAGCGCCTTGTAGTCGTCGCCCGTCAGCAGCACGGAGTAGGGATCCTTGAGCTGCTCCAGCATCCCGCGGGTCGCCTTCTGGTAGAGATCGGTCTCGCCGATGGAGTCGACGTAGTAGGTGCTGACGTGGCCCAGCACATCATCGAACAGGCGGGCCTGCTGGTACACGTTTCCGTCGCTGGCCACGCCCCGCTGCAGCAGCCAGCCGCCGCTGAAGAACGAGATCACCGCCACCAGACCAATCACACCCCAGCGCTGCTTCATATCTGCCTCCGCTCCCGCAGAATAGCTGACACAGTTCATTCCACCCTGGTGGGGCCACTCCTCACGCCGAGACCTGTTCTGGACCGGGGATTCGGCGCGCGGGCCGACGGTTACAGCGCGGATCTATATAGGGTTAGCCTACCGCCGACTCGAAAGATTTCCGGTGCGGCGGCCCGCACCTCCGACCACGCCGCCTGCAAGAGCTGGTCCGGCGGAAGGCGTCCGTCTAAATGTCGCACCCCTGGACCCTGAACCGCCAGGTAGTAATCCACCACTCGGCGATGGAAATCGGCGCTCTCCCGGTCCAGCCGGTCCTGCCGCTTCCCCGCCGCGATCTGTCGCGCCTGCCCCAGCTCGGGCGAGAGATCCAGGATCAGGGTGAGGTCCGGAGCGATGTCCTGCGTTGCGGCCTGGTTGGCCATCCGAACCAGGACGGGATCGAGTCCCCGGCCCGCCATCTGGTATGCTTCGGTCGAAAGCATATAACGGTCGGAGAGGACCACCTGCCCCGCCGCGAGCGCCGGCCGGATGACGGTCTGAACCAGATCGGCCCGGGCGGCCAGATACAGGAACAGCTCCGCCAGGGGTCCCACGGAGTGGTCCGGATCGAGCAGGGCCTGCCGAGCCGATTCCGCCGCGCGGGTGCCGCCCGGCTCACGCACCACGACCGGATCGACCTGGCACTCCCGCATGCGCTCGGCCAGCGGTCTCAAGCAAGGTCGACTTGCCCGAGCCCTCCGGTCCCTCCAGAACCACGAAGAAGCCGGCGCGCTTCATCCGAGCGTGATGATGCTGCTGGCCGAACCCTTTTCCATGCCCTCACTGATCTGCTGATTCACCTTCTGCATCAGCTTCTCGAAGTTCGAGCGGGCGACCACATAGGCCTGCCCGGTGGGACTCATCTCGAGGTCGCGAACCGCGGTCTCGTAGGCTTCGGCGGTTGCCTGATCGGGCATCTGGCCGGTGGAGACCGCCTGGTCCACTTTGCGGGCGAGCGTCTGGATCTGGTCCAGCTTGGCCACCGTCTCCTTGTCTTCCCGCAACGACGTCTCCGCTCGCCTGAGCGCCTGGTATTCCGCGGACTGGCCGATCAGCCGGCCCAAGTCCTGCGCCTTGTCCCAGATCACCGTGTGTCGCTCCTCTGCGCGAGCAGATACCGCTCGCGTCCAAATAGGTCCATGATGCAGGCTGACGTCGTGCCAGCCATTGCCTGCGGCCAGTCTCACAGCCGCATTTGCCCGGCGAGCAGTCCACCTCCAACGCCAGCCATCCGCCCGGGCGAACCCAGGCCCAGCCCTCTTGCAGCAGCCGAGCGGTCTGACCCATACCATCGGCCCCGCTTTCAGAGCCAGCGCCGGCTCCCAATCACGTACCGACGGATCCAGCTGCGCGTACTCGCTCAGCGTAAGATAGGGAGGATTGGAGATCATTGCGTCAAGCGACCCTGGGGCAAGGGCAGTTCCGAGATCGCCACGAACAAGGTGAACCGTGCGAGGTGAGCCAACCAGCTCGTGGTTCAGCCGGGCGAGCGCCAGCGCATCGGCCGAAGAATCCAGCGCGACAATACTCGCCAAACTCGCCCTCGTGCGCCAGGCTCAGTGCGATGCAGCCGCTGCCGGTTCCCACATCGGCGATGCGAGCCGCTTGCGAACTCGCTGCAGCAGCAGCTCCACCAGTCCCTCCGTCTCCGGCCGCGGTATCAGCGCCCGGCGATCGATCTGCAGGGTCAGGTGGCGGAAGCCCACTTTTCCGGTGACGTAGGGCAGCGGCTCGCCCAGCGGCGCGGCGGCGAACGGACTCACGATAGAGGGCGGCAAGTTGAGGGTCCACGGGCACGGCGGTGGCGAGTAGTGCCTCACGCCAGAGACATGCCCCTGCAGCTCGGCCCAGATTCGAAGGGCCTGTCGCCGGGGGTCGGCAACGCCGGCATTGCCGAGCCATTCGGTACCTTCCGCCATCAGCAGAGCCGGCGAGAGGGCCAGGTCAGGCATCGACCAGCTCCTGACGGCTCGCCATCCGAAGCGCGGTCACCATGTCATCCAGACCGCCATTCAGCACTTCCGGCAGGTTGTGCACCGAGAGGTTGATCCGATGGTCGGTGATCCGGCTCTGAGGAAAGTTGTACGTCCGAATCTTGGCCGAGCGATCGCCAGTGCCCACCATGGCCCGGCGGTCGCGGGAGCGCGCCGCCTCCTGCTCGGCCAGCATGCGGTCGAGCAGCCGGGCGCGGAGTACCTCCATCGCCTTGATCTTGTTCTGTAGCTGCGACTTCTGATCCTGCTGGCTGACCACGACGCCGGTCGGTAGATGGGTGATCCGCACCGCGCTGTCGGTGGTGTTCACGCTCTGCCCTCCCGGGCCGGAGGACCGGAACACGTCGATCTTCAGGTCCTGCGGCTCGATCTTGATGTCGACCTCCTCGGCCTCGGGGAGCACCGCCACGGTCGCGGCGGAGGTGTGAATCCGTCCCTGCGTCTCGGTCGCCGGCACCCGCTGCACCCGATGCACCCCCGACTCCCGGCGCAGAAGGCCATAGGCCTCATCGCCGCGCACCGCGACGATCGCCTCCTTGATGCCTCCCAGCGGACCATCGCTCACCGAGATCGGCTCCCAAGAGAGACGGTGGCGCTCGCTGAAGCGCTGGTACATGCGGTAGAGATCGGCGGCGAACAAGGCGGCCTCATCACCGCCGGTTCCGGCCCGGATCTCCATGATGGCGTCGCGGTCATCGTGCGGATCCCGCGGAAGCAGCAGCTCGTGCAGCTCCTCGGTCAGGGCGGAGATTTCGTCGGGAAGTCGAGCCAGGTCGGCCTTGGCAAGCGCGACCAGCTCGGGATCGGATTCGGAAGCCAGCTCCCGCGCCTGGTCCAGGTCCTGCTGGAGGCGAGCCAGACGTTCTGCGAATTTGACGACGGGAGCCAGCCGGGTGTGTTCCCGACCGAGCGACCTCAGTTTGCTCGGATCTCTTGCTGTACGCGGGGTCTGCCAAGGCCTGGCCGACTTCCTCCGCCCGCGTCAGCGCCTGGCGGAGCCGGGCCTCCATGGTTTACGCCTTGGGCGTTGCGGCCGGCTCGGTCTGATACTTCCGGCGGAACCGGTCTACCCGGCCGGCGGTGTCCACCAGGCGCTGCTTGCCGGTGAAGTAAGGATGGCACTGGGCGCACACTTCGACGTGGATCGAAGCGGCGGTCGAGCGCGTCTCGAACTGATTGCCGCAGGCGCACTGGACCATCAGCTTGCGGTAATTGGGATGAAGATCGGCCTTCATTGCTGCTCCATGGTGGTTGCTAAGCCCAGTAATGTAGCGGGGATGGGGCTAAGACGGAAAGGTCGTATTCAATTGACACCACCATCGGCCCCAAGTATGCTAACCCAAACACTTCCACATCCTGCGAGGCACGAGTGCCACTGTCCCCGATGGAGGTCCTCCGTAAGGTCCCCCTCTTTTCCGGACTGAGCGAATCCGACCTGGCCGCGTTCGCCGATCTGACCCGGGAACGCAGCTATCCCAAGGGCAGCGTCATCGTGTTCGAAGATGACCCGGGAGATGCCCTCTTCCTGGTCGCAGCGGGTCAGGTCAAGGTAGTGCTCATCGCAGAGGATGGCCGTGAGGTCATCCTCTCGGTGCTTGGAGAGGGAAGCTTCTTCGGCGAGATGGCCGTCATCGACGAGGAGCCCCGCTCCGCGCACGTCATTGCCATGGACGATTCCAGCCTGCTGGTGCTCCGGCGGGAGGACTTCCACGCCCGGCTGCGGAATTCACCCGAGGTGGCGATTTCGCTGCTGAAGGAGATCTCGCGTCGCTTGCGCCGAGCCGATGAAAAGATCGGGAGCCTCGTCCTGCTCGACGTCAACGGCCGGGTCGCCCATCTCCTTCTCCGGATGGCGGAAGACGAAGGAGGCGACCGCATTACCCGCAAGCTGACCCACCACACCATCGCTCAGATGATCGGATCGAGCCGGGAGACGGTTTCCCGCACCATGCGCAACCTGGTTGAGCGAGGCATCATTCAGGTCACCCGCAAAGACATTACCCTCAAGGATCGACGCTCCCTGATGCTTGCCGCCCGGAGGGCGTGAGCATCGTCACCGATGGGCCGTGATAGCTAGCACGGCTGAGCTCCTGCAGAAGCGGAGAGGTTGCGACATAGCCCCTACCGGCTGCTGGAGTCGCGATGAAGCATGAGGTGACGTTTTGGGGTACCCGCGGCTCGATCCCAACTCCGGGGCCCGAGACCGCGCGGTACGGCGGCAACACCGCCTGCATCAGCATTACCGGACCGGACAACCGGCTGGTCATCCTCGATGCCGGCAGCGGACTGCGTCCGCTCGGCCACATGCTGATGAAGCAGCGGAACGGCATCCTCTCCGCTGATATCCTCCTTTCCCACACCCACTGGGATCACATCCAGGGGCTGCCGTTCTTCAAGCCGCTTCAGCTCCCGGGAAACCTCGGTCGTCATATACGGAGCCCAGCAGGAGGGGGTGCCGCTCAAGGAGATCCTCGGCAGGCAGATGGATCCCATGGTCTTCCCGGTACCGCTGAATGCCCTGGCGGCGTCCTTGATGGTGGTGGAGATCGAGGAAGGTGAATTCGAGATCGACGGCTTCAACGTCTGCGCGTTTCGGCTTCGACATCCCGGCACCACGCTGGGCTATCGGTTGGTGCCGACCTCAGGTGGCCGGCAGCTTGCCTATGTCACCGACAACGAGCTGGGACCAGGCGGGAATTACGAGGTGACGCCGGACTGGCGCAGCAAGATGGTGGAGTTCATCCAGGGCGCTGAAACGCTGATTCACGACGCCATGTACCTCGACCAGTTCATCCAGGCCCGCGCCGGTTGGGGTCATTCCACTCCACGACAGGCGGTTGACCTTGCCCGGGAAGGACGCTGTCGCCGGCTGATCCTGTTCCATCACGAGCCTGAGCACGACGACGCGGCCCTGGACCTTCTGGTTGAAGACACCAAAAAATACGCCGCTCAGGTCGCTCCAACTCTCGTGGTCGAGGCCGCGGTCGAAGGACTGAGCTTTCGCTTGTGAAGACCAGTCGAAGCCAAAGTCCACACCGCCGCCGCAATTCCGGCATGCGCCGGAAGCGCAAGAGCAATGACCGACTGGTTGACCTGGTAGAACGGTGTCAGGGACTTGAGCAGGAGACCGAGGAGAGACAGCGCCGCGACGGCTGTGGCCAGGACCAGGGTGCCCCGGGCAAACCGGGCTGACCCGAACGCCAACCGAGTCAGCAACCAGATCAGCGGCAGCGCAAGCAGGTCGAACTGCAGCACGTTTTCGTTGTGATAAGCCGCAGCATGATCGGTCAGTCCCCACAGGCCCGCCAGCACCAGCCCGCCCACTCCAGTCAGCAGCAACCAGGTCCAGGTCACCGCCAGAAATCCGGCTCGAGCAACGCCGGATGTTCTCGCCCGACGGGCGAAGGCCACGGCAGAACCACCGATCGCGACTCCAGCCAGGAGATACCACCCAGTCCATGAAGGTGGAATCGAGAGCGGCTCCGGTTCGGTGGACTGGAACAGGGTCCGCTCGGATCTGACCAGGGGAACACTTCGGCCATCCGGTGCGGTCACCCGAATGCTTCGAACATGGACTCGCATCGCCAGGGGCAGAAACATCTCCTCCCATTGGGAGATGGGACGGTCGACCGGCTGTCCCAGAGCCAGTAGAAGGCCGGTGTAGATCGGAGGATCGTTGGCGGTCAGGCGCAGGGTGTGGAAGCGATAGGTTCTCCCGGTCGGCGCTGGCGCCGTGGCGGCCCGAATCGCTCCGCCGAGTGCCCGGTCGAGCGCGTCGCGCACGCGAGTAGAGCAGTTGTCGCGATAGTAGTCGTAGTGGTAAAAGCGATTCTCCGGCCGCTCGTTCCACTCCAGGAATTGCTGCAAGCTCGCGCCGGGCCGCGGGCGCTATCTCCAGCTCCTGAACCCAGACCGAACGGTTGGCCTTCCGGTACGACTCGACATAGGACTGGGCCGGGTACCCCCGCATCCAATACCACATCCGGCCCTGGACGAAGTGAAGCAGGAAGTTGTGCTGGCCGAAATCGAAGAGTCCGTAATTGTAGGTCTGATCGGTGCCGCGGGCGGGATCGTGGATCCAGATGGCGTTATGGCCGAACCGCTCCCAGACTTGCCTGCCGGGGCCCATGGTCATGAGGTAGACGGTCAGTCCGGTGTCCGGCAGGGCGGCGGGGCGGCGGGGCAGCGGGGCAGTTTGCTGAGCGAGGACCGAGGTATCGAGTAAAAAAATCAGGAGAACCGCCATAGCCAGACCGCCCCGCCGCCCCCCTGCCCCGCTGCCCCGCTTCACAATTCCACATCTCGATTATCGAACGCCGAGCGATAGATCCCGTCGAGCACCTGGTGCAGGGTCAGATGTTCGTTGAGGGCGGGAATCTTGGCGTCTCCCGCGATGCCCGCCTGGAAGTGCGCCCACTCCGCCCGGTAGGACGCGGTGAACGCATTCTCCCGCCCCACCGAGCCGGTGGGCGAGACGTCTACCGCCATGCCGTGCAGCTCCTTCCACACATTCAACGGATTGATGCCCGCAGTCCCCTTGCTGCCTCTGAGCCCCACCCCGAACCGCTCGCCTTCGCCGAGGTGCCGCCATGTCACATCCACAAACACCGACATCCCATTCTCACAGACGACAAAGGCGCTTCCGGACTGCTCCACCGCCCGGTCGCGCGCCACCGGGTCGAGACTGGCGGTGACCCGTGCCGGCTTGGAGTTGCCTCCCAACCAGAGTCCCAGATCCAGAATCGACAGTCCCAGGTCGAGCATCGCTCCACCACCCGACTGCTCCCGGCGCTGCCGCCAGCCCAGCGGCGTGCGCCCCGGCCGGAAAACATGCCAGCTCCCCCGGACGCTCTCGATAGTGCCGAGCTCTCCGCTCTGAACGAAGCTGCGCACGATCTGCACGTCGGGACGGTACCGGTGATTCATCCCCACCATGACCACTCGGTCGCGCTTCTCCACCGCCTTCAGGATGCGCTGGGCACTGGTACCGGACATGGCGAGGGGCTTCTCGACCAGGACGTGGAGATTGGCCGACAGCGCCGCCTGAATGTGGGACTCGTGCAAGTGGGTGGGGGAGCAGATGACCACGGCATCGAGCTCCTCGTAGCGCAACAGCTCCTCGATGTCGTCGAAGGCATCCTTCACCCCGAACCGGTCGGCAAGGGCTCGAGCCTTGGGCAGATCGATGTCGCAGATGGCGAGCACCTCCACCGTGCGCATTTTCTTGAGCACAGGCAGGTGCGCCACCTGGGCAATCGCTCCGCCCCCGATGACTCCCACCTTGAGCCGCTCGCCTGCGGCTGCGCCGCGACCGGCAGTCATAGCACCTCCTTCTCCTCAGTAGCGGCGAGTCAGGCTGGTGCCGGGAAAGTAGGCCGCCAGAATTTGCGCGTACCCGTGCCCCGCCCGAGCTCGGCCGACTGCGCCCCACTGACAAAATCCCACACCATGGCCCGCTCCCATGCCGTCCACCGTCAGATGTGACACCCTTCCACCGCCGCCGCTCACAGCCAGTGTGAACGCGTTGCTCCGGAGCAGCTCGCCGTTCGCCGGCCGGAGGACCTGCCGGATGGCGAGACCATTGACTCGCACCTCGGGACCGCCCAGCGCGATGACGAGCTGATCGACTCGTCCGGACGGTGTCCGCCGCGCCACCCGGATATCGGTCACCTGCCGCACCAGCTCTCTCCGGATGCCGGTGACGGGCGGAAGATTTCGTTCCAAGCGTGGCCCGAAGCGACTGATCACTCCACTCCTCGTGCCAGCGGTAGCGGGGGGAGATGCTGCAGTACGCCACCCCATGCTCGTCTTCGTCGGCGACGGAACGAAGATAGGGCTGAGCCGCGCCGTGAAAGACTTCGGCGCCTTCGGCGGTTCTCCCGCCACAGGTCGAATAGAAGAACGCCTCGGCCGGTACGCCATTGTACGTCAGCAGAATGCCGCGGGTGGCAGCGACGGCAGCCCTGCCCTGGGGCGTCTCGAACAGAACTCCGCCATATACCTGATCGGTAACGCCGGCGGTCAGGTCGAACCCCTGGGCCTTCCGTTTACCCATGTTGCGCAGCGCGAAGGTCCGCGACACCACCGCCTGAGCCTCGAGCGCCGCCTGCTCGTTCGGGCTGCGGTGGCCCATCTCGGCGGAGACCACGCCGTCCACATAGGCTTCCAGTCCGAGCCGGTTCACGACGGTGACGCCCGCCGGATCCCGCAGCAGGTCGGCGGTTCCGCGATAGGGCTTTCCGTTGATCCGGATCGGGTCCGATGGACCATTTGCTACGAGTACCACGGCCTCGAGCGCCGGCGAGACCCAGCCTCCCGAACCGAGCAGCGTCAGCTTGTCTCCCGAGGTGGCGACCAGCCACGTCTGCCCCGCTGGGATGGTGGTGACGCGGGCGCCATCGGGCTCACTCACCGACAGACCCTCGTTCGCGCCGACACTGACTCGCTGCGCTCCGACCAGAATGCCAATTCGGATCTCGGGGTCGCGCCTCACGGCACTCGGTTCGGGCGGCTGGGGCCGCACCGACCGGTCGCGCCGGAGGAACCGGCCGCGCCGGAGGAACCGGCCGCGCCGGGGGGACCGATCCTGAGACGCAGCTCGCCATCAGGCCGAGCACCAGCGGGAAGCTCCGCCGCAGCGCGGCGGCGTCAGCCGCGGTAGTTGCCAAACTTGAGCTCGACCCCGAAGTCCTGATCCTTGAGGAAGGCGATGACCGCCTGTAGCTCGTCGCGGGAGGGCGCCGTCACCCGGACCTCGTCGCCCTGGATCCCGGCCTGGACCTTCTTGAAGCCTTGATCCTTGATCGCCTTCACCATGCGCTTGGAGACGTCCTGGGGAATTCCCTGGGTGAGGCTGACGGTGCGCCGCACGCTCTGGCCGGTGGCGGTTTCGACGTCGCCCAGCTTGAGATTTTTTACCGGCACTCCGCGCTTGATCATCTTCGTCTTCAGCACGTCCACCAGCGCGTCCATCCGGTACTCGTCGTCGGCTGCGAGGCGAATCTCTGCCTTGGGACGGTCGAAAGTCACCTCACAATGGGTGCCTTTGAAGTCGTAGCGCTGGGCGATCTCCTTGATGGTCTGATTGACCGCATTGTCCACCTCCTGGAGATCGGCACCGGTGGACACGTCGAACGAGGCGTTGCTGGCCATAGGAGCGAAGCGTAGCAGGAGTGAAAGCGCTGGCAACGGGGTGCGGGAAGAATGACCTGACCGACGGTACCGGGCAAGCTCACGGATAGGTCCCTCCCGGGTGTCATCCTGAGCGAAGCGAAGGATCCCTACTCAGGATGCGCGTATAGATGATTGCGGAGGAGCCATTATGAGACGAAGAGTGACTGAATGCACTCAATATTTCGCGGATGCCACCGCGGACTTTTCACGTGTACATAATGGCCAGCAACTCTCGCCGACTCTATATCGGCGTCACTGGAAATCTCACCGTCCGAGTTAGTCAGCATCGGAAAGGTGAAGTACATGGATTTGCCCGGAAGTACCAGATGAAGCGTCTAGTCTACGTTGAGGAAGCTACACAACGCTCTGGACGCGATTAGACGCGAGAAGCAGATAAAAGGCTGGGTCAGAAAGAAGAAGTTTAGCCTGATCGAAGGTCTGAACCCGGAATGGCGGGATCTCGGGGATTTTCTTCTTGGTGAGTGCAGAGATCCTTCGCTACGCTCAGGATGACACACTCCTTCACACTGCGCTCGGGATGACGGTGCTGCTCAGGCCAGAAAACTCTCCAGCGCCCGCGCCCGGCTCACGTGGCGGAGCCGGCTGAGCGCCTTCTCCTTGATCTGCCGCACCCGCTCGCGGGTGATGCCCAGAAGGCTGCCGATCTCTTCCAGCGTCATCGGCTCGGGCCCGTCCAGGCCGAAGTAGAGGCGGAGGATCTTGGCCTCGCGCTCCTTCAGCGTCGACAGCACCTCCTCGATCGACTCGGTCAGCGCGTGCTCGAAGGTCTCGGAGTCGGGACCGGGATTCTGGGTGTCGGGCAGGTAGTCGAGAAGCTTGTTGTCTTCGCCGGGAGTGAGCGGGGCGTCGAGCGAGAGATGATTCTGGGAGATGGATAGAGTCTTCTGGACTTCTTCCATCGAGATGTCCATTCCCTCGGCAATCTCTGATGGGGTGGGCTCCCGTCCCAACTCCTGCAGCAGCGCGGAGGAGCGTTTCCCGATCCGATGCAGCGTGCCGGCGCGATTGAGCGGCACCCGGACGATCCGGCTCTGTTCCGCCAGCGCCTGCAGAATGGCCTGGCGGATCCACCAGACCGCGTAGGAGATGAACTTGATGCCCTTGGTCTCGTCGAACTTGTGGGCGGCACGGATCAGACCGAGGTTGCCCTCGTTGATCAGATCGGCCAGGGACACGCCCTGGTTCTGATACTTCTTGGCGACCGAGACGACGAAGCGGAGGTTGCTGCGGACCAGCTTGTCGAGCGCCTCACCATCACCGACCCGAATCCGCTGCGCGAGGCTGACTTCTTCTTCCTGCGGGATCAGCGGGTACTTGCTGATTTCGCGAAGGTACTGGTCGAGCGAGCCTTCATCGAATGAGGGAGCTCGCTTGCCGGGACCAACCTGCATTGGGCGCATGAAGGGAACCTTACTCCGGGTTGCTATGACGCGCAATGGAGGTTTGAGTCGACAGTCGAGAGTCCACAGTCGTCAGTTGAGAACGACACCTCAAGTCACTCTAACCCGGTGACAGGAGTCACGCGGACGGGCGACTAAGGACTGAGGACCGCCGACTGAGGACTGGCCACTACACATCGTACGTATCGATCTGCGCTCTCTGCAGCTTGCCGGAATAGTCCACGTAGCAGACCTTGGTCTCGGAGTAGAACTCGTAGACTTCCCAGCCACCCTCCCGATGCCCGTTGCCAGTGGCCTTGATGCCGCCGAAGGGAAGGTGCGCCTCCGCCCCGATGGTGGGCGCGTTGACATAGGTGATGCCGTTGTCCAGCTCCTGCATCGCGCGGAAGGCGAGGTCCACGTTCCGGGTGTATAACGAGCTGGAGAGCCCATAGCGCACATCGTTGTTTACCCGGACCGCCTCATCGAACGAGTCCACCCGAATGACGCTCAGCACCGGACCGAAGATCTCCTCCTGCTCCAGCCGGCTCTTCGGCTTCACGCCGGCAAACACGGTCGGCTGAAAGAAGAACCCACCGTCGAGCTCGGCGCCGGACGGGCGCTTCCCTCCAGTGACCAGCTCCGCTTCCTCCTTCCTTCCGATCTCGACGTACTGCTCCACCTTTTCTCGCGAGGCCTGATGGATGAGGGGGCCCACGTCCGTCTTGTCCTGTCTGCCGTCGCCCAGCTTCAGGGCTTCGGCCGCCTGGGCCAGCCGGCGAAGGAACCCGTCATGCACCTTCTGATGCAGAATCAGACGGCTGGTCGCGGTGCAGCGTTGCCCCGTGGTGCCGAAGGCGCCCCACAGTACCCCCTCGAGGGCCAGGTCCTGATCGGCATCGTCCATCACGATCATCGCGTTCTTGCCGCCCATCTCCAGCGAGAGCCGCTTGTGCATCCGGCCGCAGGTCTCACCGATGATCGAGCCGGTCTCGGTGGATCCGGTGAACGAGATGACCGGCACTTCCGGATGCTCGACCAGCGCCTTACCCACCGTCTCGCCCCGGCCGTGAACCAACTGCACGACCTCGGGGGGAAGCCCCGCCTCGAGCAGGATCTCCACCAGCAGGTGCACCGTGTGCGGCACGTCTTCCGAGGGCTTGATGATCACCGAGTTTCCGCACAGGAGCGCGGGGAACATTTTCCAGGTGGGAATGGCAAGCGGGAAAGTTGAACGGGGTGATCAGCCCCACGACGCCGATCGGACGGCGGTAGCTCATGGCCCACTTGGAGCGCAACTCCGAGGGAACCACATGGCCGAACAGCCGGCGCCCTTCGGTGGCAGCGTAGAAGGCGGTGTCGATGCCCTCCTGGACGTCTCCCCGAGTCTCCGCCAGCACCTTGCCCATCTCGCGGGTCATCGCGTTGGCGATGGCGTCCTTGCGCTGCACCAGGAGGTCGCCAACCCGGCGGAGCACGTCACCCCGGGCGGGGGCCGGTGTTCTCGACCAGATCTCGAATCCTCGCTTGGCCGAGCGGACGGCCGCATCGATATCGCGAGGATCCGAATCGGGAAACCGCCCGATCAGATCGTCCGGCTTGGCGGGATTGCGGTTCTCGAAGTACGCCTGCGATGCTGGCTCTACCCACTCGCCTCCGATGAAGTTCTTGAAGGTCTGCGCGTCGACCGATTTGCTGACGCGCGATTCCCGGACGTTGAACGTGTTTGTCATAGATGGCCTACTGAGCAGGAGCCTGCGGTGCCGGAGCAGCCGCCGGAGGAGGAGAAGGACAGGTCCATTGCATTGACCGCTTGGCGTAACCGGTGCGCGGCAGGATCTCGCGGGTGGCCATGATGCCGGCCCACAGGATGACCAGCAGCGACACCATCATGGCCAGCCCCTGGCGATGAGCCCAGCTGGTGAAGGCGCCGAGCACGCCCAGCATTACGGCGAGTACGGCGGCACCCAGAAAGAAGATGAGCCGGATCCCACAAGTCTTGTCGTAGGGCCACAATACAAGCGCGACCGCAAGGATCGTCGCCACCACGGTCCAGAGCCAGGCCAAGGCGACGAACCGGCGCCGCGGAGCCGGTGTGGGCACCGCCACGGGAGGAGAGCCGGTGGATGGTCCCTGCTTCGAAATGGCGCGATCGATGTTGGCGAGCTCTTTGTCCCAGTCTCTCGGCTGCTCGGTCATTCGGGGCCTCGGTTCAGACCAAATCGTTCCATTTTCTTGTAGAGATTGGAGCGGGGAATTTTGATGGCCCGGGCCGTCTCCGACAGGTTCCAGTCGTGCTGCCGCAGCTGCTGAACCAGAAACTTCTTCTCCGCTTCGAGCTTGAAGTCTTCCAGGCTGGGACTCTCTCCGTTGGGACCGATGGTCCCGGGTAGCAGATGATCGATATCCTCGGCCGTGACCTTCTTGCCCGATGCCAGAATGAGCACCCGCTCGACCGCGTTGCGCAGCTCGCGAATGTTGCCGGGCCAGGGCCGAGCCTGGAGCCGGCGCACCGCGTCGTCGCTGAACTTCCTGCCGGGCACTCCCGCGCTGGCGGACAACTGCTCGGCGAAGTACGCCACGAGGGCGGGAATGTCCGCCCTGCGCTCCCGGAGCGGCGGGACCCCGATGGGCACGACGTTCAGCCGATACAAGAGATCTTCCCGAAATCTTCCCTCGGTGATCTCCTGCTCCAGGTCCTTGTTCGTGGCCGCCAGCACCCGCACGTCTACCTGAATCGGCTTCGATCCGCCGATCCGGGTGACCACGCCCTCCTGCAGCACCCGAAGCAGCTTCGATTGCGCCGAGAGGGACATGTCGCCGATCTCGTCGAGGAAGAGCGTTCCTCCGTCGGCTTGCTCGAACTTCCCTGCCCTGTCGGCAAAGGCGCCGGTGAACGAGCCCTTCATGTGGCCGAAGAGCTCGCTCTCGATGAGCTCTGAGGGAATGGCGGCGCAATTCACTTCGATGAAGGCCCGCCCCTGCCGGGGAGAAGCCTCGTGCAGCGCGCGGGCGACCAGCTCCTTCCCGGTGCCGTTCTCGCCGGTGATCAGCACCCGGGCCGAGGTGGGGCCCACCTTGGCGATCAGATCGCGCACCTCCTTGAGCGCTGGGCTGTCGCCCACCATGCGGAAGCGGCTCTCGCTCTCCTCCCGAAGCCGAGTGTTCTCATCCATCAGCTTGGCCTGGGCCAGCGCATTGCGCACGGTGACCAGCAGCCGGTCAGTGTCGAGCGGCTTCTCCAGGAAATCAAACGCGCCCCGCTGGGTGGCTTCCACCGCCGTCGCGATGGTGCCGTGTCCGGAGATCATCACCACCTGGGAGTTGGGATCGAGGTTGCGCAGCCGGGTAAGCGTCTCCAGTCCATCCAGCCCGGCCATCTTCACGTCGAGGAAGACCAGATGAGGGCGAAAATCGGGGTACACGGTGAGCGCCTCGCCGCCCGAGGCCGTCACCTTCACTACCAGGTTCTCGTATTCCAGCACCTGCTTGAGCGCCTGCCGGATTCCCGCCTCATCATCCACGATCAGAATGCGGTAGCTCATGACGCGGGCGCTCCGATCAGTGTGGCGCCGGTAGGCCGGAGCCGAATCTCCCGGATCCCCGCCGGGATCCGGACCGGGACTGTCTTCCGCGAGGGATTGCCCAGGGCCTTGGAGACCAGTTGGGGGACAGCATCACGGGGCAGCGGGAAGCCGCGAATGCTGAACGAGCGGAGCGCCCACTCCGCCTGCCGGGGAGCCACCACGGTCAGCGGGCCCGCCGCCTGGATCGGCTCGGTGGGCTGGAGCGCCATGCTGAGCGGTCCCACCAGCTCCTTGGGCAGCCGGGCCGTGGCCAGACGGGCCTTGACCGTGATGCTTCCATCCTGCAGCTCGACCTGTAACGAATCCAGCTGACTGCGGAGACTGGGGTCGAGTCCGGACCCGATCATCGAAGCCACCTCGGACGCGCTCAGCACCACCGAGTCTGCCCTCCATCCGTTCAATGAGTCGATCTTCGCGCTGAGCCGTCACCAGCGCTCGCGAGCCCGGCCGCCCGGACGACGCCGGCGCTTCAGTCCCGCCCAAGGAGCCGAACACCCGGCGAGCTTCGCTGGTCAAGCGATCGCGGTACAGCCAGCCGATGAAAAGAGCGGCCAACAGACCGAGACACCCCGCGAACTTGAACGGCGCGGCCAGGCACCCCATCAGTTGGCCAGATCCAGAGTGAGGCGCGACTCGTAGCGGGGGCCTCCCGTCGTGAGCACGCTCTCATAGAGCACCAGCTGTTCGGCGACGAACGGCATCGGCTGGAACCGGCTCGCGTGAGCGTCCAGTCCTCGCGAAGGGATCCGCTGGCCCTCCCGCACTCGTCCCAGAGTGACGTGGGGCTTGAATGGAGTCCCCTCCGGGGCAAAGCCGATGGCCTCGGAGCCGCGCTCGATCCGGTCCTGCAACAGCTCGAGCGACGGCGGCGCCTCAACACCGACCCAGAGAATTCGCGGGCGGCTGCGGCTGGGGAATGCCCCGAGCTCACCCAGCGCAAGCGCCTGAGGTCCGGCTCCTGCAGCCGCAAAGCGGAGCGCTTCGGCGATCACGTCGAGACGATCGGTTCCCACCTCACCGAAGAACTTGAGCGTGAGGTGGAGACCCTCGTCGTGCACCCAACGCACCGGCCAGTCGCCACTCCTTAGATCGGACAATAGATCCAGGATCTGGCCCCGGGCGGGATCCGGGATCGGCACCGCCGCGAAGAGCCGCATCAATCAGGCAGCTCGGACGCCAGGGCGAGCAGCCCGCCCCGGCGATAACCGTGGGGGTCCAGCTCGACCACCCGGAAACCGAGATCCAGAAAGGTGGTCTCGACCCGGGTCCACTGTTCTCGCACCCGCGCCATCTGGTCCGGCTGGACCTCCAGTCGAGCCTTGTCACCGTGGTGTCGCACCCGAAGATCGCCGTCGACTCCGAGGGAGCGGAGAAAGGACTCTCCCTGTTCCACCTGCCGCAGCCGCTCCGGGGTAATGCCGAGCCCGTACATCACTCGGCTCGACAGACATGGCGCCGCCGGCGCATTCCAGGTCGGCAGACCGAGGCTGTGCGCGGCGGCCCGAACCTGCGCCTTGGTCCAGCCCAGCTCCGCCAGTGGAGAGCGTACGGACTGTTCCCGGGAGGCGCGAAGTCCGGGCCGGTGTTCACCCAGGTCGTCGGCATTGGTCCCATCGATGACGGTGTCGAACCTCATCTCCTGCGCCAGCTGGGCCAGCCGGGACCACAGCTCGGTTTTGCAGAAGTAGCAGCGCTCGGTGGAGTTGCCGAGGTAGCGGGGATCTGATAGCTCCCGAGTCTCGATCTCCCGAACCGGAATCGCAAACTCATGGGCGATCCGCAACGCGGTGTCGTACTGATTCTCGGGGTACGAGGCGCTGCGTCCGATCACCGCGAGGAAGCGCTCCCGCCCCAGGGCTCTGGTGCAGGCGACCGCGAGCAGGGCGGAATCGACCCCGCCGGAATAGCCCAGCACCACGCGGCCGAGCGTCTGCAGGTGTGCATACAGGCTCTCATGATCGGACATGGGAGAAACGTAGCTGCGAAAGAGGTGAGGCGGAACGACGAACGTGAGGAACGTGAGGGACACGACGGAACGACGGAACGACGGAACGACGGAACGACGGATGACGACCTTTACCTATGGCCGACGCCAACGTACTCGAGATCACACCGGAGCTCAGCATTCCACTCGGCGAGCTCGAATACCAAGCCTCCCGCTCCGGAGGTCCCGGAGGCCAGCACGTGAATACGTCCTCCACTCGGGTCGAGGTCTGGTGGGATGTGGCAGGGTCAGCCGCCCCGACCGCTGACCAGCGCGCGCGGCTCCTTCAGAAACTGGCGCCTCGGCTCGACAGCAATGGCCGGTTGCGACTGGTCTCGAGCGGCACCCGAAGCCAGTTGAGAAATCGTGAGGAGGTAACCGAGCGGCTTCGGGAGGTGGTTGCCGCAGCCCTGGTGGTGCCCAAGAAGCGAAAGCCGACCAAGCCAAGCCGGGCGGCAAAGGCGGCCAGGCTCGAAGCCAAGCGCCGACGTGCCGCGACCAAGCGGGAGCGCCGTGCTCCCCGGCATGAGGATTAGTATGCCGGACCGGTCGGCCGACGTCTTCTTCTATGGCTTGTTTATGGACCAGGAGCTGCTTCACTCTTACAACCTCCCGCAGCCGCCTGCCGCCTCCGAGCGCAATCCGGAATACGCGGACAAGCTCCGTGCCGTCGCGCGCAAGGTGGGGCTGCCGGCCGAGTACCTCTCTTCTATTAGATAGCGGTTATGTACCGGTGAGTGTCGAGCGGGGACTGGGGGCTGGTGCCGCCAACTCCCGCTGTACCGCGCGCACCAGGGCCTCGGGCGTGACCGGCTTCTGCAGAAATGCCGAGCCTGGCGGGAGGAGGCCTCGCCGCTCGATATCGCCGTCGGTGTAGCCGGAGGTAAACAGCACCGGAAGGCGGGGACGCAGCAGAGCGACTTCTTCGGCGAGCTCCCGCCCCGACTTTCCCGGCATGATGACATCGGTCAACAGCAGGTCGATGCTCCGGTTGTTCTCTCGCACCAGCTTCAATGCTTCCGTCGCACCTCCCGCCTCCAACACTCGATAGCCAGCATCCTCCAGCGACCTTCGCATGACCCCCCGGAGGATGTCCTCGTCCTCAACTATCAAGACGCACTCGGCGCTTCGGGCCCTTGGCGGCAGCTCCGGCTTCTCCGAGCTCACGATGCCTCCGGTCCGAACCGGGAGATAGATCTTGAAGGTGGTGCCCTGCCCGGGCTCGCTGTAAACCCAGATGTAACCGGCCGACTGCTTCACAATGCCATAGACGGTCGAGAGCCCGAGGCCGGTGCCCTGTCCCACGCCTTTGGTGGTGAAGAACGGTTCGAAGACGTGGTTCAGCGTATCCTGATCCATCCCGTGACCGGTGTCGCTCACTGCGAGCATTACGTAATGTCCCGGTTCGATCGATACGGCCCCCTTGCTTCGGGCATACGCCGCCGTCAGCTCAGCGGAGGAGGTCTCCAGCGTTATTCGTCCGCCCCGAGGCATGGCATCACGCGCGTTCAAGGCCAGGTTGAGGAGCACCTGTTCCAGCTGACCGGGATCTGCCTTCACCATGCCGATCGCCGGGGAGAGCGCGAGCACCACGCCGCAGTCGGCGCCCATAATCCGCCGCAGCACCGGCTCCCAGCCCCCGATCACCGCATTCAGGTTTATCACCTCCAGCTTGAGGATCTGCCGCCGGCTGAACGCGAGCAGTTGCGCCGTCACCGCCGCCGTGCGCTCTGCGGCCCGCTGGATAAACTCGACGTCGGTTCTGACCGCCTCGGGCACATCCGGGCGCCGCAGGATGAAATCGGAGGCGCCGAGCACCACACTCATCTGGTTATTGGCCTCGTGAGCGACCCCACCGGCAAGCCGTCCCACCGACTCCATGCGGTGGGCCTGCCGCAGACGCTCCTCCGCGACCCGGCGGTCGGTTACATCGGTGCACACGCCGGTCAGATAGGTTGGCCTGCCCCGCTCATCCCGCCGGATTTCACCCAGATCGGCGATCCACCGGATCCGACCATCAGGAAGGAGGATGCGGAACTCGTAGTCCAGATCCCCACTCTCCTCGAGAACCTTCCGAACCGTCTCGGCCACGTAGGCCCGGTCCTCGGGATGAACCCGGGAGATGAAATCGTCGTATCCGGAGATCAAAGCACCGGGCTCCAATCCGTAGAGCCGGCGAAGATTGTCATCCCAGGTGAGGGTATTGGTCTCCACCGACCACACCCAAACGCCCATGCGTGCGGCATCCAAGGCCTGCCGGAGACGTTCCTCACTTTCCCTCAAGGCATTGGTTGCCCGGTCGCGCTCGAAAGACACCGCGGCTGCGAGCACCAGCCCGGTCACGGAGACTGCACCGAGATAGCAGGTCACCTCGAACAGCGTCCGGCTCGCCGTGGTGCTCACGAAGGGCCCCGCCCCCGCCACGACGTGCCCCACTGCCACGACGGCAACGGTGAAGGTCATCAGCGACGCCCCACGCGCGCCAAAGCGTAGTGCGGCCCAGATGACGAAGGGGAACAGGAGATAGGGATAGTTCACCTCCCCGACGACAGGAGTGTGAAGCAGTCCACCGAGCCCGATCTCCCCCGCGATCACGGTGCCGGCGCAGAGCAGCAGCACCTCCGCAAGACGCCGGGTGTTGGTGCGACCGTCGCGAGGCGTGGCCCAGGAGAGCAGCAGCGGGGCGACCACCAGTGCGCCCAGCATGTCACCGGCCCACCAGACCGCGATCGCACCAGGGAGCGCGGACAGCTGAATCACGCCAGTGAGCCAGAGGCTACTGCTTCCGATGAGCGCACTGGTGAGGGTACCTAGGAGCGCAGCCAGCAGCAGGCCGCGGACGTGCCGGAGATTCTCGAACTGAGGGTGGGATCCAGCGAGCCGCAGCAGCAAGGCGGCCGCGGCCAATGCCTCGAGCGTATTGCCAACGGCGATCAGGGCGGCAGCGGTGAGTGGTACGGGCGTGGCAGCGTTGGCAAGAAAGGCCCCCAGGGCAATGCTGGGCCAGTATCGGCTTCCCAACAGCGTCAGGGCTGCGATGGCAATCCCGGTGGGAGGCCACACCAGCGAGATGCTCTGCCCGATCGAGGCGTAACGGAGACCGAGGAGGGCTGCCCCATAGCAGGCCGCCGCGAGCGCAATGGCGCGACCCGCGTAGGTCAGGGGCTGAGGAAGTTCGGTGCCCACTCTGAGGCGCATGAGCCAGTCTATGGTGAACGGATCTCTGGTAAGATATCGCACCCTGCCCTTTGGTCTAATGGCCTCCTGCACGATCCAACGCCACACTGTTTCATATCCCGATCGTCAGTCCGAAGAAGAAGGGGGGCCGAATGTCGGTGGCTCTCGAGCTCGGCATGTACCTGGTGCTCGCTGCCGCGGGCCAGGACCGGTCCGTCCCCTATCAGCCGGCGTCGTTACCGGCCGGGGTCCCCGGATACTTCTCCCGGAATGGTCTTCCGCCGGTGCCGGGAGTCTTAACTCTGACCGCGAGTGGATTGACCTTCCGCTCGCCTGGCGGAACCGTCCTGCTGAGCTACCAAACCATCCACGCCAACGAACGGATGAGCCAGCGTTCCGCGTCGCGCGCGAGGCTGGCTTACACCGGAAAGCTCGGGAGCAGGGTCTCCTACGTTTTCCGGATCAAGGACGGCGTCTTCGAGACGGCAGAGCCCGGCGGCCTGCCCAGCATCCTGACCCAGCTGTTCTTCGAGCGGGTACCCAGCAATCCGGTGCATGGTATCGCCGATGCCGCCGCCGCAGCCGGTGTTATCCGTAAGCTGTCCCAGAGCGCCTATGCCGACACGCTCTATGCCCTGTTTGGGAAGCCCGCTAGGCCGGTGGGCTCCGTTGGATCCCGAGGAATCCGGATGGGCGATCTGGCCGAGTACGTGAGCCCCCGTGATTCGGTAGCGCTGGATCCGGTCCACATAACCAGCCAGGACCAGCTGCGGCACGCCTTTGCTCACGAGCTGGGACATCGGTGGGAACAGCGTGAGATGGGGCGGGTGGATTCGATACTGGCCAACGTGCTCGCGATGGGCGATCCGGAGCGGTATGGCTACGGCAGCAGGGCCGAGCACCGGGCCGAGGCCATCGCATTCGCGGTGCACTTCCTCCAGAGCACGATGGCCGACCCCTCGTCAGACGGGCTCGACCTGCTGGAGCACTACGAGCTCCTGGTTCCCGGCACCCGCGCCATGGTCGGCTACCTGATCCTGCTGCCAACGTACCGCCGCCATCCGTTCCGGGCGACGCTCGCCGAGCAGCAGGCTTCCTTGCCTTTGGTGCAATAGATCGTTCCCGCCTGCTGTCCTATGTTCGCCCGGAATTGTCGTCTTTTCCAGAGAATCTTGCCAGGAGTGGTCGCATGCCACGGTCCAGCGCGGTGTTGGGATTCTTCCTGTTCGCCGGTACGACGTTACTGAGCGCGCAGAGCCCGGGAAGCTTCGAGATCACCGGGTTCGGCCGCTACAGCTTCTTTGACGACACCCTCGGTCTCGACGACCAGGTCGGGGGCCGGCGGCTCACTCGGGTTTTTCTTCCTTCCAAACCTCGACATCGAGGCCGAGGCCGCGACGACCAGCGCTGACGGGCCGGCGGGAAGCTCGATAACGAACACTCCGGTTCGCGGCCGGCTGACCTACCATATACCTCTGGGTGGCAATGCCAGTTCCATCCGGATCGGGGCCGGTTACGTCCGGGACATGTACGGGGAACCCACCGACACCGACGAGGACGGTATTACTGGCGTCCTCGGACTGCGCTTGGGCCTGAGCGAGAAGTTCGGCGTCAAGGTCGATGGTACCATCGACTACGTCCGAGCCCCTCGGCAGGGACCATCGACAACTACATGAATCTCGGCGTGCAGGCCGGTCTCAGCCTCCTGCTGGGCAACTCCTCTGATAAGGACAAGGATCAAGTAAAGAACAAGGCGGATAACTGTCCGGGGACCCCCAGGGAGAATCGGTCGACGGCAGCGGCTGCGGGGCGAGCCAGCGGGGACAGCGATGGCGACAAGGTGAAGGACGCGGGGGACCGCTGTCCCAATACCCCCTCCGGCCAGGCTGCGGATAGCCAGGGTTGCTCGCCGGACCAGAGGGACGCCGATCAGGATCGCGTCAGCGACAATAAGGACCGCTGCAAGAGCACGCCCGCCGGCGAGAAGGCAGATCCGGAAGGCTGCTCGGAGAGCCAGAAGGACGACGACAAGGACGCGGTGATGAACGTCGCCGACCGGTGCCCCAGCACGGCGGAGGGAGAGAAGGTGGATGAGCACGGTTGCGGGCCGGGCCAGCTCGATGCCGATTCCGACGGCGTTGCCGATGCCCAGGACCAGTGCCCCAACACCGTGATTGGCGAGCTGGTAACCCCGGGGCTGCGGCCGTGATGCCGACGGCGACAAGGTCCCGGATGTGGCGGACCGCTGCCCTGACACCCCCACCCGCGCGTCGGTAGACGAGAATGGCTGCCCGTCTATGTTCCAGCAGGGTGCGAAGACGATCACTCTGCAGGGGGTAACCTTTGAACCGGCTCGGCCAAGCTCAACAGCTGAATCGGAGGCGGCGCTGCAGGACGTGGCCAAACAGCTGCAGGCCAGCCCGGAGGTGCGGGTGCAAGTCGCAGGCTTCACCGACAATACCGGCTCGAGATCGGGGAACATCAAGATCTCGCAGAAGCGGGCCGTGGCGGTGGAGAAATTCCTGGAGCAGAACGGAGTATCGCCGGCACAGCTGAGCGCGAAAGGCTACGGACCGGACAAACCAGTTGCCTCGAACAAGACGGCTCAGGGGCGGGCCAAGAACCGGCGGGTGGAGCTGATAAGGATGGAGTGAAGGGGCTGGAAGAGGGGGGAGCGGGGAGCGGAGGGGAAGCAGAGGGGGAAGCGGGGACGTGGCGGTGCTGCGTCCCCGCTTTTCTCTTTTTGCTCTCTTCCCCCTTCCCCGCTTTTCTTCCCCGCCTCCTACGCGAAGCGCTCCGCTACACGCTTGTTCAGTCCGCGGAGCCGCAACCCCAGCGCGATCAGCAGAAGGCCAAAGAAGAAGGCGTAGACACCGAGGGTATAAACGACCACCGCTGCACCCCACTGCGGGTTCACCAATCGTCACCACTCCGAAGATCACCGAGAGAACGCCCGACAGCGCAAGCAGCCACTCGCCGGAGATCTCCCGGCGCAGCCGGAACGCGAGCACCACCTGAAGGACGCCAACGCCGATGGCCCAGGCAGCGATCCAGACCAGGATCGCCAGCGCCGTGACGCCGGGGCGGGCCAGGGTGAAGGCTCCAGCGGCAATGCCCAGGAGCCCAATGATAATCAGGGGCCAGACCGGCCGGCCCTCATCCCGAACTTGAAAGGCGGTGATTAAAGTGATGATTCCGTCGATCAGGGCGTAGATGCCCCAGAGAGTCGCCAGAGCCAGGAGAGTGACGCCCGGCCGGGCAAAGGCCACAATGGCCAATCCGATCGCCAAAACTCCCCGCAGGACGAGGAGTTTTCCAGTTGGCGCTTCATATTTTCGAGAAAACGTCCATTCGTCAGCATGGGACCCTCTTTTTTTTGGATCCGGCTCGATTTATTGAGCTGTGGTATCTCCCGGCACCGGCAGGGCGGCCTGAAGATTGGCGCTGACCACGGTGTTCAATGCGTTCTCGATCTGGTAGAAGCGGACCACCTTGACCCCGGGCACCGCTTTGCGGAACTTCCCGGCGTACTTCTTCTGCAGATCGATCTGCTTCTCCCGCAGGCTGAACCAGTCATTGAGCAGCTTCTTCGACTGTTCGTCGGACATGGTGGCGGCCTGAGTGGCGAACCGGTCCAGCCACTCGACTCTCTGGTCGCCCTGTTTCGGCAATTTCGTTGCGGAACTCCCGGTAGATCGGCCTTGACTCTCTCCCGCTCTCGGCCGGAGTCAGCTCCATCAGCTGCTGCACGATCTCCTGCCGCCGGGTCTGGATATTGGCCCGGGTGAGCTCGAGTTGGTCGCCGCTGGAGGGCTGGCCGGCCTGAGCGTGGGCTGGAGGGGCAATGAGCAAGCCGCTCAGCGCCAGCGCGCCGAGCCAGGCTGGGTGAGCCATCCTCATGACAGAACCTCCATTGCTATACAGGTGGATGCCCGTCCCTGGCCTGACGGCGGGCATAGTTAGCTGCCGTCAGTCGCTGCCGGTCAGGTCGAGTCAGGCCGGACGGAATCCGCCGGGGCGGAGGATGTCAGACGGATAGGCACCCGTGCTCGCCGCGGTGGTATCTCCGTAGGCTCCCGGGGTGGCAGCCGTGGTGTCCTTAGGCGGGGCCGGGTTAGCACTATTGGTGTCGGCTGGCGCCTGACCGGCGGCCTGCTCCGGCGTGGGTTCTCCGGCTCCGACTTTTTGCAGCCACCGACCAGGATCACCGCCGCGACTATCCCGGCGCCCATCCGTTTTCCCCTCCACATAATGCCTCCGCTCATGAGTCGTGAAGAAACCTCTTTCCCAGCATCACTATGGGCAGACCGAGGGTCCACCGAAACTGCACTTTGTACCAGTCCCAGAGCTCGCGATAAGGCGCAGATGCCTGTCAGAAATGCCAGTTTCCTGGGTGGCACCCACTCCTAGCCTCAAGCAGCCGCCCGCACTCGCCACTCTGGCCCCGAGAAATCCTGCCAACGTCACGCACGAGAGGTCCCCATGACGAACACCATGACCGAGCCAACAACCGACACGACCGAGATCGTCGAAGACTGGACCAAGCCCGCAGCGATGGCGATTCCGAAGGAAGGATTCTTCGAGCTGGAGCAGGGCAGGTACGGCCCGATCTATCCGAAGACCCCCGCCTGTTACGGGTTTACCATCATCGCGAAGATCAAGCCAGGACGGAGCAGACCATCCGCGAATACGGCAGCAAGATCGAGAAGACCATGCAGGGTCTGCCGGATGGACTCGAGGTGCTCCAGCTGCATTACCTCCGCTGGGTCCTCTTCGACATCGGCAAGGACACCTACTTCATGTATCAGGGCATCTTCGACACCGATTTCGACAAGTACACCGAGGACGCGGTGCGCTCTGTTCACCAAGTACGGCATCAACACGGTCTTCGAGAACCTGGAGGGCTTCCCGACGGACTGGAAGACCAACACGCCGGCGTTCATCCAGTTCGTGCGGGAGCACCAGCGGCCCAGCTTCCTCGAGTACGGCGAGTATCCCTACGTGAGCGCGGAGGAGATCAAGAAGGCGCTGCAGCTGAAGGCGGCGTTCTCCGACATGCTGGAGCAGATGCAGTGATCGCGCAGCGGGGCAACGATGCTCGAGCTCGATGATATCCAGCACATCCTGGTCACCCGAACCCCGGCGCTGACCGGGCGGTACGAATTTCTCAGCTTCCGGGACACCGCCGGCGCCCAGGCGTGGCTGGCCGGGATCCTGGAGAAGATCCGCTCGGCCTCCAGCGTACGGAGCACGGTCGAGAGCGACAACCGCTGGGTGAACGTCGCCTTCACCTGGGAAGGACTGCGGGCCCTCGGCGTGGACGAAGCGTCGCTGGCCACGTTCCCCGAGGAATTCAAGCAGGGCATGGTGGCTCGGGCCGAAATGCTGGGCGACACCGGCGTCAATCACCCCAACTGCTGGGTGGGAGACCTGGCCAGCCCGACCTTCACGCCATCGTGATCCTGTTCGCCCGCACGGCCGCGGAGCACACCCGGTGTGTGGCGGCTCATGAGGAGCTCCTCGCTGAATCCCCGGCGTGGAGCGGCTCTCCTTCCTGGACCTCGAGGCCACCCCGCCCTTCGATTACGCCCACGATCACTTCGGCTACCGCGACCGTCTTTCCCAGCCGGTGATGAAGGGAACCGGAGAGGAGCCAACTCCCGGCTCCGGAGCGGCGCTCGAGCCAGGCGAGTTCATCCTGGGCTACCCCGATGAAAACGGTCCCCCAGCCCAGCAGCCGCAACCCGAGGTGCTGTCCCGGAACGGCAGCTACATGGCCTACCGCCGGCTGGAGGAACACGTGGGCAGGTTTCGGGAGTTCCTGCGGGAGCACGGGAAGACGGCCGAGGAGCAGGAGTTCATCGCCGCGAAGCTCATGGGCCGGTGGCGCAGCGGTGCGCCGCTGGTCCTGGCGCCCGAGAAGGACGATCCGGTGCTCGGCGCCGATATGCAGCGGAACAACGATTTCAACTACAAGAAGATGGACCCGCTGGGCTATGCCGTTCCACTCGGCTCCCATTGCCGCCGGATGAATCCCCGGGACACGGCCGCCAACATGAACCGGAGGCGGATGATCCGGCGGGGTGCGACCTATGGCCCGCCTCTGCCGGAAGGCGCGCCTGACGACGGTGTGGAACGGGGAATCGCCGCGTTCGTGATCTGCGCCAGTCTCATCCGACAGTTCGAGTTCGCCCAGAACGTGTGGATCAACGACAAGAACTTTCACGAGCTCGGGAATGAGCGCGATCCGATCATTGGGACGCAGGATGGAACATTGGAGTACAAGATTCCGAAGCGTCCGATCCGGAAGCGCATCACCGGTCTCCCTGCATTCACCACCGTTCGGGGGGGGCCTACTTCTTTCTCCCGGGCCTCAAGGCGCTCAGGTATCTGGCGGGCTTGAGCGATGCGCGCTGAGCCATGCGCGCCATCCCCGTCGCGGTGGCCGGTACCTTCATCGCGTTCGGGTGGGCGCAGGCGCAGAACCGGGGCGTCTACCCGCTGGGCATGAGCGCCATAGGCTCGGGAGTGATGCCGGCCGCCGGGTTCACCTACTCGAACTCGTTCCTGTTCTACTCTCGCGACCGGAGCGTGGATGCCGACGGCGGAGTGCTGGCGACCGGCAGCAACTCGGTGCTGATGGACATGAATGGCTTCGTGTGGGCCAGCGGGAAGCAGGTTCTCGGGGGTGCGAGGCTGGCGGCCTCGGCCACTTTGCCGATCGCCAACAACTCGCTGGCTTCGGATGTCAACGGGGCGATCAGCGGCGGCGGCGGATTCGCCGACTCCTACTATCAGCCGGTGATTCTGGGCTGGGCGACTGAGCGGGCGGAGATCAAGGCGATCTACGGATTTCTGGCTCCCACCGGGCGATTCGAGGCCGGGGAGGCCGATAACGTCGGATCGGGCTACTGGACCCACGTCGTCGCTTCGGGTCAGACCTTCTATCTGACAGCGGACAAGAGAACGGTCATCTCTGCCTTCCAGATGTACGAGTTTCACGGCACTCAGGAGAGCACCGGCATTCGGCCGGGGCAGACCCTGGATCTCGACTATTCGGCCACCCGGTCGTTCCCCCTGCGGGAAGACCTGCAGCTGCAGCTGGGACTGATCGGGTATGAACAGTGGCAGACCACGGACAAGGCCGGGCCGGCGGTGACCCGGAGCAGGCCGCGGCTCACTACAGCGTCAACGCGCTGGGCTTCACCGCCAACCTGGGTTTCCCCGCCCGGGAGGTCGGCCTCGGATTCAAGTATTTCAAGGAGTTTTCCAACCGATCGACGTTCCAGGGCCACTCGCTGCAGATCGCCGCCTCGGTCCACTTCGACCGTCGGCCTCAGGCAGACGAGAACGGAGCACAAAATGGATACAGGCAAAGCGGCGAGGACCTACAACCAGGATCATGTGCCTCGCAAGTACAAGTCCGGCAAGCGCCGGGTGAGCATCTACTGGACCTGGAGCTATCCGTGGGAAGCGAACCGCGACCCGGCCATGATGGACAACCGCTTCTCGACCTTCACCGAGGTTCGCCGGGTGGCCTGGCCCGACGTATGAGACCCGGGAATGGGACGAGCAGGCTTTCCTGCAGGGCATCGCCGGCACGCTGGAGCTGTTTCACCGCTCCACCCTGAGCTTTCAGCAGCTCGTAGGCGAAGCCACCGACCATCCCGTCGCCGTGTTCCAGCGGATCGACCAGGCCGGCTACCGGCAGCCGATCGACGAGCGGATCCTGGCGGACACGCGACACGCTGATGGTCTTCGGGCTGGACCACCTGCTGGCGGAGCAGGAGGCTGCGCCGGAGGAGATCGCGGCTCTCCGCGAGTGGCTCAAGCGGGAGGGAACCTGTCTCCTGATCGGTCCCCACCACGACGTTGGCTTCGCGGCCGACCTGAAGCAGCGGCAGATGGAGTACAAGCATCACGGCGACCCGCTGGTCCCCCGGCAGCAGCGGTTCGGCCAGTACACCCGGTCCCTGATGAAGGGGCTGAACGTTCCGGTGATGAACCAGTACGGACTGCGTCCCGCCGTGGTGAAAGGCACCAACCAGATCGTGCCGCTGCACACCAATCGGGACCTGGACAAGCCCGGGCCTGCTGCAGCGATGTCACCACCTTCAACTTTCATCCCCACCTGCCCCATTACGCCCTGACCAACGGCGACACCACGTCGGTGCGGGTCCTGTCCCGCCAGCCGATCGACCTGGACCGGCCGCACCCATTTACCGCCGCGGGCAACACCGAGTTCAACTGCTTCATCTGGATGCCGCCCGAGGCCGACCGCGGCGGAGACATCCTGATGGCCGACTCGACGATCTTCACTACGCTATTCGGCGGCACGGAGAGCCTGGAGAACTTCTGGCGGAACCTCGCCCTGATGAGATGAACTGAGCCAGCCACAAAGCTCCAACCTGTCAGAACTGCCAGTATCTGACCGCCTCCGTCACTCCTAGCCTAGAAGGCGATTGTATTCGCCCGCCACCCTGCTCGAGGGCCTTGCCCGCGGGACGCTTCCGGCCGCACCCGAAGGCGTACCGGTCAGGGCGGGTACTGGGCGGCACCCACCAGCGTCAGGGAGATCAGCAGGAATCCACTCCGGAGAGAGGACAATGAGTTCGCAAGAAAGATTCAACGATCGATTCTTCCGATCCCGGATACGCAGCACGTGGGTTTGACGACCTACGACGCGAAGGATCCGGACACGAAGTTCCCGCCGATCGAGACGCTGCGGCCGCCCAAGGGCGCGCCCAATGTGCTGGTCATTCTCATCGACGACGTGGGCTTCGGCGCCGCCAGCGCCTTCGGCGGGCCGTGCCATACGCCCAACTTCGAAAAGCTCGCGGCGGGCGGGTTGAAGTACACGCGCTTCCATACCACGGCGCTGTGCTCGCCCACGCGGCAGGCGCTGCTCACCGGCCGCAACCATCACTCGGTCGGCATGGGCGGCATCACCGAGATCGCGACCGCTGCTCCCGGCTACAACTCCGTGCTGCCGAACACCAAGGCGCCGCTGGCGCTGACGCTCAAGCTCAACGGCTATTCGACCGCGCAGTTCGGCAAATGCCACGAGGTGCCGGTCTGGCAGACGAGTCCGGCGGGGCCGTTCAATGCGTGGCCGACCGGCGGCGGCGGGTTCGAGTACTTCTACGGCTTCATCGGCGGCGAGAACAACCAGTGGGACCCGGCCCTGTATGAAGGCACGACGCCGATCGAGCCGCCCAAGACGCCGGCGGAGGGCTATCACCTGACCGAGGATCTGACCGACAAGGCGATCAACTGGGCGCGCCAGCAGAAGGCGCTGATGGGCGACAAGCCGTTCTTCATCTACTTCGCGCCGGGCGCCACGCATGCGCCGCATCACGTGCCAAAGGAGTGGATCGACAAGTACAAGGGCAAGTTCGCCCACGGCTGGGACAAGCAGCGCGAGATCACCTTCAAGCGGCAGAAGGAACTGGGCGTCATTGCGCGCCGATGCCGTGCTCACCCCGCGCCACAAGGAGATCCCGGCCTGGGATGAGATGGATCCCAAGCTCAAGCCCGTGCTGGAGCGCGAGATGGAGGTGTACGCCGCGTTCATGGAGCACACCGACCATCACGTCGGCCGGCTGATCGATGCGCTCGGACAGGGCGTGCTCGACGACACGCTCATCTACCTCATCATCGGCGACAACGGCGCGTCGGCCGAGGGCACGCTCCAGGGCGCCTTCAACGAGATGGCCAACTTCAACGGCATGGCCGCCATCGAGACGCCTGAATTCATGATGTCCAAGCTCGATGAGTTCGGCGGAGAGGGATCCTACGGCCACTTCGCGGTGGGCTGGGCCTGGGCGATGGACTACCCCCTACCAGTGGACCAAGCAGGTGGCCTCGCACTGGGGCGGCACGCGCAACGGCACCATCGTTCACTGGCCCAAGGGGATCAAGGAAAAGGGCGGCATGCGCAGCCAGTTCAGCCATGTCATCGACGTCGCGCCCGACGGTGCTGGAGGCGGCGGGCATTCCCGAGCCGACGATGGTCAACGGCGTGCTGCAGAGCCCGTACGAGGGCACGAGCATGCTGTACAGCTTCAACGACGCCAAGGCGCCCGAGCGGCACGAGACCCAGTACTTCGAGATGTTCTGCAACCGCGGCATCTACCACAAGGGCTGGAGCGCGGTGACCAAGCACCGCACGCCGTGGATGATGGGCGGAGAAAAAATGCCGGCCTTCGACGACGACGTCTGGGAGCTCTATGACGGCAGCAAGGACTGGACGCAGTCCAACGACCTGTCGAAGCAGATGCCGGAGAAGCTGCATGAACTGCAGCGCCTGTGGCTGATCGAAGCGGTCAAGTACAACGTGCTCCCGCTGGATGACCGGCAGATCGAGCGCTTCAACTCCGATCTGGCCGGCCGGCCCGTGCTGGTCAAGGGCAACTCGCAGACTGCTGTTTGCGGGAATGGGGCGACTTTCCGAGAACAGCGTGGTCAACATCAAGAACAAGTCGTTCGCCGTCACCGCCGATCTGGAAGTGCCGGCCAAGGGCGCCGAGGGCGTGATCATCGCCCAGGGCGGCCGGTTCGGCGGCTGGAGCCTGTATGCCAAGGGCGGCAAGGCCAAGTTCTCTACAACGTGCTGGGCATCAAGTCGTTCGGCATCGAGGCCACCAAGCCCATTCCGGCCGGCAAGACCCAGGTGCGCATGGAGTTCGCCTATGACGGCGGCGGCATGGGCAAGGGCGGTACCGTCACGCTCTACTGTGACGGCAAGGAAGTCGGCAAGGGCCGGGTCGAGCAGACGCAGGGGTTCATCTTCTCGGCGGACGAGACGACCGACATCGGCTACGAGTCCGGCACCACGGTCAGCCCCGACTACACCGCCCACACCAGCAAGTTCAACGGCAAGATCAACTGGGTGCAGATCGACCTGGGCAAGGACGCCGAGGACGCCGACCACTTCATCGACCACGAGGAACGCATCCGCGTGGCCATGGCGCGGCAGTAGATAGAATCGCGAGCGCTCACATAAGAAGCCGGCAATGCACAGCACAACCCTCGAGCCATTCGTACGATCATCGAGCATCCGGTCGATTTTGCCCTGGGACTGGGCGGGCCGCTGTATCAGCTCTTGCGGCGGACCCGCCTCCCCGCGACGCGCTGCAGCTGCTGCGCCGCCGAATCGTCGTGCTCACCCCCCTGGCCTGGGCCCCGCTCCTCGCGCTGTCCGCGTGGAGGGGCGTGCGTGGGTGGCGTCCCGCTGCCCTTCCTCAAGGACGTAGAGCTCCACGCCCGCCTCCTGGTCGCGTACCGCTGTTCCTCCTCGCCGAGCTGGTCGGTGCACCGACGCCTGGGCGGCCCGATCGCGGGCAGTTCCTCAACCGCGGCCTCATCCCCGAGTCGGCGCAGAGACATTCGACCGGCCGTCGCCTCGGCCGTGCGCCTCCGCAATTCGCTCTGGGCCGAGATGCTCGTCGCGCTCGTCTACGTCGTCGGTTTGGGCGTCACCTGGCGGATGTCAGAGATAGCTCACGACGTGCCCAGCTGGCGCGGCGCGGCCGTGGACGGGATCTGGCGGCCGACACTCGCCGGCTGGTGGCTGGGGCTGGTGAGCCTGCCGCTGTTTCAGTTCCCCTGCTGCGCTGGTACTTCCGGATCTTCATCTGGGCGCGGTTCCTCTGGCAGGTGTCGCGGATCCACCTGAAGTTCATGCCCACCCACCCGGACCATGTGGGCGGCCTGAGTTTCTCGCGGGCGTCAGTCGCTCCGCACGGTCCTGCTGGCGCAGGGGGGGTGCTGGCCGGCTGATCGCCAACCACATCTTCTACGCCGGCGCCAACTGCCTCACTTCAAGGTGGAGCTGATCGGTCTGGTGGCCCTGATGCTGTTCGCCGTGCTGGGGCCGCTGCTGGTGTTCAGGCGGCAGCTCGAAGCGGCTAAGCGGCGAGGCTGTGCGCGAGCACGGCGTGCTGGCGCAGCGCTACGTGCGGGAGTCTGAGCGCAAATGGGTGCGTGGCGGGGCGCCTCCCGACGAGCCGCTGCTCGGCAGTGCAGACATTCAGTCGCTGGCGGACCTGGGAACAGCTTCGCGTGGTGAAGGAGATGCGGTGGGCGCCTTTCGCGCTGACTACCGTCCTCCAACTGGGCGTCACCACGCTGATGCCTGTGGTCCCGCTGATGTTGACCATGATCTCTCCCTGGAGGAGTTGCTCGACCGGCTGCTCAAGATCGTGTTCTAGCACCTTCTCTCCCTCACCGAATCCACCATGTCGCCCACCTGGGTCGCCCGACTCGTAGCACTGGTGTGGATCCTCAGCGCGGCCGGGGAGGCTAGCGCGCAAGGCGTGGAAACTTCCGATATCCCTTCGATCGAGCCGGCACCCGGAACGGCCGAAAGCGCTCCCGAGGCAGGCTCCGGAGTCACCCCTCTGGTGGCCCCGCTGCCGTTTAAGAACTCGCAGATCGGTTGGGGTGTGGCCTTGATGCTGGGTCTGATTCACCGGCTCGACGCCGATACCACGGTCAAACCTTCAACCGGGGCAATCGTGGGTCTTGCCAGTGAGAACGGCAGCTGGGGCGTCATGGGCATGGAGATGGCGCGCCTGGGCCGAGATACCTGGCGGGCCCGCGGCGTGGCCGGCTACATGGACCTGCAGTACGACTTCTATGGTATCGGCCTCGAGGCCGGAGAAGCCGGCCAATCGGTCCCGATCGATCAGACCTTCTTCATTGCCTCGGGTGCGCTCCTCCGGCACGTCGTGAGCGGCCTCTACCTCGGAGGCCAGATCGTATGGCTGACCACAACCGTGACACCCCAGGATGCGGCGGGACCGAACGATCCCGCTCTACCCGACCAGGCCCGCACGGATCTTCTGGCGGGAGGCCTTCAGGCGGAGTTCGATACCCGGGACGACGACTACTGGCCCCAGCGAGGGTCGTTGGCCCAGCTCAAGGGAAACTTCTTCACTACTACGACCGGAGCGTCGGGTTCCTTTCAGCGCTACCAGGCGGCCTGGTCCGTGGTACCACGGTTTCCGGGGCCCGCGCCTGGTGCTCGCCACCAACCTCCTGGCCTGTGGAGCGCCGGGAGACGCCCCCTTCTACGGTCTTTGCTCCCTAGGGCTCCGGCCGATTCTCGGTCCGGGGGTACACCCAGGGGCGCTATCGGGACCACTACACCACTGCGGTGCAGGTGGAGCTACGCGGGCATACCTCGGGTCGTCTGGGCGCCGTGCTCTTTGGGGGCTTTGCCCAGGTGGCCCCGGAAATCTCGGAGATCCTCAACTCGGAGCTGCTTCCAGCCGGCGGCGCCGGTCTCCGCTTTCAACTGACCCGGAAATATCCGATGCACCTTCGGCTGGATTACGCTTGGGGCCGCGACGGCGGACTGCTCTACTTCTCGGTGGGAGAGGCCATCTAGCTCAAAACGGGCCCTTACTTCATTCGCCGGCGTGCCGCTGCCGCAGCTCTGACATGTCACGATCGAGGAAGTAATTGAGGAACGTTCGAATCACTGCCACCGCACCGAGCCGGGCGACGGCCTCCCACTGATGAGTTATGGAGGTCTCGAGGATGTCGGCGCCGAGCTGGAAGGTGAGTGCCGCAACCAGCCACCGGGCATAGCCGAGCCACACGTCGCGGCGCTCCGGCCGAGGGCCTCCCGCCAGGAGCAGCCGGACCACGCCGACGATCGCCTCCACCGATCCCGCGAGGACCATCACCAGCGCGAGGCCGTTCAGGAAGGCGATGGAGATCTCGGTCACATGAATCAGCCAGCTCATCAGCTTGACGATCCGGAATACCGGCGCAGACTGAAACTGTCAGTTGTACCAGTTTCCGGGCCGCCACCATCTCGGCATCCTCTCCCCATGCGGTGGATCCGGCCCTGACCCTCTTGCGGCAAGGTGCTTCCATGTGGCGCTTCCTCGTTTTCGTGGCCGGCCTCACACCACTGCTCGCCTCAGCCGCCTACGCCCAGGAGCTGGACTCCCGCTTGTACCCGAAATGGGAGCTCGACGCTTCGGCGACGCTCCTGCTCCTGGACGAAAACATCAGGGTCGATCCCCTGAACCAGCCGGGCGAAGGCACTGAGTTCAATGCCGAAGATGCGCTCGGCGTCTCCGGCACCAGCTTCCAGCCCCGCGCCGCGCTGCGCTGGCGGCCCGGGAAGCGGCATGAGCTGGAGCTGGGCTATCTCCGCGCTGTCCGTTCGGCCGAGAAGGTGCTGCGCGATACCCTCGTGGTTGGCGATACCACCTTCGACGCCGGTCTTAGGGTCAACTCCAACCTGAGAACCAGCCAGGCGTTTCTGACCTACCGCTTCAGCTTCCGGGCCCGGCCTGAGAGTCAGATCGGCGCCGCCGTAGGGCTGGGAGCCATCTTCCTGAAGAGCGAGCTCGACGCTACCGCCGCGGCTACCCAGGCCGGCGCTGATACGGCCATTGTCGAGCGATCGAAGAGCACCAGCTTTACCGCCCCCACCCTTTCACTCGGCCTGTATGGCCGGTGGAAACTGGGCGAGAAGTGGTACCTGGAAACAGATGCGCGAGGGGTCTACTTCAAGGTCGAGAACTTCAAGGCCGGAGTGGCGGAACTGGGACTGGCGGGACGCCGCTTCTTCAGCGAGAAGTTCGCCGCGGAGCTGGGGTATAACCTGGGCTTCTACACGGTCACCCTGGAGAAGGGCACCGACGACAGCTCCTTCCTCAACATCGATGTGGCGGGAAAGATCAAGTACACGGTGAACGGGTTCCGCGGGGGTATAGTCTGGATTTTCTAGGCCCGGCTCCAGCTCTTTGACTTCTATTTCACGGTGTACCCCTTCCCTTCCAGGCATGCGCTCATTCCCTTCTTGAACGCCTCGATCTTCCCCGCCGCTTCTCCCTGGGCGTTGGCCACGGACTGCTGCTCCGCCTGCTTGGTGGCCTGCTTCTTGGCCCGTCGGCCCTTGACGGCTCCCGCCGTCGCCCCGATCGCGGCACCTGTGCCGGCGTCGCCGGCAATTCCCCCGACGATGGCTCCGCCCGCAGCTCCGCCGGCCGCACCTTTGACTGCCGCCCCGTGCGTCGCGGTATCGGCGGCCGCCTTCCCCGCTGCTGCCGCGGAGTCGGTGTTAACAGTGACGGCAGCGGGATCGATGCCCGTTTGTTCTTTGGACGCAATCGTAGCAGGCCTTTTCGTCCGTGGCCTGCTGCTCCTTCGTCTGCTCCTTGGCCGGAAACACTACCAGGCCCAGCTTGCCCGGAGAGTGAAGCCGACGCCGGGTGCCGTTGTCTGGGCACCCGCGAGCGTGAGGTTTATTCCCAAGGCCCACACCAGGAGCGGTGTGGCATAGTAAACTTTTGTCATGGTGCCTTCCTGAAAACGCCCTTAGAACGCGAACACCAGACCGCCGGTCCACTGGCCCTGGTTCACCCAGGCCGTGCCTTCACCCGCGACGCAGGCATAGAATCCGCACCAGACTCCGTAATCACCAGAGGGCACCGGCGTTACCCAGAGCTTGATGTCGCTCCGGATGCCGATCCGCTGGCTGGAGAACATGTACTTGGCCCCACCGCCGACGCTCCAGGAGAAGCGGGTACTGGAACCGACTCCTTCCGCCTTGGGATCGAGCACGTTGATGCCGAGCGAGCCGGTGATAAAGGGCCGCAGCTTCTCCGAGTGCCCGAACTCCTGCCGTCCCCCGATCTGGACGTAATTGAACGCGAAGCCGCCGGGCAGAGGTACGTTCGTTCCTCCGGCAGCCGGATCGAATTCGATGTCGCTGTCCTGCCGGGAGTAGAGCAGCTCGACCGCAGATCCCATATGGGCCAGGAAGCTGACCACCAGACCCCAGGAGAATGAGTCGGGAACCCGGAGTTCGCCCGGCTCCCAGCACACCCCCTGCGTCGGTCTGGAATGCGCCGCCAAATGACCAGGCCGCGAACGGCGTGAGCTCGAAGCGGTTGTAGTGCACCTCCTGCAATTGCGCTGCTGCCGGGGCCGCAGTGAGCCACAGCGCTGCAACGCCAATGACGAGGGGAAGATACGGCATCTCATGGTGTGCCTCACTGGGTTCGTAAATGGATGCTTGGCACAGCTCGGCTCAGCCGCCGGGTTGACGGTTACAGGGTACGATGTTCCTGATGCTCGGGTAACTGTTAGTTCTTACAGGAAGCTCGGGCCTTACCATCCCACGGTATACTGGGCGCCCAGCGTGTAGTCCACCTGATCGGCATGCAGCTCCCCGGCTGGATATCCGGCAGACCAGGTGCCCCGTCGGTTCACCATTCTAAGCCGCAGCGCCAGGTTGGACACTACTTCCCACGCCAGGGTCAACCGCTCGAGTTGTTCCCTGCCCCTCGGCGCCAGCGATTGATCGCCGAAGGCCACCATGCGGTCCAGGGTGACCGTGAGAGGGATCCGGACGTCGGTGAGCCCTCCATTGAAGGAAACGAAGTTGGTCAACTCCTGCATGACGCCTCTGCCGTTGCCATAAACCCCAATTTGCGTGCTGACGGTCAGGCCTTTGAGCATGATGGCAGGACCAATGCTCGCTCTATAGGCGGTCCCGCTGCTCAGGGCAGCGTTTCCCGGGGTGGGCTGCCAATCCGCGTGGATACTGCCGAGGTGCACCGCCAGTCCGTACGCCACGCCCCCGGAGCTCCGCTGGATCTCTCGCGAGATGTCGAGCGAGGCCATTCGGGCCCCTGACCCGAACGTACCCTCCAGCCGAGCGCTCAAACCGGCCATGGCCACCTCAGCCTGCAAGTTGACCTCCGAAGCGCTCCGAGCGCCCCGTTGGGCCGGGCCTTGATTGGGGATCCGGATGGCTCGCTGGCTGAAGTTCGTGCTCCAGCCGCCGGTGAGAGCTACCGAGCGCCGGTTTCTTTCCGGCAGCACAATCGAGAGCTCGTGGTAGTAGGATTGGCAGGAGTGCTGGCGGCAGACCTCAACCTTGACTGGCTTCTTCACCAGGTTGAGGAGCCGGCCCTCGTGCCGCGCGGCATAGCGCATCACCGGCAGGCTGTCACCGAAGTCCGGCTGCAGCGAGGCCTGGAGCATTGCGCCGGTGGCCGAGTACCGGTCCAGCCCGTTGACCGAGCTGACCACGATACTGTCGGCCGACGGACTGGTGACGCTCAGCTGGATCGGCCCATCCGCTCGGCTCACCGCAGGATTGAGGTGCAGCCGGACGGGGCGGGCCCATCCGCGAGATCGATGGTGGTTCCTGGCGGGGGGCTACAGGCCCGGAGTGCCAGTGAGCCCGACTGCAGCCCGAGCGACAGCAACGTCCACCGGAGACGTTCTGCGGAGTGCTGCTGGCAAAGACCTTCTCTTTCTTCATCTGGCTGACGGTGGCGTCGACGATGTCATTGACCAGCTTCCGCACCGAATCCGGATTGTAGGTCTTGGTCCGGCTGGCCCAGACCAGCTTGTTCTGGGTCAGGGAATAGACGTTCGACTCCACGCTCACCACCTGGTCCGATTGGACGTAACCAGGAGAGTAGGCGTAGCCCCAACCCGTGCCCCAGTAGCCCCACATCGACCCATACGCCGACGGTACTACGTAGGACGAACCGGGGACGTAGGTGGTCTCCTGGTCGACCGCCACCGGACGCATCACCACGGCACCGTCGAAGTTTTGGGCCACGACCATAGCCTTGGCCCTTTCCTGATCCCGCAGGGCCTCATCCGGAATAACGGTATAGGCCGCTACCCCATTCCCCAGCTTCTTGGCCAGCTCGTCCTCCGCCGCCCGGCGCGTGCCCACGTCCTTGCTGATGAAGACGGCAAGAACCTTCTTGAACTTCTGCGGCTGCATGGTGGGCTCTTTCCAGGAGTTCACCACCTCGGTGTTCGGCGCGCAGGCACCGAGCAGGAGGCTGAACGCGAGAGCAGAGTGAGTTCGGGTGATTCGCATACTCTCTCCTGGTGATTGAGATCGAGACGGTAAGGAGTAGTCCGGTACCTCACGCTAGAGTCCGGCGCCACCATAGGAAACTGTTAGTTCTTACAGGAGTCCTCTCCCACTTCCGGCCACTGGTAGAACTGACAGTTTCGGGCAGGCCCGGCGCCTCGGCATAGTGGTGCACGTCCGCCACCCCAAGGAGGCCGCATGAGGATGGCCCACCCTACCTGGCTCGGTGCACTCGCCCTGAGCGGCCTGCTCACCGCACGGCCGGCCCAGGCCCAGGCCGACCAGCCCACCAACGGCCTGGACCAGATCGAGCTCACCCGGGCCAACATCCAGGAGCGGCGACAGGAGATCGTCCAGCAGATCATGGAGCTGACGCCGGCCCAGAGCGACAAGTTCTGGCCGGTATACCGGGATTATCGCAACGAGATCGCCCGGGTCAGCGACCAGCGGGTGGAGCTGATCGAGAAGTTTGCCAACCAGGCCGCAACTATGTCCGACGAGCAGTCGGAGAAGCTGCTCCATCAATGGTTCAGCCTGCGGGAGCAGCAGATCAACGTGCAGAAGAAGTACGCCGGGAAGTTCCGTAAGCTGCTGCCCGGTGCCAAGGTGGTCCGCTTCTACCAGACCGAGAACCTGCTGGACACGATTGTCGCTGCCGACGTCTAGGCTTCCATGCCGGTGGCGGGGGACAGTGCGACAACACCCTGAGGCGGAACGATTGAACGACGGAACGGGGGAGGGAGTGGAAGGAGGATCTATCTCTGGGGCTTCGGTCGCGTCGCGCCATCCGGCAATGGTGTGGATTCCCGGGGGCACCTTTGCCATGGGCTCGGACGATCACTATCCCGAGGAGCGTCCGGTCCACCAGGTGTCGGTGGAAGGGTTCTGGATCGATCGATACCCCGTCACCAACGAGCGCTTCGGCCGCTTCGTGGCGGGGACGGGCCATGTGAAGTTGGCGGAAATGCCCGCCCGATCCGGAGGATTACCCCGGCGCCCTGCCGGAGATGCTGTACGCCGGGCTCGCTCGTGTTCGTCAAGCCACGGCCCGGTCGATCGGCGCGACCATCGGCAACTGGTGGTCGTTCATGCGCGGCGCCGACTGGCGGCATCCGCACGGGCCGGACAGCTCGATCGAGGGCACGGGCGCCACCCGGTGGTGCACGTCGCCTTCGGCGACGCGGAGGCTTACGCGCAGTGGGACGGCAAGGCGCTGCCGACCGAAGCCGAGTGGGAGTTCGCCGCGCGTGGCGGCCTGGACGGCGCGGCGTACGCCTGGGGCGAGAGTTCACGCCCGGCGGCCGCTACATGGCCAACACCTGGCAGGGTGAGTTCCCCTGGCAGAACCTGGAGGACGACGGCTACGAGCGCAAGTCGCCGGTCGGACGCGTTCCCGCCGAACGGCTACGGCCTGTACGACATGACCGGCAACGTCTGGGAGTGGACCACCGACTGGTACGTGCCGCGCACCCGGGCGAGCGGCCAAGGCGTGTTGCATGCCGAAAAATCCGCGGGGCGCGCACGAGAGAGAGAGCTACGACCGCGCCAGCCGGAGATCCGCATTCCCCGCAAGGTGATGAAGGGCGGCTCGCACCTATGCGCGCCGAACTACTGCCGCCGCTATCGGCCGGCTGCCCGGTTCCCGGAGCCGATCGACACCTCGACCTGCCACGTCGGTTTCCGCTGCATCGTCCGGGCGGGAACCGGTCTCATGCCCGTTCCAGGCTGATGCGATTCCCCTTTCCTTCTGATTGCACTCTGGGCGGTTGCTCCCACTGCAGTCAGCCAGGCCAAGAGGGCGGGCTATCGGTCGCCCTCAGCCACCAGCCAGAGCCAGGCGCTCACCCAGGACTGGGCCACTCCGCTCGGCCGGCATCTAGCCTGTCCCAACTCCAATCCGCCGAAGCGGTTCTGGGCCGGCGCCTGGGAGCTGATGGCGGTGCAGTTCGTCCCCTGGGCATTCACCAAGTGGGTGACCGAGGGTGAGTGGTCGAACATTTCGTTCCGCACCTGGGCCGACAACATCAAGTTTCCCTGGCAGTGGGACAACAACAAGTTCAACAACAACCAGTTCCCCACCCCTATCACGGCAGCCTCTACTTCAACGCCGGCCGAACCAACGGCTACAACTTCTGGCAGTCCGCGCCGTGGGCTTTCGCCGGTAGTCTGATGTGGGAGCTCTTCGGCGAGGTCTGGGCCCCCTCCCCCAACGATCTCGCCAACACCACCCTGGGCGGAATCAGCCTGGGCGAAATGCTGTTCCGGTTTTCATCGCTCACGCTGAAGAATGAGGCGACCGGCACCAACCGGATCGTCCGCGAGGTCGGCGCGGGATTGATCAACCCGGTCCGGGGATTCAACCGGTTGATCCGCGGCGAAGCCGGCCGCATTCTCGAAACTCCGCCCGACTGGCGCCCCACCCGAATCCAGGCTTCGATGGACGTCGGCTATCGCCGATTTTCCACCTCAGCATCACTGGATGATCCGAACGCGCTCGACCAATCGTTTGTCCAGTTTTCGGTGTTTTACGGCGATCAGCTGGCCGACCTGGGGAAGGAGCCGTTCTCCGCCTTCCAGGTCTTCGGCACCCTGGCGAGCCATTCCGGCAACAGCAAAGCGCTCCAGGAACTCCGGGTGCGGGGCAACCTGGCCGCCAAGCCGGTGGGGTCCGGCGACGGGAACAAGCTGCTCGCCGGCTTCATGACCTACGAATACCTCCAAAATCCAGTGGTGGACTTTGGCGCGCAGGGCTTTCAGGGAGGGCTACTGGTCTCCCGCTCGAAGCCCGGCAAGTCCATGCAGCTGTACGGCGAGGCGATGGCCCGGGTGAACCCGATCGCGGCAATCCGGTCGGACTACTTCGTCACGGCCGAGGGGCGGGACTACGACTACGGAATCGGATTGGGTGGCCGGGTGGAAGGGCGGGCCCTGTGGCCGGGGAAAGCCACGGTCCGTCTCAACGCCGGGTATATATGGCTGCCGGTCGTAAGTGGTTTCCCCGGAAATCACCAGCTCTGGACCCTGAGCACCGAGGCCCGGGGTTACTACCGTGGCAAGTACGGAGCGGGGCTGATGTACCAGCGGCTGTGGAAGAACAGCAACTACACCTTTAACCCCGATGTGAACCAGGACATGTCCGAGGTTCGCGTCTTCCTTTCCCTCGCCATGCCGAGATGGGAGGAGCAATGAGGAGCCGACGGGTGCGGAGCGGGCTGGCTGTGTGTGGCCTGGCGCTGGTGCTGGGATGCCAGGACTCGATCGTTCGGCTGCTCGGTCCGGAGAACGATCCCCAGACCGTCATCACCCCCCAAGAGTTCCGGTTTTCCGCGACGGATCTGAGGAACGTGAATGACCGGGAGACCTGGACCTGGCCCAACTCGGCGCCCCAGGCCTCCCTTCATCACAGCAGCTTCCTGCATCACGGCTACGGCATACTCGTCGTTCTGGACGCCGTGGGTCAGGTGGTGGACTCGACCTTGCTCGAGTACAACCTGGACACCGAAACCCGACCGGGAACTCCCGGGAACTGGACGCTCATCCTGGTCCTTGCCTCTGCACGCGGCCGCGCCGCCTTCGAGCTGACCCCGAAGCCGTGAGACCGCGGGAAGGAGTGACATGAGCATGGCAACCCTGCTCCCGCTCCTGCTCAAGACCAGCCTCGCGCTGCTGGTCTTCTCCCTGGGTCTTAGTGCCACACTGCAGGACACTACCCATCTCTTCCGCCGCCCCGGCCAGCTGGCTCGGGCGCTGGTGTCGATGTTCGTGGTCATGCCGGTCTCAGCGCTGATCCTGGTCCGCGCAGTCGACCCGCCCGCGGCGGTAAAGATTGCGCTGGTAGCCCTGGCGCTCTCGCCCCTGCCTCCGACCTTCCCCCGAAAGGCCCTCAAACAAGGCGGAAGGCTTTCCTACGTGGCTGGGCTCCTGGTCGCGGCGACACTCGCTGGCGGTGCTGCTCATCCCCCTGTCGCTCGAGCTGATCGAGCGCAACCGGGACATGCCCCTGCAGATGCGGCCCGCCGCCGTGCTGGGGCTGGTTTTCTGGTCGCTCCTGCTGCCGCTGGCGGTCGGGATCGTGGTTCGGAAGATGGCTCCGGCATTCGCCGAGCGAGCCGCCGGCCCGATCACCACGATCGCGTTTGCGGTGCTTGTTCTGGGTGTGATCCCGATTCTGATCCGGGTATGGCCCGCGATGGTCAGCCTGGTAGGAAACGGGACGCTGCTGGCGATGGTCCTGCTCGTTCTGGTGGGTCTGGCCGCGGGGCACATCCTGGGCGGACCGGATCCGGAGGACCGTACCGTCCTGGCGCTCTCCACCGCCACCCGTCACCCCGCCATTGCCATCGCGATCGCGCAGGCCAACTTCCCGGACCAGAAGCTGGCCCCCGCTGCCATCCTGCTCTATGTGCTCGTGAGCGTGATCGCCTCGATGCCCTATCTCAAGTGGAGCAAACGGCATCACGTCGCCGCCGGCAGTGGCTAGGTCCTGACCACCGGACCTGAATTCCCGCCCGCATTGCCATCGCCGGCCGATGGCTCGGAGGTTGGAGCCGGAGCCGGGAACCACTGCCCTCGGGGCACGACCTTGGGCTGCTCGGGATCTCCCTCGTAGGCCGGCACCATGATCTGCACGCCGTGCTCGTTGAACAAATCCAGGATGTTCGAATGTAGCGCGCTGTAGAGCCGCATCATCGACTGGGCATTGTCGGTATAAGCATTGATCTCGTACAGCACGCCGAACTCACCCAACGATTTCTGCAGAACGAACGGCTCTGGCTGGCGGAGAAGCCCTCCGCGTGCGCGCGGCGGCCTCGAGCAATATCGCTTCCACCTGACGCCAGGGGGTGCCATAGCCGATCCTCACGGTCGTATGCAGGATCAGTCCCGGATCCGGCGCCAGGGTGCTGTAGTTCACCACCTCCCTGTTCAGGATCAGCGAGTTGGGGATGACGATCTCCTCGTTCTTGGGAGAGCGCAGATAGGTCGTCAGCAAACGGACTTGCGCTACGTCCCCGAGGTGCTCGCCCACCTTCACCCGGTCTCCCACCCTGAATGCGCGGCGGAAGGCCAGGGTCTGGCCCGCCACCAGATTGCTGATCACCGACGGTGATCCCAGGGAGAAGATGAGACCGAGCAGGAGCGTGATGCCCTTGAACGCCTCGGATCCCGAACCCGGGATGTAGGGATACGCGATGACCAGCGCAAAGGCGAACGTCAGCAGCCGAACAATTCTCTCGGTGGGCAGCGCCCAATCGGAATCGAAGCCGGGAATCGAAATCGATCCCTTGCCCACCCGCTCGAAGAACAACCGGATCGCCTGCAGGACATAGCGGGTGAGTACCACCAGGATGATCAGGAAGAACAGGTTGGGCAGAAAGCTCACTGCGCCCGCGCCGAATATTACCAGCGGTCCCAGCAGCCACTCCCTGAGCCTGATGCCGATTCCCCGGGTCCAGGGGAAGAGACGGAGGACATAGGAGACAACCGCGTAGCTGGCCAGCACCACCAGCAGGGCGGCGGTGACATCGATTATCCGGTGCAGCCCCTGCCAGAGCTGCTCCCGGCGGACAATGGGAATCGCCCGGAAGTGCAGGTCACCGATATCCGGCTGCCACCGACGGTCGAGTGTCCTTCGAAGCCAGCGAAAGACCTGGCGTCCCAGCCAGAGCACCAGCAGCAGTGCCAGGATTGCCGCCGCGGCTCGGGCGACGTTCCTCCCCAGGACGGTTGGCTCGCGATCGCGCCGGAAGCCTCGCACTGCCTCCTGCACCCGGGGCAGGTAGGTCTGCGCCAGAACACGGGGCGTGACACCCTCGAGCTCGGCATCGGCATGGAGCACGCCGAACAGCCTGCGGTTGCCGGCAACAACCATGCTGCCGTCGGACGTTTCCTCAACGGCGAGTGACTCCGGCGGGAGCGACCGATCGGCGGCGAACTCCGCGATCCGGTGCGAGATGTCGGCGGCGCGCCGCTCCGCGGGATAGGCGGTAACGCCCCGGACGGAGAAGAGCACGGCGCCGTCGAGTACCACCGGCGCCGTGGGCGCCTCGACCGCGACCATGGCGGCTGTGGAGTCCTGGGCCTCGGCCCGGGCACTCACGCCGGCAGCCAGCCCGGCGATAAGCATCAAGGCGACATCGCGCCGCCGGGTTCGGACCAGCCACAGCGCCCCCAGTGCGATCACCGCAACCAGCGCCGTGAAGGCGAGGAAGGCCCGCAGCAGCAGGCGGCCGAGCACCAGTCCGGCGTGGTCGATGGAGCGCTGGGCGATGCTGTCGATCGAGGCGACGGCCGCCTGGCGTTCCGCGTCGACCGCCTGGAGCACGGCCTCCCGCTCCGCCCGGATCGCGTCGACCACGGCCACCCGCTCCGCCGTGATCCGGTCCATCACCGCCGACCGCTCTCCGCCGAGGGCGGAGAAAATGGCGTTCCGCTGGGCATCGACGCCCAGCGATAGTTGGCGTCCCTGATCGGCGAGGTCTTGCAGCATCAGGCGAGCGTCCCCGTTCCAGGATCGGCGGAAGCAGGTCTCCCGCGGCCAGCTCGGTTTGCCACAGAACGCGCTTCAGCATCCCTTCGTTGAGGTAGCCCAGCCGGCTGTTGATCCCGAGGAGGCTTCGCTCCACGCTGGCGACGGTGCCGCTCAGGTTCGTCTCCATGATGGACAAGGCCTTCCAATCGCTGGAGAGGACCGACTGGCGAGCCAGGTCGCTGCCGCGAAGCGGGTGCCGGTCCGCCCAGCCTTGAACCGACTGCACGACCTGGGCGAGCGTGTCTCCGCCGCTGCCAATCATTCGGCCGGCGACCGAGCCCACGAGGCCCTGGAGTGTGTCCGAGGCGGCGAGAGCAATCGGCTGCAGGTCACCGAACGCGTCGCGCCCGTCACCCCGCCTCAGGTAGTGGGAGAGCTGCATGGTGAAGGCCCAGAGATCGACCGTGGCCACCACCGGGTCCGACCGGAGCGAGGCCTCTTCGATCAGCGGCGTCGCCGCGATCTTCCAGCGGAGAGCCCGGCGGCGAACCGCGGTGTCGGTGCTGCGGGCCGCTATGGCGTCGGCGGTCGATTCGACGATGTAGGAAGATTCGCGCCCAGCCTCATAGACCCGCAGCTGCAGCTCGCCGGCAGTGACCTCCGATGCCTCCATGGCCGCCAGCGAAGCGGACTGCGGCGGCGCCTTGAGACAGGCGCCCACCACCAACGGCAGGAGAGCCGCTGCGGCGTATGGGGAGAAGAAGGCCGGCAGGTGCATGGGTTCCCGGCTGCAGCCCTGAATTGTGTTCCGTCGGGATTTAAGGAGCTGCGGGAGCTTCAGAAACTGGTATTTCTGACAGTCTTAGAAGACCTCACCGGTGCCGAAGAAGATGCCCTTGGAGCCTTCGGCCCCGAACCCGTAGTCAATGGTGATGTTCGTGTTCGAATGTTTGTTCAGCTTGATTCGGAGACCCAATCCATAGCCGCGATCGGGAACCTGGAAGCTTCCGGTGCTGTCGGTGGCGGAGGTGAGATTGAGAAATCCAACCGCACCAAAGAGCCCGTCACGAGTCAGGGTGACCCGGTACTCTACTTCCCCGTAGAGCAGGTTGGTTGCCCGGATTCTGCCCTGGGCGTAGGCCCGGCCGGTACGGCCGTTGTAATCCCAGCCGATGGCGGGAAGCTCCAGATAGGGCGGCCTGCCGCCGGTGAACCAGGCCAGGCCCCAGAGCGCAAGCACGCTCTTCTGCAGCGCGAGGGTATGCCCGGGCCTCCAGCTCCACCGATCCCCAATCTTGTTCGCTCCCCAACGCACGGGGGAAGAACCGGGCGCTGCCTCGGGCGTAGATGCCCCGAGTGGTGTTGATCGGGTTGTTCCGGCCGTCCCTCAACAGATTGAAGGAAACTCCCGAGGTGCTCGAGCTGGTGATCGTGGCCCCGCCATTGTACTCGCTGAACGGCGTAGGACCCGAGGCGGCGTTCTTGTCCACGATGTCGAAGTAGCGATTGAAGTGGTATCCGATGCCGGCCAACACTCCGTCGGTGACTTCGCGGTACACCGTCTCGTAGAAGCGCAGCAGCTTGAAATCCATAGGCGATTCGAGCGCCGTGGGCGGGGCCGGTCCCAGCCCGTAGGTCGGCTGGTTGGTATCGAGGTAACGCCAATCGCCCTCCAGCTTCCAGACATTCCCCGCGGTGAAAAGATTCGAGCGGCTGATCACGTTGAACTGCTGCTTGGTGGTGAAGTTCACCGAGGCATACAGCGTAGACAAATTGGTGTTTTCCTCGGGGCCCAGGCGGGTCACGACATTGCCGGATACGCCCAGGAGGAACCCCACCGTGGGATTGGCGCCGAAGGCGGGCAGAACGCTGATCACGAACCGGGGAGGAAGGGCGATGGTGTCGGCCAGTTTGGGCTTGCCGTGCAGCACCCGGGAGAGCACATCCATGACGTCGCGCTTCCGGACGGTGTCCTGGGTCGTCGGAGCGGGAGCCTGAGCTGCCACCCTCACGGCCGCGAACAGCAGGAAACAGCTACCGAGCGCGGGCCATCGGGAGTTCAGGGCCACGGCGGCTCAGAGAGCCACCGAGAGGCTGGGCCTTCTCCCGTTTGAGGAGGCGGTCTCGGCATCGGCAAAAGACAGCACGCGGGGAAGCGTCGCCTGGATCCGGGTGCCCTGCCCCGGGGCGCTCTTCACCAGCAGCGAGCCTCCCACACCGCGCAGCCTTTGGCGCATGCTCATCATGCCGAAGCCTTCGATTCGGTCCATATGATCGGGCTCGAAACCCATCCCCGCGTCGGAGACGACAAGCTTCAGCACGGAATCCGTGGCCTCCAACCTGACCCATACGGCGTCGGCGCCACTGTGCTTGGCCGCGTTGTGCAGCGCCTCCTGCGTCACCCGATACAACGTCAACGCCGTGGGGCCCGGCAGCTCAGCCGGCCAATTCGTGTCAGACACGTGAATGGCGAGCCCGTAATGCTCCAGGTCCTGACACAGCGCCCGCACCGCCGGCACCAGACCGAGGTATTCCAACCGGGCCGGGTGGAGCCCGCGGGTGACGTGCTGAATATCTGCCGCAATGGACCGGACCCGCTGGGCCAGCTCGGCAACCCTGACCCCAACCGAGCGGGTGAACTGGGCAGTCGGCATTCCCAGCGCGTCCAGCTCCAGCGCCAGCACCGCGAGTTGCTGGCTGATGTCGTCATGCAGCTCACGGGCAATCCGGCTCCGTTCCGTCTCCAGCATCTGGAGCAGGCCGCCGCTGAGCCGGGCCAGGTCAGCCTCGGCGGCACGCCGGCGCTGGCTGTTGCGCACAGCCCCCCAGACCAGCAGCATGAGCGCGGTGGGCATGAGCAGAGCGGCGATGAACATTGAAAGAGTCATGGCAGGAAACCGTTCCTATTAGAAGCGCAAGGTCAGGCCGAGGGCCGGTCCGTTGAAGTGCACGTCGTACGTCAGGTCCTTCTCGTGATCGACATCGAGATACCGGTAGAGCGCCGATAGCGCGCAGCACCGCCCCACATCGTATGCGGCGCCGCCGTACGCCTGCCAGGTGAACTTGGACTCACCGCCGCCCAGATCTCCCTTGGCAAAGAGGTGCCATCGTTCGGCCGGCAGGTATCGCAACCCGGCGCCGATGACCGCATCGATCCAGGCCTTGCTTTCCGAGACCTCGTTGGGGCTGAGATCCACCTGCAGGTGCCAGTAGCGGGCTCCGACAACGGCGTCGATCCCGCCCCAGGGCCGAGCCAGGATGGTGCGCCCCAGCTCCGGCTGCAGCATCAATTCGCTCAGGTCCACCGTCACACCATCTACTTGGTCGCCCAGGTTCAGAAAGAACACATCGGCCCTCAGCGCCCACAGCTCCTTGCGGGCCTCCACCAGCCCCATGACCCCGATGTCGAAGTCGTCGATGACGTCTCCCACGCCGATGCTGACGTCGGAAGTCCGGCCGGCAACTCCCACCTGGCCCTGGAGCCCGGCGGCCCAGAGATAGGGTGTGAAGGCGAACCGCCAGACCGGCTTTTCCGCCTGCGCGTCCGGCACCCGGTTGGCCTGTGCTTCAACTGTGGGGACCAGGGTCAATCCGATCGCCGCCAATAGCTCGCCTGCCAGTAGGAATCGGCAGGCGAAGCTCACCTCGCTACCTCAGACGGGCGTCCCTCCGGAACTCGGCTGGGTTCGGCGTGCAGCTGCACTGGGGGGCGCTCCTGCAGCCCGAATACCGCCGCGGCAGCGGCGCCGCCCAAGGAGCGGGCCTATCAGGTACAACCAGAGCTGTCCGGCCGGTCCGCCGGCAATCAGCGCGTTCACCAGAATCGGTCCGATGCCCACCGCGGGATTGAACGCACCACCGCTGATTCCTCCGCCGGCAAAAGCGGCAACCACGATAGTGAATCCGATGGCCAGGCCGTAGAACGAGTTGCCATGGGTCTTGGCGGACGCCGCCGAATTGAGCACCACCAGAGCGAGCGCAAAGGTGTAGAGGAACTCCACCAGCACGGCTGCGGCCGGGGAGACGTCCGGTCCCGGAGCCGGCGCGAAGGTCTTCCCGGTGATGATGTAAACGATGAGGGCGGCTGCGACGGCGCCCAGGACCTGGCTGACCATGTACCCGGCCGTCTCGCCGGTCGAAGCCATCTTGCCCCGCAGGTATACCGCCAGGGTCACCGCCGGATTGTAGTGCGCACCGGAGACGTGCCCGCCCATGTACACCATCACCATCAGCGATGATCCGATGGCGAGGGGCGCGAGGGGCGAGCCGCTCAGCACGGTGAGGCCAATCGTCAGCACCAGGAAGAACGTGCCCAGAAACTCCGTGAGATAGTTCTGCATGGTAGGGTCCGGGAGTCAGATCAGACGACGTTTGACCGCGAACTGCACCAGCTCGGCGCTGGAGTGCAGGGACAGCTGCCGCATGATTCTGTACTTGTGAAAGGCCACGGTTCGGGGAGTGATCCCCAGTGCCGCCGCCGCCTGCTTCATGGTGCTGCCGCCGGCTACCAGCCGCAGTACTTCCCGCTCCCGGGATGACAGCGAGTCCGCCTCGCACACATCAGCGATCCGCCGCACGGCGGCTGGGGGAGCCGCCGGGCGCCGCACCTGATGGGGATACGCTTCTCCGGCCAGCACGGTGCGGATCGCTTGCAGAAGCTCGGACGCGGGAGTGGTTTTCAGAATGTAGGCCGAGGCGCCGGACCGGAACGCCTGGGCGGCCAGCTCGGGATCGTCATGCATGGTCAGGACAATGCAATGCACCTGGGACAGGCGGCGCCGAATCCGCTGCACGGCCTGCAGCCCGCTGAGCCGGGGCATGCTCACATCGCAGATCACCACGTCGGGCCGGAGCTCGGTGGCGGCATCCACCAGAGCAGCCCCATCGGTCACCGTGCCCAGCACGGTAAACTCCCGCTCCAGCATCTGCCGCAGCGCATCGAGGAGCAGGCTGTGATCGTCGGCTAGAAGGAGGCGGGGGCGTTTGATGGGCGATCTGGAGTAACTGCCGGCCCACCGCTCCGGGGTTCCGCTTTGCCACGAAGGGGCAGGTGCACTCATGCTGAGCTTGCCCTTAATGAAGGAAGCAGTCGCTTGCCTAAGGGTGTGTCGGATGGTCGATAGCCTACGGTAGGGATGCCGCTCTGACCCGGTAACTGGACCTTAGATTAGGCGGTTTAGCCGCCCTCCCGGTCTTCAGTGATCCGTTCCCGACTTTCGGGCCAGGCAGGAACCCTGAATTGACCGGCCAGGGCAGCGTGGATGGCGGGAATGAGATCGATACCAGCTTGTGACTTGAGGACGTATCCGCGGGCGCCAGCTTCCAGGGCGGCGGCGAGCACCGCCGCGTCCGACAGGACGCTGAGCACGACGATGGCCGACGCGGTGTTCTCGGACCGGATCTGCCGGATCGCCTCGATCCCGCCCATCCGCGGCATGGCCAGATCGATGACGACAACATTGGGACGAAGCGCCCGGGCCAGCCGGACCGCCTCGAGGCCGTCGGCCGCTTCTCCCGCTATCTCGAACTCGGGATCGAGCAGCCTGCGGATTGCCGCAAGCAGCGGAGGATGATCGTCGGCAAGCAGAACCCGGAGCCGGGCCATAGGCACGATCCTGGAGGGGCGAAGCTCTGGCACATTAGAGATTGGGAGGTGGGGGGAAACTGTCAGTTGTGACAGCTTGCAACCTTTCGCCGCGCGGCCTTTGTCTACATACTCAGAGCAACTTCCAAAACAGTGTAGGTAACCATGCCGAATCCGAGTTCGCTGGTATTCGTGGTCGACGACGATGAATCGCTCCGGCGCAGCCTGGAGCGACTGCTGCGGGTCAGCGGCTACTCGGTCCAGACCTTCTCCTCTGCCGCGGCGTTTCTGGAGCAGCCGGAGCCGGACTGTCCCAGCTGCTTACTGCTCGACATCCGGATGCCGGAGCTGACCGGGCTCGACCTGCAGCAGGCCGTCAACCAGGCGCGGCCGGCCTTGTCGGTGATCCTGATGACCGGTTATGCCGACATGGAGAGCTGCATCCTGGGAATGAAAGCCGGGGCTGCCGACTTTCTCCTGAAACCTTTCGACGACGACCAGCTGCTCCTCGCCGTCGCTACCGGACTCGCCAAAAGCCAGGAGATCCGCCAGTCGCTCGCAGAGTATGAGGAGCTGCGCCAGCGCTTCGCCCTGCTCACTCCGCGAGAGCGCCAGGTGTTCGAGCTGGTATCGGAAGGATTGTTGAACAAACAGATCGCGGGGCGGCTCGGCACCAGGGAGGGTACGGTGAAGCTGCACCGGGCCAATCTCATCCGAAAGCTGCAGGCCCGTTCGGTGAGCGATCTGGTGCGCATGGCCGACCGCCTGCGTCAGGATGGCGCACAACACCCTCAGCCCGCCCAAGTCTCCGCCTAGCAAGGGAAAAGCCTCGACCAAGGTACAGTGGCTCGCCGGCTGACTGAACCGGTAGCTTGCACCCATCAACCCACAAGGCGGACGGGCGCGACCATGCAGGGCGTATCAGCGTACCGCCACCAGTCAGCCGAGATGGACCTGCAGCGTACTCATGGCATCCTGGCAGAGGCTGACGCCGAGTCGCCTCTGATTGTCATCGTAGACGATGACTCCTCCTTCCGAACCGCGATCTCCCGGCTCCTGCGCCTCTGGGGCTTCCGCATCGAGAGCTTTGGTTCCGCGGAGGAGTTTCTTCAGCACCGCACCGGGGCACACTGCATCATTCTCGATTTGCACCTCGGAGGGATGAGCGGGTTGGAGCTGCAGACCCGCCTGGCCGAGGATGGCCGGCAGGTTCCGATCGTGTTCGTGACCGCGGTGGAGGATCCGATGGTGCGCCGAAGGGCGCTCGATGCGGGGGCAGCTGCCTATCTGGAGAAGCCGTTTGACGAGCGCCGGCTGCTGGACGTTCTCTTGAGCGTCATCGACTATCGCCCGGAGTGAATCACTGCTGAGTGGATCTTGTTGGGGCGTCCGGCCGGATCGAGGGCCAGATGGAAGGTGGCGCCCCCAAATGGATTGTTGACCGCCCAAAGCCGGCCGCCATGAGCGTTGACGATAGACCGGCAGATGGCGAGCCCCAGGCCCAGTCCGTTTGCCTTGGTCGTGAAGAAGGCGTCAAAGACCTGGTCGAGCCGCTCCGGAGGAATCCCGGTCCCTCGATCTTGCACCGTAAGCTCAACCCAACCGTCCGGGGTCATGCTGGTCGAGATGGTCAGCAGCCGGTGTTCCGCTGGTCTCCCCGCAACGGCATCACAGGCATTGCTGATCAGGTTCAAGATCACCTGCTGCAGCTCCACCCGATCTCCCAGCACCAGCGGCATGACCGGGATGAGCCGGATGTCGGTGGCTACCCTCCGCCGGATCAGCTCGCTGTGCAGCAGGTCCCTGACCTCTTCGATCACCTCGTTCAGATTCACTTCGGTTGTTCGCATCTCCCCCTTCTTCAGGAGAGCGCGCAGCCGGCCGATCACCTGACCCGCCCGGCGGTCATCGAACACGATGTCGTCCAGAATGGCGCGGACCTCGACCAGATCGGGAGCGTTTCGGCTCATGATCCGCTGGGCGGCCCGAGTGTTGGCCAGGATGGCGGCGAGCGGCTGATTCAGCTCATGGGCCAGGGCGCCGGACAGCTCGCCCAGTGAGGCCACCCGGCCCAGATGGGCCAGCTCGCGGCGCTGGGCCTCCGCCGCCACTTCGGCCTGCTTCCGTTCAGTCACGTCCCGCACGTTGACGATGAAGCATTGCTCGCCGGCCATTTCCATGGTGTCGGCGACCAGGAGGACCTGGAGAATTTCTCCGGAGCCGGTTCGCAGCTCCATCTCGAATTCGTGGAGAAATCCCTCAGCTTCGAGCTGCTGCTGGGCGATGCTGAGCTGGCACTCGTCCACGATCATGTTCAGCTCTTCGCCGGTGCGCCCCACCACGTCCTTCCGGGAAAGCCCGAACATCATCTCCCACTTTTCATTCACCTCCACCACCCGATAATCGCCCTGGCGAACGATGGCGATGCCGTGGGGACTGGAATGAAAGGCCTTGCCGAAACGCTCTTCCGAGCTTCGAAGCGCTTGCTCGGCGGTAATCCGGTCCGCGATCTCCGCCTCGAGCGCCACCACCGCCGCAGACAGGTCGGCGGTGCGATCTACCACCCGCGATTCCAGCTGTTGCTGGGTATCCCGCAGCTCCTGCTCCACGCGCTTCTGGTCCTCAATGTCGGTACAGGAGCCGTACCAGCGGATGATGGCGCCCGACTCATCGCGAACCGGATGGGCCCTGGCCAGATGCCAGCGATATTCTCCGGTATTGGCGACTAGAAGCCGGTGCTCGACCTCACACGGTTCCCCGGTGGCCACGGAGTGGAGCCAGGCGTCCCGGGTCTCTTGCTGGTCCTCGGGATGGGTCATAGAGAGCCAGCTCTGATCCGTAATGACGGACTCAGCGGCCCCGGTCATCTGGTACCAGCGCTGGTTGAAGGATTCCAGCCGCCCCTCGGCCGTGGCGGTCCACACGATCTGGGGCATGGCGTTCGCCATTTCCCTGAGGCGCCCCTCGCTTTCGCGCAGCGCCTCCTCCTCCCGCCGCATAGCCTCCGCGTTTTTCTGCTGGGTGATGTCCACGTTTACACCCAGCATTCGCGTCGGCCGCCCGGACCCATCGTACAGCGTCTTTCCCTTCCCCAGGATCCAGCGCGGCTCCGAACCGGACTGAATTACCCGAAACTCACACTCGTATGGCCTGCCCTCATCCCGCGCGCCGAGAATTGCCGTCTGCACCCGGAGCCGATCCTCCGGGACGATGGCATTTAGGAAAGCACCCAAGGAGACGTCCGGGCCTTCGCCGTATAGGCCCATCATCTGCTTGGATTTTTCCGACCACCGCCCCGCGTCCTGCCCGATCCGCCACTCCCAGGTGCCGAGCTGCGCCGCGCCCAGAGTCAGGTTGAGCCGTTCCTCGTTCTCCCGCGACCTTACCTCCATGTCCCGGCGCTCTTCGATCACCGCGGCCAGCATCAGAAGCGGAACGGAGAACACGATCATGAAGAGCTGGATGGTCAGCGCGTTCTCCGCCGGCGAGCTGGTTAGGAAGGGGCCACGGCCGTGCACCGCTCCCCAGATTGCCCAGGCCGTGACGATCAGGAGGAAGCTGCTGGTTCCCCGGGCTCCGGCCCGGACGGCCGCCCAGAGGACAAAGGGCAGCGGAACGTACGGGAGAATGGGCGACGTGCTGAAGCCTGCCTGCTCTCCATTGAAGACCAGGGCTGACGCTAGCAGGAGACCTGCGGTGAGGAGCGCGATCTCCAGCTGACGCGCGCTCGAAGCCAGCCGCAGATCGGCAAAGCCCTCGGTGCTCCAGCTGACGATCACCGGCACCAGGGTCAATGACGCGAGCACGTTGGAGAACAGCCGGGTGCGCCAGAGCTCCCAGAAGCCGCTCTCCGCGGCGTGATTGAGCGTGACGACGCCCGCATCCAGAAAGCAGGACACGAACGTTCCCACGAACGCGGCCCCAAAAATGAACACGCCTACGTGGTGCGAGCGATCGAAGCGAAGCTCCCCCTTGACGAGATGCCGCACGATGGCGGCCCCGATCAGCGCCTCGCTGCAGTTGCTGATGTACCAGCCCAGGACCATTGCGGGAGGAAACCCGAGCGGGAGCTGAACGGCGAGGTGGGCGGGAAGTGCGCCGAGCAACACCAGCCACCACGACCGGGTCGGCGTGAGGAGCAGCGCCGCCAGAACGATCGAGTTGGGCGGCCATAGGGTGGAGATGGGACTGGGCTTGAGGGTCAGCGCAAAGCCGAGCTTGGCGCCGAGATAATACGCCAGGCAGACGAGCAACGCCGCCTTGAGCGCCTTGCGCTCCGGAAAAGCCGGAGCGTGCAGGGCGATCTTGGGTAGGGTGGTATCGCTGAAGTGACTCACAGCGGATCTGCGGCTCAGCCCGGACCTCTCTCTGGTTGAACCAAGTATGGGCAGACGTGCCCAAGCTCGCCAGTGAACCAGGCCTTCGGAGCTGAGCTGGCTTAGCCTAAAGTGCAGTAATCTGCCGGGGAGACCGGGCTACCATGTTCTAACTACCCGACTTAGCCCGGGTCGGCGCAGGCTCGCCTCTCATCGGGCGTAATCATCACCGAGTCGGCAACGGACAAAATCGCTGAACTCGCCAATGATCGGGATGGCTATTCCGGGATGATCGGGAGAAGCCGCGCGCGGCCGCCGAGGCCCTCAAAAAGCCAGGTGACCAGCCGACTGCTTCAATTACTGTCGCGCAGACTTATAGAGATCGAGCCGTTTGTTGACCAGGGCCTCCTCCTGCCGCGCCAGCTCATGGGCCAATTTCCGGTACTTCAGTTGTGACTCGAGAGTCTGCTGCTCCAGTTGCCGAACGATGACCTCCGAGCTCTCCTTGGAAAGCGGCTTGCCGCCTGCTACCTGGCCATTGCCGGAGCGGGCGAGGGCCAACTGTTGCTCCAGGTCAATCGACTGCTGCCGGGCGAAGCCGGTGAGGCTTGCCTGACGGGCAGCGTCCAGCTCGGCGTGATCTGCGCTCTCCAGCTGTTCCGCCCAGCGCTTCTCCCGTTCCAGCGCCTTCTTCTCGGTTTCCAGGCGTCGTTTGTCGGAATCGCGTTTCTCCTTTTTCGCCTGCTCGATTTTTACCTCGATCTCACGCAGATCGAGTCTCCGTTGGTCCACCAGCGCCTTCGACCGGAATTGGGTCTCCTTGGCACGCGAAAGCCGGGCATCGAACCGTCGGAGATCCTGGTGTGAAGCCGACAGGGCCTCTTGAAGCTGGGCCTCCGACCGGGTCGGGAGTACGATGGTGCCGGCCTTGGCTTGCGACACGGCGGCGGCAGGGGCCGAGACTGGGGGCACAGGGGCATATCCCTGGGCCGCAGTTTGGGCGGTGTCTTTACTGGCTTCCTGGGCGCCAAGCCGTGCCGCGACGCCGAACAGCAAGGCTGCCGCGAGCATGCGCATACGACCTCCGGTGTGTCGGACAGTGAAATGGGGCTGGGTAGACGCTAGGACCGCCGGGGAACAGCGGAAACTGGTATTTCTGACAGGCCGCATCTGCCCGCTGCAAATGGTCACATCCAATTGCCGCTAAGTCGAGGAGCTCCCGGACCTCGTAGATGAACTTTCGCTCAGGTCGAGCGGACGCAAGCCGCAGAAGTGCCAACCTGGCCTAGCCCAAGGTCCAGTACCATCGCATTTTGGTGAGGTCTAACCTCGAATTTCACTCTCATCCTCCGGCTCCCTCCGGAAACGCGGAGGCGCATCCGTGTTCCGCATCCTCCGCCGAGTTGTGCTCTTCGGGTTCCTAGGCGGAGCTTTCCTGCTGCTGATCCTGCTACTGGTGCTCCGCGCCGGTGCCGACGCGCGCCTGATCAATTCCGTGTTGCGCTCGGTCATCCCCGGGGCCACCACGTCAGTAGCCGACGTATCCGGCAATTATTTCTCGCGTCTTAAACTTCTGGACATCCGGATTGTGCGGCAGGACGGTGTCGTGCTGCTGCGCTGCGACACGGCCAGCATCGGGTATGAGCTCCTGCCGCTGCTGTCTGGCAAGGTCGTCATCAACCGAGTTGCTCTGGGAGGGCCGCGGCTGGTTCTCGCGGAATCTCCCGAAGGCTCCTGGAATCCGATGCCCCCGTCTGGCCCCAAACCCCCATCAGCCAAGTCGAAATCTTTTCCAGCAATTACGGTGGAGCAGTTTTCCATCATACGCGGGTCTGCCGAATTTCGCTCCCCACGGTCGGAGCAGCCGCTGGAAGTTCGCTTCAATGCGGCAGGGGCACTGGTTGACCGGCGCCTCACTGTCGATCGATTCCAGCTCGAGTCTGATTCCAGCGCTGTGCTCGCCAAGGGAGCGATCACCTTCCCGAGACCCGGCGAGCGACTAAATCTGCACGAGCTCAGCGTCAACCTCGGGGCCCAGCCGCTCGCAGTCCGGGATGTTCGAACCTTTGTCTCCCAGCCCGACCTGAACGGCACGGTCAGGCTGCAGGGGCGTTTGGAGGGAGATGGCAATCACTCTACCGTCACGCTAGAGACTTCGATTCGGAACCTCCGAGGAGGACCGATAAGCAGACTCTCGCCGCAACCTGTCGACGGACTCATCGCGGTCAACTTCTCGGGCCAGCGCCTCTCCGACATGACTGGCCACGCGCGGGTCGAGCTCTCCAATCAGAAGCGGAGAGTGACGGCGCAAGTCCAACTCGCCGGCGGCCAGGCACAGCTCGAGCTCCGCGGCAATCTCGGCGTAGCCCTTGCCCAGATGAGTGGCTGGATAAGGCCATTCGATTCCCTTCCGAGCTACGATCTCCAGGGTCAATCGCGTCCCGTTAAGAAGGTGACTCCGCCGAAGGGAGACAAATGGCTCAACCCTTGGAACCGGACCATAGCCGTCAGGGCCCAGGGCCGTGGACTGCCGCCGCACCATGCGGTGGGCCGAGCAACCGTCCGTGTCGGACCGGTACGCGCGGGAGCGACGCTGCTCGATTCCGGCGTAGTTGACCTTCGTCTCAATGGCGCAGTGGCGCTGTTCGCGGCAAAGGCGGGCTTAAGCCGCGGAATGGTGGAGGCACACGGGAAGGCTCGTTGGGGCTCCGGAGCGGAGCTGTGGATTCAACGCGGGAGTATTGCCAACCTGGACCTCGCCGCCATTCTGGGCGACTCGGCATGGCAGCGCATCCAGGGCAACTTCTCGCTCAACGTGGCCAGTAAGAATGGAGGCCTGCGATTCAGCACGCGGTCACATCTGAATGATGCCGACCTCGAGCTACGAGCCGTCTCCCGGTCCAAGGGCAGCGAGCGGAGTCTCACCATTCGGCAGCTCGCCTTCGACCACCTGGATTTTTCGCGCTTCCGGTCTCACGAGCCCGTCAGCGATCTCAATGGCGACCTCCGGCTGCACGCTGCCGGAAGGAGTCTACGTACAGCTGTGGCCACCGTATCGGTGCGTCTCAACCCAAGTCGACTCGACCGATTCGATCTGGAGCGGCTGATTCTGGAAGCCGGCCTGAAAGGCGGCGCCGCTCGGGCTCAGGGCCAAGTGGCTACTCCGGCAGGACAGCTCAGCTTCGCCGGCGGCGTGCGCCCCTTCGACAGTGTGCCGAGCTACGATCTCCGGCAGCTTGATTTCAGCGACCTGGACCTGGGCCGGCTGCTCCAAAAGAAGGATCTGTCCACTCGCCTCACGGGATCGTTCACCTCGGAGGGCAGAGGAAAGACCCTCCGCGATGCCGAGCTCAAGGGAACTCTCGAGCTAAGGCAGTCTCTCGCCGGTCGCGCCCGAATCTCACACGGCCGGGTCGAAGCCAATCTCAAGGGGGGCGAAGTCGATCTGGTGGGGTCCCTGCATGGCGAGCACGACAGCCTCCTGATTGGGGCTGCGGTATCGCCCTTTGAGGAGCATCCTCCGGTCAAGCTGGTGACCCGTCTCCCATTTGCCGAGATAGCGGCATTTCTCCAGCCAGACAGTGTACCTGATGCAGAAGGCGCGGCGTATCTCGCGCTCTCGGGAACACTGGGCCGTCCCGACAGCATGCGGCTGCAGGCAGAGCTGGAGGCCGACGGCCGGCTCGGTGACGTGAAGCTGGATTCGCTGAAGGCCAGACTTCGCCTGCGGGACGGCGTGGTCGAGGTGGACAGCCTCGCGCTCGAGAGCAACGTGGGAGTCGCGACTGCTGCCGGCGTCATGGGGTTGTTCGGCGCTGCGCAGTCGGCTCCGGCCGGACTCCGCCTCCGCGCCAGACTGGATAGCCTGGCCCCTCTGGTCCCATTCATCGGAACCGACCTCGGTCTGGATTCGGGACGCATCGATCTCACGGCGGGAGGAAGCAGGAACCGTCTGCGCCTGACCTTGAGCTTGGCAGCGAACGGATTGACCAGAGGCACGCAAAAGCTGGATCAGCTCACGGCAACTGTGGCTGCACGTCTGGAGAAGAATCACCCCTCCTCAGGCATGGCCCGGGTGACGGCTCGCGGGATACGAACCCGAAAGACTTCGGTTCAGTCCATTGAGGTTCGGGGCAGTTCGGCCGGGGGTGAGCTGGCGGTGAGAGGAGACGCGGTGATCGACTCCCGAAATAACCTGCGAGGGGTAGCGCGGCTCCGCCGCGAGCGGCAGGGACTTCGGGTGGAGCTGGACTCGCTGAACGTCGTCACAAGCAAGCGTCCATGGGCATTGCGTCATCCGGTGGACATGCTCTTCGGGGACAGCATCCGGATAGATGACTTCGTGCTCGCCTCGGGAGCGCACCACTTGGCGGTAAACGGCGTCATCGACCGAAAAGGCGAGCAGGATTTCCAGGTAGACATCGATTCCTTGCGGATTCAGCCGATTGCGCACCTGCTCGGAGCGGGTCAGTTGGATGGCGAGCTCAACGCAATGGCGCACCTCAAGGGCCCTGCAGCGTCACCGGACCTCCAGGCCGAATGGGACGTTGCGGTGCGCTCCCGCGACCGCGACCTCGGCAGGGTGCGCGGACGAGCCGCGTGGACCACTGATGGATTGAGGATCGACGGCACAGTCGCGCCGCCGGAGAGTGACAGTCTGACGGTGAAGGGGCGGTTGCCCTTGTCCTTGACGCTCTCCTCGAGCGACTCCGGCAGCGGACTGATTGCGCGCATCCCGGGCGGCGAGCTGGTGCTCGATGCGGTCGGTGACAACGTCGACATCAGCAAATTCCAGCCGCTCTTCAATCCCGAGAAGCTGCAGGTTGGGGGGCGGCTGGCCTTGAATGCCCACGCTCGGGGAAGCTTCGAGGCGCTGCGCCTGGCGGGAGACGTCGTAATGCGGAAGGCGGAGTTCAGGATCAGGCCCCTGGCCAAGTACCACGACGGCCTTCTCCGTCTCGCGCTGGAAGGCGAGGAGGCGCGGATAGTCGAGGGCCACTTCCAGTCAGGCGAAGGAGAAGCGACACTCGGCGGGAAGATCGGCTTCGACCGGTTTCCCCAGCTCACGCTGGATATCGGGGCAAAGCTCCAGAACTTCGCGGCGCTCGCGGATGACCAGCTTCGTGCCGGCGCGACCGGAGACGTGCACCTCGGCGGCAACGTCAAGAACCCCCGCCTCTCCATCGCGGCCCGGCTGCAGAACACCGATTATTACCTCAAGGCCAAGAACCTCCAGACCTCCGCCGAAGCCGTCGAGCTGTCGCCCGAAGACCTCCGGATCCTGGAGGAGCGCTTCGGGCCGGAAGTCGTCGCTCAGTCGAAAAAAGTGAAGGGCCTTCTCCCGCCCTGGGGACTCGACTGGAAGCTCACGCTGGGCGACAACGTCTGGCTCCGCCGGCGGAGCGATCCGGTGATGGCCGTCGAGCTCACCGGAAACCTCGAGGTCAGGAAGGAGCCGAACCAAGTGCTCCAGGCCTTTGGAAAGATTGAGCCCGTGGTGGGACGCAGCTTCGTGCAACTGATGAGCCGGCGCTTCGATCTCAAATCCGGCGATGTAACCCTCAACGGCCCCCTCAAGCAGGCCCGAGTCGGGCTGGAGGCGGAGTACCGAACCACCGAGGCCGGCGGCTCGACGCCGATCCTGATCATCGCCACCGTAAAATCGGACACCGGACTGGTGGTGCAACTCGACTCCCGGCCGGTCATGCGGGAAGCCGACATCATGTCCTATCTCACGACCGGGCGTCCGGCCAGCACCGACCCAACGCTCCAGTCCGACGAGCAGGACGTTCTCGCTGCCGGCGCTGGACTCGCTGTCGGGGCAGCGCTCGGCAGCGTGGCGGGCAAGGCGGGGCAAAGTCTGGGGCTCGATGTGGTGCAAGTGCTCCAGGATCGCGAGGGCGGTCAGACGGTTGTTGCCGGCAAGTATGTCTCTGCCCCGCTCTATCTCGGCTTCCGCCAACCCATCGTCCCCGCATCCAGCAACTCCCGCTCGAGCAGCACCCAGCAGAACGCAGTGGAGCTGGAGATGGAATACGCTGCGCTGCGCGACATCCTGGTGAACCTGCAGGCGGGAGGGAGCGAGATGCGGGTCTTCCTCAAGCTGCGGCGGTAAGTGGTGCCCGAACGACTGGGAGTGATCGCGCTGGTAGCTGCGGCCTGGATCGGCACCCCCCACAATGCCTGGGCTCAATCTCCGTACAGCGACATCCGCTCTTCGGCCGAGGTTGGATCGATCGGGTTCCGCTTCACCGGAACCGAGACCTTTCCCTCTGCGGAGCTGGGGGAAGTGCTGGCTCTGAAAGGCCGCAAGTCACTCTACCAAGTGCGCCAGCTGGCCGCCGCGCTGCCGCTCATCGGACCGCCGCCGAAGTATCGCTTCGACCCGGTCGAGCTGCAGAAAGATGTGGTGAGGCTTACGCGGTTTTATCAGCATTCCGGATTCGTGCGTCCGGCAGTTGACTACGAGCTCCGGATTAACGATCAGGGATACGTGGTCGACGTGGAGTTCGTGATCTCGGAAGGTCCCTTCGTGAGGCTGCGTGATCTGTGGGTAGCGACGAGAGCCGGTCAGGCCGAAGGGCCCTTTCCCGACTCGTTGCGACCGGGGTGGACCAAGCTCCAGAGGGACTTGCTGAAGACCCGCGGCCAGCGCTTCGGCGACGCCGAGGCGACCTCGATGGAAGGGAAGGCCCGGGCGTGGCTCCATGATCACGGGTATCCCCTGGCCAAGGTTCAAGCCGCTCGCCAGGTAGACTCCAACCAGGTTGACGTCACCCTGCGGGTGGAGCCGGGCCGACGCCAGCGGGTGGCGCAACGTGAGCATCGATGGCCAGCGCTCGGTCAGCGACCGGGTGATTCTGCGCGAGCTTCCCTTCCGTCCCGGTGACTGGTACTCGGCCCAGGACCTGACGGAAGGGAGACAGCGCCTCCAGCAGATTGACCTGTTCCGCCAGGCGCAGCTGAACGTGGAGCTCAAGCAACCGTCCGACACCACGGTGGGTGTGCGGGTGGAGGTCCTCGAGGGGGGTCCTCGGGTCTCACTCGCAGAGCTGGGATATATCTCCGAGGGAGCCGGCATATCGGGCCGGGTCCAGTGGACCCACCCGAACTTCACCGGCGGCGCTCGGAGTCTTACTGCATCAGTGGAGGGACAGAGCGGAATTGGCTCGGTGGCCTCGCAGAAGGAAAAACTGCTGCGGGGGTCTCTCACCCTCACCCAACCTTACGTCTACATGCCGCGGCTCTCGCTGGGCATCGGCCCGTTCAGTGAATACCGCGACGATCTGCAGGACCGCTCCATCGCCGTTGGTGTCTCGGCAATCTTCCTCTACCGCCTGGGCACCCTGAACACCATTGCACTCAGATACCAGTACGAGGCGAGCCACATCTACGAGTACCGTTTCGGCACCTCGTCGGACGGGAGCACCACGCTGGCCCGGCTGCTCGCCCTCAACAATCCGGCGCTCCAGGACTCGCTGGGCCGGGATCTCGACAAGAGCTCGGTGACATTGACCGGCTCCTTCGGCAAAGCCGACAACCTGGCCAATCCCCGAAAGGGCTGGTCCGTCCGCCCGCGAGCGGAGATCACGGTCCCGTCCGGGATTACCACCGTGCAGTTCGGACGATTGGACCTGACACTCGCGGGCTATCACCCCATCAGCCGGAAGACCACGCTCGCTGCCCGGATGTCGGTGGGCCGGCTGTTTCCCTTCGGCAAGAGTGTTCCGCTGGCGGGTGACAGTCCAGTGTTCTCGCTCATTCGCTTGCGGGACGAGACCATGACCGCAGGCGGCACCGACGATGTGCGCGGCTGGGGCAGCCGTCTCCTCGGGCCGAAGTTCCCCGCGGTCGATGCCCATATAGAAGGCAGCGACACCCTTCTCTCCGCCGACAGCTACGTGCCGGCGGGAATGCTGGCCCGCTTTGCCGGAACCCTCGAGCTCCGCTTTCCCTTCCCCGGCCTGACCAGTGCCTGGGGAGCCCAGCTGTTTCTGGACGCGGGCAAGGTCTGGACTCCGGATGATCGCTTCAAGCTGGCGCTGCTGGAGGGAGAAACCGATCTGCGTTTTTCGCTGGGCACCGGGATCAGCTATCAAACTCCGGTCGGCGCCATTCGCCTGGGTCTGGGATACAAGCTGAATCCGTCCGATCTGGATGTCCGGGACGCTGGTGAGGTGCTGGCTGCGTTGGAGCAGGGCTTACCGGCAACCACGGCGGAAACGGACTGGTCCCGGCGGCTGCATCTTCATCTCTCCTTTGGCATGGCTCTCTGAGTCAGCGGCTCTTCGTTTTCGTTTTAAGAATGCGCACCACTGACAGTATCGTGTTCCAGTTCCGAGTGGTGGCCGGAACGCTGAACAGCTTGTCGATCTGGCCCAGGTAGCCGATCGTGCGCATGTGACGGCGGTACTCTCCGAAGACAAAGCAGCTCTCGGCCGCAACCAGTCGCACCAGCCAGTCGCCCTCTCTGGGAAGTGACAGCGGAAGAGCCTCCCGCACTCGTCCGGGCTTCGTGAGTACGGTAAGGAACCGAACTACTTCGGGGGGGTGCTCCGCTTCGAATGGATTCTCCGTCTCGATCCGAAGCAGATCGCGGCCCTCGCAGATGGCCACCGCCGCTTCGAACGGCAGCCTTCCGAGCAGGGCGGCGCGGAAACGGCTTCGGGCGCCGGGTTTGCGCACCACGAACGTCCCGGCCGCTCCCACATTCACTACATCATACTGATTCAGCTCTCGGGCCAGGACGCTGGGCCGGAAGGTCCGGTGGCCGCCCACGTTGACGCCGCGGAGAAAGACCACCAGGGCCAAGGGTCAGGCACCTCGCTCCCGCTCTGGTCGTGGTACTTCGTACTTGAGCTCGGCGAACCCGGTTCCCACCGCCCGGACAGTCACCAGCCGAAGCGGCGGACTCGTGATCCTGCGCGGCAGGAGCGGCTTTCCTGCACCCAGTGTCACCGACCCGATCTGCACGTGGATCTCGTCGAGCAGACCCTGATCGTGGAACTGCCCGGCGAGATCGCCTCCACCCACGATCCAGACGTTCTTCCCTCCAGCGGCCTGGACCATAGCCTGATGCACCGGCCGAACGTCTCCCCTCACGAATCGAATGTCGGCCTCCGGCACCCCCGGCAGCGCGCGAGAGGTGAAAACCCAGGCAGGCAGGTCGTAGGGCCATGGTTGGGGATGGTCCGCCTCGGGACCGACCACGTGACGCAGCATCCACTGGTAGGTGGCGGACCCCATCGCGAGCGCGCCGATCTCACGAATGAAATCGGGATAGCTGGTCTCGGAGAGGTCGCCCAGGGGAAAGAGCCAGTCCAGCGAGTCGTCCGGATCGGCAATGAATCCGTCCAGGCTGGTGGCGGTGAAGTACTGGGTCTTCATAGACCGGGCCGCGAGGCTCTTCGGCGCTCGCTTGCGCCAGGCCGACGTGAGGGCCTCTCGAACCGGGCCTTTACGAGCGGATCGCAGCCTGACGTTGGTGCAGCCTGCCCGCCCCCAGGCGCCGGACACGGGAGTGAAGGTCTGGGGATCCGCTCGTACCAGCCACTCCTGCTCCTCCGGCGCGAGCTTGACCATTGCCCAACCGCGGCCGGGGTAGCCCAGGGTGGCGAAGATTCGGTTTTTCACCCGGAAGTCCGGATGGCCCATGTGAGCGGATTCGGTCACTTCGGGTAAACTCAACGCTAGCTGGCGGAACTCCTGAGCGGTCACTGGTACCAGGCCTCGCTACCGCAACCAGCAGCTCGAGCTCGCCCGCAGCACCCGAGCTGCTCCGTCGCTGCCCACGAGCTGCAGCACGATGGGAGCATGCTCGCACTCGTTCCCATCGGGGTATACGAACACCTGGGCCGTGTCTCCCCGCCGCTCGCCGGTCCACGCTTGCATCCGGCGCTCCCACCGCGAGAGCGATGGGCGGTGAGCCCGGCCGGCGGTGAGACCCCAGCTCACCGCCGCGGCGGAAGCCGAAACCCGGGCGAGGTCGATTGAATCCTGGCGAATGGCGGCGTGGATGTAGCGGCGAATCGGCTTGGCATACGCGGTTCCCGGCCAGTCAGCGGTGTACGGCTGCCAGACCAACGCTCCGAGTCCCAGGCCGGCCAGGCCGAGCGCGGTGAGATAGAGTGGCATCTTGCCGTTGATCATCGATCCTCCAGGCACGCGGAACTTAGCCTGGATATACATCCGATTGCCGCGATCGGCGATGCTGGGTAGCTGGGAGCTTCTAGCTGGGAGCTTCTAGCTGGGAGCTTCTAGTTGGGAGCTTCTAGCTGGCTAGCTTCTTAGCTTCTAGCTTCTAGCTCCTAGCTCCTAGCTCCTAGCTTCTAGCTCCTAGCTCCCAGCTTCCCAGCCCCCATTGTGCAGGGCGCCTCGACGGCGGCGTCTCCCCGCGAGCATGACATTGTCCCACCAGGAATGGTCGAGCCGGGCGGCTCACTGGGCGGCGGCGCTCGTTCTGGTCGCTTTCATGGCCTGCGAGCACAGCTCTCCGGCTGAGCCGGAGCCACCCCAAGCACTGCCACCGGTCTCATCCGCCTCACCGGTCCGGCTCACCTTTAATCGGGCGGACGACCGCACCCCATCCTGGTTGCCGGATGGTTCGGGCATCATCTACTCGAGCGAGCGGCAAGACCGCAGCGATCGCGATCGCTGCCTCAATGTTCTTCCTCCCGGCGGCGGTACCATCTCGGCGAACTACTGTCAGCTCCACCCCATACACGACGACTCCACCGACCTCATGGAATCGCCCGCCCAGCATGCCGACGGGCGGCTCTTCTATCACCGAGTTATTTCCTGGGTAGGTCAGCAGAAATTGGGTGCCTCGGCGCTGGTGCTGGGAAGCCGGGAGGCGCCCCTGCAGGCCACGGTGCTCCAGCCACTCCCTTACACGGCTCCGAATGGGAGGTTCCATTCCAGCATTCGGACCCCGCAGTGGATTGGCCGAGACAGTCTGCTCTATCTGGCCGAGCTGATCTTCTACGAGGGATCCACCTTCTTTCCCGACACCTTCTACACCGGGCTCGACGCCACCATCCTCGATCTCTCCGGAGCCACGCCGCGGGTGGAGGTCATACCGGGTACCGATTATGCCTCGGGGGTGGCGCTAGGTGAGGATGGTCAGACCATCTACTACACCTTGGGTGGTGACTCCCGGGTATACCGCCGATCGCTTTCGACCGGCGAAGTTACCACCCTGTATGACTTCGGGCCCGGAACTATTGCGCGTGACCCCCAGGTTCGGGGCACGCGCCTCGTCGCCGTGGTCGGAGGCAGCGTGCTCTATCGCTTCGAGGATGCCCACGGCAACGTGCAGCGGGACGAGGGCGGAGACCTGATGTTCGTTAACCTGAGCGACGGGAGTTTCCGTCTCTTCCCCGGCGATTCCGTCCTCTTCCGGCATCCGGTTATCTCACCCGACGGCTCCCATGTAGTGGTCGAGGTGCAGCCTTTCGCCCCAGTACACAGCGAGTTGGACTCGGATTTCAACGCACCCAATCATCGAGCCGACCTCTGGCTCTTTGCCATGTAGCTGGGAGCTAGGAGCTGGGAGCTGATGCTTGGTATGTTCTGGCTGTAGCTGATACCTTCTAAGCTCCAAGCTCCAAGCTCCAAGCTCCTAGCCCCCGCTCACTAGACCTAAGTTTAGTTTCACCGCGACTAGCGACTATCGGCTTTCCCCCACAAATTCCCTTTTCCGATCCAGGCTCCGATACTGTATCGCCTCACTGACGTGGGCCGTCGTGAGCTCGGCCGACCCTGCCAGGTCTGCGATGGTTCGCGCGATCTTGAGCACCCGATGGTAGGCCCGCGCCGAGAGCCCCAATCGAGTCACCGCCTGCTTGAGCACCGCCTCCACGGCATCGCTCAATCGGCAGTGGCGACGCAGGTCGCGCGCAGTCATGTGCGCATTGGCGTGGACCCCGCGCTGCCCCTGAAACCGCGCGCGCTGCACCGCGCGGGCCCGCTCGACCCGGATTCGAATGGCTGCGCTGCTCTCGTCGGACTGGGTTCCGACCAGATCGCCGTAAGCCACGGCGGGGACCTCGAGGTGAATGTCGATCCGGTCGAGCAGCGGACCCGAGATCCGGGAGCGGTAGCGCTCGATCGAGAGCGGCCCGCAGCTGCAGGAGTGGAGCGGATCGCCGAAATAACCACAGGGACAGGGATTCATGGCTGCGGCAAGCATGAAGCGGGCGGGATAGGTGAGACTGACGGCCGCGCGACTGAGGGTGACCACGCCGTCTTCCATGGGCTGCCGCAGCACCTCGAGCACGTTCCTGCGGAATTCCGGCAGCTCGTCGAGGAAGAGCACGCCACCGTGAGCCAGGCTGACCTCTCCCGGCCGGGGCGAAGAGCCACCGCCGATCAGGCCCGCATCGCTGATGGTGTGGTGCGGCGCCCGGAACGGCCGAACCGGTCAGGAGCGATTGCCCGGCCACCAGCGTGCCCGCGACGCTGTGGATCTTGGTGGTCTCGAGCGCCTCCTCCAGGCTCATCGAGGGAAGGATGGAGGGGAGGCGGCGGGCCAGCATGGTTTTTCCCGCGCCGGGAGGGCCGAGCAGCACGATGTTGTGGCCGCCGGCAGCCGCCACCTCCAAGGCGCGCTTGGCGGCGGCCTGGCTCCGGACGTCGGCAAAGTCGGCCTCGTCCGACGCACCTGCGCTCATGAGCGTGGCTACGTCGGCTCGGGCCGCGGGAATGGGATTTTTGCCCAGCAGGTGACCGCACACTTCGAGCAGAGTGCGGGCGCCGCAGACCTCCAGTCCTTCGACCACCGAGGCCTCGGGGACATTGGCGTGAGGAACCAGGATACCGCGGAATCCGGCCGAACGGGCGGCGAGAGCCATGGAAAGGGCACCGCGCACGGGGCGCAGATCTCCCTCGAGCCCGACCTCGCCCAACACCATGTGCTCCTTGAGGCCGTCTTCGGGCAGCTGGCCGCTGGCCACCAGAATGCCGAGCGCGATGGGAAGATCGAAAGCCGAGCCGTCTTTACGAATGTCGGCCGGGGCAAGGTTGACCGTGATGCGGCGGAGCGGGAAACAAAAGCCGGCGTTCACCAGCGCCGCACTGACCCGTTCCCTGCCCTCTTTTACCGCGCCATGGGGAAGGCCGACTGTCGAGAAAGAGGGCAATCCGTTGGTAATGTCCACCTCGACATCCACCGGATAGGCGTCGATGCCGAGGACCGCGGCAGAACCGATTCGGGCCAGCAAAGGTCGGAACGCGTTATAAGGAAAGAGGAACCGCAAGGTAGCCCGGGCCCGATCGGGGCCAGGTACCCCGCTGGCGCAACTGTGGACCGATTCGTGCAGCATTTTTCAGCAGGTGTCGGTTTCGGCACCGCTCAGACCCGTCCGGCGGAGTACCCCCCAGGCCCGCTGCCGCGACGAGGCGCTCAGATCCGGAGTCATACATGAGTCGGTGGTTCAGCGCTGTCCTTCTTCTGGTGAGGTACCGGCGCCTGCGCAGCACCGCGGGCCGCCGGCGCGCCGCTGGCCCCATTGGGCCGTTCCTGGGCGGTTCCTACGCTGGGACTCTATCAGAAGTGGTGGGAAGAGACGGTCGCCTGCTCGGGCAAACAGGGCAAGATGACCGACGTCGCCTTCTACGCGGTGGATGCTCCGGCGGGCGCGATCGAGCTGAACGGCGAAATGGCCCACGCCTGGTGGGTGCGCGAGGGCAACCGGATTTACCTCCCCGCCAGCGGGCTGGGTGAGGAGTGGCTGGTCCGGCACGAGATGCTGCACGCGCTGCTTCAGCGGGGGAGCCATCCGGCCAGCGTATTCGTCGAGGCGTGTCATGTTGCCTCAGCAGCGGTGTGGCGCGACTCCACCCTGACCGTCGATCCGGGGAATCCGCGCGGACGGTAAACTTGAAGGCGGCCTCCGTTTTGCTGCCCGTTTAGTGGTGACTTCTGTGGCCGGTGTTTCCCATCCTTCGGGGGGATGCATCCAGCAGACCTTCTCGCATTTCGCGGGAGCTGATCGGCATGAAAGGACCCTCCGCTAAGGCCCGCTGGGGCGGGCTCATAGCGATCCTCGTCGCTCTCCATTCTTACTGGAGGATGGCTGCTTCGCCGGAAAGCAGCGCCGGAGGGTACCGTCTATCAGCAGGCCCGCCTCTTCGAAAACGTCGTCGGCTCCATCCACAGCCACTACATCGATTCCATCGGCGAGGGCGACCTCTACCAGACCGCCGCCAAGGCGCTGGTCGCCTCCCTCCACGATCCCTACGCCGAGCTGCTCACCAGGGAGAGCTACCGCCAGTACCAGCGGCAGATGTCCGGCACCGAGGTGGATGTCGGCCTGGCCGAGGGGAACGGCATCGGGAGCGCTCGCGGCGCCTTTGCTCCCGGAGACGTCATCCTGAGCATCGATGGGAGGAGCACCGCGGGCTGGTCGGCCCGCCGGCTGGAAGAGGCTCTCGCGGGAGGCACCGGAACCACCGTCACCGTTCTGGTCCGGCCCTGGGGCTCGAGCACACCCGTAGTGCGGCGACTTACCCGCACCGTGGTTCACGTCCCGGCTGCCTCCGAAGGCGTTTTCCTCGGCTCCGGGGTCGGCTACATCGAGCTCCGCCGCATCAGCGATGGAGCGGCGACCGAGCTGCGGCAGGCGATCAATCGGCTGGTGAACGATGGAATGACGTCACTGGTGCTGGATCTGCGCGGCGATCCCGGGGGGCTGATCAATGAGGGGGTAAAGGTCGCGAGCCTGTTCCTCAACCCCGGCGACACGGTAGCCATCTCCGAAGGACGCTCACCCGAACACTCCAAGGTGTATCTCGCTGGCTTGTCCGGTGGATGGAACGACCTGCGGGTGGCACTTCTGGTCAATCACGGCACCGCAAGCTCGGCGGAGTTGATCGCGGGTGCGCTCCAGGATCACGACCGCGCGGTTATCCTGGGCACGCCGAGCTTCGGCAAAGGCGTGCTGCAGACCACCTATCCTCTGGGCGAGGAGATCGCGATCAAGCTGACCACGGCTCGCTGGTACACTCCCAGCGGCCGCACGGTGCAGCGACCCCGCCCCGACGGCGAAGGCGCGGTGGGCAACCGGCCGCCGTCGCTGATGCCGCGGCTCTTCCACTCCGATGCCGGACGCGCCATTCCAGACGCCAGCGGCATCCTGCCCGATCTGACCATTCGAGGCACACCGCGATCGGACGCGGAGCGCGCGCTGCTGTCCGCGCTGGGTGAGGACATCGGTCAGTTCCGGGGCGTGCTGTCCGACTACGCTGAAGATGTTCAGAAATCACCCGGTGCGCCGAAGTTCCAGTCCTTCCGGGTGAGCGACGAAATGCGGGAAGACGTGTATCAGCGGATGCAGCAGATCGGCCTGGACCTGCCCCGCCCGACCTATGACAACGCCTCGGCCTACATCGACGAGCAGCTCGGCTATGAGATCACCCGGGCGGTGTTTGGCCCGGTTACCGAGGCCCGGCGGCGCGCCCTGTCCGACCGTCAGATGCAAACGGCGGTGCGGCTGCTGCGGCGGTCCCGGTCCCAGGACCAGGCAATTGCGATCGCGGCCGCCGAGCGGGCGAAGGGAATGGCCCGCTAGACCTGAGTCCGGACGGTAACTACCGTTCCATCGCCCTCGGTGCTCTCCAGCTCGACTTGCCCGCCCCAGCTCTCCACCAGACGCTTCACGATGGCCAGGCCGAGTCCCGCGCCGCTGGTGGTGGTGGAGAATCGCGGCTCGAAGACGCGAGGCAGCAAGTCGGCAGGAATGCCGCTTCCATTGTCCGAGACTCGAATGATTCCCGGCCCGGCCCGGATCTCTACCACGGACGCGCCGGCGTTGCGCGCGTTCTCCAGCAGGTTCACCAACACCTCCTTCACCTCATCGTTCCGCGCAGCCCCAAAGGCGTTCGGCTCGGCCGTCAGTCTCACCGAGCAAGCTTCCTCCGATAGACGGTAGAGCTGCACCACCTCTTCCACGACGGCGCCAAGATCGATCTTCTGCAGCGCCTGGTCCTGGAGCGCCGGGGCGGCGAACCGGCTGAAGGCGCGGGCGATGGTGTCGAGCCGATCGATCTCCGCCAGGATGCGATCGGCCGTCTCATCCAGCGTCCGGTCGAACTCGGTACGGCGGTCGCGGTACACTCGACGAAGGTGCTGCATACCCAGCCGCATCGGGGTGAGCGGATTCTTGATCTCGTGCGCCACCTGACGTGCCATCTCACCCCAAGCAAGTACCCGCTCGGCCCGGGAAACCTCCGACACGTCATTGAGAGCGAGCACGGCGCCTCTGAGCTGAGGACCGAGGGACGCCAGCTGCAGCGTAACCCGGCGCCCTCTCACATCCAGCTCGACTGAGCCATCGGTGTTAGGATCCACCAGGAAGCGTCGCACCGCGTTTGCGAGCGGGCTCCACTCGGGCCCGAGCCGGTCGAGGAAGGGCTCGCCTTCCTGCAGATCCACACCGAGCAGATCCACCGCCTGGCCGTTGGCGATGAGCACGCGGCCGGCGGGATCCACGGCGACAACCCCCGTGGCGACGGTCGCGAGCACAGTAGCGGTTCGCCGGCGGGCCTCCTCGAGGGCGTTCTGGCTGGAACGGATGTCCGCGGCCATCCGCTCGAAGGCGGCGAACACCGGCTCGAACTCGAGCGGCGGCCGGCCCGAATGGGACGGCATCGGCTGGCCCTTACCCAGGGCCAGTGCGGAACGACGGAGATCGGCCACCGGACGGGAGAGCGTGCGGGCCGCGATCTGCGCCCCGGTCAACGCAGCGGCTACGCCGGCGAGCGTTGCCAGGAGAAGCACCAGAGCCAGATCCAGCTGTCGGACACCGAGTGACACGTCGTCGGCCAGCTGTGGCGTGGCCAGCACGGCGATGTCCTCCGGAGCGCCCGGCCGCACCACCCGATATCCGATGCGCTCGGCCAGCTCGGGAATGAAACCTTCGCGGGTGACCTCGACGTCGCCCTCCAGCGCCAGCCGAGCAAAGGCCCGCGGGTCCATCAACTGGCCCATGATGCCGAGATCTTCCAGAATGCCGTTGCTGGTTCCCGTCAGCACTCCGCCTTGATACAACGCCAGGTCCGCATCCAACCGGCGGCTCAACCGGATCAGACGGTCGGGAGGGGGAGTCTCGGAACGGAATACGGCCCCTCCGGCCACCACCGCATCCCGCAGGGTTTGGGTGATGAGCAGGTCCCGGCTCCGCTCCGCCTCGTTCGCCCAGGCGTACGAAGCTCCAGGCGGCGAATCCCACAGCGGGCACGATGAAGAACGCGCCCAGGGTGAAGGCAAGGCGCACCCGGAACGATCGGGCCAGGCTGCGCCACCGCGGGGGCGCCGGCCGCACCCCAGCCACCAGCTCGGCCAGAAACCAGAGGAGCGCGAGCACGGCCGCATCGAGCAGCACCACCAGCACGCCGCGGACGAAAAGCGGCACCGGAGCTCGAAGGTCGACAGTCGCGTGGACCACTCGGGCCGTGCCTGCCAGCACCAGGGGAAAGTCGCTCCGGAGAATCCAGCCCTCCCGTCGCCAGCGGCCGGGTGGCAAGGGCTGCGCTGAGGGCGAAGCAGAGAGGGAGAGCGTATACAAGGGGACACTGCGGCGGGTCGGGTCGAGCAGACGTCCCAGTCGCCCAGGCAGAACGAGCTCCGATCGCGGTCCGATCAGCGCAGTCATTACCTCCTGGGGGCTGAGCCGAACCATGCAGCAGGTTGTGCACGCCGGGCGGGCGCAGCGATCTGGGTTACCCGAATGCTGTCGTTCGGGGGGAGACTACGGACCGCGGCCGCCAGCAGCTGAGTCGGGCACATCCAGCAGAGTCGAGCGTCAGCTCGTCCCGCAGCTCGCCCGACGGGGACCACAGCGCCAGATGGGCCGGATATCCCTGGTCTTCCAGCGAGGAGCCATGCCAGAGCGCGTACATCTCCGAGGCGTTTGCCGGCGGACGCGCGCGCCACGCCTGCTCGCCAAAGCGTTCCAGCAGCGGCACCGCCAGCGGATCGGGTTCGTCGCCCAGCCGAGCCATGTCCCGCTGCGCCACCTGGAGCCGGCCGGACATCTCGGCTCCCCAGGTGACCAGCGCGGCCGAGCTGCCGGCAACCAGGGCGATTCCGCTGATCGTCGCCCAGCGGCGGCGCGGGCAGGGTGACCAGCAGCAGCGCCGGCGTCCAGAGGAAGGTGTACCAATCGGGCCAGGCTCCTCCGCGGACTCCAGACGTACATCCCGATCACGGCGGCGGCGAAGGCGATACCCACACCAGCGATGATTCGCCAGCGGGTGTGACTCTCGGGCCCGTTCCCCCGAAACAGCGATGCGGCCAGGACAATCAGCGCCGACGCCGCGACCAGGAGCGTCAGCTGCCAGGTGAGCCACAGCGCCAACCGAGACACCGCGGGCCGGCGGGGTGATGCCTCGACCCAGAGCTCTGATGAGATAGGGAGACGCGAGCAGCAGAATCGCGCCGAACAGGACGCCGTACCAGCGGCGCGGCAGCCGGCGGCGCCAGAGCCAGATGCCCGCCATGGTCAGCAGAATGCCGGAGAGCGCCAGGACGCCGGCGGACGCCGACAGCGGTCCCAGCAGCGGCCGAAAGAATGTGGCCGGCGAGAAGAGCGGCTGCAGCCCGAGCGCCGGTCCGAGCGGTGCGCGGGCCACCAGCCACAGGACGCAGGCCGAGAAGGAGGAATCGCTCGAGCGCTCCTGAGGCAAGTGCCCAGCGCCAGGATCAAGGTCAGCGAAAACAGCCAGAGCAGAGCATGGCTGGTTCGGAGGAACACCAGCTCCTTGGCGGCGCCCTGCTCCGGCGGGATGGGCTGAACGCTGAAGAGCAGCCGGGAGCCGGAGGTCGTGGGCTCCTCATAATCGAACACGTCGGGACTCTCCGGCGCCGTGCCGGAGGGATACACCGCGAGACCCACTTCGGTGCGTTGCCGGAACAGCTCGGCCAGACTCCGGTTCCGGTCGGGGACGGCCGGGTGGGCCCAGATCAGTACGCCGGCCACGGCGCTGCGTCCCTCGGCCGAGTGGCGCCGGGCCTCCAGCACGACGTAATATCCACTCGTCCGAGCAGCGAATGAGTCGCCCTCGGCGCGCGGCAGCAACCGGTGCCGCCCGGCCCAGGCCCAAGGCTCGCCGGCGGAGTCGAACACCACCACGCTCATTTCCGGCCCGGCCGACGGCACCAGCCGGCTCAACTCCTGCCAGTGCCGCGCTCGCGGCTCTTTGCCGGACTGGCTATGGCGGCCTCGGCCAGCCGCTCGGCTCGATGTAAGGCCGAATGGAGATCTGCCGCGAGATGCTGGGAAGCCGCGGTGACGCGCTTCTCTCGCTCCTGGGGCCAGCGGGTTTCGATGGCTCTGATCTGCCGGTGGCCAAGGGAGAGCGCGGTCGCCAGTCCGGCCAGCAGGATCAAGAGCGCACGCCGACGCCACCCTGACAGAGGCCATAGCAGCGCGATTTCCGCCCCGACGCAGATCCAGGCAACCCACACCCAGAGTCCGCGCGGGCTGCCGCAGCCATTCGGCCGCAGCGACCCCAGCTGCCACGACGACCAGAACCCACGAGCCGCCCGCGATGATTCAAGAGCGACACCCCTGGCGTTTGAAGGAGATGACCCCCGGCGCGGTCAGGCGAGCGGCTGCTGACGCGGCCGACCCTCATCGTGCCGGTGGGGACGACGGAGCAGCACGGTCCCCACCTTCCGCTTGGCTGCGATACAATAATCGTGGAGCGATTGGCCGACGATCTGTCGGAGACGTTTGGGATCGCGCGCACTCCCACGGTCGAGTACGGCGTGCATGCCACGACCCGGCCCTTCCCTGGCGGGGCCGCGCTCAGACGTCGAACACTTCACCGGGTCATGAACGAACTTATCGAGTCCTGGGAGGAGGGGGCAGGCGTCCGCGAGTTCTTCATCATCACCGCGCAATCCAGCGAAGCACATCTGGAGGCGCTCAGTGCCATCCGCACCGATGAAGCCACGGTGCAGGTGGTGGACATCTTCAGCATCGAATTCGGCTCCCTTCTGGAGCGCCCGGCGCCGATCCAGGGTGGCGAGCTGGACACTTCCCTGCTCCTGTTCCTGGCTCCGCATCTGGTCCACATGGAGCTGGCCCGGGACTTCGATCTACCGCCGGAGATGCTGTCCCGATACCGCCCCGGAGACAGCCGGCACCTTCCGGCCGGCTCTCCCGGATCGGTGGGCTACCCCAGTCTAGCCAGCGCCCAGAAGGGTGAGCGCCTGTATAGATTTATCGTCGACCGAGTCGAGCACCTGTCTAGAGAGATCCTGACGAACGGAGAAGCCATGCGCCTCGCCGCGGTTCTACTCGTGCTCCTGCCGGCCGCTACAGCCCGGGCTCAGGATTCACCTGGGACCAAGCTCGTTATCCAACAGGGAGGACGGGAGATCGGTCGAGAGGAATTCACGCTGACCCAGGGTCGCGGCCGGGGGGCTCCGGGCACCAGTCTCCGCGCCACCGCAACTTATCCGGCAAACAGCCCTACCCTGCGTTTGGCCGCGACACTAGACCGCACCGCGGAATCGGCGCTGGCCAAATTTCAGCTCGACGTCGAAGGGCCGAATGGACCGACCGTGATTTTCGCGGCCGGCTCCGGAGCTCGGCTGATCATCCGCACCGTCGCCAAAGGTTCCGAGGCCGGCCGAGAGCTGCCTGGCGGTCCCGATGTGGTGCTGCTCGATGACCAGGTCTTCTCGCTCTATACTGCGGTGGCGGATCTGGCGACCCCCGCCGGCAAGCCGTTGACGGCGGTCTTCCCTCGAACGTGCCCGGCGGGCCTCGTTCGTCGCGCGGCGCGAGTCCGGTGCTGCCGCCGGGGCCCGGGTGACTCTGAGCGGTGACATCCGCGGGACTTGAGCACCGACGGCCAGGGCCGGCTGGTTCGACTCGAGCTCCCTGAGTCGGGCACCATCGTGTCTCGCGCTCAGGACTAACGGGCGCGGCTCGGTTCCGCACAATTTTTTATCGTCCCAAGTTGAAACCATTGCGGCGGGGCCCGCGTACTACATCGGTCATGATCTCATCCCCAGACCACAAGGCCCTCGCCGCGCTGGAAATCCCGGGCGGGCGCTCGCTTCGTCACTAAGGAACAGACATGCTGCGAAGAACCCGGATCTGGCTCATTGTCACTGTTGTGGTTCTGGCAATCGGCGGCGTGGTGGCGTTCCAGATTCACAAGAAGAAACACGCCGGTACCGAGGTGAGGCTGGAGCAGGTGAGCCGCCGAGACCTGGTGGCCTCGGTTACCGCCAGCGGCAAGATCGAGGCGAAGACCTCGGTTGATATCAGCGCGGACATCACCGGCCGGATCATCGATATCGCCGTGCGGCGAGGGCGATCTGGTGAAGCGCGGCCAGTTCCTGCTGCAGATCGACCCGGCACAGTATCAGGCCGCGGTGGCGCGGGCCCAGGGTGTGGTGTCCTCGACCGAGGCCACCCTGCTGCAGACCCGGGCGAGCCGGGACCAGGCGCAGCGGGCCTGGGATCGGGCCACGGCAACTGACCGAGCTGGGCGACGAACCTGATTGCCCCGGAGACCGCGGAGCAGGCGCAAACCGCCCTCGACGTCGCCGAAGCGAACTACCAGTCCACCAAAGCCCAGCTGGACCAGGCCCGAGCCAGCCTGCAGGAGAGCCAAGGACAACCTGGCCAAGACGCGCCTGACTGCGCCCATATCAGGCCGGGTGGTGCGGCTGGCGGTCGAAGAGGGCGAGGTGGCGGTGCCGGGAACCTTCTCCCGGGAAACCGGGCTGCTGATGACCATCGCCGACCTGTCGGTGATCCTGGCGAAGGTGCAGGTGGACGAGACCGATGTGGTGCGGCTGAAGCTCCGCGACTCGGTGGAAGTCACCATCGATGCCTACCCGGACACCACCTTCTCGGGGCCGGGTGAGCAAGGTGAGTCACAGCGCCAAGCTCACGCCCACCGAAACCGCCTCGGGCTCGAGCGACCGGGCGGTGGACTTCGACGTGGAGATCACGCTCCGGAATCCGCCGCCGACATCCGCCCCGACCTGAGCTGCACCGCCCGGATCATCACCGATACCCGGAACAACGCGCTGAGCATTCCCATCATCGCGCTGACCGTGCGCGAGCACGAGAAGATCCCCAACGAGTCCGAGGCCGAGCACCGCAGGTCGACACCCTGCGGGCCCGGTTCAGGAAGAAGGAGGCGGAAGGCGTGTTTGTCGTGCGCAACGGGGTCGCCACCTTCCGTCCGGTCAAGGTCGGCGTAGCGGGAGACGACTATTTCGAGGTGGTGGACGGCCTGCGGGAGGGCGAGACCATCGTGGCGGGAACCTACCAGGCCATCCGGGACCTGAAGGATGGCGCCAAGGTGCGCCAGGCCGACACCACCAAGACCCGGGAAGCGAAGTCGTCCTAGATGCGCCTGCTGGAAGCGGTCCGGATGGCGCTTCGCACCCTCCGGGCACAGAAGCTGAAGAGCTTCTTCTCGCTGGTCGGCGTGCTGATCGGCGTGACGTTCCTCATCGCCGTGGTGTCGATCGTTCAGGGCATGAACCGCTACATGGTGGACCGGTTCGCCAACACGCTGGTGGGGGCCAATACCTTCGAGCTGCGGCAGCGCCCCAGCATCATCACCGGCAACGTGTCCGGAGGATGTCTGGCTGGCCTGGCGCCGGCGCCCCCGAATCAGCTACGACGATGCCGACTACGTCCGCGAGCGGATCCAGCACCCCGGCCACGTTCGCCAAGTTCTGCGAGGACCGCGTGGCGGTGCACTATGGCGGCAAGGTGGCCAAGGACATCGGACTGAGCGGGCACGGAAGAGAGCTACTTCAAGATCAAGAACTATGAGATCACCGCCGGGCCGCGCCTTCACCTCGCAGGAGGTCAGCACCGGCGCAGCCGGTGCTGGTGATCGGCTCAGGAGCTCGCCGACAAACTGCTGCAAGGGCGTGGATCCCGATCGGCAAGAAGGTCATCATCGGCGGCCTTCCCTACCGGGTCGATCGGCGTGGTGGCAAGACAGGGCACATCTCTTCGGGCTCTCGCTGGACAAGTTCGCCATCATGCCCTTCAGCGCTCCAGGCCGGCGGCTGATCTGCCCCATCAACATTCTGGATGCCCTCATCGTCCAGACCGCCGATCCGACCGAGATGCAGATCGCCCTGGGCCGAGACGGAGGCGATCATGCGAAGCCGCCGGCAGCTGAAGCCGGGGCAGGAGAAGCAATTTCGCCTTTCAGACCGCGGAGGGAGCGCTGGGCAGCTGGCAGAAGATCTCGCGAGGTGCTGTTCGTGGCCCTGCCCGGGCTGGTGGCGATCTCGCTGGTGGTCGGCGGGATCGTGATCATGAACATCATGCTGATGGCGGTGAGCGAACGGACCCGCGAGATCGGGATTCGCAAGGCGCTTGGGCGCGCGGCGGCGGGACATCCTGGCCCAGTTCGTGGTCGAATCGGCCACCCTCTCTGCGGTGGGAGCAGCGCTCGGCATCGGCCTGGGCATCGCGTCTGGCCTTCGTCGGTCAAGGCGTTGACCCCACTTGCCCGGCGGCGGTGGCGCCCTGGTCCATCGTCGTGGGCGTGGTGCTGGGCGTGAGCGTGGGCATCGCGGCCGGGGTGTATCCTGCGAGCCGGGCCTCCCGCCTGGATCCCATCGACGCGCTGAGGGCCGAATGAGGCGGCACGCAAGGGCAGCGCTGCTTTCCCGGATGCTGGAGGGATCGGCCATCGCCCTCGACTCGATCCGGGCCAACAAGGTGCGGGCCGCGCTCTGACCATCCTGGGCGTGGCGATCGGGGTGACGGTGGTGATCGCCATGGCCTCCGCAATAACCGGGATCAACCAGCAGCATCACCAGACATCCTCGAGTCCGCCGGACCCAAGACCTTCTTCGTCTACCGCTACTTCTCCGGCGGGCTCGAGGTCTCCGACGGCTCGGACGAGATGTCCCCCTGGCGCCGGATGCCGTGGCTCACGGTGGAAGAGGCCGAGCTGATCCGGAACCTTCCCGCGGTGCGGGATGTCAACATCGGCGAGTACACCAGCGGGCCCGGTGAGCTTCGAGGGGGTGGAGCTCAAGAGCGTCGACGATCGCCGGGATGAGTCCGAGCTGGAACCAGGTGAACGGAGGCGACATCCTGGCCGGGCGGAACTACACCCCCATGGAGTACGCGGCCGGAGCGCGGGTGGTCGTGATCAACGACAAGCTGGCCGAGTCGCTCTTCCCCCGGCCGCGACGCCGTCGGCAAGCGGATCAAGATCTTCGGCGAGCCATTCGAGGTGATCGGGATGCACGCGGAGGCGGCGTCGCTCTTCAGCAACGCCGATGAGCCGCGGCTGGCCATTCCGCATACCACGTTCACCAAGGTGGCGGAGTACTGAGAAGGGCTGGATGGACATCGCGGTGCTGCCGACGGAGACAGCCACCGTGCAGGAGGCGCAGGATCAGGTGACGACCGCGCTTCGGAGCAACCGCGGGCTCCGGCCGGGCCAGCCGGACAACTTTGCGGTGGTGAGCCAGGACCGGATGCTCGACACCTTCAACAAGATCACGGCGGCGTTCTTCGTGGTGATGATCGCCTTGTCCAGCGTCGGGCTGATGGTGGGAGGCGTGGGCGTGGTGGCGATCATGATGATCTCGGTTACCGAACGCACCCGGGAGATCGGAGTGCGCAAGGCGCTGGGCGCCACCCGGCGGGAGATCATGTTCCAGTTCCTGGTCGAGGCGGCGACGCTCACGCTGGTCGGCTGCCTCGTGGGGATGGCGGCTGGGGCGCTGATCGCCTGGGCGATCCGTTCCTTCACCCCGATCCCCGCCACGGTACCGCTGCTGTCGGTCGTAGCGGCGGTGACTGGCGTCGATTCTCACCGGTGTGCTGTTCGGACTCTATCCGGCCAGCAAGGCGTCCGGACTGGATCCGGTGGAGGCGCTGCGGTACGAGTAGAGGCCCTCCGACCCTCCGCCTCTCACGTAGCCTTGCGATATTTCCGGCCCACCACCACTGCCGCCCAGCCTACCATCAGCGCCGGTACCACGAAGCCGAGTGAGGCAATAACGCCGGCCACGAGGCCCACGAAGTTCCGCCACGCCGTCTTGAACGCTTCGGCAATCGGGCTGCGCCCTGGGGCCGAGGCGACGAGGGGCGCCGGCTCGTAAAGGTTTACCGACAGAGTGCTGAGCTGGGCGCTGGCCTTGAGGAAGCGCATCCGGCCTTCCATCCGCTCGATCTCCTCGCGCACCCGCGCGAGCTCGTGCTCGACCGAGAGGACATCCTGGAGCTTGCCGGTCCGGGTCCGGAGCAGCTCGATCAGCCGCTCCTCCAGCCGGCGGGCATTCACCACCCGCGCGGTCAGGTCCACGAACTCCTCGCTCACATCTTCGGCTGCGACGTTGACGAACTGCAAACGGCCGAGCGGTCGGAGCCCTTCGGTGAGATCATCGAACCTGGACGCCGGCACTTTGAGCTGGAGCGTGGCCGACCTCACCTGATTCCGGCCGCTCTGAACCGAGGCATCTGCCACGAACCCTCCCACCCGCTGCGCCACGCGGCGCAGCTCGGCGATGGCTGGCTCGAGCGAGTCGACCTCGATGCCGGCCTGCCCGGTGCGGACAATCAGCCGATCCGCCGCATCGGACCCCGAATAGCGGGACCAGGTGTTGCCGTCTTCGTTTGCCTTGGGTGCCTGAGCCTGAGAGGTTGGCCGGCCGCCCACCACTCCCAGGGGTACGGGGCTGGCGGACTTCACATCGGCTTCGAGGTTCCGTTGGGCTTTCTCCGGCTCTGACTTGCTCAGGTTGCGGTCACACGCCGTCAGCAGGGCCGCCTGGAGCAGCCCGATAATCATGATCTGTGCTCGCACAATGCCTCCTTGGGGAGCACAGGAGATGCGGGTCGCCGTTCAGCTTGCACAGTGCAGAGCGTGGCAGTGGATATATTCCACTATGCCCGTAGACATCCTGGCCCTCGCCGCTCATCGAGACGACGTCGAGCTCACCTGTGCGGGCACTCTATTGAAGGCGGTCGATGCGGGATACAGGGTCGGGATTCTGGACCTGACCGAGGGAGAGACCGGGACCCGGGGGAGTGCCTCACTTCGAGCGGAAGAGGCCGAGCGCGCGGCCAAGATTCTGGGAGTAACTGAGCGGCGGAATGCCGGATTGCCGGACGCGCACTTGCAGAACTCGGAGGAGACTCGGCGCATTGTGATCGAGCACATCCGCCACTTTGCGCCTCGCGTCGTCATTCTTCCCTTCCCCGTGGGACGGCATCCCGATCACCGCATCGCGTCGGAACTGGGACGGGACGCATGCTACCTGGCCGGCCTGGAGCGATATCACGCGAGCGGATCCCCGCACCGTCCTCACAAGCTGCTCTATGCTCTCTCCTATCGAGAGGATCCCGATCAAGCCGACGCTTCGTGGTGGATATCAGCGCGCAATTCGAGCGCAAGCTCGTCGGCCATCAAGTGCTACGCCAGCCAGTTCGACGGCGCCAAGGCGGCTGGAGAGATTTTCCCCACGGGACAGGATCTGTATTCGCTGGTCGAGACCCAGAACGCCCACTACGGCTCCCTGATACGGAAGCGCTATGGCGAGCCGTTCTTCACCCATGAAACCATGGAAGTGGACGACGTGGTGAAGCTGGGCGTTCGGAGCATCTGAAGTAGGCGCTATCTTACCGATATGAAGCCGCCCGTCTACCTGGACCACGCCGCCACCACCCCGGTTCGCCCCGAGGTGCTGGAGGCCATGCTGCCCTACCTCACGGACCAGTCCTTCGGCAACCCCTCCAGCGCCCACCGCTTTGGGCGGGCGGCCCGGGCGGGCATCGAGCAGGCTCGCCGGCAGATGGCGGAGGCGCTGGGCGCCGAGCCGGACCAGGTGGTCTTTACCTCCGGCGGCACCGAGGCGGACAACCTCGGCATCGTGGGAGCGGCGCTGGCCGCGCGGGAGCGGGGCGGCCGATGTGCGCCGCGGTCTCGGCGGTCGAGCACAAGGCGGTGCTGGCCGCGGCGCATGCCGTGTGTCACCTGGGCGGGCGAGAGGTCCTGCTGCCGGTGGACAGCGCCGGCATGCTCGAGCTGGATGCGCTGGACCGCGCACTGGCCGAAATGCCTGCGGTGGTCTCGGTCATGTGGGTCAACAACGAGATCGGCGTGGTCCAGCCGGTGGCAGAGATCGCCGAGCGATGCCGCGATGCCGGCGTCATCTTCCACACCGACGCGGTCCAGGCAGTGGGCAAGGTGCCGGTGTCGCTCCAGAGCCTCTGCTGCACCCTGCTCACCATCTCGGGTCACAAGATCGGGGCGCCCAAGGGTATCGGCGCCCTGATCGTGCGGGACCGCAAGGCGATCGAGGCCATCATCCACGGCGGCGGCCAGCAGTTCGGGATCCGCCCGGGTACCGAGAACGTGGCCGGCGCCGTGGCCCTGGGGCGGGCGGTGCAGCTGGCCGCCGCGGAGCAGAGGCCCTGGCGCGAGCGCTCTGTGACGCTGCGGGACGAGCTGGCCGCGCCGGCTCAAGGCGACGGTGCCCGACCTGGTGGTCAACGCCGAGGGAAGCGAGCGCGCGCCCCATCTCTTGAGCATCGCGGTGCAAGGCGCGGACAGCGAGGCGCTGCTGATGCACCTCGATCTCGCCGGCATCGCGGCGTCCAGCGGGTCGGCCTGCTCGACCGGTGCGGTCGAGCCCTCGCACGTGCTGGTGGCCATGGGCGTGCCGCGGGAGCTGGCGCTGGGCACCATCCGGTTCAGCTTTGGCCGGGAGAGCAGCATGGACGACGTGGACCGGGCCGTGGAGGTGGTTCCGGGGGTGGTCGGCGAAGGTGCGGAAGCTGGCGGGGGTGCTGGGTCGTGCGGGACGAGCGAGCGAGCGAGCCGCCGACGAGCGTCGAGCCGCGGTTCTGGTCGCCATGTCGGGCGGAGTGGACAGCTCCGTGGCCGCTGCCCGCCTGGTTGAGCAGGGCTACGACGTGGTGGGCGCCACCATGAAGCTGTTCTGCTACGGCGACGAGGTCCCCGACCGGCCCTGCTGCTCGCTGGATTCCATCAACGACGCGCGCGACGTCGCGCACGCTCTGGGCATCCCGCACTACGTTCTCAATCTGGAGGACCGGTTCAATCTGCACGTCATTCAGAACTTCGTCAGCGAGTACAGCCGGGGCCGGACGCCGATCCCCTGCGTGCGCTGCAACTCGTTCACCAAGTTCCGCGACCTGCTGGCCCACGCCGATGCGCTGGACTGCGACTACATCGCCACCGGCCACTACGCCATCGCCCGGGACGGCGCGCTCTACCGGGGCGCGGATCCCGCCAAGGACCAGAGCTACTTCCTCTGGGGGATCGACCGCCAGGTGGTCGCCCGGATGCTGACGCCGGTCGGCGAGCTGACCAAGCCAGAGACCCGGGCCTATGCCCGGCGGCTGGGACTCACCACCGCGGAGAAGCAGGAGTCGGTCGAGATCTGCTTCGTTCCCAACGACGACTACGTCTCGGTGCTGGAGCGCCATCTCCCCGCCGATGCGCCGGCGCTCGCTCCGGGCCCGCTGGTCACCACCGCGGGCGAGGTCATCGGCGAGCACCAGGGCTATGGCCGATACACCATCGGGCAGCGGAAGGGGTTGCCCGGCGGGTTCGATCGGACCGCGCTACGTGGTGGCCATTCGCCCGGAGCGGCGTGAAGTCGTGGTGGGCGAGTGCCGAGGACCTGGCGGGGCACAGCGTAACGCTGGAGGAGTTGAACTGGCTGGCAGATCCGCTGGAGCCGGGTGAGCGCTGTCGAGGTACAGATCCGGTATCGGGCTCGCGCCGCACGTGCCGTAGTGTTGGACAGGGATTCGGACCAGCTGACCCTGGCACTGGAAACCCCGGTCCGCGCCATCACGCCCGGGCCAGTCGGGCGTGCTCTACGACCGGTGACCGGGTTCTGGGCGGAGGGGTCATCTCCTGAGGGCGACCGCTGCCGTTCTCTCCTGCTTCACTGGATCCTGAATGCCGCCGCGCTGTGGATTGCCGCTGCCGTCGTTCCCGGGCTCGACTTCAACGGAGGGCCCGGGCCGGCTACTTCTGGTGGCTGCGGTGTTCGGCATCGTCAACAGCACCCTCCGGCCCCTGCTCACCATCCTCACCTGCCCCCTGATCGTCGTCACCCTGGGCCTGTTCACCCTGGTGATCAACGCGCTGATGCTGCTGGTGACGGGATGGCTCTCGGAGAGCTGGGACCTGGGCTTTACGGTGAGCGGCTTCTGGGCGGCGTTCTTGGGCGGGCTGGTGGTGGGACTGGTGAGTATGGTTTTGTCGTTGGTGATGGCGGACGAAGGAGCCGCGAGTCAGGAGTCACGAGTCACCGAATGCGATCGGCCAGGTCGCCTCTAAGACCTCGCGGCTGGTGACTCGCGACTAGTATTTCAACCCGGCCGAATCAGCGAACTTCTTCATGCAGCTCCTGCTGCTCCGGGCGTCAGCTCGTCCGGCACGGTCACCTGCACTCCGACCAGCTGGTCACCCCTCCGCCCGTTCTTCTCCAGCCCCTGTCCCTTGATCCGGAATTCCGTCCCGGCTGAGTACCCGGCGGGATTCGCAGCAGAACCTTCTTCCCGTCCAGCGTCCGCACCCGGAGCCGGGTGCCCAGGGTGGCCTGCGCCAGGTTTATCGGAACGTCGGCCACGATGTCGAGTCCCTCTCGCCGGAAGAACCGGTCGGGCTGCACCTGGAAGGTGATGACCAGGTCGCCCGGTGGGCCGCCGGGCCCGCTTGGCTGTCCCTGTCCCCGCAGCAGCACCCGGTCGCCGGTCTCGGTGCCGGGGGGGACCGTGATCGTGACCCGGCGCTCGGTCCGGACCTCGCCTGCGCCGCGGCAGGTGGGACACTTCTCCGAGGGAATCTTCCCCGGCCCCGGCACTGGGGACACGGCCGGTTCACGGCAAAGTTGCCCTGGCCGAAGGAGATGGTGCCCCGGCCCTTGCACTCGGGACAGGTGGACAAGGTGGCGCCAGGCGCGCCACCGCTTCCGTTGCAGGTGGGGCAGGTTTCGGTCACCGGCAGCGTGACCGGGATCTTCCCGCCCAGCATCGCCACCCGGAACGGCACCTCGACCACCGCCTCGAGGGTATCGCCTCTCGGCTCGACTCCTGCTCGCGCGGCCCCGGCCGAAGATCGAGGAAAAGATGTCGCCCAAGCCGCCCAGATCCCCGAAATCGAAGCCCTGTCGCGTCTCAGGCCCATCCCCCGGATCCAGCCCACCGCCCCGGCTTGCACCGGCGCCCTGAGGGCCGGCGCGGCATGCCATCGAAGGCGCCGTAGCGGCGCATCTGGTCGTATTGCTTCCGCTTCTCCGGATCGGAGAGAGTGCTATGCGCCTCGGAGATCTCCTTGAAGCGCTCCGCGGCACTTCGCGATTGTTCGGGATTGGCGTCGGGATGGTACTGCTTGGCCAGCTTGCGGTAGGCCTTCTTGATCTCGTCCTGGCTGGCCGAGTCGGAAACGCCGAGGACCTGATAAAAGTCCTTGGCAGCCACGTTAGCGCTGCCCTGGTCGGAGTAGACCTGGACCCGGGCCGGGCGCACCAGCGTACCCTTGAACCGGTAGCCCGGCTGGAACGTGGCGCTCACCTGCTGCTCCTTGGACGATCCGGGGCAGGCGCGGTGGAGACCGCCTCGTGCATCGCGGGATCGAACGGGGTCCCGACCGGGTCGATCCGCTCCACTCCGGCATCCTCCAGCTCCTTCCAGAGCTTCCGGTCCACCGCGCTGAGCCCCTCGCGCAGGGTGGCGAGAGGGGTGGCCGGGTCGCTGGCGACCAGCCGATCCAGTCGTCCAGGACATCGAGCAGCTTGGCCACGAAACTGGCCTGGGCCCGGTCGCTCAGCTCGGCTCGCTCTCGGTTGATGCGCTTGCGGTAGTTGTCGAACTCGGCCGCCAGCCGGAGATGGCGGTCCTTCAGCTCGGCCAGTTCGTTCTCCAGCCGGGTGTCCTGCCCCCCCAGAAACTGGGGCTGGGTGTCTCGGTCCGGGACGACGGCTCCGCGCTCATATCGGTCGAGGCGATATCCCGCCCATCGGCGCTGCGGCCGGTGTCGCTCTCCGGCTCGGCCATTCCGGCAGGAGTGTCGACGGGAGGTCTGTTGCCATCGGAATCGCGTCCAAATCCACGCTGTTTTGCCACTTTATACGCTCACTCTCGAGACTCACCAAAGATAACATCTAGCCCAGCTTCAAACCGTGCCATTACTCAGCAGTATGCACCTGCGATGGCCGAGCGATGAACGGCGGTTCAACTGGAACAGTTGGAGCCGGGTTAACGGTAATTTCGTCGTTCGGTAGCTTCTCCCAGGAGCCGGAAGACCAGATGAGCGCCGCCTGAGCCGCCCGGGCCCGAACTTCGTGGCGGGAACCGGCAAAGCGCACGTGCCTGGCATGCACCTCCCCCTGCAACGCGCACGCGATCCAGACCGTACCCACCGGCTTCTGCTCGGTACCTCCACCAGGGCCCGCAATGCCGGTAACCGCCAGAGCAGCGTCGACTCCAAACCGCTCGGCTGCGCCCTCCGCCATGGCGCGAGCCACCGGCTCACTCACGGCGCCGTGCTCATCCAGCAGCGCCTGCGCAACACCCAGCGCTTTTACCTTGACCGCGTTGTCATAGGCGATCACCCCGCCGACAAAGACATCGGAGCTGCCGGGGATTTCCGTGAGACGCCCGCCCAGAAGGCCTCCGGTGCACGACTCTGCAACGGCCAGTCGGACGCTTCTCGCGCGAGCCCGCTCCAGAACCAGGGCCGCCAGATCCGTCTCACCATCGCCATAGACCGGATCCCCCGCCCGACCCCGGAGCAGCTCGACCGCCGAGCCGAGTTTCCGGTCGGCCTCATCCGGCTCAAGATTCCAGGCGCGTCAGACGGAGGTCCACGCCTTCGTAACCCGGCAGGTAGGCCAGAGTGACCGGCGCGATCTTCTCCTCAACGTCTCCCAGGCGCTCGGCCAGGGTGGACTCGGGCATTCCACTGGTCCGAAGCAGGCGGGAACGAATGATGGCTCCCGAGGCTCTTGCCTGCAAGGCGGGGCACAACCTCGTGCTCCAGCAGCTTTCGCATCTCCTGCGGAACACCGGGCAACATGATGGTGAGACCGGGCGAGCCTTCGAGCCACAGTCCCGGAGCGGTCCCCCAGCGATTTCGGAGCACCGTGGCACCCCGGGGCACCTCAGCCTGACTCCGGTTGCTCTCGGCCGGCTTGCGCTCCAGCCGGGCAAATCGCGCCAGCAAACTGGCCCAGACACTTTCGTCGAACTCGAGCGGCGCCTGGAAGAGCTCGGCCACCACCTTCTTGGTCATGTCGTCGCGCGTGGGACCCAGGCCTCCGGTGGTGAGGACGGCCCCGGTGCGCTGCAGGGCTTCGGCCACGGCGGCGCGGATGGCGTCCGGCTGGTCGGCTACCGAAATCCGGCGGACCACCCGCACGCCATGGTCCGCCAGACGCCGCGCGATCTCGGCGCCGTTGGTATCTACGGTGAACCCCAGCAGCAGCTCGGTCCCGATGGTAACCAGCTCGATGTTCATGGAGGGTCTGGAGCTAGCTCCTAGCTGCGTTCGGAGAAGAGTCGCCGATTGCGGTAGAGATAGAGCACAAAGGAGTAGACGGTGAGCAGCTGCCGCAACAGCCAGCGTGACCGCGACGAAGCCGCCGTGGAATTCGTTCCAGTACTGCGCGTACCGGTTGTGCTCCCAACCCATGGGCTTCCGCGCATCGCGGAAGGCAAACCAGAGGATGATGGCGCCGACGAAGATGTTCTGGATCGTGGTCTTGAGCTTTCCCGCACCGGCTGCCGGGATCACCACGCCTCTCCGGCTGGCCCACCAGCGGAAGACGGTCATGGCCAGTTCCCGGCCGATCAGCAGCAGGCAGACCCAGAGAGGGATGCTGCCCCAGATCGGAATGTCGTAGAGATCGTGGCGCTGGCGGGAGATGAAGTAGATCGGGATCAGGGTGGCGAAGAGCAGAAGCTTGTCGGCGATGGGATCCAGCAGCTTGCCCAGGTCGGTGACCTCGTTCCGGCTGCGGGCGAGATGCCCGTCGTAGATGTCGCTGACCGCGGCAATGATGAAAATGATGAACGCGATGAGCTTGGGCCAGTACCCCTCGATGAACGGCAGCAGCGCGATGACCGGGGTGAAGCAGATGCGAACGAGGGTAATGATGTTGGGCAGGGTCCACATGGTACCTACCCCAGCGTCTTGACGACGTTCTTGCTGATGGCTTTGAGGGTGTCGAAGACGCCTTCACCGGTCAGCGCGACAGCCTCGAAATAGGGGGCCCGCTCGATCCACTGCCCGTCCTCCTGCTTGACCAGAAACTCGGAATCGTGATAGGGATCGGGCGTGATCCGCTGCTTCATCGGGTCGGTGACCGGCCAGCCGGGGTTGAGCGCCGCCTGCAGCTCGGCGATGGGGGCCGCATTGGGCAGATCGCGCTTGTTGTACTGAATGGCAAAGGGAATCTTGGTGACGTCGTACCCGTGCTGGGTCATGTTCTCGTAGAGGTTCTGCATGGCCTCGATGTTCGCGTCCATCCGCTCGATCTGGCTGTCGGCCACGAAGACCACGCCGTCCACGCCCTTGAGGATCAGCTTGCGGGAGGCGTTGTAGTAGACCTGACCGGGAACGGTGTAGAGGTGAAACTTGACCTTGAATCCCCGGATGGTGCCGAGGTCGACCGGCAGGAAGTCGAAGAAGAGGGTCCGCTCGGTCTCGGTGGCGAGGGAGATCATCTTGCCCCGGGAGCCGGGCGCCACCTTGTTGTAGACGTGCTCCAGATTGGTGGTCTTGCCGCCGAGTCCGGGGCCGTAGTACACCAGTTTGCAGTTGATCTCGCGCGAGGCGTAGTTGATCATCGACATGGGTGCTGCTTTCCTCAGGCCCCGAAGAGTTTGTCGATCTCGTCTTCCGCCTCGCCCAGGAACTCCGACTCTACCCCGGGCGCGCTGGTGCCATCGCGGTTGAACATGTCGGTGAACACCTGAGTCAGCTGGACCACCGCCGTCTTGACCCGCAGCTTGACCAGTCCCAGCGTGGTTCGGTTGTCGAACAGCACCACCAGGATGACCCGCCGGGCGATATCGGCCAGGTACATCGACTCCCGCTCGCCCTGGTGAAACAGGGCGCCGAACTCCGACTCGCCCAGCATGCGGGCCAGCTGATCGTTGGCGCTGAAGTCGGCGGCGGTGAGCGACGCGAAGGCGGTGGGATCGAACGCCGGAGCCTCGCCGGCGGTGGCCACCATCTGGCCGGTGCGGTCGACGATCAGCGCGGTGCGCGCGTTGGATTCGCTGAGGAAGCCGCTCAGGATTGCCTGAATCTTTCGGCGTCGTCTTCCCGGAACGACCAGCTCGAAGCGCCGCTCACCGGCTCGATCTCATGCCAGAGTCGCTTCCATACGCCGCACGATGGCCTCGGCCCGCCGGCGGAGCATCGGCTGCCGCTCCCAGGCGAGGTAGTCCCGCAGCAGCCGGACGGTTTCCACCCCGTTCTGCCCCGCCAGAAAGCCCAGCGCGGCAAGGCGCCGGAGCGGGCGGGGGCTGAACAGATCGCGCCGATGATAGGTGAGCCGCTGCTGGGCCAGGAGCCAGCCACCGGTTACCCCAGCCACCACTCCCCCGGCGAACACCCAGCGCGCGCGACCGCATCAGCCGACGTCCTGCCGGGCAACCAGCGCGTGAGCCAGGGTGACGCCGTCGACGTATTCCAGGTCGCCACCCATGGGAAGCCCGCGCGCCAAGCCGGGTAACCCGCACGTCCATGCCGGCCAGCAGCTGCTGAATGTAGGTGGCGGTGACCTCGCCCTCCATCGAAGGATTGGTCGCCAGAATCACCTCGCGCACCCCGCCCTCCCGCACCCGCTGCACCAGGCGGTCCAGCCGCAGTGCCTCCGGGCCGATGCCGTCCAGCGGCGACAGCTGGCCGCCGAGCACGTGGTAACGGCCCCGGAAGTCGGTCGAGCGATCGACCACGCCCACCGTCGAGGGCTCCTCCACCACGCAGACCACTCCGGCATCTCGCCGGGGATCGCGGCAGATGGCGCAGGGCTGGTCCTCAGTGAGGTTGCCGCACTCCTCGCAGGGCCGCACCCGCTCGGTCACCGAGGCGAGGGCCGAGGCGAGGCGCTGAGCCTGTTCAGGGGATTGCTGAAGCAGATGAAAAGTGAGCCGCTGAGCCGTCTTCCGGCCGATTCCGGGAAGCCTGGCAAGTTCGGTGATCAGCTCCTCGATCGCGCTCACCGGTCAGAAAGGAGAGCGTAAAGGGCAGCTGAGGGCACTTTCCGCATCTCGGCCTGGAGCATCTCGGCCGCGCGGCGCTGGGCCTCGGCCACCGCGGTGAGCACCAGATCGCTGAGAAATTCGGCGTCATGATCCTTGAAATACGGCGGGATCGATCGACACTGCGCGGACGGTGCCGCGGCCATCGGCGGTGACCTTCACCATGCCGCCGCCGGCGGAGGTCTCGATGGTGCGGGTGGCCAGCTCCGTCTGCAGCTGCTGCAGCCGGCCTTGCATCTGCTGGCCCAGCTGAAAGAGCTGCTGAAGATCTGCCATGCTATCGGGTAATCCTGCCATGAGTCGGGAGTGTAGAGTCGAACGTCTAAAGTCTGAAGTCCAGAGTCCTAGGCTTAAGGTCTGCCCCTAGAACTCGAGACTCTGGACTCTAGACCTAGTCCCGCTCAATCCACGATCTCCAAATCTAACGCATCGGCCGCCGTGTCGAGGGCGGGATCCTTGGACCGGAACTCCCGCAGCCGGTCGGCTTTGATGCTCGAATCGGACATCCGGCGGGGCTCGGGCCTGGGGGGCGTCCCGCTGGTCCGGATTGGCGACGAGCCGCAGGCGGATGGGCTGGCCCAGGCTTCGGCTCAGGATCTCCTCGACCTTACGCGCCTCCTGCTCAAGCCGGTCGGCAAACAACTGATTGGGCTCGCTGCATGCGCCACAGTCAGGCCAGGGCAGCACCAGGGCGACCGGCTCGACCGAGCTGCCAGGAGCTTCGCCCAGGAACCGGCTCTGGACCCGGGCGGCGACGACACGCGGGCCAGCCGGCCCGAATGGCTTCGATCGAGGGGGCCAGTTGGCGGTCGGCGGGAAGCGGGGAGCGGGGCCGCTGGAGGCGGCCCCGGCGGCCCGGATTCGCGCCTGTGGCTTGGCTGCAGCCGCTGCTGCTCTGAGCCGGTGCCGCCGCTGGCGCTCTAGCTACCCCGCTGCCCCGCGGTTCCCTGCTCCCCGCTGCCCCGCTGCCCCGCTGTCCCCTGCCAGCACCTCCTCCAGATCCACCATCCGGTCCAGCAGGCCCAGCGCAGCAGCAGCGTCTCGACCACCAGCCGGGGATTGACGCTTCGGCGGATGCCGTTCTCGTTTCGGCCAGCAAGCCGCAGCATGCGGAGCACGTCGCCCGGCTGCAAACGGCTCCGGTACTCCTCCAGCCTGGCGCGGACCGCCTCGGTGAGCCCCTCCGGCTCGGCACCCACCTGGAGCATCAGCAGGCCTCGGAGCACCTCGGCCGCCCCGGCCATGAACTCCGCCAGGTCGACCCCTGCGTCACACAGCCGGTCCACGAGCGGAAAAACCGCCGCCGGGCTCCGCTCGGCCACCAGCTGCAGCACCTCTGCGTAGAGCTCGTCATCGACCAGGCCCAGCACCTCGCGGACCCGCTCGGCCGTGACCACCCCTTCGCCAAAGCTCAGGCACTGGTCGAGAACCGAGAGCGCGTCCCGCATGCCGCCATCGGCGTGGCGGGCGATGAGCGTGAGCGCGTCGTCCTCGGCCTGCATCTCCTCCGCCGCGAGCACCTGCTGGAGCCGGTCCCGAATGGCCGCCGGGACCGATTCGGCGGAAATCGAACCGCTGAAGGCGGGACATCACCGGCGCTGCGGTGGCCGCGATCTTCTGGGGCTCGGTGGTGGCAAAGACGAAGACCACACCCGGAGGCGGCTCTTCCAGAATCTTCAGCAGCGCGTTCCACGCCTCGCGGGTCAGCATGTGGGCTTCGTCGACGATGTAGACCTTGTGAGTGGCCCTCCTGCGATGCGGCGTACATGGCCCGCTCCCGCAGATCGCGAGCGTCTTCCACTCCGCGGTTGCTGGCGGCGTCGATCTCGACCACGTCGAGATTGGCGGAGCCATTCCAGACCCGGAGGCAGTTCTCGCATTCGCCGCAGGGATCACCTGACGCGTCCCGCTGGGCGCAGTTGAGCGCCATGGCCAGGATGCGGGCGGCGGTGGTCTTCCCGACCCCTCGGGGACCGGTCAGGAGATACCCGTGCCCCACCCGGCCCCGGGCAACGGCGCCGCGGAGCACGGCCACGACATGGTCTTGGACCAGGAGATCGGAAAAGCGCTTGGGGCGGTATCGGCGGGCGAGGGAGATCATATAAGCGGGCCAAAAAGAAAAGTGCCTCAGGCACCCCGAAGCGACACCGGACATCGCTTAGCGCTGCTACCGGCGAGGTCCTGACGCGGTTCACGCGCCGGCGCCCTTCGGACCTGAGGCATCCGTAATATAACCCGCCCCGAACGGGGTGGGAATCGCGACGACTAGTGCTGCGGAGCGAGATTCGAGCTGTACATATCCACCACGTACTTCCAGCTGCCGTCGGGCTGCTTCTTCAGGATTTCCAGGAACTTCCCTTCGTCTGCCACGCCGGATGCCTTTGGCCTTGGGTACCGCCGTGAAGCGGTAGTGTCCCATGTTGTAGGCCAGGTCACCCCGCCCTTCCACGATGTCGGAGTCGATCTCGAAGCGAACGGTGTAGGCCTCGAAGAATCCTCCCCAGAACGCGCGGATGGCAGCGCGGCCCTTTTGCGGCGGAAGATTGGGAGGAAGCAGAGCCGCGTTGGTGGCATACACAGCAGCAACTGAATCCGCATTGCCGGCGTTGGCAGCCGCCGCAAAGGCGGAGTCCACGGCTCGAATGGCGCCAAGATCGGCGTCGGACAGCTCAGCGGCCGAGTTTGCCGCCGGCCGAGTCGGAAGACCTTTCCCGCTGTCTTGCAGCCCGTGCCGAATGCCAACCCGACAGCCACCATCACCAGGGCACGACCCATGGGTTGCGACACGTGGACCACCTCCGAAGTGGTGAGATACGATCAGCCCAGAATCGCCCGCTGGCGGTCGAGCATCTTTCTCAACTCCCAGGTCTCCGCCACGACGGCGCCCAGCAGAAACACAATGGCGGTGTAGTAGACCCAGAGAATGAACAGCACTATCGCACCCAGATTCGCGTCGCCGCCGAGCCCCTCGAACGAGGCGAAGTTGGTCAGGTACAGGGCATAGAGCCGCTTGGCCACCTCGAAGAGCAGCGCGGTGAAGGTGGCGGCGAGCAGCGCGGTTTTCCAGGGGAGCCGGCGGACCGAGGCGTAGCTGTAGGTGACGTAGAACAGGGAAACCGAGAAGCTGAAGGCGAGGAGCTCCGCCAGGTAGCGCCCAACGGTGGACACGAAGAACCCGAGCTGGGGCACGGTCTCGGTTCCGCGGGCCTCCAGAATGGCCAGCCCGGTCGTCAGCAGCGTATTCGCCAGAAACAGGATCACCGTGCCGATAACCATGGTCGCGTCGCGCAGCTTGGCCAGGAGCAACAGGGTGATCACCGCCCGGTGCGGAGTCGGGCGGAGCGAAACGTCGTAGATGTCGTTCAGTGCGGTGCGGATGCCGGCAAAGAGCCGGGTGCTGAACCAGAGGAAGGCGGGCACCGCGTAGAGCGACAGCTCGCCCCGGTTCTCGGTGATGCCGGTCAGCAGCCGCTCGATGATGCCGAACGGATCGCGGTCCGGCAAGCGTCGAATGGGGTGGCAGGAAGCGGTGGAACAGCTCCAACGGTGTCGACTTCGGGGCCGGTGACAGCCTGGGCCAGATGGGTCAGGCCGATCAGCAAGAGCAGGATGAACGGAACCGCGGCCAGCAGCGCGTCGAAGGTCAGTGCGCTGGCGAGAAACGGAATGTTGTCTTCATCGGCGGCTTGGAGGGTCCGGCGCAGGAAGCCGGCGGGCGAACGGTACCACCCGCCGGGCCTGGACCGACTCAGGCGAGCGGCTCCTCGAGATCTGCCGGTGAGCGACGCCGCGCCCGGGCGTCGGCCAGGCGCCGCTCGAGCTCCTCCCGGGGCGACGGCCTGGCGCTGCGCCCGAATCGCTCCGCGCTGTCCTCTTCCTCCAGCTCGTCCTCCTCATCCTCGAGCATGCCCTGAAGGGAGTCCTTGGCGCCGCCGAACTGCTGGGTGATCTCGTCCAGCTTCTCCTCGGTCATGGCCCGGAACTTCCACAGCTTGCGCTGCAGATTGCGGCGGGTTTCCTCGCCGCTGCTCGGCGCGTATAGCAGCGCCACTCCCGCGCCCAACAGCGCACCCCAGAAGAGCCACTTGGCGGAGGAGTCGCCTCCCCGCTCGACGTACACCACCTCGCGCTGCTGCTTGCGACGCATTCGAGCCTCCTATTCCCCGGCGTCGGGGTCGTCGGCCGCCGCAACCAGCACCGGCTTGAGCGCCGCGTGATGCTGGATGGGGGCCTGGATGAACCGGTTGACCTGATCCTGAGTTCCGTTCACGTTCAGCTGCTCGAACAGAAATGCGAACGTTTTCTCGAGGTCGCCGGCAATTGCGCCACGGATGTCCTCGGGCAAAGACCAGAGGTCCTGCTTGAAAGGGCCGATCGCCTTCTTCCGTGCCTTGTAATAGAACTGCTCGTTGGTGTCACCGCTCTTCCGTTCACCGGCCGCATTCTCGTCCACCCAGCTGCGCAGCCGCTGCCGCAGCTCAGCCGGGAGCCGGGGGTGATCGAAGACGATGTTCTGAAAGTTGGTCGCGAGATGGATCTCGGCGGTTTCAATCCGGGGGAAGTTGCCGAAGGCATTGGACGGGAGCGTGCTGGCGCCGTGCTGCACCGCCCCGGCAAGGCCGTACTCGCTCACGCGCCACTTCGGAGAGTGCCGCGAGCGCCTGTGAGGTCCAGCTTGACGTCGGCCATCGTGCCATCGGCCAGGACCACGCCACCATGCGAAGTGCCCGTCTGCACCGAGATCTTGCTGATGCCCACGGGATCGCCCAGGGCGGCGATCGCCTGGTTGTAGCCCTGCATGAAGGCGTGCAGCTCCTCCACCGTGCTGTTCTTCATCCCGACTTCGCCGATCTCGGCTCCCACCGAGACCGTCATCCCCTGCGGCTCCTGTCCCGGATGAAGGCGGTGATCTCGGCGGCGCGCTCGTAGTTGAGCCGCTGCTGTTCGCTCAGCGAGGACTGGGAGAGATCCACCAGGGTAGAAGTATCTACGTCGATGTTGTAGAACCCGGCACCAACCTCCTCGGCAATCAGCTTCTTGACCTCACCGACCTCGCCGTCGGGATCGGCCTGGTACTTCTTCTGGTTGACCTGGCAGTGGTCGCCCTGAATGAAGAGCGGCAGGGTATAGCCCTCCCGCAAGGCAGCGGCAATCATGACCGAGACATACTCCGCAGGCCGCTGCTCGGTATAGGCGATCTCGGAGCGGGCAATCTCCAGAATGATGGCTCCGGCTTTGCCCGCACGCGCGGCACGAAAGATCGCCCGGGCCGTGTCGTAGGCCATCATGCGGACGTTGATGGCGGGGACGGTGAACCCACCGCATTCGCCCCGGCCTCGGGCCAGATACAGATCATTAATGGAGGCCGGGCGGGCGCCGGTTACCTGCCCCAGCTCCCAGATGAGCCAGCGGGCTGCCTCACGGTCGTCTCCGGACCCAAAGACCGCCTGCCAGGCCAGCCGGTCGGTTGCTGGTGAGCGCAGCTTGGCCTGATCGCGGATCTTTACCCCGCCGGGGACCAGAATCACCCCGCCTCCATACAGATCGATCACCCGCTGTGTTGCATCAGCCATGCAGGTCTATCCTCTTGAACGCAGTGTCCATGCATCTGCCAAAGGTAGGACGGGAACGGAAGACCCGCAACGCGCCGCGGGAGAGATCGCACCCTCGTCAAGCCTCGTCGGCAGTGGACGGCGCTTCCCGCGGCGCCGGGTCATAGCCGGGGCGCCCCATGGCCGCATAGGTCAGGCGCTTCCCCAGCTCGACGCCGGGCTGATCGAACGGGTCGATGCCGTACCATGCGCCCGCGTATCCGGTGGCGAGCTGAAAGAACATGATCGTCTCGCCCATGGTGGCCGCGCCAAGATCGGGAAGGCGGAGGGTGCAGCTCATCCGCCCCATCTGCGCCAGCGCCGCGGAGGTGGCCTCGTACTCGGCCCGAAGCAGCTCTCCCAGCGTGTGTCCCGGCAGGTACGCCAGGTCGGGCGGCAAAGCCGGCGCGGCCGCCGGCGGCGGAGCGCCCGGGAATTCTCACATCCACCCCGAAGTTCTCCACGGTCATGAAGGTGATCGCCTTGTCGTAGGGCCCTTCCATGAACAGCTGCACCTGGCTGTGCTGATCGGTGGCGCCCACCGCGCCGACCGGCGTGGGGCCGACATGCACCGTCTTTCCTTCCCGGTCCGCTCGCTTGCCCAGGCTCTCGGCCCAGAGCTGCCGGTACCACTCCGCCAACTCGCGCAGACCGGTCGGTATACGGCATGAGCACGTGGACACGAGCTCCATGACTTACGTCGGCCTCATGGTGGAGAGCGGCATAGAGCGCAGCCGGGTTCGCGGAAGAGGTCGTCCTCCTCGGCCCGCTCCAGCGCGAGCCGAGCGCCCTGCGAGCAAACCTTCGACGTCGATACCCACCAGAGCGGCGGGAAGCAGCCCCACCGGCGAAAGGACGCTGAATCGTCCGCCCACATCAGGCGGCACGTCGAGCGTGGCGATATGATCGCGCTGAGCCAACTCTCGCAGGGCACCGCGGCTGGGGTCGGTGGTGAAGACCAGATGCCGTTAGGCCGCGGCGCCGAGCGCCTTCTCCAGCCAGGCGCGTACCACGAGATACTGCGCCATCGTCTCCGCGGTGCCGCCTGACTTGCTGATGACGTTGACCAGAACCCGGCGAGGATCGATCCGATCCAGCGCCGCGGCGACGGAGGTCGGGTCGACATTCTCCAGCACCGTGAGCCGGGGAAAGAACTCCCGTGCCTCATCGTCCAGCTCATTCCAGGCCGGGGGGCGAAGCGCATTCAACAGAGCCTTGGTGCCGAGAGCCGATCCGCCGATGCCCAGCACCAGTACGTGATCGTGCGCCTGACCCAGACCCTCGGCAAAGCTTCTGATCTGCCCGGACCGTCGGGCCCTGCTCCACCAGCTTGTAGAACCCGTACTCCCCGGCCGCGCGCCGGCGGCGCACTTCAGCCTGCACCGGAGGAAAGGCTGCCGAGAGCTTTTGCAGTCGGGCCCGGTTCAGCCCGTGCTCCCGTCCAGATTTTCCTGCAGCATTCGCCCGTACAGCAACTTGATCACGCCACCTCCACCGTCAGTCCGTCGTAGGCGGGAAAGATTCCCTCGGGCAATCTGCTCTCCAGATCCGAATGCCCGGTTTCATGAGTCAGATGGGTAAGGTAGGTCCGGCGCGCCCCCAGCTCCCGCGCGGTGGTCGATCGCCTCGGAGATGCTGAGGTGAGTAGGATGGGGCCGCCACCACAGCGCATTCAGCACCAGCACATCCAGGCCCCGGAGCCGTTCACGTTCTGCTGGAGGTATCTCCTTGATGTCGGTGATGTAGGCCAAGTTACCGAATCGGTACCCGAACACGCGCAGGTGCCCGTGCTGAAACGCCAAAGGAAGCGTATCGACTCCGGCGATGCTGACGACCTCTCCGGGCGTCGACGGGATGCAGGGTGAGCCGCGGTTTGGAGGTGCCCTCGTAAGGCGCGCACCGAGTCATCGAAGATGTAGTTGAACGATGAGCGCAGCCGATCCAGCGTCTCTTCAGGACCGAATAGATCGGGAGCGGCTTTCGTTGCCGGACCGAGAAAATCCGGAGGTCGTCGATGCCGTTGACGTGGTCGGCGTGCTCGTGGGTGTAGAGCACGGCATCGACATGGGAGAGACCGACGGTGATCAGCTGGAGCCGAAGCTCAGGCGGGGTGTCGATCAGAATGGTCGCTCCGGCATCTTGGAGCACGGCGCCAGAGCGAGGTGCGCCTGTCGCGCGGATCGGTCGAGTGGCACACGGCGCAGTCGCAGCCGATCTGGGGCACGCCGAACGACGTGCCGGTACCGAGAAACGTCAAACGCATCCGCTACACGGCTTCGACTTTGAGGAGGTTCGTCGTGCCCGGCATGTCGAAGGGAACTCCCGCAGTCACCACCAGCCGCTCCCCGGGCTGCGCCAGCTGGCGGTCCAGGATCTGCTGCCGGGCTGCCTTGAGCATTGTGTCGTAGTCGTTGGAGTGCGCGGTGAGCACCGGGGTTACTCCCCAGACCAGCGCGAGCTGCCGAAAGGTCTCTGGCTCCGGCGTGCAGGCGAATACTGGCACCGTGGGCCGGCAGGTGGCCACCTTTCGGGCCGTGAAACCGCTGCTCGTAAAGCAGACGATCAGCGGGGCTGAGAGCATCTCTGCGGCCGCACAGACCGCTACGGCAATGGCATCTTCGGTCCGGATTGGCCCGCCGGGAGCCGACTGGTGGTGCCGGAGCGCTCCCTGCTCGGCTGAGCGCCGGCCCAGCGCCGCATCGATGCTGGCTCCCCGTGACTGGCGTTGACTCTCCATCTCACGGGCGATGCGGTCCATAGCCTGTACCGCCTCCAACGGATAATCGCCCACCGCCGTTTCGGCTGACAGCATCACCGCGTCGGTGCCATCCAGAATGGCGTTCGCTACGTCCGATGTCTCTGCTCGTGTGGGCCGCGGGGCATGCACCATCGACTCGAGCATCTGCGTGGCGGTAATGACCGGCTTTCCATGCAGGCTCGCCTCGCGAATGATCTGCTTCTGCATCAGGGGCACTTCCTCGAAGGGCAATTCGACGCCCAGATCGCCCCGGGCCACCATGATCGCATCCGAGCTGTCCAGAATCCCGCACAGGTTGGTGATCGCGGTGTCCTTCTCGATCTTGGCAACCAGCTTTACCCCGCGGGGCACCAGACTGCGAAGCTGCTCGATGTCCTCCTGGCGTCGCACGAACGAAAGCGCGATGTAATCGACCCCCAGCGAGCCGGCCTGCTGCACATCCTCGATGTCCTTTTCGGTCAAGGCCGGGGCGCTCACCTCGATACCCGGAAGGTTCATCCCCTTGTGGGCTTTGAGCTCACCGCCGTAGTGAACCACTGCCTCCACCCTCTGCTCCTGTACGCCTCTCACCTCCAGCGCTAGAAGTCCATCGTCCAGCAGTATGCGGGCGCCGATCCGCACGTCGCGAGCGAGATCATTGTAGGTCGTGGGGATCTCGCCAGGCTGGGCGATGTCCTCAGGAGCAAACACTACCTTCTGTCCTGGCTCGAGCCGAGTCGGTTTGGAGAGATCGCCGATCCGGATGCGGGGGCCTTGCAGGTCGAGCAACACGGCTGCGGCTTCGCGCCTTCCCTGGAGGACTCCGCGTAGCTCGTGGATCCAACGGGCACGCGTCTCCGGCGTGCCATGCGAGGCGTTGATCCGCACCACGTCTACCCCTGCATCCAGGAGGGAAGTCATCTTCGGCGGGGTGTCCCAGGCGGGGCCAAGCGTAGCAACGATCTTGGTTCTACGGAGTGAGGTGCGCGGCATGGCAGGAGTCTAATGCACACCAGTCATACCCGCATCACGAGGGCAGCCTTTGGGGTGGTCCGGGGGCCCTGCAGAGCCATCTCAGCCAATTTCCACATGTGGAAAAGCCCAGGAAGTGAATATCTTATCTGCGTGTAAAACCTCAGAATTTGCTTGATCCGTCGGTCACCACCTGGTCTGGATCACGCGTCTAACTTCTTCCAGAGTCGACAATTAGCGCGACAGGTTAAACTAGCAGGTGCGAATGGCGACAGTGTCGTCTCGGCCCAATTATTTATGCAGACATTCTAATTATGAACACTTTCGACATGGCCTTTTGGCTGGAACCGAAGTAAGGCTGGAAAGAGGTCGGAAAAGGGGCGGCCGCGGCGAGAGGCGGAAGGCCGGAGAGCGGCGGAGCGAGGGCGAGGGCGAGGGCGCTACTACGATCGGCTCATCGCAAAAATTTGAGCTCGCCTGCCCCGCCGCGGTAAAGCGGGCCGACGAAGCGGATCGGCGACCCCTTCAACCACTTTGTGAGGTCGCCCTTCCCTTGCACGGTGAGGGACCCCACGAGTGACCGGGTCCATATCGGACGGCAAGTGAATCGAACCGACCAGGGACCGGTGCGAGTGCCGGGAACGGTCCAGGATTCCTCGATCGGGTGGTCGACTCTGGTACTGTCACCGGCGGGGCGCCCCCGCCAAATCAGTGAAGTCCGCTCCAGCTTGATCGTGTGTACATCGGTGCCAGTATCGGCGCTGTCAACCACCGATAGGTGAGCTTCCCGCAACCGCACCCCAGCGGCTTCGGCGGCGCGAATCAGATTGCTCCGAGCCGAGTAGATACCCAACACCGCATCCCGCCGGCTCCCTGACGACCCTTCCTGGGTCGGCAGCGTCCACACCGCAAGCATCTGCGGGTTTCGTGGGTTCTTTTCCGCCACCCGCCGGGTGCCCACCTGGACCGCATCGGCAAAGTAGAAGCAGACGTTGGAGGCAGACCAGCCGGCAAACTCGGGCTGATAGCGGATCAACTCGTGAATGGAGCGATGAAGCTGTGGGATCCTGACTGGCTGGAATCGGGCGGAAGCCGGACTTGACCTCTTTAGCCGCCGCGCGCGGCTCGACCAGAAAGCGTACGCAATAAGCCTTCTCTCAAACCTTGCAGGCTCCAGGCCTGCGCCTCCTTTTCCTCGGTGGGATGCTGTGCCCGTAGCACCGCGGGTACACAGCAAGCGACAGCCACGCCAATGGCGAGGGGCTTCAACATACGTCCTCAGGGGAATTGAAGGCGCGCTCAGGTTCCGCGGGTACTGCTTTTCACTGCTGCGCGCAGCTCGGCGAAGTCGCTGGAATTCAGCGCATTGAAGTTCATGTTCCGAAACTTGACCCGGCCATCCGGCCCCACGACATACACGGTACGCCGATTATATCCCTCAGGATCCTTGCTGGCATACTGCTTGGATACCCGCTGCTCCGGATCACTCAGCAGCCGGAACGGAAGGCCCAGACTGGCCGCGAAGCGGTTGTGGGTGGTTACGGAATCCGCGCTGATCCCGACCACAACCACATTGGGCCCGAACAGGCTGTCGTACTGCTCGGCGAAGGTGCGCATCTGGGCGGTACAGCTCTTGGTGAAGTCGCGCGGGTAGAAAGCAACCACCACGGTCTTACCCCGGTCACTCGCGAGCTGATAGGGAGATTCCACCGGACCCACCCCGTCCCGATTGGCCCAGGGCAGCGAGAAATCCGGCGCGCGCTGGCCCACGTCCGGTCCACTCTGGAGAACGGCCTTGACCGTACCCGGTTGGTTCTGAGCGCGGGCGGCGGGTACCCTGGCCAGGCCGGCCAGGCCGATGAATGCCAGTAAAAGGTGAGAAACGCGCATCATTCAATCCTTGCTGAGAGTTCAGTCCTGAGTAACCCGGCGTAGGACACCATCCAGGTCCTGAGTGCCGCCGGTGCCGGTGTACGCCACCTTCCCCGCCCGATCGACCACCACCACGTAGGACGTGGTGGGGACCTTGTAGGCTCGGATGCTGGTGCCTTGATCATCGTAGAGCGTGCGGAAGCCGGGCTGGTGCGAGTCCACGTACTTGCGAACCCGGTCAGGGGACTGATTGACGGTCACGTTGACCCCGATGAACTCGACTTTCGAGCCATAAGCCGCCTGGGCCGCTCGAACTCGCGGAAGCAGCTCTTCGCAAAGCTCACACCATGTGGCCCAGAACTCGAGCAGCACGGGCTGTTTTCCGATGTACCGGCCGAGGTCGACTGGCTTTCCCTCGAGATCGTTCACAATGACCGCCGGCGCCTTGCTCCCCACGGGGATGCCGGACTCCTGAGCAGCGAGCCGGCCCCCGCCCAGAAGGAGCAGCGCAACGGCCGAGGCCCGCAGGAGAGTCTTCATAGTACTGTCCCCGCTCTTACGAAGTAGTATTCCGCCATTCCCAACAGCAATATGCCGCCGACTCGCTTCACGGTCAGGGTCCACCGGCCCGCCTGGGGCATGGCTGCCAGGACTCCGCTGAATAGTCCGACCGCAACCAGGAGAGCGGTCAGGCCCAGGGAGAATACGAACAGGTAGAGAAACCCCAACCAGGCGCTTCCGGTGGTACTGACGAATGTAAGAACGGCGGCGAATGCGGGAGCGCCGCAGGGGGCGGCCACCAGCCCCGAGGTGGCGCCCAGAGCGAACACGCCGGCCACCGAATTGCCGCCGATACGGCCGGCCCAGGCGGCAACCCGAGCTGGGGACGCCGAAGTAAAGACGTCCAACAGGCCCAGGCCAAACACGAGCAGCAGATTGCCCATGATCAGGAGGGCCCAGGGACTCGAGCTGACACTGCCGAACAGGGTGCCGGAGAGACCCGCCAGCAGCCCGAGCACGGAGTACACCAGGGCCAAGCCCAGGACGTACACCAGCGTGAGCGCCAGCGTGCGCCCACGCGAGCGTTCAACTGCACCCGACTCCGCCCAGAATGCCGGCGGTAATGGGAATCATCGGGTACACGCAGGGGGTAAGACTGGTGGCCAGGCCGGCGACGAACAGGGCGAGACTTGCAGCCAGCGGCTGATCGCGGAGGGCTGCTTCGAGACCGATCAGACCCGCTCCGCGGCTCCGACGCCGTAGTGGGAGGAGACATACTCCTCGAGAATCTCCAGAAACTCGGCTACGATGTCGTCACCGCGCAGCGTCACCAGAAGACGCCCGTCGACGTATACCGGAGCCTTGGGGTCCTCGAAGGTGCCCGGGAGCGAGATCCCGATGTTGGCGTGCTTCGATTCACCAGGCCCGTTCACCACGCAGCCCATGACCGCGACTTTCATCTCTTCGACGCCGGGATGCTCACTGCGCCACACCGGCATCTTCACCCGCAGATAGTCCTGAATGTCCTGCGCCATCTGCTGAAAGAAGGTGCTGGTGGTCCGGCCGCAGCCGGGACAGGCGGTGACCTGCGGAGTGAAGCTGCGAAGGCCCAGCGATTGAAGAATCTGCTGCGCGATCCGGACCTCTTCGGTGCGGTCCCCTCCGGGCTGCGGGCGTCAGCGACACCCGGATGGTGTCGCCGATTCCTTCCTGCAGGAGAATGCTGAGTCCCGCGGTGCTGGCAATGATCCCCTTGGCGCCGAGCCCAGCCTCGGTCAATCCGAGATGGAGCGGAAAGTCACATCGGGCAGGCGAGCATGCGATACACGTCGACCAGATCTTGCACCCCGGAGACCTTGGCGCTGAGGACGATGCGATCGTGGCCCAGGCCCGTTGCCTCGGCAAGCGCCGCCGACTGGAGGGCACTCTCCACCATCGCCTCCATGACGACCAACCGGGTATCGCGCGGGGCCGGACCCCGTGCGTTGGCGTCCATCATTGCCGTCAGCAGCGTCTGGTCGAGGGAGCCCCAATTCACGCCGATCCGGACCGGCTTGTCATACGTCAGCGCAACCTCGATGATGGACCGGAAGTTTTCGTCCCGCCGCTTCCCTCCCACGTTTCCCGGATTGATCCGATACTTGGCCAGGGCCCGGGCGCATTCCGGATACTTGGTGAGGAGCTGATGGCCGTTGTAGTGGAAGTCGCCGATGATGGGAACGCTCAGATCCATCCGCGCCAGCGCGTCGACCACGCCGGGCACCGCCTGCGCCGAAGCCTCATTGTTGACCGTGACTCGAACCAGCTCGCTTCCCGCCCGCGCCAGCTCGGCAATCTGCCCGGCCGTGGCGGCGACATCGGCGGTGTCGGTGTTGGTCATCGACTGGACCACGATCGGATGAGCGGATCCAATCGAGACGCCGCCGACGTTGGTGGTAACGGTGCTCCGGCGAGTGACGAAGGGCATAGTGGAAATATAAGACGCTTGCGGTCGGTTCGCGGTCACGCAGAGATTCGGACATGCTAGAACGGCACTCCGACCCGCGCCGAGCCGCGATTACCGGCGTTGCGATCTATGTGCCGCAACGAGTACTGACCAACGCGGAGCTGGCGCAGAGTCTCGATACTTCCGACGAGTGGATCATCACCCGCACCGGTATCCGCGAGCGCCGAATCGGAGCTCCGGGCGAGACGACCTCCACGATGGGAGCCGAAGCCGTTCGCCGGCTCATGGCCGATCGCAAGCTGGAACCGGGGGACATCGACGCCATCATCGTGGCGACCGTCACCCCCGACATGCTCTTCCCCGCAACTGCCTGTCTCATCCAGGATCAGCTCGGCCTCACCCGGGCCTGGGGCTTCGATCTTTCGGCCGCCTGTTCCGGCTTCCTCTACGCACTGACGGCCGGGGCGCAGCTGGTCGCCAGCGGCGCGCATCAGCGGGTCGTTGTAGTCGGCGCGGATCTCATGAGCTCGATCATCGATCCACTGGACCGCACCACGGCGGTCCTCTTCGGCGACGGAGCAGGTGCGGTGCTGCTGGAACCCGCCGAACCGGCTTTCGGGATCATGGATTTCCATCACCGGGTGGATGGCAGCGGGCGTGACGACCTGCTCATGCCGGCCGGCGGGTCGCTGCACCCGCCCAGCGTCGAGACGGTTACCGGGCGCCAGCACTTCCTCAAACAGAACGGCAAGGTGGTGTTCAAGTTTGCCGTTTCCCAGATGGTGGAGAGCGTGCAGGTAGTCCTGCAGCGCAACGGCCTCACTCCGGCCGATGTGGCGCTCCTGGTTCCTCACCAGGCCAACCAGAGGATTCTGGATGCCGTGGGCGAGCGTCTTGGGCTGCCGCCCGAGAGAGTCGCGTCAGTCCTGGCCTGTTATGGCAATACCACGGGCGCGACGCTTCCTCTGGCGCTGGATGCTGCGGTCAGAAATGGCAAGCTCAAGCGGGGCGACCTGATGGTGTTCGCCGCGGTGGGCGCTGGTTTTACCACCGGAGCAACGCTGGTGCGCTGGGCCTGATCAGGCCCGGGAGAACTCTGCAGTAGTGATCGCCGAGAGGTCGGCCGCGGAAAGGGTGATGTTGGCCGCAGTGGTGCTGTCGACCGCGTGCTCCACGGTGCGGGCGCTGGGAATCACGATTACGGCGGGAGACCTGGCCAACACCCAGGCGAGAACCAGCACGTGAGGCGTGACGCCGAGCCGGCTGGCCATGGGGCGGAGCACCGGATGCGCCGGTAGCTTGCGGTTAAGTCTCCCGCCCCCAATCGGGCTGTACGCCAGGAAACCGATCCCGTGCTCGGTGCAGTACTGGACCACGCCTTCCTCCAGCGCCTCCCGGAAAAACGGATTCAGCCGGTTCTGTACGCGAGGTCACCTCGACCAGGCTCTCGGCCTCCTGGATCTCGGAGACTGACACGTTGGACAATCCCACCCAGCGGATCTTTCCTTCCCGCTGAAGATCGGCAAGAGCTCCCACGCTGTCGGCCAAGGGGACGGAGCGGTCCGGCGTGTGAAGCTGATACAGGTCGATCTGGTCCACCCCGAGCGCCTGCAGTGAACGCTCGCAGGCTGCTTTGAGCTGCGCCGGCCGCCCCGCCATAACCCAGCGCCCGCCCGGCCGCTCCATGCCACCCTTGGTGGCAACGAGCACCTGGTCCTTGTTCCCCCGATAGGTTCGCAGAGCCCGGGCGATCAACTCCTCATTATGGCCGATCTCACGATCGTCGAGGCAGTAGACGTCGGCGGTGTCGATCAGCGTCACGCCGGCGTCGAGGGCGGCATGAATCACCCGAACCCCCTGCTCCTCGGGCGGCCGTTCCTGAATCGACAGGTGCATCCCTCCGTAGCCGACAGCCGAGACTTGAGGAGCGTTGCGACCGAGCTTGCGCCGCGGAATCACTGGACGCCGAGCGCCGGCAACAGGAATTGAAGGAGCTCGTCCCGCACTTCGAAGTAGATGGCCATGGCGTGCGCCGAACCGGGAATGAGCCGCCCGGTAACGTGAGAGAGTCCCTCGGCTCCAGCGGTCGACATTACCTCCCCCATCGAATGGATCCTCGCGAGAGGAAGCCAGGAAACACGGAACCCTGGTCTGCTCCAGGTTGGCTCGGATCCGATCCGCGGCGTCATCGCTGATGGCAGGTGCGCCGGCGGCACCCACGGTGGCGACGGCCCGGAGGCCGGGGATTCTGCTCAGCGCCAGCAGGACACCGCTCCCCCCAATGCTGGCACCCACCAACGCCAGCCGACCGGCATCGATGAAGTTCTGGTTGACCCCCCAGGAAGCGACCCTCAGAATGTCGTTGTCTATGCGGGAGAAGCCTACCTTGCCGGCGCTGCTCATGAACGCCCGGCCGAACGCCTCGAGGGTAAGCCCCTCGGGTGTGTCGATCACCAGCGGGCCCTTCAGCGAGATGATGGAGGCGCCATGCCCGCGGAGATCGAAGGCCAGGGTGGCCACACCGCTATCGAGCAGATCGGCGATCAGAGGCGCGTAGCTGTCCCGGGTGGCAGGATACTGGTGGGCCAGCACGGCAAGCGGGAATGCCATGCCTGCGTACTCATCCGGATAGGTTAGAGTGCCCTTCAACACCAGTCCGTCCCCGGCGGGAACGGACATCTCCAGTGGTGCCAGGTTCACACCAGTCCCAACTGCTTGGTGAGCCGCAGCCAATCGGTGGCAGATATGATCCCCTGATCCTTAAGCGGCGTCAGGGTGCCCAGGATCTCGGCCCGGGACCCGTCGATCCGCCGCTCCCGCAGCTCGGTGATCATCCGGGAAAATCGATGCTCGTATTCATCGGCGGCCAGCTTGCCCTCCTTCCGCTGGCTGCTGAGTTTCGTGAGCTCTTCCGCTACACGGGCGGGCGTCACCGGTTTGAGTGCGCCACCCTGCTGGTCTGCCGCCATGGATCCCTCTCTTCGAAGCCGTGGTTGATTACTCCTATCCCTGCATTATGGCCCTGCCCGGCGCGCGGCGTCCAGAGTGTTGGTCGGATCCGCTCCGCTCCAACTGACGTCGGCAGTGGGACCGTAGGTGGGAGGTACCCGGTCTTCCAGCAAGCGGAGGCAGATGCCCACCTGGGCACGATGGTGAGCCGTGTGCAGCACCCGCCGCCAGAAAACCCAGATCCGCTGCCGGGTCACCTCGAAGAACGGAACCTCGCCCAGCCAGAATTTCTCATCGGCGCGGGCGAGGCCCGGAAGCCGAGCGCGGGCCAGCGCCACGACTCGCTCCACGTAAGCCTGAACCGGAGGGCGATCCCCTGAGGGGAGCAGCGACTCGACTGGAGGCTCCTCCAAGCCGATGAACTCCGCGAAGAACCTGCGTTCGGAAAGGATCTGGTGGGTTAGGATCTGCCGGATCGAGCTGCTCCGGGCATGGGGACGAAACTCGAGCTGGTCGTCCCTCAATTCGCTCCAGACCGACCCAAGCTTGTTGGTCTCTGAGACGTAGGTGTCCGGCAAATGCTGCAGCAGCGGATTTACGGCCCGGGGGACATCGACCGAGGCAATGAATTCACGAGCGTACTCCATGGCCGCTCCTCCTCAGACAAGCCAACGCCCGCCGGCCTTTCGGCCGACGGGCGCTGTCGTGTCACGGCTTGGCTACTTGTGGATGACCACGATCACCCACACTCGCTGAAGCCGCACACGTGGCACTTCATGCAACCCTCGGCGAACTCCAGCTGGGATCCGCAGTCCGGACAGGCGCCCGACAGCATTTCCTGCATCCCGCCGAAAATCATCTGCTCTCCCCGGGCGCCCGACTGGCCGACCGGCTGGTTCACCACCGGAGCGAGCTCGGCCTGTGCGCCGGTCTTGGTGCCCGGCAGCAGCTCCTGCTGGATTCCCTGCTTTTCCTGCATCCAGCGCTCGATGGCGATGCCGACGGCGTCGGGCACCGACAGGATCTTGTTCGGCCCCAGACCGATCACCCGGTCCGAGCTGATGCCGCGGAGCTGCCGATAGATCTCCTTGATGGGGATACCCGAGCGCAGCGCCAGACTGATCAGGCGTCCCAGCGACTCCACGTCGGCCATCAGGGCCCCGCCGGCCTTGCCCAGAGTCATGAAGACCTCGAAGGGCTGGCCCTTGTCGTCTTCGGTGATGGTGACGTAGAGCGTTCCGAGGGGCGTTTCAACCCGGCGGGTGGTGCCGCGCAGGACCTCGGGCCGGGAGCGCTTCTGCCGCCGCTGGAGGTTTTCCGACTCCAGCTCGAGCACGATGCGCTGAAGCCGCTCGTTTTCCGCCCGCAGCTCGGCGATCTCACCGTGCAGAGTCGGCGGTTCCGGTGATTTCCTGGGTCGCCTGTCCGGCCTTCCCGGTCTTCACGTCCTTCCCGACTTGCTCCGTCACCTTCTTGGCGGTAGACCCGGCGGAGAGAACCTGCATGTCGCGGCTGCCATCGCGGTAGACGGTCACGCCTTTGCAGTTGAGCCGGTAAGCCAGCCGGTAGATCTCCTCGACGTATTCCTCGGTGGCATCGTGGGCGAAGTTGCAGGTCTTGGAGATGGCGCTGTCGTTGAACTCCTGAAATGCCGCCTGCATCCGGATGTGCCACTCGGGCTTGATGGCGTTGGCGGTGACGAAGACCCGCTGCCACTTGGCCGGAACCTCGGGGAAATCGATGTGGCCGGTCTCCGCGATCTTCCGCATCAGCTCGTCCGAGTACCAGCCCTCTGCCTTGGCGATGGCGATGAAATCCTCATTCACATCGGGCATGAGGACCCCGGCCTGATTGCGCATGAAGGCGACGGCAAAGAGAGGCTCGATCCCGGAGCTGCACCCGGCGATGATCGAGATGGTGCCGGTGGGCGCCACGGTAGTGACGTTGCAGTTCCGCAGCCGCCGCATGGGTCGGATCCGCTCGCCCTGGGCGTCGCGGGCGCAGGTCTCATCCGGACCCCAGATGCTCCGCTCCCACTCGGGGAACGTTCCGCGCTGGGCCGCGAGCCGCTCGGATTCGCGCTTGGCCTCCTCGTCGACGAACTGCTGGATCTTCCGGCCCAGGGCGACACCTTCCTCTGAATCGTAGGGTACGCCGAGCTTCACGAACACATCGGCCAGGCCCATGACCCCCAGCCCGATCCGGCGGATCCTCTGGGCCAGGTCGGTGATTTCCGGCAGCGGATACTGGTTGGCGTCGATGACGTTCTCCAGGAAGTGGGTGGAGAGGTGCACGACTCGCCGGAGCTCGTCCCAGTCAATCTCCTTCCCGTCGTTCCCGTCCTTGCCGCCTTCCCGCCCTCCTTCACAAACGCGCCCAGATTGATCGACCCCAGGTTGCAAACGTCATAGGGCAGCAGCGGCTGCTCCCCGCAGGGGTTCGTGGCCTCGTACTCACCCAGATGGGGAACCGGGTTGTAGTGGTTGGCGCTATCGACGAAGAACACGCCGGGCTCGCCGGTCTTCCAGGCGCCGTGGATGATCCGCTCCCAGACTTCGCGGGCCTGGAGCTGGCCGGTGACTTGCCCGGTTTTGGGATGAACCAGATCGTAGAGCCCGTCGGCCTCCACCGCAGCCATGAAGGCATCGGTGACGGCCACCGAGATGTTGAAATTGGTGATCTTGGTCGTGTCGTCCTTGCAGGTGATGAACTCCATGATGTCGGGGTGATCGACCCGGAGAATGCCCATGTTGGCCCCCCGCCGGGTGCCGCCCTGCTTGACCACATCGGTGGACGCATCGAACAGCGACATGAAGGAGACCGGGCCCGGAGGCCACGCCCATGGTGGAGCGTACGATGTCGTTCTTGGGACGAAGGCGGGAGAAGCTGAACCCGGTGCCGCCCCCCGACTGATGGACCAGCGCCATGGCTCGCAGGGTGTCATAGATGCCGCTCTTGCCATTGGAGAGCGCATCGTCCACCGGAAGCACGAAGCAGGCTGACAGCTGGCCCAGCGGGCGGCCCGCGTTCATCAGTGTGGGGGAGTTGGGCACGAAGAGGCGGTTGGCCATGAGCCCGAAGAAGTCGGCGGCCACCTGCTCCACCTGCTGGGCCGATCCCCCGTAGTGGGCGTCGGCCTGCGCCACGGTGCGGGCCACCCGCTGGAACAGGTCACGCGGACTTTCGACTGGCGTCGCCGGTCTCGTCCTTGAGCAGATAGCGCTTCTCGAGCACCGTGATGGCATTGGGCGAAAGCCGGACCGCGTCCCGTGGGGTGGACGATTTCATAGAACTCCCCGCCTGAAAGGTATTGACTCAGAGGGTGGAGCGTGCTCAGCAGCGCGGCCGGCCTTGATGGTCGCGCGCCGAAAACGGAAGGCCAAGCTAGGACGCCAGGGCAACCGAGACAATACCGCAGGAAATAGCCCGAAACTACGTGCGATCCTGCTGTCTCACATCACAAATATAACAGGGGAATGTGGACAAGTGGATTGGTAGGGTGAATTGGTGGCGGACGAAGCAAAGGGCGCTGGCATCACAGCACGGATACCGGCCTTGTGGGCCCGCGCCTCCTTGACGTAGTGCCTCCAGGTGGCGGCAATCCGTTCTGCCAGCGCGGCATCCACCTGCCGGACGATCCGCCCGGGCACACCCATGACGAGCGAACCGGGGGGTACCTGCATCCCCTCCGGCACCACCGCTCCCGCTGCCACCACGCTGCCGCTTCCAATCGTGACCCCATTGAGCAGCACGCTTCCCATGGCGATCAGGCAGTCATCCCCGACCGTGCAGCCATGGAGGATCACTCGGTGGCCCAACCCCGACCCGCTCTGCCCACGGTGCAGGGCACGCCATCGTCCACGTGGACGACGGTACCGTCCTGGATATTGGATTGAGCGCCGATGACGATCGGAGCCATGTCGCCCCGCAGCACGGCGTCCGTACCAGATGCTGGCGTCTTCGCCCAGAGTCACGTCGCCCATCACGGCAGCGGTGGGCGCGATGAAGGCGGATGGGATGAATATTGGTCAGCGAGAAGCCCTCTACTGTTCCTGGGCAGGAGGGAACAGCATCTGGGTCCAGGCCTCGACCGGCGCTCCATCCTTCAGCGCCGGGTGCCAGGTGACGGTCCACACGAAGTTACGGACCTCCCGCTCGAAGGCTGGATCGTCCGACGGCCGGAGCCGCATGATGTCCACGGTCCGGCCCTCGGCCGAGACTTTGACCCACAGCAGTGATGGCCGGGGAGACGGCTGGGCGTCCGGGGGGAGCGTCACGAACGGGGGGTTGACCGGCTTGGGCCGCTCATCGAAGCAGGAGCCATCGGCATTGTAGCCCGGTCCCGGGCACACAGCCGGGCTCGGCCCGTCGCTGCGCCTCGCGGCCGGGTCGGCAGCGGGGCGCCGATCTGGGTGAGCTGGGGGGTAAGCTCCTGGACCTGGCCCGGGCGGACCACGATGGTATCGGAATAGAAGTTGTACCGCGGGGCCGAGATGGCGAGCGCATGAGGTCCCGGCGCAAGCTTGGTCAGCGCCTGGGTGATCGGTTGCTCGTCGATCAGGACGGTGGATCCGCGGGGCAGACCGATCAGCCGGATGCCGCCGCTGTCCACCGGTCCGACTGACGTCATTGACCAGCGGCCAACCCGGCGGCGTCGAATCCCTGGGCGGCTTCTAGCCGCCGAGTCCGCCCGTGGAGCCGACGCCGCCGCTGGGCGAGGCTCCGGTGTCGCGCGGAGCAGCGATGGCCTGATTGCGCCGTGGTATCGATCCGCTGGCTGGTGTCGCCACCAACCTTGACCGAGTCCGCCGGCTCGGCCGCGATCCCCCCGGGGGCGAAGCCGTGCGCCGTGTAGTAGTACAAGGCGCCGCCCACTGCCACCCAGCACGCGCAAGCAGAATCCAGAGCCAGGCCCAGGAGGACGCACTTGCCCGCATGGCCACGGAGCGGTCGGCGACCCGGCGGGGCACCTCGCGCCGCTCCCGGGGCGTCATCCGCCGGTTGACCAGCGGGGAATCGAGCGGGGTGGTGGGCTGGCTCACGATGGGCGGAAACGCCCCGCCGCTCGCCACCGAGCCCCTCGCCGAGCCCGCCGCCGGCCGCGGCAGGAACCCCGGTCGCCAGCTGCGTCCGCACCGCTCCGGTCGCCGCGATCGGCTGACCCTGAAACGAGGCGACCAGCTCCTCGCAGCTCTGGATACCGGTCGAACGGATCCTTCATCAGCATCCGCTTGATGACCTCGAAGATGACGGCGCTCGTCGGCGGTGACCAGGCTGGGCGTGGGGATCGGCTCGGTGATGTGCTTGTAGCCGATCGAGAAGCTGTCCTCACCATCGTAGGGGACGCTGCCGGTCAGGCACTGATACGCCACGATGCCCAGGCTGTAGATGTCGCTCCGGCCATCGATCGGCTGGGCCCGGGCCTGCTCCGGGCTCATGTAGTGCGGAGTCCCGATGGACATGCCGGTCCCGGTCAGCTTCTGTCCGGACGCTGCCTTGGCGATGCCGAAGTCGGTCAGTACGCTCTGCCCGAACTCGTCGAACATGATGTTGTCGGGCTTGATGTCCCGGTGCACGATGCCGCGTTGGGCCGCGTAGCCCAGCGCACTGCCTGCCTCGAGCAGCAGCCGCCGGATCTCGGGCGGGGTGAGCTTCTTCCGCTGGCCCAGGACGCTGGAGAGCGAGCCGCCCCGCAGGAACTTCATGACGAAGTAGATCACCCGACCGGAGCGGCCGACCCGATAGATCGGAATGATGTTGGGATGCTCCAGCTGAGCGGCGGTGCGGGCCTCGCGCTGGAAGCGCTCCACGAACTCGGTGTCGAAGGCAAGGGAAAACGGCAGGACCTTGACCGCCACCTCGCGCTCCAGCTGCCGGTCCTTGGCCCGGTACACCATCGCCATCCCGCCCCGACCCAGCTCCTCGATGATCTCGTATTCCGCGGCGAGCGACTCGCGCACGAGGTCGAGCTCCTGCAGCACCCCGGTCGCGATGGCATGCACCGGGGTGGTGGCCATGAGGTCCAGGCCGCAGGAGGGGCAGAACTTCGATTTTCCGGTGATTTCGCTGCCACAGCGGGAGCAGAACATGGCGCGCAAGCTACGCGGCGCCCTTGCGGAGTTCAAGCGGAATCGCGTGGCGTATCGCGAGATGGGTTGCGATAAGCAGGGCAGCTCGGCAGCGCGGGCAGCGGGGCAGATGAACCAGCCTTGAAATGATCTGACTCAACATCAGAGGGAAAATCGCTGCACCCTGCCCCGCGGCCCCGCTGCCCCGCCAGCATTGGCACGTAATCACCGTGCAGCCGGTGGTCCGGCTCCCCCAGCCTCGGGACCCCTCTTCCGCGTCATCCACTCTGGAGAGCCTGTGGTCCCGTATCACACGATCGCCTTCAGCCAGCAGAAGCTCAGGGCCGCCCTGCGCCGCGCCGCGGGCCAGGACCCGGCGTTCACCTATGGCTTCGTGGTCCACTCCCGGCGCCAGCATGAGCGCCCCACGCCTCGGGCTGATCACCCTGCACGGTGAGAGCCTGGCATTCAACGAGCGGCTGCTTGAAGTCGCTCGACGGGCTACCCCTCTGGTTGTTCGGTCACGCGCGGATAACCCTGGTGCCGGGGTCGTCGATCGCGCCGGCCGAAGGTGGCCGGACCAAGCAGGCCGACCGGCCTCTGGCCTCGATGCTGATGCACATCGCCACCTTCGATACCAGCACCGGCGTCACCCAGCACCTGGTTCAGGTGGAGGCGGTGGTCAAGGCGGAGAGCCTGGTTCAGCCGCTCCTGATTCTGACCCCGTCCCGCCCGGCCGCGTGGCCAATGTGAAGCGTAGGCAAAGACCCTCCGAGCAAGTTAGCCGGAGGGTCTTATCTGTATCGGGAACACCCGCTTACCGCTCACGCTTACTCTTTCCCGCTCACCGTCTTTCTCCTCCACCACCTGAAATTCCTGCGCTCGATGATCCTGCGCCCGTCCGCATCCACCACCAGGAGCTCGAGCACGTAGTTCCCCGGCTTGAGCCGATCGAGCTTGAGGCTGCGGTGGGTGCTGACCCGCTGGCGTGGTGGCCTGCTGCTCGAATTTGAGTCGATGGCCGCTCCGCCACCGCCAAAAATCTTCTTGAATATCCCCCCGCCGGAGCCCTTCTTCTTGACCGTAAGCTCCACGGTATATGGAGCCGGGCTTGAGGCCCTCGATCTCGTAGTACAACTCCATCTCCTCGCCCCGCCTGTAGGTGCGGAGCGGATTGAAGAGCACGGTGTCGTCCGGCGTACGGCGCCAGCCGAGATTGGCGGTCGCGAGCCGAGCACCAGATCGCTGAGACTCGAGCCGGCCGCGCTGGTCGGTCCCACCCGTACGCTGTCGGTCGGGAGGGTGACCCCGGCAGTCGTCTCCCTGCTGAATGGCCAGGCGGTAGTGCAGTGGTCCCGGCAGGAACCGTGGCGCCCACCCGCCCGACCAGATGCTCGTTGGCGGCACCGCGCTCGGGGGCGACGAAGTGCCGGGTGGTGTCCAGCGAGGCGACGACCTTGTCCCTGCTCGTCCAGTGGCGACGAAGCGGAGCCGACGCTGTAGAGGAATCCGCGAGTCACCGTGACCGGCTCGAGGCTGGACCCGGCAATGGCATAGGCGATCTGCACCTTGGTGCCCGCTGGAATCGCGCCCGACGGCGAGCACCTCCGAGGTGCGCCTTCAGCTCGCTGGGGAAAGCGCAGCTCGTAGCTGTCGCTGTTGGTTCCTACCGCGATGCTCTCCTGCCCTGCCCGGCGCTCCTGGCTCTGGTAGCGCCCGGTGCTGCCTCGGCCGGCGCTCTGCAGCCGGCGGTAGATCGGCGACAGCTGCTCCCGCGACAGCATCAGCTGCTCGGCCATGGCATTGTCGGCGGCCGTTGGCCTGCTCCCTGCAGCTGCACGGCATTGCTGAACCCGAGCACGTCGAAGAGGCTCTCGACCAGCTTGAAGTCCTGCACGTCCTCCCGGGCGATGAAGTGGAAGATCAGGTCGCCGTCGGTGCGGGCGTAGCGCCAGGATTCGTTGGGCTCCAGACCGGGTGCGGCATAGCTGGCCCGGCTGGAAGGCTCGCCATGGCGGATGTAGATGACTCCCCGATCGTCAAAATCCCGGCTGCCGGAGCGATACCGCTCGACGATGTCGTAATGCCGGTTATTGGTGGTGAGCTGGAAATTCTTGCGGGCGTAGAACAGACGGCGGTAGTGCTCGCGCAGCCGCTCGCCATCGGCCCGCAGCTCGGCCCGGTCCCGCTGGCCCCAGAACCGCCGCAGGTATGCGCGCCCGGCGGGCGCCCTGCTGCTGGTCGAACTCACGCAGGACGCTGTCCGAGGCAATGGTGGCGAGATCGGCCCGATAACCCGCGACGGTGGTGGAGTCGTCCAGCAGGCCGCACCCTCGAAATACGGTGTGACACCTTCGAAACGGCCCAGCAGGAGAATGCGTACGCGCGATCTCGAGGAGGCCGAGACCTCGGTTCTGGCCATGCTCGCAGGTAGCCGTTGAAGGCGGCCAGGGCGGAGTCACCGTCCCCAACTTCGCGCTCCACCCGGCCCCGGGCGAGGAGCACCTCGGGATCGACTTCGGCGGGGGTGGGTGCCGGCCCGGCGCAGCGCTTCCAGCGCCACGCCGAGCTTGATGTTCACCCGCTGCCGCAACGCGGTGTTGGCCAGATCCACCAGACCGCGGACAAACGAAGGGTCGACCTCGGCTGACTTGGCAAACGCCACTGCTGAGCGGGTCAGCGCATCCTTCCCCAGCATCGTCTTGAGGCCGGTCACGAAGGAGACCTGGGAGTCGCCCACCCCATATTCCGCCAGTCCCATTCCGTACCAGGCGTAGGGCCAGGAAGGCTGAAGATCGATAGCCCACTGGAACTCCGAGGCCGCATCGTCATAGTGGGCCTGGCCGCCCAGGTCGCCCAGCCGGAGCGAAAGAAACCCCAGCTTCAGATGGATCATGCCGTCGTTGCGATCGACCTTGGCGGAATCGATCAGCCGCTTTTCGAGGGCGAGAAGCCCGATGGAATCGGACGGTGGATGCGAGGGAGTCGCGGAAGCGTTCCAGCTCGGCTCGATCGGCTCGGGGCCTGAGCCGTGATCGAGCGGGGAACCAGATGCCAGGACGGCGAGGGCGAGAAGGCCGCAGCGCGACTGAAGTTTCGTTTTCAGAACTGAGGTGCAACATCAGCCAGACCTCGTCACTGCACGCCCTACTTAAGGGCACCGCCGTCCGACCGGCTGCCGGCGGAGGCGCGGGGCGATGGAATTGATTTGCGCCCTAGGAGACGCCCTTGATCCGACCGGCCCACATCGCGTGGGGGCTGGTTCCGGGCCCGTCCCCGAAGAAAACTCTCGGATACCCTCGTAGCACGCCTCGGGCATAGAGCCGCTGCCCCGAAGCTGACCGAAGCCGAACCTCCTGATCCGGCATGATCACGAACATTCCCTCACTCAGCACCGACGGCATCCAGGTGGCACGGATCAGTGCCAGGTCCGCCCGGCTGATACCGAGATCGGGAAGCCCGAGCCGGCGCACCAGCGCCCGCTGGATTTCGGCCGCCAACGGCAAGCTGCGGGGCTGATTATAGAATACGCTGGTCCCGTTATTGGTGAAGGGGTTGACCCCATCCGGCAACGCGTTGTTATGAATGGAAACCAGCAGCTCTGCCCCGCTGGTATCGGCCAACGCCACTCGCGGCCACAGGTCCACCGCGGTATCGGCCGTGCGGGTCATGATCACACGGGCTCCCGCCTGCTTGCAGCAGTGCGCGAAGCTGCAGGGCCACGGCCAGGTTGGCATCCGCCTCCCGCAGCCCCGTCGGACCGGTGGAACCCAGAGGCGGGTGTCCCGGATCGATGGCGATGAGGCGGCCCCGCAGCGGGTGGCTGGATGAGATGGACGGCGGGCGCCGGATCTCGAGCAGCAGATCGTTTCGATTCCAGCGGGTGCGATAGCCCCAGACCGGCTGCGGTCAGCTCTGCCGTGAAGCTCAGCTCGTCGGCGCTGCTCTGAGCCCAGCTCAGCCGGCGGACCAGCGAGTCCGTCCCATAGCGCATCCAGTCCACGTCCCCCACCGCGCTGTAGAACGTGATCGTGAGGCCCGTTCGGTCTCGATCACCTGGAAGGGCACCCGCTGGGTGAGCGGTATGCGGAGCGCGACCCGGTCTGGCCGGCTGTCAGCGTCACCGAGCCCACCACGGCGCTCGGGGCCGGAATTCCGCTGGGCAGAGCGCCGCGCATCCGATGCCGGTACCCAGGCCACCGGCCTCGGGCGAGAGCCGAATGCGAAGGTCGTCGTTCAGTCGGGCCGTCACCTGGGCCCGTGTGCCGGTGGGAAAGAACCATTGATAAGGTGCCACCAGGCGTGGCGCTGCCGGGTGTCAGGCTGTCGGTCTTTCCCTGCCTCGTCGTATCATCGTCGAACTGGGTGACCAGCGGCAGGGTATCGAGCAGCGCTACCTGCAAGGGCCACCGCGCCGAACGGTGTCTCGATCCAGCACGGCCTCCAGGGTTGCCCAGCCCGAATCAGGAGACAGGAGCTCGGCGTAGGGAGTCGGACAGGAAGCCCCGGTGACGCAGCGCAACACGGCCCGGCCGAGCACCCGAACCAGCGCGCGCGAGGGGCCGCGAAGGATGGGCCCGGGATCGGGACCCAGCGTTTTACCCCGGAGCACGCCGACAAACCTGATTTCGTCCGGCGTCCGCAGCTTGGTGGTGTCGTGCTCGAATGCCCGAATGGCGGGGAGAACTTCCTCCGGCTGGCGCTGAGGAAGCAGTTGGACGCTGGAACCATCGGGCAGATGTAGCCGAACGTCCGATCCTTCCGCAGCGCGGGCGGACAGCGTGACGTACTCGTCCCGACCGATCCATGCCTGCCCCGAGGCGAAAGCGACACCGAATCGATCCAGGCCCGGCCCGACCTCACTTCACCCGGCACGAAGCGCGGATCGCGTCGAACGGTAGTTCATCACGCTCGAGTCCTGCCCCCGGAAGCCTCGATCCTGAATTGCATCACGCTGTCGGGCGGAAACGGAAGCCAGGCCAGCCAGGCACCGTTGGGCCACACCCGAACCCGGTCGCCGTTGATGGTGAGTCGCACGTCGGGCCCAGAACCGATCCGAGCAGAAAGCTCGAGTCCCGGACCCGGACTCGGTCCTCGGAGGCGGGATAGACGACGCGAAGCGCGATGGGGGGTGCTTGCGACAGAACAGAGGTTGGCGCGGTGAAAAGCAGCCACAGCGCCGCGACGGCCCTTCGCTGGAACGGCATGGCTGCAAGGTAAACGTTGACTATGACTTACGCCAAGGCAGCGTTGACGCTTTTCATACCGCTCCCTAGATTCGTCAGACCTCGAACGCCCTGCCTGACGGAAGGACTGCGTGGAATGACCAACGGCTCGGTACGCGTCTCCGTCTTCGGCAAGACCGACCTGGGCCGCACCCGCGATCACAACGAGGACACCTTCCTCGTCGCCGACCTGAGCACCGGCAACGCCAGCCTCCAGCCTGAAGTCCGCAGTCATCAGATCGGCCCCAAGGGCTCCCTGTTCATGGTAGCCGATGGCATGGGCGGCGCGGCCGCAGGGGAGCTGGCCAGCGCCATGGCAGCCGACCTCATCTACCGCCACATGGCCACCGCCTGGGCCAACGATGGCCACCCCACCGCTTCCCGGTTTGCCTTTCGAATGAAGGAGGCGGTCGAGCTGGCCAATGCAGAGATCTACGCCTACGCCCGGGAGCACCCCGAGGTGCGAGGGATGGGAACGACCGTGACCGCGGCGGGGATCTTCGGCAGTGACCTCTATCTCGCGCAGATCGGCGACAGCCGAGCCTACCTGGTGCGGGGGAACGAAGCGATTCAGCTGACCAAGGACCAAAGTCTGATGCAGCGCCTGGTGGATGCGGGCGAGCTGACCGAGGTGGAGGCCGAACAGAGCGAGCGGCGCAACATCATTCTGCAGGCGCTGGGTCCCGACCCGCGGGTGAAGGTGGATCTCACCCATCAGCCGGTGCGGCGGGGTGACACCCTGATTCTCTGCTCCGATGGATTGTCGGGGCTGGTTCGCCGGGAGGAGTTCGCCGGGCTGGCCCAACAGCACCGGGACCCGCCGGCCCTCTGCGCCGCGCTCATCGATCTCGCGAACGAACGTGGCGGACCGGACAACATCACCGTCATCACCGCGCGGTTCGAGGGGGAGGGTTTGCCGGAAGCCGGCGGGGAAGACGACGTAGGATACCAGAGCTACCGGATTTCCTCGCCCACCAACCAGCAGGACTCCGCCGACGCCTCTGAGCCGCCCTCCGCCGGAGATGCCGGCTCCAGCATCGCCCTGGACCGGCTGCGGAATCTCGGCCTCATCATGCTGTTAGTTGGGGTCGTCATGCTTCTGCTCGCCGTGTGGCGATAGCGTTTGACTGCCCCCGCTAGCGCGCCCGCCGAGTCAGCATTCACCTCTCCGCTTCATCGTCGCCTTTCCTGGATAGCCGCGCTCGCCTTTGCTTCCGGGTTCCCCTTCGGCCTGATCAACGAAACCATTCCGATCTACCTGCGCAGCAGCGGCGCGAGTCTGGTGGACATTGGCCACTTGGCCAAGCTGAGTTTGCCCTGGAGTCTCAAGTGGATCTGGGCCCCCCTGGTGGACAGGCACGGCAGCAGACGGCGATGGATCACGGCCTGCCTGCTCGGTCTGGCAGGACTCACCTTCGCGCTGGGCAGCTTCCCAGCAGGACGCCTGAGTTCAGTCTTCTGGGTTGTCCTCGCCGCCATCGTTGTGCTGTCGGCAACGCAGGACATCGCCATCGACGCGTACACCATTCAATCCACGACCACCCGCGAGCTCGGCGTCGCGAATTCCGTGCGGATCACCCTGTACCGGGTGGGCATGCTGAGCGCCGGGGGACTGCTGGTGTGGGTGGCCGGCCGGATCGGCTGGTCGTCGAGCCTCAAGGTGGGAGCCGGTGTGCTCGCCCTGCTGGCGCTCTGCGCCTCGCTCCTGCCGCCGATCGATCGCGCCAGCGGACACGCTCACAGCCTCTGGGAGCCGATCCGGGAGCTCTTTGCCAGACCCGGGATCGGCGCGGTGATCGTGTTTGCGTTGATCTTCAAGTTCGACATAGCGGCGCTGGAGCCGATGATGCGCCCATTCTGGGTGGACAGCGGCCTGACGCTGGAACAGATCGGGGCGGTGATTACCTCCGGCCGACTGGTCGCGACCATCGCCGGCGCCGGGCTGGGAGGCGTGTTCACCACCCGCTACGGCATCTTTGCCGGCCTGTGGGTCCTGGGACTGGTTCAGGCCCTGTCCGGGCTCGATCTACTGGGGCACGGCCGTTGGGATGGAGCAGAACCTGCTGGCGAATAGCGGGGGCTTTGGAGGCAAGACACTCATCGTTGGTGCAGCGTACTTCGAGAGTTTTGCCGCTGGACTGGGAACCTCGGCCTACCTTGCCTTCCTCATGTCCGTTTGCGAGAAGCGGTATGCCGCGACCCAGTTCGCGGTTCTCTCCGCGCTGCTGGCGCTCACCCGCTGGATCGCCGGCGACGTCTCCGGTGAACTGGCCGAGCGACTGGGGTACGCCAACTACTTCCTCGTGACTTTTTTCCTGGGGCTACCCGCCTTTGCGCTGATTCCCCGCCTGCGGCACGCGAGTCGAGCATGAGGAGTCGGCGGCTCAGCGCGGTTTAGTGAACCGTTGCGCCAGCCAGCGTGCCACCGCCTCCTGCATCAGCCGCTGCCGGTGCCAGGCCAGCAACACCGGAGCGCGATTGGGCAGCTCACTCACCATGCGGGGGTGGCCAAAGAGGATCAAGAGGTCGGCTCCGGCCGCATGATGAGCCAGCGCCTCACGGGAAGCGGACCCCAGGCCTGACCGTCCCTTCCAGGCGCGCGGCTCGGCAAAGACCATGACCACCCGTGATCCACCGGAGTAGCGCCCGATCAACTCGGGGCCGAGCGCGCGTTGCACGTAATCGGTGGAGCTCGGCGGGTACGGGCCACCCACGTCGTCGTCGACCACCACCAGATCCAGCGGTCCCACCAGGGTCGGTGGGGCACCCCGCGCCATCCCCGCCTTCAGCAGCGTGTCCGCCAGGGCTTCGGCCGATTCAAAGGGCCCTCGGGTGACCGGCGGGGTCGGGGCAGTCGCAGCGGAAAGCGCGCGATCATAGCGGCTGAGCGACTCCTCCAGCCGTTCCCGGCTCAGGTTGCCGCTGGCCAGCGCTGCCTCCAGAGCGTCCCGCACTCGACGGGGATCGTTGGGATAGAGCAGCAGATCGGCTCCGGCCTGGACCGCCTGCACCGCGGCGTCGGACTCGCGCCGGCCCGACAGCGCTCCGTCCATGATCAGGGCGTCGGTGACCACCAGTCCATCGAATCGCGACTTGCCACGGAGCTCCCCCAGCAGAGTGCGGGACAGCGTGGCCGGGAGATGGGAATCGTCCAGCGACGGATAGGCCACGTGGGCGGTCATGATAGAGGCGACGCCGCTTTCGATGGCCACGGTAAACGGCAGCAGGTCGGCACTGCGCAGAGCCGCGGCCGGCGCTTCCACCACCGGCAAGGTGATGTGCGAGTCCACCGTGGTCCGGCCGTGCCCGGGATAGTGCTTGGCACAGGCCAAGGCTCCCGCGGATTGGCATCCCTCGATCCACTGCCGCACGCAGGTGGCCACTTCATTGGGATCGGCACCGAACGCCCGCGTCTGCACGATGGGGTTCTCCGGCAAGACGTCGAGGTCCGCTACGGGAGCAAAGATCCAATTGATCCCCACGGCCCGAGCCTCCTGCGCCGTCACCGAGGCGGCCCAACGGACCACGGCCGGATCTCCCAGCGACGCCAATGCCATGGGTGGAGGGAACTCGGTGAGTCCGGCAATCTGTTGTCCTGCTCCCCGCTCCAGATCGGCGGCCAGGAGCAGCGGTCGACCAGCGCGGCGCAACAGGTCGGCGGTGAGACGGCGTACGCTTTCCGCTGTCCCACCGAAGATGATGAAGCCGCCGACGCCGATCTCGAGCGCGTCGGCGATTCGGCCGGCCTCGTGGGCAAAGCCACTAAGCGCTTCCGAGCGCAGAGCCGGAAGAATCAGCCGGGCCGGCATTCGAGTGGTTGCCTCCGGGTTCATGCGGGTGTCACCGCGCCGAGCACGCGGGGGCCACCCGCCCCAGTAGCCGCGGGAAGATTTCCTGGCTGCCCGTGCAGTGTCAGGTAGCCGAGCAGGGCAAAGGCGACCGCCTCCTTGGCATCGCCAGGGAAGAACAGGTCGTCGAACCGTCGGAGCTGATGCTCGCCCCGACTCATCAGGTAGCGGGAGAGGGAGGTCATGAGGCCGGGGTGATGGCAGCCCCCGCCGGACGCCACGACCTCGACGTGAGGCGGAGTCCACCGACCGATCGCATCGGAGACGGTGCGAGCGGTCAGCTCCACCGCCGTGGCAACCGCATCCGGGCCCGGCAGCCGCCGGTGCAGCGCCTCGGCGTACGCGTCTCCGAAACGTTCCCGCCCGGTGCTCTTGGGCGGAGGCGAGCCAAAGAAAGCGTCGTCGAGCAGCTCGCCCAAGACACGCTCATCGATTTGCCCCTGCGCTGCAATCTTGCCGTCCCGATCGTAGCTGCAGCTCCGGTCCACCAGGCGCGCGGTCGCATCGATCAGCGCCATACCCGGGCCCGTGTCAAAGGCGAGCACGCCCTGATCCAGCGCGCGCTGCTCGACATAGGTGAGGTTGGCCATGCCGCCGAGATTGAGGAGAATGCGGGGCGTGTCCACCGCGGCAAAGAGCAGCACGTCAGCCATCGGCACCAGCGGGGCGCCCTGCCCTCCCGCGGCCACGTCACGGGCGCGAAAGCCGCTGACGACCCGAACCCCAAACCGCTCGGCGAGGATGGCTGGCTCACCCAGCTGCCAGGAGACCACCGGCGGCTCATGCCAAATGGTCTGTCCCGGGAATGCGATCAGGGATAGATCCGAGGCCGGCACGTTGCTGCGCTCGAGCAAGGTCTGGACGGCATCGGATGCCCACTCAGCCAGCTGCACGTGCAGGCGCGCCAGGGTTGCTGCCGTCGCCCCGTTCAGCGCTTGCCGGAGCTGGGCTCGTTCAGCGTCGGTGTAGGGCCTAGTAACGAAGTCCAGCAGTGTCGCATGAGTCGGACCCTGAAACCGGACCAGCGCTGCATCCATGCCGTCCAAGGAGGTGCCCGACATCAGGCCAATCGCCAGCGTGGGTCGCTCTGTCATCGGGAACGCACCGGCGGCGGATCCCCGACCACGGGACGGAGGCGGCCCTCGTGCTCGGCCAGCAGCTGTTCGGCTTCTCCCTTACTCACCCCTCGTCGAGCCATCACGATGGCCGTCTTGACACTGCCCTCGGCCGCGTCGATCACTGCACGAGCGGCCCCACGATCCAGTCCGGTGGTCTCCATCACGATGCGTTGGCTCCGATCGATGAGCTTGTCGTTCCAGGCGCGCAGATCGACCATCAGATTGCCGTAAATCTTTCCCAAGCGGATCATCGCTCCCGTGGTCAGGGTATTGAGCACCAGCTTGGTAGCGGTGCCCGCCTTCATTCGGGTGGAGCCGGTGACGATCTCGGGGCCGACCAGCACGGTGATGAACACGTCGCAGACTCTGGTCAGCTGCGAGGGCGGGTCCGAGCAGGAGACCAGAACGGTGCGGGCGCCGAGAGCGTGGGCTCGAATCAGACCGGCCCTGACATAGGGAGTGGTGCCGCTCGCGGCGATACCGACGACCACATCGTTGGAGCCGACTCGCAGGGAATCGATGGCCGCCTCGGCGGCGCCGGTGTCATCTTCCGCCCCCTCGACTGACCGCACCAGCGCGGCGGACCCGCCCGCGATCAGTCCCACAACCATGTCGGGGGGAGTTCCGAAGGTGGGCGGACATTCCGCGGCGTCAAGCACCCCAAGACGGCCGCTGGTTCCGGCGCCGACGTACACGACCCGCCCGCCGGCTCGGAATGCTGCCTCGATGAGCTCGATGGCTTTCGCGATTTCGATGCGGGCTCGGGCAACAGCGCCGGGAACGGTGGCGTCTTCGGCGCCGATGAGATCAACGATCTCGAGCGCGGAGGCGGTATCGATGGCAGTGCTGCGAGGATTACGCCGTTCGGTCAGGCGTGTGTCGATATAGTCTTCAGCCACGCAAGCGAAGGATGGGAGTATCCAGCCATCAGCGTCGCGCTAAATTAGGACCACTCCGATGTTCGGGGCAACTCTCTCATTTCAGGTCACTTACTCCGGAGCCCGTGTGCGAGTTCCTGCTGCCCTGCTGGCCCTGTCAGTCACCCTGGCCTGTGGTCATCCCTCCGCGACCCCGGAAGTATCGCCGGTGGCTGGTATCGGCCAGAGCTGGCCGTACCTGGGAAAGTCGCGGGTGACCGCCTCGAGACAGGCGATGGTGGTGTCCGGAAGTCCGATCGCAAGCCAGGTGGGCCGGGACATTCTCCAGCAGGGAGGGAATGCGGTGGACGCGGCGGTGGCGGTCGGCTTTGCCCTCGCGGTGGTGCATCCCGAGGCCGGCAATATCGGCGGCGGTGGCTTCATGATCATTCGTCCCCGCGATGGGAAGGTGCAGGCGCTCGACTATCGGGAGGCCGCCCCTGCCCTGGCCACCCGCGACATGTATCGCTCAGCCGGCGAAGACGGCAGTGTGACGGGGCATCTCTCGGCCGGGGTGCCCGGGGCTGTCGCCGGCTTGACCGAAGCACACCGCCGCTACGGGCGACTTCCATTGGCCGCGGTGATCCAGCCAGCCATCCGCCTGGCGCACGAAGGATTTGCGGTGGATGAGTACCGGAGTCGCTCGATCGGAGAGGACAGTGCCCGGCTGGTGCTCTTCCCTGCCTCACGCACCACCTTCCTACCGGCTGACCGTCCTCCTCAGCCGGGCTCGACCTTCCGCCAGCCGGAGCTCGGGGCGACGCTGGAGGCTATTCGAGACAGCGGGGCGGCCGGCTTTTATCGCGGCCGGGTGGCCGAGCTGCTGGTGGCAGAGATGAAACGGGGAGGTGGAATCATCAGCCTCAAGGACCTGGCCGACTACCGGGCCATCTGGCGCGATCCCGTCGAGATCACGTACCGCGGCTACTCCATCTATTCCATGCCGCCCGCTTCATCGGGCGGGGTGACGATGGGAGAGATTCTGAACATCATGGAGGGCTTCAACCCGCTGCCTCCATTCGGCTCCGCCGCTCTTATGCATCGCGAGGCCGAAGCGATGCGGCGCGCTTTCACCGACCGGAACACGTACCTGGGCGACCCGGCGTTCGTGCATAACCCGCTAGACCGGCTGCTGTCCAAGCAATACGCCGCCGATCTCCGCCGCCAGATCGGAGAGCGTGCCTCTCCGACTCCGGTGTTCGAGCCTGCGCCGGCCGCAGGATCCTCGACCACCCATTACTCGGTGGTGGATGCCGAAGGGAATGCCGTCAGCTGCACCACTACCCTGAACAACAGCTATGGCAGCGCGGTGACGGTGACCGGCGCGGGCTTCCTGCTGAATGATGAGATGGACGACTTCGCCACTTCGCCGGGAGAGCCGAACATGTACGGGCTGGTTCAGGGAGAGGCCAACGCCATCGCGCCGGGAAAGCGAATGCTCTCGGCCATGACACCGAGCATCGTGCTGGACCCCGGGAAACAACTGTATCTGGTAGTGGGGACGCCCGGTGGACCGCGGATCATCACGATGGTGTATCACGTGATCTCCAACGTGATCGACCACCGGATGTCGCTGCCCGATGCGGTCATGGCCCCACGGATGCACCACCGGCTTGCCTGACAGTCTCATGGTGGAGAGCAACGGGTTTCCGCCTCAGACCCTCGACAGTCTTCGGGCTCGCGGCCATGGGGTCTCAGAGCATGGCAAGTGGGGCGACGTCGAAGGGATCATCCGCACCGCCCAGGGCTGGGAGGGCGTCAGCGATCCGCGGCTGGGTGGAGGTGGCGCGGGCTATTGATTCACCAGCGCAAGCGGGAAAAGAAATACTGAGTAGCCTTCCCCGCTGTACGCTTCTTCCTGCTTAGCTCTGCCGGAAGCTCTCATCCAGAACCAGTGTCACCGAGGTGCCGGCCGGCACCACCACATCGCGGTCCTTGGTCTCGACTGCGCGCTGGGTTCCCACTGCACCGCCGATCACGCCGCCGATGATGGCTCCCTTGGCGCTCCCACCGATCACCCGGCCAAGAATCGCACCCGCCGCGGCTCCGCCGCCCACCTTGGCGATGTCACCCGCGCTGGTCTTGCGACCCTCGAGTTTGCTTCCTACGTGGTCGATTCTGGCGGCTATCGGATAGGACTGACCGTTGATGGTCACCGAGGTCGGCTGCAGGGTCAGCGTGCCGGTCTTGTCGCTCTTATTCTCGGATTCCTTGATCGCGGTCACCTTCAGCGCAACCTCGGAGCCGGCGGGAATCACGACCCGTCCCGACTTGTCCTTCACGTCGTTGGTGATCTTCGCCATGACCGTGTCACCCACCTTGTTCTTGTTGGAACGGATCTCAGCCGTGGTCGCGGCGGTCAGACTGGTGCCGGCGGCCAGACTCGCAACCGAGCTGGTGGTAGTGGAAGGCGCCGGAGCGGGGGTAGTGGGCGTCGATGCGGTCGCCGGAGGAGTGCTCGGCGAGGCTCGTGGTTGGCCGGCTGGGCTTCGTGGGCGTACGGGGGGCCGGCGCCGGAGTGGGGGCGCTCGCCGTGGGGCGATCGTTCAACTCCGCCGTCGTGTCGACCGGCGCAAGCTGAAGGTCACGGCTCAGACTGTCCGCCGTGGCGGCCTGCTCCCGGTCGCCCCGGCCGCAGGCCGCGATGGCGGCCAACGTAAGCGCTGCAATAATGGTTCTCGACATCGAAGCCTCCTTGATGTGACTTGCTCGGGTTCCGCGGCCCAGTGACATTCCAGCTCTGTTATGCGTGAGCTGCGGACCCTCCTCCCTTATCTCAAGCCATACCGCCGAGCCTACCTTGTCGGCTTGACCCTCGTGGTCGTGTCGAACTTCTTCGCCACCCTCGGCCCCCGTTTTCTTCAACAGGGCATCGATGCCCTCCGAGCCGGGGGCGAGTTTCGCCACGTGCAGGAGGCGGTCGTTTTGCTGCTCGCCGTTGCCCTGGCAGGTGGCGTGGCCCGCTACGGAATGCGCGAGCTGCTCAACAGCGGCAGCCGTCGCGTTGAGACCGACCTGCGAGACCAACTATACGTCCACCTGCAGCGGATGTCGGCCGAATTTTACGACCGGTACCCGACCGGTGATGTGATGGCCCGCACAACCAACGATCTGCTCGCGGTGCGAATGGTGGCGGGCCCCGCTCTAATGTACCTGGTCGATACCACTATACGCGCCCTGCTGGTGGCGCCGGCGATGGTCACCATCAGCCCCCGGCTGACCCTGCTGGCCCTGATACCGCTCCTGGGTCTTCCGGTCGCGATGGTCTCCCTGGGCCGCATGATTCACGTTCGATCCCAGGCGATTCAGGCCCAGTTCAGTGAGCTCACCACTCACGCTCACGAGAACCTCTCCGGCGTGCGCGTGGTGCGAGCCTATCGGCAGGAAGGCGCCGAGATCGAGCACTTCCGCCAACTGAGCGACGAATATATGGAGCGTAACCTGGGGCTGGCCCGGGTTCAGGGTGCGTTCTTCCCTCTGCTTACCCTGCTGGGCGGCGCGAGCGGTTTGGTCGTGCTGTACGCGGGCGGGAGGCTGGTGATGTCCGGCTCGGTTTCGACGGGCGAGTTCGTGGCCTTCGGCGTGTATCTCGCCATGTTGGTCTGGCCAATGATTGCGCTCGGCTGGGCCGTCAATCTGGTACAGAGGGGAGCTGCATCCATGGGCCGAATCAACCAGCTGTTTCGGGAGGAGCCCGCCATTACCAGCCCCCTTTCAGCCGTCGTCCTCCCAGCCGCGGGCCGGGCGCGAGCCGTGGAGTTTCGCGATGTCTGGTTCCGTTACCCTGGCGCGAAAGAGCGGGGCTGGGTCCTGCAGGAGATCTCGTTCAGCGTGCGGCCAGGAGCATCGCTGGCCATCGTCGGCGCTACCGGCTCAGGCAAGTCCACGCTGGTCGATCTTCTCGTTCGGGCCTACGACCCCGATCGTGGCTCGGTGCTGATCGACGGTATCGACATCCGACAGCTGGCCCTGGAAGACCTTCGACGCGCTGTCGGGTTCGTGCCCCAGGAAACTTTTCTCTTCGGCGAGAGCCTGCGCCGCAACATCCTTCTGGGTGCGCCCGACGATGGGCGGCTGGACGAAGTGGCGCGCGTGGCGCAGCTGACCGAGGCGCTACCAGCGCTGCCGGACGGATACGAGACTCTGATCGGCGAGCGAGGGATCAATCTCTCTGGGGGCCAAAAGCAACGAGCGGCCATTGCGCGGGCGCTGGCCCAGGACCCGCCGATTTTTGTGCTGGACGATGCGTTGAGCGCGGTAGACGCTCAGACGGAGGCCCGCATTCTGGCGGGGCTTCGGAGCGCACTCTCCGGCCGAACCAGCATTATCGTCTCCCACCGCCTCGCCGCGGTTCGGGATGCCGATTGGATCCTGGTACTCGATGGCGGCCATATTGTGGAACAGGGTGTCCACGCCGAGCTGCTGGCCGCGGGTGGCCGTTACTGGGAGCTGCTCCGGCGGCAGCAGATGGAGGAGGAGTTGGAGGAGGTTAGAGATTCGACTTGAGAAATTCCGGTGTCAGGCCCTGCAGCCACGATGCCAGCCGGGTGAACTGCCCCGTCATCAGCAGCACCCCAACCAGTACCAACAAGGCCCCACTGATTCGCATCACCCATGGAAGCAGCGGCCTGAAACGCTGAAACCAGCGGAGGAACCACTCGGTTGCCATGGCCGCCAGCAGGAAGGGCAGCGCCAGGCCCGCCGAGTAAACCGCCAGGAGCAGCACGCCGCGGTGTACGTCGCCGGAGCTCGCCGCGAGACTGAGGATGCCGCCGAGAACCGGGCCGATGCAGGGGGTCCATCCCGCCGCAAACACCATCCCGACCAGGGCTGATCCGAGGTATCCCACCGGCTTGCGCTCTAACTGAACGCCGATGCTCCTGGCCCAACAGCGGATTCCGGATGACCCCCAGGCAGATCAACCCGAATCCAACGATGAGCGCACCACCGATGCGCTGGACCCATACCTGGTAGTAGTTCAGTGTGCGGCCAAGCGCGGTCGCGCTGGCGCCCAGCAGAATGAACACCAGAGAGAAGCCGCAGACAAAGAGTATGGCGTGGATCAGAGCAACGCGGCGGCGCTGCTCTACCTCCGGCAGTGTCATCCCGGTAAGAAATCCCAGATAGCTGGGTACCAGCGGAAGCACGCAGGGGGACAAGAAGCTCAGGAGCCCTCCGAGAAAAGCAACCAACAGTCCCAGGGCGGCAGGCTCGTTCACAGCGGCCCCAGCTCACGCTGCCGACACGAACGGCACACTCCGTAGATCTCCACTCGATGCCGCTGATGTTGGAAACCGTGCTCGTCGGCCAGGACGGGCAGCATGCGCTCGAGACGTTCGTTGGCGAACTCCACCACCGTCCCGCAACGCTCACAGATCAGGTGTTCGTGGTCGGCCTGAGCCGCCCGGGGCTCAAAGCGCTTGAAACCTTCACCGAACTCATGAGCCCGGACCAGTCCACTTTCAACCAGAAGGTCGAGGGTGCGGTACACGGTGGCCAGGCCAACCTGCTCGCCCCGCTCTTTCAGCTGGCGTCGGATGGCCTCTACCGAGAGATGATCGTTGGAATGAAAGACCAGCTGCGCGACCAGATCCCGCTGGCGGGTGATCGGCTGATGGTGCTCCCGAAGGTGACGGCGGAACCGTTCGAGAAGGGCGGCTCCGTCCGCGTTATCCAGACGAGCCATGGTGAGCAGCGCCGGGAGCGGCACTGGCGGAGAACCAGGACTCGGGAGCTACCGGAATTGGCGGATGTTCGTCGTCCAGCCGGCCTTGAGCCTCCTGCAGAACTCGGGCTAGCGCCTCGAGCGGCCCGGTGCCGACTTCGAGTATGGTAGACTCGAACTTGCCTCGTTCCTTGCCTTTGATGGCCAGCACGTAGCCGGCCGTATAGATCCGGCGGCGCTCCCCATCCACCCGGGACAGCACTGCCGTGCCCCATTCCCGGCTGTCCCGCCGAACCGGCGCGAAGATCCATACGCCATCGACTTCGTCGGGTGGAAGGACCTGAGCCACGGCCTGCGCCAAGCGGTCCCACCCCGAGCCGGTCGAGGTCATGCCTTTAGCCGTCACGCTGCGTCTGCTCCCAGCGCTCGGTGTAAAACCTGAACACGTGCATGAAGTCTTGGGCATTGGTCACAACACCGTACGCCTGGTGAGTTCCGCGGTCACGCAGTTTGTTGACGACAAACTCGGTCTGATCGACGCAGATAGTCATCAGCGGAAGCGGCGCCCCATCGCAGAGATAAAACGCAGGCAGCATGTTCCCGACGGCAATGGCATGGAGCGCGGTGGCGACAAAGATGGCACCGGTGGCCTTGACCGTGTGCTCCCGCATGGCGTCCTGCGCAGCGAGGTTGTCGCTGTAGACGCCAGGGAGGGGACCGTCGTCGCGGATGGAGCCGGCGAGCACGTAGGGGATCCGCTTTGTCACCAGCGCGTGCATGATCCCGCTCTTGATCAGCCCGGTCTCCACCGCGCGCTCGATGGACCCCGCCGCGCGGACCCGGTTGATGGCGCGCATATGCAGGCCATGGCCGCCCTCGGTGGGCTGGCCGGTGTTGCTCATTCCCAACGTGGTCCCAAAGATGGCAGCCTCGATGTCGTGCACCGCAACCGCGTTGCCGGCCAACACCGCCTGCACGTAGCCGTTCCGAATGAACCACTCGAAATCGGCCCGGGCCCGCGAGTGCACCAACGCCGGCCCGACCACCCAGACCAGATACCCTCCCCGCCGCTTTGCCTCCCCTATTTTCGCGGCCAGCTCCTCATAGTTGACCGGGCGCTCTCGGCTGACTTCGGTTGCCATGAAGCGAAATTCGTTGGCTCCGTGGCCGCCTCCCAGAAAACCCTGAGCGTGAACCACGATGCCTTCGGTGCCATCCTCCGCCTCACCCATGGCAATCAGCTCGCCCCGCTTGAGGCGCCGCGGTTCGATTGTCTCCAGTCCCCAACTTCGTTTCACCACCACGCAATCCATTCGGGGCCGCGTGGGAGCGAGCCAGGCCCCATTGACCTGGATATACGTCGGCAGGTTGGAAGTCGAGAAAAAGCCTTCGGGCAACACGCCGTCGGCCGGGAGGGGCGCGAACCGCGCTTCCGGTGCGCCGGCGAACGGCGGTTGACTGAAATCGGGCATTGTTCCGGGAGCAGGAGGCGCGTGCATACGCGGGTGAAGGTAGGGGGGCATACGAGGGTATTCAAGCGTATCGGACCGAATAGAAGAGTGTAGCTTTCCGGCAAACGAGGAGACTGGCATGCCGCAATGGAATGTGGGGTTGTTTGGGTTGGGCCTTGCGCTTCTGACTGCGACTTCTGTGGCTGTGGCGCAGGAACCGACCGCGCCCGACACGGTGTATCGCGATTCCCTGCCCGCCCGCGAGCTTCCGGAGATCACCGTAACCCGCGCGCCGGAGCCGCTGGACCGGGTGCCCTACGCGGTCGGAGTTCTGGACAAGAACGCGTTGCAACGAGGCCAGCAAACCATAGGAGTGGACGAGGCGCTCAACAATCTACCCGGGGTGGTGGTCGCCAACCGGTACAACTACTCGTTGGACCAGCGCATCTCCATCCGCGGGTTTGGCAGCCGGTCGAACTTCGGGGTACGGGGCCTCAAGATCCTGCTGGACGGGGTTCCTCAAACCTTGCCTGACGGGCAGAGCCAGCTGACGAATGTCGACTTTGCCAACATCGCCAGGGCAGAAGTATTGCGGGGCGCCAGCTCCTCGCTCTATGGCAATGCATCGGGCGGAGTCATCTCTTTCCAGACGGAGGGAGCGGCGCCCGGCCCGTTCGCCCAGCGAGTGAGAGTGCAAGGCGGGAGTGGGAAGGGCGAGGAGGACAATTTCTATAAGTGGCAGAGTTGGACCTCGGGCCGCAGCGGAAGCATCAGCGGTACGCTCTCACTCTCCCAATTCAAGGCGGACGGCTTCCGCCAGCATAGCTCCGCCGAGTTCCGCCAGCTGAACGGAGGGGCCGATTATGCCATCAGCGGCTCCACCCTGGCCACCCTCCGCCTGAGCCTGGCCGACAACCCCGAGGCGGAGAATCCGGGAGCCCTTACCGCATCCGAATACGCGGCCAATCCTGATTCCGCGGCGGCCAGCAATATCCGTCGGGGCGCGGACAAGGATGCCCAGCAGTATCAGCTCGCGCTGGGACTCCGGCATTTCGACGCCGGGGGCAATGAGTACCAGGCAACACTATTTGGCCTCCTCCGCGATCTGGCCAACCCGCTCGCCGCTCCGCCTTTTGACGGCGCGCCTCCCACGGCCGGCACCTACGTCGCCATCGACCGCGGGGTCGGCGGAGTCCGAGGCAGCCTCAACCATCGGCTCGGCCAGGGCGAACGTGCCCCGCGCCTCACCGCGGGAGCCGACCTGCAGAAGATGCGAGACGACCGGCAGAATTTCGTCTCGGACGCGGGTCAACAAACCGCCACCGTTTTGCTGGACCAACGGGAGCAGGTTACCGAGCTGGGTCCGTTCGCGCAGATCCAGTGGAACCCGCAACAGGAGCTGCTGCTCAGCACCGGTGTGCGATACGATTGGGTCAAATTCACAGTTGATGATCGGTTCACCGCCGATGGCAACGACAGCGGGGATCGAACCATGGCGGCCGCCAGCGGAAACGTTGGACTCAGCTGGACCCCGAACGACCGGTTCGTACCCTACTTGAATGTCTCCACCTCGTTCGAGACGCCGACGACAACCGAGTTGGTGAACAAGCCCGACGGAACCGGGGGGCTCAATCCCGACCTCGGGCCTCAGCGCGCGGTCAATTACGAGGTCGGGGCTCGTGGGCAGCCCTGGTCCCGACTGAGCTACTCTGCCGCGCTGTTCCTGGGCCGAATCAGCGACGCCATCGTGCAGGGCCCCGAGGTGGGCGGGAGGGCCTTCTTCCGCAATGCCGGCAAGACCCACAATGATGGGGCCGAGGTCGGCCTCTCCTTTTCGCCGCTCAAGGAGCTCACTTTGAGCGGAGCCTACACGTATGCCCGGTACCGTTTTGCCTCAGGTGATTCTCTCGATGGCAACCGGCTGCCGGGCGTGCCCGAACATTTCTGGCGCCTCGGCCTTCGAACCAGCCTGCCGGCCAACCTCTACGTCGATGCCGACCACACGATCAGCACCTCCATCGCCGCGGACGACGCGAACACGCCGTCACTCTTCATACCTTCGTATTCGGTAACCAACGCACGGGTGGGATGGGACGGTCAGGTGGGGTCCATGGAGATCGGACCGTTCATAGGGGTCAACAATCTGCTCGACCGAAGGTACGTCGGCTCGGTCACCCTGAACGGCGTGGGTGGGCGGGTCTACGAGCCGGCCCCACTGCGGGTCATTTATCTGGGTGCGGAGGTCGGCTACGCGGCGCCTTAGTCCTGCCTCACCGCTAGAGCAAGCTTACCGGATCGCGATCGATCACCAGCCTGACATTGCCCTCCCGCTTGAGACGCCGAGCGGCGTAGCGAACCACCCGCCCGAGCGCGGCGGAAGGGCCCTTCAACAGCACATGCCAGCGCCAACGATCCTTGATCCGAACCAGGGGACATGGGGCCGGACCCAGCACACTGATCGGAAGCTGATAGCGGGCGACCAGGCTGTTGCACCAGTCTGCCAGTCCCGCGGCTTTCCGCCCCACGTCCCTCTCGTCGCTTCCGGAGTACAGGAGATTGACCAGGTGAACCGCCGGCGGATATGGTGGAACCTCCCGGAGCGCTCTTTCTTCATCGAGAAATCCCACGGCATCGTGCTGGGCGGCTCGCACCAGCGCGTGATGCCGGGGATGCCGGGTCTGCACCAGCACTCGCCCACCTTTGGGCCCGCGCCCCGCCCGGCCGGCGACCTGGGCCAGCAACTGAAAGGTTCGCTCTGCCGAGCGAAAGTCCGGCAGGTACAATCCGGTGTCGGCATCCACCACACCGACCAGCGTGACATTGGGGAAGTCCAGACCCTTGGCGATCATCTGGGTTCCGATCAGCAGATCGATGTCGCCCTTTTCCACCGCGGCCAGGATGCGCTGGTGCGACCACTTGGTGCTGGTGGTGTCCAGATCCATGCGGGCGATCCGTGCGTCGGGATAGCGCTCGACCAGCATGCGCTCGAGCTGCTGGGTTCCGATCCCGCGCATCTGCTGCACCGGGTTGGCGCAGGCCCGGCAGGTGAAAGGCAGCGGCTCCTCATGTCCGCAGTAGTGACAGCGAAGGGCTGCCGGCGTCTGGTGCACGGTGAGCGAGATGCTGCAACGGGGGCACTGCCACACCTCGCCGCAGTCGGGGCATTGGAGGAAGGCGGCGTATCCCCGGCGATTCAGCAGCAGCAGGGCCTGTTCTCCCCGCGCCAGGGTCGCGGTGATTGCTGAGTCCAGCGCCACCGACCACGCCACGGGGCCGGTGCCCTCGACCTTCGGCGCGGCCCTGAGATCGATCATCTCGACCGGCGGCATTGGCCGTGAGCCGATCCGCTCGGGCAGCCGCAGCAAGCCGAGTCCGGTCTCGGTCCGGGCCAGCGTCTCCAGAGACGGGGTGGCGCTTCCCAGGAGCAGCCGAGCTCCTTCCAAGCGGGCACGAACGGCGGCGACGTCGCGCGTGTGGTAGCGCGGGGTCTCGCCGTTCTTATAGCTCGCCTCGTGCTCCTCGTCGATCACGATCAGGCCCAGATTGGAGACCGGCGCAAACACCGCCGAGCGTGCTCCCACCGCCACTCGGCGTTCACCTCGCCGCAGCAGGCGCCACGCGTCTGCTCGTTCGCCGTCAGACAGGCCGCTGTGCAACACGGCGATCGTTGTCGCCAAAAGCTCCGCGGAAACGACTCACCGTCTGAGGGGTGAAGCCGATCTCGGGAACCAGCACGATCGCGCCTTGTCCCCGCTCGAGCACTCGACGCACGGCCTCCAGATAGACCAGCGTCTTGCCGCTGCCGGTCACTCCGAAGAGCAGGGCTCCGGCTCCACCCGGCAAAGCTTCGATCTGGGTGAGCGCGGCTTCCTGGTCCGGCGTGAGTGTGGGTGGTGGGGAGACGGTCGGGACTTCCGGCAAAAGGATCGCGTACCAGCTCCGCCTCTCCCGCCCGAGCCAGGCCACTCTTGATCAGGCCCCTCACCACAGCGTCGCTGAATCCCATCTGTTCCGAGAGATGGCGCACCGAGGCCTGGCCACCCAGCGATTCCAGCGCCTCGTACAGCTGCCGCTGCTTGGGCCGGCGCTTGAACAGAGCATCGCGTTCGATGAGGGTTGGCCGCTCGCCGGCCAGCGCCAGCGTGCGTTCGGTCAGGCGAGCGGCGTCGGTATCAGGGGGTTGAACCCGGAGGGTAACGGCCTGCACCCTGCTGAGCCGCTCGACTACCTCCCAGAGCGGCCGATGGAACGCTCTCGCGGCCGTCTGGACCGGACTCTCTCCGCCGCGCTGCTCCAGCCAGGCCACCACCTCGCCCGCCAGGCCCCCGAAGGTGTGGCTGCCATTGCGGAGCGAGACGATGACCTGAGATTCGCCCCACATCCCGGCGGGTAAAACGGACTTCAGCGTGAGCCCCAGAGGAGCCCCGTAATACCCCGAAATCCATTCCGCGGTTTCGAGCAGTGCAGGAGACAGCGCCGGCTCGGGATCGGGGACGGCCAGTATCTCTTTCAGGTCCTGGCTTGGCGACTCACTCTCCAACCTCACCACCACGCCGATCAATTCGCGGCGGCGAACCGGGACCACCACACGCGCGCCCGGGGCAACCCGGTCGCCCAAGGCTTCTGGAATGCGGTAGGTGTACGGAGTGGCGAGCGGGAGAGGGAGAGCGACCAGGGCAAACCGGACGGTCATCGCCGCCTGACGCCGAGACCCGGTCCGGTGGGAAGCGTGACTTGCCCTCCGTCGATCCGTGCGCCGGTAAAAGGGTCTTCGGCCAGGAGCGCGGCACCGTCCAGATCGACAATATCGACCAGCGGAGTGAAATGCGCGGCGGCGGTGATGCCCAGTGAGCTCTCGATCATGCAGCCCACCATGACCATGAGGCCATGTGCCCGGGCCACGGCGATCATCCGGAGCGCCTCCCGCAGTCCGCCGCACTTTGCCAGCTTGATGTTGATGCCGTCCACCTTTCCCACGAGAGGCGGAATATCCACCGCAGTCAGGCAGCTCTCGTCGGCAATCACCGGGATCTCGGCCTGGGCAGTGATGGCGGCGAGACCATCGTGGTCGTGGGGCAAGAGCGGCTGTTCCAAAACCGTGACCCCGAATTCCTCGAGCACCGGGAGCATGCGAATCGCTTGTTTCACCGTCCAACCGCAGTTGGCGTCCACCCGGAGCTCCTTGTCGGTGGCATCACGGATGGCTTCCAGAATCTCCAGGTCACGGTCGGTCCCCAGCTTCACCTTGAGGATGGGGAACTCCTCCGCTTCCCGCACCTTGGCCTTGATGCGGTCCGGCGTATCCAGTCCAATCGTGAAGGTCGACTTCGGGGCCTGGCAGGGGTCGAGCCCCCACAGCCGGTAAAGCGGGATCTGCAGCCGCTTTCCCGCCAGATCGTGCAGCGCGGCGGAGAGCGCAGCGCGCGCGGCCGCGTTGCCCCGCATCTTCGCTTCCCAGCGACGCTCCGCATCCTCCAGGGCAAACGGATCCTCCGGAAGCAATTCTCCGTAGACCCGCAGTGCCGCCACCACTGACTCGGCGGTCTCGCCGTAGAACTTGCTGGGCGCGGCCTCACCCCAGCCTTCTGTCCCGTCGCCGTCGGTGAGACGAACCCACACGGTGCGATAGTCGCTCTGGCCTCCGCGAGCGATGATGAAGGGGTGTTTGGTGCGAAGCTCCAATACCTCGACATCCATGCGGAGTGGCTTGGGCACGAGCGATCCTCGAGGGCAGCTGGACGGAAGTGAGTTTGGTTGATTATATGGCGGGGCCTGAGGCGGCAACAGGCCGGATTACTGAAGGGCGCGCAGATGCGCTACCGCGCCTTCGGCAATGCGACTGGGAACATAGCCGCCTTCCAGCAGGCCCACGATGGGAACGTCGGGCAGCCGCGTTCTCAGCCGGTGGGTAAGGTCGGTGTAGTGTTCCGGCTCGAGAGTAAATCCACCGAGAGGATCACCGGCCATCGCGTCGAATCCGGCTGAGAGCAGCACCAGCTGCGGATTCCACTGTGCGGTTGCAGCTTCGATTGCCGACCAGAGATCGCTCACATACAGGCTCGGGGGTTTGCCCGGTCCTCTCGGCACGTTGAAGATATTCCCTACCCCCCGTTCGCTGGCGGCGCCGGTTCCGGGATACCACGGGTGTTGATGCAGCGAGACATAGCGAATCGATTCGTCGGATTCGACCAGCGCCTGAGTGCCATTACCGTGGTGCACGTCCCAATCGATGATCAACACCCGCTCGCGTCCGGCCCGCTGGGCATGGCGCGCGGCGACCACAACGTGGTTCACCAGACAAAAGCCCATTCCGCGGGCGGCGAGCGCGTGATGTCCCGGCGGGCGAATCGCCGCGAAGGCATGGTGATTACGGCTGATTGCCGTGTCGACCGCGGCCAGCGCCGCGCCTGAGGCACCCAGCGCCGCGGCCCAGCTGTCGCCGATTCAGAATCGTGTCCAGGAAGAGCGCGCCACCGCCGCGCGCGCTCATCGCCTCCAGCGAGCTGAGGTACTGATCGGGGTGGACGGCAAGGAGCTCACGCCGATCCGCCGGTGAAGCTTCTCGTAACTCGACACCCCGCTCCTGCCGGAGCCGAGCCAAGAGGACGCTGAGGCGAGCCGGCGTCTCGGGGTGATCAGGTCCGGGATCGTGCTTGAGGCATGCCGGATGGGTAAAAACGGGGATGATCGAACCGCTCACCGCTCACTTCTCACGCAGAAAGCTTTGCAGTTCTCCGGCTTCCTCCGCGAGCCCCTGGCGCAGCGCTGCGATGTCGTGCAGCCGGCGCCGATACCACCGCCAGGAGAGCACGACCAGACCAGCAGAGACCAGGCAGACGAGTCCCAGCAGCACAAGCATCAGCCGGCCACTCCACCAGCCGAAGGCCGCCAGGGCTGTTCCATCGAAGGCCAGAACCACCGCCGCGACGACTGTGAGTAGCCGTGACATCCGAGGCTTCACCGGTTAGCGCACTGGACGCCGGCGTCGACCCAGGACGATGAGGGCGCCGTTGGGTACCAGTCCCCACTCTGCCGCAGATCGGGACTCATCGGCCAGTTCTGCGCCGCGAAACTTGAGGACGTAATTGCTGGGATCCCGGGTGACCCGGCTGGCGGCCAGCGCCTGGCGCTTGATCTCGCTCACCGGCGTGGTGGCGGGTAGCTCCAACATTACTTCATTCCACACGTCTTCAACCATGACGCGCAGGGGGAGGATTCCCGTCATGCCACGTGCTCCGAGGGGAGCGGGAGGGTGGAAAGAAAGCGGTCTACCACCTGGTCGAAGAACAAAGTGGACACCCGGATCCGGGTGCCCTGCGGACCGGGCCATACGGCGAATGCGATCTCTTCACCGCCCTGTCCCCTGAGCGTGAGATAGGTCGGGCCCTCTCGCTCCGGGTACGCGGCAGTCAACGGCACTCGCTCGGCGAAGAACCTTTTGGCCCGCCGCAACACCTCGGGGCCGTCCAGCGTGGTGACTGTTTCGTACACCATAACGTTAGCGCCCCTGCGGCACGAAGGATGTGGTGAGGACGGTGATGCCGGTGGGCTGACCGGCGATCGGCACACTGCTGACCCGGGTACGTGATTTCAGGTCGACCACGTCAACCGCGCCCGGGTCGATACCGATGGATTCGCAGGAGACGTAGGCAAACCGGCTGTCGGGCGAATAGGCAATCCCATGAACGATCCGCTTGCTGGTGGGAATCCGGGCAACCTCGGTGAGACCGGCGGCATCGATCACGCTTACGCTCTGGTCCTTCTTGTTGGTCACCAGGACGAATTTGCCGTCGGGAGAGGGCTCGACGTTGTAGGCCCCTTTGCCTACCGGTATTTCTTTGATTTGCCGGAGAGAGCCCGCGTCCCAGACCTGCAGGGTGTTCGCCGCATTGCAGGCCACATAGAGCCGTTTGTCATCCCGGGAAACCGAAACGAACGTCGGCGAGCATTCACTCGCTTTCGAAGCCGTAGCGGAGGCTGCCGGATGGCTGGCGGCAGTGACCGAGGTCATGGCATGGGCGGCACCGGTCTGAGCCCGCCGAGTGAGCGTCAGCGTGGCGATCTCCAGCTCCAGGATTTCGTCGCTGTGCATGCAGGACACATAGGCTCTGCTGCCGGCGTGGTTCACCTTTACTCCGTGCGGCATGTCGCACGCCTCGAGATCGGTGATCTTGGTCATCGTGGGCGTGTGGATCACGGAGATCACGTTGGTCCGGGGATGATCGCCGTGAAAATCCGAGTTGGCCACCAGGGCAAGCTGACCGTCGGGCGTGAGACTCACGGTAGTGGGGAAGAGCTCGACCTGCGATTTCCCCAGGATCGAATCATTCCGGGTGTCCAGCTTCCAGAGACTTCCGAACGGTGTGCCGTGCGCTACGGTGATGTAGTAGCTCTTCCCGTCAGGCGCCACCGTGATGTTGTGGGGGCCGTCGATGTCGGACGGCATGACGCCAATCGGTACGATTCGCTCCGGCATCAGCCGCGAACCCGACGGCGTGAGCCAAGTCGCCATGTCACCGCTCTCGCTTACCACGCCCACGCGATAGGCGGGACCCTGGGCCGAGGAGGGTGCGGCCGAGAGGCAGATGAACAGGGCGCCAAGGCCTGTTGAGGCCTTCAGTTGATACTTTAGTCTACGCGACGTAAGTCTCATAGTCCCAATTGGTTAAACGCCAACACTCAACTTGTCCTTTAAGTAAGAAACGACCTGGCCCGACGCCACGCGATCCTGCTGCATGGTGTCGCGGTGCCGTACGGTGACGGTCTGATTCGTCGTGGTCTCCCCGTCGACTGTTATCCCGAATGGTGTGCCGGCCTCGTCCATCCGCCGATAGCGCCGGCCAATGGCGCCGCTGTCATCGTAGAAGCAGCTGAACTGCTTTCGAAGATCGTGATACATCGTCGTTGCCATCTCGGGCATGCCGTCCTTCTTGACCAGCGGAAACACTCCGGCCTTGATCGGAGCGACGCTGGGGTGGAAGCCGAGCACCACGCGAGTTTCCCCTTCGACCTCCTCTTCCCGGTAGGCGTCTACCAGTAGCGTCAGGGTTACCCGGTCGGCTCCGGCGGAAGTCTCCACGATGTAGGGAAGGTAACGCTGGTTCTGAGCCTGGTCGAAATACTCCAGCTTCTTTCCCGAGTATTCCTGATGCCGGCCGAGATCGAAGTCTCCCCGGTTATGAATGCCCTCGATCTCCTGCCATCCGAAAGGGAACTGATACTGAACGTCGAAGGCCGCCCGGGCATAGTGGGCCAGCTCGCTCCCGCTGTGTTGATGCCACTGGAGTCTGGCTGGGTTGAGGCCGAGGGAACGATGCCACTCCATACGCCACTCCCGCCACCGATCGAACCACTCGCCGTCGGTTCCCGGCTGAACAAAGAACTGCATTTCCATCTGTTCGAACTCACGGGTCCGGAAGATGAAGTTTCCGGGTGTGATCTCGTTGCGAAAGGCCTTGCCGATCTGGGCGATGCCGAACGGAATGCGCTGCCGCGAGGACTGGAGCACGTTCAGATAATTCACGTAGATCCCCTGCGCCGTTTCCGGCCGCAGGTAGACCACCGCGGCAGAATCCTCTACCGGCCCCATGAAGGTCTTGAACATGAGGTTGAACATGCGCGGCTCGGTCAAGGAGCCACGGGTTCCGCAAACCGGACACTGTGCGTCGGGCTGGCCCGGCGTGCCCTTGATCCGCGGGTCATCGGCCCGAAAGCGGTTCTTGCAGTGGCGGCAGTCCACCAGCGGATCGGTGAAGCCCGCGACGTGTCCCGACGCCTCCCAAACCCTGGGATGCATCAGGATGGCGGCATCGAGACCCTCGATGTCATCCCGGGCGTGCACCATGGCATCCCACCAGCGGTCCTTCACGTTTCTCTTGAGCTCGACGCCCAGCGGACCGTAATCCCACACGGAGCCCAGCCCGCCATAAATCTCGGACGACTGGAAGACGAACCCGCGGCGTTTGCAGAGGGAAACGAGCTTGTCCATCAGGGAGGTATCGGCCATTGCATCGGTGCCAGAGTAAGAGGTAAGTCCGCGGGGAAGATAAGCATACGACGATGTCAGGGAAGCGCGGCAGTTCCAGCAAATTTCCACGCACCGGCAGAGGAGATCGCTGACCCTGGGAGTGGTCCGCGAGTTCAACCCACAGCGGCTCAGCTACTTACACCTGCTCCCTTCAAGGGCTCGGAACTTGCCCCCTGCCCCACCCCCGAGCCTCTACCTCGGTCCACGAGGGACGCCGATGCCCCGAAAATCCCGCTCTGCGCGCCGGCCGCGAGAGACACCCGGCAAGGAGGGTCCCGCAGTCGCCGGCTCCAGGCGGACGATCCGGGGCCGTCTCGACCCTCCCGCGGGAGCTAGCGGACTTCCTGGTGGAGTTCTCGATCGTTCTGCACAAACGCTCCATGTATCCACCCGGCCATCCCCATCTCTCCGACTCGGCCGATCGCTTCGTCCGCCGGATGACCCTCCTGCTGGAGACGCACGAGTCGGTGAGCCTCGGCGTGGCCCGCCACCGCCTCGTCATCGACAATGTGACCACCGACGCGAATAACGCGCTGCTCCGCGACCTGGCCCACCGCCTCCACCGGCACCGGATCGCGTCGGTACACCTCAGTCGAGGCGCCACACTGGGTGAGATCGAGGACCTGCTCAATGCCTTGAGCAGTGACCCTCAGCGGGGTGAAGGACCGGTCGGAAAGCGGTTGGATAGCCTGGGCTCCTGGAATCACATCCGCTTGAGGCCGGTGGGCTATGATCGCTTCGAGCTGCGCGACATCGGGGAAAACGATGGCGCAGCGAGCGAGGAGACCACTCCCCGGGACAGCTGGGTTGAGCTGGCCCAGTTGGCTCTGGCCACGGAAACCACCGGTGACAAGTTCGACGCCGATCCGTTGGTTGTCGCTCAGGCCATCGAACGCAAATCGGGAGAAGTGGCCTACGAGCGGGTGGTGCTGGGCTACCTCGCCCGCGTTGCCGACGAGATGTCGCGCCGCCGAGGCGGTGCCCAGGATCAGCTCGCGCTCCGCATCTCAAAGCTGATTGGAGCCCTGGATCCGGAGACGCTGCGCCGGTTGCTGGAGGCGAGCGCGGATGGCGCGGAGCGGCGCCAGTTCGTGCTCAATGCCTCACAGATCCTCGCGGCCGACGCGGTCATGGAGGTGGTCGAAGCGGCCGCCAACGTGTCGCATCAGACCATCTCGCACAACCTGCTCCGGCTGCTCCACAAGCTGGCGCACCATGCCGAAGCCGGACTTCCCGCAATCCGCGCGGAAGCTGATGGTGCCCTCCGCCGGAACGTGGCTCGCCTGATCGGCGATTGGGAGCTGGAGGATCCGAACCCGTCTGAGTACAACGAGATTCTCGAGGGGATGGTGCGGCGCGCGTCGACCGAATTCTCCGTGGTCAATCTTCAGATCGGCTGTGACCCCGAGGTTATCGTCAAGATGGCCCTCGAGCTGGACTGTGTAGGGCCCCCGGTCCATGCCGCCTTGGACACCCTGCTCTCTTGTCGTGAGCTGGTGAGGATTGCCAATTATCTCGAGACTGGTCCACAGACCAAAGCCACGCAGCAGATCTGGGACTACGTGGCCACGCCGCAACGGCTGGAGTTCGAGCTGGCCGCGTCGCCCCTCGATCCGGAGGCGGTGGGGATCCTGGTCGAACGAATTGGGACCGACGCGGCCGGGTCTCTCCTCGATCGTCTTGCCAGTGCCCCCGACCGATCGACTCGCGCCGCCATTATGAAACAGCTGCTCGCATTGGGGCCTGCCTCCGGAAAAGCGGCCGTGACCCGCCTGCCCAATGCACCCTGGTTCCTGCAACGAAACATTCTGGTGCTGCTGGGTCGGCTGGGAGCCTGGCCCGAGGGATTTTCGCCCGAAGAGTATGCGGCCGATGCCGACCCGCGGATACGGCGGGAAGCGATCAAGATGATGCTCGACTCAGCGGCGCACCGGGTCGCGGCGATCACGCAAGGGCTGAACGATGCCGATGACGGTATCGTCGGTCTGGCCCTGTCCTCGGCGCTCGACTCCTGTCCTCCGGCAGCCATGGGTCACCTGGAGCGCATCGCCGCCGACCCCAGGAGGCCGGCCGAAGCCCGCGTCCTGGCCATTCGAACCATTGCCCGGAGCGGGCGTCGCACAGCCCTCCATCTCCTGCACGACCTCGCCTTGCCGCCCCGCCGGTGGCTTCGTCGCCGGCTCGCGCCGAAATCCCCCGAACTGCTGGCTGCCCTCTCCAGTCTGGCGTTTCACTGGCAGGAGGATCCGATTGCTGCAGACGCCCTAACGCTGGCGAGACAGCACTCTGATCCAGAGATCCGGGCGGCGGCCGGCAGCCCATGACCGACCCGGTCCGGTTTCTCGCCGCGTTCTCCCAGGCCCTCTCGACGGTAGGGCTCTACGGAGACGACCATCCGGTCACCGCTCGCAGCATAGCGGCCGCTTTCGAGCGATTGCAGGAGCTGCAGGGATCGAGCGCCCAAGCTCCAGTTCACCTTTTTACCCGGTGAGGTGCTGTTCGGCTCGGAATCGGTTCCCGAGCTCGAGGGGTGGGAGTGGTCGAGTCGGTTCATCCATGCAGGGATCGAGCGTGTCGAGTTCACCGCCACAGTGACGCTGGAACACCTCGAGCGTTTTCTGACCCAGCTGGCCGTGCGCCTTGGAATCCGGAGTGGATCGAGTGCCGATCTGTGGCAGATGGGAGAGTCGGAGATCCGATTCGGCCTGGTGACACTGGGGAGCAGGTCCCTCGCCGGTCCCACTGAAGGCCAGCTGCCGGTGGTGACCTTGAGCTATAGTCTGCGGGAGGAGAAAGAGACCGTCGACTGGCTGCACCAGGAGATCCAGGGTGGGGCCAAGCTCCCGATCGTCGAGGCCGACGCGGTTGTCCGCTCGCTATCCATCGCCATGCACGCCGAGCAGGCGATGGTCCTTCCACTGCTGGAGCTCAAGGAGTTCGACCAGTATACCACAACGCATTCGATGAACGTGTCGGTGCTCGCCATGGCTCTGGGCGAGTTTCTGGAACTGGGCGGAGCCACGGTCCGAGCGCTCGGCGTGGCGGGACTGCTGCACGACTTGGGCAAGGTGTGTATCCCGCGGGACATTCTGATCAAGCCAGGCAAGCTCAGCGAGACGGAGCGGAATGTTGTCCGCGACCATCCGGTGGTGGGCGCCCGAATGCTTCTGGCGAGTCCGGACCCGATGCACCTCGCGGCCATCGTGGCGTACGAGCATCACATCATGCTCGACGGCGGAGGTTATCCAACTCTGCACGACGCCAGAGGCGCCCAGTACGCCAGCCGCCTGGTGCACATCTGCGACGTCTACGATGCGCTGACGGACCAATCGGCCCTACCGTGAGGCCTGGGAGTCCGAGCGAGCCATCGCTTACATCGAGAGCCGGGCGGGAGTGGAGTTCGACCCGTCCATTGCTCAGATCGTTCATCGCCATGATGCGGAAATGGGATCGCCGGGTGGCGCTGGTGCCGGTGTGACGCTCCGGGTCTGCAGCAGATGCCGTACGATGAGGTCACCGTGGCCGCGGGCGTTTTCGATGAATAGCCGATTGGCATCGTTGCCACTGGCGATGACGCCGGCGAGATAGCAACCCGCCACCGGCGTGGCCATGCTGGTCTCGTCGTGCGCCGGCACGCCGGTGGATGGGTCGACCGGAACCCCGATCTTCTGCAACAAGCTGGTATCCGCGTGGTAGCCGGTCATGGCCAGTACTGCGTCGGCCGGAAGCATCTCACTCGCGCCGGTGACCTCTGATCTCACTTCCACGTGGGTCGGGGTGATCCGACGGAGCCGGGAATGCCAGCGAACGGCGATGCTGCTCTCCTTGACCCGGTTGACGATGTCAGGCAGGACCCACGCCTTGACGGTGCGATCGAAGCCCTCACCAAAGTGCACCAGGGTCACGGTAGCACCCGCGCGCCAGCACTCCAGAGCGGCGTCTACGCTGCTGTTCCCCGCCCCGATCACGATGACCTGCTGATGCCAGTAGGTGTGTCCCTCGACGAAATAATGGGTGACGTGGGGAAGATCTTCTCCTGGAATGCCCAGGAAATTCGGATTGTCGTAGTATCCCGTCGCGAACACGACCGACTGCGCGTGGTACGTCATTCGATCGTGCCGCCGCTGCACCTCGACCCGAAACCGGCCGTTGCCGGCGGCCCGTCCCGGGCCTCGACGTCGACGACGTCCTCGCCCGGGCGAATGTCGAGGTTGTAGTGCTCCGCGACCCGCCGGTAATAGATCAGGCCGTCACGGCGGTTGGGCTTCTCGTGGCTGGCGATGAAAGGGACCCCGCCAATTTCGATCCGCTCGGGGGTGGAGAAGAAGGTCATGCTGAGCGGGTAGCGCTCGACGGTGGATACGATCGTACGCCGGTCGAGCAGCACGCAGGAAATACCCGCCTGCTTCGCGGCCACGCCCACCGCTAGCCCGCAAGGCCCCGCTCCTATGACCAGCAGGTCGGTCCGCTCCGGCACCTCCTGCCCCGCTTCCCTGCTATTCATCTGCCCTGCCTCCATCAGACCTCGATGATCTGGTCCCGCCTGGTTCCCACACTCACATAGCGCACCGGAACCCCCGAGAGCTCCTGCAGACGGTCCAGATAGGACCGTGCAGCATGGGGAAGGTCGGCCAGCTTGCGGGCGGTGCCGGTGGGCTGTTGCCAGCCGGGATGGCTCTCGTAGACCGGCTCGACCCGACCGAGCGCCTCGACTTCAGCCGGCATCTCCTCGCACGGTTCACCGTCCAGCCGGTACATGGTCCCAACCGGGATCTCGGCGAAGGTATCGAGCACGTCGAGCTTGGTCACGGCCAGCCCGGTGAGTCCGTTGACTCGGGTTGCATAGCGCACCACCGTGGCGTCGAACCAGCCGCAGCGCCTGGGCCGCCCGGTGACCGCGCCAAATTCGCCTCCCAGCTCCCGCAAGCGCTGTTCGTAGGGAGCTTCGGCTTCGGTGGGAAGGGGTCCGTTGCCCACTCGCGTGGTATATGCCTTGACCACGCCGAGCACGCCGTCGATGGCGGTGGGTCCGATGCCCGCACCAACCGCGGCCCCGCCCGCGGTCGTGTTGGACGAGGTGACATAGGGATACGTACCGTGATCTACGTCGAGCAGCGCCCCCTGGGCTCCCTCCAGCAGAACGCGACGGTCGGTCCTTTATGGCGCGGTGCAGGAGCAGCCCAGCATCGGCCGCCAGAGGCAGCAATCGGGGGGCCAGCCGTTCCAGCAGTCGGACGTGCTCATCCAGATCGGCCCGCTCGTTACTCTCCATCAATTGCAGCAGCTGGTTGGCGCGATGGACCCGGTCCGACAGGAGCATGCGCGCGCACTCGACCCGGCGAAGATCGGTGACCCTGATGCCGCGGCGTCCATACTTGTCCTCATACGCCGGGCCGATCCCGCGGCCGGTGGTGCCGAGCTTCTGGCTCTTCTCACTCGCGGCGTCGAGCAGCTTGTGATAGGGCAGGACCAGATGGGCGCGATCGGAGATGAACAGTCTGCCGGAGGTATCGATCCCGCGCTGGTGCAAGCTGTCGAGCTCGGCAAACAGGTTTTCCGGCTCCAGGACGACCCCGTTGCCGATCAGGCAGGTGACTCCGGGGTGCAAGATCCCTGAGGGTATCTGCCGCAGGATGAACTGGGTATCCCCAATGACCACGGTATGCCCGGCGTTCGCCCCGCCCTGGTAGCGCACCACCAGGTCGGCGCGCTCTGCCAGGACGTCCACCAGCTTGCCCTTCCCTTCGTCGCCCCACTGTGCTCCGACGACCACGATGCAGGTGGTCTTCGCATCGAACATGTCGGCTCCGCGGCTGAAACAACAAAAGAGCCCCTCGCGGGGCTCCTGCGTCCTCGGCCAAACCTACCTGCCAGCTGATCAAAGGTCAATTTGCACAACCGCCCCGCCGACCTGCTCCGCCAGCTCCAACGAGAGTCCATCCGCGGTGTCCGCCGGTGTGTGAATCCGACGAAGGGTGTTCCAGGTAAGCCGGCCAATGGTCATGGCGGCGCCACCGGTCCGGCTCAGGGGGG
>CAWJIM010000003.1:0-193102 GCA_963842945.1 uncultured Gemmatimonadales bacterium
AGGACTCTCCTGATCCAGAGTCAGGCGTGTTGCCAGTTACACCAAGGGGCAGTTTTTGTGTCATGGAGCTGAGGGGGATCGAACCCCTGACCTCTGCAGTGCGATTGCAGCGCTCTCCCAGCTGAGCTACAGCCCCACGAAGGCGCGAAAGTTACCGATCCTCCCCCACCGACGTCAACCAAATTGAAGCCCGTCAGCCCCTGGTCGGCGTGACAGGTACCCTCGAAAGCTCTAGCTTACAGGGTCCAACTCCAATATCCCAAGTCCGGCATGACAACGACGCCTCAGTCCCCGCCCGCAGACCCCCTTCAGGCCGGCCGAGCCGCTCTCGCCGAGGGGAACTGGGAGGCAGCGCGGCGGAGCTTCGAGGCTGCCAGCCCCCAGCGGGATTCCCCCGAGGCACTCGAAGGCCTGGGCATGGCCTGCTGGTGGCTGGAGGAGTACGCCAGCGGAATCGAAGCCCGGGAGTGTGCCTACCGGCTCTACCGCGCCCGCGAAGACATGCTCGGGGCTGCCCGGATGGCCATCTGGCTCAGCCATGACTACGCCGAATACCGGGGAGAGACGGCGGTCGCCAATGGCTGGCTCCGCCGGGGCGAGCGCTTCCTCGAAAAGCTTCCTCTGTCGCCCGAACATGCCTTGCTCGCCCAAATCAACGCCCACAACGCTCTCATGGGTCAGCGTGATCCGGTGGCCGCCCGCCGGCTCAGCGCCGAGGCCGCGGAGATCGCGAGGAAGGTCGGCCCCGCCGACATAGAGATGCTGGGCGTGGCGCTCGAGGGGCTGGCGATGGTGAACGAGGGCGAGGTGGCTCAGGGCATGAGCCGTCTGGACGAAGCCACCGCGGCCGCCCTCAGTGGCGAGTTGAACGACCCCACCCTGGTGGGAACCGCGTGCTGCTACCTGATCCGGGCATGCGAGCAGGTGCACGACTATGACCGGGCGGCCCAGTGGTGCCACCGGGTGCGAGAGTTCAGCCGGCGCTGGAATCTGACCGGACTCTTCTCCGCTTGCCGGATCCAGTACGCCGGTCTTCTGACCATCCGGGGCGCGTGGACCGAGGCCGAACAGGAGATCGAGGCCCTCCACCGCCACGTCGAACAGGTCCAGCCCCGCCTGGTCCCGATCGCGCAGATTCGCCTGGCCGACCTTCGCCGCCGGCAGGGCCGCTGGGACGAGGCCGAAGAGCTCCTGGCCAAGAGCGGGGCCCATCTGCTGGCCGTGCTGGGGCGGGCGCAGCTGGCTCATGATCGGGGCGAGATGGGCGCTGCGGCAGAGTTGGCCGAGGAGTACCTCCGCCGGGTGCCCGCGGCCGACCGCACCGAACGAGTGCCGGGTCTCGACGTTCTGGCCCGGGCACGTGCCGGTGAAGGCTCGCTGGACCAGGCCCGAGTTGCCATCGCCGAGCTGCGGACGATCGCCGACAGAGTGGGGACCGAGCCGCTGCAGGCGATCGTCGCTCATGCGGAGGGCTGCCTGCTTGCCGCTCGAAGGCAACCATGAGGCCGCCTGCGAGCGTTTAGAGTCGAGCGCGTCCTTGTTCGAGCGGAACGAGACTCCGTTCGAGGCCGCCCGGTCGCGGCTTCAACTGGCCCAGAGCCTGAACCGGTTGGGGCGCCGGGAGCCGGCTTCCCTGGCCCTCGAGGACGCCCACAACACCCTGGAAAAGCTGGGTGCGGCGCGACCGGCGAAAGTCCCGACACCTCCCGAAACCAAGACTGCCGGTCCGAGCGTCCCCCTTCTGTTCCAGATTCAGGACGCGCTCGCCGGCCACTACTCGATCCAGCGCGAGCTGGGCAAGGGTGGCATGGCCACTGTCTACCTCGCCCGCGACCTGCGACACGACCGGCTCGTGGCGCTCAAAGTCATGCGGGCGGACCTCGCCTCTTCAGTCGGGCCGGAAAGATTCCTTCACGAGATCCGCATCACGGCCCAGCTCCGCCATCCCCGCATTCTCCCGGTATTCGATTCCGGTGAGGCGGCGGGCCAGCTCTGGTATACCATGCCGTTCGTCGAAGGGGAGACCCTGAGGCAGCGGCTGGTCCGCGAGCGCACCATCGCCGTGGAGGATGCGGTCCGAATTACCTGCGAGGTGGCATCGGCTCTGGACTACGCTCACCGGCGCAGCGTCGTGCATCGGGACGTCAAGCCCGAAAACATCATGATCGAGGAGCAGCACGCCGTCATCGCGGACTTTGGCGTGGCCCGGGCACTGGACAAGGCAGCGGGCGAGGGTCTCACCGCCACGGGCTTTGCGGTTGGAACGCCGGCGTACATGAGCCCGGAAGAAGCCAGCGGAGTGCAGGAGGTCGACGGACGGGCCGACGTCTACGCCCTGGGCTGCGTGCTGTACGAGATGCTCGCCGGCGGACCGCCCTACACCGGAACGCCGAAGGCGGTGATCGTCCAGCGGCTTCATGGTCCTCCTCCGGCCATCAGCCAGCGCCGGTCGGGGGTGCCCCGCTGGCTGAGTCAGGCGATCGCCAAGGCCATGGCGATCGATCCCAACGATCGATTCAAGACTGCCGGTGAGCTCGCGGAGGCCTTGAGCAACCCGGCCCATTCGGGCAGTTGGCTCGCCCGCATAACCGCCCGTCTCCTCAACCGGGCACTCCTGCTCACGAGTCTGGCTTTCTTCCTGGCGGTACCAGCTTCGGGCCGTCTGGGAGCATTGCTCTCCGTGCCGTTTTATGTCTCACCGGCCTGGCTCAGAGTCGATCCCAACTTCTCGGGGTTTGCGAGGCAATCCCGAGTTCCAGAGGCTGTCGGACACTCAGCTCTCCCGCTGAGCCACTGAAGGAGTACTTCCATGCCCCACGACACGCAGCAGCGACTCTGGCGGTCTATTGGAGGTGTTGCGCTCTGGCTGGTTGTTCCAGGGGGACTGAACGCACAGGAACACCAGCACCCGCCCGGAATGCCGACCGCCGAGTCCACCTCCCCGACACCGCTCTACGAGAACCTCGGGAGTCTCCATCATACGGTGACGACCGAGTCGGAGAAGGCGCAACAGTACTTCGACCAGGGCCTTCGCCTGACCTATGCCTTCAACCATGACGAGGCGGTCAAGTCGTTCAAGCAGGCGCTGGCGCACGACTCCACCTGTGCCATGTGCTACTGGGGCATTGCGTACGCGCTGGGGCCCAACATCAACCTGCCGATGGACAGCTCAGTGGTGAGACCGGCCTGGGATGCGTCTTACAATGCCGTCCGGCTGTCGGTGAACGTCTCGCCCAAAGAACGGGCCTACATCGATGCCTTGAGCAAGCGCTACTCGGCCGACCCCAAGGCAAACCGCGCCGCGCTGGACACCGCCTGGGCTCGAGCCATCGGCGCAGTATCCCGGAAATATCCTGATGACGACGATGCGGCGGTCCTGTACGCCGAGTCTCTGATGGACCTCCGCCCCTGGAACTACTGGAGCAATGCCGGGAAATCCACTGGCGCCGAGTACCAAAGAACAGGTGAAAGTGCTGGAGCAGATCGTGAAACGAAATCCGGATCATCCGGGTGCCTGCCACTTCTACATCCACGCCATCGAAGCCTCACCCGACGCCCGCAAAGCGCTTCCCTGTGCCCAGCGCCTCGGCAGTCTCATGCCCGGAGCCGGCCACCTGGTTCACATGCCTACCCACATTTACATCAAGCTGGGTGAGTGGGATCTGGCGGCTGAGCACAACGCGCACGCGCTGCATGCCGATGAAGAGTTCATCAAGGAGCGGCATCCGACCGGCGTGTATCCGCTGGGTTACTACACCCACAACTTCCACGTGATGTGGTACGCCCTGAACATGCTGGGCCGGAGCGAGGACGCCCTGAAGACAGCGCGGACCATTGGGGAGAAGATTCCCCCGGAGGTGGTCAAGCAGATACCCTCACTGGAATACTACTCCCCCACCCTGCTGTACACCCTGGTGCGCTTCTCCCGCTGGGACGACATCCTGCGCCAGCCGGCGCCTGCGAGTCATCTCCGCTACACCACCGGCAGCTGGCACTACGTGCGGGCGTTGGCGTACACTGCCAAGGACCAGCCCGACTCGGCAGCGATCGAGCAAGACGCGCTGGTGGCAATTGCCCAGGCCATGACGGCCGATCTGATGATGAACCTGAATTCCGGCAAGGCGCTGCTGGAGATCGCCAAGGCCCATCTGGCGGGTGAGATGGCCGCCAAGCAGGGACGGGTCGACGAGGCAGTCGTTCAGCTCAAAGCCGCCATTCAGGGAGAAGACCAGCTGATCTACGAAGAGCCCCCGGCCTGGTACATGCCCCTGCGGCAGCGGCTGGGCACCATTCTGCTGGCGGCGGGAAAACCGGGGCAGGCAGAAAAGATATTCCGCGAAGATCTCGACCGGCGACCGGAAAACGGGTGGTCGTTATATGGTCTGGCCCAGAGCCTTCGTGCCCAGGACAAGGTGAAGGCCGCCGAGAAAATCGAGGAACGATTCGAAGAAGCCTGGAAGACAGCGGATGTGAAGCTGGCGCTTCAATAGCCGGCTATAGCTCTACTCTGGAATGCTCTTCCGGGTGATGTACACCAGCGTGCACCCTCCCACGCTGGTGGTTGTGTCATGGGTGGTGCTCGGGCTGGCCCGATGGTAGTCCTCGGGCCCGAGCTCAATGCCCTGACAGCGGCAGTCTCCCGAGATCAGGCAAAGCTCTTCCACCCAGTCATGGCGGTGCCGGGCGATCGTAGCGCCGGGCTCCACGCGGAGAAGAGAGATCTCCACCCCCTCTTCCTCGCTGCCGCTCAGGGGCAGGGCCAGCGTTCCCGGCTCCATCAGGTTCCAGGCGGCCTTGCCTGAGCGGACGGCACGGGGTGAGTCGAGCGGCGCCGCCGTCGGCGAGCCCGCCACCGCAAGCAGGACGGTGTCCATCACCACGGCCATCTGACGCCCGGGTACCTTGCCCGCCGCGGGAAGGAAGTCGCCGGCGCCGAGTCGCATCCCATCGCCATCCAGCTCACCTCGCATGATGACGTACCCCAAATGTCCCGGGTGGTAGGCCTCCGACAACCAGGATCCGGTGGGGAGCGACAGCAGCGAGGTCAGTGCACCTTCCGGGGTGCCGAACAGCACCTTCACCTCGAGCCCGTTTTCCTCTCGCCATTCACCCGGCCCGTTCAGGACAAAGGCAAAGTTGTTGCCTCCAACCCGATCCAGGATCCGCTGCCGCAAGGCCTCGGGAGAAACGAGCGGCTCAATACCCAGGGCAAGCAACGCCGCTGTCTCCCGGAATTGCCGTAGGTCCGTGGCGCAGCTCTCGCACCCCGCAGCCAGATGACTTGCCAGGGTCCCATCAGCATCGGCGTCGGCGAGACCCAGCGCGAACGCCGCGAGACGATTCGCCAGCTCCGGTGGGTGGCTCATAGCGCCTCGCGCCGAAGGCTCCGCTCCAGCTCTGCCCGCACCTGCTCCAGTGCCTCCCGAAGCGATGCCACCACGTCATCGGCCCGAATCCCCAGCCGCTCCGCGACATCGGCGACGTTTGCGCCGCCCCGCGACGACAGGGCGAGAATTTCCCGTTGCCGCGGCTGAAGCTGGTCCAGAGCCCGATTGACCCGGGAGCTGCGAAGCTCGGGTGGACACCGCAGGAGCCGGCGGGTCAGCGGCACATCTCCTGTTCGATCATGGAGCGCCCGCGCGCTCGGCACCGGCGTTTCGGTTCTCAGCGCGATGGCCCAGCTGCGGCACCGCTCCAGCAGCCAGGGTGAAAGCGCCGGAAGCTGACCGAGCCACGCCCGCTTTTCCCACAACTCGGCGAAGGTCTCTTCCACGGCACCTTCGGCATGCCGGGCGTCTTCGCTGATCCCGAGCGCCACGGCGTAGAGGGAGGGGCCGACCAGGTCGAACAGCTCGCCCAGTGCGGCCTCGTCGCCTTCGGCGATCCATCGCGCCAGCTGGCGTTCAGCGGCGGCACCGTCAGGTGCAGAGACCTTGCGGCGCGAGTGTGGGTGGTCGGCTGAGAGAGGTGTAGAGCTCACAACAGGAAAATACAGTACTCGAGTGGCGCCGTGTAAACCCTATTTCATTTCCGCTGGAGATCGTAGGTCAGGACCTGCTCTTTACCGTCTTCGCCCGGACCGGAAACGAGGATAGTGAGCCGCTTTCCGGAGGCCCGCTGGTAGCTGATCCGGGTGGGAAAGTCGTGCGCGAGATTTTCAAAGACCGCGCGCTTGGCTTTGGGGTCGTATTCCGACAGAGGGAACGAAACCGAGGACTTACCCTCAGGAAACGGCGTCAAAACCAGAGTATCGCCTTGCTGCTCGAAGCGCTCGAACTCGAAGCCAGCCGGCTTTCCATTCTCGGTGTACTTGCTGGCGCTGAGAATCTGCCCGCCATCCACGCCGGTATAATGCGCCTCGAATTCGCGGCCTCCGATCTTGCCGCGCCAGACACCTTCGAGCCAGCTCAGATCGGTGATTTGAGGCGGGGCAGCGGGGCGGCGGGGCAGCGGGGCGGCAGAAGCGAAAAGAAGCAACCCTAGAGGGAGGACGACCGCGCGCATTTGCCGCTCCCGGAGCATGTGTCCGATGAAAACCGAGGAGAAAACCTAGGGGAACAATCTTGCTCGACTGCTGCCCCGCTGCCCCGCCTGCCCCGCTGTCCCCTGCCGCCTACTGGTACTGGATATACAGCGGCTTGGGATACAGATCCAGGACCTGCTGCGGCGTCATCATCGGCTTGTCGTTCTTGTAGAACAGCTTGAAGCCGGTGTATTGCACCGGATGGCGGACGACGAACCAGCGGTAGGCGCCCATCTTGCTCCCCGGTGTCCCCCATCCGTCCATGTCGATGATTACCTGAACCCGCGGGTCCAGCCGGATCTGGGACGCATTGGTCAGCATGTTCCGGGTGAACCGGTGTACCACCAGGACCTTGGGCGGAAGCTGCTGCTCCTCGACTACCCGTGCCAGCACGCCGATCGCGTGGTTGACCTCCGACGCATCCATCCGGCCCATCCAGTCGGTCCCGGGCCGCTTGCCGTCCTTCATGGCGAACTCGGGATCCAGCGCCAGGTGCACGTGGGGGTACTTGAGATAGGGTACGACGACCTTGAGCTCGTCTTCGACGTTGCTGACCCCGACCTGGATGTCTAGAAAAACGATCCAGCCCCGTTCCTCCGCCCAGCCTGCCACTCGGCGGATCACGCTATCCGGCATCTGGAGCCGGTACTTCCGCGCCGGGCCTGGATAGCCCTGAGCCACTGTGGCGATGAGATGCAGTGCCGGCAGCACCTTCTGGCCGCTGTCCGCCGCAGCCCATTCGGTGGCCACCTTTTCGAGGCGGACCAGCATCTCCTCCGGGGGGAGCTCGCCCAGAATTCCCATGCGCTTCGAGAGCGGGTTCCCATAGAACGCCACGATCCGATGTTCCGGGAGAAGCGAGCCGGGCAACGGTGGGGGGGCCTTGACCGGCCACAAGGCCGAGTCGCTGGGACTGATGTTGAATGGCCCACGCTTCTTGGGAGGGGCCGCAACGGATGGGTTCTTTACCCCGGCTTTGGAGCTGTCCCGGTGGGCCGAGTCAGTGAGCGCCGCCCGGCTGTGGGTCAGCAGGCTGTCGAGCAGGGTGACGGTGTCGCTTGCCGCCGAATCGGTCGGCGGGGTGCGCGGAATCAGAATGGGACGGGGAGACCAGAGCGCCGGCTGCACCTCCCAGTCCTGCTTCGGGTCCTCCTGCTGCTGCACCGCGCGAGCGGAGGCGTTGCCGCAACCGAGCAGTACCGCGGTGAGAAATGCGATAATGATGGTAGAGCGCAACGTGGACGTGGCCGGGAAGGAACGGTCCATAAGCCCAGATTCAAGAGAGATGCGGTCGCCGGTCGGCTTACCGCACCGATCTGCAAGGCCAGGGCCAAGCCGCACTTCTGCCTCAATCCCCATCGCTGTACGGGACATCCAGCGTCATGCCGTCTCGCGCAATAATTGTCTCCGGGAACACCGCCTTGGCCTCGGCCAGGAGCTCCGCGGTGTCCCGGTTGTATCGCGAGCTGATATGGGTGAGAACCAGCCGGCGGGCCCCGGCCTCGACCGCTACCCGGGCGGCCTCGGCAGCGGTCGAGTGGCCGGTCTCCTTTGCCCGTTCCTGTTCGTCACCGCCAAAGGTGGCCTCGTGCACCAGCAGATCGGCTCCGCGGGCGGCCTCGACCACCGAGAGGTGGGGACGAGTGTCCCCCGTATAGACCAGAGACCGACCCTGCCGGGGGGCGCCGACCAGGTCGCTCGGGGCGATGGTTCGGCCATCCGGAAGCGTGATGGCCTTGCCCCGATGCAGGTCTCCCCAGAGCGGACCCTCGGGAATGCCCAGCTCCCGGGCCCGGGCTGGGTTGAAGCGGCCCAGACGGGCGTGCTCCACCAGCGCAAAGCCCACGGTGTCGGCCCGGTGATCGGTCTCGAAGACCACGACGTCATAGTCATTGCGGCCCAGCCGATCGCCCGGTTTGACCTCCAGGATCTCGACCGGAAATTTGTTGCGCTCGATACCCAGCGAAATTGCCGCGCCGAGTACCCGCTGGGCACCCTTGGGCCCGTAGAGCATCACCGGCGCCGAGCGATCCTGCAGCCCCAGTGTCCGCAAGAGGCCGGTGACGCCGAGCATGTGATCGGCATGATAGTGAGTGAAAAATATCTCGCGAAAAGTGAAGCCCACGCCGTAGCGCATCATCTGGCGCTGGCTTCCCTCTCCGCAATCGAAGAGGATGGTCTCGCCTTCCCGCTGTACGGCCAGGCCGGCCACGTTTCTGTCGATGGTGGGGATGGACGCGCTGGTGCCCAGGAAGGTGATGCTCAGCATGGCCCTGCCCCTTAGAACAGCTTGACCGTCACCCCGACCTTGCCCGGATGTTTCTTGATCTCGTCCAGCAGCTCCTTCAAGGACTTGGACACGTCCCGCATGTCGTAATACAGACCGCTGTCGGTGGCGAACTTGCCCAGGGTGCCCTGGCCCCGGTTGATGGCCGCGAGCGTCGAATCCAGCCGCGCGGTCATGGCGGCCAGGTTGCCGGTGAGCGTGTCGGCGCGGGTGAGCGCACGGCCCAGCGCAGGATTGGCCAGCGTGCTGTCCAGACGGCTGCTCAGCTGCCGGAACGACGCCATGGTGCGGGTGAGCTCCGCGGTGGGCCCGTGGGTGGAATCGCCGTAGATCCGCATGGTCCGCTCGCGCCGCCTTGAGGGTGCCCTCCATGGCGGTGAGCATCGAGCGGAGCTGGTCGGCCGTTTCCTTGTTCATGATGGCCTGGGCCCCGATCAGGATGCTGTCCGCCCGGTCGCTTAATGCCAGGGCCCGCCCTGAGAGTCCGAGATCCTGGACTCCCAGAATGACCTTCCCCGGAGGCAAGAACTCGGCGGCGCTTCCCGGATCGAAGTCCACCGCGTAATCACCGACCAGCGTTACCGAGACGATCTTTGCCTCCGCATCGACGCGAGGGCGGACGTTGGCTGGGAGACTGGCCGTCACCATCACGTTGCCGACACCTCGAAACTCGATCCGTTCCACCTTGCCGACATTGACTCCTGACACCCGCACCGGCGAGGCGCGCTTGAGACCGCTCGCGTTGGCGAACTTGATCAGCGCCAGATTGTCGGACGACACGGACCGACCGCTGAGCCACATGGTTCCGAAGATGAAGACCAGGATGGCCACGGTCACAATCGTGCCGACGATGACTTCACGGGAATAGCGAAGGTCCATGGGGCTCAGGCCGCGAACGAGGGATTGTCGAAGTCACGCTCCAGGAACTCACGGACCTTCTGATTCGTCGAATCGCGGAACTCCTGCGGCGTCCCCTGCATCACGATCTTTCCCTCGCTCAGGAGGGCCAGCCGGTCCGCCACTCGAAAGGCGCCGCGGACGTCATGGGTCACCATGACGCTGGTCACGCCGAGCTCATGGTCCAGCCGCTGAACCAGGCCGTCGATGATGTCGGCATTGACCGGATCGAGACCGGAGGTGGGCTCGTCGTATAACAGGTACTTCGGATTTCCGGCGATGGCCCGGGCAATGCCGACCCGCTTCCGCATGCCCCCGGAAAGCTGGGCGGGAAACTTTTCGATGGTATCGGCCGGCAGATTGACCAGCCGAATGCACTCGGCCACGCGCTGATGGCAGTACTCCAGGTCGGCGTAGCGGTCCTCGTCGGTAATGCCGAGCCGCACATTCTCGAACACATTCATCGAGTCGAAGAGCGCTCCGTTCTGGAAGACGTACCCGATATGCGAGCGAAGCTCGGACAACTCCTGGCGCTTGAGCAGGCAGACGTCCTTCCCATCGACGTAGATCTCGCCTTCATCCGGCCGGATCAGGCCGATGACGTGCTTGAGCAGCACACTTTTGCCGGTTCCGGAGGGCCCCAGCAGTGCCACCGTCTCGCCCTCGCGGACCTCGAAGTCGACGCCGTTCAGCACCACCTGTTTGCCGAACGCCTTATGGACGTTGCGAAGTTCGATCATTGATTCAAGAGCAGTCGGGTGAGCACCGTGTCCAATACGAGAATCAGCACGGAGCTGGCGACCACCGCCGTGGTGGTGGATTTGCCCACGCCCTCCGCGCCCTGCTGGGTGTTGAAGCCCATGTAGCAGGAGATCACCGTAATGGAGCCGGCAAAGAAGAAGGCTTTGATCACCGAGTACCAGGCATCCCAGGGCCGCCAGTAGTACTGCGCTCCATAAATGAAGTCCGCGTCCGTCACCGGCAGAACGGCTTTGACCGAGATCCAGCCGGACACCACCCCGGAGAGGTTCGCCAGAATGGTGAGGGCAGGTATCATCAGGAGGCCGGCCAGCACCCGGGGGATCACCAGGTGCGACGCGGGCGAACGGCCCAGGCTCTCCAGCGCGTCGATCTGTTCGGTCACCCGCATGGTTCCCAGCTCGGCCGCATAGCGGGCGCCGATCCGGCCGGCCAGAATCAGCGCGGTCAGCACCGGGCCCAGCTCCAGAATGATGGACGAGACCACCAGCGTTCCGACCACATAGTACGGGATGGCGCCGGTAAACTGGTAGCCGGTCTGCAGGGCGGTGACCGCGCCCGGCAAACGCCGAGATCAGCAGCACGATGAACAGACTTCCAGCGCCGATGTTCCAGGCCTCGATCATCATTCTGGGCCACCAGATTCGGACCTCGCTGAGGCCGCGAATGGCTTCCAGCGACGAAATAGGTCAACCGCCCCACGTGCGGATGCGCCATCCAGTACCAGCCGGCCGATCAGGGCCAAGGGATTCATGGGGACCAAAGCTAATTCCGTTCAGGTTGCGCCGTTAGGCGAGCACTACCTGCAGCTTCATGCGCGCCGCGTTCCGCGCGGAGTCTGCTGCGCTGGTTCGGTCGCAACGGACGCGACCTTCCCTGGCGCCGAACCCGCGATCCGTATCGCATCATGGTCTCGGAGTTCATGCTGCAGCAGACCCAGGTAGCCCGGGTCGAGGGGTACTACCACCGATTTCTGGCGCGCTATCCCACCCTGGAGGATCTGGCGTCAGCCCCGCCGGCTACGTGCGCGAGAGCTGGGAGGGCTTGGGCTACTATCGACGAGCGGTCAACCTGCACCGGCTGGCCCAGGAAGTCGTGCAAAACAGAGGAGGCGTCATTCCCTCGGATACCGGTGAGCTCCGCCGGCTGCCGGGAGTCGGGCGGTACACCGCGGCGGCGGTCGCGAGCTTTGCTTTCGAGCGCGAGATCACCCCAATCGACACCAACGTGGCCCGGGTGCTTCGCCGGGTGTTCCATTCCCGGGCCAGATCGAAGGCGTTGGTTCGACGGCTCGGAACAGTCCGCGGCGATGCTGCTGCCGAGGGGTGGCAGGAAAGCCTGGATGTTCAATCAGGCAATCATGGAGCTGGGAGCGCTGGTCTGTACCGCTCGGGTGCCCCACTGCGGGACGTGTCCGGTGCGGGCGATTTGTCAGACGGCGGTTCGGGAAACAGGGAGAACTAGCGCAGCATCGCTCCGGCAAGGAGCGCAACCAGCCCGAGAGGTCCCCGCGATCGAGGCGACAATCCGCTGGCGGGCTCGCAATTCGTCGAAGTAGCGCGGCCGCCTCACCGGTAGGATCCAGCCGCCCCAGCCGGGTTGCCGTGGGCAAGGCGATAAGCAGCGTGATCAGCGCGGCGATGACGCCGGCACCCTGCATGATCACCAGCCAGATGGCTGAATCCGGCGATCTCACCTCCGCTGATCTGGAAGGTGAGAATGATCCCCGAGAGAACCGTGAGCAGGGCGCCCGGTGCTATGGCCACCTTGGTCAGCTTCGACTGGGCTCGAACGACCGCGCCGAGTCCGCTGCGCTCCTCCTGTTTGGCGGCGATGCCCATCACCATCGAGGCGATGGCCCCACCCAGCCACATGGTAAAGCCCAGCAGGTGAAGAAAGAGCCAGGCGCGACTCACGAAGGCGTCGCCGACAGGATAGCGCCATCGATCGGCTGGCGGCCGGAGAAGCCGGTATCGATCTCGTGCCAGTGCCTGATCCGGTCCTCACCCAATCGCCAGCAGAGGAAGATGGGGCGATCGTCCCTCAGGGAATAGAAGTCCACCAGCCCGCCCTCGAAGCCCTTGAAGACACAGCCGATGGCCTCGAGCTCCTGGAGATACTGATTGATGCGATTGGCGTGACGGGTCACTTCTTCCCGGGCGGCGACCAGTTCCTGAGTCTCGCCCCAGTCAGCCCGAGCCCCGCCGGTCAGGACCTCGAAACGGCCCACCGCCGCGCGCCACGCCGGGTACTCCACCGTGAGATCCGCGACCACCCGACGGACCAGCGGCAGCGTGCGTTCCGCTTCTTCCAGGGTAAACAGCTTGAATTCAGGCATGCCCACTCCGTCGCCTACCCCCATACGATCTTCACTGCCGGTATCTGTTCCGGGTGACTGATGAACCCTACCACCCGCCCAGCTTCGTCCACAACCGTGATCGTCGGCCTGAGGTGCGACTCGCTTGGGTCGAGGTCCATCCGGACCTCGAAGCCGTCGAGCTCCCGGTCCGGCCGCACCACCGGCGAGTTGGTCCGCATCAAGGAATCGGCCCGGGTATGCCAGGGATGTTTGCCCTCGGCCAGGCAACGGGTGACCAGATCGCGATCGCTGAGGGTCCCCAGGAAGCGGCGGGTTCGATGGTCGTCCACCACCGGCACCACCGAGATGTTCCGGGTCTTCAGCATGATGGCGACCTCACTCGCCATCGCTCCGGCCACCGCCACATGCGGATCCGGAACCATCACTTCAGAGGCTTTCATGGGCTCAATTTGACCCCAATGAGGTAGGGGTCAAGAGTCGGCGCCCCAGCGTTCCAGAGCTTCGCGGGTGGCGCGGCGCCCTTCCTGAGCATACTCGCGCACTCGATCAACCCGGAACGTGGTATGTCGCTCCACCCGCGGTCTGACGTACACCAGCGGTGGGCGGCCGGAGTCGGCCCGCCAAAGGGCTAACTGGCTCTGGGTGTTTCCCGCCATCAGAATTCCGACCGCGTCATCATGGGCTCGGAGCAGCGCAGGCGAGGGCGGCGGGTTGCCGGAAGCCGTGTCAAAGCCCGGTCCCACATCCACGGCAAGGACCAGCTCCACCTCCAGGTCGGCTGCGGGCTCGAACGGCACAACGGCGCGCAGCCCTCCGTCCCCGAACCTCCGCCCGTTCATGATCACCGGAGGGTAGTACAGGGGAAGTGCGCAGGTCGCGCAGAGCACGTCGATCAGCGGAGCATCGCCGGCCCCCGAGCCAAAGAGCACCAGCTCCCCGGTATCGAGATCCACGGCGGTGACCGTCAGTGGGACGCTGAGGTCGGCAAAGCGGCGGGCGGGAACGATGCGCCTCGATGGCGGCTCGGAGCGGCGCCGGCTTGAGCAAGGAGCGAAGAAACAGTCCGGCTACCGGCGCCCAGCGATCCCGCACAATGCCGCGGGGGCCCACCTCGGCCATCCGCTCCAGCAGCTCATCGTTCCCCATTCCGCTGGCCAGACCCGCCGCCACTACGGCCCCCATCGAGGTTGCGACGTACCAGGTCGGTTCAAACCCCGCTTCCTTCAGGGCTCGACAGGCGCCCAGGTGGGCTGCGGTCTTGGCGCCACCGCCGCTCAGCACCACCGCGGCTGACCGGGTCAAGCCCGCTCTTTCTTCCGGTGCTGGCTCTCGGCGCGGGAGTAACGGGCGCGCTCTTCGCTGGTCTCCGGCACCAGGCGGGGAACCCGTGTCGGCCTGCCCTCCTCGTCCAGCGCCACGAAGACTACATGGGCGGTATGCGTGTGCCGCCGCTCTCCGCTGCTGACCCGTTCGGCATAGACCTCGACCGTGATGTCCATCGACGAGTTGCCGACGTAGTCCACCGTCGCCATGCACGTCACCAGCGCGCCCACCGGAATCCGCTCCCGGAAATCCACCCGCTCGATGCTGGCGGTCACGGCGGGACCGCCGGCGTGCCGGATGGCTGCCACTGCCGCCGCCTGGTCGACCAGTGCCATCAGCTCACCGCCGAACAGGTCGCCCCGGACATTCTGCATGTGCGGCATGACGAACGTGGTGATCTGACCGACAGAGTAGGACATGGGTCGAGACCCCTCCCGCTCCGTTTTCTCCGGTCGCTCTGTCTTCTGGGCCCGCTTAATAGTCCACCGGCCTGAGATAGTACTCGCCGATCGCGGTCCCGCTCAGCATGGCGACCGTGGGCAGTCGCCGCTTCCAGTGAGTGGAGTCGAGCCGGCTGCGGACGAGATGAATTTCCGATTCCTCGAAGCCCAGGGCAGCGATGTCCGGCTGGCGGTATCCCAGAAGAATCCAGTGCAGGATAGCATCGGCCCGAGGATAGGAGATCCCGAAGTCACCCTCATCGGTTTGGCCCTTGATCAGGTCGGCGCTGGCCGGTTTGGCCACGATGACGTCGGGCACGCCGAGATGCCGGGCCAAAGCCCAGACCTGGGTCTTGAACAGATCGCCAATCGGGTTCACCGGCGGCGAGTCGTCGGCATGCCAGGTGAAGTAGCCGAACAACCGCTCGGTCTTGTTCCCGGTGCCCAGCGGCAGAGCGCGCAACGCCGCCGATAGGTCGAAGAGAGTGATCATGCGGGTGCGGGCCATGATATTTCCCAGCCGGGCCGGCTCCACCTCTCCACCGATGGCTGAAGCGAGGGCATCAACGGCGGCGGAAATGTCCACCATTCTGCTGGGAATCTCGAGCGCATCGATCACCAGTTGGGCGTGGTCCAGACTCTCCCGGCTCGAGGTCCGATAGGGCATCCGGATCCCCATCACGTTGGCCGCTCCCAACGCCTCGACGGCCAGATACGCCACCAGCGAGCTGTCCACTCCTCCCGAGAGGCCGATCACCACGCGGTCGAACTTGCGGCGGCGTTGCACCTCGTCGCGGATGAACTCGACCAGCCAGCGCCGGGTAAGCTCCGGGTCAATGGCGAGCGGGTCCTGACTCGGGTTGAAACGGGCGGGTGAGGGGGGAGCGGGGCAGCGGGGCGGCGGGGCGGCGGGGCAGAAACGTCAGCGGGGGCTCGCTCGCCCTTCTCGGAGTCCTGAACCGGCCGTCCGCCACGCTGCCCCGCTGCCCCGCTGCCTTGCCTCTCTCGCCTGGCGTGATGAAGCGACCCCAGGAGATGCGGCAGTCGCATCTCGAGATCGGCCAGGAGGGGAAGATCTGCCCGGGCGCGAGTGATCTCCTCGAAGTCCAGTACCGCTGGAATGATCGCCTCCTGAAAGACCGGCGCTTGGGCCAGAATGTCCCCCCGGGGACCGGCCAGGATCGACCCGCCGGGAAATGCCTTGCCGCCCTCGAATCCCACCAACTGCGGTAGCGCGACGTAGACGCCGTGCTCACCGGAGATGTCCTGAGCTAATCGGGCCCAGCGGGCCAGACTCACCGGACGCCCAGCGGTGTCATCGCTGGTGACCACCCCGCGAGCGGGGCTGGCACTGGGAATGATGATCAGCTGCGCGCCGTCGAGTGCCGCGAGCATGGGCGTGAAGGAATGCCAGGCGTCCTCGCAGATGAGCATCGCGGCTCGACCCCAGCGGGTGTCGAACGCCTGCACGCTGCGGCCGGCCTCGACGAACCGCTCCTCGTCGAAGACGCCATAGGTCGGCAGAAAGATCTTCCGGTGGATGTGGCGGATCCCGGCGTCGGGTCCCCCCAGGGTGGCATAGAGCCCGGAGTTGTAGAGCCGGTTTCCGTGGACTTCGTAGAAGCCCAGCGCAATGTCCAGGGAGGGAGTGCCGGCTTCGGCGTGCTGCCGGCTCAAATCGTCGAACAGCTGCTCCGCGGGCACGGCAAGATCGCGCACCCCGCCCTCCAGGAAGTAGCCGGTGAGGGCGGACTCAGGTGCAACGATCAGGTCCGGCGGCTCGGGCCAATGGCCCACTTCCCGAAACAGCGCGCCTACCCGGCAGAGATTCTGCTCGTACGCACCCTTGTGGGGCCGTATCTGGGCTATGGCGAGTCGGAGCACGTACTAAAGGTAGATTACCTTTACTTACCATGCCCGATCTGCTTCACGCCCTGCACGGCGTTCCCAACGCTTGTCAGATCCTGACCAATGTGATCACCGGCGGTCAGCCCAATGCTGCGCAACTTCGCGCCCTGAAGGAGGCAGGTGGTGGCGTGGTCCTGGATCTCCGAGACCCGATGGAGCCCCGCCCCGTCGATGAGCCCGCAGTGGTACGGGAGCTCGGCATGGAGTACGTCAACATACCGGTCAGAGCCGGCGCTTTGGACGACGCCACGCTGGACCGTATCCTTGAAGCACTGCGAAGCGCGGGAGAACGAAAAGTTTTCTGCCACTGCGGAAGCGGTAACCGGGTTGGCGGCGCGCTGATTCCCTATTTGATGCTCGATCGACACATGGAAGAGCAAGACGCCGTGGATCAGGCCATGCAGGTGGGACTTCGCAGCGCCGAGATGATGGAATGGGGTCTCGATTATGCCCGGAGGCACCAGGGCTCAAGCGAGAGTTGAGAAAACAATTCCGGGTCGAGCCTGACCGCGACCCCGACCCGGAACGCTCCTAGCGGGGTCGGCGACCTCCGCCACCACCGCCATCACCGCCACCACTCGAAGATCGAGCACCTCCGCCGTCGTGGCCACCGCCACCACCGCCCGAAGATCGAGCACCTCCACCGTCGTGACCACCGCCACCCGAGCTCCTTCCCTCTGACCCGCCAGCGCCGCCGCTGGAGCGGGGCGGTGAGCTTCCCCGATCGGCCTCTCGGCGAGAAGGCGCTCCCCTAATTGGCTCCCGCTCGGCTGACCGGGGGGACTCGCCGGCACTCCGTTCACCAGATGCCCCACGCGAGGGTCTCGCCTCAATTTCACGGCGAATGAGCCGGGGTTCTCCGGCCGAGCGACCGTCGCTCCGCTCCGCCGGCCGCGCCCGTCTTGCCACCGGACGACCCTGTACCCGGGACGCATTGTCGATCAGCCGGCGAGGCGCCGGACCATCCGGAAGGGCGGAAGTAGGTCGTTCTGCGACCCGGCGAGCGGCACCTGCGATGCCCGGTCCGCGGGCCGGGGAAAGGGGCGAACGGTACCCCGTATTCACCGAGCGAATGTCATTACGACGGTCGCGGTAGCCGCCGAACCTGCCCCCAAAGCCGTAAGGTGTGTAGGAATTCCCATAGCCGTACGGCCCATACCCGCCACCGCCATACGGGTAATAGCCATACGGGTGGTAATAGTACGGCCGCGGATAGACGTAGCGGGGATAATAGGCCGGCGCGTAGTAATAGGGATTGTAGAAGAACGGGTTGTAGAACGGATTATAGGCGTAGAAGTACGGGTCGTAGTAGTAACTGCGATAGGGCCAACCGAAGGCGATCGAGACTCCGAAGGGCGACCCGTAATACGCCGCACCGCAGAAGCTGTAGCACCAGGAATCATGGTACGACGACCCGTGATAGTTTGAGCTGTAGTCGGCCGCGTAGTTCAGTATGTTCGACCACGTCGTAGTTGAGCAGGTCGTAGTCGAAGTCGCCCTGAGCCATCCGCCGGACGAGGTCATTCAGCTCCTGCTCCGGATCGTTCGCAAGCCGGGAGGGCGCAAGCGCCCCATAGTCCCAGTGGTCGCCCGTGACGAATCCCTCAAACCGGAATGGCTCCCGCGAAACCGCCGCGTACACGGTGCCACGGCCTTTGGCATTGGTCTCGAAGGCATCCCTGCCTCCTCGCCCTTTTGCCTCATACCTCTTACCCCCACGCGCGAAATTGTCCTTGTCGGGATCGACCGGGAACAGCACCCGGAGGTAGCCCTCGGGATCCACCTGAAGGATGAGGAGGTAGCCGTCTTCCTGGGTTCGCACCTCAACCTTGGCGTGGTCGCCCGGGAGGAAACGTCCGTCGTTGTTGAGCCAGAGCTGGATCGGGGGATCGTCGTGCGCGGCAGCGGACGGCTGAGCTGAGCCGGAATCGGCAGCGAGCAGAAACGGTAGAAGCAGCACGCTGATCATAGGAGCCTCCGAACGACCTGAACCACGATGGACCGCGGCGGTTACAGCATCAGTCCTCGTCACCGCTGCGAACGGCGTGCCACCGTGTATATGCTTGTAGAACAACTGCTTAAGAATTGCGGTAGCAGAAAAGTGTCCTCTTTTCATGCAATTGAAGTTTCTCGCCCGCCATTCCAACGATGCCAATACATTCGCATTTCGGTGATCCGGCCGGCTTCAGTCTCACAGAAAATTGCTCCTCGGGCCTCGACCCACTCGCCGGTACGCCGCCGCCGGAAGACACACTTGAACTCGGTGGAGAACCAAGGCCCAGCGGCATAGATCTCCCCGGAGCTGAAGGTGATCTCCGACTGATTGTAGGGCACTTCATTCCAGTAGCCCCGAATCGCGTCGGTACCCTGGAGAGGGGCGGTGAACGGCGTCTCTATGAACACGGCGTCCGGGGCGTACACCGTCATCAGCAGGTTCATGTCGCCGGTGGCCCAGCCGCGCCCGAAAGTATCCGTCAGTGAGCGGCCCAGCGCTCGAGTGGCCTCGGTAGATTGATCTGCCGCCATGATCCTGAACTTACCTTCCTGGACCACGATCGGTTGTGCCTCGGCATCCGCGTTCCAGCCTTGGCGCTGGAGCCGCTGGACGGTGCCGCGCTCCCATGCCCGCCTCAAACCGGTGTACGACAGCCTGGTAGCCGACGGCGGTGGGCTCCAAACTTGCGAGACAGCTTCCGTTCCCCCCATCCCCTGCCCGAAGCGGAACAGGCAACTCCTTGAGTCAACAGCCATTGCGAGATTCGGCCCGCGCCCGAGAAACGAACTGCCCGCGGGGTCAGTGCAAAACGCGCCCGGGCTACTGGAGCTGCGGATTTCTGATCGGCTGCTTGGTCCTGTTCGTCGCCGCTCGTTTACCTGCCCAACAGGCGCAAGGGGATGAAGCCTGGTCACACGGACAATACGAGGCGGCCCGCGCGGCATATCAGCGCGTTCTGGCGCAGTCGCCCGGGAACGTACGGGCCAATCTTCGAATTGGCGTGATGCTCTCGTGGGAAGGCAGCCTCGACTCTTCGCTGGTGTACCTGGCCCGCGCGCGCGCGGGGGATCCGGCAGACGTCGAGATTCGGCTGATTCAGGCCCGGGTTCTGGCCTGGGACAGCAGTACGACGCGGCTTTGCTGCGATACGACAGCGTTCTGGTGACTCACCCCGGTTTGCGCGATGCTTCGCTCGGACGAGCTCAAACGCTCGCCTGGGCGGGAAAATTGGAACAGTCGCGCTCTCTCTATGATCAGATTCTGGCCCGGGACTCCACCGATGTGGAAGCCATGCTGGGGCGGGCACGGGTCAGCGCCTGGAGCGGCGATCTCGCGTCTGCCGAGGAGGCATACCACCAGCTGCTCACCCGGGATTCTCGCGATCTCGAGGCGAGAGTCGGGCTGGGGTACGTGTATCTCTGGCAGGGTAGAGAGGCCGCGGCTGAGCGCCAGGCGAGCTATGTTCTGGCCATCGACCCGAACCACAAAGGCGCCCGCGAGCTGCATCGGGTCGCCCGGGAGGCTTCGCGGCCGTCGGTAGATGCGTCGGTGAACTGGAGCAATGACTCGGATGAGAACACGAGCTTTTGGCAGACGCTGGGGGCCACTGCGACGCTGGGGCAAGGCGTATGGGTGTTCGGATCGGTCAATGCGCTGGAGACCAGCGATCCGGTGCGGGAGGCAACTCGGGTCGGCGGTGAGGCGGGACTTTCGTACCGGACCGCTAAGGTGCAGCTGCAGGGTGCCGCGAGGAGCCCGCAGGCTTACGCCCGAGGTGTCCCCACCTCGAACCGCGGCAACGTACCGGGCGCGCGCGCGAGCTATCGGCCGGTGTCTCTGCTGGGTGTCAGTCTGGGCTACTCGCGGCAGCCCTTCGACGAGATCGCGGCGCTGATCGAGCAGGGACTCGACATCGAGTCGCTGGACGCAGGGTTGGACGTGAAACCAACAGCCACTCTCACCCTGTACGGCGGGGCGGGCGCCGCCTGGTTCAGTGACGGAAACAGCCGCACCAGCTTTTCGGCAGCACTGAACCAGAAGTTCGCACGCAAGTTCGTGGTGGGAGCATTCGGCCGAACGCTGAGCTACGAGCAGCAAGGAGTAGGGTACTTTTCTCCGGACCGGTTTTCCTTGATCGAAGGAACGGCTGGGTATTCCCACGAGACCGGAAGCTGGGGCGCCAGTCTCAGTGGGGGGCTTGGCGCCCAGCAGATCGGAGAGCAAGGAGCAGCGCAATCCGAATGGCACCTCGAGGGCCGGACCGGTCCGCGATGGGGTAATGGCAACCGAATCGAGGTGTTCGGACTGGTGACCAACAGTGCTGTCAGCAGCACGACCGGGGCCTTCCGCTATAGGGCTGCGGGGCTAGTCGCCCGGATCGGCTTTTAGTCGCAGGAACGTCGGATGCGCGTTCTGGTGATTGGCGGGACCAATTTCATAGGCCCCCGAGTGCCGAGCGGCGGAAGACCAGGCGGCTCAGCGGGGTGATACGTAAGTCTCGAAGAAGCCCGCGCCTGAATCGCTCACTGTCTCACCCAATATTCTCCCCCGAAGGGTGAAGCGTCCCCGCATCTGGAGGAAGGCTCGCCGGAAACCCTCGGCATTACTGGGCGTGGCCAGCGCGTCTTCCACTTCCACGGCCAGCCGGAGGGAATCCTGGTCCCGAGTTGCCACCAGATCGAACCGGCTTGGAGCAGCGAACCCGGGTCTACCCCGCGCCAGACGGGATCCAGCGTAATGGATGGCGTTGAAGCGCAGCACCTGCTTGACCCCCAATGAATCCACCAGAGTGAGAAAAAACGGAGAGCGGACCGCGGTCGTTTGACTCTGGTTCCGCTCCGGCCCGTATACGCCGCCATACAGCAGCGACAGGCGCCTTCCCTGCCCGGCGCCCCACTCCCAGGTCACATCGCGCCAGACACCCCAGTTGTGATCGTGGTAGGCAGGAACCTGATGGAATTGCCGGCAGCGCCCAGACACGCAGATGGTAGCCGGAGGCACGCGCGACTAACCCGGGCACGACGTAGCCGGAGACGAACTCGTCACTCCGCAGCTCGACCGGCGGGAAGTACCGGTTGGGCACCGGCTCCAGGGTGACATCGATTCGTACCGTCCCGCCGGACCCAGGCGCACCGCCGATCAGATGATACACTCCACTTCGCTGGGTGACCGAGCTTCCGCCAACCATCAAGTCTGCCCGCGTGGTATCGAGTCTCACCCGGTGGGACGGCTCCCGCAGCAGAAAGCGCTGGTACTCCCCGTCGGCCCGCCGGTGAGTCACCAACAGCTGGCCCCCCCAGCGACCCGCTGCCGCCGGGTTGTGCTGATCCCGAGGGATCTCGCCACCTACGAGGTAGGTGATGTACCACCACTCGTTCTGCGACGGAACAATGTTGAAGTAGTGCCACTCGCCCCAGGTGGAATCGGCGATGGGTGGAATATGGAAGCGGTCGAGCTCGTCGTAGAGCTGCTGCCTCGAGGGTGCCAGGTAGGCGGAATCAGCCGGAGAGTCCTTCCATGAACCGGCTATGAGGTTCAATCCCGAGCCCACGCTCACAGCCCGGCTCGGAATCTCACCGCCTGCCCTGACCGGGAGCACGCGACTGCCTCGCTGGAGATAAAGAAGCTTGCCTTCAACTGTCGGGGAGACAGTCCGTATCAGGTTGCGGTGACGCGCTCCGCCGAAGACCTGACGCACGAGGAAGCGGGCCCGGTCAACCCCAAAGAACATGCTGCCGATTCCACCGGTTCTCATGGCTTCCACATCGATACCCTGGGGCAGGACCGTCACTTCCCCTCCCCCGACCAGAGACACATCGCGGGACTGATCCAGCATGGCCTGGCCAACCGAGAGGAGGACGATCATGACCCCCACGCCGAGTGAGAAACCCAGCAGGAGGAACAGGGAACGGAGCTTCCGGACCAGCAAATGGCGGAACGCCAGTGTGGCTATCACGCGGTAGAAGCAGGAAGCCGGGGAACAGCGGGCGCTTCGCTGCGCTCAGGGATGACAATATGGCCGTCCAACATGTGAATCACCCGGTCGGCCTGCTCTGCCAGGCGGTCGTCGTGGGTGACCACCACCAGCGTGGTTCCGTCCTGATTCAGCCGGCGGAAGAGATCGAGGATCTCGTGGCCGGTGGCCGCGTCCAGCTCGCCGGTGGGTTCATCGGCCAGGAGAACCGCCGGCCGGTTGGCCAGGGCACGAGCGATGGCCACTCGCTGCATCTCTCCGCCCGATAGTTGGGTGGCTCGGTGCCGGGCTCGGTGCCCCAGTCCTACGTAGCCCAGCAATTCCAGCGCTCGAGCGCGGCGGAGCTCCCGCGGCATTCCGGCTTCGGCCATGGGAAGCTCCACGTTCTCCTGGGCGGTGAGCACCGGAAGCAGGTGAAATCGCTGGAAAATGAAGCCCAGCCGAGTCAGCCGGAGGCGGGTGAGCTCGCGATCGGACAGTGATTGCAGAACTGTTCCCAGGATCTCTACCGTGCCCGAGGTGGGAGCGTCGATTCCGCCGATGAGTTGCAGCAAGCGTGGACTTGCCGCTGCCGGAAGGGCCAACCACCGCTACGTACTCACCGGCACGAATTTCCAGTGACACTCCTCGCAGGGCATGCACGGCTTCGCCGTACATCGGGTAATCCTTCCTGAAGGTCGCGAGCGACCAGCACCGGCCGGCTCATGCCGCCTCGGCTCGAAGAACTGCGGCGATGGCTGCCCGCGATGCGAGCCAAGCCGGATACAACGCAGCCAGAGATCCGGTCAGGAGCAGAACCAGCGCCGCTCTGGTAAGGCTCTCGCGCCGGGGCACGAAGAAGGAGAACGCGGCGGGGAGGCCGGGAAAGCTGGTCAGGATGCTGTCCAGATAGCGGGCCGTTACCAATCCAAGAACGATCCCCAGAGCCGACCCGATGACGGTGAGAGACACACCCTGCAGCAGAACCTCACGGACTACCGTTGCGCGACTAATGCCAATAGCTCGCAGGGTTGCGATCTCCCCGAGTCGCTCATTGACCGTGATGGTAAGCAGTGTGGCGATGAGCAGCACGGTCACGATGAGACTCATGGTGCCGAGGATATAGGAGAGCTGCCGAAAGTAGACCAGCCGCTGCTTGAACTCGCGCACCAGATCGGCCACGCTGCTTACTTCGAGCTGAGGGAATCGCTCGCGCAGATGCTTTCGCCACGCCCGGAGCGGCAGTGTCCTCATGGCCCTGACCATCAGAAGCGAGGCTTGGTCCCCGGCTCTCTTGCCGGCCAGCGACTGCATCACCGGGAGCACCGTGCCGACCGACGGCTGGTCCCGGTAGTCGTACACCCAGCGCACCAGACCCCGAACCACCAGCGTCCTGCCCACTGCGGCGGTGACGACCTGCGGATCCAGCCGGCCCACCAGAGTGACACTGTCTCCGACCTCGCCTGAAGGATCGCGCCGCGGGCAGGCTGAGCAACACGCCGATGCTGTCGCGTCGGGCTCAGGTCTCGTCCCGAGACGAATCGTGTAGAGGGCCTGCGCCTCGGGCTGGATCCCGTAGCCAAACAGAGTTATCAGGCTGTCTCTCCGCCGGCCGTAGAGACGAGGCTGCCCAAGACGGCTCCCGCCGCGGCAATGCCCGGCATATGCCGAATGGTTGTGACCAGCTGGGTGGCGCCGGACAGCGTGGCATCGGTATCAAACGGCAGCGTTCCTTTGGGGGTCAGCCGGATCTGATATCCTTTGGCCAGAAGCAGCTCGGCAAATGACTTCTCGATTCCACCACTCAGCATCACCATATCCAGCAGCATGGCTGCCGAGACCGCGATGCCCGCGATCGAGAGGCCGGTCCGCAGCCGATGTCGACCCAGGCTCTTGAGACTCCAGCCCAGCCCTCTCATCCGCGGCCCCACAGCACCAGAGGGCGAGTTTGGACCAGTCTCCAGGCCGCCAGGGCACCGGCCACGGCTCCCAGCAGCAGCGACAGCACGATGCTGAACCAGACGATGTCGGGCGTGATAATGGAGAAGGTCAGGACGGTGTCGAAGAAGCGGCGATAGTAGGCGTTGGTGGCCGCACCAGCCAGGTAGGCCAGTCCGGTTCCGAGCAGGCAGCCCAGCGCCGCCACCAGAATGGCTTCCAGCAGAAGGGCGCCGAATATGGTACGGCGCCGCACGCCCACAAATCGCATGACAGCGGCATCCAGCCGACGCTCCTCCACCTTGAGGAGCATGATGCAGAGGACGAAGACCGCGCTGGCCACGATGGTGATCACCGCAATCGCCCGGTGAAAGCGGCTTACCACACGGAAGGTCTGGGAGGATTCCGCGGCGATGCTCGCCGACGGGTAGGCCCGGAACCCGTAGGCGCTCCGGTTCAGAACGGCGCCGGCTGAATCTGCAGAAATGCCGGTCCTGAGACCGATACTTAGACGATCCACCCGGTCCGGGGACCCCAGGAGGGCCGCCAGGTCGGGAAGGTGCATCCGAAGATGGCGCTCGCGTTTAGCGATCTCAGCCGGATCCGCCCTGGGCTCGTAGATGGCGGAGATCGTCATCAGGGTGCCGGCCGTATCCGGCCGGGGGCCCAGCCGGACGGTGTCACCTACGGAGAGCCCCAGCTCATTGGCCAGTTGGCGCTCGACTGCCACCCCGGGGAACTTGTGCCGCGGCTGAGCAGTGCCACGATCGGAAGCACGAGCAGCTGCGACGGCCAAGTGCCGGGCCAGAGTAATCATGAAGGAAACTAGTGCCGCACGGTTCCTTTCTGGGAACGCCTGGAGCGAGAGGAAGTCAATGACAGTTCAGAGCCAACCGAGGGTTGCGGTGGTGGGTATGAGCGAGCCCGGTCAGGGGCTGGGCGTCGCTGGTGGCGGGAGCCGGCTGGCCACTGACGATCTACGACCCGGATGCCGCATTGCTTCACGATGGCGAAGATGATATCGCGACCCGGAAGCGGCACTCTCAGGGGGTCGGCCTTCCCGCCATGCGGAAGCCCGGGAACGACTCGGCCCCGGGCGAGGTCCGGCTGGGACGTAGCCTCCTGGATGCCGTGAGTAACGCCGACTGGATCATTGACGCCACCCGGGGAGACTTGCTCCATCGGCAGCGGCTCCTGGAACAGATCGAACGCGCGGCAGGCCTGGCAGCCATCGTGACCTGCGGCGCTCCTGGCTTTTCTCCGACGGATCTGTGTGCCCGCCTTCGCCGACCCACCCGGCTCGTCGTGGCGCATGCCCTCGATCCCGTGGAACACGTGCTGGCGGTGGAAGTGGTACCGGGCACGCTGACCGATCCAGCCGTGCTGGACGAGCTACAGAAACTGGCTCCGCCAACTGGGACGGGTACCGGTCGTCCTGCGGAAGGAAGTGCCGGGAAACGCCACTGGACGAATTGCCGTCGCAGTATGGAGGGAGTGCATTCGGCTGGTGCTGGACGGCGTGCTGGAGGTGCGGGACGTGGATGTTCTGGTCTCCTCAGGCCTGGCGGCCCGCTGGGCGGCGGCCGGACCGTTTCAGACGGCCTATCTGGAGGCGGGCGAACGACAGACGGCGCAGCTCAGCGCCTTGTTGCGGGCTTTGGAGACCCGCTGGGGAAGGTGATACCGGCTTCTCTCTGCCGCCGGCCGAGCACCAGCACTTGATTCGATTGATCGAGCGGGCCTACGATGGCGAGGGGGACGTTCTCAAGGGTGCGCGGGACGAGCGGCTGGCCGAGTTGAGGAGAATCGTAGGTTACTGACTGCCGAAAAGGATGCTCGAAGCTCAGATACAGGAACAGGCCCTCCGCATCACCGCCTTCAGGCCCCAACCCAATGCTGTATGCGGCTCCCGGCACTACCTGCAGATGCACCGAAATCGAAGGCGGCACGCATGCCGGGATTCAGGACCCAGGTTGATGCCTCGATCCACCTGCCCCTCACTCACGACCTCCCCCACTTCGTACCAGACTGATCTCCAGCAGAAGATTGAAGCGGGGACGAGCCAGCCAGATAACACTGCCGCCCAAGGTTGAAACCATGACGTCGTCGCCTGGTCGCCCGCGGCATTGCGGGCTGACGGCGTCAGGGTGGCTCCCGCGTTCCAGTGAGTGACCACAGCTCCGCTCAGCACCAGCGTCAACGGAACATTGACCTGAACCCCCACTCCTCCCCTTCCTCGGCCGGCAGCTTCACTTCCTGTAGGTAACAACAGACTGAGCCGGGGAGCGGCGACGAATTTTGCCTGAGGATCGCCCGCCAGCTGATACCGATAGTTGATGGCCAGGTCGCCCATGCCGGTGCCGCGCCCTTCGGTGTTCAGGAAAGGAATGGTGTAGCTGAGCTGGTGCTGGATGCCGCCGAGCGGCCATTCCTGGGTGAAGGAGAAGGCCCAGTCTCCGCCGGTGCGGGCGTAGTTACTGATGTGCTGAACGACCCCGGCTTCCTGGTTGTAGGCCTCTTCCACCAGAAAGGAGTTGTCCTGGATTTGAGCGGTGAGCGGTGAGCCGTAAGCGGTGAGCAGGACTACCCAAAGGGAGAGGAGTACTCGACGGCTCCGGTAGCTCATGAGTTCCCCGCTTACCGCTTACCGATGTATCTACCCGAGCCACTCCCGGAAGGTCCCGAAGAGCAGCCATCCATTCAGCCCCATGATCACGCAGGCAACCAGCCACGCCAGAGCGGCCGTGCCAGTGCTGTTCACAAACTCGCCCATTTTCGACCGCTGACTGGTGAAATACACCAGGGGTACCACGGCAAAGGAGAGCTGGAGGCTCAGGACGACCTGGCTCAGGATCAGGAGCCCGCCGGCCCCGTGCTCACCGTAAGCTGCCGTAACGATCACGGCAGGAATGATGGCAATCAGCCGGGTGATCAGCCGCCGGAGCCAGGCCGGTAACCGAATGTTGAGGAAGCCCTCCATCACAATCTGACCAGCCAGCGTCCCGGTGATGGTCGAGTTCTGACCCGACGCCAGCAGGGCGACGGCAAAGAGGGTGCTGGCCATTGTGGTTCCCAGCAGCGGCGCCAGCAGGCGGTAGGCATCGCCTATATCCGCCACCTCCTGGTGGCCGGTGTTGTGGAACGTGGCCGCGGCCAGGATCAGAATGGCCGCGTTGATGAAGAACGCGAACAGCAGAGCCACGGTTGAGTCCAGGGTGGCGAAACGAATGGCCTCCCATTTCGATGCTGCGTCGGGCAGCACCTTCCGGGTCTGCACGATGGATGAGTGCAGGTACAGGTTGTGGGGCATGACCGTGGCGCCCAGAATGCCGATAGCGATGTACAGCATCATCGGATTGGTCACGATCTGGGAGGTTGGTATCAGGCCCCGGGCGACGTGCGAAAGGTCAGGCTGGGCCATGATCAGCTCAGCGGCAAAACAGGCACCGATGGTGGCCACCAACGTGATCACCAGCGCCTCGAGGTAGCGGAATCCCTTGTGCTGCAGCAAGAGGATGAGCAGCACGTCGAACGCGGTGAGACACACACCCCACACCAGCGGAATTCCGAACAACAGGTTCAAGGCAATGGCCGACCCGATCACCTCCGCCAGATCACATGCGGCGATGGCGATCTCGCACAGAATCCAGAGCACGAAACTGACCGGGCGCGAGTAGTGGTCCCGGCAGGCCTGCGCCAGATCTCGGCCGGTTGCAATACCAAGCTTCAGGGCCAGAGCCTGGAGGAGAATCGCCATCAGGTTCGAGAGCAGGACTACGCTCAGCAGGGTATAGCCGAACCGCGCTCCACCGGCCAGATCGGTTGCCCAGTTTCCCGGGTCCATGTAGCCCACGGCCACCATGTAGCCCGGCCCGGCAAAGGCGAGCGCCTTGCGCCAGAAGGACACGCCCTTGGGCACGTGGACGGTGTGATACGACTCCGGCAGGCTCGGTAGCGTGCGAGGATAGCGCCAGGCCCCGAGTTCGCGGACGGGCTCGGACGAAGCAGCGCTCATACGGCCCTCGTGCAGGCGCACTGCAGAACGTGACTGAGCTCGCGACCGATCACGTGCTTTTGATCGCCTACCTGGATGGTGACTAGATCGTCGAACGGCTGCCGGTCCAAAACCGTAATCCAAACGCCGGGCTTGATCCCCAACGAAGCGATGTAGCGCAGCCGCTCGGGCTGGTTCTCATGAACCCGGTGGATCTCGACGGTGTCACCAACCGGAATCTCGGATAGTGGTGTGCAGGAAAGCTCATGGACGAAGCCGTCTGCGGATGGGATGGGGTCCCCGTGGGGATCCACCTCCGGGTTGCCCAACGCATTTGCCATCCGTTCGACCAGGGTGTCGGAGACCGCGTGCTCCAAACGCTCGGCTTCAGCGTGAACCGTGTCCCAGGAATAGCCCAGGAACTCAACCAGATAGGCTTCAATGAGACGGTGCCGGCGAACCATCCGGAGCGCTGCCCGGCGACCCTCATCGGTCAGCTGGACCCCCCGATAGGGGATGTGCTCCGCCAGCCCGTGCTCGGACAGCCGCTTGACCATTCCGGTAACTGACGGCGGGGAAAGCGCGAGCAGGTGGGCGATCTCGCTGGTGGAAGCGGGACGACCCTCCGGGGATAGCTGGTAAATGGCCTTCAGGTAGTCTTCGACTGACCGGGTCAGGCCGTCGTTCACGGTTGCGGCACTCACACAGGGCTCCGTTTAGGCTTGCCTAATACAAGTGTGTGAGACGCCTAATGTCAAGTTTCACCGGGTTTAAGTACCTACGCCAGTTCAGCCAGGAAGCTGGTGAGAATCCGTTCCGTCATTCCCCAGATGATGGCGTTCTCGAGCTGGTAGGCCTGGACCTGCCTGCTCTGCCCTGCAACATCCAGCTGGACCGGATGATGGGTGTCGGGGCGAAGCAGGTAGTCGACCGGCACCCAGCTCGCCTGAGCCACCTCAGCGTTGAGCCGCATGGCCGGACGCTGGGGCAGCAGGAAAACGAAAGGCCGTACAGCTATGGGCGGGAGTACTGGGGTCCGGGGGATGACGTCGGCCAGACTGCCCGCGAGATCCTCTCGCCGGAGCTCGACCCCTACCTCTTCGGCGGTTTCCCGCATAGCGGTGCCGGCAAGGTCGGCGTCGCCTGGCTCTCGTCGGCCGCCAGGCAAGGCCATGTGACCGGACCAGGGATCTCCCGAACGGTCGGCCCTGCGGATGAGCAGGATGGAATCGGGCTGAGGGCTAAGAATGATGGCGACGGCTGCCCAGAGCAGGGTGGGATCGTCATCAGCAGAACCCTCTCCCGCGGGGCTAGACGCTCCCGCAGGCGAGCTGCCCGCAAGCGTCACTGAGTGGGGCGAGGTCAATTGGAGAGTCCGGTTAGCCGCTCGCTGACCTCCCATAGCCGTCGCGCGGCTGCCTCATCGTAGGACTCACGCGACGAGGTCACCGGCCTCTTGTTGACGAAGTACTTCCCGGTAACACCATCTACTTCGGGCGATGAAGCCAGGTAGACGATCGTTTCCGCTCCTTTCTCCGGCTTGGCACCGAAGGTGCGAGCGGGCGCACTTCCGGCAGCCGTCACCCCCATGTAGTCAGCCAGGAGTCTGGTGGCGATGACGCCCGGATGCAGGCAGTTGGCGGTGACTCCGCTACCCCTCAGCCGCCGCGCCAGCTCATAGGTGAACAGGATGTTGGCCAGCTTGGACCGGCTATAGGCCTGATTACCGTCGTAGCCTCGCTCGCCCTGGAGGTCGGCAAAGTCCAGGTGCGATCCGCCATGGGCGCCGGACGAGACGTTGATGATCCGGGACGGGACAGCCTCCTTCAACCGGTCCAGCAGCAGGTTCGTGAGGAGAAAATAGGCCAGGTGGTTGACGGCAAACTGCTGCTCCAGGCCGTCAGCCGTCAGCTCTCGCCGGCGGGTAAACACTCCCGCGTTGTTGATCAGCACGTGGATTTGAGGGTGGCGGTCGCCGATCAGGGCGGCCGCTCTTCGGATCTCATTCTGGGAAGACAAGGTCTGCCGCCACCACCTGGGGCACTGGCAGCGGCGGGACGGCTGATCTCGCCTGGCGACCTTGTCCCCGTCGGCCTGTCGCCGGCAAACCAGTACCAGGCTGGCGCCCAGACTCGCGAGTGCTTCTGCGCTGGCCTTGCCAATGCCCCGGCTGGCGCCGGTGATCACACAGACACGGTCGGTCATCTCGGCGGCCATGGGCGAATTACTGGAGATTCGCCGCCAGCCAGTCGAGCGTGGCGTCAAATACGGTATCCAGCTCGGCCGTCGCTGAACGCCAGGGGTGGGTTGCGCCGAAGGTATGGCCGCCGCGCTCGATGGGCAGCAGCCGGGTCTTCTTGCGGTGGCTGGCCGCCTTGAGGGTTTCGGCTTCGGTGAAAAGCACGGATTCGTCTTCGGTTCCGTGGATGATGAGCCAGGGAACCCGGATCCGGGCCGCCGCTGCCTCGATATCCAGCGTATCGGCGTTTTGCTCGATGTCGTCCAGCACGTCGGTGTACAACGGCAGGATCTGACCGGTACGCGCATTCTGGATTTCGGTGTGGCCGCGGGCCCGCCAGGCGCTGCGTTGATCCTCCGGCCATCGCTCGACCCGGGAGATGGCCGCCCAGGTCACCAGGGCCCTGATTCGGGAATCTCGCGCTGTCTGCAGGACTGCGGTGCCACCGCCGCGCGAATGGCCAACCAGAGCGAGCGTACTCGGCACGGCAACGCCCAAATCGCCGCTCATCAGAGCATCGAGAACGCCTTGAAGGTCCTGGAGCTCGGCGGAGAAGGTGTTGTGCCCGAAGCGATCCGGCAGCGAGAACTCACCGGCGTCGTCTACACCGCTCCCGCTGAGGTTGAAGGTGACCGCGGTGAATCCGGCCCGGGCCAGGCGCTCGGCCAGGTGGGGGAACATTCCCCAGTCCTTGAAGCCCTTGAACCCGTGCACAACCACCACGGCCGGTCGCGATGTGTTCCGGGCCGCCGATCGAACATCAATGAGGATCTGTCCCAGCGTTCCGGGGAGGGAATGCTTGCTAAGAGCAGGGGTGGCCATCGCTGAATGGTAGTCGGACAGAGGTCAGAGTACCGCCGCCTCCAGCAGCTCGACCTCTCCGGCATCGGCGTCCAGACGGGCGCGAACGCCGAGCGGCAGTGTCCACTGGGCTTCGATATGGCCGACCGGGAACCCGTAGGCCACCGGGATCCCCAGGGGACCGAAATAGGTCGCGAGCACCTCGTCGAAGCCGAGGGCCCCATCCGAGGTGGCGCGATCCATCTGGGTAAACCGGCCGATGAGCACTCCGGCCAGATGCCGGAGAATCCCCAGGGTCCGGAAATGGGCCAGCATCCGATCGACGCGGTAGAGATCTTCGCCCACGTCTTCCAGGAAGAGGAGAGCTCCTTCGAATTCGGGAAAGTACGGCGTGCCGACGAGACAGTGGAGCAAGGTGAGATTCCCCCCAATGAGCGGGCCTTCGGCTGTTCCGCCGGTCAGGGTGACGATCCGGTCCTGGGGAGCCAGAACTTCTTCGGGTGGATCAAGGCGATCCAGCCGGCCGGCCGGCTGGGGCAAGGTGAGCACCCGGGAAAAATGGCGCCGGCTGAAGCTGGGCATGGCCGCACGAGCCACCGGTCCATGGAAGGTGACGACACCAGTGCACCGGGTCACCGCATTGAGCAACGTGGTGATGTCGGAAAAACCGATGAGCGCCTTGGGGCGACGGGCTATCGCCGCGAAGTCCACCCGGTCGAGCAGCCGGAGGCTGCCATAGCCTCCCCGTATGCACCAAACTGCATCAATGGCGGGATCCTGGAACGCCGCGTTAAGATCGGAGAGGCGTTCATCGTCAGTGCCGGCCAGGTAGCCATAGTGCTTATCGGCATTTCGTCCCAGGACGGGTTCGTAATCCAGCGCACGGCAGAGTTCTTGAGCCCGTGTTAGATCGTCTCTCTCCAGCACCGGGCCAGCAGGAGCAACTAAGGCAATGCGGTTGCCGGGCACGAGTCGCGGGGGCTGGACCAGCGCTTTTGACCGCATCGATGATCCCGAAGTAGATTGACGAACCTCAACCACGGAGAACGCTCAGTGCGTGCTTCGCAGCCCGCATTGCTTGCTGCTGGTCGCGTGATCGCCGAGATGCGCGACTCGATGGTCTCTCAGTGGGCCGATTGGTTGGGAGACCGGATGACTGCAGCCCCCACGATACCGCGGTCTACGGTCGAGCGGGAGTTCCGGCTCCTCTTCGATGTCCTGACCGAGATGGTTGGCCCGCTGCGGCGAGAGGTGAATACCGTCTGGTATCACGTGTGCGAGCACTACGGCCGGGTGGCGTCGGCCCGAGGACTGGCCGCTGGTGAGGTAGTGGAGGAACTGCAGTTCCTGCGGGAGCTGCTCATACGAGAGCTGGCGCCGATCCTGGTGGCCATGCGCGCTCGCCAAGGCATGGCGATCATGTTGCGGCTGAACCGGGTGATCGACAAAGGCGTCGCCGTTGCGGTGGTGGGGTACACCGATGCCCTGGTGGCCACCCTGTTCTCCCAGAACGGTGTGCCTCTCAGCAGCACCGAGCAGGACGTTGCCGAGGTAGACCGGCAACTCGACCTCATGGAGCAAGAGCTCCAAGCCGTTTCCCAGCAGATCAAATAGCGGCACTCACCGGTGCCGCTGTCGCCTGTTTCGGAGCTGCTCCCGGCGGCTCCCTGGTTGCTGCCCTTCCTTACTCTTCCCCGGCTTGCTCGTCGTACTCCCAACCTGAGTGATGCACCTCGGAGCTCCGGGCCGCTGGTGTCGATCATCATCCCAGCTCGGAATGAGTCCAGGACCATCCCCACGGTCATACAATCCGTGCTGGAATCGACCTATCAGCCATTCGAGGTGTTGGTGGTGGACGATCGGTCGACGGACGACACAGCCAGCGTAGTCCGCGGATTTGCTTCGGACGCCCGACTCCGACTCCTCGGCGGCGAGGAGTTACCGCCAGGGTGGTACGGAAAGCCCTGGGCCTGCATGCAGGGATATCGCGCATCGCAAGGCGAACTGCTCCTGTTTACTGACGCCGATACCCGGCACTATCCCGAGCTCCTGGAGCGGGCCGTCGGCGCGCTGCTCACCCAGCGGGCTGACCTGGTGACCGTCTCCCCCCTGCAACGCTGCATCAGCTTCTGGGAGCGGATAGTCATGCCCCAGATCTGGTATCTGCTGGCACTCCGATACACTCCGCGGAGTGTCAACCGGGCACGGCGCGCTCGCGATGTCATTGCCAACGGACAGTTCATTCTGACCAGCCGCACGGCATACGAAACCGCCGGCACGCACGCCGCTGTTCGCCACGAGGTGGCTGAAGACCTGGCTCTGGCCCAGACGTATGTGGGCAAGGGCCTCAAGCTCCACTTTGCCTTCGCCGACCGGTTGATGGAGACCAGGATGTATGAAGGACTTTCTTCATTGATCGAGGGATGGTCCAAGAACGTCTACCTGGGCGGACGCCGCTCATTCCCTAACGAGCCATTCCAGAGAGCCCTGGTTCCAGTGATGCTGATCAGCGCAATGGTGTTCTGGCTGGTTCCACCCACGCTGTTGGTGTGGAGTGCCGCTGAAGGCTCATCGCTGATTTCGGCCGCAGCCCTGGCTGTGGGATTGTCCTCGGTATTCTGGATGCTGATCTGCTATGGGATGCAGATCCCCCCACTCCACGGCCTGGGCTACCCTCTTGGCACGCTCATGGCACTCTACATCGTTCTTCGGTCGACCTGGCGGGGGAGTCGGAGAGTCGAGTGGAGAGGACGGGTATACAGCCAAAGCAAGAGGGACAACGTGGGAGAGCAGTAAACACCGGACGGGCCGGCCTACTGCCGGTCTACCACTACGTTCTGGGTGGGAATTCTGGCGCCGAGAAGACGTCCCTCACCATTGAGCCTCAGATCGTAGCGGGTGTCACCGATATCCATGCGCACCGAGTCGGCATTCGGGGGAGAGAGCTTGGCAAGCAATGTCTGTCCCCCTCCCAGATTGAAAAAGGGAACGGAGGATCCCTGGTTGGCGGCTCGCGCTCGACGCACGGCCTGCTCGATCAACGCGAACGAGAGGTTGAGGTAAGGAATAGCCCCCGACTCGGTTCCCATGACCCGTGTCACCAGCCCGCTGCTGCCGATCTCGTCCACCGCGGCACTGTCTTCCTTGAAGATCACCCGAGCCCGCTGAACAATCCTCGGACGGGTCGACCCACTGTCAGTGCCTTCCTGTACGGTCACTTCGATTAAAGGGACGCTGCCGTCGGGCGCGAGGACGGCGGCGTAGCGCTCTGAGGTAGCCTTGGCGTTCCGGATGCTAAGGGTGCCTTCCAGCTTGGTTGCAGTTCGGACAAACCGCTCGGTGGCGACCGTGTCGCGCCCGCGACGAACCAAAAACGACCCACTGTCAGTGGCGGTCTGCGCCAATAGCGGGCCAGCCCAGCCGAACAGCGCGGCGGATGTGATTGCAAGCAGAGATAGTGTCTTCATGGTTGGAAATGTTCCCGCCCGTGTTCCGGGAGTCAATTCGACCCCACCCGCAGGATTCCGATAACGTCCCCACTCCTGGCCGCAGCTACCGTGGGCATCCGCTTTCGGCGATGGGCCACGGATGGAGCTACAGCAAGCACTGCGGTCGATCGGCTCCATCGCCGATTTGCCGGGACTCATCACAACGCTGGGCCATTCCGCCAAGTGGGAGCCGGTTCCACGCTCGGCCTGGAACAAACCGGGATCTCGTACCTTCGATCTGACCCTGGTCGGCCAGACTGCTGGTCTTCCCTGGTTCGCCATACCCAGCTCGCGGGCTGAGCGGGATGCAATCTTGCTGGCCCGGCGGATCGCGCGTCGAGGCAAGGCGGCAATGGTGTTAGCGCTGGACAGCCAAACTCACCAGCTCGGGGTATCGGTGGCGTTTGGAAGCGCTCCCGGCCTGCAGGTCAACCTCGGCAGCCCTGACGCAGAGTCGGTAGTGTCTCTGGCTCGTCTGGCGGGCACGGTGGAAGGGGGCACACTCGCCTTCGCGGCTCGAGCGGCCGATGCACTCTCAACCGAGCCGGTCGGCAGGCGCTTCTTCCGGGAGTTCAAAGGAACGCTCGACCGGATGGCCGCCGCACTGCCCGAGCGTATGCCGAGAGCAGACCGGCACGCGACTTGTCCTACTCCAACTGACCCGCGTCCTCTTTCTCTACTTCATCCAGAGTAAAGGCTGGCTGGGGCAGCGAAACCGCTTCCTGGCCGAGGAAGTGGACCGCTGTCTCAGCAGGGGGCGCCGAATCCACCGCGACTTCCTTCGGCCACTCTTTTTCGGAACCCTGAATCAACCCCGGTCTGAACGAGGCCGTACAGCTCGGCAATTTGGCGCCATACCCTTTCTCAACGGCGGCCTCTTCGAGCCTCACTCGCTCGAGCGGCGCTATCGGGCGGATATCCCGAACCCCCTGTGGTGTGATGCCTTCGACCGGCTGTTCGAGCGCTTCCACTTTACGGTCTCGGAGGGCGACAAACCTGGCAGCGTCGCCCCTGACATGCTCGGCCGCGTCTTCGAGGGCGTCATGGACCCCGAAGATCGGCGGGCGTCGGGCACGTTCTATACTCCCGCCGCTCTGGTGGAGCGGTTGGTCGATGCGGCGTTAGCCGTGGTCCTCGCCATTCCGAATGGGATGCACGGAGCAGGAGGCCGAGCGCCGGTTGATCGAGCAAGATCCTGTTGCTGCTGGCGTGCTCGACGGGATAACAGTGCTCGATCCGGCGGTAGGTTCGGGAGCATTCCTCCTGGGCACGCTGAACCGGCTCGCCGTCACCGCCGAACCCTCCGGCCACGCCGAGCGCAAGCGCCGCGTTCTGCAGCAAAGCCTGTTTGGCGTCGATCGAAATGCGGCGGCAGTGCGTCTGGCGGAGTTACGCCTTTGGCTCTCCGTCATCGCCGATGACCCCAGTGGTTCTGCCCATGCCGTGCGCCCCCTGCCCAACCTTGACTGTCTGATCCGTCAGGGAGACAGCCTGTTCGATCCCGGAGGTCTCGACCTGCTCTCTGCCGCCTCGCGCCAGGATCGGGCCCTGATAACCGAGATGTCCCAGGTGCGGAAACTGGTCATTGGCGCAACCGGATCACAGAAGAGGAGCTGGGTTCGCCGGCTGCGCCAGCTCGAAGCGCAAGCACTGGGCAACTCTCTTCGGAGGCCGAGGAGCAACGTCGTGGTGCCATTGCAGGCTATTTGCAGCTCGCCCGGGCTCCGGATCTGTTCGGCGGGCAGCGAGGGCTGGATCGGGAGTTGCGCGCCGGTCTGAACCAGGAACGCACCGCTCTCCGCCGGCTGCGTCAGGCGCGCCGGCAACTGTCCCGCCATGACGAAATGCCCTGGTTTCACTATCACAGCGCATTCGCCGACGTCTTCGCCCAGGGAGGCTTCGATCTGGTGATTGGCAATCCACCCTGGCTGCGCTCCGAAGCAATCCCGCCCAGCACGCGGAGGCAGATCGCTGCCCGGTATCGCTGGTGGAGAAGCCGCACCGGCTCGCTACGCCAACTCTCCCGATCTGGCAATCGCCTTCCTCGAGCGGGCCTTCGAGCTGGCTCGGCCCCAAGGCATGGTGGCCATGCTGGTACCCGCCAAGATCGCTACTGCCGGCTATGGCGCGGGCGCCCGGCATGCGCTCGCCAGCTCCACGACACTTCATCTGGTGGCGAACGTCACCGGCACTCCTGAGGCAGCATTCGATGCCACCGTATATCCGCTGGCGCTGGTTGCCGGCAACTCCACTCCACCTTCCAATCAGCTGATTCGCACAGATCTGTCTTCCGATAGGGGACATTGCGTCGAGCAAACTCAACTTCGCGGCGGTGCACCGTGGATCCTGAAGCACGCCGGTGTCCACGCGGTCTTAGCCGAGCTGGAGCAGCAGCATCCTCGCCTGGCCGAGAACCTCACTTGTCATCTGGGCGTCAAAACCGGGCTGAACCAGGTGTTTCTCGATCCACCCGGCGATATCGAACCGGAGCTCACCCGTTGGGCGCTTCGAGGGCGCGACGTCAGGCCGTTTCGTTGCAGTCCGAAATTGCGGCTGCTCTGGACTCATGATATCCGGGGGAATCCGCTGTCCCAGCCTTCCGCCCAAGGCTCTGGCCTTCTTGAATCCGTACGCTGATGCTCTTCGGCGTCGGCAGGATTTTCGACGGGGCCCGTTTTGGACCGTGTTCCGGGCGATGCCCGCCGTGGCACGGCATCGCGTCATTTGGCCTGATCTGTCCCGGCAGCTCAAGGCAGCCGCGCTGACCGGCCGAGCCACAGCCTGAGTGGATCCCGCTCAACACCTGTTATGTGACACCGGTTGCAAGTGTCCTGCAGGCGCACGCGCTGGCCGCCTGGTTGAATTCCACCTGGATCCGCGCGGTAGCGATGCTGGGGGCGGTACCGGCAGCCGGTGGGTTCTTTCGATTCAATGCCGGGGTGGTCAGGGCTCTCCCACTTCCGCCTGCGGCACTGCGAGATCGGGACCTGGCTCAACTCGCGCTCGATGGGCGAGCCGGCAAATCGGTTGCGGGAGAGCTCGACGCGCGGGTGGCACATCATCTCACTCTCTCGGAACGCGCGCAAAAGGCGCTTCGTGCTGCGCTGCACAGCTGCTCCATCGATCATCGCTGAAGCGCTGGTCGAGGTGCCGGACGCCCTCCTTACTGTGCTGCGCCCCGGACCATTGGTCCCGGCTGCGCAGATTGCGGCTCACCTGGCACGGACTCTCGGCCCGGCTGAATCTCCCGCTCAGCCCCCCTCCTGGCTGCTGCAGTGCCAGCAACGGAGCTTTCGCCGCGTGTTAGCCGCCATCCAGCGTTACCGGGGTGCACTCCTGGCAGACCCGGTGGGAAGCGGCAAGACATTCATTGCCCTGGCTGTAGCGGCCGAGCTCAACCGTGGAACAACCGCGTGCCTGGTTCCGGCCTCGTTGCTGTCCCAGTGGCACGCCACCGCAGAACGGCTCGAGGTTCCCGTTGAGCTCTGCTCCCACGAGCAGGTCAGCCGGGGACGGCTGCCGCGCGGCACCCGTGGACTTGTCATAGTCGATGAAAGCCATCACTTCCGAAACCCCACACCAGACGCTATCGCCACCTCGCTCCCTGGCTGATTGGCCGCTCCGCACTGCTGCTGACCGCTACGCCGATCGTCAACCGAGCGGCAGACCTCGCGGTTCAGTTGCTGCTGTCCATTCGAGATGATGCCCTGATACTGGAAGGGGTGGGCTCACTTCGGGAGCTGCTCAAGCAAGGCTGCTCGGCTCCAGCGTTGGGCGAGCTGGTGTTCGAGAGCGACGCAGTGATTGAGTCCAGGCCCCAGCGGGTGGTCCTGCGCCGAGCGGCTGATCCAAGAGAGTCCTTGGCTGGGAACGCGGTGCTCGCGAGAGTGGACAGGCTCAAGCTTTCCCGATGTCAGACCATAGCGGAGTTGATTCGGGGCGTGTTCTTCCGGGCTGCGGCCTCGAGCCCGGCGGCACTTCACGAGAGCCTCTGTCGTTACCGCCGTCTGCTGCTGCACGCGCGCGACGCGCTGAAGGCGGGACAGATGTTGGACAGGACGGAACTGAGACGCTTCACCCGCGAACTCGACGACCAGCTGGTCTGGTGGGAGCTGCTGCCTATAGGCCGGCGCCATCGGAGATCGAGACTCAGCGATCTGGAGCAGCTGGAGCTGATGATCCATGAGATTGAAGATCAAACTTCAAGAGAAGATCCGAAGCTGGAACGCCTCTGAGGACGCTTCTGAACGAGGGCACGCCAACGCTGGTGTTTGCCACCAGCCGCGCAACGGTGCGCTACCTGCGGGACGCACTATCCGATCTACGCGTCGCCTGGTGCACCGGCGAACGGGCCGGCATAGGATCCGCCCTATTGCCCCGAGAAAATGTGCTCGGCTGGTTTCGTGAACCTACGTCATTGCCTCAGGCGCCGAGGCACCTGGTCGTGACTGATGTGGCGGCCGAAGGACTGGATCTGCAGCGCGTAGCCCGAGTGGTGCATTACGACCTTCCCTGGACCCCCATGCGGGTAGAACAAAGAGAAGGACGAGCTGTGCGTTACGGCTCGAGACACGCCCAGGTGGAGGTGGTCACGCTGGCCTTACCCCCGCCGCTGGAGCGGCGGATCCGCCTCAACGCCACACTGGCTCGGAAAAACAGACTGCCCGCCGCAGTGGGACTCGGTCCCTCGGGCAAGCATGTCTGGCGCTGGCGAAGCGAGCTGGCAAGCCGGTTCGATGGATTACCCTCGGCCACAGGACTGGCTCATGTAGTCGACCCATCGAGCGGACTTCTTGCGGGCTTTGTGTGCCTCCCCTTCGGCCGCACTGACGGCCTGAGCAGCACAGTCCTCTGGATCGATGACCAGGCAAACTGGACCGAGTCACCCGAAGTTCTGGGGGCCCGGCTCGACTCGGCCGCCGCTCAATCAGGAACTTGTGAGCCCGACCCTTCCCAGCTGCAGCACTATCTGGCCCTCTTGGCCAAACCGATCCGGGAGCGCCTCAATTCCGCCACCGGACGTCGCTGGATCGTTCCTGATCCGAAGCCCCGCAGCCCGAGTAGTTTTGGCCCAGCTCCACGTGCTGGTGGGACAGGCTGTGCGTCGCCACGACCCGGCGGCTCTGGCTCAGCTGGAGCGGGCCATCGGGTTTGCCACCCGAGGTCACACCGCGGGTGAGGCTGCCCTGATGGAGCGGCTGGCGAAGGCCACGGCAGCGCGAACTCAAGGCTCTTATCCGGACACTGCCGCGGGAGGCGCCGAAGCCGGATCAACTCGAGGTCAAACTCACCGGCCTGGTGCTCTTCGGGCCTGCGAAAAACGAGACGAGCGCGGTAGCTTCTCCGTCATGTCTCAGCTGCAAACCGCTCTCTTCGATCTCGACGGCACCCTGATCGACTCGATCAGGCTCATTCTCGACAGCTATCACCATACGCTCACCCATCACAATCTTCCGGCCCGATCAGACGAAGAGTGGCTTCGGGGAGTAGGAACCCCGCTGCACGTCCAGTTCTCCCAGTGGCGTGACACGCCGGAGATGCTGGAGGCCATGATCGCCACCTATCGGGAATTCAATCTCAAGCACCACGATCGAATGGTGACCGTGTACCCCGGCGTGGTGGAGGCGGTGAGAGAGATCAAATCGGCGGGGATACAAACCGGTCTGGTCACCAGCAAGAACCGGCAGGGCGCTCTCCGCGGGCTGACGCTGGTTGGTCTGGAAGCGCTGATGGACGTAATGGTCTGCGCCGACGAAGTGAGCAACCCCAAGCCACATCCGGAGCCGGTCGAGAAGGCAGTGGCGCTATTGGGGGCAGATCCGGCACGCACCGTTTACGTGGGCGATAGCACTCACGACATGCACTCGGGCCGAGCAGCCGGAGTCAAGACGGCCGCAGCGCTCTGGGGGCCCTTCGGGAGGTCGCATCTGGAAAGTGCCGCGTCCGGACTACTGGTTGGAGAAACCGAAGGATCTGGTCAGCCTGATGATCAAGAAAGCGTGAGGGGGAAGCAAAAGCTGAGCGGTGAGGGGGTAAATCAGGGGCGTGCGTCCAGGACTTCCCTCAGTCTCCGCATCAGGGTCTCCACCGTGAACGGTTTTTCCAGGTAACCCGTACCGGCAGGCATCGAGCCGTCGCTGGTAAAGGCTCGCTCGGCAAAGCCGGACATAAAGACCACCCGAAGCTCTGGCCGGCGGGACCGAAGCTGCTCTACCAGCTCATGCCCGTCCATCTCGGGCATTATCACGTCGGTGAGAACCAGATCGATCGCCTCCTCATGGGTCTCGAAGACTCGCAGCGCTTCCGCTCCGTTGCGCGCCTCGATCACCATATACCCATGCCACTCGAGTAGCCGGCGAATCGAGGAGCGAACCGGCGCCTCATCCTCGACCAGCAAGAGGGTCTCGGTTCCGACTCTCAGGCATCCGCTGGGGAGCGGTGCCGATCGGAGCCTCGGGTCCCCAGTAGCGGGGGAAATACAGGGTGAAGATCGCGCCCTGACCTGGCGCGCTCTGCACCGTGACGCGACCCCCGGCCTGCTCGGCAATGCCGTACACGGTTGAGAGTCCGAGCCCGCGCCCGCCGCCTTGTTTGGTGCTGAAGAAGGGCTCGAAGATTCTGCCTTGAGTAGCCTCGTCGATGCCGATGCCGGTGTCGCTCACGCTGATGCTGACGTAGGGCTCTCCATCGAGCTCTGCATTGGCGGTGACGATACGGACCTGGCCGCCACCCGGCAGCGCATCCCGCGCGTTGAGAATCAGGTTGACCAGGGCCTGTTCCACCTGCGCCGGATCGACCAGAATGGTGCCGAGGTCAGCCTGAAGCTGCGACTCCAGGGTGACCTCGGTGCCCAACAGGCGCTGCAACATGGGCTCGAGCTCCTGCACGGTAGTGTTGAGCGAGACCACGCGAGGGCGGAGCAACTGTCGCCGGCTGAAGGCGAGAAGCTGGCGCGTGAGCCCTGCCGCCCGGTGCCCCGCATCTCTGATCTGCTCGACGTCCGCGCGTATCGGATCGCCCGGCCGAAGCTCCTGCAGGATCAGGTCACTATAGCTCAGGATTCCAGTCAGCAGATTGTTGAAGTCGTGCGCTATGCCGCCCGCCAGCCGGCCTACCGCCTCCAGCCGGTGAGACTGCTGCTGTTGCTCCTCCCGCTGCTGTTCGGCGGCCTCACGGGCCCTCTTTTCGGTGACGTCTTCCAGGAGCACGATGGCCCCGGATATGTCCCCTGCCCCGGAAATGAGCGGGATGCTGGACATCCGGAGAACCCGGCTGATCCCGGGTATGGTTTCGACCGTCAGCTCCTCATCAAACGTGCTCTCGCCGCCGCGGAGCGCACGCGAGACACCCCAATCGTGCGGCTGCACCGGCTGGCCGCTCATGGTCCAGAACGGGGCGTGTTGCAGCACCTCCCCGACGTACTCGGGCTTGTCACCCCAGACCGCCCGGCTCGCCGAGTTGGCCAGGGTCACGGTGCCGTTGGTATCTACGACCCAGACGCCGAATGGCAGCGCATCGATAATCTGCTCCAGCAGGCGCTCCCCCTGCCCCGCCTGGGTGACATCGGCCATGGCGGCAACCACTCGCGCCGGCCGACCCTCGGCATCACGAACCACCGAGGCCCGATCCTGCACCACCGCGTAACTCCCATCAGCTCGGCGGAACCGGTACTCGGCCGACCAGGCGCTCTCCCCGCCGGCAATGGCTGCATCCATGCTCTGGACCACCCGCTCCCGATCAGTGGGATGGATCCTCTCGTACCACCAGTCGGGCGTCTCTCCGACCTCGAACCACTGGTAGTCGAGAGGAGGCGCCGTCTCCCGATCCCAGGCCAGCCGGTCGGTCGAGAGCTCCCAGTGACGGACCGCACGGCCGGAGCCGACTATGACCGAGCGGTAACCCTCCTCCCGCTCCCGGAGCGCGAGCTCGCCCTGCTTGCGCTCGGTGATGTCCTGAATGGCCGCGATAATATGCGACGGTTGTCCCTCAGGCCCGGTCACGAGGGAAACGTTCACCAGCGCCCAGACCACTTCCCCGGCGGAGGTCAGATAACGCTTCTCGACACTATAGATCCGACTCTCACCTACCAGCAGGAGCCGCATCGCCTCCTGGTCGGCCGCAATATCCTCGGGGTGAGTCCGAACCTCGGCCGGGAAACCGATCAGGTCGTCCGGAGAGCTGCCGAGCAGGTCTGCCAGAGCCCGGTTGACCCGGATCCATCGCCCGTCGAGGGAGAGCAGCGCCATGCCGATGCCGGCGTGCTCAAACGTGCTGTACAGCTGCTCCTCGTTGTCCCGGCGCCCCAGCTCGGCCTGACCCCGCTGAGCCATTTCCCGGCGCAGCTCGATCTCAGTAACCGCCGATGCTGCAAGGTCCTGCAGTAGTGCGATGTCCCGCTCCGACCACAATCGTGGCGTGCGGTCGACGACACAAAAACTCCCCAGGACATGTCCCTCGCGGGAAACCAGGGGTACGCCGGCGTAGGAGACCCACCCCAGCTCCCGGAGCGCCTGGCTGTGGCGCAGCAACGGGTGCCGGCGGGCATCATCGACCACCAGGGGCTCTCCGGTGCCGGCAACAGTGGAGCAAAAGGAGAAGGAGAGGGGAGCCGTACGACGGGTCGCCCAGGGCTCGGGTAAGCCCGTGGTGCTCTTGAAGAACTGGCGCTCGTCGGTAACCAGCGAGATCAGCGAGGTGGGGGCTCCCAGCAGCCGGGCAGCCATCCGGGTAAGCCGGTCGAACCCTTCTTCAGGCGGGGTGTCGAGCAGGGCCGTTTGGCGGAGCGCCGCCAGGCGGTCGGGTCGGAGGAGCAGACTATGGGTCATTACTGGCGAGACCTATCCCCCGACACTTCAGCAGGTTGTGTTGTACCGGCTCAGGTGCTTGCTAGTTCGGTTGCTTCAGTTGTGGACCGATGTAATGCCCAGCGTGGAAGGTACTTGGCGGGCTGCTCTCCGCTAGAACTATGCCGCTTGCCAACCCCACCTCCCCGGCTATTTTACCGCCGCTTCTGCCCCTCGACACCCAAGGGTTTTTTTCATGCGCCTTCTTCCCCGCGACGAGAAGTTCTTCGACCTCTTCAGCAACGTCGCCAACATCAGCGTCGAGGCCGCCCAGCTTCAGGTGGACCTGCTAAAGTCCGAACCGATGCGCCGGCGGGCCATCGTGGACGCCATCAAGCGACTCGAGCACCAGGCCGATGAGGTCACCCATGAAGTGGTGAGCCGGCTCGATCGGGTATTCATCACCCCGCTCGACCGGGAAGACATTCACCTGCTGGCGTCAAGGCTGGATGACGTCATGGACCTGATCGACGGAACCGCCAGCCGGGTCCAGATGTATCAGGCCGGCGAAGCCCCGCCCGGCGCCATTCTCATGGCTGATGTCGTGCTCCGGGCCACGCAACAGCTCCGGGTAGCGGTTATGGCGCTGGAAAAGAACAAGGACCGCGTGGTGCTCGATGCCTGCGCCCAGGTGAAGCGGCTGGAAGAGGAGGGTGACTCGGTTTATCACGAATGGGTCGCCCGGCTGTTCGACGGCTCGCCCGACGCGCTCATCGTGATCAAGTGGAAAGAGATCTACGACACGCTGGAGAAGACGCTGGACCACATGGAAGATGCCGGGAACGTGCTGGAGTCCATCTCGATCAAGCACGGCTGAGCATGGATCACGACGTCCTCTATGTCCTGGTCATCATCGGCGTTGCGCTGACCTTCGATTTCATCAACGGCTTCCACGACAGTGCCAACTCGATCGCAACGGTAGTTTCGACCCGGGTGCTGAGCCCGGGAGTAGCGGTGGTGTGGGCGGCGTTCTTCAACTTCATGGCGGCATTCGTGGTGGGAACGGCGGTTGCCAGGACTGTGGGCAAGGGGCTGATCGACCCCATGGTAGTGGATCCCAGTGTGGTGCTGGGCGGACTGTTGGGCGCCATTCTCTGGGATTTGATCACCTGGTTTCTGGGACTTCCTACCTCATCCTCCCACGCCCTGCTGGGAGGCTACGGTGGGGCCGCCATCGCCAAAGCCGGATTCGGAGCTCTGATTCTCTCAGGCTGGGTCCTGCCGGTCGTCTTCATCGTGCTCTCACCGTTGCTCGGTATGGCGATCGCACTGGGGCTCACCGTAGGATTATCGTGGCTCTTGCGGAGCAAGCGTCCGGGGCCGCTGGACAAGGCTTTCCGAAGGTTGCAGCTCGTCTCCGCCGCTCTCTACTCTTTGAGTCACGGGGCCAACGACGCGCAGAAGACGATGGGCATCATCGTCGGCCTGCTGGTCTCCACCCAGCATCTTTTCCTGAATCAGCAGGGCTGGCTCGGCTTTTTCTACGTGGCAACCGCTGATCGAATTCCGCTGTGGGTCGAGCTCGCTGCCTACACCGCCATTGCCTGCGGGACCGCGCTCGGCGGCTGGCGCATCGTGAAGACCATGGGAACCAGGATCACCCGCCTTCGGCCGTTCGGCGGATTCTGTGCGGAGACTGCAGGCGGGATCACGGTATTGATCGCCTCCCGGCTGGGTGTGCCGGTCAGTACGACGCACACCATCACCGGCGCCATCGTGGGCGTGGGGGCGGCGCAACGGCTCTCCGCTGTCCGGTGGGGAGTTGCCCGGCGGATCGTGTGGGCCTGGATCCTGACCATGCCCATGAGCGCCGCGATTGCTGCGGTGGCGTATTTGGTGTTGAGTAAGAGGGTCTGACGGCTCTGGCGTCTGCGGTCACGCAGCCTGAATCATGCCCCGATTCTCGATAGCCTCCCGATAGTCTTCCAGAAGACGATCATACACTTGATCCCAGTTCCGTTCGGCTGCGGTGGCCAGGCCTCCCTGGGCCAGGCGGTGTCTCAGATCGGGGTCGTGCAGCAAGCGCCGAATTCCCTGCCCGATGGCGGCTGAGCTGTTGGGCGGTACCAACCACGCGTTCTGGCCGTGACGGGCATACTCCAGCACTCCCGCCGCGTTGGCGGCCACACAGGGAAGCCCGGATCCCATGGCCTCCAGCAGAGAGTTGCCGAAGGTTTCGGTGGGGGAAGGGAAAACGAACAGGTCTGCGGAGGCATAGGCTTCGGCAAGCCTCTGCTCATGCATCAGGCCGAGCACATGAACCCCGGGTATCTGCCGCCGCCGAATGCTGTCCTCCAGCGGACCCCGTCCTACCAGGGCCAGCTGAGCCGATCCCCGCTCAGCACCGAGTGAGCTCCAGGCAGTCATGAGCTGCCTCAAATTTTTTTCTCGGGCTATGCGACCGATGTAGGTGACCAGGAGATCGTCCGGGCCAAGCCCGAGAGCCTTGCGGTAAGCCTCACTGCGAAACCGGGGGTGGAACTCGTCGGGGTCGACCCCTCGGCTCCAGATGCCGGTATGCATTACCCCGCGGCTCCGGAGGTGCTGCTGATACATGTGGGAGGGACAAAGCACCCGGTAGGCCTGGCCGTAGAACCAACGCAGATAATGCCACCCCAGCCGTACCGCCCATTCCACCCCATACCGAGCCGCGTACTTGTCGTAATCGGTGTGAGCCGACGCGATCACCGGCAGCCGGAGCTGGCGAGAGGCCTTGAGACCGGCCAGGCCCACCGCGAACTCGGTGGCTACATGAGCCACATCCGGTTGAAAGGCCCGGAGGTCTTCCACGATGTCGCGCTGACGGGGAAATGCCCACTGGACATCAGGATAGAGGAAGAGCGGCACGCTGGGAGAGCGGTGCACCTCAGGGCGATCCGGCTGGCCGGGTGGGAGTGCGTAACTGGCGGAGTACACCCGGACGACGTGGCCCCGTTGCTGCAGTGCCTTGGTCAGGCGGAGCAGGGTGACGCCGACCCCGCTCACCATGGGCCAGTAAACCTCGGAAAACAGGGCGATCCGCATGGGAGAAGGCTATGGCACGGCCCGATAAGCGACAAGGTGGCCGGCGACCCGGCCCATACCGCCAATACCAAGAGCCCATTGCCTTTTCTAAATTGCGCGCATGAAGATCCGGGAGCCCATCAACGGAGCATCTCATCTCGTGGGCCTTCTGCTCGCGGGGGCCGGCACCGTCCTCCTGCTTCGGATGGCACGCGGCCCGGAGCAGCTCGCCGCATTCGCGATCTACGGCGGCACCCTGGTTCTGTTGTACGGGGCCAGCAGTCTGTATCACTCACTTCCTCTGTCAGAGCCTCGTCTCCGGGCGCTCCGAACTCTCGACCACATTGCCATCTATTTCCTGATAGCGGGCACCTACACCCCGATTGCGCTGCTCACCCTGAACAGTCGTTTGGGCTGGGCTCTGCTGGGGGTCGTTTGGCTGATTGCGATGGCGGGGATTCCGTTCAAGCTCTTCTTTCTCGACGCGCCGGTCTGGGTCTCCACCGCGACGTACCTCGCGATGGGATATCTCGCCCTCGTGGCCGTGATTCCGCTGGCGCGGGCGGTGTCCCTGGGAGGTCTCCTCTGGCTCGTGGCCGGCGGAGCCGCCTATACTGTCGGCGCCGTCATTTTCAGCTGTCGCCGTCCCGACCCGCTCCCATGGTTCGGGCATCACGAGATCTGGCACATCCTGGTACTCATCGGCAGCGCGTGTCACTTCGCCTTCATGCTTTACCACGTGGCCTGAGATGAAAGGACTACAGATTCGCGCGCCGGAGCTTCCCGAGGCGCGCCAGATCATCACCCCGGAGTCACTGGCTTTTGTCGAGCTACTCGCCCGGCATTTCGGGCCTCGTCGCCTGGCGCTGCTCCACCGCCGGCGGGAGGTCCAGCGGTGCCTTAGAGGGGGCGAGCTGCCCAACTTCCTGGAAGAGACTCGGGAAATCCGCGAGCGCAGCTGGCAGGTGGCGCCCGCACCAGCGGATCTGAACGATCGGCGGGTGGAGATCACCGGACCGGTGGAGCGGAAGATGATGATCAACGCGCTCAACTCCGGGGCCAAGGTCTTCATGGCGGATTTCGAGGATGCGCTCTCTCCGCCGTGGACCAACGTGATTGCCGGCCAGCTCAACTGCATGCAAGCGGTCCGCCGAACCCTGGAATACGCGAGTCCGGAGGGCAAACGGTACCATCTGAACGACCAGCTCGCGACGCTGGTGGTGCGGCCGCGCGGCTGGCACCTCGAGGAAAAGCACGCGCTGCTGGACGGCGAGCCCATCTCGGCCAGCCTGTTCGACTTTGGGCTCTACTTCTTTCACAACGCGCGGGAGCTGCTGGCCCGCGGCAGCGGGCCGTACTTCTACCTGCCCAAGCTGGAGAACCATCTCGAGGCGCGGCTGTGGAACGAGGTGTTCGATCTGGCGCAGGATGCGCTGGGCATTCCCCGCGGGACAGTGCGAGCGACGGTCCTCATCGAGACGATCCTCGCGGCCTACGAGATGGATGAGATCCTGTACGAGCTACGGGACCACGCGGCCGGCCTCAACGCGGGCCGGTGGGATTATCTGTTCAGCATCATCAAAAACTTTCGGGACCGGGCGGACTTCCTGCTGCCCGACCGTTCCCAGCTGACCATGACGATTCCGTTCATGCAGGCGTACACCGAGCTGCTGGTGAAGACCTGTCACCACCGGGGAGCTCACGCGATCGGCGGAATGGCAGCGTTCATTCCGAGCCGCCGCGACCCACAGGTGAATGAGACAGCGTTAGCCAAGGTTCGCGAAGACAAGCTGCGGGAAGCCCGGGCGGGCTACGACGGAGCCTGGGTGGCACATCCCGACCTGGTCCCGGTGGTGGCAGATGTGTTCGAGTCAGTGCTGCAGGGCAAGCCCCACCAGAAAGAGCGTGAGCGGGATGATGTGGAGGTCACCCGGGAGCAGCTGATCGATGTTCGGATTCCCGGAGGTCGCATTACGGAGTCCGGCCTACGCGGAAACCTCAGCGTAGCACTGCAATACCTCGCGGCCTGGCTGGGGGGCTCGGGTGCCGTTGCCATCAACAACCTGATGGAAGACGCGGCAACGGCCGAGATCTCTCGGTCACAGCTGTGGCAGTGGATTCGCCATGGTGCCACCACCGATGCCGGAGACCGGATCACGCTGGAGTGGTGCCGGACGATCCTGGCCGAGGAGCGGCAGCGCTTGGAGGCGGAGGGAGGAGATCAGCAGCGGCTCGCCGCGGCGGCCGACCTGCTGGACACGATGTTTTCCGCGCGGGAGTTCCCCGAGTTTCTCACGCTGGCGGCGTACCAGAGACTGAGCTAAGAGCTGGGAGCTACGAGCTTCCAGCTCCTAGCTCTACTGGGGCGGCTGGGGTCGAACCAGCAACCTCCCGGTTAACAGCCGGGCGCTCTGCCAATTGAGCTACACCCCAAAGTGGTCAAGGCAACGGGGCTGTGACTCTACTTGGGTCGGGCCCACAAGGTCAAGTGATTCCGGGCCCTGCGTGTAGTCCGTCAGCGGATTGGCTGCTCCTCTAGACCCACCCGCAGATCGAAGTCTTCACGAGCAAGACCTCGCGTGACTGGGCCCCCCTGTCGCTCGGGGATGGGCGCCTCACTCCACCCAGCGGCTTCCAGTACCTCCGCGGTTAGCCGGTTCACGGTATCGGCCTGATCCGGCGTTGTCGCGTTCGCCGCGGCCAGGTCGAGCCAGGCCAGGCGCTTCCGCAAAGGCATACCGTTCCACCGCGGCATCTCCGGCGATTCGGGCAAAGCGATAGGCGAGCGCCGGCTCGCCTCCCCGGTCGGCATGCCGGGCGATCTCTCGCGCCATCTCGCCACTGCCGGATGAGGCTGTAAGCCGCTCGAGCGCAAGCGCCAGGCTTCGATGAACCTCGCCCCTGCGGGCGTCGCTCAGTCCATCGCGCACCACATGGGCAATGACCGGGTGAGCGCAGCGGTAAGAGCCTCCTTCCTCAACCAGAAGGCGCCGATCAACCAGGGCGTCGGCCACTCCCGCTGCGTGCAGTCGCGAGATGCCGTGCACGTGCGAGAGCACCTCCGAGCGGCACCCCAAACCGGCCACCGCGACGGTCATGAGGATTTCCCGCAGCTCGTCAGGGAGTCGTTCGATCCGCTCCGCAATGACATCGTGCACGGTCTGAGAGACGGGAAACTCCCTTCCCTGCTGGCTCATGGCTTGAGGGGAGACAGTCCACTCGCCGGTCTCATCGTCCACCGCGAGCAGGCCCTGGGCGAACATGGTCTTCAGTAGCTCGATGACGTAGAACGGGTTACCAGCGGTCACTCCATAGATCCGATTGGCGAACCGCCTGGCACCCGTCGGCGTGCTCACATGCCCCATCTCATGGATCATCCGCCAGAGCTCTTCCTCCCTCAGTGGCTGAACCGAAATGACAGTGGCGTGAGATTTGGCCCGCAGGACCCGACACAATCGCACCGAGGGTGCATCTCGTTCTACTTCTCCCGAGTTCAGGGTACCCAGCCAGAGCACCGGGGCTTCTTCGGTCCGCCGAACCAGGTACCGCAGCAGGTCGCAGCTCTCGCCGTCACACCACTGCATGTCATCAATCGAAACAACCAGCGGACGCTCCGCTGCCAGGGCGAGAATTACCTGCGCCACGCCCTCGAACAGCCGCCACGCGGAGGAGCTGTCCACCGGCGGCGATAGCTCAGGCAGCGAGGGGAACCGCTGCCGCATTTCCGGCTGCAGGCGAGCCACTTCGGCCAGCCACTCGGGGGGCGCACCGGCCAGTCCCGGCGTGCTGAGCGCATCGCGCAGCATCTCCATGACCGGCTCGTAGGGAATGCCGGGTTTGGCGTCGTAGCCGTGGCCTCGCAAGACACTGCCGGCATTGGCCACGGCCCAACGGAGAAACTCTTCGGCCAGACGCGATTTGCCGACGCCGGCCTCCCCCTCGAGCAGCACGATCCTGCTCTGGCCTCGTTTCACTTCTTTCCAGGTTTCCAGCAGCGATCCCCACTCGTTTTCCCGCCCGATCAGCCTGGCTTCGAAGCTGGGTGCCCGGGCATACCACTCATCCGACATGGGACGAGCATTGATGGGAGAGACATCGGCTTCGACCCGACGAATAAGGTTGAGCAACCCCCGGCTGGGCTCGCACCCGGTCTCCTGGAGCAGAGTTGCTCGGTACTGCTGGTAGCGTCCGAGCGCGGCGCCCCGGTCGCCGGCCAGATAGCGCGCCTCGATGGCCAGCCGGACCGCGTCGTCGGAGAGCGGATCACCCGCGAGCCAGCGGTCGGCGATCGCGATGGCATCGCGCCAGCGCCACTGGCCCATTGCTTCCCGGGTCAGTGTGCTCAGGGCCTCCTGGTATTGATGCATGAGGCCGCGCCGAGTCTCGGCGGCCCACTCTTCGAATCGTGGAGAATGACGAATGGAAAAACCCGAGAGGAAGCGCGGAATCTCCGTGGTGAGCGCAAGGGCCGGCTCCTGGGCCGCTCGGCGGCGAAATTCGCACACCTCGCAATCCAGGGGGCCTTCCAGACCTACACTCGCGCGGCTGATGCGGAGCAGCTCGCCGATCTGACCCCGGAGATGTTTCAGCGCCTGCCGGAGGGACGCCCGCGCCTCGTCATCGGACGACTCTCCCCAGAGGAGTCCGGCCAATTCCTCGCGGGTGTGAAGTCCGGATTCCAGAGCGAGATAGGTGAGAAGGGCGAGCGCCTTGGCGCTGGGCTGCGGCACCAGGCGGCCCGTATCGGCGCGGGCGAGTATCGGTGGACCGAGCAGAGTCAGGCAGACGTCTGCCACCGTAATGGTCCTGTGGGGGATGTTACAACCTGGAGAGGAAAACCCGGACCGGCAAGGGGCCTTTCACGATCAATTCACGATCGGTCGTCAAATTGTGCTACGATTTCAACACCCGACCCAAGGAGGTCACATCATGTCAGGCAGCGACACCTTCCGGATCACCCTTACCCCGGAGCAGAAGGAACAGGTGCGTAAGGCTACCGGGAAAGAGGCGAACACCATCGAGTTGACCGTCGAAGAGTTGGAAGAGCGCATCGCGCCGATGACCCTGGGAAGCGGAGAGCGTACCCCAGCTGAAATTCACGGAACTTTCACGGAAGCCGTGAAGATTGTGCCATCGTTTCGCCACACCAGTCACATCACGCATAAACACCTTGCCGGAGGACATCATGAAAGACCAGAAGAATCAGTTCCGCATCGAGCTGACCCCGGACCAGAAGAATCAGGTTCGCCACGCAACCGGCAAGGATGCAGAGGCAGTGGAGCTCTCGGTTGAAGAGTTGGAGGAGAGGATCGCCCCTGCCAGCTGAAGCCGCAAGCCGAGTAGCGGTAATCTGGGTGGCCCAAGCCAAGGTATCGGCTTGGGCCCCCGCCGCCGACCGGTCCGGACCTCAACGGGTCCGGACCGGCCGTCTGGTGCATATGGTTTTCACGCTACAGCTTAGAACGTCCTCACAAGTCCCGATCCCATGCCGGACATCATCAGCTCCCCCGAAAGCTCCATTGAAGAGCTCCGGGATGAGGTAGCCCGCCTTCGGCTGATCCACGCGATCGGCCTCGAGTTCAGCACGTCGCTGGACTTCGACGAGCTGCTTCCCCGGATCTTCCATCGCGTGCTGGAGGCGCTCGGCGCCGAGGGTGGGTCCCTCTGGATCGCGGAGGATGAAGAGCTCTGTTGCCGACTGGCCGAGGGGAGAGCGGGCAAGAAGCTGGTCGGCGCCCGGGTGCCGATCGGCACCGGGTTCGTGGGTGACGTGGCCCAGCGGCCCAGGACCACGATCGTGACCCGCGCCGTGGAAGACCCGCGCTACCAGCCGGCCCTCGACTCGGGAGAAGCTCTCGCCACTACCGTCATGGCCACGGCCATGGTATCCGGCGGGGTCACCGTCGGATCGATTCAGGTAGCCAACAAGGTGACCGGCGATGGCATCTTCGATCAGCGCGACCGGGAGCTGCTCGAGGGACTTGCCGCCAGTGCAGCCGCTGCCCTCCGCAACGCGCAGCTCCACAGCGTCGAAAGCCGGGCTCGGGACCTGGCGGTCCTGCTGGAGATCAGCCGTGAGATCACCGCCACGCTCGACCTCGACCGGGTGCTCCGCTCGGTAGTGAATCTCGCGTCTCAGGCGCTGCCGTTCGACCGCGGAGCAGTGGGTCTATATCAGAAGGGTCAGTGCGAGATCCGCGCGGTGGCAGGACAGGAGAAAGTCGACCAGGATGACCCCAAGCTGCAGGACCTGATAGCCCGGGCGGCGTGGGCGGCAGGTCATGGAGAGCAGCTCTATCTCTCCGATCGGACCAACACCGCCTCGGATGCCGAGCGGATGTTCGTCTCGATATTCGGCCCAGACCTGGAGTCGGACGGAGTCGAGAGCGGGCTCTACCTGCCGCTCAAGGATGAAGAGGGAGTCGTCGGGGTTCTGGTCTTCGAGTCGGGCAAGCCTGACCTCGCCACCGAGAGCCAGCTCGAAGTCGCGGCCATCCTGGCCAACCAGACCACGGTCGCCCTTCGCAACGCCCAGCTCTACCACGAGGTCCCCATGGTGGACGCGCTGGGAGCGCTCGCCGCCAAGAAGAAGGCACTGTCTTTCCCTGCCCCGCCGCAAACTGCAGCTGTACCTCGCCGTTGCCCTCGCCGTCCTGGCCGCATTGACCCTGTTCCGCTGGCCCCTTCGGGTGTCCGGCAGCGGGGCCAGTTTCCGGCCGGTCGCCTATGCTCCGGTCCGAGCGCAGGTAGCCGGCGTGGTCGAGCGGCTGCTGGTTAACGAGGGATCCACGGTCTCCCGCGGTGCGCCACTCGCGACGCTGCGCGCCACCGACCTCATGGCCGAGCGCGCGACCACGGCCGCAGACCTGGAAGCGGCGGAGCGCTCCGCCGCGCTGGCAGCGAGCCGGGGCGATCCGGCAGAGCAGCGGATGCAGCAGATCCGCGGTGAATCGCTGCGCCAGGAGCTGGCGTTGCTGGACGAGGAGGTGGCGCTCACCACGGTTCGAGCACCAACAGCGGGTATGGTACTCACTCCTCATGTCGGCGAGCAGGTCGGCAGCTCGCTCGAGGAAGGTGATCTGCTGCTGACGCTTGGGCCGGACCGACACGCTGGAGCTCGAGTTCGGGATCGATCAAAGAGACATCGCCCGGGTGACGCCGGGACAGACGACCCTGCTGCGGGTGGACGCGCTGCCGCAGCGCACATTCGACGCACGGGTGACCTCGGTCGGCCTGGTTCCACTCGACAGCGGTTCCACGGTGCACTACCCGGTCCGGGCCGTGGTGGCCAATCCTCAGGGTCTCTTGAAGCCCCAGATGGCGGCATACGCCAGAGTGCTCACCTCACCGCGAGAGCGCGCTCGATCGAGTGCTCCGAGGGCCGAGCCGGTGGCTCAGGGTAGCGTGGTGGAAGGTGCGTCCATGAGATATCTCCCTCTCGCTCGCCGGCCTCGTGGCCTGTGGTCAGCAGCCTGCCGCCCGTCCTCCAGCACAGGGGACGGAAACTGCGTCACTCACCGCGCAGGCGCCGAATGTCGTCTCGGTGGACACGGTAACGCTTCAGGTCCCGCTCAGACTGCCATCGCAACTCTACGTGGAGCACGATGCGGCGGTTTTCGCCCGATCCTCGGGCGTGGTCCAGTCCATTCTGGCCGATCTCGGTAGCCGGGTTCGAGCCGGGCAGTTGCTGGCGCAACTGGAGACCACGGACCAGGAGATTGCGCTGTCTCAGGCGCGGGAAAAGTTCACCAGCGCCCAACAGACAGTCGAGCGGCAGCGGGCATTGAAGGTGGCGGGCGTCGTCACCCAGGCCGACTCCGAACGGATCGAGAGCGAATATCGCGAGGCAGTCCTGGATCTGCGGAAGGCCGAACGCGATCTCGATCTGACTCACATCACCGCACCATTTGCCGGGATGGATCACCGCCCGCTCGGCGCGGATCCACCGGATGGTCAATTCAGGCGACTCGCTGTTTCGGATTACGGCAATGAGTCCGTTACTCGCCGCTATTCGGGTACCCGAGGCTTCCGCAGGGGGAATCCGCATCGGAACCTCGGCTGAGGTGGTGGGCCCGAACGGGGTAACCGTCTCTGCCCGGGTCATTCGAGCGTCGCCCGTGCTGGACGCGGGGAGCGGCACCCGTGAAATCATCCTGCAACTCGGCGAACAGGCCGCCGGCCTCACCCCGGGGAACAACGTCACCATTCAGCTGGGGGCAACCCGCCGGCAGGTCGTGGTAGTGCCCCGAACGGCGGTCGCGCAGGACGGCTATGCCCTGATCTGGGATAATGAGAAGACGATCCTTCGCCCGGTGACCATCGGCGCCGAGCTGGGCGACGGGAGGGTTGAGGTGCTGAGCGGGCTCGCTGCCGGAGAGAAGGTCGTCCGGAGCGCGCAATGAGCAGCGGCCCCAAGCTTCGCGAAGATCTCGTGCTGGTGGAGCAGACCTACCGCGGGGAGCAGAGCTTCATCGTAAAGGATCCGGAGAGCCGCAAGTACTTTCGGTTCCGCCCGCTGGAGATCCGGGTGATGCAAGCTCTGGACGGCCAGCACACACCGGCAGCCGCGGCGGACCTGCTCCGGGCCAACGGCGTCCCGGTATCCGCAGCCGCGGTGGAGAAGTTCGCCGCCAAGCTGACCGGGATGGGACTCTGCCAGAGGACGCTGGCCGAGCAATCGGTGTTGTTGATGGAACGGCTCCGCGCCGAACGTCGCCGGCGGCTGAGTCCGCGAGTGTTTCAGGGCGATCTCTTCCGGATCAGGTGGTCGGTCGGTGATCCGGATGAGTTGCTGAACCGCTGGTTGCCGCGTCTGCGGTTCTGCTTCTCCCGCACATTCCTCGGCCTCTCGGTTGCGCTGTTCCTGGTCTATTTCGTAATCGTGGGTCTCAGGTGGTCGGAATTTTCCAGCGCACTGGCTGACCTCTACACGCTCAGAGTGGGCTTCGGGGATCTGGTGGTGCTGTGGGTGACCGGCACCGTCATTATCGCGATCCACGAGCTGGGTCATGGCTTCACCTGCAAGTATTTCGGCGGCGAAGTGCACGAGATCGGTGCAATGCTGATCTATTTCGAGCCTGCGTTCTTCTGCAACGTAAATGACGCCTGGACCTTTCCGGAGCTGCGCGCCCGGCTCTGGGTTACCGCCGCCGGTTCCTGGATTCAACTGGTACTCGCCAGCGTCGCGGCCATCATCTGGTGGGCCGCCAACCCGGGTACCCTGGTGTCGCAGGTGGCGTTTGCCGCGGTTCTCATCGGCGGGCTCACCACGGTCCTGATGAACCTGAATCCGCTGATCCCGCTGGATGGCTACTATGCGCTGAGCGACTATCTCGAGGTTCCCAACCTGCGGCAACGCGCCGGACGCCATGTCTCCTGGCTGATCAAAACCCGGGTGTTCCGTCTGGATCTGCCGGAACCTCCGGCCGACGAGCGGGAACGGCGCATCTTCCTGATCTATGGCACCCTGGCGGCCGGATACATCACCCTGATCCTGGCCTTCTGTGCCGTCAACACCTATGGCTGGCTCAGCCGCACACTCGGCAGCATCGGAACCCTGATCTTTGCGGGTATGGTCTTGCTTGCCCTCCGGCGGCAACTCCTGGCTGTGGAAGGATTCGTTGGCAGCCGTATTTCACAAGCTGACTACCCGGCTGAGATCCGCCCGGGTTCGGTCGCGGCTGCTGGCCGGTGCCGCCGTGGTGCTCATCCTTGGATGTCTGATCCCCTGGCCAATCACGGTCTCGGGCCCGTTCACGGTCTGGGCTGGGGCATCGCTCCCCCTGACAGCACCGGACAGTGGGATGGTCGGTCAGGTCAATGTTCGGGAGGGAAGCTGGGTGGAGACAGGGAGCCCGCTGCTTCGGCTTCGCAGCTTCGGCCTGGAGCGGGAGGCGGTTGTGCTTCGTCGGACGGTCGATTCGCTGTCTCTGGCGATTGCCCGGGCCAGGGCTGCCGACCGGTCCTCGGACGTGGCCCAGATGGAGGCTCTCCTGTCCGTCGACGCAGCCAGGCTGGGAGGACTCGACGATCAAATCCGCGCTTTCAGCATACGGGCGGTAAGTTCCGGCAGAGTCCTCACCCCGCGGCCGGAAGAGCTGGCGGGCCGCGGAGTCTCCCGGGGAGAGGTTCTGCTCCGCCTGGGACGAGTGGACAGTCTCGAAGTGCGGATCTCGCTCAGGGGAGCCGGGGCGAGCTCGGTTGTGTCGGGCCAGCCAGTCAGCCTCCTCCCCAACACCATGGCGGCAGAGGCGCTGACCAGCAGAATCCTTCAGGTATCCACCACCGCCGAGCCGACCCACTCGCTGGAAGGAAGGGTGCGGTTGGCGGCGCTCGACCCCTGGCGCCCGGGGATGAGCGGCCGGGCCAGAGTCACGCTGCGCCAGTCCAACCTCTGGGGCGCCCTCTGGTGGTCCATTCGGCGGGAGATTCGGAGCGATATCCTCCTCTGAGCTGACCGCTTGCGCAGATCATGCCCGTGTTACAACCATATAGCATCTCGTTTTCAGGAGCTTGCACCATTCGCCGTGACATGCTGGCCCTGGTGCGTCAAGCCTTTGATGGGCGCTACCAAGTCGAAAGTGAGATCGGCCGGGGGGAAACGCGCGCATCTTTCTCGCTCGTGACGCCGAGGGGCGCCCTGTCGCGCTCAAGATCCTGCATCCCGAGCTCCTGGTCAGCGTCGCCGCCGACCGATTTCTCCGGGAGATCAAGCTCGCTTCTCAGCTCAGCCACCCTCATATCGCGCGGCTGCTGGATTCAGGAGAACGCGACTGGCTGATCTACTACGTGATGGAGTTCGTGGACGGCCAAACCCTGCGGGAGCGGCTCGACAGCTCGCGGCAACTCTCGATCGTGGAGACCCTCCGGATCGCATCCGATCTGCTGGATGCGCTGGATCATGCCCACCGGCAGGGCATCATTCACCGCGACGTCAAACCCGCCAACGTGGTGCTGTCGGCGCGCGGCGCAATACTGCTGGACTTCGGCATTGCCCGGGCGGTCATTGCTTCGGGAACCGACCAGCTGACCCGGTCGGGAATTGCCGTCGGGACATCGACCTACATGAGCCCGGAGCAGATCACGGCGGTGACCGACATCGATCACCGCAGCGACCTGTACTCGGTGGGCTGCGTGCTCTACGAGTGCCTGGCGGGCCAGGCGCCATTCGTCCACCGCAACGAGGCCGTGGTGCTGCAGCTCCACCTCACTCAGCCGGCTCCGGACGTCCGCACCCTCCGCGGCGACACACCCCCGGAGCTTGCCACCGCAATCGCCAAGGCTATGGCCAAGGCGCCCAACGATCGCTGGCGCTCGGCGGCCGAGATGCGAGAGACCTTGGCGGCGGTGCCCGTCCCGTAATCTCGAATCGCAGGTTCCCTCTGCTGGCCCGCTCCAGTACCCATCTCTATCTTGTAAAGACACTCCCGATTTCCGAGGCATCCCCTTGGCCGACTCTGCTCGAACCCTTACGTGCGGCACTCGAAGGGCGTTATGCCGTTGAGCGGCTGCTCGGGCAGGGTGGGATGGCCACGGTGTACCTGGCCAGAGACTGCCGCCACGATCGCCCGGTGGCCATCAAGGTGCTCCGTCCGGAGCTCGCGGCCTCCTTAGGGGCAGACCGATTCCTCCGCGAGATCAAGCTCGCCGCCAATCTCCAGCACCCGAACATTCTTGCACTGTACGACTCGGGGGATGCCGGGGGATTCCTTTATTACGTCATGCCGTTGGTGGAGGGTGAGTCTCTGCGTGCCCGGCTCGACCGGGAAAGCCAGCTCTCGGTCCCGGATGCCATTCAACTCACCTGCGAGGTGGCCGAGGCGCTACACTGCGCCCACAGCCGGGGCATCATTCACCGAGATATCAAGCCGGAAAACATCCTGATCCAGGAAGGGCACGCTCTGGTGGCCGACTTCGGGATCGCCCGGGCGGTGACGGAGGCGGGGGGCGACAAGCTCACCGAGACCGGCATGGCCGTCGGCACACCCCACTACATGAGTCCGGAACAGGCGCTCGGCTCGCGCTCACGTGGATGGGCGCAGCGACGAGTACAGTCTGGGTTGCGTGACCTACGAAATGCTGGTAGGCCAGCCTCCCTTTGACGGGCCCAACGCCATGGCAATTCTGGCCCGCCACTCGATGGAGGGGGTGCCGAGCCTGCGGGTCGTCCGGCATTCCGTTCCCGACGAGGTCGAGACTGCAATCGGGCGGGCTCTGGAGAAGACGCCGGCCGACCGCTTTCCCACGGTTCGGGAGTTCTCCGATGCTCTGCTGCAGGCGGATCTCGGCCCGACCGCACGGCGGACCTCACCGCAGGCATTACGGGCAAACCGGAGAAGTACTCCAGTCAAGTCGCCGGCGCTCTCGGCCAAGAGTCCGCGACTCTGGGCACTCGCGGCTGCGGTACTGGTGGCGTTGACAGGCACCGGTTGGGGGATCTGGCGCTTCTCGCACCGACCGGTCGCACCGGCATCAGCAACCGGATCCGGCGGTCTCGACCCTCACCGCATCGCGGTCCTCTATTTCCAGGCGGAAGGCGGTAAGGACTCGCTCGGGTACTTGGCGGATGGTCTCACCGAGGGTCTGATCCGCCAGCTGGACCAGGTTCCAGGATTGGATGTCATATCCAAGGGAGGAGTTGCGGCCGTACCGAGGCGACAGCGTGTCGCGGGATAGCGTCGCGCGCGCCCTGCGATGCCGGGACGCTGGTGGCCGGGGGAATCGAGCGGGAGGGTGGCCAGCTCAGGGTGACCGTGCGACTGGTCGACGGATCCAGTGGAGCCGAGTTTGGCCGGGCTAGCTTTGCCGAGCCCGCTGGTAAGCTGCTGGCAGTTCAGGATTCAGTCAGTCAGAAGGTGGCCGGCCTGATTCGCGAGCGTCTAGGCGAGGAGATCCGGCTCCGGGAGCAGCGCAATCGAACTCGCAGCGTGGCAGCATGGGCATTGGTCCAAAGAGCCGAGCAGGCGAGAAAGCAGGCCGAAGCCCTGGTGGAGAAGAATGACACGACCGGAGCCAGCGCCGGCACATTCGAGCGAGCGGATTCGCTTTACGCCCAAGCGCATTTGGCGGATCCGAGCTGGACCGAGCCTCTGACAGACCGGGCCGGGGTTGCCTACCGGCGCTCGCGCCTGGTCGGGCTGAACGGTGTGGCCGCCAAGCCATGGATCGAAAAGGGCCTGAAGCTCGCCGACAGCGCGCTGGCACTCGCGCCGGAGGACCCCGACGGCCTGGAGGTGCGGGGTACACTCCGCTACTGGAAATGGCTGCTCAGGATCGAGGCCGACCCCCAGGCCGTCGATCAGCTGCTCAACGGTGCGCAGAACGATCTGGAGACCGCCGTCAGAGTGAATCCATCACAGGCGGGCGCCTGGGCGATCCTCAGCCATATGTACAGCAACACCAAGAGTGAGACCGACGCGAAGCTGGCTGGCCTGCGCGCCTACGAGGCGGACGCGTATCTCCGAGATGCCCCCCAGGTCCTTAACCGGCTGTTCACCACCTCCTACGACCTGACTCAGTTCGCGGATGCAGCCCGGTGGTGCGATGAGGGCGCGCGCCGCTTTCCCAGCGATTTCAACTTCACCGGGTGCAAGCTCTGGATAATGACCACCAGGATCCGAGACCCCGATGTGGCGCTCGCGTGGAAGCTGGCTGATAGCCTCAGGAAGCTAGCCCCCGCGAGCCGGCGGGAATACGACACCCGGGACGCGAGGATGGCCGTCGCCATGGTGCTTGCCCGGGCCGGGCTAAAGGACAGCGCGCGAGCAGTGGCACTCCGAGCCCGCGGCGGAACCGACGTGGACCCCAATCAAGATCTCGCATATAGCGAGGTCTATGTACATCTCCTGCGCGGTGATAAGGACCAGGCACTGGAAGCGCTCAAGCGCTACCTGGCCGCAAACCCGGAGCGAAGGATTTCTTTGGCGGATACAACCCATACCACCACTAGCTGGTGGTTCCGGGGTCTGGAGGATGATCCGCGGTACAAAGCGCTGGTCTTCAGTAAGTAAAGGTTGGGGCTAGACAACTCTGGTACTTGTTGCAAATTGGTGTTGGTACACTGACACAAATGACGGATTTGTAACCTGCCTCCTGTCCTGCCGGCCATGGCCGTTCGGGCGCTGGCTTAAATCGGAGGAACGCCAGGATGCGCCGACTCACCTTTGCTGCCGCCGTCTGCGGCACGCTCGTCTTTGCCGCCTGTAACGACCAGGCCCCGACCGAGCCAACCCTACCTCGACCCTCGGAAAACTTTGGCTCCTGCCGGGCGACCCCGTTTCCCCTCGCCGGGGCCAATGGCATCGCACAGCAGATCGTGAACATCTATACCGGAACGTCGAAGGCCCAGTCACTGTTGCGGGCGGAGGCACTGCTGCGGGCCGGGGCAATCAAACTGTTATGGGATACCTGCCATCCCGATGCCGCCAGGAAGGCCGCCTTTGCCTTCATCGACTGGTTGAATCGCCACACCCCGGCAGGCAAACAAACTCAGGTTCAAACCCTTATTCTTGCGATACTCAGGGGCATCGGTGAGGTGACTGGTGCACCAGCGGACGGCGACTTCGGAGTAGGATTCTTCGACCCCGCCAACACCCAACAACACAGTGATCACAACCGTGAATCACCATGCCCTGCTCGAGCTGGAGCCGGGCTCCTTCCTCGTGCCCACGGAGATCGTGATCAGCCGCAAGGCAGGTGACCCTGATCTCACCAACTTCGACGGGAACCAGTTTCCACCCACATACGACTACAACGCCATCAATAGCACGAACACCCATGTTCTCCAGCCGGGCAAGACGGCTAACATAGCGTTCTGTCTCGTGATCATAGGGGGGCCGGAGACGCCGGGTAACGGATATCCTGATCCCGCGAATCTGGCGCATCGGGCACAATCCGGTTGTGGGCGCGCCGGGCTTCCCCTTCGAGATCCTCGAGCCGTTCGACCTGGAAGGGACGGAGCTTCGGAACAGCTTGACCTGCCCGGGGATCGACGACGTGATCGGTAGCGCCGGCGGCGGGCTGCAGAACTTTGTCAACGCGGCTTTGCATACGGCCGGCCGCTTCCTGCCTACCTCAGCCGCTCTGGGCCGCCACGCTGGGGACGCTTCCGCCTCCGCCACCCCGGAGTGGTAAGGCAGGTAGCTTGAGCCCGTTCAAGCCGGTGGAGACGAGCTCCAACTCTATCGAGAGCTTCGGCAGCGACCTAGGCCCAGAAGACGGGAACGTTGTGGATCAGCCGCTCGATGCCTGCGGAGATGGATGCGAACCTACGTACAGGATCGCGGACGGCGAGGTAGGGATCCCAGGGCCGACCGACTTGACGGCGACGCTGATCCCAGGGGAAGGCTCGACCGGAACACTCAGCGGCACGACGATCCAGTCGACCTCGGAGACAGCACCCTACACCGCTGTTTTCGATGACCTGACCATATCAGCGCCTGGTACTTATCAGCTTAGGATTAGCTCGCCGGGCGTGGCGTCACACACCACAGGAGTCTTCACCGTTAGCCCGGCTCCGCCACCAATCCCCTAGGTCCCACGGGAGAGCCGTACGCAGCAGGTGGTCGGCATCCGCCGGCCACCTGTTGCTTTTGTGCGTAATGGCCTAGGTGGTTGTGAGCTTCCAGGCGCAGTCCTGCCTCGGGTAGCGGTGATGGAGTGCTAAGTTCGACGATGGTGCTCACCGCGACGTCCCAATTGTGCGGTGTAGATTGAACCGACAAGCTTCTAGTTTCCCGCACCCCGGCGTCGTATTTTTGGGAATAGTTTTCCCCCCGCCATCCTGAGGCACTCCCGTGGCCGATGTGCTCGAACTGTTGCGTACCGCGCTCGAAGAGCGCTATGCCGTCGAGCGTCTGATCGGCGAAGGTGGCATGGCCACCGTATACCTCGCCAACGACATCCGGCACGACCGTAAGGTCGCCATCAAGGTCCTCCGCCCGGAGCTTGCCGCCTCCATCGGGGCCGACCGGTTCCTCCGCGAGATCAAGGTCGCCGCCAAGCTCCAGCACCCCAACATCCTGCCCCTGTACGACTCCGGCGAGGCCTCGGATTTCCTCTATTACGTCATGCCGTTCGTGGAAGGCGAGTCGCTCCGGGCCCTGATGGAGCGGGAGCAGCAGCTCTCCTTGCCCGACTCCATCCAGCTCACCTGCGACATCGCCGAAGCGCTCCATTACGCCCACACCACAAGGTCGTCCACCGCGATATCAAGCCGGAGAACATCCTGCTCCGGGACGGACGACCCTTGGTGGCGGACTTCGGCATCGCGCGGGCAGTGAGCGCAGCAGGCGAGAAGCTGACCGAAACCGGAATGGCGGTGGGAACCCCGCACTACATGAGCCCGGAGCAGGGCCTCGGCCAGCGAGCACATCGACGGACGCACCGACCAGTACAGCCTGGCGTGCATGCTCTACGAGATGCTGGTGGGCCAGCCGCCGTTCCACGGGCCTAATGCCATGGCCATCCTGGCGCGGCACTCACTGGAGGCGGTGCCCAGCCTGCAGGTGGTGCGCAATTCGATTCCCGATGAGGTGGAAGACGCGATCATGCGGGCGCTGGAGAAGACCCCGGCCGATCGATTTCCCACCGTCCGGGATTTCGCCGATGCGCTCGCCGAGGTGGATCTCGGAAGTGCTGCACGCCGTACCTCCTCCCGCTCGATGCGAGCACGGCGCACTGCTCCCCAAGGCGTCCGGCGCACCACCGGCAGTGTACGCGCGGAGCCGAAGGGGCTTCCAGCCAAGGTCCTGGCGTTTGCCCGATCTCGGGGCAGGGTGTTCTGGTCAATCGTGACCGTCGCGATTCTGGCCGCCCTGGGGCTCTCGGCCTGGTGGGTGTGGCTGCGACCCGGCACGGCCTCGGGCGCGGCTTCCGGTTTCAGTCCCAATCGGATCGCGGTGATGTACTTCGACAGCCGCGGCCGCCAGACTCGATCGGGTACCTGGCCGACGGTCTGACTGAGGCGTTGATCCACGAGCTGAGCGAGGTCAAACCGCTTCAGGTGATTTCCAGAACGGCGTTGCCCCATATCCAATGCCGCTGTCGCACCGGACAGCATCGGGCGGGCGCTTAAAGTCGGAACGTTGGTCAAGGAAGTGACGCGGTTCGGTGACAGGCTTCGGGTCAGCGTCTCGCTCATCAATGCCGCAACCGGCGAGGAGATCGGCAGCAAGACCCTGGAGCGGCCCAGGGAAGATCTTCGCACCTGCAGGACGACGTGGCGCGGGAGGTCTCGCTCTTTCTTCGCCAACGCCTGGGAGAGGAGATCAACCTCCAGGAGATCCGGACTGGTACCAGAAATCCCAAGGCGTGGGAACTGGTCCAGCAGGCCGGCAAACTGAGCAAGGATCTGACGACACTCCTGATGTCAGGAGAGACCGCTACAGCGGCGCGGCAACTGGAAGCGGCCGACTCACTGCTGGCCCAAGCCTGGCCGCCGATCCCAAAGGGTGGCGCCGATCGTCATGCGGCCGGGCCGGCCTATCAACACCGCGCCCTGGCGCCCCCTTGACAAGACCTATGTTAAGGCCTGGCTTGAAAAGGCGCTGAACTATGGCGCGCAGGCTCTGGCACTCAAGCCGAACGACGCGGATGCGCTGGACCTCCGTGGGACTACCCGATATACCCAGTGGTTTCTGAACCTGGCCCCAGGTACTACCGCGGCTGCTAAGCTGGTCGCGGATGCCGAGCAGGATCTGCGTGCGTCGGTAGCATCGAATCCGAGCCAGGCGCACAGTTGGGCCGTGCTCAGCCACATGCTGATGCAAAAGTCGAACCCGCGGAGGGGAAGCTCGCAGCGCTTCGGGCCTACGGGCAGACCCGTACCTGACCGAGGCACCGGCGATCTTGTATCGCCTGTTCACCAGTTCGCTGGATCTCCAGACGGAGTCGAGGCCAATCACTGGTGCGAGGAGGGTCAGCAGCGCTTTCCGACGGACCCGGTTCTCGAGTGTCAGCTTCTCGTTCTGCGCTGCCGGGACAGAAGCCGGATATCGAGAAGGCTTGGCGGATCGTGGACAAGGATGCAGACTGTATTCGCCCACTGAACGCGACTTTCGCCGACGTGAAGCTCAGCTGTTTGTCGCGATGGCATTGGTAAGGGCGGGCCTGCCAGATAGTGCTCGAGCCGTCGCGTTGCGCGCACGGCAGACGCAACGGTTGATCCCGGTCAGAGCTGCTTTACTTCGAGGCCATGCTCCGCAACATGCTCGGCGATAAAGATGAGGCATTGCGCTTGGTTGGCGTGTATCTCGCCGCGAACCCTCAAGACCGGGCTTCCATGGCCAAAGACCAAACCTGGTGGTCGGAAGGTTTGCGGACGATCCTCGCTTCAAAGCGCTGGTCGGCAGCGCCAGCTAAATCGAGGTCGAAGATATCGGCCGCGGTGGCAATTCCGTGACCCATTAGTCGGGGTTTTAGCGGTTTTCACGCTGGGTTCACGGTAAAGTCCTAGAGTTCCGATCGCTTAAGAGTGAACAGCTGATTTGCGCCTGACGCGCTGTAGGTAGGCTAGGCTTGGCTTGACCTGCTACTTTCCGGGAATCCCGGACCCCCTTAGGACTGGAGAATGAAATGGGTTGGCCCCTGAGGTATTTGGCGATCGGTGCTGTTGGATTCTTCGTGATCGGCTGTAGCGAGAAAGCTGAGGGTCCTCCCACGGGGCCAAATTTCCATACCGGCATCAGCATAACATCGGGCTGCGACGTTGGACACATCAGTCAACTGGCTAACTCTTTCTTCGCACAGCCGCGGCAAGGGGTCGTTAAGAACCTGGTCGATTTATTGGGCGGCCAGGCCTGATAGTTCGGCCGCCAAGAATACGGGCTTCAACATCATGGCCCAGATCGAGGGAGCTGTGAACGATGCCACGTCTGGCGATCCGGCAGTGGGATCGAATCTGATGAACCGTCTGCTGCTCTGCATGTACAACCCGGCCCCAGACAAAGAACTGTCGAGCTATCCTGAGTCGTTCCCGGGAGGCTCACCGTCTCACTTACACCAACGACGGCGGCCCACGGCGCATTCGGACAAAGATCCGGTGGGTCAGTATCTCCGGTCTTCGCGCCCTGTGTCGGCCCCATATACGGCAATCGCCCCGCCGGCTAACTCGACCTGGCAGAGCATCTCCCAGCTAGTGTACTTCCCCGAAACGACCCTCAACGCGTGGTCTTCTACGGGAGTCCGGCGACACCGGCAGACGGCCAGACCTATGACTGGAGAAGCATTCCCACAACGCCAACTTTAATCCGAACATCATCATAGGATTTTGTGTGGACCCGGGGACGCACCCAACGAGTATGGTCCTCGAGAAAGACGTAGGGGTTCTGGCGTTTGCGGAGGCGTATTTCTTGACGCCAGGGACCTGCACTGCCGACCTCGCGGCGCTGGACGCCAGGAACCCATTCAACTGGCTCATCGCCTGCTTCGTTTCGGAACGGGCCTTCTCGCTCCGCGCCCGCTCATGGCCGCGGTACTGCTGACCGGATCGGGAGGCACAAAGAGTAAGTGCTGCAGCAAGGTTGGGCCACAGGATGTGCCGAGTGCACCACTGAAGTTCGTGCCCGACCCGCCGTTCGCCAATGTGCAGGCGGGTAAGTACTTCGCCGTGCAAGTCCAGGCAACAGCCGGAGCCGGAGGAGTGGGAGTCAACGGCGACTGCATCACTCTCAGTGCCGTGAACAATAACGGGACAAATACAGCCATTATTGGAGCGCACAATTGCAATACGGACCCAACGGCCGGCCCATCTTCGAGAACGACGACCGTGAACAACATCGCCGGGATCGCGCAATTCTGCGTACAAAATCCAAAGACCGGCACTATCATCCTGGTGGCTACTGGCAACATCGACAATCGACCTGACCAGCTGAGCACCGCCAAGTCGAAGAAGCTGAACGTGAAGCCCTCGGTGAATGTTGCGAGTTGCACTCCATAGGGATCGGTGAATTTGTGAAAAAGGGCGGCTCTTCCTGGAGCCGCCCTTTTTTATTACGGCTGTACGGCGAATGGGAGGAGCGGTAACCACTCAAGGGAACCGCCAGAGCATCGCCGGTGTCAGGGAGAGCTGGATGTGCCCATGAGCTCGAGCAGGATGGCCCGCTCGGCATGAAGTCGGTTCTCCGCCTGCTCGACCACCACCGCATTGGCGCTCTCCAGAACCTTGTCGTCGATCTCCACATCCCTCAAATAGGGGAAGGCGTGCATCACGATCCCCTTGCCACCCCGGGTGGAGCGGAGCCGCGACGGGGTGAGCCGCCAATCTCGCAGGCCTGAGCGCGTCTCCTGCTCCTGCTCCGTTTTTCCGAACAGCTTGACCGATCCCCATGACGCCACGTAGACCGCGTCGGCGCCGACCAGCGCGTCGTCCGGATCATCGCTGATATGAACGAACTCGCCGCCCTTTTCCTGTGCTGTCTTGCGGATCAGGGCGGTGTCTTCGGGATCGAGCTCGTAACCCTCCGGTCTCGCGATCACGATCTCCATGCCGAGACCGGCTGCCGCCAGTGCTGCACTTGCCGGCACGGCCGTAGGCAGCGCTCGAGGGTGCCAAGCCCAGGTGAGCACGAACCGTTTTCCCTCCACCCGGCCAAGCCGCTCCTGCAGGGTCAGGCTGTCGCCCAGCGCCTGACAGGGATCTCTGCGGGCGGAACCGACGTTGATCACCGGCTTGGGACAATGGCGGGCGAAGCTATTGAGCAGAGAGTCTTCCCGAGCCGCAGCCCAGCTTCCGCTGGTTTCGAAGGCACGCACGGCAACAGCGTCGGTCATCCGTCCCAGCACCCGGGCGGTGTCGACGATCTGCTGCTCGGCCTCAGCCTCCACGGCCTGCCCGCCGTGAAGCGACATCGCCGTTTCCAGACTGAGCCTGATGTGGGAGTCAGGCTGGAGGAGGACCAATCCCAGGATCCTACGCTCCAGGCCACCGGAGAGCTCGCCCTGTTTGATTCGTCGGGCGAGTTTCAGCACCGTCTCAACGTCAGCGGGAGACCAATCCTCCAGGGCCAGGAGATCACGCTTGGTCACGGAACCTTCGGAGAGCTATTGGGAGCGAACGCGGCCGGCCGGGCCGGCGGAGTGAACCAGGGGAGCGGCCGCCAGAAGAGTGAGGGCCGGGACGCGCGAGCGTCGTCCGCCCGGGGCCAGAGTCCTCACTGCTCCAGGACGAGATGCAATCAGGTTTGCGACTGGTTGCCCGCTGCGGTCGTTTCGACGATAGCGGGGCCTCCATTGCTGGTGTCAAGGTCGTGGATGTACAACGCGGCACCAAAGCCGGTGCCGGTCTCACGTACTACCCCTCGCGCCAGGTTCAACGCCTCGCCCAGGCTAGGCGAGAAGGCAAACTCGAGCGCGGATGGCGCCCGTTGGCCGTCTCTCGTCTCCGGGAGGTAGGCGGTAAGAAAGCGATCGACGATGACAGGATGAACTTCTCGGTTTGCTGGGTGGGGAAGGCCGTGGCGACGTTCGATCTCGAACAGGAGGCGCTCCGCCACGAAAAGGCGCTCCTGTTCAATCGCTGCAGGAAGCATCACATAGTTCCTCACGGGAGTTACCGGCGACCTTGGCGTATGGCCGGCAAGTGGTGGGATCGGGCGACGCCAGACGCCCATCGGACCTCCATAGCTTAACTCGCCATGGTGACCGCCGCCATCCATCGCTCGCCTACCTCGAGGTCCTCCCGGGTCAGGCTGTGGCCGCCGACGGTCCAGTGCAGGGTAACCTCAGCCCCGGCCTGCGTCAGCAGGTCGGCGAGCGCCTGGCTTTGATCCGGCCGCACGATAGGGTCGAGGCGCCCGGCAGCTATGAGAACCCGCGTCTGTGATAGTTGCGGCAGCGGCTCGGGCACTAAGGGCACCATGGAGCGGAGCAGAAACCCGCCGCTCAGAGTGCCGGGGTGAAGCAGCAGCAGGGCGGCTGCGATGTTGGCCCCGTTGGAAAAACCCACCGCAATGGGCGGAACGTCGCCCAGCTGATAGCGAGTGCGAGCCTGGCTGACGAAGCGGGACAACTGCCCCGCACGAAGCTTGATGTCTTCGACGTCGAAAAGTCCCTCGGCGTAGCGCCGAAAGAACCTGGGCATCCCGTTCTCCAGAACCTGACCCCGCGGGCTCAGGAGCGGAGACCCCGGCGCCAGAGCCCGGCCCAGCGAGAGCAGGTCGTCCTCGTTTCCTCCCGTGCCGTGCAGCAGCAGCAGAGGCACGGCACCAGGGCGCTGGCCGGGCACGAACCGGTGCACGAAATCGAGCTCAGTGGTCGTCAGCTTCCCTGCCCCGCAACGACAGGGGACAACCGAAGCGGCCGGCAGCGCCCGCTCGATCTGCTCCCGGTACGCCTCGTATATCGGAGGCAGCTTCAGCTGAGACCCCAGCTCGGCCGGGGTTTCGTCGATAGTGAATCCGGGCCCGTCGGTGGCGATCTCGAAGAGAACCCCACCCGGCTCCTTGAAGTACACCGAGTGGAAGTACTGCCGGTCCACCACCGGAGTAATGCCGAGACCGCGGGCTTCTATCGCCGAGCGCTGCTCCAGCTGATTCGCCTCGCTGGCGGCTCGAAACGCCATGTGGTGAACCGTCCCCACCCCTCCGGCGCCGCGCCAGAAACCGGTTGCGCGTCTCAGGTTGACCACCAATCCCGATCCGCTCGCGTCGGCTTGAAAACGTAGCAGCCCCTTGTCCTCGCCATTGGGTTGGAAGCCCAACATCTCGGCCAACAGTTTTCCAGTGCCCTGGTCACCATCCTCCCAGATGGTTGCTCCGTGCAGGCCCCGGACGGCGTGCTCGGGGCTGACGGGGCCTTCGTTCCAGGGCTGCTCGCCGGTGGAGGCGTCACCCGCAACCAGCTCCAGCAGGAGACCGTCGGGATCGGTGAGACTCAGAACCTGGTCGTCGAAACGGCGGCTGGGACCCTCGTACTGGATGCCCTGAGACAGAAGACGCTCGACCCAGAAGCCCAGCGACCCCGCTGGAATAGCCAGCGCCACGGTGGCAATCTGGCCGCTGCCCTGCCGGCCCCGGTGCGCTCCAGGCCAGGGAAAGAACGTGAGCAGAGAGCCGGGACGTCCAATCTCGTCGCCGTAGTAGAAGTGGTAGCTGCCGGGGTCGTCGAAGTTCACGGTGAGCTTTACCAGCCGGAGCCCGAGAACGCCAGCGTAGAAGTCCAGATTCCGCTGCGGGTCGCCGGCAATCGCAGTGATGTGATGGATCGCCACAGTAAGTCCCTCGCTACTTGGGTAAGGCGGGCCCGGCGCCGGCGCCGCTACGGCCGATGGCCCGGGCAATTTCGTCCAGATCTTCCAGGGCGAGCTCCAGGGTCGCGGCGCCAATCCACCCGTCCACCTGCTCTGGGGATCGGGCGCCGACGATGGCGCCGGTGACGCCGGGCCAGGCGAGAATCCAGGCAATCGCCACAGAGCTTACCGTCGTTCCATGGCGCTCCGCTACGGGCCGAAGCGCATCACGCAGGGCAAGGTTCCGCCCCAGCCGCGGCGGCTTGAAATCGGGTGATCGCCGGCGCCAGTCATCTTCCGCCATGCTTTCGACTCGCTCCTCGGAAAACCGATCGGTGAGCAGGCCCGACTGCAGTGGACTGTATCCTATAACTCCGGTCTTGTGGGCCGCGCACCAGGGAATCTCGGATTCTGCCACCTGCCGGCGAATGAGCGACAGAGGCGGTTGCAGCGAATCGACGTGCCGGAGGGCCTCGCAGCGCTCCAACAACGCCACATCGAAATTGGAGACTCCCGCCGCCCTGACCTTCCCCTCCTCTACCAGGCGGGTCATCGCTTCCCACGAGTCTTCAATCGAAGTCCCGGTCTGGTCGGGCCAGTGAAACTGATACAGATCGATCCGCTCCACGCCCAGGCGACGCAGTGAAGCCTCGCATTCACGCCGGATCGATGCCGGCTCCAGAACCTGGCGCGGAGAAGCATCGGGCCTCCGCTCGTCCCACACCATGCCGCATTTCGTGAAGACGTACGGCCGGTCGTTCGAGGGAATGCCCTCGAGGGCCTGCCGCACCACTTCTTCCGAATGGCCCAGGCCGTATACGGCAGCAGTATCGATCCAGTTCACCCCCAGGTCCAACGCGTGGCGAATGCCGGCAATGGACTGGGCGTCATCCTGCGGTCCCCAGCCAAAGGCCCAACCGCCACCGCCAACCGCCCACGCGCCAAACCCCACCGGGGTCAGTCGAAGCTCGGTGCTGCCCAATCGCCGAGTCGGCAGAGTCGCTATCATCAGTCCCATCCCATGCTCGGGCCGATCGTTCACCCACGGACCGTCACGCTATGCCGGAAGCTACACCAAAGGAACCGAGGCCGCCGGGCACCGCATCATCAGCCGGCTACACCCCCACGCTCGGCCTGTTCTCCGCCACCATGATGGTGGTGGGCGGAATCATCGGCTCCGGAATTTTTCTGAACCCGGCCATCGTTGCCGCCCGGGTTGGGACCACCGCGCTGACCCTGCTGGCCTGGGTCATAGGCGGTGTGGTCGCCCTCATCGGTGCACTGGTTTATGCGGAGCTCGGCGCCTGGCGGCCGGTAGCCGGCGGGGGATATGTCTACCTGCGAGACGCTTATGGCCCGCTCCCCGCCTTCCTGTACGCCTGGACTCTGCTGCTGGTGATCGCCACGGGGGCGATCGCGGCGGTGGCCGTGACCTTTGCGAATTACGCGACTGCTTTGCTGGGCTGGAATGCCGAAGCGAGGATACCTCTGGCCGTCGCGGCCATCGTCCTACTGTCGGGAGTGAATTACGTAGGAGTCAGGCCTGGCGCGCTGACGCAGAACGTGCTCACCGTGCTCAAGCTCGCGGCGCTGGTACTGCTGATCGTGGCCGGTCTCACCGCAACCGGCGCCGCGGTAGGAGCCAACCCGCAGCCGGTAATACAGTCGAGGAATACCGTGCTGTTGCTGGGAGCGGCCCTGGTTCCAGTGTTGTTCGCCTTTGGAGGCTGGCAACAGACCAACTTCATCGCGGAAGAGCTGATCGAGCCGAAACGGAATCTGCCACGGGCCTTGATCGCGGGCGTAAGCATCGTGGTCGCAGTGTATCTGCTGGCGAACCTGGCTTATCTCCGAACTCTGGGCATCGCAGGTCTGGCCCAGAGTAGCGCGCCGGCAGCCGATGCGATGACCGCCCGGTTCGGCTCGCTCGGCGGGACCCTCATCGCCGCCGGCATCGCAATCTCCAGCTTCGGCTTTCTCAACCTGGTCATTCTGGTGTCGCCCCGAGTCTACCGAGCCATGGCGAGCGACGGACTGTTCTTCCCCAGCCTGGCGCATCTCCATCCCCAATACCGCACACCAGGCGCGGCCATCCTCTTCCAGGGGGTCTGGGCCATTCTCCTGACCCTGACCGGCCGGTACGGCGACCTGCTCGATTATGTGGTCTTTGGTGACTGGATTTTCTTTGGCTCGACCGCGGCGACGCTCTTTGTTTTTCGAGCCCGGGCCCGAAACGGGATGGAGCCCAAGGAGATCCGATTCAGGATGCCGGGCTACCCCGTAGCACCTGTGGTCTTCGTCCTCGCCGCGGCTTATGTCGTGGTCGGCTCGGTCGCCTCGAACCCGGCGAATGCGGTGCGAGGAGCTACGCTCATCGCCCTGGGGATTCCGGTATATCTGTTCTGGAAGGGAAAGGCCCGCTAGAGGCGGCGATCTCTTCGGCGGCTTCGTCGTCATCGAGGTACTCCGCCCGGTACATCCGGATGAGCTCGAAGAAGTAGGAGATCGCCAGGGGTCCGATGATCAGCCCCAGCAGGCCGAAGTACTGGATGCCGGCAAAAGCGCCGATGATGGTGATGAACGGGTGGATCCGGGCCCAGCGCTGGAACACCATGGGCCGGATGACATTGTCGACATTCCCCACCACCAGAACGCCCCAAAGCGCAAGGGCAATAGCCCGGCCATAGCTCCCCTCCAGTGCCAGCGCGAGGACCCCAGGGCCCCATACCAGTCCGCTTCCAACCACCGGGAGAATCGCAAGCACCACCGTGACCACCGCCCAGAACAAGGCATTGGGAATGCCGGCGGCCCAGAAGGCGAGCCCCACCAGAACCCCCTGTACCGTAGCGGTCAGCCCGGTCCCGATCAGCGTCGATATGGTTACGTCGCGAAAGCGGTCCCGCAGGATCTCGGTGTTCCTCCGGGAGAACGGTATGAACGGCTGGACCTGCTTCCAGGCGGTGTGGGGTTCCAGCAGGAGATAGTACAGGCCGAAAAACGTGATGGTCAGCTGGATCCCCAGCCGGGTTGCGGTGCCGACCAGGCCGAGCGCGCTGGTGCCGATGAAGGACACCAGCCGTGACCCCAGGGTCTCGATCTGGGCTCCTACGTCGTACGGCCCGATCCGGAGCTCCCGAATCCGGGCCACCAGTGGACTGCGGATGACGCCCGATGCCATGTCTTGCGCTTCGCCGGCGATGATTCCGAGGAATGAAAGCCCCGGCCCCAGCACCAGAATCACTCCGAGTAGTACCACCAGCGCCGCCGCGATCCGGGGTCTGGTCCGCAGGGCCAGCCAGCGATGTACTGGAGCGAACACCACATACAGCACTGGCGCGCCGAGTAGCCCGGTGATGAACGGCCACAGGGTCCAGACCAGCCCCAATCCCAGGACGAAGATCAGGAGCGCAGCCCGCTCGCGCTTGCTGTCCAGAAACGCCATCGCGGAAGAGTAGGGACACGGGGTACCCTCCGCCAGCAGGGCCATAGGCGATTTTGCGGTCCTCGACCGGGCTCCGCCCGAAGTGTATCTTCGAACTTGCGGACTCAACCCTGCAGGACTCGTGGTCTCGATCATCCAGCTACTTAACCGACCTTCCCTGATCAGCGCCGTGGCCCTGGCCGCGGTGGTGGTCCTACTGTTCTTGCTCTGGCGTGAGGCCCGCAAGCGGCGGCGGGCCCAGCGTTTGAGTGACGAGCTGCGGAGTCAGCTGCAGACGGTGACCGCCACCATGCGGGAAGGGGTGATTGCCTACGACATGGACCGGAAGCTTCGGTTCGTGAACCCCGCCTTCGAGCGGCTCGCCGGATATTCGGATGAAGAGCTGAGGGACCAGGAGTTCCTCCAGTACATCCACCCCGAGGACCGCTCCGCCATCATCGCGGAATGGGATCGGCTGTCCCAGGGTGGAGCGCTGAGAGACCAGGAGTACCGAGTGGTGACCCGGACCGGGCAAATTCGCTGGTGCGCCAGTAGCTGGGAGCCGATGCGAGACGAGACCGGGCGCCAGATCGGATACCTCGGCACCGAATTCGATATCACCGAGCGGAAGGTGGCGGAGGAGGAGATGCGACTCGACACCGAGCTGTTCCAGGCGGTGCTCGAGGTCGAGCAGGCAGTCACCGCGGCGGGACTCAATTCCGAGACGGTGATGCGAGTGATCGCGGAGCGCAGCAAGACGCTCACCGGCGCGAGCGGCGCGGTAATCGAGGCGGTGGAAGGTGACGAGGTGGTGCCGATGCTGCACATCGGCACCGAGGCGCCCAGGCTCAAGCTGAAGGGGAGCCTGTCCGGGCTGGGTGTTCAAACCGGCGAGCTGCAGCGCAGTGACGACACCTATAATGATCCCCGAATTCAGCACCAGGCCTATCGGGATCTTCGGATTCGCTCGCTGCTCGTGGTTCCGCTGCGGGATGAACAACGCATTCTCGGGCTTCTGAAGGTCGTTTCACCCGAGCCCAATGCCTTCAACGATCGCGACGCCAAGGCGCTGCGTTTGCTGGGGGGGTTGATGGGAGCGGCGCTGGGACACGCCGAGGCCTACGAGGGAAGGCGGACCCGGTTGGAGGAGCGCACCCGCGCCTTGCAAGAGAGCGAGCAGAGGTTCAAGCAGCTGATCGACGTGGCCCAGGAAGGGATTTGGGTCGCCGATGACCGCGGTATCCTCACCTATGTCAATCAGCGGATGGCCGACCTCCTGGGCTACTCCAACGGCAGCATGCTGGGCCGGCAGGTCTACGATTTCATCGAAGCCGATTCTCGCTCCGGTGCCAAGCATACGCTAAGCCGACGGGGAGCTCGTCCCGGGACCAGTCAGGACCTGAGGTTCCTCAAGCGCGACGGCACCCAGCTCTGGGGACTGGTGTCATCCAGCCCGATCCTGGGCAAGGACGGGGCCCTGGTGGGTACTGTCGGCATGGTCACCGACATCACGGAACGGAAGCGCGCGGAGGAGCAGCTCCGCCGGACAGCAGATCGTCTGGCCATGCTGCACGACATGGATCAGGCGATCGTATCGGCGCAGTCTCTTCCCGAGATCGGCCGAGCCGCGCTGGGCCGGATGCGCCGGATGATTCCCTGCCAGCAGTGCCTGGTCGCCCTATTCGACTTTCCCAGCAGAGAAGCTCAGATGATCGCCGGATTCTCGGCCGGCTCCCAGCTCCAGCCAGCTCCGGTGCCGCTGGCTGATTTCGCCTCGAGCGATACCCTGCGCAGCGGATCAGTTCGCTATGTGGAAGACCTCTCGACGGTGAACGACAATCCTCCGTTCCACCGCCAGCTCCTGGCCGGCGGCATGCGGTCTGTGCTCTCGGTCCCGCTGCTGGTCGAAGGGGAGGCTATAGGCGAGATCACCATGGCGTCGGGTACCCCGGGCGCGTTTAACGCGGAGCACCGCGACATCGCGCTGGAGGTGGCTGCCCCGCTGGCCATCGCCATCCGGCACGCCAGCCTGCGAGACGAGTTGGCGCGGCAAACCGGAGAGCTGGAGCGGAGAGTAGCCGAACGGAGCGCCGCGGTTCGCGCGGCGACAGCGGAGCTGGAGACCGTGCTCTACTCGGTCTCGCACGATCTGCGAGGGCCGCTCCGCCAGCTGCTGGGCTTCTCGAAGCTGCTGATCGAGGAGTCCGCCCCGGAGCTGGAACCGTCGGCGTTGCACTACGCCCAACGAATCCATCAGGCCGCGAATAGCATGTCGAGCCTGGTGGACGATCTGGTCAATGTTTCCCGAATCGGCCGCCAGGATCTGCTTCGCCGACAGGTCAACTTGACTCCGCTGGTCGAGGACGTGGTCGGACAGCTTCGGGCCCAGACCAACGGCAGGGTCATCGAGTGGCAGATCGAGGAGTTGCCGAGTGTGGAGGGTGACAGCGGCCTGATCAAGCTGGCGCTGAACAACCTGCTCTCCAATGCCGTCAAGTTCACCCGGCCCCGACAGAAGGCCGTCATCCGAATCAGACCGGTCGAGTTCGACGGCCAGGTGGGCTTGGCCATCGAGGACAATGGAGTGGGGTTCAAGATGGCGTACGCCGGGAAACTATTCGGGATGTTTCAGCGGCTTCATCGAGCGGATGAGTTTGAGGGCAACGGAGCGGGCCTGGCCCTGGTGCAGCGCATCGCCCATAAGCACGGCGGTCGAGTCTGGGCCGAGGCGGAGCCCGAGCGCGGAGCGACATTTTATTTGACGCTCGGCAGCGGGGCCGTGGGGCAGCGAGGCGGGGAAAATTTAGAGGAGCTTCGGCCTGACTCTCATTCCGGCTCATGACTGCCCCGCTGCCCCGCCGCCCCGCTGCCCCGCTTACAGCCGACATTCTGGTCGTCGAAGACAGCCCGCTCGAGGTGGAGCTCACCGTGCTTCCCCTGCGGGAGCTGGAGAGTGCTGCGGAAATCGCGGTGGCCCGTGACGGCGAAGAAGCGCTCGACTTCCTTTTCGGCCGAGGCGGGTACCGCAGCCGCAGTGGCGCGGCGCCTCCCCGACTGATCCTGCTCAGTCTGAAGCTGCCCAAGCTGGACGGTCTGGAAGTGCTGCGAGCCATTCGCACCAACAGCCGGACCAGCACGGCTCCAGTCGTTGTCCTGACCTCAGCGGACGATCCCCGCGAGCTGGCCCAGTGTTATCAGCTTGGCGCCAACAGCTGCGTCCAGAAGCCGGTCCACTTCGAGGACCTGCGCTCAGTGCTCCAGGCCATCGCCCGGTATTGGCTGGGGCTGAATCAGTCGCCTCCCGGACCCGCTTTGCCCCTGGTGTAACCCGCCTGCAACTTTCGAGAGAGTTCCGGCGTCTGTTCACACGACCCGCCTTTCAACCGTTGCCTTGCTTTGAGGAATTTTCGTGCTGCCACTACTTCTCCGCGCCGCGCTTCTCCTGGGCTCGATCGCGCTGATCGAGCTGCCGCATCCGCTGGCGGCCCAGAAAACCGCACCCGCTACCCTCGACATACCCTTTCACCGGTTCGTGCTTCCCAACGGGCTGACCTTGATCGTTCATGAGGATCACAAGGCGCCAATCGTAGCGGTGAACGTCTGGTATCATGTCGGTTCCAAGAACGAGCGCCCGGGCCGCACCGGCTTTGCTCACCTGTTCGAGCACCTGATGTTCAACGGCAGCGAGAATTACGACAAGGATTTCTTCGGTCCGCTGGAGCAGGCCGGCGCCACCGACATGAACGGGACCACCAACGAGGACCGGACCAACTATTTCGAGAACGTCCCCACCAATGCACTGGACCTCGTCCTCTGGATGGAGTCCGACCGGATGGGACATCTCACCGGGGCTATCAGCTCAACCCAAGCTGGACGAGCAGCGTGGAGTGGTTCAGAACGAGAAGCGTCAGGGAGAAAATGAACCCTACGGCAAGGTCTGGGACTTTCTTACTCCCAAGCTGTACCCCGCCAATCATCCCTATTCCTGGATGACCATCGGCTCTATGGAGGACCTCGATGCCGCCAAGCTGCCCGACGTGAAAGACTGGTTCACCACCTACTATGGCGCAGCCAACGCGGTGGTGGTGGTAGCGGGAGACATCGACCTGCAAACCGCCAGACAGAAAGTCGAGCAGTACTTCGGCGACATACCGGCCGGCCCTCCGGTGGCTCGGCAGCAGGCCTGGATCGCCAAGCGGACCGGCAGTCAACGGGGCGTGATGCAGGATCGGGTGCCCCAAGCGCGCGTCTACAAGGTGTGGAACGTCCCAGGGTGGGGCACTCCCGAAGCCGATTATCTCAACCTGCTGAGCGACGTATTGAGCAGCGGCAAGTCATCCCGGCTCTACAAGCGTTTGGTCTATGACGATCAGACTGCGACCGACGTGTCGGCCTATGTCGATATGCGGGAGATCGGGGGGCTGTTCGTGGTCGAGGCAACCGCTCGCCCCGGCGTCGACCTGGCGCGGGTGGAGAAGGCGGTGGACGAAGAACTACGCCGCCTGCTGGCGGGCGGACCTACGGCAGCCGAGCTCCGCCGGATCAAGACCCAATACCGGGCCGGCTTCATCCGGGGGGTGGAGCGGATCGGCGGCTTCGGCGGCAAGTCTGACGTCCTGGCGCAGGGTGAGGTGTTTGCCGGTCGTCCTGACTTCTACAAGGTGAGGCTGAACCGGGTGCGTCAGGCCACCACCACCCAACTCAGCAGCGCAGCACGGCAGTGGCTCACCGATGGAGTCTACACCCTCGAGGTTCGTCCCTACCCCGAGTTTCAGACGGCATCCGCTGGAGCCGACCGCTCCAAGCTCCCGGAGCCAGGCACGCCGGCAGAGGCGAAGTTTCCCGAGCTGGAGAGAGCCACGCTTTCCAACGGACTCAAAGTTGTTCTCGCTCGGCGACCTTCGATTCCGCAGGTCCGCCTCGACCTGGTGCTCGACGCCGGCTTTGCCGCGGATAAGTCGGTTATTCCGGGTACCGCCAGCATGACGCTGGCCATGATGGATGAAGGCACCACCGGGCGGAACGCCATTCAGATCAGCGATGAGCTGGCGCAACTGGGCGCCAACCTGAGTACCGGTTCCCGGCTGGATGTCTCCAGCGTTTCCCTGGAGGCGCTCAAGGAGAATCTGGATCCTTCACTGGCTGTCTATGCCGACGTGATCCTGCATCCGTCGTTTCCACGACAGGATTTCGAGCGGCTGAAGAAACAGAGATTGGCTCAGATCCAGCAAGAAAAAGCAGATCCGGTAGGATTGGCGCTCCGGGTTTTCCCCGGGCTTCTGTATGGGCCGGGCCACGCCTACGCCAATCCCTGGACCGGTTCGGGCACCGAGGAATCCACCAGCCGTCTCAAGCGGGAGGATTTGATCCGCTTCCACGACACCTGGTTCAAACCGAATCATGCGACGATGGTCGTGGTCGGCGCCACCACGATGGAGGAGATCCGGCCCCGGCTGGAGCGCCTGTTCGCCGGCTGGAAACCGGGCGATGTTCCGGCCAAGTCTATTGCGACGGTGGAACAGCAGCCTCGGCCGGTGGTCTACCTGATGGACCGGCCCGGCTCGCTTCAGTCGGTAATCATCGCCGGCAACCTCGCGCCGCCCAAGGCCAACCCGAATGAGGTCGCCATTCAGACCATGAACGGCGTGCTGGGCAGCGACTTCAGCTCGCGAGTCAACATGAATCTGCGGGAGGACAAGCACTGGGCCTACGGCGCTTTTACCTTCTTTCGGGATGCCCGTGGCCAGCGGCCATTCATTGCCTACGCCCCGGTTCAGACCGACAAGACCAAGGAGGCCGTCGTCGAGCTCGACAAGGAGCTTCGGGGCATCGTGAAGGATCGACCGATCGAGCCGGCCGAGCTCTCCCGGGCCCAGGCCTCGCTCACCCTGACCCTGCCCGGTTCATGGGAAACGATGGGGGCCTTGTCGGGCGCGATCACCGACATTCTGAGCTACGGGCTGGACGATCGCTACTATGATACCTTTGCTCAGAAGGTGCGGTCCCAGACGATCCAGAGTCTCACGCAAGTGGCGGCCGATGTGGTCCACCCCAACCAGCTGATCTGGGTCATCGTGGGCGACCGGTCCAAAATCGAGACTGGAATTCGAGACCTGAAGCTGGGGGAGATTCGGCTGATCGACAGCAACGGGAAGCCCCTGACCTGATGGCTTCCCATATTCCAACGGAGTAGACCATGACAACCAGCAGTGCCAGCGCGGTGTGGGAGGGTGTTTTGCGCAGCGGGCGGGGCCACTTCAAGGCGGCCTCCGGCGCGTTCGAGGGTGACTACTCGTTTGCCACCAGATTCGAGGGTGCCCGGGGGACCAACCCCGAAGAGCTGATTGCCGCGGCACATGCCGCCTGCCTCAGCATGGCCCTTTCTGCCGGGCTCGAGAAGGGCGGCACCCCCGCTACCCGAATCAGTACCAAGGCGTCGTGTACCGTCGAGAAGGCGGGAGAAGGATTCAAGATTACGCAAGATGCGCTTGGAGGTCCGGGGCAAAGTTTCGGGCTTGGACCAAGCCGGCTTTGCCAAGGCAGCGGAAGCCGCCAAGAACGGCTGCCCCGTATCTACCGCATTGCAGGGCAACGTTCAGATGGAGCTGGACGCCAAGCTGGAATAGCAAGTCCGAGTAAGCGCTTAGTATTCTGTATATTGTATACAAAATACTTAATTCAATGAGCCAAGTGATCGGTCGTAAACCCCTCAGAGATCAGGCCTATCAGGAGATCCTCGATCGCGTTCACCGCGGCGACCTGGCTCCGGGCACCCGCGTAAGGGACACCTCGCTCGCCGGTCAGCTCGGGATCAGCCGTACCCCGATTCGCGAAGCGCTGCTCCGGCTATCCCGAGAGGGAATCCTGGCAGCCGATATAGGCCGGGGTTTCAGCGTCTGCCGGCTCGATTCGACGGAAATGCGGGAGAGTGGCGCCATCCTCAGCGCCCTCGAGGTGCTGGCGCTGCAGACCTCCGCCGACATCCCTCCGGAGCGGCTCGGCCGGCTCAGCGAGATCGATAGAGAGCTGGCGTCGATTCGAAGCGACGTGGACCGGACCGTCGGACTGGAAGAGGAGTGGCACCAAACCCTGCTGCTTGGCTGCCCCAACCGCCGGCTTCGCGATATGATCGACAATCTCTGGCAGGTGCCGAGACGATATATCCGGGTTTACCTCCGGGAGGCAGGCCGGGTCAGCCTTTCTACTCAGCATCATGCCCGCATCATCGAAGCGTTGAGGCGTAACGATCGTACCGCCGCCGCCGACCGGCTGGCCCACCATTGGGAAAGAGGAATCGAGGAGCTGGGCTCATGGCTGGAACGATAGCGGCCGACCTGGCTCGAGACCTACTGCGCTGGCGCCAGGACACTCCCGGGTGCTCCCGAGTAGCCCACCTGAACAACGCCGGAGCGGCGCTGGTGCCTCGTGTCGTCCGGGAGGCCATCGACGCGCATCTCGACCTGGAGAGTGAGATCGGCGCCTATGAAGCGGCCGAGGCCCGCGCGGGAGAGTTGCGGGAGGTATACGCGACCCTGGGCAGGCTGTTGGGGACGCGAGCCGAGAACGTGGCGCTGGTCCAGAACTCGACAGTTGCGTTTGCTCAGGCAATCAGTGCGTTCGACCTCGGGCCGGAGGACAGCATCCTTACCAGCCAGGATGATTACGCCTCCAACCAGATCATGTACCTGTCACTGGCGCAAAGAAGGGGTGTGCGCATCGTTCGAGCGCCCGACACCCCCGAAGGAGGAATAGATCCCGATGAGGTGCGCCGCCTGGTAGCACGCCAACGGCCAACGCTTGTCGCCCTTACCTGGATCCCAACCAACTCTGGTCTGGTTCAGCCGGCGGAGCTCATCGGGCAGATCTGCCGGGCCTCCGAGGTTCCCTACCTCGTTGACGCCTGCCAGGCTGTGGGTCAAATGCCGATCGACGTCACCCGCCTGGGCTGCGACTTCCTCTCAGGCACGGCCCGCAAGTTTGTCAGGGGACCGCGGGGTCTGGGCTTCCTCTATATATCCGACCGCATGCTGGGGCGGGGCGCCCATCCCCTGCTGATCGATATGCACGGAGCCACCTGGACCGATCGCGACAGATTCGAGCTCACTCCTGACGCCCGGCGCTTCGAGACCTGGGAATTCGCCTATGCCCTCATGTTCGGGCTCGGCGCCGCCGCCCAATACGCCCTGGATGTGGGACTGGAGACGGCTCGTGACCGCAGCCGCGGGCTGGCAGCCTACGTTCGAGACCGCCTTGCCCGGCTTCCCGGTGTTCGGGTGCTCGATCGAGGGACCGAACTATGTGCCATTGCCACGGCCGAGATCGAGGGGCGGCACGCGGCGGGACGTGAAACTGGCGCTCCGGCGCCGCGGCATAAATACCAGCTCGCCGGAACGGGAGGACGCGGTCATCGATATGGACTCGAAGCACGCCACCTCGGCACTGCGGATCTCGCCGCACTACTACAACACCAAGGAAGAGATCGACACGGCGGTTGAGGCCCTCAGTGAAGTGCTGGCCGAGAGGCCATCAGTCTTAGCCTGAGGCCTTCTCCGTCCTGTCAGGCTTCGCAGGCTCCTTCAGAACCTGCTCCAGCACCCGCCACATCGTCTCCGCCATCCTCCGCTGCACCCTCGGCGGTGGGATGGACTCCATCCGCCTGAGTCAGGGCACTGACTCCGCCCACTCCTTCGAGCAGGAAGGGAACCAGTGTGGCGCTATGGGCCCGGGCCAGCTGGGGGTAGATCGACTCGAACTGCTGGCTGTAGGCGCGGCCATAGTTGGGAGGGATCTTCATCCCCACCAGCACCAGCCTTGCGCGGGGCTGCAGCTGGTGAGCCCGGCGCAGAATCGCATCAACGTTGGACCGCAGCGAATCGAGCTGGTAATCCCCGCAGTCCGTCGTTTGCCCCGGTTTCAACCACCAGCTACCGAGACAGGTTGCTGCAGGAGCCAGTCCACACGCCTCACCGCACCGGCGGAGGTTTCACCGCTCACCCCGGCATTGATCACCCGGTAAGGCAGTCCCGCTGCATCGATCTTCTGCTGGATCAGCGCGGGATAGGCTTTGGCTGGATCGATGCCGTAACCTGCGGTGAGGCTGGTTCCCAGAAAGAGAACCGCCGGGCGCTCGGAGCTTTTATCTGGCGGGTTCGTGGCTGGTTCGTCCTTGACCTGCTGCTCGCAACTCACGATGGCGGCGAGCACGCCGGAGAGGAGTAAGTGTCTGAGTATCATTCGTGAATGTCTGATGCCATTCTGCGCTGCCAATCTCTGAGCCGAACCTACCGCTCGGGCAGCCGCGATCTCACTGTGCTGAAGGATATCACCTTCGATGTGTCGCCGGGCGAATTTCTGGCGATTCTCGGGCCCTCGGGCAGCGGGAAGACGACGCTGCTCGGGCTGCTGGCCGGATTGGACCTGCCCAGCAGCGGCACGGTACATCTCGACGGGCAGCATCTGGGCTCGATGACCGAGGATGAGCGAGCCAGACTCCGGGTGGAGAAGATCGGTTTTGTCTTTCAGTCCTTTCAGCTGATGCCCACCCTCACCGCGCAGGAAAACGTGCAGGTCCCGCTCGAGCTAAGGGGTGAATCCGAGGCCCGCAACCGAGCACGCGACCTGTTGAACCGAGTGGGACTGGGTGGCCGGGAACACCACTATCCGGTCCAGCTATCCGGTGGCGAGCAGCAGAGAGTGGCTCTGGCAAGAGCGTTCAGCACCCGGCCCGAAAATTCTGTTTGCCGATGAGCCGACCGGCAACCTGGACGCCAGTACCGGCGCCACCATCATCGAGCTCATGGCCGGGCTGAACAACGATCAGGGGACGACGCTAATCCTGGTCACTCACGATCTCGAGCTCGCGGCCAGGGCTCGCCGGACCATTCGCCTGGCGGATGGCCGGCTCAGCGGAGACACCGCGGCATGACCGAACTGGCCTTTCTCTTTCGCATGGCAGGCCGGGAGCTGAGAGCAGCCCGTGGGCGGGCCGCGTTGCTGGTTGGGACCGTTGCCGTTGGCGTCTCTGCGCTGGTGGCGATCGCTTCCTTCACCGAGAACCTGCGGAACTCGGTTGACCAGCAGGCGCGCACCCTGCTCGGCGCCGACCTCGCGTTCTCCAGCCGACAGCCATTTTCTCGCCGGGCTGAAGCCGCGCTGGACACCCTCGGCCGGCAGGGCGCCGAGCTGGCGCGGCTCACCAGTTTCGCCGCGATGGCCTATGCGCCGAAGGGAAAGAGCACCCGATTGGTGCAGGTCGCTGCTGTCTCAGGCAACTATCCGTTTTACGGTGAGATCGCGACCCAACCTTCGGCGGCGTGGCGCGCGCTGCAGACGGGACGGAACGTCATCGTTGACCCGTCCTTGTTGCCGGCACTGGAGACCGAAGTGGGCGACACGCTGGCGCTGGGTGAAGCCCGCTTTCTGATCAGCGGCACCATTCGCAGTGCTCCCAATCAGGTCGGATTTCCGCTTCGCGCTCGGGCCGCGAATCTATATCCCGGCAGCGTCCCTCCAGGCGACCGCCCTGTTGGGGTTTGGCGCCCGGGTTCAATACGAGGTCTACGCCAAGCTTCCGCGGGGCATCTCGGCCCAGGCGTGGGCCAGCCACCACCGATCGCAGCTTACCGCCGAGCGAGTGCGGGTACGCACCGTGGCAGAGGACCAGCGCAACCTCGACGAGGTGCTCTCCCGGCTGGCCGGCTATCTCGGACTGGTGGCTCTGATGGCCTTGCTGCTGGCCGGTATTGGAGCGGCCAGTGCCGCAGTGGTCCAGGTTCGGCAGCGCACTGAATCCATTGCTGTACTCAGGTGCCTGGGCGCCACCGGCGGACGGGTGTTCCGGCTCTACCTGCTCGAATCGGCGCTCATGGGTTTGGCTGGGAGCCTGCTGGGGACGCTGATGGGCATTGCTCTACAACAGCTCCTTCCCCGGCTGCTCGGAAGCCTGCTGCCGGTTGAGGTGGTGCCTGGCATTTCCTGGAATGCCATTGCTCTCGGGATCGGGGTTGGCTTCTGGATCACCTTGATCTTCACCAGCTTTCCTCTCCTCGCTGTGCGAGCCATTTCACCGCTCAGGGCGCTGCGCCGGGCGTATGAGGGTGAGCGTCCCGTCCATGACCTGTGGTGGGGCGTGGCGACCGTGGCGCTGGCCGGAAGCATCCTCCTGCTCGCCGTCCATCAAGTCGGCAGCTGGCGACAGGGAGTCATCTTTGCCGGAGGCGCCGGACTCACCCTTCTGGTGCTGTGGGCCTCCGCCTGGGGTCTTACCCATACCCTGCGGCGCCGTTTCCCTCAGGGAATGCCGTATGTCTGGCGGCAGGGACTGGCGAACCTGTACCGGCCTGCCAATCAGACCACGATCCTGATTCTGGGTATCGGGTTTGGAGCGTTCCTGTTGGGGACTCTCTATCTGACGCAGCACAACCTGCTGCAGCAGCTGAGGACAACCGGAGGGTCGGGGCGCCCCAATCTGGTGCTCTTCGACATCCAGCCCGATCAAATGACGACGGTGCGTCAGGAGCTGCAGAGAGCGGGACTTCCGCTCTTCGGACCAACCTCGATCGTGCCGATGCGGATAGCCGCGATCAACGGCCGCCCGATCACTACCCTGCTCAACCGCCGGGCGAATGATGAAGAGCCGGAGGATGCCTGGGCCCTCCGTCGCGAGTACCGCTCGACCTATCGCGACACCCTGGTAGCCTCTGAACGGGTGGTCGAGGGAACCTGGCAGCGCGCCAGGTCGGGACCTCCCGCGGGCATATCGGTGGAGCAGGATCTCGCCCGGGAGCTGGGAGTTGGAATCGGCGATCAGATCATCTGGGATGTGCAGGGAGTCTCACTTCCCTCCCGGATCACCAGCTTACGTGCGGTGGATTGGGCCCGGTTCGAGCCCAACTTTTTTGTGGTGTTCGCCCCGGGAGCGCTGGAACGAGCACCTCAGACACTGGTGGCGCTTACCCGGATCCCTGAGCCCCTGGCGCTAGGCCAGTTCCAGCGACGAATTGCTGAGCGGCTACCCAACGTCTCGACCCTGGATCTGTCGGTACTGCAGGAGGCCCTGGAGCGTCTGGTCGAACGCGTGGCGTTGGCCATCAGGTTCATGGCTCTCTTCAGCGTCGCGGTGGGCGTGCTGGTCCTGGTCGGCGCGTTGGCCACCAGCCGGTTCCAGCGCATCCGGGAGGCCGCCCTGCTCCGAACTCTGGGAGCAACGCGGTCGCAGATTTTTGGCGTGGTGCTGGCCGAATATCTCTCGCTCGGGCTCCTTGCCACCGTGGTGGCGCTGGTGCTCGCCGGACTGGCCGCCTGGGCGCTTGCGCGCTTCGTCTTCGAGGGTAGCTTCACGATCCCAGTCCCAGCGATGAGCGCATTGGCTGCGGGCATCGTGGCACTCACCGTGGCAGTGGGCCTGGCCAACAGCCTCGACGTCGTTCGCCGCACTCCGCTCGAAATCTTGCGCGAGGAATAGAACAGCTCCCCGAGGATTCCCCATGCTGGCAATCGACCTGACCGGTAAGCGCGCGCTGATCGCGGGAGTCTCCGACGATGGCGGCTTTGGTTTTGCCATCGCCAAGGCATTGGCCGAAGCCGGGGCGAGTATTTGCGTGGGAAGCTGGCCTCCTGCCCTGGGCATCTTCACCAAGATGCTGGAGCGCGGGAAGATGGAGGAATCGATGCGGCTGGCCGGCGGCCGGAAGCTCGAGTTCGAGCGGATCTTTCCGCTGGACGCCGCCTACGACAGCCTGGCCGATGCGCCCCCGGAGATCAGGGAAAACAAGCGTTACAAGGACGTGGGTGATTTCAGCATTCAGGGAATGACCGAGCGAATCCGGCAGGACTTCGGCGACCCTGCCCTGGACATCGTGGTCCACAGCCTGGCCAATGCGCCGGAAGTGAAGTCTCCGCTGGTCGACACCAGCCGACAGGGATACCTCTCCGCCCTCAGCGTCAGCGCATACAGCAACATTTCGCTGGTGAAGCACCTCTCACCGGTGATGCGCAGCGGCGGGTCCTTTCTTTCCCTGACTTATATGGCGGGTGAGCGGGTGATCCCGGGCTACGGCGGGGGAATGTCGTCAGCCAAGGCAGCTCTGGAAGCCGACACCAGAACCCTGGCCTTCGAGGGTGGTCGCCGCTGGGGCGTGCGGGTAAATGCGATCTCTGCCGGACCGTGGGCGTCTCGGGCCGCCAGCGCGATTGGATTCATCGACACCATGATTCGCTACACCGCCAGCAACTCTCCCCTGCCCCGGCCCATCGACGCGGCCGATGTGGGAGCCACAGCGGCATTCCTTTCCAGCCCGCTGGCCCGCGCCATCACCGGAAGCGTGGTGTACGTGGACAACGGCTTCCATGCCATGGGCATGGCCGTGGTTGACGGAGAGAAGTAGCCGCTAGCGCCCCCGGGCCACCGCCTCGATCAGCTGAGCCAGAACGGTAAGATCGAACGGCTTCTCGATCAGCGGGCGTGGGGTCCGGGAAATGAAGTTGCTCCAGGCTGGAGAGGCCAGATCGCCGGTAGTAATGATCAGGCACCCGAACAGATCTGGCCGGTGCTCAGCCAGCCAGTCGTGCAGCTCGACGCCGGAGCAGTTCGGCATTCTGAGGTCGGACACCACGATCTGATACCCGTGCGGGCCGCTACGCCGGATCTTACCCAGCGCCACCCTGCCGTCTTCGGCTTCTTCCGCCTCCCACCCCCGCCGCCGGAGATAGCGAGTCAACGCGCTACGGATGGTGGGCTCATCGTCTACGACGAGCGCACGCCGCTTCAGCCCGGCAACGGAGATAGTGCGCGAGATGAGAATCAGCTTGGGGCACTGCTGTCGGATGAAGCCGAGGCGGGGTGGACCGGCCAGGGGAGCCGCGGGTGTGAGCTCAGGCTTCTTCGTATAATACTAGCCTGATTTTGCCCGCCGGGCACGAGCCCGCAAGGCCACCCCCACCAGCGAGCCCACCGTGATCGAACTGTCGTCTGAATTCGATGGATCAATCCATCGACTGATACTCAACCGCCCGGCACGCCGAAACGCCCTCACTCCCGATTTGGCTCGAGCCCTGGCCCAGGAGATCGAGCAGATCGAGGAGGCCGGTGAAGCCCGGGTCATTCTGCTTTCGGGCGCGGGCGGCCACTTCTGCGCCGGCCTCGACCTCCGTTGGCTGGATTCTCTGGGCTCCGCGCCGAGAATCGCGGACCTTCAGCATGGGCTGAGCGACTTTCAATCCGCCATCATTGCGGTCGTGCGCTCCCCCATTCCGGTGCTGGCTGTGGTCCAGGGAACCGTGGCCGGGTTCGGATTCGATCTCGCCCTTGCCTGCGACATGCGCCTTGCCGGAAGCAGCGCCACGTTCACCTCGGCCTTCGCCCGGATGGGACTGGTACCCGACGGAGGCTCGACCTTCACCCTTCCCCGTCTGGTCGGGGTGGGACGCGCGCTGCGACTCCTGATGACCGATCAGTCGATCGACGCTCAGGCGGCTCTGTCGATCGGGCTGGTGGAAGAAGTCTTCGACGATCGCGAGCTCGACGCCGGCGTCGCCCGGGTTACCGGGGCCCTTATCTCCGGCGCGCACTCGAGCGTCCGAGCCATCAAACGACTCTCGCGGGCCCAGGAGGTTGGCGCGCTGGAGCAGGCGCTCTCCACCGAAGGCGCGGCACAGTTGCAGGCCCTGCAGAGCGCCGAGTTCCGGACCCGCCTCCAGGCATTCACCGCCAAGGCCACGGCCAAACGAGCGGGATCGTGAGCCCGCGGTCCGGAATCTTTCAGCCCGATATGCTCGCCGGGAAAGTGGCCCTGGTCACTGGCGGCGGTACCGGAATCGGTCTGGGGATCGCGGCCGCGCTGGTGTCGGCCGGCGCCGACGTGGCCATTGCGAGCCGCAAGCCGGAGCACCTGGAACCCGCGGCCGAGCGATTGCGCGCCTCCGGCGCCAAGGTGACCGCTGTTGAAGCCAATGTGCGCGAGCCTGAGGCGGTGGCACGCATGGTCGAGCGGGTGTCGCAGCAGCACGGGAGACTGGACATTCTGGTCAACAATGCCGCGGGGAACTTCTATGCCCCCAGCGCTACGCTGTCTCCCAACGGCTGGCGGGCGGTAGTGGAGACCGACCTCTACGGGACGTTCTACTGCTGTCAGGCGGTCTACCCGCTGATGAAAGCGCAGGGAGGTGGTCGGATCGTTTCCATCTCCATGACCCTCCACTACCGGGGCTGGCCCCTGATGGCCCATGCCACCGCGGCCAAGGCCGGCGTGGACGCGCTGACCCGAACCCTGGCTCTGGAGTGGGCCCGCGACCGGATCACGGTGAACGCCGTGGCCCCGGGCCCTATTCCGACCGAAGGCGTGAAAAAAGCTTTCACTCCGCCGGGAGCGGAGGCGCCCGATCTGTTCGGGATGGAGCAGTATGCCAGCAAGACGATTCCGCTGGGGCGCTGGGGCACCCCGGAGGATATCGGCCAGATGGTCACCTACCTCGCCAGTCCCGCGGGTGACTGGATCACCGGCGCGATTATGGTAGTGGATGGTGGGGCTTGGCTGGGCGGCGGGGCAGCAGGGGCGATGGACAGCGGGGAAGCGGGGCAGCGGGGCGGGCGCGGCTAATCAGGCCTGGCCCCGTACAAACGATTTCAACTCATATCTTGAAGGTATGAACGGTATTCTGAGCTTTGCTGCCATGCTGCCCCGCTGCCTCGCTGCCCCGCCGTGTTCCTAGGCCACTACGGGCTCGCGCTTGCGTTGAAACGCGCCGAGCCAAAGCTGTCCCTGGGTACGCTATTCCTGGCGGTGCAGCTGTGCGACCTGCTCTGGGGAGCGTTCCTCCTGCTGGGTTGGGAGCACGTGAGGATCGTGACTGACGGTTCCTCCCCCATCCCGTTCGAGTTCTACGATTATCCCATCTCGCACAGTCTGGTGGGCACCATGGTATGGAGTGTGGTGGCCGCTGCGTTGTATTACTCCTGGCCCACCCGCGACACCACCCGGCATTGGCAGGCGGCTGCCATGGTCGGCTTGGCAGTCTTCTCCCACTTCCTGCTCGACGTCCTGGTTCACCTGCCTGATCTTCCACTATCGGGCAACGATTCTCTCAAGCTGGGTTTGGGGCTCTGGAATCACCCGCTCGCCGCAAGGGTGATGGAACTGGTGTTTCTCGGCCTCGGTCTTACCCTCTACGTGGCTCTTCGCTCCCACCGTCATCCGGTGCGCCCGGTCAGACTATCCATCCTCGTGCTGGTGCTGGTGGGAACCTATCTGGCGAGCGAATACGGACCGCCGCCGCCCAACGTCACCATCGTTGCCGTCAGCGACATCCTGTTTCTGCTGGCTGTGGCTGCTCTGGCCGCCTGGGCCGACCGGCGGCCCACACCGGCGGAGCTGGAGCACCGGCGAACGGCGGCCCGGGCGGGCTGATGGAGCGCGTCTTCTTCAGTTTGGGTGCGGTGTCTGCCATGCTCTCTGTAGCGGCCGGCGCCTTCGGCGCCCACGCTCTCCGGAGCCGGCTCGGTCCCGACAGCCTGGCCGTCTTCGAGACCGCCGCGCGATATCAGATGTTTCATGCGCTGGGATTGTTCGCCGCGGCCTGGGCGGCAAGCCGCTGGCCGGGTGCCTGGCCCAATCGAGCGGGATGGCTCTTCGTGGTGGGGACGGTACTGTTTTCGGGAAGTCTCTATGCTCTCGCGCTCACCGGTATCCGGTGGCTCGGTGCGATAACGCCCCTTGGCGGGGTGGCCTTTCTGCTGGGCTGGCTGAGTCTGGCCTTATCGCCCCGCAGCTAGCTCCCGCTCTCCCAGCTCCTCTTCTCACGCATCCTCCTTGGACCAGCGGAAGAAGAGGATGGCAATGGCACCGAAGATCCACAGGTTTCCCGGAATCCACATCAGCAATCCGCCCAGCCGCTGATCGTCCAGCGGCGACAACCCCCACGTTCTCGGCGCTGCGACGTACCAGGGGTAGAGCACGTTATCGGCAAAGGTGATGAACGCGCCAACCACCTGCATCGGAAGACAGATCAGAAACAGGTACAGAATCCCCGCCAGCGGGGACAATCGTGGGAGCTCGGGGATGGAGCTCATCACCGGCCACCACATGATGGTCGCCGTCACCATGAACATGAGGTGGGTGCCGATGTGCACCTCGTGGCTTCGCATCATCAGGTCGTACAATGGCTGCAGATGCCAGACCAGAATGGACGCGCTGAAGAGCAGCGCCGCCACCCAGGGGCGGCTCAGAGTTCGGGCCAGAGGATACACGCCGGGGCGCAACGCGATCGGGCGGATCAGCCATCCGGGAATTCCATAGAGCAGCAGGGGCGGAAATATCAGGGTAAGGACCAGGTGCTGCACCATATGGATGGAGAACAGGTAGTAGTCGCTGAGATCGTGTACCGGTCCGTTCAGGGAAACCAGCAGCAGAACCAGCGCGGTGCAGAACGAGAGGATCTGGGCAGGTGAAGCCGGTGGTCCCCAGCCGTACCGGCGGCGGAGAGGGCCAATCCCATAAAAATACAAGGCACCGAGAAGGCCGGTGCCGATGAGGACGCTGGGATGAAGCGACCAGCTCGGGTCGAAGGGGCCGGTCGGTCGAGGTCGATCGTCGACGATCACCCTGTCCGGGAAAACCACATGTGGTAGGCCATGAGGAGCATGAGTCCTACGATGATCACAGCGGCGATGGTCAGGGGAAACACAAAGATCCCGGTGAACAGTTTGCTGTCCTGCTTGAGGTGCATGTAAAACATGGCCACCAGGGCAAACTTGGCAGCCGACATCAGAAGCAGCAGGGGAACGAAGAACGGCTGGATGGCGGAGGCGGTTGGGCCGGCGTGCTCGCCGTAGGTGATCTCATAGAGCCCCACCTCGAGCGCGGTGAGCACGAAGAGGATCAGCCCGACCTTGGCATACACCGCTGCCCGGGGGTGCGCATGTTCTTCCTGGTGCGGGGTCGTAGCGTGGGCTTCCATAGTGCGCCTTACTTGATGAGGTAGACCACGGGAAAGATGACGATCCAGACCACGTCCACGAAATGCCAGTACAGCGCCGCCATCTCGAGATTCAGCGACTTCGAGGGCGGAATTTTTCCCCTGAGACCAAGGATCCAGAGCGTCAGCAGCCAGATGACCCCGATGGTCACGTGGGTGCCGTGGAATCCGGTCAGCGTGTAGAAGCTCGCGCCGAACAGGTTGGTCTTGAGGGTGAGCCCCTCGTGCACAAAGTGGGTGAACTCGTATACCTGCATTCCCACGAAGAAGATGCCGCAGAAAATGGTGGCCCCGAGCCACCCGACCAGCGCCTTCCGGCTGCCCCGTTGCGCGCCACTCAGGGCCAGTACCACGAAGAGCGAGCTGAACAACAGCAGCGCGGTACCCAGGGTGACCAGCGGAATCTCGAGAATCGGCTTGAAGTGCTCGCCCGACGGCGAGGTCCACGGCTCGTGGGGGAAGGGGCCGACCAGGCTGCGGCCCTTCTGCACCAGGTAGTTGGAGATCAGGCTGGCAAAGAACATGCATTCGGACCCGATAAAGGTCCAAATGGCCAGCTTGCGGCTGTCCAACCCGGTTGCGGTGGCGTGCTCGAGCCCATGGGGAACGTCGTGCGCGACTGCGGTCACGATTACTCCTACTAAAAAACGTGAACAGTAAACAGTGAACAGTGACCCGGTGGCGAAGGGATGTTCCCGTTCACCGTTAACCGTTCACTGTTTACGGGTGTCATCCGGCGGGCTCGAAGGCCCATCGATACACCCCGAAGAACAGGAGCGCCACCGAAACCACCACCAGCCAGGCCCCGGCCTTGTCGTGTCCCAGCGCCATCAGCGACGCAAAGACTGCAGTCACGCCGACGGCGCTGACGAGAGGCCAGTACGAGGGATTGGGAAGGTGGATCCCGGCGCCGCTCACCGGGGCCGGCTCCGGAAGAGCCGTTCTGCCCTGCTCTCGCTTGGCCTCCCACAAGGCATCGCGCCCGTGCACCACCGGGATCTCAGCGAAGTTCCACTCCTGGGGTGGAGACGAGATCGACCACTCCAATGTCGCTCCGTTCCAGGGATCGGCCGGAGCGTTCCTCGGCTTGCGCCAGGTCTGAATGATGTTGATCAGGAAGACGCCGAGGGCCAGCGCTAACACAAAGGAACCGGCCGTCTCGATCTGATTGAGGGTCTCGAAGCCCAGACCTGCGGGATAGGTGTACACCCGCCGGGGCATGCCGTTGAGCCCGACGAAGTGCATCGGGAAGAAGGTCAGATTGAAGCCGATCAGCATCAGCCAGAAGTGCAGCTTGCCCAGCCGCTCGTCGAGCATTCGGCCGAACATCTTGGGCCACCAATAGTAACCGCCGGCGGTGAGGCCAAAGATGCTGCCGCCGAACAGTACATAGTGGAAGTGGGCCACGATAAAGTAGGTATCGGTCTGCTGCAGGTCGGCCGGGGGAGACGCGTGCATAACGCCGGAGAGCCCGCCGATGATGAACATGGCGATGAAGCCCACGGCAAAGAGCATCGGGGTGCGAAACTGGAGCGAGCCGCCCCACATGGTGCCGATCCAGTTGAAGATCTTCACCCCGGTGGGCACCGCGATCAGCATGGTGGTCAGCGAGAAGAACGTGTCCGCGATCGGGCCCATGGCGGTGGAGAACATGTGGTGGCTCCACACACCGAATCCGAGGAAGGCGATGAAGACACCGGAGAACACCATGGCGGCATAGCCGAACAGCGGCTTGCGGGAGAACACCGGCAGCACCTCGGAGACGATACCGAAGGCCGGCAGGATCAAGATGTAGACCTCGGGATGCCCGAAGATCCAGAAAAGATGCTGCCACAGAATCGGATCACCGCCGCCGGACGGCACGAAAAAGTGGGTGCCGAAGAAGCGGTCGAACATCAGCAGAATGAGCGCCACCGTGATGACCGGGAAGGCCAGCAGCAGCAGCACCTGGGTAATGAAGCTCATCCAGACGAACATCGGCATCCGCATCAGCTTCATGCCGGGAGCGCGCAGGTTGATGACGGTGACGAAGAAGTTGACCGCAGCGGCCAGCGACGCGATGCCCAGGATCTGAAGTCCCAGCATCCAGAAGTCCACGTTCATGCCCGGCGAGTACTGCCGCGAGGTCAGGTTGGCGTAGCCAAACCAGCCCTGGTCGGGCGCCGCGTTGAAGAGCCAGCTGACGTTGAGGAACAGCCCGCCCAGGAGGAACACCCAGTAGCTGAAAGCATTCAGCCGGGGGAAGGCCACGTCCCGGGCCCCGATCTGCAGCGGGATCATGTAATTGAAGAACATGGCCGACAACGGCATGATCGCGAGGAAGATCATGGTCGTGCCATGCATGGTGAACAGCTCGTTGTACCGCTCGGGCGACAGGAAGGTGTTGTCCGGACTGCCCAGCTGGACCCGAAGCAACAGCGCCTCGACTCCGCCCAGCAGAAAGAACAGGAAGGCCGTGGCGCCGTACAGGATCCCGATCCGCTTGTGATCGACGGTGGTGATCCAGCTCCAGAGTCCGGTTTTCTCTCCGTGACTTGCCGCGGCGTGTACCTGATGCTGATCTAGAACCCTGGTTGCCATACGAACCTTGTCATCAATGTGGTCAGATGGATCTATTGATGCGCCCGGAGATACGCGGCCAGAGCCCGCGATTCGGGCTCACTCACGCCCAGATTGGGCATGAGAACCCCCTTCTTGATCGCCTGCGGGTTCCGGATCCAGCGAGCCAGATTCTCATCCGTGTTCTTCAGCGTGCCGGCCGCGATATAGGTGCGGGCGCCGACGTTGGCCAGATTGGGTCCCACCATGCCCTTGGGAGCGTTCACCGCCTGCAGCGAATGGCAACCCACGCACCCCTTGGTCATGAACAGCTGCTCGCCAGTGGCAAACTCGGAGCCCTGCGGCTTCTGAGCAGCGCCCGGCTGCTGAACCGTCGCTCCCGCGCTGGCGGTCTGGACTGCGCCGGGGGATGATGACGCAGCCGGCTTGCTTCCCGCGGCCGGTTTGGCCCCGGCCGGCGGCTTCGGGCCCAGCGTCTGCATGTGGGCAACCCAGGCCTGGAACTCCTCGGCGTTCTGTGCCCGGATCCGGTAGGCCATACGCCCGTGTTGGATCCCGCAGAATTCAGCGCATTGGGCCGGATATTCTCCCGCTGTCTCCGCCTTGAACCAGAGCCGGCTTTCCCGGTTGGGGAACACATCCCGCTTGCCGGAGAATTGGGGCACCCAGAAGCTGTGAATCACGTCGGCGCTGCCCATCCGGAGCGAGACGGTGCGACCCACCGGGATATGCAGCTCGTTGGCCGTGGTCAGGTTGTATTCCGGATAGCGGAACTCCCACCACCACTGATGGCCGACGACCTCGATGGTGAGGGCGTCCTTCCCGGGAGTAGCGTTGGTCTGGAAGATGGCTCGAACGGTGGGCACCGCGATGGCGGCGAGAATCAGCGCGGGAATGACGGTCCAGATGATCTCGACCGTGGTGTTGCCGTGGGTCTGGTGCGGCTCCGGATCTCCCGGCTTACCCCGGAAGCGGAAGATGGCATAGACCAGCACTCCTTCCACCAGCACGAACACGAGCAACGCCCACTTTACGGTCGTGTCGAGCAGGTGGTCGGCAATGCGGGCAAAGTCGCCGCGGGGGAGGAGTGTGGTCTGGGGGTAGTGCTCCGGGCTACAGCCGACCAACCCAACAGTGAGCAGGCAGAGCGCGGTGACCAACCGGGAGCGCCAGGCAGCGGTCCTCAACATTTACGCGTTCATCCTGTTCGTAAGAAGCCACCAAAGTCGAGTGGAAAAGCCTGAGCCAGCAGCACTTTAGCCTTGGCCCCCAAAGGTGTCAAGGAAACGCGTGGCATTCCGCCGTGCTGCTGCCGATGGTATCTTTTGACCGGAGTTTCCTCAAGCCTGGAGATCTCATCTCCGGGCCAATTCCTTTTTACGCCTGGTTGCACCAATGATCCGTGAAATGCGAGAGAAGCTTGGCCGTGAAATCGACCAGCTCAGCCATGAACTCAATATCCTGCTGCCCCAGGCCATCGCTCAGGCGGTGGAGCTCGGAGACCTGCGCGAAAACTCCGAGTACAAAGCCGCCCTGGAGAGACAGCAGTTCGTGCAGGCCCGTCTGGGGCAGCTGCACCAGCGGTTGAATCAGCTCGGTCAGCTCGCCAACACCGAAGCCCCGACCGACCGCGTGGGTCTGGGGTCCCGGGTCACCGTTCTGGACCTGGAGACCAACGAAACCGATACGTACGTCGTGGTGCTGGCCGAGATGATGGACATCGATGCTGGGGACATCTCGCTGGCCTCACCTCTGGGCCGTGCCCTGGGCGGGGGAAAAGTAGGCGAGGAGGTAACGCTCCGGCTCCCCACCGCCATCCGGAAGCTGCGCATCATCGATCTGGTCACCGTGCATCAGGCAGAAGCCGGAGCCAATGCGGCTAAGGGCAACGGAACCAACGGTTGATGGAATTTCCCAAGAAGCAGCTGCTGGTGGTGGGCGATCGGGTCCTCATTACTCCTGAGGATGGCGATGAGCGCACCCGGGTGGGTCTGTACCTCCCCGCCACCGCAATCGATGCCCAGCAGGTGCAGACCGGGCTGATCGTCGCCACCGGTCCGGGAACCCCGGTGGCCGACCTCAGCAGCCTGGACGATGAGCCCTGGAAGATCGATGCTCGCGAGGGCCGGAGCCGCGGGATGCAGGCCAGGGTGGGGGACCACGCCATCTTTTTCCGAAAGGCCGCGGTGGAGATCACCTTCGAGGAGCGGAAGTACCTGGTGGTGCCGCAGGCCGCGATCCTGGTGCTGGTCCGAGACGATTTGCCGATTTGAGAGTTGCCAGACCGCAGTCACCAGTCCCCCGTTGTTCAGCTCCGGTACGCAGTCGCTTGTCACCGCTTCGTACATCCAGGTGATATACCGTTCAGGGCGACAGCATCGGCCGGCTGACGACTGACCCATGTGCTTCTTCCTGAGCATCGCGAGTCCCCTGACCCTCAGCGAGATCCGCTCGATGCTACCCTCCGGCCTGACGGCGGACCTTGCCCCCACCGCTGAGCGCGCCCGGCTGAGTCGGCTGCACCCGCCGGCCAGAACGGTGGCCCAGCTTCTGGTGGGCGCCTGCTCCTGCGATCTGGTCCGGACTCGACAGGAAAGTTCGCTGGAAGATGAGCGAGAGCACCGCGGCCGCTATCGGCGACGAAGGCTCAGCCGGACCCAGATCATCCGTGAGCTGGAGCGGCATCGCCGCGGACCGGTGCCCCGGCCCGAGCCCTCTCGCGGCTGGCGCAGCGCCCTCGCGGCATTCGTGGCGGAGCATGCGCGCAATGCGGGGCCGACGCTGTACCTGCTCGAGTTCCTGCCCCACGAGCAATCCAGCATTCCTGCCGCCTCCCCAATGCGTCGCTCAGTGGCAGAGGTTCGGGGCGCAATCGACACCTGGCTGCCGGAAGGAGAACCAGTAGTGGTGACGTGAGGTCCCAACTGGACAGCTTTCCGGCGACTTTCTATACTGGCACCGTCCAATCCCGTCGACTCTCCCCCATGAGGATCCATGTTCAGAGCCTTTGGTTCCCAGGCTGCGTCTGCCGGACTGCTCGCCGTTGCGCTGCTCTTTGCTTGCGGCCGGAAGGACGCTCAACCCGACGCTTCCGCGGACACCGCCTCCAGCGAGGAATCCGCTGCCCAGGACACTTTATCCAGCGCCGCTCCGACTGCACAGCCGGCCGGCAACCCCACCGCAGCGCCTCTCACTCCGGCCGACATTGAACGCTGGACCAAGGGGATGGACGGCGAGCTGCAGGCGGTGCGTGAAGCGGGCGCCAAGCTCAAGAGCGCGCGGACCAGCGATGATACCTTGAACGCGATGATGGGCGTCCAGGAGATGGCCACGGTGGAGGCGGGAGCGAAGGCGGCAGGCGTAGACCCGGAGCGCTACAAGTTCATCCGCAGCAACCTCTCTGCCGTGGTGGGCTACCTGACGCCGTCATTCGGCGGGATCGACACCGCCAGCCTGTCGCAGGCGCAGCGGGACGAGTTGCGCAAGGGAAACGAAGCCCAGATTCAGCGGATGCAGCAGGAAGTGCCCGCGGACGTGGTGGAGGCGATCAAGCCCCGTGCGGTGGAGTTGCGAAAGAAGGATATGGGACTGGTGGCGGCCCGGCTGAAAGGTGCGGGCATGTAGCAGGAACGAGGGCGCCGCTGCGGAGAGCGGCGCCTCGTGGGTTCACCTCAGGACTTGACCAACTCCACCCGGCGGTTGTTCTGCCGGCCTTCCGGAGTGTCGTTACTCGTCACCGGCTTGGTCTGACCCAGCCCTTTCGCCTGAAGACGAGCCCCCTCGATCTGGTAGCTATCGACGAGGTACTGACGAACGGCATTCGCCCGCTTCTCGCTCAGCGCCTGGTTGGCATCGGGCTTCCCGACATTGTCCGTGTGACCCTCGATGACGAGCTTGAGCTCGGGATGGTCTTTCAGCATCGTCCCGATCTCCTTGAGAGTCGGAGTCGATTCCGGCCGGATCCGGTCGCTTCCCGTGTCAAAGAGGATTCCCTGAGTTGCGACCCTACCCTTCTCGGCCAACGCGTCGTACAGCTTCTTCCCGCCGGCTGCTACGCGGAAGTTGGCGAACATGGCAGGACGGTCGTCGGTGGCGTCGGTGTTGAAGAGGATCTTGTTCGACCGGCCCACGTCTGCGTTGGGCACATTCAGGATCCGTTTGTCGTCGAAGTAGACCTTGAGGTATTTCCCGTCACCCATGATCCGAGCACGGCGGATCTTGTCTCGCTTCTGGTCGGTATCGTAGCGTCCATTGGCGTTAATGCCGCCCTTGTGGTTATTGAGCTCGGCGGCACCATCGCCTCCGAACTCCACCCGCGTATTCTCGTCCTCCGTAAAGGAAAGCCAGACCTCTCCATACTGATTGTTGTAGTCGAATTCCAGGGTGAAGCGTTCGGGAAGGGCCTCGGGAAGGGTAAGGTAGAACTTGGAGGCGCTGGTAGCCCGGAGCCAGCGGCTCCCGTTCCATTCGACGATTTCGGCGGCCCCCGATCTTGAATTCCATTCGCTTTGGGAAGTCTCCTACTTCATCGGAGGTGAAGTCATCGGCATACAGGACTCGCTCGCCCGGCTTGAAGTCGTAGTTGGCCCACGCTCCCTGTCCCGGCTTGAGTTCGGCAGCCGTTCCCGCACCCGCCGCACCTGCTGCCCCAGCCGCGCCCCGCGGTGGCAGCCGGCGCCGCACCGGTCTGCCCGGCCGGAGCAGCCGCGGCTGCTGTGGTATCGGACTTCTTGCCGCCTCCTGCCATGGCACTGTCGATCGCCTTGCTCTCTTCGTCGGTGGCCTTCTGAATCGCCTTGTCCTCGGCCGTCCGCTTCACCGCATCCTTGAACCGCTTTCCGAACTGGGCATGGGCCGGGTTTGCCCATCCCATGGACAAGACTGCGAGCGCCGCTACCGTGGCGAGCCTCGAGCCCCAAGTGTTATACGCCATCACCATTACCCCTATGCGTTGAATGAGAACCAGTAGGAGCAGGACTACGACACACCGGGGAACGCGGGCGTCCGACTCGCGCCAACGTGAAGCTGCACGTACCGGCTGATGAAGGCCGTGCGGAAGAGACTATGGCTGATTCAAGCTGTCTCGAGGAGCTTCGATCCGTACACGTGTGTCCTGCACGCCAGGAAGCGCGCCCACTATGTTCGAAGTGGAGGCTGACTTTGTCAAGCACCGCTTTGTCCCACCGGGACGGACGGTTTACCGGATCGGGCGGTACCGAGCTCTTCTGGCAGAGCTGGGTGCCGGCTGGAGCTCCGAGAGCTGTGCTGGTGAACCTGCACGGCCTGGGCGACCATAGCGGCCTGTATCCCACGTCTGGCGGAGTTCTTCCCGGCTCGCGGCATCGCGCTCTATGCCTTCGACCTGAGAGGGAACGGCCGGTCACCGGGCCAACGGGCGTACATCAGGAGCTGGGATCAATACCGCGAGGATCTTCACCGTTTCCTGGACCGAGTGAGGAGCTGGCAGCCCGACCTGCCGCTCTTCGTCCTGGGAAACAGCCTCGGAGGATTGATCGTCCTCGAATACGCCTTGCACTATCCGGACGGTCTGGCCGGCGTCATCGCCGCGGCCCCGCCCCTCGGAAAGCTCGGCGTGCCGCCCATTCTTATGGCCCTTGGCCGGGTGCTCTCCCGACTAGCGCCCCGGTTTACCCTTCGAGTGGGAATGGACCTGAGCGGGCTTGCCCGGGACCCGGCCGTCGTGGAGGCGGTTCTGGCAGATCCGTGGTTTCACCGGTGGGGTACCGCGCGGCTCTCGACCGAAGTGACCTCGGCAATCGCCCGGGTGCATGGAGAGGCAGAAACGTTGTCGCTGCCGGTGCTGATCCTGCATGGTTCGGCGGATCGAATGGTGCCGCCCGAGGGCAGCCGGGAATTCTACTCCCGGCTTCGCCAGGCTGACCGTGAGTTCCGGGAATATCCCGAGGGCTACCACGGACTCTTTGCGGATATCGACTCGCAGGCGGTTCTGTCCGACGTGGGACGCTGGCTGGACGCGCATCTGCCGGTCCCGGGGTGATCCGGACCCTCGCGGAGGCACCGGTCGTCCGGTAGTATCAGTAGAAGGTGGTACCATGACGACTCCTTCTGTGTCCCCAGCCATTCCCCCCACCCGGCGGCGGGTAACGTCGCTCTTCACCCGGGCACTGCGTCTCCGCTGCCCTCACTGCGGTGGGGGTCCGATCTTTGTCACCTGGTCACACCTGGTGCCCAATTGCCCGGTCTGCGGCCTCGGGCTGGAACGGGGAGAAGAGGGGTACTGGCTGGGGGCGTACTTCTTCAATCTGATGGCGATGGAGACCGTCTTCAGCATCTGGGTCGTGGGTTTTCTGCTGGGGACCTGGCCCGACCCGCCATGGGACCTGTTTCAGGCCACCACTATCGCCCTGATGCTGGTGGTGCCTTTTGCGTTTTTTCCCTACTCCAAAACCCTCTTTCTTGCCTTCGACCTCCTGGTGCGCCCGCCGACCGAGGAAGATTTTGTGGTGCCCCACGAGGAGGCCTGGAACATTCGGCGGAAGCAGACCTGATCCCTCAGCGGCCAGGCCGCGCGAAATCAGGGGCGAGCGCGGAGGAGCGGCAGGTATTCGAGCCAGGGACCCACAGCGTCGGTATACTGGCGTCCCATCACCCGGGCAATCTGTCCCAGATGATTGAGATCGTGAGCCACCCAGGTGGCCAGCAGCTGGCCCAAGCTCACGGGGCCGAGCTCGGGGTGCCGGCCTCGACGATCGAAATCAGAGGGTTGCAGCCGGTGGGACTCCAGCCGGTCCACATTGATGCGGCGCAGCTCGGTAAAGGTATCGAGCAGTTCCCCCAGAGACTTTCCCCGGGACTCGCGAAACTGGGCAAACCGATCGAACGGCGTGAACGGCCGCGAGTCGCCCTGCGCCAGCAGCAGCTCGAGCCGGGGAATCCAGTCGGTCCGCTCCCCGTGGATCAGGTGGCCGACGATGTCGTAGGGACTCCAGGTGTCGGGCCCTTCGTTGGAGCGAACCCAGACCTCGGGCAGGTTTTCCAGCCAGGCACGGAGCACCTGCGGCGTGGCCCGCAACACCGGCAGCGCATCGTCCAAGGTGAAGTTCACGAGCGTTGCACCGGCAGAAGGTAGAACGCCATCAGATAGTCCGTGCAGGGCAAGACTGGCCCAGGGATTCACGAAGGCCAGGACGAAGGATAGAAAGTAGGCTGCAGGCCCGATCAGATATCGGCGGCTGATGGTCCGCAGCGCGTGTCTGTCCGCGTCGGGACCGAGCAGCCGACCGTCCCGGATGGCGTACCACCAGAGGGCATTGTACGCCAAAGCGATGATCACGAAGGTCGCGCTGTACCCGGCCACCGCCACCCGCCGGCCGCCGGGCCGAGGGAGGTACTCCGCCAGCACCGCCGTGGGAAACGGCAGAAAGGCAATCCACATCAGAAAGACCACGCTGAGCATCAGGAAGTAGCGATCGGTCCGCCGAATCAGCTCGAACATGCTGTGGTGATTGGCCCACATCACGCCAATAGTGATGAAGCTGATGAGGTAGCCCAGGTACGAAGGCCAGAGCCCCAGAAGGGCGCGGAAGAGGTCAACGCCCTCATGGGTGATCTCGGGAGACGGGACGCGGATCTCCAGGACGAGCAGGGTGATCGCGATGGCAAACACGCCATCGCTGAACGCCTCGACCCGGCCCGTCTCCGAAACGCCCGGGCTCAACGACTGGACCATGTCACCTCGGGAAGCGCAGAGAAGGAAATCTGCTCTAAATTAGCCCTACCCTGATGGATCTGCCTCGACAGGAGTCTTCGCGTGTTTTCTCCCGATCATTTGCGCCTTCCAATGGTGCTACTTGCTGGAGCAGGGTTGCTGGCTTGTGGTCAGAGCACCAGCCATCATCCCGACATGGGACCGGTTGTATTCGAGGATCGATTGGTCATTCAGGACACCGATGACCGTTCGCCGCTTGGCATACCGCCATCTGCGTTGCCGCCGGCCGGTGCCTGCCGTCTGTGGAAGCCAGGCCGTCCGGTTCGGGAGCAGGCCGCTGTCGGCGCGTGTGCTCAGATCGAGCCTGCGGCTCCGCCCGAGAGCTGGATTCTGTATCGGCCCAGCCAGGACCCCCGGCTGGTGCACGTAAGAGTGGTGGATCCAGACCAGGCCGGGCTGGTGACGCAGGTGCGAGTGTACGATGCGGAGCGAGGGACCTATCTGGGCTCGAAGCAGCGGGCCCATTCTTGACGGCAGGTGGCTTCGGGATATATTCGGGTAAGCTAGTGCCGAATAAACCCCGAAGCGAGGCACCGATGTTTTTCCCCGCACTGTCCATCCTGCCGCAACATCCCTCGGCGTTCTCTCCCGCACTGAATCAAAGCCGGTAACCGGCGGCCACCCAGCACTATTCGGCGTCTGTCCCGATTGCGCCGGTCCCCTGGTGCCCTCATCAGGCTGCTTCAGTTGCACCCGATGTGGATGGGGACTATGCGGGTGATGGAGCGGGGAGGACGGGAAGAGGGGAGGCGGGGAAGTTGGCACGCGGGGACGCGGGGATGTTGGCAACGCGTGGAAGCGGGCCGGCAAGCAGACGATGTTCCGCAGCTAGAGCTACTTCCCCCCCTTCCCGCTTCCCCGCTTCCCGTCTTAGACACCCGTGCCCGGGGTACCAGGTTCATCCAGCTCTCGGTGCGCTCGGTGCTGAACACGCCGGCATCCACTCACATGGGATTCTGGTCCATCAATCCCTATGTCGGATGCGAATTCGGCTGTACCTACTGTTACGCGCGGGATACGCATCGGTGGGTGGTAGAGAGGCTGGGCAGCGGAGGCAGATGGGCGGCGGGTACTGTAAGTTCTTCGGGTCGGGTTATCAAAGCTGGATCACCCGAGTTCCGTCCGCCGGTCCGCCCGTCCGCCTGCCCGCCTGGGAGGCCTTCGAAAAAGAGATCCTGGTCAAATCCGGCGTGGCTGAAGTGCTGGGCCGTACGCTCAAACCCGCTCGGCTGGCCGGCCAGTCTCTGGTCATTGGCACCGCCACTGATCCGTATCAGCCGGCCGAGCGGCGGTTTCGACTCACCCGGCGCATTCTGGAGGTATTGCGCTCCTATCACGGGCTTTCGATCGAGATCATCACCAAGTCGCCGTTGGTCATTCGCGATCTCGACCTGTTGCAGGCGCTCTCTCAACAGAACGAGGTGAACGTCAACATTTCGCTGGCCACGGCCGACCCCCGGCTGGCCCGCCGCCTGGAGCTGCGCTCGCCGGTTCCGGGAGCGCGGTTGCGGGCACTGCGGCGGCTCACCGAAGGTGGGGTCTATGCCGGACTGATTGTGGCGCCAATCATTCCCGGCATCACCGATGACTGGGCCGGGTTGGCGCGGCTCATGGAAGCAGCGAAGGAGGCGGGTGCCCGCTACGTGATCGGGTCGGCGCTCCGGCTCGGCCCCGCGGCGCGGCGCCGCTTCCTTCCTGTGCTCGAGCGGGAGTTCCCGGCTCTGTACGAGCGATATCGCCGTCATTACGCCGGTAGCGACATGGCCAGCCGGAGCTATCAGGATGCGCTCACTCGCCGGCTCAATGCTCTGCGTCAGGCCTACGGGTTTGCCGGCGATGAGGCGAGTAAGCGGCGCCGGCAGCGGCTCGAAGCTGCCGAGCACAGCGGCAAAGTGGTGGATGCGGCCGAGCAGTCCGTCCTGTTATAGAGGAAATCGCCATGAGCAGCGCCCAACATGATCGCAGAATCGATTACATCGAATTCTCCGTCACCAGTGTGCCGGAGGCTAAGCGTTTTTATGGCGAAGCGTTTGGCTGGAGCTTCGAGGACTACGGACCGGAATACGCCAGCTTTGCCGATGGCCGGCTGAGTGGCGGATTTCAGACGGCCTCCCGGGTTGCCCGCTGGGGGACCCCTGGTGGTGATCTACGCGCTCGATTTGGAGTCGCAGGAGCGCCGGGTCAAACAGGCGGGCGGCACCATCGTGCGAGGCATTTTCAGTTTTCCCGGTGGCCGCCGTTTCCATTTTACCGACCCCAGCGGCAACGAGCTGGCGGTATGGTCGGACACCAAGAGTGAACGGTAGAACAGTTAACGGTAAACAGGGAATTCACCACGAGAGAATTCGCCATCCTGTTCACCGTTTACTGTTCACCGTTCACGCTTTTCGCCTATGCGTTCCGTGTTGTTCGTCGATCCGCCCGCCTTCTGTACCACGCTGGAAGGTCTGGTGGCCCCGGCCCTCCGAACCCGCCCGCTCGCCATCGCGCGCGCGGGAGCAGACCGGGCCACCGTTCTCGCGCTCTCACCCGAGGCGCGATTGGCCGGGCTGACCCCCGGCATGCCGGTGCAAAAGGCCCAGCGGCTCTGCCGCGACCTCATCGTGGTGCCGCCCAACCCGCAGCTCTACGCCCGAGCGTCTCGTGCCCTGCACGAGATTCTGCAGCTGTTTGCCCCGACCATAGAGCCCCGGGGATATGGCCATGCCTTTCTCGATCTCACCGGAACCGGCCGGCTCTTCGGCCCGCCGCAGGACGTTGGGGCGCGGCTGGGGCGAGAAGTGCGGAACCGGCTCCGCTTTCCTATCTCTGTTGGCATTGCCGGGAACAAGCTGGTGAGCCAGGCGGCAATACGGGCGGACAGGCGGACAGGCGGATGGGCGGACGGAACCAGCGGCAATGAGCTCTTATACGTACCGGCCGGTAACGAACGAGAGTTCCTGGCGCCTCAGCCTCTGGAAGTACTGCCCGAACTGGATCCCGACATGCGGTTTCGGCTGGACGAGTATCAGCTGGAGCTGGTCGGGGAAGTGGCGAATATCTCCGAGAGCGCGCTCTGCTCGGTGTTCGGGCGGGGCGGCCGGGTGCTCCGGGCCAGAGCCCGTGGAATCGACCCGCGTCCGGTCCTCTCACCGGAGCAGCAGTCCGTGTTTTGCCTGGTGCATACGCTGTCGAGCGATACCAACGATCTCGGCATTCTGCATCCGGTCCTGCGCTTGCTGAGCGAGCGGCTGGGTCGGCGGCTGCGTCGCCGGGAGCTCGCTGCCGGCCGGTTGCGCTTGCAGGCCACCTACGCGGATTACACTACCGTCACCCGCAGCGTTCCGCTGAGCGCCGCGGTGCTCGATGCGGAGCTTTGGGATGCGGCTCGGCGAGCCTTTGCCGTGGCCAACAGCAAACGGCTGGCAGTCCGTTCACTGGCGCTCACGCTGGATCAGCTGGTAGAGAAAGAGGCGCAGCTGGATCTATGGGCCGGTCAGCGGGGCGGGTACCGCTTGCGGGTGGATGGGCGGAGGGGCAGCAAAAGCACGCCGGCCAAGATATCGCAGACTGCCCCGCTGCCCCGCTGCCCCGCTGCCCCGCCACTCTCCAGTACGCCATCGATCACATTCATGCTCGCTATGGTGCCGGTGCACTCCGGCAGGGAGTGCCGCTGACTGCTCGCCGCCTGGGGTCTCTCCGTCACCAGACCACCACGACCTTGCCAAAGGTCGCATTGCCTTCGAGCACCCGATGTGCATCGGCCAGTTGAGTCATTGGGTAGGTCCGCTCCAACACCGGCCGGAGCGCCGCCGGCTGGCCGAAGCGCGGCTCGAACAGCGGCAGCATTCGGTTTCCGAACTCCCGAACCAGGGGAATTCTCTCTTCCACTCCCCGGGTTCGCATGACCGTGCCCACGATCTCCAGCCGCTTCCGCAGCAGTGGGCCCAGATCGGCAGTGGTCTGGCTCCCCGCCAGAAAGCCGAGCACAATGAGCCGGCCCCGCGGCGCGAGCACCGCCAGGTTATCGGCCAGCGCTGGGCCACCGAGCACGTCGAACACCACGTCTACCGGCTCCCCGATTGCCTCGGGAAAAGGCGTGCGACTGGTATCGATGCCCACGTCCAGCCCGTACACCAGGGCCCGGGCCAGCTTGTCGCTGCTGCGCGAGGTGCCGATCACGGTGGCGCCGAGCTGTTTGGCAATCTGGGAGGCTGCCGTGCCGAGGCCGCTGCCAACCGCGTGAATCAGCACCCGCTCACGAGGCTGCAGCCGCCCTCGAGTCACCAGCGCATCGTAGGCGGTGAGAAACGCCTCGGGAATGGCCGCCGCCTCTTGGTAGGAAAGTCCCGCGGGAATCGGCAGCGCTTCATCCTGGTGCACCACCACCAGCTCGGCCTGGGCCCCGCCTCCAACCAGCCCCATCACGCGGTCGCCCACCCGCCACTGGGTAACGCCCGGCCGAACCGCCTCGACCTCGCCGGCGTACTCCAGTCCCGGGATATTGGCCGGCCAGCCCGAGGGCGCAGCGTAGTGTCCCCTGCGTTGGATAATGTCCGCCCGGTTCAGCCCGGCGGCGTGCACCCGCACCCGAATGTGGTCCGGCCGGACCTCGGGTTTGGGGACCTCACCGATGGTAATGACCTCGGGGCCACCGGCCCCCTCGTAAATCGCTGCACGCATAGAGCCCGAAACATACATCTCCATGGCTGAGACTTATTGCGATGCGGCCTCGGGCCATGAGTGGCACGGGCCCTATCACGATCGGGAGTACGGCTTCCCTCTTGAGGACGATGCCGCCCTGTTCGAGCGCCTGATGCTGGAGATCAATCAGGCGGGGCTGTCCTGGGTCACCATTCTCAGGAAACGGGAAGCCTTCCGGCAGGCCTTCGGCGGCTTTGCTCCCGAGATAGTCGCGGCGTACGGCAACGCCGATCGCAAGCGGCTGCTCAACGACAGCGGCATTGTCCGGAACCGGCTGAAGATCGAAGCTGCCATTGCCAACGCGCAGAAGATTCTTGAGCTCCGGAAAAGCCACGGCTCCTTTGCCGGCTGGCTGGCCGCCCATCACCCCCGAGAGAGAGGATGGGTCAAGCTCTTCAAAGGCACCTTCCGTTTTACCGGTGGAGAGATCGTGAATGAGTTTCTGATGAGCATCGGGTATCTGCCCGGGGCCCACGCCCCAGTTGCCCGGTGTACCATCGTATTCTCGAGCTTCGCCCGCCCTGGTCAGTGCGAGGTAACTCATGAGTCACACCCGAACTCCCGGCCCCGCCGGGACACTGGCGCTGGACGATGGTGGTCACGGCGGAGTTCCGGTTGTTCTGGCGCATTCGCTGGCCGGAACATCCGCGCACTGGTCTGGCCAGCTTCAGCATCTGCGCTCGAGCCGGCGTGCGGTGGCGTTCGACTTTCGGGCCCACGGCGCGTCCGAGCCAGCCAGGAACCGCGACTATTCGATCAGCGGATTGGCGGGCGATCTCGGCGCCGTGGTCGACAGCTTGGGCATCGGGAGGTTCGTGCTGGTGGGCCACAGCCTGGGTGGTGGAGTCGCCCTGAAGTATGCCGGCGCTCATGCCGATCGGGTGGCCGGTCTGCTGCTGCTGGACCCGATCGGCGATGGCAGCCAGATCCCTGCCGAGCAGGCTGCCTCTTTTCTCCAGGCCCTCCAGGCCGATTACGACAGCGTCATCCAGGGATACTGGTCGCAGATCGCCGGACCCAACGCGGCGGTCAAGGACCGTCTGCTGGCTGACCTGCGGGCTACACCCCGGGAGGCGGTCGAGCAGCTGTTTCGGGAGGTCATGCAGATTTGATCCTCGCCCTTCATTCGCCGGCTATCGAGGCCCGATCCTGTCCGTGGTGACACCCAACAACGATGAGCCATTCAGTCTTCACCGCGTGGGAAAGGGCTTCCCTCATCGGGTGGTTACGGACACCGGCCACTGGATTCAGCTGGATAAGCCAGAAGTGGTCAATCAGCTACTGGATGAGTTTTTAACCCGTGAGCGGGGAACAACAGCGTAAGCAGCACCAGTCGTCCCGCTCACCGCTCACGCTTTTCTTGTCCCGCTCACGCAGTTGAGAAGAAGATGTTCACTCACCTGCATGTCCATTCCCACTTCTCCTTCGGCCTCGGCGTGTCCAGCCCGGATGTGCTGGCTGAAGCGGCCGCCCGGCGAGGCTTCCGCGCTCTAGCCTGCACCGACAGCAACGGCGTCTATGGAGCGGTGGAGTTCCAGCGCGCCTGTGTCGCCGCTGGTATCCGGCCCATCCTGGGCGCTCATCTGATCGCAGACGGCCAGGAGGTGGTCGCACTGCCAACCGATGAGCGCGGGTGGGGCGCATTGTGCCGGGCAATAACCCGAATTCACTGGGGCAGCCAATCCAGCGAAGCCCGGAGGGACGTGCCGGTGGAGGAAGGCGCGCAAGGGGTGGGGCGGAAAGGTTGTCAGGCGCGACCCGACGAAACCGGCGCGTCCCTCCGGGCGAAGCGGCTCGAGAAATTGCTGGGCTCAGTGGCAACCGACCGCGAAGGCCTGATTCTCCTGTCTCGCGATCCCGCGTTCCTCGAGCAGACCCTCAGATTAAGTGGACCGGACAACCTCTACGCCGAGCTGCGCCCGGGCAGCCAACGCCACGAGACCATGGCGGCTGCCCGCCGGTTGGGCTTGCCCGTGGTGGCAACCAACGGAGTGGTGGCCGCGGATGCCGAGGACTGGAGCCGCCACCGCCTGCTTCGGGCCATCGCGCTCAACACCACCCTCTCCGCCCTTCCCGCAGCCGAGCTCTGGCCGCAGCGGGCCTGGCTCTGCCCCGTTCCCGAGCTGGCCCGTCACTTTCCCGACTGTCCCCAGGCATTGTCGGCGGCCGAGGAAATCGCCGAGCGGTGCGGCTATGCCATACCGATCGGAAACCGCACGGTTCCTCCCCGGATTGCCGATACGGCGGGAGCCTTCGATCAGCTTCGGGCACTGACGCTGGAAGGAGCCCGCCGGCGCTATCCAGCCATCACGCCCGAGCTGCAGGAGCGGCTGGATCTGGAGCTCGGCATCATCGGCCGCAAGGGATTCGCGGATTATTTCCTGGTGGTCCGCGACATCGTTCATCACGGACCGACTCATTGCGGTCGCGGGTCGGTGGCCAACTCGGTCGTGAGTTATTGTCTCGGCATTACCCACGTCGATCCGATTGCTTCCAAGCTCGTGTTCGAGCGCTTTCTCAATCTGGAGCGCCGCGATCCTCCCGACATCGATCTCGATTTTCCCTGGGACGAGCGCGATCAGGTGCTGGAATACGTCTTCCGGCGCTATCCCCAGCTTCACTCCGCCATGGTGGCCAATCACAATTGCTTCCAGGCTCGAGGTGCGCTCCGTGAAGTGGCCAAGGTGCATGGCCGGCCGGCCGGTGAGATCCGGGAGGTAACTCGCCGCATTCCATTTTTCGAGGATGGAGAACGCCGGCTTCCCGACCTGATCGCGACGCACCCCAACTTCCGCGGACTCAACCTGGCAAGCCAGTGGGAGGAGTTTGCCCGGACAGCAGAGGGTCTGGTCGGTCTGCCCCGGCACCTGTCGGTGCACGCCGGTGGGGTGGTTATCACGCCCACACCTCTGACGGACTACGTCCCGGTCGAGCCGGCCACCAAGAAACTGGACTGCAATCCGGAGCTGGTGGTGCCGGTCATTCAGTTCGAGAAGGACGGAACCGAGGATGCCGGGCTGGTCAAAATCGATCTCCTGGGCAATCGCTCGCTGGCGGTAATCCGGGATGCCATCGATGCGGTCCATGGCCACACCAACCATCGGATCGATTACACCTCGTCCACCGCCGGCGATGATGAAGCCGCCAAGGCCCTGTTCCGGACCGGCCAAACGATGGGAGTGTTCTACACCGAGTCTCCAGCTTCGCGGTTGCTCTGTGCCAAGAGCCGGGCCGATACCTTCGAGCTGCTGGTACTCAACACCAGCATGATCCGGCCGGCCTCGAACAAGTACATCCAGCTCTATCTCGAGCGGCTGCGCAACCACGCTCCTTACGAGCCTCTCGATCCCTCGCTGCGGGATACTCTGGCCGATTCCTTTGGAATCATGGTTTATCAGGAAGACGTGGTGAACGTCTGCACCACCTTTGCCGGAATGTCTCCGGCCACCGGCGACGGACTCCGCAAAGCTCTCTCCAAGAAACGTCCGGCCAAGCACCTCGGCGCCTATGCGGAGGAGTTCTTCACCGGCGCGTTGCGCCTGGGACGCAACCCGGAAGCGGCCAAGCTCGTCTGGGACATGATCATGTCATTTGCCGGATACAGCTTCTGCAAGGGTCACTCCTGCTCCTATATCCAGATTGCGCAACACTCCTGCGCGCTCCGGGCCCATCATCCGGCGGAGTTCATGGCGGCGGTGCTGTCCAATGGCGGCGGGTACTACCAGTCCTTCGCCTATGTGGCGGAGGCCATGCGCATGGGGCTCACGATTCTTCCGCCGGATATCAATGCCAGTGAGTTCCGTTGCACCGGCAAGGAGCGGGACATCCGGATCGGGCTGCAATTTGTGAAGGGACTCTCGGCCGACGCTGTAGAGCGGATCTTCGCGGCGAAGCCGTTCACCAGCATCTTCGATCTTCGCGCCCGGACCAGAATCGGGCCCAGCGATCTCCGGCTTCTGATCAAGGTTGGTGCCCTCGACTCCATCGCGCAGGGCTGGACCCGGCCGATGATGTTGTGGATGGTGGATGCAGCGGGACAGCGGGCGGCGGGGAGCGGGGCGGCAGAAAGGGCTGCGCAGAATCCTCAGAGCAGTGACGGCCCCGCTCCCCGCTCCCCGCCCCCGCCGACTGGTTCGATGATCTACCGCCCGCCGTGCCCGTGCTCAAGGAGTACTCGCCCGAACGGCGGCGGCGCGAGGAGTACACCATCCTCGGGTTCATCACCGACGCTCACCCGATGCAGCTCCATGCCGATCACTTGCGAAAGTATCGGCTCTGCCGCAGCACCGAGCTGCACCGGCATGTCGGGAAACACGTGCTGATGGCCGGAATGCTGACCGCCGCCAAGCCGGTACACGCAAAAACCGAAGAGCCGATGGAGTTCGCGACCTTCGACGATGGATATGGCCTGATCGAAACGGTCCTGTTCCCCGATGTGTATCGGAAACGCAGTCACGTGCTGTTCGATCAGGGGCCCTTCATTTTCCGGGGGAAGGTAGAGGAAGAGTTTGGAGCCGTCACCCTGACGGTTACCCATCTGGATCGGCTGGACCGCTCCCTGCGGCCTAGGGACTCAAGCCCATCGAGCGAGCACCAAAGATCATCGATCCCTCCTGCGCAAAGGGAACCTTCCTCTTCCCTATAGGGGTCTGAAACGTGGCCTGGCCTCGCACGGCAAAGGTATGGGTTCCCGAGCCCAGCTTCCGCAGACGCTCCGGTGTGGCCTCCCGGACCAGGGCAATCGGCAGAGCTACCGTCGAGACAGTATCCATTGCCACCGGTACCGTGCTGTCGCGATTGGTCTCGCCAACGGGCAGGCCATCGAGCCGCAGAGACAGCTCAACTCGCTCGGTGGACAGCGGATAGTCATTGGTGTTCTGCATCGCCAGGGCAACTGTCACGGGAGACCGGGCTGGTCCCGACCCCAGCTCCAGAGTAATCTGCGAGACCGTGACTACCGGGTCCTCGTATATCCAGAGACCCAGTGGAGTGCAGCCTCCTACCAGGAGCCCCCAGCCGAGCCGCCATGTCAGCGATCTCATCCGAATCTTGTCGCAAGCTTCGCACTTTCCTTAGGCGTAGCTGCAGCCCTGAATGCCTGTAGCTCGTCATCCGAGCCATCCCTACCTCAGGGCACGGGAGCGCGGCTGGAGCCGATCGCGACCGGTCTGAGCTCACCCCTGTACCTGACGAGTCCCGCTGGCGACCTGAGCCGTCTCTTTGTCGTGGAGCAGACCGGGGGCATCCGCCTGATCAAGGATGGCAGCTTGCTGCCTACTCCATTTCTGGACCTGAGCGGCCGGATAGTCGGCCGGCGGTGAGCAGGGTCTCCTGGGACTGGCATTCTACCCGGACTATGCCACCAGTGGCAGGTTCGTGGTGCACTATACTGACCCCGCTGGAGACACTCATCTCTCCATCTTTCAGGTCTCGGCCGATCCCGACGTCGCCGATCCGGCCAGCGAGCAGGTGATCCTCACGGCAGACCAGCCGTTTGCCAATCACAACGGTGGCCAGGTGCTGTTTGGACCTGACGGCTTCCTCTATCTCGGTCTGGGAGATGGAGGCGCGGGGAACGATCCCGAGGGTAGAGGCCAGAACCTCTCGGACCTCCTGGGATCCATCCTCAGGGTGGACGTTCAAAGTGGAACCTCTTACACGATACCGGCCGACAACCCCTTTGTCGGGCAGGCCGGCGTTCAGCCCGAGGTCTGGAGCTACGGCCTGCGGAATCCCTGGCGATTCAGCTTCGACCGGGTAACCGGCGATCTCTACATCGCCGATGTCGGCCAGGGCCAGTACGAGGAAGTCGATGTTGCGCCCGGCGGCGGAGCCGGGAAGGGAGTTCAACTACGGCTGGAACATCATGGAGGGCGCCCACTGCCTGGACGGCGGGCAGTGCGACCAGACCGGGCTCACTCCGCCCACCTTCGAGTACAGCCACGATCAAGGATGCTCGATCACCGGAGGGTATGTCTACCGCGGCACCGCCATCCCCGCTCTGCAGGGTCTCTATTTTTTCGGCGACTACTGCCAGGGCTGGGTTCGCAGTATCAGGTACGCCGGAGGTCAGGCGAGCGAGCTCACCGACTGGCCTACCCTGAGGCCCGGAGGTTCGGTTCTCAGCTTCGGGGAGGATGATGCAGGGGAGCTCTACGTGCTCAGCTCGTCCGGGGGAGTATTCAAGCTGATGTCCCGCTCCGTAGGATGCATGGAAACCGCGGCTGAAGCTCCCAGCCAGGCTACCTTCGAGCGGCTCCGATCTCGCATTCCTGCAACAGTCCGCTTCGGAACCTCCACCTGGAACTACCCGGGATGGCAAGGCCTGGTGTACCATCAGGATTACGGTCCCAAGGGCGCCGCCGCCCGAATGCTGAAAGAGTACGCCGCCTTTCCGCTGTTCGGGACCGTCGGCATCGATTCGAGCTACTATGGGCCACCCACCGAAGCCGTCCTGACGAGCTACGCGGAAAACCTTCCTCCTGGATTTCCCTGCATCAGCAAGGTCTGGGGTCAACTCACGATCCACACCTTTACCAAGGCTCAGGACCCGGATCGGGCCGGGAAACGCAACCCTGATTTCCTCAACCCCGAGCTCTTCATTGACGAGATTTACCAGCCTTACCGCCGCTACTTTGTCCGGAACGCCGGTCCGTTCGTGTTCGAATTTCAGACGATTGCCAAGTTTACCGGTTTGGATGCCGAGTCTTTTGCCGAACGGCTGGATCAGTTCTTCTCCGCACTGCCCCGGGATGCCGAGTACGCGGTTGAAATCCGGAATGAAGAATTCCTGACGCCGATGTACTTCGCGGTGCTACGCGAGCATGGCGTGGCTCACGTCTTTAACTCCTGGACCAGAATGCCGCCGATTGGCCATCAGCTCGATCTCCCCAACTCGCTGACCGGCCCGTTCATTCTTGCGCGAGCCCTGCTCCGCCCCGGCCGGACCTACAACGAGGCCGTCGACGCCTTCGCGCCCTATGACAAGATCCGAGAGCCCAATCCGAAGCTCCGGCGGGATCTGGTTCGCCTGGTCGAGACCGCGGTGAAGACCAAGATCCCGGCCTATCTTCTGATCAACAACCGGGCGGAGGGCAGTGCGCCATTGACCATTGCGGCGGTGGCTCAGCTGCTCAACTAGGAAGTCTGACCTCCAGCGACCACTCGCGCTCTTCGCCTGGCTGGAGTATCTGAGCGGTGCGCCAGTCGCCGACCGCAACGTCCAGCCGGTCAGGTGCGCCGATGCAAGGCTCCAGAGCCAGGTTGTAGTAGGGCTTCCGACCCGGCGGAGCCCAGCCCTGGCAGTTGATCCACACGCCCACCTGCGGCACCTCCGCTGCACGCACAACCATCTCGAGTTGCTCGCCTTTCCGAGGGTCGGTCAACCTGAGCGTACTCTCGCCGCTCAGGTCGCCAAAGAGCTTGATCGCCCAGCCACCATTTTCGGGAAAGGTGAATCGATCGGCATTGCCCCCAATGGCGCCGGGCCAGCTCACCACATCGTTCTCACTCAGGTCGTCCCGGCCATGAACCGCGTCGATCTTTACCTGGGTTACGCCCGATAAGGTCAACTCGGAACCGGGCTGCACATTCAGGAGGGGATGAGACGACCAGATCCAGGGAAACGGCGTGTTGCCCCGGTGACGCACGCGGTATCGGAAGCGTGCCACCGGCTGATGAGAATCCAGGGTGACCTCCCGTTGGAACTCATAGGGAAATGCGCTTCCCTGGGCTGACCCCGCCAGCGTTGTTCCTTCGGCATGGTCGTACACCGAGCTGGACCAGGGAGCGCTCCACAGCTCACCATGATCGGGCAAGGGCGGAGTGTCGCCCGGCGCTCCCGGAATCGGGCACGGACCTACCGTGGGGAAGCACTCGTCCCATCCGCCACTGTCGGCGGTGTCCACATAAGACGTCCCTTGCTCGGGCAAGGCGAGCGGAATCTGATCGCTGCGCCACAGCCATTCACGCCCGTTCACCCGCCGGAGGTTGGTAAGCTTCATCCCGATGGAGGGGACCGCGACAACCTCAAGCTCGGCGGATCGGAGAGCGACAGCCGGAAAGCCGGAGACTTTAGTTTGCCGGAAGGACATGCCCGAAGGCCCGCACCGGCCAGCTGCCGAACCGGGCGACTTTTGCGGGTACGGCAGAGAACCGGAAGCCGGCCAAGGGAAGGCTCTGGAGATTGCACAGGTGCTCCACGATGAGAACACCTGAACCGAGCAAGATCGAATGGACCGGCCGGCTCTGGTCCGCCGTATCGTCAATGTTGAGGGAATCGATCCCGACCAGCACTGCCCCGCTGTCTCGCAGGAACTCTGCAGCGTCGCCGGTCAGAAATGGATGTCCCGACAGGTACTGGTCGGTTCGCCAGTGCCGGTCCCATCCGGTATGCACCAGCAGGGCCTTCTCCCTCAAATCCATTCCCTGAAATACACGGGCGGAGATCGGCCGCGCACTCTCCGGGGGAACCCGCACAACCACCGCGTCGAGGTTGGCTACAGAGTCCAGCGGAAGCTGCGCCAGATCCGGACCGTCAGCGTACCGGTGGAAGGGGGCATCGAGATAGGTACCGGTGTTTGCCACCATCTCGATCTTGCCGATCTGAAACTCGACTCCAGCGGCATACTTACTGCGCGAGGCTTCCCGGCTCAGATAGTCACAGATCAGCGGGCCCGGCAAGCCGGGATAGGTCACCATTCCATGCTCGATGTCATGACTTACGTCTATGAGGCGAGGAACCCCTTCCCCGCTTCCCCGCCTACTCACCCAGTTCGACTCCGGCGACCGTGCTGATCCTCACGATGGTTTCGCCCACCTTGTTATTAGGAGTCGAGGCGCCCGCGGTGATGCCGATAGTACGAGAGGAACCCAGCCAATTATCGCTCATGGCTTCTGTCTTGGTGCCGATGGGCTGGTAGCGAATCACTCCAGTGGATACGTCGATGGCCTCCGCGTCCTCGATGTGGTAGGTGGGAACGCCGTGCTGGTGGACCAGTGCCGCAAGGTGACACGTGTTGCTGGAGTTGTACCCGCCTACCACGATCATCAGATCGAGCGGCTCCCCAAGCAGAGCCAGTACGGCATCCTGCCGTTCCTGAGTGGCCGAGCAGATCGTGTCGAAGGAGCGGAAGTGCTCCTCCAGCGCATCGGCCCCATAGCGCCGGGCCATGCTCTGCTTCACCTCTTCGGCAATAGCCAGCGACTCCCCCGACAGCATCGTGGTCTGATTGGCCACTCCTATCCGGCTGAGATCGCGCTCAAAATCGAACCCCAGCGATACAGCGCGGGCAAAGTGTGTCCTGAGGGCCTCGATGTCGCCGGCACCCTCGATGAAATCGCAGATCTTCCGCGCTTCATTCATGTCGAATACCACGAGATAGCGGCCATGCGGGTACTTCATGACCTGGCTTGCGGTGGCCTTGGTCTCCTCGTGGTAATGCTTTCCATGGATGAGGGCCGTGTAGCCATCGCGGGCATAGCTCTCGACCCGTTTCCAGACGTTCAGCACCGATCCGCATGTGGTGTCGACCAGCACACAACCAATGGCGCGGAGACGCTCGAAGTCGCGAATGGTGACACCGAAGGCGGGCATGATCACCACATCGTTCGGGCTGACCCCGGAGAAGTCGAACTCGCCCTGGGCTTTCTGGGTGAGGAGAGTAATGCCCATGGCCCGGAGCTTCTCGTTGACATGGGGATTGTGAATGATTTCTCCGACCAGATAGAGCTGCCGGTCGGGAAACTTGGTCCGGCTTTCGTAGGCGTATTCCACCGCCCGATCCACCCCATAGCAAAACCCGAACTCCCGGGCCAGCCGGAAGGTGAGATGTCCCACTGTAAGGGTGTAACCGTTGTTTTTTAGCGCCTCAACCACGGCACTGTGGTAGTCCGCCGTCAGCCGCCCGGCGATCTCGCTCTTGAGGCCGAACCCCTTGCGGAAATAGGTCTGTTCCATGCCGTCAATGTACACTGTCCGGAGGTTGTGGATCGATGCCGGATTGCTGATCCTGGTCCACACAGCCGGAAGCAGCGGGCTTCATCACCAGGTCCTGAAAAGTTCCGCTGAGACGGATCCGCTGAGTATCCGTCACCGACCGAGCCCGTGCCCCAAACCGTCCGGAGAGGAGACCCGAACGGGACTGCTCCAGAATCACGTTTCCGCTGTCGCCCTGGAATCCCTGCACCACCGTCTTCCCCTGCCAGCGCACCGCAAGCCCAGCGGCCGGCGGAAGGGACTCAGCCTTTGGCGGGTCGACCACCGGATACTTTCCGGCCGCCAGTGCTCGTTCAGGGTAGAGCGCGAGCGCTGCGCCGGTATCGCCATGAACCGTGCGGATCTCCAGGAACCGGCGTGCCTCGCACCACTGAGCGGTGGCGGCTCCGGACAGCCTACCTCCCTCCTTGCCGCTCCAGGACAGCTCCAGATGCGGGTCAGTAGAGGACCGGTTGGCCGGCCGCTGGCAAGCCAGCAACGTCGCGAGGATGGCAAGCGGCCAGACCGGGGGAATGGTCATCCGGGAGTCCGCGGTTGGGGGTGCTCAGTTGTGTGGTGGGGGGAGAGAGGAAGGAAGGAGTTGCCCGGAATGATCAGGTGGTTTGCGCCCATTTACTCCGGCCATCACGGTGAAGCCCGTACGCCTTGAGGCGGCGCCACAAGGTGGTGCGGCTGATGCCCAGTGACCGCGCCGTTTCCGCCAGCTTCCAGCTGTGGGCGTCCAGTGTCTTGACGATAGCCTCCTTTTCCCTGGCCGCCAACGTGATGGCACCCGCCAGCCCCGGAATAAACATGGCTTCGCCCAACTCGAGTCCTCCCACCCGCAGCGGTCGGAGGCGGCCACCCAACGCCGCCAGTCGGGGCTGAAGATCGGGGGCGCCCTCGAAAAGATCCATTCCTGACAAGGCCTCACGGGCAGGCTGGTTGGCGTACAGGAGCCGTCCCTCGACATCGAAGACCACCACCCCTTCGCTGAAGCCGTCGAGCAGGGCCTTGGCTAGAGGCGAAAATACAGAGGGCATGGTATTGACTGACAAGGTTTCTGGCATAGTCCAAAGATACGTAGTCTGGGGTTAACTGGTTTCCGAGCATCCGCCTACTAGTACAGACGACGAGCCGGTGCCCCGGTGCACAATGCGCCGCCGCGTTGGTAACCGGGCCTGTTGTAACGGTCTGACACCGCATCGTGACACGGCCCGGATCCGATAAGAATCAGACCTGGGTCGGGGACCGAATCACACCGATGCGCGTGAGAGGGGAAGCTGAGCTAGCGCCGGGGCCGGTGGTTCCGGCGGCCTCGACGGTGGGAGCGATGCCGCCCATCGTGATCCCGCCGTCCACCGCGATGGGGATGGGGGTGTTCTTCCTGGTCCGGCGCCTGGCGAGAGCGTCGAAGCAGCGCCTGAAGGTCGGGAATCGAATCGGCCAGAATGGGTGGATGGCGTCCGCGCTGTACGGCAAATACCAAGTGGACGGTCGAGCCGGGGCAGTTCGTCCGCCCGAAGCCGTTTGGCCTGGCCCTCTCGCAAACGCACCCGAGCGATGCCCTGGCCGTTCCGGACTTCGTAGTCCAGGGGAACAGCGTCGCCCCGGAGATGGATCCGCCCGGGTAGCTCGCCTAGTTGTTCGCGGGTCGAAACGTCCACCAGCTCGTCCTGGTTCAACGCAATGCGTGCCCTGAGGAAGTCCTGCCAGCCTCGGACAGACTCCAATTGAGACCGAATATTCGCGCGCACCGCCTGAGGAGACGCTGCTTCAAGGGTTCCGCCCGATCGGCGCCACAGCTCGTCCAGCTCTCCCAGGGTGCGCCGCAGCCGGTTCTGGTCGGGATGAGTGGTCTCGCCTTCCCAGAGCGCCTGGGCGAGCACATCCCGCGCTGCCGCCTGGAGCTCCAGCGGCACCTCGTCCTCCAGAGTCTCCAGCTCGGTATCCAGCTCAAACCCGAAGTAACTCCGCCGCCGCTCGATCATCAGCCGCTGGTGCTTGCGAGGTCCACCCAGAACGATCCGGGGCGGACTCAGGGTGGCGTACTTCTGGACGAGATCATACGACAGAGTGGTGCCTTCGATGGCGGCCCGCGGGGTACCAAAGCGGTCCGCGAAATAGCGAAGCATCCCGGCAACGGCTCCCCAGCTTCCCGCCACTGAGGTCTTTGAAACCCTGGCCTCCTGCCCATCGGCGGTGTGCTCATCGATGACCAGATCAAAGGGCATGATTCGGGCGACCAGATCGGACCAGCGGCGGCGGATGTCCTTGGAGCCGTAGGGCAGCTGTTTCGGGAGCGGCAGCTCCAGCGACCTGTAGACCGAAGCTACGCCGAGAGCAGTGTCCTCGATCGCCTTGACCAGAACTCCACGCCGCTCCGCCCACTCCTCCAATTCCTCCTCGAACAGATGCCGAGAAAGACCGTACACCTCACCCAGATACCCGTGCTGGTTCACCGCCTCGGCATACAGGTTGTACGCCGTGAGGTGATCGCTCCCATTCACCACCACACCGTGGAGATCGCGTTCCTCACGGGTCATCCGGTGCAGCGACTCGATGTTGGAGCACACCGCCACCATCGGGATCAACTCGGAGTCGGCATGGACCAGCAGCTCTCCCCACGAACGATCGACCGGAAGCGCCTCGACCTCCCGCCCGTAGGGAGTAAGCCGACCGTTCTCGATGAGACCTCGGCGGGTAAGCAGGCCGAGCGCGCGGTTGTAGGCGGTGCGGTCGAGCGGCACCGGCAGGTCCAGCTCACGAGCATCGACCCCCAGCGCCGCGCAGGTGATCGCAACCCGCTCCGCATCGCCGGCCAGCTGAAACTCGGGTGGCGTGGGGCGAAGCGCCTCGAACACCAAGTCGCGCTCGCTGAGAATCACCACCTCTCCGTTGGGGACTCGGCCGTGGACCCTGCCGGCCATCTGCAGGATTTCGTTCGCTCCGAGATACAGCCGGTGCAGCACGTTGCGGCCCCGGTCCACCACGTTGCCATACCGGGCATCGTAGATCACGACGGTATCGAGGCCTCGGACATTCAGCGCCGATTGCCCTGCGGCGGTCATCGCCAGAAGAAACGGACGGGGGACTTCATCTTCCAGAAAGGGCCGAATCACCCGGATCGGTTCTCCGCCGTGATAGAAGGCAGTGGTGAGCCGAGGCCACTGCTCTCCCAGGCTGGCCGCCAGCTTTTCCACTTCCGCGCGAGTCGGCACGAAAACGGCGACCCCACGCTTTTCTTTCATGACGTGGCGGACATAGCGGTCGTTCAAAAATTCTTCGGGCTGCTGCGGAAGGACCTGCACCTTGGCCTTGAGCGCCGGATCGAAGGCCTGGGTAACCAGCACCTCAGAGCTGTTCAAGTACTCGGCGTAGAAGGCCGGGTCTACCGTGGCACTCAGCCAGATGAACCGGCAACCGGCGCGCTTGCCCAGCGCCAGGCAGAGCTCGAGCTCGGCAGAGGTCTGATGGATCTCGTCGGCGATGACCGTGTCACGGCCGGTGATGAGGTCGTCCTGAAACCACCGCCGGGCAATCCCCGTGGTCACGATGACAACGTTCCAGCTGGGTGTCTCCGGAGTCGCCTCCCGCTCTCGGTTCACCACTCCGGGATGTAGCGGCTCGCGTAGTATCGACTCGGCAATCGGACGGATGCCCAGGGTCTTGCCGGTCCCAGTACCCGCCACGATGCCGAAGGCGAGTCCCTGCCCGGCCCATTCCCGCAGCTCAGGTCCATGTTCCCGCTCGAGCAGGGTATCGACCTGAAGACCGAGCGCTAGCTCGATGGTCTCGCAGGCGGCTCGGGTGGGGGCGATGATGATGATTCGACCCTTGGGGTGGGGAGCGTGCCGGTAAGCGTCGGGATCGGGGGGAAGATGGTGGTCGCGCGAGGGGTGCATGCGGGAAGATAGCCGACTCCCTAGAACCCCGGCTGTAACTCGAACTGCCAGACCCACCCCTTGTCCGGCCGCTGGAACGGTCGTACCAGGTCGATTTCGGCTACCGCGAAGCCGAGGAGATTGATTCGCAAGCCGGCGCCGGCGCTGAATACCGGGTCACGAGTCCCGGACCCCAGAATAGAGGGGTTGTGCTGGCTGTCCCACGCCAGGCCGCCGTCACCGAAGACTGTGAAGTCGATCGGGAAGACGCCGTAGTACCCTGATCCTATCCCGAGCGCTCCAAAAAGGGGGAACCTCAGTTCAGCGCTCGCCACGGCTATCCGGCTGCCCTCAAGTTGATCGAATGCTGGGCATCCGGTCGGGTTGTTTGCCGTCGGGTGGCACTCCGATGCATCGAAGGAACCGTAACTGTAGCCGCGGACCAGTCCCGGATACCCAAGGAACAGCGGCTGCAGTCTCTGATCTTCGCCGCCACTCCCATACCGGCCATAGTGCAGGAAGCGGGCTGCCAATGTGAAGGGGCGGGCCGGCATGAAGTACCTGCGATAGTCGACCAGCCCTCCAACGTACGACAACGACCCGATGCTGGGCGACACTTCCACCCGGAAACGTTGGCCAAAGATCGGACCGGTAGCGCCCATGAATGAGTTGTCGTACACCCAAGCTGCACTCGCGCTTCCGAGGTTAAGATCGCTGCCCGCCGGGAGGTCCTGTTTGTCGTCCACGATCTGGTCACCGGTCACGAGCGAGAACCCTGTGGTACGGAGCTCGCTGTCGAAGCTGATGTTGCTGAATCCTGCCTGTAATTCCACTCGCTGAACCGTGCTGAACGGGTAGGCGAAGACTCCGTACAGATCCCGGTTGGTTTGCCTCTGTAGCAGCACCTGATCTACCAGGGCCGGTTCGCCGTTGATGGTGGTGGTGCCCTCCGCAAAGCCACCGGTTGTGTAGGGAACTTGCTGGGCAACCACTCCCCAATTCAGACGGTGCGTGAGGTTCTGATACCCGACCAGCGCATTCACATCCTTTAAGCTGCCCTGAATGTTCAATCCGGTGACCAGATTGTGGTCCCCCAGAAGGTCGCTGAAGTACAGGGACGCACCACCACCGATGTAGGTACCGAACTGGCTGGCTCCGACCGCGAGCGAGGGTTGTCCTACGTAGTTCAGCGATAGACTCGGCTTATACGGTTTTACCGCGAACGCAGTGTCCCTCGGAAGCCCCCGCCGCGGGTCGTGGAGCATGTCCAGCAGGGTTGAGTCCGGAGTGCCCATCGGAGGGAGAGCCGCGAACGACGCTTCCCTGGAGCCGTAGGCCTGGAATGCGGTGAGCTGCTGCGGCACGGCGTTGGCCTGCGCAGGGTCAATGGCGTAGAGATCGTAGCCGTTCGAGCGGAAGACGCTGTACACCACCCGGCCAGTCTGCTCTGCAACCGTAAACGCCGGGCTGGTCTCGGTGATGCCGCTTACGCCGGTAAACAAGTTGGTGACCTGTGAAAGCTGTCCGGTCGCGACATTTACCCGGTAGATGTTGGTGACGCCGTTGGGATCCGAGAGGAAAAACAGGCTGGAGCCGTCGGGTGACCACTGGGGATTGAGCTGTCGGGCCGGCCCGGACCCGGGTGCTCGGCTGATCCTGCCGGTCGCGACATCAATGAGACCCAGCGCCTGGCGACCGATGCGAAGCGTTCCGAGATCCGTGGTAAATCGGTCGGTAGCAAAGGCGATGGTTCGGCCGTCGGGTGACCACGCGGGCTGCAGATCCGCGAAGTCATCGTTGGTCAGCCGCTGCGACTGGCCGCTGTCCAGATCGTAGGTGAAGAGATCGGTTAGACCACCGGACACCCCGGAGAACGCAATCCGCCGGCCGTCCGGCGACCAGGTGGGATTGAGGATTTCACCGAGATCCTTGAATGGGATCTCCCGCACCCGCTTGCCGGAATCCACGTCGTAGACCACCAACGTCGGCCGGCCACCCGAAATGGCGGAGAACACGAAACGCTTGCCGTCGGGAGACCAGCTGCCCGACGACTGAATGAACTCCAGACTCTGGAGGTGGGGGTCGACGGCCGTCCTCGTGATCTGCCGAACGACGTGACCGGTCTGGGCGTCGGCGAGGAACAGGTCGATGGAGAACAGGTCTCGGTCCGAAAGAAACATCATCCGCGTGCCGTCGGGGCTCAAGGATGGAGCGATGTTATACCGCCCATCTCCCTTGGCCTCGACTATCCGGGGCCCGAAGCTGTCGGCCGGTTGAGCTTGCCCGCGCAAAGGCTGGTATGCCGCGTGAATTTCGGAGTGCCATCGGGAGACCAGCTGGTCGGGAGTCAGCGAGAGCACGCCGCGAATGGCCTGATCGACGCTCCGGCGCTGGGCCGCCTGCCGAAGGAGCTCACCGATAGCCCGGTCTCCCCAGTGACCGGCCACGAAGGCAAGCAGCGCATGACCGTAACGGTAGGGGAAGTACCGGGGATCTTCGAGCTGTCTGAAGCTGGGCAGGCTGTCCTTGGCTGTATCCTGAACCGCTCCCCGCATCCACATGGCGGTGGGTCCGTCGATGGGACCGAGGGATAGGTATTCGGCCATTCCCTCGATGAACCAGAGCGGGAGAGCCGTGGCGGCCGGCAAGGCTCCGAACGTGGCTGAACGACCGTTGCCCGTAATGTCGTATTGGAACGCGTGGACCAACTCGTGGCCGATTACGTGGTTGAGATCCCCCAGGGTCCCCCCCACCGGCAGAACGATCCGGCGGCGGAGCGCTTCAGTGACGCCACCGGTTCCTTCGCCTAGGTCACCCTGAATGGCGTTGGTCTGCTGGAACTCGGCTGGGCTGGCGTAAAGAATGAGCGGTTGCCGTCCGGACAGCTCACGGCCGAACACCGTCCCCAGGCGTGTCCGCCACCGCTCCGCCATCCGGGCCGCCTGGGTCGCTGCACCGTGCTCTCCAGGGTAGAAGTAGATGTCGAAGTGCTCGGTCTTGAGCACCTGGAAATCAAACTTCTGATATTGAACCTTGTTCCGGCCGAAGTATTGCGCCTGCAGGGGTGATGCGATCAGCCCAACGAACGAGAGGAGTAGCCAGGCCCGACGCCGGCTGGCTCGAAGCGAACCAAGCATATGAGAGAATGGACCGCTGGAGTTGAGTAAGCCGTGACCCAGAGCACAGGTCGGCCGAGTGTTTCCCGATGAGGGGTCAGCTCGATTTGCTGCGGATCCGGCGAGTCCTCGAGGGTAGTATCGGCTCGATCTGATCCTGTTGGTCCAGCCACTGACATACGATTGCAAATGCCGCGTCCCGGTCGAGGTTGAAGGTCTTCATTAAATACGGGACTGCGCCGTACATGTTGGTCCGTCCCTCGGCCCGAAGCTGTCGGAGAAAGCGGAAGCAGTGCGTGGCTGGAGGAGAAGAGAGTTCCATGTACCGAAGATAAACCGAAAACCGGAGTCGCTCAAGCGTGCCTTTTCGGGAACCGAAATCAACGCAACAGACGGTTTCTCAGCGCTTTCGGTTGACTTGACACCGCCAAAAGCGGGTTCCATACTAGGGGCCTCAACGTACGGCAAGTACTCAGTGTCTTGAGCTACCGCCCTGCGGATCGCGTGGCTGGGTCGTCCGTTTCCCCCGCGCTGCTCTTCATCCGGGCTCACCATTCGCCAACGTCGAGCTAACCATGTTGCGCCGGATTTTCTCCTTCTTCAACAAAACGGATATGGAGGCAGGTATGGCTGGGGAATTCTTCATCGGTGAATCGCTCGTCGGAGATGGTAATGAGATTGCCCACATCGACCTCATCATCGGCTCCAAGTCCGGACCCACCGGTCTGGCCTTCACCCAAGCGCTCTCCCACAACTCCGACGGCTTCTCTACCCTGCTGGCTGTAGTGACTCCGAACCTCCCCGCCAAGCCCGACACCCTGCTCTTCAACAAAGTCACCATCAAGGGTGCCAAGCAGGCGGTTCAGATGTTCGGCCCGGCCCAGGCGGCAGTGGCTCGGGCGGTAATGGACAGCGTGGCCTCTGGTGTCATTGACAAGAGCCGGGCCAACGACCTCTGCATTCTGGTCGGTGTGTTTATTCACTGGCAGGCCGAGAACGACAAGAAGATTTACGACTACAATTATCAGGCAACGAAGGAGTCGATCCAGCGGGCGCTGCAGAACAAGCCCACGATCGACGAGGTGCTGCAGCGTTACAAGGCTGCGCGTCACCCCTTCGCCAGTGGTGCCGAGGGCTGATCGTACAGTCCCGCTGATTCCCGATTTTTCGAGGGGCGGCCCGCTGCTGGGGCGCCCCTCGTCTTTTAGCGACAACCGTTCAGGAGAAGTGGTGTCCGATGCGAAAGCTTTTGCTTCAGCTCGACAGCTCCCGGCTGCCGAGCGTGTTCGATCAGGTGGTGGCCTACGACGCCGGCGCGGACGTGGTATTGAGCTATGCCGGGGTCACTGAGGGCGACGTCCGGGATCTGATCCACGGCTGCATCTTCACCCGGGGCCCCAAGGACCTGCACAACACCGCGGTCTGGATCGGAGGCAACAACATGTCGGCGGGTGAGCAGCTCCTCGCCATGGCTCAAGATGCCCTGTTCGCGCCGTTCTCCGTCTCCATCATGCTCGACTCCAATGGCTCGAATACCACAGCCGTCGCGGCGGTGGTCAAGATCGAGGAGATGCTGGGCGACCTCAGCGGGAAAAACGTTCTGATTCTCGCCGGCACCGGACCGGTCGGCCAGCGCGCTGCCGGCCTGCTGGCAAAGGACGGGGCCAATGTGACCATCACCTCCCGCAAGCCGGAGCAGGGTGAGAAGGCGCGGCAATTCATCAGCGCTCGATTCAATGTCCATGTGGACGCGGTGACCCTCAACGATCCTGCGACCCTTCCGGATCTGCTGCGTGACGTAGACGTGCTCCTCAACTCTGGTCCCGCCGGCGTGCAGATGGTGCCCCGGGCAGCCTGGACTGGTGCGAAATCCCTGAAAATCGCGGTGGACCTGAACGCAGTCCCCCCGCTCGGGATCGAGGGAGTCGAGGTGAACGACGCGGGAGAGAAGCGGGGAAACGTGGTCGTGTTTGGGGCGTTCGGGATCGGCAACTTCAAGACCAAGCTGCACAAGGCCTGCGTCGCCCGGCTCTTTACCCGAAACGACCTGGTACTGGACGCCGAAGCCATCGCGGATATTGCCCGGGAACTGATTTCGGCTCGGGAGCCCGACAACCGCAGACAACCGGTCGCCAAAAAAGAGCTGGCCAAGAAGAAATAGCGTCATGACCCGCGTCGTAGGCTTCGACCCGGGCACGGTCAGCATAGACATCTGCGGCCTGGCCGACGGACGGCTCTACTTGGATCAGAGCTGGCCCACCGAGGACGCACTGGCGCACCCGGAGAAGTTCCTCGATGTGCTCCGGGCATCGGGGCGTCCCGACCTGGTGGCCGGGCCTTCGGGGTATGGCCTGCCTTTGGTGCGATCGGCGCAGGCCACTGACGAAGACCTGCGTCTGGCCTTCCTCGCCCCGCCGGATGAGCCCGGAGGTATCAGCGGCCTGCGGCATCTGGCGCGACAGCTGGGAGCCTCAGGATTACCCGTGGTCTACCTGCCCGGGGTCATCCACCTCGGCACTGTACCCGAGCACCGGAAAGTGAACCGGGTGGACCTGGGAACTGCAGACAAGCTGTGCGCCGCCGCGCTGGGGATCCACCAGGAGTCCGAGCGGATGGCCTGCTCGCCCGACGAGGTATCGTTCATTCTCCTGGAGCTGGGCGGAGGATTTACCGCCGGTGTCGCGGTTGAACAGGGTCAGATCGTGGACGGTCTGGGAGGATCCAGCGGCCCGATCGGTTGGCGCTCTGCGGGCGCGCTCGATGGCGAAGTAGCCTTCCTCGCCGAACACATTTCCAAGGCAGCGCTGTTTCAAGGTGGGGTGACCTCGATGCTCGAGCGGGAGCCGGGGCGGCGGGCGATTGCCCTTGATGCCTACATCGAAGGCGCCGTGAAAGCCGTACGGCAGCTCTGCTGTTCCGCCCCGTCTGCCGGCGAGATTCTCCTGTCCGGACGCAAAGCGGCCGAGCCCCATATCGTCGAGCGGTTAAGCCGCGCCCTGGCGGATCTCGGCTCGGTTCGGCCGCTCCGTGGCTTTGCCGCAAAGGCGAAACAGGGAGCGCAGGGTGCCGCCCTCCTGGCGGACGGGTTGAGCGGTGGCACCCATGCCGGACTGGTCGACCGGCTGAGCCTGCGGGAAGCCCGAGGCACCGTGCTCGATCACCTGGTGTTCATCTCGCCCGAAGCGGCAAGACGGCGGCTGGGAATCGTCCGGGATGCCTGAGCACAGGCGCGCGCCACACGTGCTGGTTGCCGGGGTAACTACCCGCGCCCTCGCGCTGTCTGCGGTCCGCGCAGGCTACCGAGTCACCGCCGTCGACGCCTTTGCGGATCTCGACCTGCAGGCAGCAGCGCAGCAGGTGCTCCTCGCCCGTTCGCGGACGCCCGGCGAACCCTACGGCCCGATGGAAGCGGCCAATGTCGGCTCTAATATTTCCGCCCAGCTTGCCGCGTATACCTCCAATTTTGAGAATTACCCCACCGCTGTCGCCCGGCTTGCCCAGGGACGGCAACTCCTGGGAAACCCACCCGAGACATTGCGTCGAGCCAGAAATCCTGTCGAGGTCACGCGAATCCTCCGGCAGAGCGGTGTGCCCTGTCCGGAGTCCCGGAGCGAACCACCCGACCGTCGCTCCTCGCTCGGACCATGGCTGCTTAAGCCGCGTCGGTCCGGTGGCGGCCATGGCGTCGAGCCCTGGCTGGAGGGGACTCCTGTGCCGACGGGCATGTATCTCCAGCAGCGGATAACTGGGGCTCCTGGCTCGATCTCGTTTGCTGCCGATGGGACCAATACCAGAATCCTGGGCTTCTCCCGCCAATTGGTAGGGGACCCGCGATTTGGTGCCGGGCGGTTTCGGTACTGCGGAAGCATCCTGGGTACTCCACAGCTCCAATTGTTCACCCGACAGGCCGAACTACTGGAGCTGGCGACTCGAGCGGCCTCCCTCCTCGCAGGCAGCCTGGGTCTGATCGGTCTGAATGGCGTCGACTTCATCGCCCGGCAGGGCGTGCCCTACCCCATCGAGATAAACCCTCGCTACTCCGCCTCCATGGAGCTGATCGAGCGGGCCCACCAGCTCTCGATCTTTGGTATTCATGCCGTGGCCTGTAAGCGGGATTTGCGGGCGATACCCGCGCTGCCCCATAGCGCATTGGCTCACGGCAAGGCAATCGTGTTTGCTCGTCAGGACAGTCTGGTAGGCGACTCGCGCCGCTGGCTCGGGAGAAACTGGGTGGCAGACGTGCCCCGCCCTGGGGAACACATCCGCAAGGGACGCCCGATCTGCACTGTTTTTGCCGAGGGCCGGACGCCTGAGGAGTGCCGTGGCCGTCTCGTACGCCGGGCCAGGATGATCTACCGGCAGATGAGATCATCCGGAAAGCAGGCCGCATGACCTCGGACCGTCGAATCGAGCACGTCACCTGTCTCGGCTGTGGCTGCGGCTGTGATGACCTGACCGTCGTGGTCTCGAACGACCGTATCACCGAGATAACCCCGGCCTGTCCCCTGGGAAAAGCCTGGTTCGGAGATGGCCGGGTTCCCGATCAAGTGATGAGCGATGGAAAACCGGTCGCCCTGGACCTGGCGATCGGGCGATTGGCCGAAGCTCTGGTAGCAGCGCGAGGTCGTTGCCTGGTGTACCTGGGCACGGATCTGACAACCCAGGCCCAGCGCGCTGCCCTCTCCGTTGCCGATCTAGTCGGCGGGACGGTCGATTCGGAAACCTCGGATACCGCGGCCAACGGGCTGATCACCGCGCAGCGTCGTGGGCGAGCCGTGGCGACGCTGGGCGAAGTGCGCAATCGGGGTGATGTCTTTCTGTTCTGGGGTGTGGATCCGCGGGAGCGCTACCCTCGGTTCCTGTCGCGTTACAGCCTGGAGCCGGTGGGAACCCAGGTGCCGGATGGCAGGCACGGTCGCCATGTAATCGCGGTCAGCGTGGGCGCCGACAAGGCCCTGGAAGCGGCCGATTCCCGGGTTCAGCTCCCGGCTGGATCAGGAGATCGCCGCCCTCACTCTGATCCGGGCGGCCGTTCTGGGCAATCCGGTCAGGGCTAAGACGAAGACTGCCCAGGCGGCCGGCGTCATAGCCGAGAAGCTGATGAGCGCGCGGTATGCCGTCCTGGTGCATGACGCGGAGCCCACGGCCGAAGCGCGGAATCCGCTCCGAGCCGAAGCCCTGATCGCCTTGACCCAGGCTCTCAATGGACCGACCCGGGCATCATTGGTGAGCCTTCGTGCCGGAGGCAATCGAGTGGGCGGGGAGGCGGTTCTCACCTGGCAGACCGGATATCCCTTTGCGGTGGATTTCACTCTGGGATATCCGCGCTACCGTCCGGAGCGGCGCGGCCGGGCCGGAATAGAGAGCGACCGATATCAGGCGGTGCTTCTGCTGGGTAGCCTGCCGGAGAACAGTCCGACGTTCGCGGCGCTCTCCCGCCTGCGGCCCGCGGTGATCGGGCCTCGCGCGAGCCAGGTCCCCTTTCCCACCAGCATTGCGATTGACACCGGGGTGGCGGGCATCCACGACAGGGGTACAGCCTACCGCATGGATGAAATCCCCCTCGCGCTCCGTTCCTGCCTTGCCGGACCTCGAGCGGCCGCTGACGTGCTCCAGCAGCTGGCGAGTGCCACTCACCGTCTAATACAGGCTCGGGCCAGATGAGCTCCAGCCGGCTTCGGCTCGTCGGTGGCACGATCTACGATCCGGCCAACCAGGTGGATGGAGAGGCTCGCGACCTCTGTATCGAGGACGGCCGCATCGTGGCGAGCTTGCCCGACGGAGCTCCCAGCCTGGACGTAAAAGGCATGGTCGTGATGCCAGGCGGGGTGGACATTCACTCCCACCTGGCGAGCTCGAGTTGCAACCACGCCCGCCGACTGCTGCCGGAGGAGCACGCCGCTGATCCGGCACCCAGGCCGGCACTCACCCCGGAGGAGCTCGCTCGCTCGGGCACCGGAGGTACCGTCCCCAGCACCTTCACCACCGGCTACCGATACGCAGGACTGGGATACACCACCGTCTTCGACGCCGCTGTAGCGCCGGTGGCTGCCCGGCACAGCCACGCTGAGCTGGACGACACGCCCTGCGTGGATGGCGGAATTTTTGTGCTGATGGGAAACGACGAATACCTCCTCCGCCAGATTGCCGCGGGCGAGCGCGAGCGGGCTCGAGACTACGCCGCCTGGCTGTTGGGGTCCGCCGGCGGGTACGCGATCAAGATCGTGAATCCGGGTGGCATCGAGGCCTGGAAGTCAGGGCAACGCAATCTCAGCGGACTCGACGAGCCTTTGAAAGGCAGGGGGATCACCGCGAGAGACATTCTTGAAACGCTGGCTAACGCCGGCAATGAGATCGGCCTGCCTCATCCGGTTCACATCCACTGCAATAACCTGGGAATGCCGGGCAATGTGGACGTCACGCTCGCCAGCATGCGGGCCCTCGCCGGTCGACGGGCGCACTTCACCCATCTGCAATTTCATAGCTACGGCGGACCCGGCTGGCGATCGGCGGCGGCTCCGGTCATGGAATACGTCAATGGTCATCCCGAAGTGAGCGTCGATGTAGGACAGGTCATGTTTGGGCCTGCCACCACCATCACTGCCGACGGGCCGGTGGAGTATCTGCTGCATCGGAGCAGCGGGCGCAAATGGCTGAACCTGGACATCGAGCTTGAGACTGGCTGCGGCATTGTTCCGATCGTCTACAAGGACAAGGCTGCCGTCAGCGCGTTGCAATGGGCGATTGGACTCGAGCTGTTCCTCCTGAGCCAGGACCCCTGGCGAGTGATTCTCTCGACCGACCACCCCAATGGAGGTTCGTTTCTTTCCTACCCTGCACTGATTCAGCTGCTGATGGACAAATCGGTCCGGGACGAACGGCTGAAGCAGGTCAACCCGAAGCTCCTGGCGGGTTCCGCGCTGGCTGACGGCCTTGCGCGAGAGTACACCCTCAACGAGATCGCGATCATCACCCGGGCCGGACCAGCCCGGCTCCTGGGGCTCAAGCAGAAGGGACACCTTGGAGTCGGCGCCGACGCCGATGTCACGGTATATAGCCGGGATTCCGATATCGCCCGGATGTTTGCCTCGCCCCGTTTCGTGCTCAAGGGCGGCACTGTGGTTGTAGAAGAGGGGCAGCTCCGGAGGGCTCCTGCCGGCGGCAGGCTTCGGTTGGCCCCGGGTTACGACGACGCCCTGCTTCCTGACCTGCGCTCCTACTTCGAGGCCTACTGCACGGTGTCCTTCGCGAACTACCCGGTACAGGACCTTCGGGATGATCCGCTTCCACTCTAGGACAGCGCCGCTATGAAGATTCGCGGTGTGGTGATCGAAGACACCTTCGCCGAGGCCTTCACCATGCGAGTCGCGCGGATCATCATCACCGGCAGCAGTATGCGCTGGGTTCGCGCTGCCGCGCTGAAGCTCACCGGATTTGCCACTTCCGTCATCGGGTGCAAGGTGGAAGCCGGCATCGAGCGGGAGCTGACCGCCTCCCGAACACCAGACGGTCGTCCCGGGGTCAGCGTGCTGCTCATGACCATGAGCAAGGACGACCTCGGGAAGCGTCTCATCGAGCGGATCGGTCAAACTGTGCTGACCTGTCCCACCACCGCCTGCTACGACGGGCTCCCTGACGCGCCCGATCGGGTGGGTGTGGGCTCGGCTCTGCGCTTTTTCGGTGATGGGTTCCAGGGAAGCAAGGTGATCGGCGGCGAGCGGTTCTGGCGTATTCCCGTTATGGAAGGCGAATTCCTGGTGCAGGAAAAGTTCGGCATGATCAAAGGGGTGGGCGGCGGCAACTTCCTGATTCTCGCGCGCAGCGCTGAGGCTGCTCTCAAGGCAGCCGAACAAGCCGCTGACAGCATGGCGTCTCATGCCGGCGTCATCCTTCCCTTCCCCGGCGGCGTGGTGCGCAGCGGCAGCAAAGTCGGTTCTCGGCGAAGCAAGACCATGATCGCCTCGACCAACGACGCCTTTTGCCCTACGCTGCGCGCGGTCACCAAGACCGCGTTGCCCGATGAGGTCAACTCGGTGCTCGAGATCGTCATCAACGGGACCGACGCCGCCTCGATCGCCTCGGCAATGAAGGTCGGCATCGATGCCGCCTGCGCTGAGGGGGTAGTGGCCATCAGCGCCGGCAACTACGGCGGAAAGCTCGGCCCGCACCATTTCCATCTGCGGAAGATCATGGAGGGAGATGGGGCATGAGCGACGGACTCACTGCCCGGTTGAAGAGCTCCCTGGAGCAGCGGGTGGATTGTTCCGCCGTGCTTACGGATCCCTGGGCCACACTCACCGCTAACGAGCTCGCGAGGCGCACGGTGGAGCTGGAGCGGGACGGGCACATGCCGCTAGGCGAACTCTTTGAGGTCACCGGGAGTCCTGCTGGCCGAATCCGCTTCACTGGTGACCTGAGTCGGGCAGACCGCCTGGCAGCGGGCCTCAGCGAAGGGGTGGTAACCGTCGAGGGTAATCTGGGAGATGAAGCGGGCCTGGGCATGGCCGCGGGTGCGCTCGTCATAGAAGGCAACACCGGTGCCCGCGCCGGAGCCGCGTCACCGGGTTTCAAGCGTGGCATGACAGGTGGGGAGCTGATCGTGCGAGGATCGGTGGGAGCTGAAGCCGGTGCGTCGATGCGCCGCGGGGTGCTGGTCATCGGGGGAAGCGCCGGAGAGCGTGCCGGGTTGGGAATGATCGCGGGCAATATCGTCGTATTTGGGGCCGCTGGTGGCGATGCCGGACTCTGGTCCAAGCGCGGCTCCATCGCCGCGCTGGGTGGCATCACTCCTCCAGCCAGCTACGTGTACGCCTGCACCTATCAGCCGATCCATCTCCGAGTGATGCTTCTGCGATTGCAGACCATATACGGAATACGGGTTCGCAAGCGACAGCTGGCCGGCCTCTATCGTCGATACAGCGGCGATTTCGCTGAACTGGGCAAGGGAGAAATTCTCGAATGGATGGCGACATGACCACACTGGAGCTGCATACCGGGTCGTTACGGATGAATGAAGTCGCCCACGAGATCGCCGATGGAATGGCAGATCAGGCCGAAGCCCTCAGGGTGAGAACCTTCCGGCTGCCCGGTGGTGCTCGGGTCATTGACGCCGGTGTGGAAGTGGACGGTGGGATCGAGGCCGGGCTGGCACTGGCGGAGATCTGCATGGGCGGGCTGGGCAATGTGACGATGAGCCCGGTGCAAATCGGCGGTGAATCCCACCCCGGCGTTCTCGTCTGGACCGACCACCCGGCCATCTCCTGCATGGCGTCCCAGTACGCTGGGTGGGCCGTTTCGGTGGGCAAGTTTTTCGCTATGGGATCGGGACCGCTCCGAGCTCACGCCCGGGTGGAACGTGAGCTGTTCGAGAAGCTGGGCTACGAAGAACGGGCAGACGAAGCCGTGCTGGTGCTGGAGGGACGCACGCTTCCCACCGATGAGGTCGCTGCGTGGGTGGCCGACAAGGCGCGGCTCCAGCCGGCACAGCTCACCTTCGTCATTGCCCCAACCGCGAGTCTGGCGGGCGGCGTTCAGATCTCCGCGCGGATCGTCGAGACCGGGCTCCACAAAATGGAAACCCTGGGATTCGATGTCCGGCGGGTGGTAAACGCGGTCGGCACGGCGCCCCTGCCTCCCGTGGCCAAGAACGATCTACGCGCTATTGGCCGAACCAACGACTGTATCCTCTACGGCGGCCAGGCCCGGTTCACAATTCGGGCGGGAGATGCCGAGCTGGAGAAACTCGCCGAACAGGTTCCGGCTTCGGCGTCACGGGACTATGGCACGCCCTTCTACGAGACCTTCCAGCGCTATGAGGGTGACTTCTACAAGATCGATCCCTTGCTCTTTAGCCCGGCAGAGGTGTGGCTGACCAGCACCGAAACCGGCCGCACCTTTCATGCGGGACGCCTGAACCCCGAAGTTCTTAACGCCTCACTGTACAACCTCTAGCCCGGAGCCTTTGATGCGACGTCTGACGATGTGGCTGATTCCCGCCTTAGCTCTCGCCGCCTGCAGGCCGGCCGCCGATAAGAACGTCGAGAGTCGGACAGGAGACACGACATCCGCCGCCGCGCCTGCATCGGCTGGACCCATGGCCATCGTGACGGTGCTGTACAACCAGCCCAAAGACACCGCTGCCTTCGAGAAGTACTATGCCAGCACCCACCTTCCGCTGGTGAAGGCCAATCAGCGAGAGATCGGTTTCGTGCGGGCCGACCTCACCAGGTTCTCCTCCACGGCTGACGGCAAGAAGCCGACGTACTACCGGCAGGCTGAGCTGTATTTCAACTCGATGGACGATCTCAAGAAGGGCGTGGCTACGGCGGGGTTCAAGAAGGTTGCCGACGACCTGGCCAACTTTGCCACCGGTGGTCTGACCGGAATGATTGCCACTGCCAGCAATGCACACGAGACCGGATCGGGCAGCACACCGGCGGCTATCGTGACGGTCATCTACAAAACTCCCAAGGACACTGCCGCCTTCGAGAAGTACTACTCGGAGACCCATCTGCCGCTGGTCACCAGCAACAAGAGTGACATCGGCTTCGAGCGGGCCGAGCTTACCAAGTTCTCCTCCAACCTTGATGGCACCCCTCCCAGCCGGTATCGCCAGGCGGAGCTCTATTTCGCGTCCATGGCGGCCCTGAAGAAGGGTGTCGCCACTCCCGGCTTCAAGCAGGTCGCCGGAGACCTGTCCAAGTTTGCCACCGGAGGGTTCGACGCCCTGATCGGAGCGGAGACCAAGTAGCGTGCGTCTGGCAGTTCTCGCCGCCCGCACCGGCTGGCACACTCAGCAGCTGGAGCAGGCGGCGGCCGCGCGGGGCCATGAGGCGGTGGTCCTGCCTTATGAAGGCCTGGTGGCGACCATCGGGCCTCACGCCACCCTTCGCAGCAACGGAACAGATCTGGACGCCATGGATCTGGTGCTCGCCCGCATCATTCCATCGGGATCTCTGGAGCAGATCGTCTTCCGGGTTGATGCACTGCATCGGCTGGAAGATCGGGGTATGAGGGTCATCAACTCGCCCCGCACCATCGAGCGTACGGTTGACAAGTTCTGGACTTCGGCCCTGCTGGAACAGTGCGGCATAGCCACACCCGAGACCGTGGTGTGCGAACGGCCCGAAGAAGCCATCCAGGCCTTCCGAAGGCTGCAGGACGTCATCGTCAAGCCGCTGTTTGGATCCATGGGCTTGGGAATGGTCCGAGTTCAGGATGAAGAGATGGCTTTCCGGGTATTCCGTACGCTGGAGCAGATCCGGGCCGTCTATTACCTGCAGCGCACGGTGGACCACGAAGGGGTGGATGTCAGGGCATTCGTGATCGGAGGAAAGCTCTTCGCGGCGATCGAACGCCGAGCCTCAGGCTGGCGCACCAATCTGGCCCGCGGCGCGGCCGCGCAGGCGGTAAAGCTTTCGGAGGATGCCAGGGCTCTAGCGTTGCGGGCCGCCGCCGCGGTAGGCGCAGATTACGCCGGAGTCGATCTGGTCACGGATCGCGACGGTCGAACCCACGTTCTCGAGGTCAATGGAATACCCGGATGGAAAGGATTGCAGCAGGCCACAGGGCTGGACGTCGCCGGAGCGCTGATCGACTATCTGTCAGCCCGCACCGAGTGATCACCCCGCCCGAGGTTGCCGCCGCCGGGCAGCTCGCGTGTTTGCTGGAAGTAAGCGCACCAAAACCGGGCAACGTGTCGCCCGATCGTCATTTTCACGACACCCGGTATGAGGATTTCCTGGCCAGCGCCGTGGCGATCGGTCCGGCGCTGGCGCAGGCACATACCGCGCCCCTGGGGAGAACCATACGGCGCGCGGTGGAAGACACGCTGCGCTGGACCCGCTCCAATACCAATCTCGGCATCGTCCTGCTGCTGGCCCCGCTTGCCCGCGCCGCACTACAGGAGCAGGGAGACCTGCGTGATCGGCTTCGCCAGGTGCTGGCGGAGACCACGGTGGACGACGCGGTGGAGGTCTACGCTGCCATCCGGCAGGCCCGACCCGGTGGCTTGGGACGCTCCAACGCGGAGGACGTGGCAGGCCGGCCAACGGTCACTCTGCAGGAGGCCATGGCTCTCGCTGCCGAGCGCGACAGCATCGCCCGGGAGTACGTCAGCAGCTTTGCCCGGACCTTCGAGATCGGAGTCCCCGCGCTGGTTGCCGCTCGTCGCGAGGGACTGACCTGGACCGACGCAGCAGTCGACACCTATCTGGCCTTGCTCGAGAGTGGGGCCGACACTCACATCGCCCGAAAGCTGGGAGTCGAAGAAGCAGAGATGGTATCCCGGAGGGCTCGAGAAGTGCGCGCCGCGGGAGGAATCCGGTCGTCTGCCGGCCGCCAGGCCCTGGCCGAGCTGGATCGGGAGCTGCGCGACCCGCGTAACCGCCGCAACCCAGGAGCCACCGCGGATCTGACGTGTGCGGCCCTTTTTGTCGTTATACTAGATGGTGGCTGGGATCGTTAGGAGAACCGCCGTGCAGAGCAGCTTTCGCGTTCAGGTCAGCAAGGACTACCTCGTCTTTGCGTCCGCCCATTTCATCACCTTCAAGGGCCATCAGTGTGAATCGCTCCACGGCCACAACTACCGGGTGGGAGTGGCGGTTGAGGGCGCCGTCGATTCTGAGTGTTTGTTCGTCCTCGATTTCAGCGTGCTGAAGCAGATTACCCGGCAATTGGTCGACACCATCGACCACAAGGTGCTGCTGCCCACGCTGAATCCCAAGCTGGCGTTTCGCGAGGAGGGAGACCGGGTGGCGGTCGACTACTTTGGCCAGCCGACCTATGTCTTCCCCCGCCGGGACTGCGCCCTCATTCCCATCCCGAACAGCACCGCCGAAATGCTGGCCCAGTATCTCGGCACCCTGGTGCGGCAGGAGCTGAACAGCCGGGGCTACACTCACCTCACCAGCCTCGAGCTCGAGGTAGAAGAGAACTACGGCCAGTCAGCTACGTACCACGAAGCGCTGGTTCCGGATTGACCTGACTGGGACACCGCGGCCAGGTCTGCCGAGGTCACCTTTCCACTATGAATCGCGCTCGCCACCAGGGCTCCGTCGCAGCCGGCGTCGCGCATTCTTTCCAGGTCCAGCCGGGTCAGCACGCCACCTCCAGCCAACAACCGAGTGCCCGGCAACCGCTGACGCAAGGATTCCAGCAATCCCAGGTCCACGCCGCATCCAGTGCCCACCCGGCCCAGATCCAGAACCAGCAGCGATCCTGCCCCGGCGGCGGCGGCTTGCTCTGCAAGGGTCAGCGGATCGGGGCCCGCACCTCGGGCGTCCTGCAGGGCTGGATGGACGATCGGGTTCCCCAGACGCAGGTCCAGGCTGAACACAAGCCGAGGAGGACCCACCAGGTCTGCAATAGATTGAAGTTCCGAAAAGGCCTGAAGGGTTTCCAGCCCGACGACGACGTCACTGGCGCCGCAGGAGAGGACCTCGAGAGCCCCTTCAGGCAAATGGGTTCCCGCGTCCACTATCAACGACCCGGAGAATCCGGTGTGAAAGGCCGCCAATTCGCGAAGCAGCGTGCGCTGGACCGCGCCTCCCTGAATGGCATCCAGATCCGCGACGTAGCACTCGTGAATACCGAGGGTCGAATGGAAGGCGCGCAGCACCGCAACTGGATCTCCGACCTGGTCGGGTACCAGCTTGGATTCCAGGGGTGCATACCGGCTCCGGTCGCCCCCTTGGGCGTGAACTGCGACCCCACCGGCAATATCCAGAACTGGAATGATCTGCATCGTCCTTGCCCACCTCCAGGTTCTCCATGACCTCAGCCGTGCTGGGCTGGGATATCGGAGGCGTCAACACCAAGGTCGCGCGGATCGACCAGAATCACGCCTCAGCTCCCCAGGTGCTCAGTATCGCGTACGAGCTCCAGCGCGATCTCTCGGCCCTGCCTTCAGTGCTCCGCTCCGCTGCCGATCAGCTCGGGGCCACTCCGCACGATCAGCACGGCATCACCATGACAGCGGAGCTCTCCCAGGCCTTCAGGACCAAGCGAGAAGGCGTGGGCTTCGTGCTGGACGCGCTGGAATCGGTGTTTTCGTCCGACAGCCTTCACGTATACACCGTACCTGGAGAATTCGTCAGGCCCCAGGCTGCGCGATCCCGAAGCCTGGAGGTGGCGGCCTCGAACTGGTCCGCTATGGCGCGCTGGGTGGCCCGACGTATCTCCAGCTGCATCCTCGTCGACGTCGGCAGCACGACCACCGACCTCATTCCCATCGTGGAAGGTGAAGTCCGAGCTGAGGGCAAGACCGATCCAGACCGATTGCGGAGCGGGGAGCTGGTGTATACCGGCTCGGTTCGAACACCGGTGGAGGCAGTGGCGACCAGGGTTCCACTTGGGAGTGGAAGCGCGGGCGTCTCGGCGGAGGGATTCGCTCTGATGGGCGACGTGCATGTCTGGCTCGGTCGCCTGAGCCCTGAGGATTTCACCTCACCTACGCCGGACGGCAGGCCTGCAACCAGGGAATACGCCGGCGAACGTCTCGCCCGGGTGGTCTGCGGCGACCGCGAGGTGCTGGATGAGCAAGCGATCACGGGCATCGCAATGGCCCTTGCCGAAGCGCAGCGCGATCTCATCGTTGGCGCATTGCGCCGGCTAAGAAGGCGACATCCCACTATAGACACCGCCGTCGTGGCCGGGCTGGGAGAATTTATCGGCAGCGAAGCCGCCGAGCGCGCCGGCCTCAAGGCGGTCCCGCTGGCGAAACAGATCGGCGCTGCGGCCGTTACCGCACCCGCATTTGCCGTAGCAAGCCTCCTCCGCGATAACCTGATGTTGAAGTCGTGATGAACCCCAGTGTCACGGGCTTCTCGGTGATCAAGGTCGGTGGCGGGTTGTCGCGGCTGCCTGGCGCATTGGAGCGGGTGTGCTCGGCACTTCAGGCGCTCTCCCAGCGGCATCCAATCCTGCTGGTGCCGGGTGGCGGCCCCTTTGCCGATGCTGTAAGAGTATTCGAGAGCCAAGCCACCCTCTCTCCTGCTGCCTCCCACTGGATGGCGATTCTGGCGATGGATCAGTACGCCTACGTGCTCGCCGATCGAATTGCCGGAGGAGTGATCGTGACCGAGCCGGGCGAAATCGAGGGAATCCTCTCGAAGGGGAAGATTCCCATCATTGCGCCGGCTCAGTGGATGCGCTCTACTGACGTGTTCCCTCACAGCTGGGAGGTAACCAGCGACAGCATTGCGGCCTTCGTGGCCGGAGCACTGGGTGCAGCCCGACTGGCCTTGATCAAGCCGGCGTTGAGCAATGACCCCGTTGACCGCTACTTCGGAAGGACGCTGCCCGCCGGAATGCCCTGTCTGATTGTGAGCTGGGAACGGCTCGGAGAGCTGTCGGATTGGCTCAGCGAACAGACCGCTGCCGCCGCACCCCCGGAGTAGCCGGGCTGGAGCGTTTGCGCGTAAGATGGTCCACGAACCGGTCTGGGGGCACCGGGCGACCTAGCAGATAGCCCTGCACCTCGTCACAGCCCTGCTTCTGTAGCAGCGTGAGATGCGCCTCCGTTTCTACCCCCTCCGCAATGACCCGAAGTCCCAATGCGTGGCCCATGGCGATGATCGCGGTGGTGATGGCTGCGTCATCCGGTTGAATAGCGATCTCCCGAATAAAGGACCGGTCGATTTTCAGCGTATCGAGCGGGAAGTGCTTCAGGTAGCTGAACGACGAGTAGCCGGTGCCGAAGTCGTCCACCGCCAGGTGGAGCCCCATGGCCCGGAGGGCATGCAGCGCCTCGGTGCCTTCCCGATGGTGATTCACCAGCACGCTCTCGGTGAGCTCCAGACTCAAATACCTCGGTTCCAGCCCGCTGATCTGTAACGCCCGGCCAATGGTCTCGGCCAACGACCGCTTCAGCTGCCGGCTGGAGAGGTTGACGCTCACCCGGATCCGGGGGAGCCCGGCGTCCTGCCAGGCGCGGTTCTGCAGGCAGGAGCTCTGCAGAATCCATTCGCCCATGGGAACGATGAGTCCGTTCTCCTCCGCGATCGGAATGAACTCCGAGGGCAGCAGCAGGCCGAGCTCCGGATGGCGCCAGCGCAACAAGGCCTCCGCCGCGACCACCGTGTTGGTGTACGCGTCGACGATCGGCTGATAGTGGACCTCGAACTCGTTCCGCTCCAGGGCCCGCCGCAGATCGTTCTCCAGGGTCATGCGCTGCAGCGCGGTCGTGGTCATGGACTTGGAGTAGGTCTGATAGCTGCTGCCACCCTGCTCCTTGGCCTTGTACATCGCGGTATCAGCGTGCATGAGCAGGGTGTCGATGTCCTCGCCATCGTAGGGATAAATGGCGATGCCGATGCTGGCGTTCACGAAGATCTCATGGGTCCCGACTCGCACCGGCTGGGCAAAGCTCGAGAGAATCCGCCGGGCCAGCTTGCCGGCATCCTGAGCATCCTGGAGTCCGGGCATAAGCACGGTAAACTCGTCGCCACCCAATCGGGCCACTTCTGGCGCTATGGTGCTCAGGCCTGGTCCCACTTCGTCCTCCCGCTCGCGGCAGCAGCTCCGGAGCCGCGACGCCACATGGCGCAGGAGTTGATCGCCCACCTCATGGCCCAACGTATCGTTGATGCGGCTGAAGTGATCGAGGTCAATGAAGAAGGCCGCCACCAGCCGCTGGTTCCGGCTGGCCTGCTCCAGGGCATAGCAGAGCCGCTCTTTGTAGGAGAGCCGATTGGGCAGGCCGGTCAGGCTGTCGTAGTACGCCAGCTCCCGGACCTGTTCCAGCATGCGCGCATTGGCCAAGGCCACCGCGGCCTGGTCGGCCAGCCGACGCATCTGGTCGCGATCTTCCTCGGTGGGCATGAGATCGAATCGCTCGCCCAGAGCGATGATCCCGGAGAGTTGCCGCTGATAGGAGAGCGCCAGCACCAGAAATGAGGTGGCACCCAGGCTGGTGAGCGGGGCGAGATAGGACGGGACGCCGTCACCCTGCCGAATCTCCAGTATCTCCGGGCCGGTCAGAAGTCCCTGCACGTCAGTCGGGCGCAGAGCAATCCGTTCGATGTGTCGTCCCCCGCGCTCATAGTCCTGGACCACGCTGGTGACCGTCTTGGTTCCATCCGGTATGCCCAGGGTTACGCTCACCATGCCGCAGGGGAACACGTCCCGGATACGGCCAAGGACCGTATCCACGATGGCGGTGGCGTCCGTGGCCGACAGCACCGCGCGGTCGATTTCAGCGGCGGTGGCCAGAGCGTTGAACTGGCGGCCGAGCTGGGTCGCCATGGTATTGAACGAGGAGGCGAGCTGCTCGAACTCGTCGCGGCTGTTCACCGTCACCCGGCTGGTAAAATCCCGCTGCGCGATCCGCTGGGTGCCCTTTTGCAGCTCTTCCAAGGGCAAGACGCTACGCCGGATCTGGCTGGCGCTGAGCAGCAGCACCACCAGGCTGGAAACCCCGACCACGATGAGGAAGGTGTTGGTGAACTCCACCATCGGCTCGAGTACTTCGTCCTTGGACTCGCTGAACAGCACGGTCCACGGCTGGCCGGCAAACGCGGCATCGAGCGGTATGGCTGAGATGGCGGTCAGATAGTTCTGCTTTAGTTCTGGCCACGCTCGTGTCTACCCAGGTTTCCTTCGGCTTGCGCCTGAGGCGCCCCGACCGGCACCGGGGGCTTCGGCGCGCTGAACAACACTTGCCCCAGCTCATCCAGCACCGCCACCCGGGTGTTAGGCGAGGGCACGCTCTGTTCCACCGAGCCCCAGAGGTAGTCTGGGCTGACCTCGCCCACGAAGGTTCCTCGTACTTCACCCTTTCGAGCCAGCCTTCTCAGCAGGTACACTCGCGGGCCTGTCTTAAAGTGCACCACCGATACCAGCGGCAAACCGAGCCCCAGATCGGAGCTGTCCCGCGCGCTCACCCGGGGACGCCGTGAGAGCCGGCCGAACACTTCGATGCGCTTGTTGTCGTCACCTACAAACTCGACGGCTACAAATCGCTGCCGGGCGAGGAGGTCCAGCCCCGCGATCAGTGCCTTGCTGGCTTCAATGAGGTCGGTCCGCGACCGGTTGACCGGAAGGCGTGGCGTGCGATCGATGATGATCCCGCCCATGGCTACCCGCCCGTCCGCCGAGCCGGCCTGGGTCTGATTTCCGGGCTTGGGCCTGGGCGACCGCACCGGTGCGGCAACCCGGGGAAGGCGTTTGGCTGCGGCAAGCTGAAGAACCGCGCTGGGGGGAATGCTCTTGAGCGTGGCGTCGAGCAGCAGCAAGCGCTCGAATACCGCCTGCCCCAACGTCCGGTTAGCCTGCTCGAGCCGGGCCTCGCTCTGATGGTAGAGCTGCTGCTTGACGTGCCGGTAGGACAGCACGGCCAGGACCGCCATGGGAACCAAAGCACATCCCACGAACAACATGAGGAGCCGTCGGCCGAACTTGCTCCGCAACGGAGTCGACGGGAAAGTCACATGCATGCCTGGGCGCGGGAGAGCCGTTGAAATTTACGGTCGTTTCTAGCCCGGCGTGCCGAGCAAGTGTTATGCCCCTATAAGTGGGCCCTAATCGTTGATTTTCAGATGGTTAGCTCAACTTGGGCGGCAGAGATTCGCAGCGGGTTCGGGCGTTTCGCGACCTGGTCTTACGGGGTCGATTCGGTCCTGTGATAGAACCCGAAGCCTGTATCACCAATGTTTTCACTCGCCTGACGCGCGCTCGGCTGACCTCGCCCTCCCGTCCTGACGGGCAGAGAGCACCCCGAAAGCCCACGACATCCGGATCCACCCGGGAAACCGCAGGTATCTGCTCCGGGCCTAACCCTCCGGCCACCGCCGTGAGGAGACCTGCCTGTCGCGCTCTGGCGACCAGGTTGCGGAGCCGCTCAGCCTCGATCCAGTCGAACAGCTGGCCGCGCCCTTTCGAGGACGTATCGATCAGCACCCCCGCCGCACCGGCGTCAGCGGCGGCATCCCAAACAACCTCAGGATCGGCGCAACCCGCACTCCTACTGTCGGCGTACGCCACGGCGATGATGCGCGGAGCACCATACTCGGCCTCCCGTACCACGGCGCAGGCGACCTCGAGCAAAGTTCTCAGCCGTCTCGGGCTACTGACCCCAGAGAATCCCAGCTTCAGGTATACGGGAGCAGGACGGGAAACCACCGTCAGGGCGGCGATGCTGGTTCGAACCTCAAGCTGATTCGCCACGTCCCCGAGGGCTGCGCTCAACTCCAGGTCGAGTGGAACTCGAGCTTGAATCTGGGCGAAGACTTCTGGTGAAACGGCGCCGAGGGAGCCCCTGCCTGGCTCCTTGGCATCGATGATGTCCGCACCTCCGGAGACGGCCGCCTCCACCTCGTCGGCCGAGCGTACGCTCGCCAGCAGTCGCATCACGCTCCCTTGTAAGATGCTAAGGTCCCGATATGTTAGGATTTAGAAGGTATCATCGACCGGAGTTGCAGGGGAGGCGGCGGCTGTGCTGGAGCGAAAGAGCGTGCTGGTCACCGGGGCGTCGAGTGGGATCGGCCGTGCGATTGCTCTTCGCTGCGGCGAGGCCGGTGCCGACCTGGCCATCACCTATCGCAAGAATCAGGAGGGGGCAGAAGCCACCGCCCGCGAGCTTCGGGCAAAGGGGCGCCGCGCCGAGGTTTTGCGGGTGGACATCAGCCAAGAGAAAGAAATCGACCGCCTGGTGGATCATCTGCAGCGTACCTTCCCTCGAATCGATGTCTGGATCAACAACGCCGGCGCCGACATCCTCACCGGTGACGCCGGCCGGCACTCCCGGCTCCAGAAGCTCGATACCGTCATGGCGGTGGATGTCAGGGGCACCGTGCTGGCGTCATGGGCCGCAGTGGGCATGATGCGAAAGCAGGGGGGCGGCAGCATCATCAACATGGCCTGGGACCATGTCGGTCAAGGCATGAAAGGGGAAAATCCGGGGATTTATTCGGCCGCCAAGGGCGCCGTCGCCAGCTTCAGCCGCTCGCTGGCTCGCGACGTCGCGCCGGACATTCGGGTCAACATCCTGGCACCGGGATTCATCGAAACGGCCTTTGGTGAGGATGCCGATCCCGGATTTCGCCAGAAAGTGATCGAGATGACGCCCTTGGGCCGATGGGGCCAGCCGGACGACGTGGCGGGAGCGGCAGTCTTTCTGGCGTCAGACGCCTCGTCCTTTCTGACCGGGCCAGATGATCATGGTGAACGGTGGAGTGGTGATGTAACAACAAGGAGAAACTATGCCAGCAACGAAAGAACGCACCTACAACGACAGCGAAATAAACGAACGGCTCAAGGAGTTGCCGGGCTGGTATTACGAAGACGGATGGATCCGCCGGGTCTACAAGACCGACGGCTGGCCCACCACCACGATGCTGGTGAACGCCGTCGCATATCTCGCGGAGGCTGCGTACCATCATCCCGATCTGACCGTCACCTGGGGGCGTATCGTCGTCAAACTCCAGAACCACGCCGCGGGCGGTATTACCGATAAGGACTTCGAGCTGGCTCGGAAGATCGAGGAAGTCGTCCTGTGGCGTCCGCAGGGAGGCGCACTCGAGGGAACGCCCAACAAGTGGGTTCGGTCGGGGGATCCGAGGTAGGCGGGTCAGCGGGGCAGACGGGCAGCGGGGCAGTGACTCCAGGAAGCGAGGTAGGAGAGGCCGGTGGAACAAACGGCCCCACTGCCCCGCCGCCCCGCCGAGTGCTGTTCGTCACCGGTACCCTTGCCGAGCCGGCGCTCCGGCGGGTGCTGGCCGAGATGGCGCCGCCGTTCGAGCCCGTGGTCGCCGTTCTGAAGATCACCGTGGCCGCGCTTATGACCACGCCCTGGATCGCCCGGCACCTGGAGATTCCCCCCGAAACCGACCTGGTGCTCATACCCGGTCTCTGTGAAGGCGATACCGCCGTTCTGCAGGAGCGTTTCAATGTCCCCGTAAAAAAGGGGCCCAAAGATCTTCGTGAGATTCCCCGTTACTTCGGGCAGGGACAGGCAGCTCTCGAGTACGGAGCCTACTCCATCGAGATCCTGGCTGAGATCAACAACGCCCCCCGGCTCACACCGGAACAGCTGCGGGCGGCGGCCGACTACTTCCAGGCCAGCGGTGCCGATGTCATCGACGTCGGATGTACTCCAGGCCTCGCATTCCCCGGGCTGGCCACGGCTGTCCGCGAGCTGCGCGCTGCCGGCATGCGGGTCAGCATCGACAGCTTTGATCCGGGAGAGATTCGAACGGCGGTAGAAGCGGGCGCCGAGCTGGTGCTGAGCGTCAATCAGTCCAACCTCGAGGTGGCCCGCGAGCTCCGGGGCACCCCGGCTCAGGTCGTCGTCATCCCCGATTTCGGAGAGGGTCTGGAGACGCTGGACCCGAGCATCGAGCGCCTGGAAGCCTGGGGTGTCCCTTACCTCATCGATCCCATCATTGAGCCGATCGGCTTCGGCTTCATGGCCTCTCTCGAGCGATACGCCGAGGTCCGGCGCCGCTATCCGAATGCCCGGCAGCTCATGGGCGTCGGCAACATCACCGAGCTCACCAGCGCCGATTCCACCGGGCTGAACGCCGTTCTGCTGGCCATCTGCCAGGAAGTTGGAGTCACCGCGGTGCTCACCACCGAAGTCATCTCCTGGGCTCGAGGCGCGGTGCGGGAGATCGACATTGCCCGAAGGCTCATGTATTACGCGGTCACGCACCGCACGGTGCCGAAGTCGGTGGACGACCGGCTGCTGACGATCAAGGATCCGCAGGTCCTGGAGTACGATGAGGCGGAGTTGCGCCAGCTCCACGCGGCGGTGCGCGACCCCAACTTCCGCATCTTCACCGACCGCGAGACGATCACGGTGTTCAACAACGAGGTTTTCGTTCGCGGCACCGACATTCAGGCCATTTTCGCCCAGCTCGGCGTGGATGAGGCGACGCATGCCTTCTATCTGGGACGCGAGCTGCTGAAAGCAAAGCTGGCCATCACGCTGGGCAAAACCTATCGCCAGGAGGGGGCGCTGGCCTGGGGCTATCTCACCCCGCCCGACGACATCAAGTCCGAGCACGTCCGTCTGACCCAGCGCTCTCGGAGGACCCGCAAGCGGGCAGCGGAAGGGTGAGCCAGGGTGAAGCCCCCCTGGTGGAACCGCTGGGCAGTTCGGATGATCCCATCGATGTGTGCGCCCGTTTCCTCGATCTTCCGTTTCTCCTGTTTCTGGACAGCGCGTCCAAGCACTCCCACTCCGGCGAAGCCCAACAGCTCGAGCGATTCTCCTTTTTAACCGCAGACCCTGTCTCTCTGATACGCAGTAAGGGCCGGAACACCGAGGTGCGACACGGTGAGGGCGGCTGGTCCAGCACCCCGGACGACGCGTTGTCGGTAGCGCGGAGCCTGCTTCCACACCCGCCGCTCTCGCTGGTTCCCGGAATTCCGCCATTTCAGGGTGGCATTGCGGGCTACATCGGCTACGACTGGGGGGCCGTCCTGGAACGCCTGCCGGTAGCGCGCTACGACGACCTGGCTGTGCCCGATGTGATCCTGGGTCTTTATGACTGGGTGATTGCCTGGGACCACCGCCAGGGTACCGCGTGGCTGATCTCCACCGGACTGCCGGAGGAGGGCATCGGCCGGGAACATCGGGCGCGGCAGAGGATGAAGCAGGTGCGAGAGCGTTTGGTATCCACGCTTGGCAGCGGGGCGGCGGGGCGGCGGGGCAGCGCGAAAAAAGGCCGAGACTCGACTCCCGATATTTCAACCGGGAGCTCCGCTTCCGCTCCAACTTATCCAGCTGTCGAGGTGGAAGGGGGCGACGTCATCGGACTTCGCTCGACCTTTACTCGGCGGGGATACCTGGACGCAGTGGCTCGGGTCCGCGAGTACATCGTCGCCGGCGACATCTTTCAGGCCAACCTGTCGCAACGGTTTCAGACCCGGCTTCCAGTCCCGCCTTTTCAGCTCTACCAGCAGCTTCGCCAGCGGAATCCCGCCCCCTTTTCCGCCTATCTGGATTTCGGCGAGCTCCAAGTCCTGAGCGCATCCCCCGAGCGGTTTCTCCGGCTGGATCAGGAGCGGCGCGAGGTAGAGACTCGGCCCATCAAGGGAACCCGCCCTCGAGGTCTCGGCCCGATGCACGACGCGGCGTTAGGCCGCGCGCTGGCGGAGAGCGAAAAGGACCGGGCGGAGAACGTGATGATCGTGGATTTGCTGCGGAATGACCTCTCCCGGGTCTGCCGGCCGGGGACCGTCCGCGTGCCCGAGCTCTTTGCCCTGGAGCATCACCCCACCGTTCACCATCTGGTCTCGACTGTGGTGGGAGAGCTGGAGCCTGCGGCCGACGCCATCGATCTCCTGCGCGCCACCTTTCCTGGGGGGTCCATCACCGGGGCGCCCAAGGTTCGAGCCATGGAGATCATCGCCGAGCTGGAGCCGACCCAGCGAGGGGTGTACTGCGGCTCGATTGGCTACCTCAGTGCTTCCGGCGCCATGGACACCAGCATCGTTATTCGAACCTATCTGGTGCTTCGGGGCCAGGTATACTTTCAGGCCGGGGGCGGCATCGTGGCCGACTCCGACCCCGAGCTGGAGTATCGGGAGACGCTGGATAAGGCGCGAGGGCTGATTGAAACGTTAGCGGAGTCGGAATGATTCTCCTCATCGACAACTACGACTCCTTCGTCTACAATCTCGCCCGGTATGTCCGTGAGCTGGGTGAGGTTCCGCTGGTGCGCCGGCACGACGCCGTTACGGTGGACGAGATTGAGGCGCTGGCACCCTCCCACATCATCATCTCGCCCGGCCCGTGCACGCCGAATGAGGCAGGGATCTCAACCGAGGTGGTCCGGCAATTGGGCGAGCGGATCCCGGTGCTCGGTGTCTGCCTGGGCCACCAGTGCATCGGAGCGGCCTACGGTGGGGAGATCGTTCGCGCCGGGCGGCCCATGCATGGCAAGCCGTCTCGCATTCATCACCAGGCACAGGGTCTTTTTACCGGACTGCCCAGTCCCTTCACTGCCACCCGTTATCACTCCCTGGTGATCGCCCCCGCATCCATTCCGCCGGATCTGAAAGTCACCGCCACTTCCGAGGATGGTGAGATCATGGCGGTTCAGCATGCGAGAAACCCGGTGTACGGCGTGCAGTTTCATCCGGAGTCGGTCCTCAGCGAGCACGGGTATCGGTTGCTGGACCACTTCCTCCACGGCATTCCAACTGCTCCCCGCCCGGTCCCGCTTGCGGCAGACGGAGCACTCGTGTCGCTGACGGCCGAAGCCGCTCCCATCGCGTCCAATCCCCCTCCCGCCAGTCTGGTCCGGTGATCGTTGAGACGATCGTGACCAGCATGGACAGCGAAGAGGCCATCAACTTCGCGCCGATGGGGGTTGAGTGGGGGGACTCGACCATCGTGCTCAAACCGTTTCTCGAGACCACCACCTTCCGGAACGTGCGGGCGAGCGGGTCAGCCGTGGTCAACCTGACCGATGACGCGATGCTCTTTGCGCAGGGAGCGATCTCCAGCCCCCAGTTCCCCTTCCATCCCGCCACAGTCGTACGCGGAGCGGTGCTGGATGCGGCCTGTTCCTGGCGAGAGCTCGAGGTGGTCTCGGTGGATGCCACACCACCTCGATCCCGGATCGAGGCCCGCGTGGTCCATCGCGGGGTCAAGCGTGAGTTCATCGGATTCAACCGGGCTCGTCACGCAGTACTGGAGGCGGCCATTCTGGCGACCCGGACTCACCTGCTGCCGGCCGAACAGATCCGGGAGGAACTGGCCCGGCTGCAAATCATCGTAGACAAGACGGCGGGGCCCAGGGAACGGGAGGCGATGGACCTGCTGACCGAGTATGTCCGATCGCGCTAGCGTCTTCGTCGAAGCCCCGGCCCGATTGCACTTCGGCGTCCTCGACCTCCGGGGCAACCTTGGACGGTGCTTCGGCGGACTCGGAGCCGCGATCCCCTCCCCATCGCTCCTGCTGGAAGCACAGCCGGCCGGCCGAGTCTCGTCCGAGGGGCCTGACGCCGAGCGTGCCGCAGAATTCGCCGAGCGGTTCCTGCGGGATCGGCGGCTCTTTGGTGGTGTCCATCTGATTGTCCATCGCGCCATTCCGAGCCATTCGGGGTTGGGCTCGGGTACTCAGCTGGGTCTGGCGGTGGCCCGCGCGTTGGCCGAGCTCCACGGTCTTAGCCTCGATCCCGTGGAGCTCGCCCGATCCACCGGACGAGGGAAGCGTTCCGCCATCGGCACCTGGGCCTTCAGCGGCGGAGGATTCATCGTCGAAGGGGGCCGTCATCCAGGGACGGAGAGGATCGCGCCGCTGATAGCCCGGCTACCCGTTCCGGCCGACTGGCGCTACGTAGTTGCGGTCCCCTCTGCCGGACGAGGGCTGAGTGGAGAGGATGAGGCCCGGGCCTTCGAACAGCTCCCGGCCCCACCGGAAGGCGACGCTGAACGGGTGGCGCACCTGGTCCTGATGCAGCTGCTTCCGTCGCTGATAGACGCCGACCTGTCGAGCTTCGGCGCAGCGTTGTCTGCCATCCAGCGGATTACCGGGGCTTGGTTTGCCACCCAGCAAGGGGGAGTGTTTGCGCCCGGTCCCACCGAAGAGCTCATCGCTGCCATGGTTCGTTCCGGCGCAGCAGGGGTGGGTCAAAGCTCCTGGGGTCCGGCGGCATACGGCCTGGCCGGAAGTGACGCGGCGGCGGGCCGCCTGGCTCAGGAACTGGGTCCGCTCCTGGGATCGGCCGGAAAGGTTTTTCAGGGGCCATTTACGGACCAAGGGGCCCGGGTCTGGAGGGGTCCCGCAGCGTCCCAGAACTGATTGACAGGTCATTTTACGGGCTGTATACTGACCCCTCTAAGCCTCCTGTAATCGGCGACTTGGCGGTTCTCGAACAACGGCTTAGCCCAGTCCCGCGGCATCACTATGGCACTGAATGCTGCCTTCCGCTTGCAGCCATTTTGCGGGTACATACCTGGGTTCAGCGGCGCCTGAGGAGTGGGATGGAATTGTTTCATTACGCTGACATGAGCTGGTCGAATCTCAATCCGCAGCGCGGCCTCGCCCGGGAAAAGCCGTGGCCCGACCCTATGTGGTGGCGCAGACCCAGCCGGCAGCAACATTCCATTCCCCATCCTTCCCTGTCTTTCCGTCTTCACTTTCTACACCAGCTTCGCGCGACCAGCCCTCGTGTGCCGGATCGCGCCCCCGAATCCATCCGGCAAACCCCGCTCCGGCGTATATGGTGCAGGGCCGCGACCGTGTTTCGCCGGTGGATGCTCCCGACAGTCGAGCGCGGGCCTCCAGGCCACGCAGCGTTTGAACGTCGGCTGTAGTCCTGGCCCGGGCCGGCTCTCGAGGGATGCAAGGCCTTTCGCCGCCCGACCTGTCTGCTAGACGAAGCACCGATGGAGCAGTAGAGAATCACCCTTTTCCCTGAGGTCAGATTATGAACCATGTTGCGCAGAAGGTGGTGTCTGGCGGACTCGCTGCGGGGCTTTCCATCGCCGTAGCACTGTCGGCCAGCGCCCAACAGGCGCGGTCCGGTGCTTGGACCTACGATGCGCCCGAGGGCGAATGGCACATGACCGGTCGGGATTACAGCTTGCAGCGGTTCAGCCCGCTCAAGCAGATCACGACCTCCAACGTGGCCGAGCTCCGGCCGGTCTGGTCGTTCTCGACCGGGACGCTTCGGGGACACGAGGGCAACCCCCTCGTGATCGGCAACGTGATGTACGTCCACACGTCCTTCCCGAACATCGTGTACGCGCTCGATCTGTCCAAGGCCGGCGCGCCGCAGATCTGGAAGTACGTGCCCAACCAGTCGCCGGATGCAATTCCAATCGCCTGTTGCGACCTGGTGAACCGAGGCACCGCCTACCACAAGAGCGGCAAGATCTTCATCCAGCTGCTGCAGGGTGAGCTGCTCGCGCTCGATGCCAAGACCGGCAAAGAGCTGTGGAAGGCCAAGAACGCCGACTACAAGCAGGGCAGCACCATGACCAACGCCCCCATCGTGATCAAGGACCTCGTCATTGCAGGCATTTCGGGCGGTGAGTTCGGCGTCCGGGGCCGGGTGACGGCGTACAATGTGAACGACGGGAAGGAAGTCTGGCGCGGCTACAGCACCGGTCCGGACAGCGAAGTGCTCATTTCCGGCGACGCCAATGCCAACTATCCGTCCCACAAGGGCAAGGATCTGGGCGTCTCCACCTGGCAGGGCGATGAGTGGAAGCGGGGCGGCGGCACCACCTGGGGTTGGTATTCCTATGACCCCGAGCTGAACCTCTTCTATTACAGCACCGGTAACCCGGGCACCTGGAACCCTGATCAGCGCCCCGGAGACAACAAGTGGTCGATGACCATCTTCGCCCGTAACCCGGACAACGGGCAGGTGAAGTGGGCCTATCAGATGACCCCCCACGATGAGTGGGACTATGACGGTGTGAACGAGAACGTGCTGTTCGAGAGTGGCGGCAAGAAGCTGCTGGCGCACTTCGACCGGAACGGCTTCGGCTACACCCTCGATCGCACCAACGGCAAGGTCCTGGTGGCGCAGCCCTACGGTCCGGTCAACTGGGCCAAGCGGGTCGATTTGACCACCGGCGTGCCGGAGAAGGATCCGAAGTATGGCACCACCGCGAAGAAGAACACCGAGGGCATCTGCCCCGCGGCGATCGGCTTCAAGGATCAGCAGCCGGCAGCGTTCTCGCCGATAACCGGCTACTTCTACGTCCCGGCAAACCACATCTGCATGGACTATGAAGGCGTCGAAGTGAAGTACACCGCCGGTCAGCCGTACGTTGGCGCGATCGTGCGGATGTTCCCCGGCCCCGGCGGACACCGTGGCAATTTCATTGCCTGGGATCCGATGAAGGGCAAGGCCGTGTGGCAGAACAAGGAGAACCTCGCGGCGTACGGCGGGGCCCTGACCACGGCCGGTGGGTTGGTCTTCTACGGCACCATGGAAGGCTGGCTCAAGGCACTCGATGCCAAGACGGGCAAGGCGTTGTGGCAGTACAAGACCCCGTCGGGCATCATCGGCAACCCGATGACCTATAACGCTCCCGATGGCCAGCAGTATGTGGCCGTGCTCTCGGGCATCGGCGGCTGGGCCGGTATCGGCGTGGCTGCGGGCATTGGCGCCGAAGATCCGACTGCCGGACTGGGCGCGCTCGGCGCGTTCGGTGACGCGGGCAACTTCAGCACCCAGGGTGGCGTGCTGACCGTGTTCGGGCTGAAGAACATGGCCCCGGGCAAGTAAGCAATTCCTTGTCCTGGTGAAAGGCCGGACTTTTCGTTCCGGCCTTTTACCCGGATAAATTGCAGAAGTGAGAGACGGCGCCGGGGTGCTGTTCGCTCCGGGGCCGTTCTCATTTATATGGGGATGGCGCCGGCCGCACCCCGCTGTCCGGAGCACCCCAACTCAGATGGGGTTTGCCATGCATCGACCGTCGAAAAGGTGGTACCGCGGAGCCCTGCTGGCGATCCTGGTTGCGCCTCTGCTCTCGGCGACGGCCTCAGCCCAGCGGCCGGCACCACTCACGCCGGGATTGCTCCGGGTCTGCGCCGATATGGACAACCTGCCCTTCTCCAACCAGAAGGGAGAAGGTTATGAGAACAAGATCGCCGAGCTGATCGCCGGCGAGTGGCATTCCCGCCTGGAGTACACCTGGTGGCCGATTCGTCGGGGGTACTACCGGATGCTGAACGGCACCTATTGCGATCTGGTGATCGAGTCGCCGGTCGGAGTGGACCAGGCCGGAGCGACCAAGCCCTACTACCGGTCGGGATACATGTTCCTCTCCCGCCGGGGCAGCGGGCTGGAGACCATCAATTCACTCGCCGACCCCCGGCTTAAGAAACTGAAGATCGGCGTCAATCTGTTCGTCTCAACCGATGGGGAGCACTCGCCCCCTGAAATGGCGCTCAGCCGTTACGGGGTGGTCGGTAACCTCGTGGGATACAGCGTGGCGTACGATGACAGCACTCGCCCGGAAGACATCATCAACGCCGTGGCCAAGAAGGACGTGGACCTGGCCATCGTCTGGGGGCCGCAGGCCGGGTACTTCGTCAAGAAGTCTGCGGTACCCTTGGTGCTGACGCCGCTGGCCACGGAAGTCGATTCGGCAACCGGCTATCCCATGAGCTACAACATCGGCATGGCGGTTCGCCGCCGGGACCATGAGTTCCGGGACAGCCTGCAGACCCTGCTGGACCGCAAACATTCCGAGATCCTGGGCATCCTCAAGCAGTACGGAGTCCCCGCCTTCCCGGTCAAGGAGAGCAAGGGGGACGACGACGACGGTCCCAAGACCTCGGCTCCCCCGCCGGGCCCGCCTTCGGACTCGACTCGCGCTTCGAAGCCATAGCTGCCACTTCCTCTCTGAAAGGACCGAACTTCCAGCATGGCCAGACTCCGCGTAGTCCTCGGGATCGCCGTCACGCTCTGTGCTTTCACCTCGAGGCTGCGGGCCCAGGAGCTTCGGGACCAGTACCATCAGGCACCCAGAGACACCGTTGCCCAGGAGGTGTACGACGGTTGGAAGCAGTTCAACCTCAACTGCGCCCGCTGTCATGGGGAAGACGTTCAGGGGACTACGATCGCGCCCCACCTGATCGTGTCGCTCAAGCCGGATGGCCCGATCAACACCAAGGAGCTTTTCATCCAGACGGTCTGCGCTGGACGGCCCGCCAAAGGCATGCCCTCCTGGTGCGCTCTGGGAATGGAAATGCCGACCATCGAGAAGATCTACGCCTACGTCAAAGGCCGGAGCGACGCCAAGATCGGCCCCGGCCGACCGGCGGTGAAGACCGGGACTTAGAGATGACTCGTGGCTTGACTGGTGCTGGTCGCCTGCTGCTGCTGACCCTGGCCACGATCTGCTCGCCCATATCCGCGGAGGCTCAGCAGCGGCAGGAACCCCTCGCGTCCTACCCCGTCGCCTTCTATGGCAAGGGCGCCAATTCACTGGAAAAGAACGACGGCCAGGTCGCCACCACGACCGACAGCATTCTCCGCTCCGATCTCCAAGCCTCAGGACGCTTCCGGCTCATTCCTTCAGAGCAGCTATCCGGCGCGCTCTCGGACACCGCCAAGGCCGGCGCGGAGTGCGTCAGCCTCGACTGCCGCCAGGCGATCAGCCGCAAATTGGGAGCTGTGTGGATGGTGACCACGAAGCTCAGCAAGACCAGCAATCTGATCTGGTATCTGTCCGGTCAACTTACCGATGTGCGGAGTGGACGGCGGCTTCTGGATGATGAGTTCGAGCTGAAGGGAATCGCGGAGGACATCGCGAAGGGGGGAGCGCATTCCTTGGCCCGCCGCATTGTGGCTGCCGTCGAGAAAGCCGCTTCCCCCGCCAAGACGGCAACCCGGCTCGATTCCAAGACGGTCAGGGCCCGGCTGGCAGCCGCCACCGACAGCAGTCCACCGGATCTCAGCAAGACCGACCTCAGTGGGCTGGACCTGAACGGTGTCGATTTCAAACGGGCCAACCTGACCGGTGCCCGGCTGGTGGGGACCAAGCTGGCCGGAGCGAATCTGTTCACCGTCGATCTCACCGACGCAGTCCTGGCCAACGCCGATCTGAGCCGGGCCAACCTCGATGGAACGGTGCTACGCCGAGCCAACTTCCAGGGCGCCAACCTGGAAGGGGCCAGCCTCTTCGCTACGATCGTCGAGTCGGCCAATCTGGCCAACGCCAATCTTTCCGGCGCCCGGATCATCGGCTACCTCCGGGGAGCCAAGCTGGGAGGCGCCAGTCTGCGCCACGCCAATGCCGGCGCCGATCCAGGCAATCAGTCTATGGGGGTCATGCGAGCCACCTTCGTAGGGGCTGACCTGAGCGGAGCAGATCTGTCCGACGCGAATCTCTTCAAGGCCGACCTCTCCCATGCCAATCTGACCAACGCAAAACTGGTCCGAACCAATCTCATGAACGCGGACCTGATCCAGACCGATCTGACACGAGCCGATCTGACCGGGGCCAAGCTGGCCAAGGCGAACATCGACGAGGCCGACTTTAGCCAGGCGGTGGGGATCGATCGGATCGAGGGACTGGATCAGGCCCGCAACCGGGAAAAGGCAAACTTTGATGCGAAATGATACCAGCACAGCGAGCCTCATCCTGCTCGGCGTCGCCGTATTTCTCACCGGGTGCAAGGAACAGCCGGCCCTGGGCGGAAGGGCTGATACGGCAGCAGAGACGTCGTCGCCATCCACATCCGGCGGGGAGCTGGCCTATGTCACCAACGAGGATTCCCAGAATCTGACCGTCATCGACACACGTACTGATAGTGTGGTGGCAACCATTCCGGTCGGCACTCGGCCTCGCGGCGTCAAGGTCAGCCCTGACGGAAGGACGGTGTACGTGGCGCTCAGCGGATCTCCCAAGTGTCCTCCCAGCATGCCGGACGAGGAGTGCGAAAAGCTGAAGTCGGATAAGACGAAGGACGGCATCGCAGTGGTCGATGTGGCGGCTCGCCGGGTCGCGCGGGTTTTGCCGGGCGGCTCCGATCCCGAGCAGTTCGACATCAGCAACGATGGGAAACGGCTCTATATCTCGAATGAAGATGCCGGGACGGCGTCGATCGTGGATGTCGAGAAGGGCACCATTGAGACGACGGTCAAGGTGGGAGCGGAGCCTGAGGGCGTTCGCATCAGTCCCGATGGTAAGCTGGTGTACGTTACGGCCGAGAGCGACACCTCGATTCGGGTGCTGGACGCCGAAACCGGCGCCGCGAAAGGCCGAATCAAGGTGGACCGGCGGCCGAGAGACGTCGCCTTCTCACCCGATGGCAAGCGGGCGTACGCCACCGCCGAAGTTGGTGGCACCGTCTCCGTAATCGATGTCCCCAACAATCGTGTTCTGGCCACCATCAAGCTGCCGCAGGATGCCAAGCCTATGGGGGTGCGATTTTCGCCTGATGGCAACCGGGTCTACGTCGCGACCGGCCGTGGTGGTACGGTGGTCGTCATCGATCCCACAACCAATCAAATCACCGGGTCGGTCAAGGTCGGGCAGCGGCCCTGGGGTCTCGCCCTTACCCGGGACGGGAAAAAACTCTACACCGCGAACGGCCCCTCCAACGATGTGAGCGTGGTGGATACCGGCAAGCTGGCGGTGATCGCCACCGTGCCTGTGGGCAAGATCCCCTGGGGCGTGGCAATCGGGCCCACACCGGCGCGGGAATGATTGCCGGCCGCTGGCTCGCTGCGGCAGCGCTGTCCCTCCTGATGGCGGCAGACGGTTCAGGGCCGGTTCCCAATGCATTTCGATTTGAGTTGAATGCCACCCCTGAGCTGCACCGGCTCTGGGAGACCAGCTCCGCCGCCAAAGCCGAACGGGTGGCCTGTCTCGCGGCCACCCTCGAAGGCGATACCGTGCGGATCTCCCGGGTGGTGCCACTCGAATCGGGTCGCTCGGACTCGCTGGGGATCTCCGCGACGCCCTCGCTGGACACCTGCGGTCCGCCCGAGTGGCGAGGGACCGTCCACACCCATGTCGCACTGAAAGACGGACAGCGCCCCTACTCTCTCTTCTCCGGCGCCGATCGCGGGGTGATGATGCTGTGGTGGAGACGGTGGAGCGTGGCCGGCGTCTTCTGCCTGCTGTATAGCCCCAATGAGGTAATCTGCGAGATCGAAGGCCCCGATGGCGCGGTGATCTTTCCGCGCTCGCGCTATTGATGCGATCTCTGCTTCCCATCACGGCGGTGGTGTTTGTGGCGGCTGCCGCCGCCTCCCACGCCAGCGCTCAGACCGGGCGCGCTCCCCACGGGACATTTCGATTCAGTCACGAGGCCGGAACCGGGCTTCAGGCGCTATGGCAGGAGAGCCTGGCTGCTAGAGAGGAGCGGGTGGCCTGTCTGGCCAGCACCATCCGAAACGACACCGTCTTCGTCACTCGAATTTCCATGGTCAAGTCCGACGAGGCGGACTCCCTCGGCATTTCCGCCACGGCATCGGTGGAGCAGTGCGGTCCGCCGGTCTGGTCGGGAACGGTTCACACCCACATCGCTCTGTACTCCGACAGCTTGCCGTCCGCCAGGTTCTCGGCGCAGGATAGAACCGCCATGCGCCTCTGGTACGATCGTTGGCATGCGGATGGGGTCTTCTGTCTGATCTATAGCGCTCGGGACGCCCACTGCGAGGCGGATGGGGTGGTCGGTGGCATGCGCTCGCAGCCGCGGGTGGTCAACGAGTAGCTCGCGGTCCGGCAGATTTCCTACATTGGGCGTCGCTCGGGCTCGTCGGGATTGTCGACACATCCCGGCACGGTGCGGCCGTCGCTGGCTTCGGGTGCACGCTGAACGCCGGTACGATCAGCCTGGATTCGTGTCGCCACCAGATCGAAACAGAACGTCACCTTGTCGGCCACTTTCACGGTACCCGCTGGCCCTCCGCTGAATGGCTTGATCCCGAAATCGGTCTGTTTGGCGACGAAGCTCCCGCCTGCTCTGATGGTGTCTCTGCCGATCCGGACGTCCGCCGTCACCGGCAACGTTCGGGTTTTTCCCTCCATGGTAACGTCGAGTCGCATTTGCATCTTTCCGCTCTTCGCATCGAGCGAGTCAGCGACGAAGGTCATCTTCGGGTACTTATCAACGTGCAGCACTTCGGTCCGCATGGCCGCGGTGACCTTCCGGATCTCGGCCGTATCAGGCGGAGTGAGCACCTCCAAGCTGTCGGTCGGGACCTTGAGCGAGAGGTGAGAAGTGGGCTGGCCTGGATGGTAGACCAGGGCGCCCGTAACCGAGCGGGCGCGAATCACATGGGCGTGGCCGGCAAAGCTGAAGAGGCCCGCCTTCCCGGTCTTCACCACTAATCGACTGCTTGGATCGACGTGGTAGACCACGGAGTCGGCCTGGGCCTGGGCACTCAGCGCGTCCTGGGCGAGTCCCAGGAAGAGGGGTGCGAGCAATAGGGTTCGGGTGAGCATTGACGTCCGCCGTTACTTACTACGAGATCGGCCGCCGAGTCAGGAACGAGCCAGGTCTACGGCGCGCCAACCAACCATCCAGACCCCACGTCCGTCCTGCCCGGGCAAAGAAGAATGCCAGCATCAGGAAGAAGAGCACCAGGTGGAATCCCTGCTGCCCGGGAGACATCCACTGAGTGGCCAACCCATAGTTGATCACCAGGATCAGACCGACCACCGAGGCCAGTCCCGTCAGCAGTCCCAGGGTAAGACCAAGTCCGGCCGCAGTCTCGCCCCAGGCGGTGAGCTGGGCGAAGACGCTGCTGTGGGGAATTACCGTCCCCTCGAGAAAGTGCTTGTAGAAGTTGAGTGGATTGTCGGACGCCTGCTTGGCCACAATCTTGGGCATCACCGCCAGCCAACGTTCGCTCACGGCCGGAAACGGCAGCACCCCACCGAGAAGCAGGATGCTCATCTTGGTGACCAGAGACTTCACGAAGTACAGTCCAACCACGATTCTCAGCAGCGCCAGCCACTCGGCTGGGCGAAACATGGTGACGGTGGCCGACGTTGATCGCTGAGCCATGGTTGTGAGGCCCTGGTGAGGGTGCACGATCCGAGTTGTATCTTGGAGCTCCAGCTCCCAGCTAAACCTCCACCCCCAACTCCGAAAACACAAACGTCCAGCTGTCGGTCAGCTCGTCGAGTACCTTGGTCAGCGGTTTGCCTGCTCCATGTCCCGCTCGCGCTTCCAGTCGGAGCAACACCGGCCGCTCAGACGATGAGGCCGCCTGCAGTCGCGCCGTCATTTTACGGGCGTGCATCGGATCGACCCGGGTATCGCTCTCCGCCGTAGCCAGCAGCACGGAGGGGTAGGCTCGGCCGTCTTCCACATGGTGGTAAGGCGAGTAGTCCCGCAGCCAGCGAAACTGCGCCGGATCATCGGGGGAGCCATACTCGGGAATCCAGAGCCGGGCGATCAGAAAGCGGTGATATCGAAGCATGTCCAGCAGGGGAACCTGGATCAGCACGGCGCGAAAGAGGTCAGATCTCTGGGTCAGCACCGCTCCCATCAACAGTCCGCCGTTGGAGCCGCCGGCTGCGGCAAGTCGCTCCGGGTTGGTATAGCCCTCCCGGATCAGCCACTCCGCGGCGGCAATGAAGTCGTCGAAGCTGTTCTGTTTCTTTCCCAGCATTCCGTTCTGGTGCCAGCTCTCGCCGTACTCCCCTCCACCCCGAATGTTGGGAACCGCCAGCACGCCACCGCGCTCCAACCAGAGCAGCAGCGAGCGAGAGAAGGCCGGAGTCATGCTGATGTTGAACCCGCCGTAACCGGTCAGATACGTGGGATTGTCAGCGGTTCGTTCGACCTCGACCTGGTGTACCAGAAACATCGAGATGCTGGTCCCGTCTCGCGACGGGTAGCTCACCTGCCGGACCAGAAAACGGTCCGGATCCAGGTCAGCCGCCACCCGCTGCCACAGCTCGGAGGCGCCGGTGGTGAGGTCGATCCGGTAAACGGTGGGCGGGACCGTATACGACGAGAACCCGTAGAAGATCTCCCGTCCATCCCACTCGCCACTCACGCCAAAGAGGCTGCCGAGCGTGAGCAGAGCGATTTCGGCTTCACCTCGTCCCTCCAGATCCGTGAGGCGGAGCCGGGATGAGGCTCGCTCCAGGTAGCTCAAGGCCAGCCGTTCAGCCGTCACGGTGACGCCTTCCAGCACCGCTTCGGCACGGGAGGAGACGATTTCGCGCCACTGGGATCGGATGGGCTGCTCGGGGTTCACCAGATACAGTCGATAAGTCGGCGCATCGAGGTTGGTCCGCAGATACAGTCGCCCGTGGGCGATCTGGCCTTCGAAGGTGGCCGGTAGATTCTCCGCCACGGGTATGAGGGGAGAATTTTGAACCCGATCCTGCAGATAGAGATCGGTTTCATCGAAGGTGCGGGCCACCTGAATCAGCAGCCAGCGCCCATCCGGCGACAAGCCGACGCCGGGCCAGAATTCCTTTTCCCGCGGGCGGTACACCAGCAGGTCGCTCTCGCAGTCGGTGCCCACCAGATGGAAATAGATGGAGCGGTGATAGTGCTCTTCCCCGCCCGGAACGTCGGCGGGCGCGGGATAGCGGGTGTAGTAGAATCCGCTGTTGTCGGGGAGCCAGGCCAGGGATGCTGCGCGGGTTCGGGAGATCCGCTCATCGAGCAGGCGTCCGGTCTCGACCTCGAGCAGATGAAGCACGCTCTGCTCCGACCCGTTCTCCGACAGCCCATAGGCCAGGAGCCTGCCGTCTTCACTGGGATAGTACCAGTCGAGTGCGGTGGTTCCCGTCGCGTTCAGTGCGTTGGGGTCGACTGCGATCCGATCGACCCCATCGTACCCAGCGCGCCAGTAGAGCACCGGCTGGTTCTGCTTGCCTTCGCGGCGTTGATAGAAGTAGTGGCCACGGGCCGGAGTGGGAGCAGTGAGCACACCAATGGCCAGCAGCTGCTCCAGCCGGGCTCTGATTCTTTGTCGTCCGGGAAAGGCCGCGAGATAGGCCTCGGTAAAGGCGTTCTGCCGCTCGGTCCAGCGTTGAGTGTCGGGAGACTGCCCGTCCTCCAGCCAGCGATAGGGATCGCTGATGCGTTCGCCGTGGAGGACCTCCTCCACCGGGTGAGTTGGGGTTTCCGGATAGTCAGGTGGGCGGGTTCGGCTGGCCGGCAGTGGAGGGGACTTAGTCACCCAGGCTGATCCCGAGCTCGCGAGCGGTGGCGATGGTGTCGGAATCGAGTGGCACGTTCCGCGGCCGCCCCACTATCTCCTCCAGCGGAACCTGCTCGATCCCGACGCCCTGTAAGCCCACCATCACGCCGAAGGCTCCCTCGGCGATGGCGCGGACCGCGGCGGCCCCGAAGCGCAAGGCCAGCAACCGGTCGTAGGTGGTGGGAGACCCGCCCCGCTGCACGTGACCCAGCACCAGGGTGCGCGTCTCCTTGCCGGTGTAGACCTCGATGGCCCGAGCCACCTTGCTGCCAATCCCGCCGAGGCGGTCGACCGTTCCCACGCCGCGCCGCTCGACCAATTCGACATTGCCGTCCACCGAGCGGGCGCCCTCCGCCACCACCACGATGCTGAACCGTCTTCCTTCCGCCTCACGGCTCCGGATCTTGTTGCACACCTTCTCGATATTGAAGGGAATTTCGGGGAGCAGAATGACGTCGGCGCTGCCGGAAAGACCGCTGTAGAGGGCTATCCACCCGGCGTACCGCCCCATCAGCTCGACCACCATTACGCGGTCGTGACTTTCCGCCGTCGAGTGCAGGCGGTCGATCGCCTCGGTCGCGGTGCTCACCGCAGTATCGAAGCCGAACGACCGCTGGGTGCCGCTCACGTCGTTGTCGATCGTCTTGGGAACGCATACGACCGGGAGTCCGCGCTTCCACAGCTCGTAGGAAATCTGGAGGCTGCCGTCGCCACCGATCGAGACCAGCGCATCGAACCCGCTGGCCTGAAAGGCCGCGATCAGATCGTTGGAGCGATCGATCTCCTGTTCCTTGCCTTCGGCGTCGCGACTGATATAGCGAAAGGGATTGCCGCGATTGGTGGTGCCCAGAATGGTGCCACCGAGATGGGTAATACCGCGAACCTGCGGTGGGCCGAGGGGGACAACACCGTCAAAGCTGATGAGGCCCTCGAATCCCCGCTGAATACCATAGCAATGCCATCCGCGGTGATGCGCCGACAAGACGACGGCGCGAATGACCGCGTTCAGCCCGGGGGCGTCACCGCCTCCGGTGGAGATGGCAATGCGCATCGGTCACTTTTCACCTCTCAGCCGCTGGACGGCCTGGACAACCTCACCAGGCTCGGCATGGCGCCGAGAGGCCTTCTTGGAGAAAACCAGCTGGCCGTCGACTGTCACCTCGAACAATCCGCCGGAAGTCTGGACCAGGCGGACCTGAGCGTCGGGGAACGTCTGCGTCAACTCAGCCGCCAAACTGGCAGCTCTGGGCTCGTAGTTTCAAATAACGCAGTACTGAATGGTCACATTCATTGCAGCTGGGCCTTGGTATAGAGACAGATACCGCCGGGGGCGAATCGTAGTTGCGCCGTGAGAAGATGCCAAGGGGACAGACCGGCTGTGACGCCGCTCCTTGTCAGTCTCCCCGGGGGCATATCTATTGGAGCCATGCTCACCTACCATAGGGCTGCGAAGCCCCTCCCTCGACGGTTGCTGTCGGCAATAATCGCGGTGTCTGCGCTGATATTTGTCGCATCGGGGCTGCAGGCCCAAGAGCGCAGGTACCTCTTCGAAGTCGGCGGTGCCGCGGCGTTTCAGTCCTACAACAACGACACGGGACTGGAGAACTCGTTCGGCGGGCTGGGCCGGCTCGGAATCTGGCTGCCGCTCAACTTTTCGGCGGAGGTGGAAGGATCTCTGGCCAAGTCCAACGGCATCAGTGTCAAGGTGGGCTCCGCTTCCCTGCTGTACAACCTGCTCCTGGGATCGAGCACCTGGGCATATCTCAAGGCCGGGATCGGGGGCACCCGGTACGGTCCTGGCGGCGATGAGTGCCAACAGAATACGGAGTTCGTCGGCAAAATCTGTGGTACGACAACCACCTATGCGGCCGGTGCGGGGGTCCGGTTCCCGCTGAGCTCGCTCATCCTCCTTCGGGCGGAGGCGGTCGTCAATCCCAACAAGGGCACCACCGTTAGCCAGGGTGCCACGCCGGCCGATACCATTCGCGAAGACGTAAAATTTTCCAACTTCGGCCTGAACGTGGGCCTCAGCTTCATGCTGGGCAGCAAGCCAATTCCCGACAGCGATGCCGACGGAGTTCTCAACAACCGGGACCGCTGCGCCGAGACTCCCGCGGGGGCACAGGTGGACGAGTTCGGCTGTCCGGCGGATAATGACGGCGACGGCGTTCCCAACGGCATCGACCGGTGTGCCAGCACCCCGCCGGGAGCCATAGTCGACGCGGCTGGTTGTACCCGGGACAGCGATGGGGACAACATCGCCGATGGCATCGATAAGTGTCCGGACACCCCCGCCGGCGTGCTGGTGGACGCAAGCGGCTGCCCCCGGGACAGCGATGGGGACGGGATTGCCGATGGGCTCGACCGCTGCTCGGCCACCGCCAAGGGGGCCACCGTGGATGCCCTGGGCTGCCCCGGCGATGAGGATGCCGATGGAGTGCTGGACGGCCTGGATCGCTGCCCCCGTACGCCGATTGGAGCCACGGTGAACTCCCGTGGCTGTGTGGCCGGCCAGCAGCCGCGCATGCAGTCCAATGCCCCGCCCGATGCCTCAGCGGCCCCTCCACCGCCGCCGCCGGCCCGGGTGGCGCCTGCGCCCGGTCCAGCGGCTGAGGCGGCTCCGTTTGTCCTCGAGGGTGTAAGCTTCGAGTCGAGCAGTGCCCGGCTCCAGCCGGGCTCCTATGTCCAGCTGGACTCTATCGCCAAAGTACTGCAGGCCAACCCGAAGCTCCGGGTGGAAATCGGGGGACATACCGACAACGCGGGAACTCCGGCGGACAATCAGCATCTGTCCACCCTTAGAGCGGAGGCAGTGCGCAACTATTTGGTGGCGAAGGGTGTGCCGTTCCAGCAGATGGTCGCCAGGGGATATGGGTCCACCATTCCCCGCACGCCGGACACCACGCCACAGGGTCGCGCCGCCAACCGCCGGGTCGAGATCAAGCCGTTGCCGCCCGAGCCCTGAGCCCGCTTGACCAATGCCAATGCGCGCGTATGCTAAATCGGAGTTGACCTCCCCCTGAGGAACCGATCATGAAGCCCGAGTCCGTTCTGGCGTTGATTGCCGCACTTATCCTGGGCCCAGCTCCACTCGCTGCCCAGAGTACCCCGGAGAACACCAGCACCCCGAAGAGCCCGCCGGCAGGAGCGTCTTCCGCCGCGCCGAGCCCAGAGCTGATCGCTCAGGGAGACAAGATCTTCCATGGTCCAGGCAACTGTTACGCCTGCCACGGAACCAACGCGCAGGGCTCGGTGGGTCCCAATCTGACCGATGCTGAATGGATCCACAGCAAGGGCAGCTATGAGGAGATCGTGGCCCAGGTGACCAAGGGTGTGTCCGAAGGAGGAATCGAAGAGCGGCATCGTGATGCCTCCGCGCGGTGGAAGCACCATCAGCGATGATGACGTGAAGGCCGTGGCGGCCTACGTCTACTCACTGAGCCATAAGTAGCTCAGAGGCGTCCCGTGAGGGCGCCCAGCGAGTACCAAACGCCAAAGACCACTCCGGCGCAGCCGAGCACGGGGACCAGCTCCGGAAATCGGCGGCGCAGGGGGCCTTGGCCGAGTATGTAGGCGATGGCCACCGAGAGCAGCGACATCGACACGGCCGTCGCTGTGGCAAACACCACCAGCGCCAGTACACCGGCTCCCGTACCGCTCGCCATTCCTATCAGCAGGATCCCGGCCCCAGCCGAGCCGCCGATTCCGTGTACCAGTCCAATGCCGAATGACGCCGCGGGAGTACGGTCCAGGGCGTTCCCGTGCTCGTGGCTGTGCTCGACCATCTCTGCTGGACGATGCGAGGCATCATGGTGGTGAGCGTGAACGTGGAGCAGCGATCCGTGCCGATGCGGGTGGATGTGAAAGTATCCCCGGCGCCAGCGGTTCAGCAGTCTGACCGCGAGGATGACGATGAATCCTCCGATCATCACTTCCGCCCCACGCTGAACCGGCTCGGGCAGAAATCGGCTGAAGAGCACCACCGGCAAGCCGAACAGAAACAGCGTCGTGGCGTGCCCCACGCCCCACGCCAGACCGAGCAATGCGGCTCGCCGGACTCGGCTCTGCCTCTGGTTCAGCAGCAGGGTCGAGACCGCGGCTAGATGGTCAGGATCGAGCGCGTGACGCAGTCCGAGTATCAGCGCAATAATCAGTGGAAGATGCACCGGGACATTATACCCCACCCCCGGTCGAAAATCACCGACATGGTTCGAAGCCGCCGGATAGATTCCCGCGCATGAGCACGAACCGTTTGAGCCAGTCGCCCTCAGCCTACCTGCAGTCCGCCGCCCATCAGCCGATCCATTGGTATCCCTGGGGGCCAGAGGCTTTTGCCGCCGCTGAAACCGGCGACCGGCCGGTGCTGCTCGACATTGGCGCCGTGTGGTGCCATTGGTGCCACGTCATGGATGGTGAGTCCTACGAGAGCCCCGAGCTGGCGGCCTTCCTCAACGAGAATTTCATCTGCATCAAGGTAGACCGCGACGAGCGTCCCGACGTGGACGCGCGATATCAACGCGCGGTGCAGATGCTGACTCAGCAGGGCGGCTGGCCGTTGACCGCCTTTCTCACGCCTCGGGGCGAGGTGTTCTTCGGCGGCACTTATTTCCCCCCCGACGGAAAGTTCGGGCGGCCCGGCTTTCGCACCGTCCTGGCGAGCGTGCTCGACGCCTACCGGAGCCGCAGAGATCAGGTTCAGGCCCAGGCGCAGGCTATCCGGCGAGTCCTCGATGAGCAGCTGAACGAAGCGGCTCGGGGCGAGGTTTCGCCCGCACTGCTGGACCGCGGCGTCTCCCAGATGACTGAGGCCTTCGATCGGGTCAACGGAGGCTTCGGGAGTCAACCGAAATTCCCTCATCCCGCGGGGCTCAGTCTTCTACTGCATCGCTGGCACGACCAGCCGTCCGATCAGATCCGGAACATCATCGATCGAACTCTCCAGGGCATGGCCCGCGGCGGAATGCACGATCAGCTCGGTGGAGGCTTTCATAGGTACAGCGTGGATGCCCGGTGGATCGTGCCACACTTCGAGAAGATGTCCTACGACAACTCGGAGCTGCTCAAGGTTTATCTCGACGCCTATGCGCTCTTCGGGACCGAGGAGTACGCGGACGTGGCGAGAGGAATCGTGCGCTGGGTGCGGGAGGTCGCCTCCGATCTCGCGGGAGGCTATGCCGCCAGTCAGGACGCCGATGTGGGTCTGGAGGATGATGGCGACTACTTCACCTGGACCCGGGACGAGGCGGCGGCAGTCCTGACTCCCGACGAGCTGGAAGTAGCCGCAGCCTACTATGACATCGGCACGGCCGGGGAGATGCACCACAACCCGGGCAAGAACGTGCTGTTCGTGGCTGCCACGGTTGCCCAGATTGCCCTGCACACCGGCAGAACCGAGCAGGAGACCGAGCTGGTGCTCAGAACTGCCCGGAGCAAGTTACGCCTCCAGCGCGATCGGCGACCGGCCCCATTTGTGGATCGCACCCGGTACACCGGCTGGAATGCCATGATGGCGTCCGCGATGCTCCGCGCGGGCGCGGTCCTGGCAGACGAATGGGCCACTGGGCACGCCCTGCTGACATTGCAACGCATCAGACAGGAGAACGAAACTCCCGATGCCGTCGCCCACCTACCTGGAGGCGTCACTGGACTGCTCGACGATCAGGTGCAGACCTCGGCCGCGGCACTCGACGCCTACGAGGCAACCGGAGATCGCGAATGGCTGAACTGGTCGCTTCAGATCATGGAACGCGTCTGGTCCGAATACTGGGACCGGGAGGCCGGCGGCCTCTTCGACACCGCTCGCGGCCGGACGGATGAATCCGGCCTCTTGCCGGCCCGGGCCAAGCCGGTACAAGACACTCCCACCCCTTCGCCCAACGGCGTGGCGGGAGTGGTCGCCCTACGGCTCCATGCGCTCACCGGACGGCCCGAGTGGCAGGAGCGTGCCACGGCACTTCTCGCTGCGTTTGCCGGACGTGCCGCCGAGCTGGGACTCTATGCGGCCACCTACCTGTTGGCGGTAGATTGGCAAGTCAACCCGGTAACTCACTTGGTCGTAGTCGGGGAACATCACGACCCTGCGGTGCAGCAGCATGCACCTTGCCGCCCTCGCGGGCTTTGTCCCTCGCCGAGCCGTGCAGCTGTTGACCCCCGATGCCGCCACCGGTCAAGGCCTTCCGCCTGCCCTCCAGGGCATGCTGGCCGTAGGACAATCACCCCGCGGTTACGCCTGCACCGGGAACAGTTGTTCCCCACCAGCTGGAGATCCCTCGGCCTGGCAAGCCACCCTCGAATCGCTTCGAGCCGCGGTCACCGCGTAGGTCTGGATTAGATTAGCTCCAGCATTCCACTCAGGAGAAAGTGTCCATGCCGAAGTCCGCCACCATCCAGACGAGCAAGGGGACCATTGTTGCCGAGCTGTTCGACAAGGAGGTGCCCGGCACGGTCCAGAACTTCGAGAAGCTGTCCAACAGCGAATTTTACGATGGCACCAGATTCCATCGCGTGATCTCCAACTTCATGATTCAAGGGGGTGATCCGCTGTCGAAGGATCCCAACAACCCTCGCGTCGGAACCGGTGGGCCCGGCTACAAGATCAAGTGTGAGACCCACCTTAACACCCACAAGCACACCGCCGGCACCCTCTCCATGGCACACGCGGGCAAGGATACAGGTGGCAGTCAATTCTTCATCTGCCACAGCCCCCAGCCGCATCTCGACAAGGTCCACACGGTCTTCGGCCAGGTCACCCAGGGTATGGACGTCGTGAATTCGATCCGGCAGAATGACGTCATCACATCCATCCGGGTCAACTGAGCTGCATCTCGATTTTGCCGTGGTGGCCGATTATGCCCTGATCGATCAGCAGGGAAAGCTGAGCGTGCTCGGCATCTTCCAGCACGTGTGGCTCTCCAATTTTCCGGCGGTGTATCCCCGCACCCACCTGGTGTTGCGGGTGCGGGGCCGGCGCACCGAAATCGGGGTGCATACCATCCGAATTCGCTTCGTTGACGAGGGAGGAAACGAGCTCTTGGGAGGAGAGGGCACCGTCCAGTTCGGCGAGCCGCCGGCTGGAGTAGTCGACGTGGAGGCCGGAGCGGTGCTGGTCTTCGATGTTCCCCTGCCGCGCCCGGGCCAGTATGCTTTCGAGATCAGCCTCGACGGCGAGCTGGCCAGCCGGGTTGCCCTCTCGGCGGGATATCCCCAGTCCCCCCAGCAGTGACGGGAAACATGATGGTCACCATGACGCGGGACGAAGCAGTTGAGCTCATGCACGAGTACACCGCATCGGATGCGCTCCGAAAGCACATGTACGCGGTGGAGATCGCTATGAGGGCAATGGCCGAACGTGCCGGCGAGAACCCGGACGACTGGGGTCTGGTTGGTCTGCTGCACGACTTCGACTATGAGCGCTACCCTAACCAGGAACATTCACCTACAGAGGGGCATCCCGCCGAAGGCGTCCGGCTGTTGGCCGCCCGCGGTCTTCCGGAACCGATGCAGCGCGCCATTCTGGGTCACGCCACTTACACGGGCGTCCCCCGCGACACTCCGATGGCCGGGGCGCTCTTTGCGGTGGACGAGCTGGCCGGCTTCCTGGTGGCGTGCGCCCTGGTGCGCCCCTCCCGCAGTCTCCAGGATCTCGAGGTCTCCAGCGTCAAGAAAAAGCTCAAGGACAAGGCGTTTGCCCGCGGCGTGAGCCGGGAGGATGTGCTGCAGGGAGCAGAGGAGCTGGGAGTACCGCTGGACCAACACATCGCCTTCATGCTGGAGGCCCTCCGCCCTCACGAGAAGAGGCTCGGTCTGGGAGCGCCGTGACCGGGCCGCGGCTGATCCCGGCCGAAGAATCGATCACCTGCGCCATCAATCGTGCAGCCGGAGGGCGGCCGGTCCCGGGAAACAGGGTCGACCTCCTGATCGACGGGCCTGACACCTACCGGGCCATGCTGGAGGTCATCGCCCAGGCCCGACAATGGGTACACTTCGAGAACTACATCATTCGCAGTGATGCCGCCGGATGGCGCTTTGCCGAGCTGCTGGCAAGGCGGGCCCGGGAAGGTGTTCACGTCCGGGTGCTCTACGACTGGTTTGGGTCGATGGGCACGTCGCGGCGATATTGGCGCTATCTGCGGGATGCCGGCGTTGAGGTGCGATCGTTCCACCCTCCGGAGCTGATCGACCTCATGTCCAATGTCTCGCGAAATCACCGCAAGCTGGTGGTGGCCGACGGCTCCCGCGGCGTCCTCGGCGGGCTGTGCATCGGCTGCGAATGGACCGGTGAGAGCCATGCCGACGGGCAGCCCTGGCGCGACACGGCTGTGGATGTCAGGGGGCCGGCCGCCGCGGTGCTGGATCAAACCTTTGTCAACCTCTGGGAGCTGAGCGGCGGAAAGGTCCCCCGCGACCAGGTTGCCGGTGTGATACCGCCGGTGGGCGAGGCGGGGGTTCGGGTCATCAGCGGCGAGCCCGGACGGGAACGAGCCTATCGGGTTATCGAACTGCTGGCGGTGGGCAGCGTGCAGCGGCTCTGGGTGACCGATGCTTACCTGATTGCGCCACCGCGGCTGTTTCAGGCCCTGCGCGACTCGGCTCGAGACGGGGTGGACGTCCGGCTCCTGGTTCCCGGCTCCAGCGATGTCCCACTGATCCGGAATATGTCCCGCATTGGCTACCGGGATCTGCTGCGCAGCGGAGTCCGTATCTTTGAATGGGATGGTCCCATGCTTCACGCCAAGACCATCGTGTGCGATCACCGCTGGGTGCGCATTGGCTCGAGCAATCTGAACCCCTCGAGCCTGCTGGGGAATTACGAGCTCGACGTCCTGATCGAGGACCCCAACCTGGCCCAGACTCTGGAAGACCAGTTTCGCCTGGACATAGGCCAGAGCCGGGAGGTAACCAGCCGGCCGGTCCGTGGGCCGAGACGGATCAGCCAGGCCTTGCCCTCGGCTCTGGCGTACCAACAGGCCGAGCGGCGGGCCGTATACCGGGGGAGTCGGCAGGAACGGCGAAGACGCACCGCCCTTATGCTTCGTGCGGTTGCCAGCCACGCCCGCCGCTCGGTCTTTATTCCGATCAGCGGGATCTTTGTGGCGCTGGGCCTCCTGCTCGTGGCACTCCCCAAGATTTCGGCGTATGTCCTGGCGGCGCTTTGCGCGTGGCTGGCTTTGGGCGCCGGCCGCGAGGCTTTCCGTCGGCGGGTGGACCGATAGTTGCTAATTGAAACTTTGCGGGCATCCGCCTCGTTGAGTCTGACCCTTTCGTCGAGTCCGACCCTTATGGCCATGTTCCGATCCCTGTCAGTCGGTGCCGTCCTCTCCTGCCTTGCGGGAGCAGTCACTGCCCAGCAGCGCACGGTCACCCTGGCCGACGCGCTCCGCCTGTCCGAACGGGTTCAGCCCGATGTCGTACGGGCTTCCTCTGCAATCAGAACAGCGGGGGCTCAGCGGCGAAACGCATGGGGGTCCTTCCTTCCCACCCTGACGGCGAACTCTTCAGGCAACGAGTTTTACACCGAAGGCGAGCCCCGACTCGATCCGGTAACCGGCCAGATCACCGGCGGGAACACCAGTAACCGCAGCATCAGCACCGGCCTTTCGGCCAGCATCGATCTCTTTACCGGCTTTCGCCGACGGGCGGAGCTGCGGGCGGCTCGGGCGGGGGAGGACGCTGCGGAAGCTTCCTTTATAGATGCCCGGTTCCAGCAGGCTCTGACCACAACGAACCAGTTCCTCGACGCCCTGGCCGCGGGCCAGCTCCTCCGGGTTCGTGAATCGAGTGTCCGGCGGGCCGAGCAGCAGCTCAAGGTGTCGGTGGCCAAGCTCCACACCGGATCGGCTACTCGCTCCGACTCGCTCAGGTCGTTGGTGACCCTAGGGAACACCCGGCTGGATCAGCTCACCACTCAGACCGACCTGGCGGCCGCGGAGGCCAATCTGGCGCGCCTCATCGGAGAGACCGGGAGGGTACGGGCGGCTGACGACTCGGCCTTCTACTCGGTGGTACCGGAGTTGGATGCCCAGGCGCTCCGAGCCGAGGCGGAAGCCAAGTCCCCCCGGGTTCAGAGCGCCCTGGCCAACGCCTCGGCCGCGAGGTCATCGGTAAGTGCGTCCCGATCGGCGTACTGGCCAACTCTGGCGCTGTCGGGGAACACCAACTGGAGCGGGAGCCAGAGCAACGATTACAACTTCCTGAACCAGAGTCAGCTGAGCCTTGGCTTGCGCTGGAATCTCTTCGACCGCTTCGACCGGGAGCTCGCCATTACTCAGCGGGAGGCGGACCGGGACGTGGCTGAGGCCACCGCGGCCGACGCCCGTCTGGGGGTGGCGGCCGATCTGGAGCTTCGGCTGGCGGAACTGGACGCCGCCAAGAGCCGGATCGAGATCACCCGGACCAGCGTCGTCGCCGCCGGCGAGGACCTTCGAGTACAGCAGGAGCGCTACCGACTGGGGGCCGCTACCATCATCGATGTGCTCACTTCCCAGGAGGCCCTCAACCAGACAGAGGTCGACGTGGTCAATGCCCGCTTCGATTATCTCCGCGCCAGGGCGCAGATCGAGGCGCTGATCGGACGGAAACTGTGACCAGCACCATGCTGAATACCGAGGAACGGATGGCCATGTTGCCGGCCGACGTTCCTCGCGACGCCGTGATCGTAACCCGGAATCTCCAGCGGGAGTACGACATGGGTGGCGAGATCGTGAGAGCCTTGAGAGGGGTCGACGTCACGATTCGGAAGAACGAGTTCGTGGCCGTCATGGGGCCGTCAGGCTCCGGCAAGTCCACCCTGATGAATCTGATCGGCTGCCTGGACAGCCCGACAGCCGGCGAGTACTGGCTGAACGGACACCGGGTGTCCGAGCTGGAAGACGATGAGCTGGCCCGGATCCGGAACAAGGAGATCGGCTTTGTCTTTCAGACCTTCAACCTGCTGCCCCGCGCCACCAGCCTGCACAATGTGGAGCTGCCGCTGGTCTACGCCGGCGTAGGTGCCAAGGAGCGGCGGGACCTCGCCACTCAGGCCCTCACCAAGGTAGGGCTCGCCGACCGGATGAGTCACCGTCCCAACGAGCTCTCCGGCGGACAGCGGCAGCGGGTGGCCATCGCCCGGGCGCTGGTCAACAGCCCAAGCATTCTCCTGGCCGACGAGCCGACCGGTAACCTGGACAGCACCACCAGCGAAGAGATCATGGCGCTGTTCGCGTCTCTGCACGGCACGGGGCAGACGATCGTGCTGGTGACTCACGAGAAGGACATCGCCGAGCACGCCCGGCGCCAGGTGCACTTGAAGGATGGGAAGGTGGAGCGGGACTTCGAGACGGTGGGCCGCAAATGAACCGGCGTTCCGGCCCCCTCGCTGCAGTGGGGGTGACACTGATAGCCGCCGCTCTCTTCACCGGTTGCAAGAAGGAAGCACCACCGGTCACCTACGAGGTTGTTCCCCTGGAGCGGCGAGACATCGTGGTCTCGGCTCAAGCCTCCGGCGCCATCCAGCCCGACACCACGGTCGAGGTAAAGTCGAAGGCTTCGGGCGAGATTCTCCAGCTCTCCGCCGAGACCGGTCAGGTGGTGCAGCGAGGCGCTCCCCTGGTGCGCATCGATCCTCGCAATGCCCGGAACGCCCTGGCCCAGGCACAGGCCGATCTCGACGTCGCCAAGGCCAAGCTCACCAACGCGACCAGCCAGAAGCAGCGAGCCGACGCGCTCTATAAGTCTCAGTCGATCACGGAGCAGGAGCACGAGCAGGCCCTGCTCGACTATGCCGATGCCAAGTCCCAGGTGGTGCGATCCCAGGTTGCGGTGGACAATGCGCGGATCCAGCTGGAAGACACCGACGTTCGCGCTCCGATCACCGGCACCGTCCTGGAGAAGGATGTCGAGCGGGGCACCGTGATCGCCTCAGCCACCTCGAACGTGAGCGGCGGTACCACGCTGATGAAGATGGCGAATCTGAACCAGGTGCAGGTGCGGGCTCTGGTGGATGAGACCGACATTGGGAAGCTGCAGCCGGACCAGCTGGCTTCGATCACGGTCGACGCCTACCCGCAGCACCCGTTCAACGGCACCGTGCTCAAGATCGAGCCCCAGGCTCAAACCGAGCAGAACGTCACCATGTTTCCGGTGTTGATCCGGATCGACAACAAGCAGGGACTGCTCCGGCCGGGGATGAACGCGGAAGTGGAGGTCCACGTGGGCCGGCGCGACAACGTGCTAGCGGTGCCCAACGCGGCCCTCAGAACCCAGCGCGACGTGGCCTCGGCGGCGCAGGTGTTGGGTCTTTCAGCCGACGAAGTCCAGAAACAGCTGGCAGCCGCCCGACCCGGTCAGGCGAGAGACTCGGCTTCCGACAGAGACTCGGCCGCAGCCGGAGACTCGGCCGCCCATGCAACGCTGGGCGCCAGTCCCACGGCTACGAATGGAACGGACGGGTCGTCCAGTCCGGCGCGCCGAGGTTTCGGAGGCCGCAACCGGCAACGACAGGCACAGGGCGTCGGCTCCCAGTACATCGTGTTCGTGAAGCGGAATGGTCGGCCGGTGCCGGTCTGGATTAGAACCGGTCTCACCGACATGGACTACAGCGAAGTACTCAGTGGGGTGACCACCTCCGATTCAGTTCTGGTCCTGCCCAGCGCCAGCCTGGTGCAATCGCAGCAGGACATGCGCGATCGCTTCACCCGAGCCACCGGCGGCGGAGCCGTTCCGGGCATGCAGCAACAGAGCGGCCAGTCCAGAGACAACGAGGCCCTGACCATGCTGCTGGGCGAGACCATCGCGGTGGCGCTCCAGTCTATCAGGGCCAACATGTTGCGCTCCGTACTCACCATGCTGGGCATCATCATCGGGGTGGGAGCGGTGATCACCATGGTTGCGCTGGGCAGCGGCGCCCAGAAGGCGGTGCAGGACCGGATCGCCGCGCTGGGCGCGAACGTGTTCACCGTGTTTGCCGGCCAGGCCAGCCAGGGTGGCATCCGGATTACCGACCGCACTATTCTCAGCACCGACGACTACGATGCGCTGCGGCGCGACGCCCGGCTGCTCAAGGCCGTCGTCCCGGAGATGCAGCAGGCGCTGCAAGTGAAGTACGGGAACCAGAACAGCAACGTGAACATTGTGGGCACCACCTCCAACTACACCGACGTCCGCAACTACACCCTACCGTACGGCCGGATGTTCACCCAGGGAGAAGACGAGGCTCGGCAGCGGTATGCGGTCCTCGGCGCAGCGGTGCCCCGAATGCTGGGCGGCAATCCGGCCGGGATGATCCACCAGACCCTGCTGATTCGAGGTATACCCTTCGAGATCATCGGCGTCCTGGGGGAGAAGGGCTCCGCCGGCGGGTTCGGCAATCCTGACGAGCAGATTTTGATCCCGCTGCAGACGGCACGCTACCGGGTGTTCGGCAGCAACCGGGTCCGGTCATTCTCGATTCAGGTCAAGGACAGCGTGCCGGTGGAACAAGGGATGGTAGATCTGGAGCGGGTGCTGCGCCGGGAACACAAGATCCGGCCCGGCGGAGAGAATGACTTCACCATTCGCAACCAGCAGGACGTGCTGGCCACCCAGCAACAGGCCACCCAGGTGTTCACCAGCCTGCTCGCCAGCATCGCCGCGGTGAGCCTGGTGGTGGGTGGCATCGGGATCATGAACATCATGCTGGTCTCCGTCACCGAGCGCACCCGCGAGATCGGCGTCCGGAAGGCGCTCGGCGCCACCCGGCTGAACATCCTGATGCAGTTCCTGATCGAGGCTCTTACGCTCTGCCTGCTGGGAGGAGTGCTCGGCATCCTGCTGGGGGTCGGTGCCGCCATCACGCTGTCGAAGGTCATGCAGTGGAACACCCTGATCTCGCCCAGCGCTGTCGCCCTGGCCTTCGGGTTCAGCGCCGCCGTGGGTCTCTTCTTCGGGCTGTGGCCGGCTCGGCGCGCGTCTCGACTCGACCCTATCGTGGCCCTCCGATACGAATAGCCTGGACATCTTGACCAGTGATGTAATCGTGGTGGGCGGCGGAGTGTCCGGCCTCGCGGCCGCCCGCCGATTGGTGCAAGCGGGACGGAGCGTCATCCTGTTCGAGGCTCGGACCCGGCTGGGCGGCCGGGTGCATACCGTCCGGGATGAGCCCACTGGGCACGCGGTCGAACTGGGCGCCGAGTTCCTGCAGGGTCAGCCCAAAGCGCTGCTCGAGCTTATAAAAGGCGCCGGACTCACCCTCCACGAAATCCCGGAGTGGCACGAGCGATCCAACAAGGGGCGGCGCAGAGACTTTCCCGACGTGGAGCGCCTGGTGGACCGACTCCTGGGCTGCAACTCGGATCGCCGTGACATACCGGTGGCTCAACTGATCCGGCAGTGTGCGGGGAAGTTCAAGCCGGATGAGCTCGAGGCCATGACCGGATATCTCGAGGGCTTTCATGCTGCAGACCTCGAGTGCTTCGGGACCGCCGCGCTGGCGGACAATCAGGCGGCCGAGGAGCAGGATGCCGGGCACATCGCGCGCCTGGCGGGCGGATACGGCCAGGTGGTGCAGCAACTCGCCGACAGTTTGAAGCCGGAGATGGCCCAGATTTGCACCGGCTCGGTGGTCACCCGTCTCGAGTGGAAGCCGGGACGAGTTCAGGTGGAGGCTCGAACCCCCGAGGGAGAGATCCTTCGAGTCCGTGCGGCACAGGCTATCCTTGCGGTGCCTCTGACTACGCTGAAGGCCAACCGTTCCGACGAGGGCGCGCTCTTCCCCGACCCAGAGCCGGCCGGCTGGGCCGAGGCGCTGAGGCACCTGGAGATGGGTGCGGCCCAGCACATCGTGCTTCGGTTCGAAAGCGCCTGGTGGGTGGAGGAGGGCGAGCCACCGCCGGTGTTCCTCCATGGAAGAGGCGAGCCCGTGCCAGTCTGGTGGACCGGCTCACCACCGGAGCTCCCGTTCCTGACCGGCTGGGCCGGCGGCCCGCAGGCCTTGCGGCTGGCGGGACAAACGGTAAAACAACTCATTCCGCTCGCTTTACAGTCGGCGGCGAGGATATTCGGCCGGGACGCCAGAGAGCTTGGCCGCGAGCTTCGGGCAGCGTATTCCCACGATTGGACCAGCGACCCGTACGCCCGAGGAGCCTATAGTTACGGCGGAGTGGGAGCAGCTCGAGCCCGGGAGCTGCTGCGAAGGCCGGTGTCCGGCACACTCTTTCTCTCCGGCGAGGGGCTGGTGGATGAGGGAAGAAATGCCACGGTGCCGGGCGCCCTCACCAGCGGCATTCGTTCGGCGGAAGCGCTGCTGCAGTCCTGACCAGCAGAGCGGCGCCCGAAAGCCGTCAGGAGAGATTTTCCGGTTCGACCGAAACGTCTGCCGCTCCGGTGTCGTCGTATCGCACCTCGACTCGCCAGGGCTGGCAACACACCGGACAGTCCTCCACGTACTGCTGATGAGCTCCGCTCCCGGGGTCGAGCCCGATCTCACACAGCTCCCCGCAATAGGGACAACGAACCTCCGCCGCCAGATCGGCGGTTCCGTCACCCAGAGGGAACTCCGCATCCAGATCGTCGTCGGAAATAATCATCACAGCATGATACATGACCCGGCGACCTGACGGGATTCGCGAGGCGATCCCGTGGGCGCTGACGCTGCTCCTGCTGGCCAGCCGGCTGAGCGCCCGTTCCGCCCCTGTCGGATCCCCTCGGCGGGGTGCTACCGGCCTCGCTGCAGCTGGTGGTGCCGACCGCCTATCTCGTGCTGGCTCCGCTCTTCACGCTGTGGGACGGGATCTCCATGCTGAGCATGAGCCGGCTGAACGGGTTTCTGACCGGGTTGGCGGGGCTCTATGTCCTCTGGCGAATCGTACGACATATCCGGACTCGTCCACCGCTGAAAAGCTGGAGGACATGGCTCGAGGAAATCGGGATCCTGCTCCTCTCGCTGGCAGGGCTGCTCGCCTTCATCGTCGTCGGTGCGATCTGGCATCGGCCGATGCTCTCGCTGACCGGCATCCCCTGGGGCTATCAGGTGGTGGACTTTCACAGCCACACCGCGGCCTCGCATGACGTGGGCGACACCTGGATGTCCGGCTACGATCTCGCGGCCAACCTGCGCTGGCATGGGAGAGCGGGGTTCAATGTCGTCTTCGTAACGGATCACAATGTGGTGAGTCACGAGTCACGAGTCGCGAGTCGCGAGTCGCGAGACACGGGTCGCGTGACACCAGGTGCTAGTCAGCAGACACCAGTCCCCAGTCACCAGGGACCAGTCGACAGTCAGCAGAGAGGAGTCGAGCGTCACCTGTCGGGAGAGGCCAGCCCGATCCCATGCCCCGGCATCGAGGTCAGCGCGTGGCAGGCGCACATCGTCCTGCTGGGCGATACCCTCACGGTCGACCGCGATCCCTACACCAAGTCGCTGGCCGGATTGCTCACGTTGCTCCGCACCAGCGACTCCTCCTATGGATCCCTGTCGCTGGCCTCGTTGCCTGAGTATCGCCGGAGCCACTGGGAGCGGCTGGATACGCTGATTCAGGCGGGGCTGGATGGTTTCGAGATCGTGAACGCCTCACCCAAGGCAAACGAGCTCACCCAGCCGGAGCGGGATCGCGTCGTCGATCTCGCGCGGAAGCACGATCTCTTCGTCGTGGGCGTGAGCGACAGCCATGGCTGGGGCGCCACCAGTATGGTCTGGAATCTGGTCCGGGTTCCGCCGGCGCGCTCTCGAGAGACCCTCTGCACCGCGATCCTCGCACGACTGGATCAAGGTTTTCCAGGGACCCAGATCATCGAGCGGCACCGGCTCCGGCCGGACGACCTCTGGCCGATGTGGCTCACCCCGGTCGGTGTACTCTGGGAAACCTGGCGCAGCATGGGACGGCCGCTGGCCTTCTCCTGGCTGGCCTGGATCTGGGTCGTGGCGGGCTTGCTGAATCTCTTGCGGAGCACGGCGTTGCGGGCCAAGATAGCACGTCGCCCTGCTCCAACTCCCCCGGTAACGGATCGTTAATGACCAGAGCACAATTTCTCGGAACCGGCCTGGCAGTCCCCGAGCGAGTGGTCACCAACGACGAGCTGTCTCACCTGATGGATACCACCGACGAGTGGATCCGCACCCGCACCGGGATCCAGGAACGACGCTGGGTGCGCGAGGGTGAGACCGGAGCCGAGATGGGGCTGAAGGCCACGCAGCAGGCGCTCGACATGGCAGGGCTCACGCCCGGCGACCTGGACGCCATCGTCTACGCCACCTCGAGTCCGGATCACTTCGCGCCGGGAAACGGGGTCTACCTCCAGCGGATGCTGGGGATCTCCACCATTCCCGCCCTGGACGTCCGGGCCCAGTGCAGCGGCTTCATCTACGCGCTGTCCGTCGCGGACGCCTGGATCAAGGCCGGACAGTATCGCCACATCCTGGTGGTGGGGAGCGAGATCCAATCCACCGGGCTGGAGCTGTCCAGCGCGGGACGTCACGTCGCGGTCATCTTCGCGGACGGAGCAGGCGCGGCGGTACTAGGCCCCGGTGAAAACGGCGCCGGCATCCTCGCGTTCGACCTTCACTCAGAGGGAGCCTATGCCGAGAAGCTCTGGGTGGATGCTCCGGGCTCCATGTACCACCCGCGGGTGTCTCCCGAGCAGATCGAGGCCGGACGCCAGTACCTGGAAATGGACGGCAAAGAAGTCTTTCGCCACGCCGTGGTGCGGATGCCGGAATCGGTTCGTGCCGTGCTGAGCGCAACCGGCGAGCGGCTGGAAGACTTGAACCTGCTCCTGGCACACCAGGCCAATCTCCGGATCTCGGAAATGATGCAGAAGACGCTGGGGCTTCAGGACAGCCAGGTCTACAACAACATCATGCGCTACGGCAACACCACTGCGGCCACGATACCCATCGCGCTGGACGAGTGCGTGCGGGCGGGGCGGCTCAAGCGGGGCGACCTGCTGGTGATGACCGCATTTGGGTCGGGGTTCATGTGGGGGAGTGCGGCCGTCAGGTGGTAAGCGGTGGGCGGACGGCGGACGGTCGGAGCGTGACGGCCGAGAAACAACAAGGCCCGACTCTGTACGAGCCGAGCCTTCTACTTAGTCTGCTGAACCTTCCGTCGTTCCTCACGGTCCTCACGCTACTTCGTCTCTAACGGGTACTTTCGCAAATAGTACTCCTGATCGCGTGTGGCTCGGGCTCGGTAGAGCTGCTCCTCATCGTCATCCGCGTCGTGCACGAAGAGGTGCAAAGAGCCGGGCCAAAGTGTCGCCTGCAGTGACCAGTTGGTCGAGGGCGCATGGAGCACCCACTGCAGTGCCCCGCCACCAGCATCCGTGAGATGGATCTCGCTCGCGCGTTCCAAGGGAACGCTGGACGGAATGCCCGCGATGGCGGCTTCGATCGGGTCCAGTTGCAGCTCGGCGTCGGTCCAGGAGCGGAACGTAACCTTGCCGTGCACTGGTGATTCGGTCTCCGGGAGCTCGAATTCGGCCTGCCATTCGCCGAGGAGATCCCATGCGTGATCCATGGGACCGATGTTCGGCACCACAACAGTTGGATGTCTAGGCATCAGTAGGCTCCTTCCGGTGAAAGAGCTTAGCCAAGGACAACTAAAACGCCCGCGATTCGCATACCACAATTAACCAGCCTCAATTTGCACCCTGCTGAATCTTTCCGGTCAACGTTGCGTACTGTAACGCCAAGCGCTGACCCTATCTAGGACGGCTTATGCTCGAACTTCTACTCATTATTACGGCCGGTGCCATCGGTTTCATCCTCACGCGCAATTTTGTGCGCCGCAGGCTCCGGTTTGTTGACGCAGTTCACTCGCGGTGGGCGCCGTTCATCACCGGCATGATCGCCGGTATGCTGGCCTGGCCGGCCGCCCTGCTCCCCTTCTTCAGCATTGTGACGGCCGTCGCATTCGGGGTCGGCACCGCCCTGGGCACCGCCAGCGGGGCTCGGGCCATCCGAATGCAGTCAGGAGCCCGGCGCCAACTGAACCCCTGACCATAGTACGTGATTTCAGACGATCTCCCAATAGACTGGATCACAATTTCCAGGGGGTCTATCTTGCCCTGATGACAACGTTACACTGTACTCGGTGCGCGCAGGAACGCGAACGCATGGCGTTTCAGCCATTTCAGAACGAGTTGGGCCGGCGGGCCTTCGACCAGATCTGTAATGTCTGCTGGGCGGAATGGCTCAAGACCCAGCAACAGCTGATCAATCACTACGGATTAAATCTGCGGGAGCCTAAGGCTAAGGAGTTCCTGTTCAACAACATGGAGCAGTTTCTCTTTCCGGTGGGCAAGTAGCAATCGGCTAGAACACCCGGCCGAGCCGGAGGATCAGATCCACCCCGGGGCCGGCCGGCTCGAGATCCTCGGTCAAACCCAGCCTCCACTCCCCTCCCTGACCCGTCTTCAGGATCCAGCCGAAGTCCAGCGACAGCTCCTTGCGGTCCAGGGCAGGAAGGGTGGTTTCGTGATAATACGGTGAGTGATAGAACACGTTCGCGTAGACCGATTGATGCCCCCAGATCCGCAAGCGCAGTCCCGATGTCAGCGACAGAAACAGCTCCCGCTGTCCCTCGGTCATGTCGCCATGCGCCGGAGTAAACCCCAAACCCAGACTCCCTTCGTAGCTGAGCTGGGGCTTGAGCGTGGCTCGCATTGTATTGATGACCGAGAGAGATGGAACGCCGCGACCGTATCCACTGGGCCCGGTTGAGGTGGGCAGCGTCAGCGAGAAAACGCTTTGCACCTGGGTCCCCGCCCGAATTCCCAGACCGAACCTCACGTCGTCAATGAACAGGTTCTGTCGCGACCGACTGACCGATCTCCCGTCGGGCAGGGTGACAGTATAGAGAAACTGATCCTTTGGGCGACGTTCCCGCTCATCCATCCGGATGCCCAGCGTGCCGTGATACCAATCGAGGAAGCCGTCGAGAAATCCGGCGTAGGCGCCACCAACTGCCCCGTTCAGGGTGACAAAAGTGCGTGGGCCGAGGTCGCGGCTCAGGCCCAGACTCAACCGGAGCAGCTCGGAGTCGAGCACGTAATCGGCCTGGCTCAGCCGATTGTACTCGATGACGCTGGCGTAGTCGAAGGAGAAAGCGGTGGTCCACCGGCCGGGCGCGGGATCCCGGTAGGGCTGGAAATAGAGCCCGCTGCGCGAGCTCGCCATGGGGTTCAGCGGCGAGAATTCAGGCAGTCCCTGGGCCTGTGCGACAGGCGCAGCAGCAATCAGGAACCCGAGCAACAAGAGCGGGAAACCGGTGCGAACAGTCACACCGGAAGATAACTCGCACTTGACAACGCTCCTCGCCGACCCGTAGGTTCGACCCATGCTCTCCACTCAGAACTATTGGTTCTTCTTTACCGCAGCCGGCGAGGCGCGATGCCCGTCGGGTTCTGGTGGAGCGCCCTAGCGCATCACCGCCCGATCCATCGACGCCCCGCCCATGTTGGCGGGTTTTTTATTCTCTTCTGGAGCGACCATGCGCGTTGCCATACAGGGCTCTCACGGATCTTTCAGCGAAGCCGCCGCCCGCCGGCGGTGGCCCGACCTCGAGGCCCTGCCCTGCCGTGAGGTCAAAGATGTGGTGGCCGCGGTGCGGGCCGGCAAGGCGGACGCCGGCTGCCTCCCGATCGAGAACTCCCTTATAGGATCGGTCACTACCACCTACGACTTGCTGCACGAGGCATTCGGCGACGGAACGCTCCAGCTTACCCATGAGGTCCTCTATCCGGTACACCACACGCTGATGGCGATACCCGGGGCGACGGTATCCGGAATCCGCCGGGTGCTCTCCCATCCGGTGGCCCTGGGACAGTGTCGGATCTGGCTGAGCGAGCACCTGCCCGACGCCGAGCTGGTGAGCGCGTGGGACACGGCGGGAAGCGCGGAGATCGTGGCCCAGGAACAGGACCGCACCTGGGCGGCCATTGCGGCCCGGCCGGCGGCCGATGCCCACGGTCTCGCCGCCCTGGCCGAGCGGATCGAGGACGACCCCACCAACCAGACGCGGTTCCTCACCTTCACTCGAGCCGAATCAGCAGAAACGTTACGCTCAGATGGGACGAGCCGCTATAAGACGTCCCTCATTGTGCTGGTGGACCACAGGCCCGGGATGCTCGCGCTCACGCTGCAGGCCTTCGGCGCGCGCGGCGTGAACCTGATGGCGCTGCAGTCCCGGCCCGAGCGCTCGGCGCCGTGGACCTACCGGTTCTACGTAGACGTGGAAGGATCGGCGCAGGACCCGCGTGTCGCCGAGGCGCTGGAGGAGATCGAGGCGCTGGCCGCCAAGCTCATCATCCTGGGCAGCTACGAGGCGTGGACCGAGGGATCGCGCCTGTCGGCTCCGGTGCCGCTGCCAGCGCATCGAGTGGAGAAACCGGCCGTTCCGCTGGTGGACCGGCGGAGGAACCCGGAAGGCACGGTGGTGGCGGTGCGCGACGTGCGCTTCGGCGAGGGCTCGCCGGTGCTCATCGCGGGACCCTGCTCGGTTGAGAGCGAAGCGATGATCCTGGAGACGGCCCAGGCGGTGGCGCAGGCCGGGGGAGACATGCTCAGGGGCGGTGCATACAAGCCGAGAACGTCGCCCTATGACTTCCAGGGCCTGGGCGTGAAGGGACTGCGCTATCTGGCGGACGCGCGGGCGCGGACCGGGCTGCCGGTGGTCACGGAGGTGCTCAGCTGGGAGGAAGTACCGGTTGTCGCCCACTTTGCCGACATGCTCCAGATCGGCGCCCGCAACATGCAGAACTTCAGCCTGCTCCGGGCGGCGAGCCGGAGCGGCAAGCCGATCCTGCTCAAGCGCGGAGCGGGCGCGACCATCGAGGAGTGGCTGATGGCGGCGGAGTACGTGCTGGCCGAAGGCAATCCCCACGTGGTGCTCTGCGAGCGCGGGATTCGGACCTTCGAGCGCGCCACGCGACATACGCTGGACCTCAATGCGGTCGCCCTGGTGCGGGAGAAAACCCATCTGCCGGTGATCGTCGATCCGAGCCACGCGGCTGGGGTTCGGTCGCTGGTGACGCCGCTCAGCATGGGAGCGTTAGCGGCGGGAGCCTGTGGGCTGATCGTCGAAGTGCATCCCGATCCGGCGCACGCCATGAGCGACGGGGCGCAGAGTCTGGACTTCCCCATGTTCGAGGAGCTGGCGCGGATGGTACGGGAGGAACGTGGGGAACGTGGGGAACGTGGGGAACGACGGCGTCGGTCGAGCTGGGAGCTAGGAGCTAGGAGCTGGGGATGACGACTGGGGGCTTGCCGACTGGCGACTGCCCAAAATCATAAGCGGTACGCAGTCAGCGAAATGATGCGGCGTTACCGCCGCTCACCGCTCACTGCGTACCGCTTACGTTCTGGTAACTGCAGACAGCCGCGTTAGGGAACCGTCGTGCTCCCCCGGCGTCCGGTGAACAGACGATAGAGGAACAGCAGAATCAGGGCGCCGACGATCGACGCGATGATTCCCGGGCCTTCACCCGGATCGTTGTACCAGCCGAGGGCCCGCCCCAAGAACCCAGCCAGCAGGGCGCCGGCCACGCCGATCAGCATGGTGACGATGATTCCGCCCGGATCGCGCCCGGGCATGACAAGCTTGGCGATTGCCCCAACAACCAATCCGATGATCAAGGTCCACAGGAATCCCATAAAGGCTGCCTCTCAAGGGGTGGACTGAAGATATAGGATTGGAAGGTTACGGCATCTGTGAGCGGGCGCACAACCTATCCTAACGGGCTAATTACCCGTCGGACTTGGCCCCTACCTGCCCGCTCACGGTCTCCCGTTTGCCGTTGCGCAGGATGTCCAGCTTGAAGGTCTCGCCTTGCTCGTAGCTCCGGAGAATTCGGAGCAGGTGGGAGGGTCCGGCCGGCTTTCGGCCGTCTACCGCCAGGACCACGTCGCCGCCCTTCAGGTTCAGGCCGGAGTCCTTGGGGACACTGATGACCAGGATCCCTTCGGTGGCGCCGAAGTAGCGGCCCAGATCGGGGTTGAGCGGAGCCAACTCCAGGTCGGCCAGCAGAGAGCCGGCCAGGAAGACCGAGTTGTTCACCCGCTCCTCCAGGTCGTTGTCCAGCGGCATGACCGTTCGGGTGGGGCCGTCGGGCCGGAAGCGGAAGGCGAACGACCGGCCGCCCGGCTCCCCACCCCGGAACAGCACATCCGGCTCGTCGGCCGTGATCAGCGAAACGGTCTTCCGATCCTTGCCCCGGCGGAACTCGATGGGAACGGTGTCGTTGGGCTCGAGCCTGGCAGCCAGCTCGATCAGCCGGAGGCCGGGTAGGGACTCCTTCGCGCCACCCTCGGCCTGCCCGCCGGCCAGGACGGACTTCCCGTCCACCTTGGTGATGATGTCGCCCGAGAGGATGCCGGCCTTGGCGGCCGGACCGTTGGGAGTGACGGCCTCGACGTACGCTCCAACGGAGTCGGTCTGGTGGGCGCGCAGATTGATCTTCATACCGAGCCGAGCCCTGCGATTCATCACCACCTGCAGCATCCGCTCCGTACCCCGGTCGAGCCGAAGCTCCAGCGGCTCGGGGGCGTTCCCCCGGACCGGCTCCTGAGTCAGTCCGACGGTGGCGGACGGGCCGGCCAGTGCGATGCCGGTGACCAGAACGATGAACCGCGACATAGACTTGCTCCTCCGAGCCCTAGAGCCCTGCATTGCTGGCGCGGGTCACGTGCACGTCCACCAGAGCGTCCAGCAACCCGACCCGCTCGCGCCAGAGCCTGAGCAACTGGTCTTCCGGCGCCGGCGCCTCCTGAGGCAACAGCTCGGTGGCCTCCAACTCACGATCCACACGCGCGATACGATCTTCCAGCTCCTGTGCCATCCGGGCGGTCCGGCCGTCCAGCATCCGGCCCTCCGGGTTGTACTGGCTGAGCGCACTCTCCAGCGCCTGGGACCGCTCCACGGTCTGGGACAGCTGTTCGGCCGTGGCGTGGACCGGTTGGGTCATCCGGCCCAGACTGATCACCGCCGCCAGCGAAGCCGCCGCAGCCAACCCGGTGAAGCCCGCCATGCGGGCGGTCCTCCGGCGCCGCTCGGCTCGGAACCGGGCGTTGGTTTCCGGCCACCGGTCCCGCCCGGTACGCAGCGGCGGGAGGGCCTTGAGCCGGGCCACCCGCTGGTGCAGCCGGTCCAGCTCCCCCTGACAGACTGGGCATTGGTTCAGATGCTCCCGCGCGGTGGCGGTGCCGGGCTCGACCCCGGGCTCCCGCAGGCTGAGGAGCGCCTCCATGGACAGATGGGTCTGGCTCATGCCGCTCCCTCCTCGCCCAGCCAGGTCCGAAGCCGGGAGTGGGCCCGAGCCAGCTGAGACTTGGAGAAGCTGGGGGTCTTGCCCATCATCGAGGCGATCTCCTCGTGGGTGTACCCCTCGACATCGTGGAGCCAGACCACGGCCCGGCTGGTCTCCGAGAGTCGCTCGAGCGCTGCTTCCAGATCCATTCTCAGGTGGCTGTCTTCCGTGCGCTTGCCCATCACTTCATCGTGCAGCTCCTCGGTATCGCGATACTTGTTCCGCCGGATCCGCATCAGCGCCTTGCTTGCCGCGATGGTGCGAACCCAGCCCCAGAGGCTCCCCTCTTCCCGGTAGCGGCCGATGCTCCGGCAGACCTCGAAGAAGGTCTCCTGGAGGACGTCTTCGGCGTCTTCGGTGGTGCGACAGATTCGACGCGCCAGGTTGTAGACCGGCACCTCGAATGCCCGGTACAGCGACGCCAGCGCTTCCGGATCTCCGGTTCGAGCGCGAGCGACGACGGTATCGGCATTCGCGAGCAGCGACGAATCCATCAATAGGGTCCCTGTCATAGCGTTTTAGGAATGCTGGGAGGGCCTAAACCGTTGCAGCACCCCCGTTCCAACCAATGAACAGTAATCCGGCCGACAAGTGAACGGTAAACTGGGTTCGGGAACGGGTGGACACCGACTGCCGGGTGGAGACCGACTGGCGGGACCGCGGATTGGGTGCCACCGACTGGCGGAGACGCCTCCGGGCGCTGCAGCACTCGACGGTCGGAGCCCGGAGCGGCACAGCTGCAGCGATCTCGGCTCGGGAGCGCCAAGCCGCCCCGGTCTCCTCCCCTCGTGCTGACGCACCCTCCGGCGCTCCCCGCCAGTCGGTGGCAAGGTTCCACGAGTCGATGTCGGAGTTTTGCTTTACAGTTGTATTCTGCACTGGGGGGCTCACCGCTCACCGCTCACGCTGTTATCATGCAGCGATGACCGCCACCGCTCCCCCGTCTCCCCCGCACGAATGGCTGCACCACCTGGAAGACGAGGCCGACGCCGCCTTCCTCTACCGGGAGCTGGCCCGCGCCGAGCGGGACCCGGGACGGGCCGACATCTACCGCAAGCTGGCCGGAGTGGAAGACCGCCACGTGGAGATGTGGCGCACGCTCCTGGCGGACAACGGCCATTCAGTCGAGGTGCCCTCGCCCTCCCGGGGCGCCCGGCTGCGCGCGTGGCTGGCCCGGAGGCTGGGAACCGGGGTATTGCTCCCCATGCTGCTGGAGGAAGAGGGGCGCGAGGTCAAAGGGTATCTCAACCTGTACCGCAGCGCACCGGACGGCACCGTCGCGCCAACGGCTCTCCGGCTGGCCCAGGAGTCAGCGGAGCACGCGGAGACGCTTGGCCGGGATCAGCGGAGGGTCGGGCGAGCCGTGGCACAAGACCGGGGCCGGCGGCCTGCTCCGGAACCTGGTGTACGGCTTCAATGACGGACTGACCGCCAACTTCGGGCTCGTCGCCGGGATGATCGGTGCGCAGGGGAATCTCCAGAGCGCCGAGCATGCGGTGCTGGTGGCGGGACTGGCGGGGATGGTGGCCGACGCATTGAGCATGGGGTCGTCGGGATATCTCGCGGCCAAGAGCGAGCGCGAGGTGTTCGAGCACGAGATCGCGATGGAGAAGGAGGAGATCCGGCTGATGCCCGACCTGGAACGGGAGGAGCTGAGCCTCCTGTATCAGGCAAAGGGGATCCCAGCCGGGCAGGCGGAGAACCTGGCGAGTCAGGTGATGCGCGATCCGGACAAGGCGCTGGAGGAGAAGGTACGGGAGGAGCTCAAGATCGGAGAGGCAACCAGTACGCCGATGCGCGAGGCCTGGATCACCGGCATCGCGACCGCGTTCGGCGCGTTCATCCCGGTGGCGCCGTTCCTGTTCGACACCGGACCGGGCGCGATCTGGACCGCCTTTGCCCTGGCGATGCTGTCGCACTTCGGGGTGGGGGCGGCGCGGAGCTTCTTCACCGGACGGGGAGTGTTCCGGAGCGGGCTCGACATGTTCGTGGTGGGGCTCGGTGTCGCGGTGGTCGGGTACTTCGTGGGCGAGTGGATAGTGAAGGTGCTGTGATGAGTCGGGAGTCAGGTGTCGGGAGTCGCGAGCGAATAGTTGTCACCCTGAGTGAAACGAAGGCGCCAGAACTACGGTGACAGGCTCTTCGCTCAGGGTGAGCGTACTCCCGACTCCCGACTCGCGACCCCGCTGGGGTCTCTGCTGCCAATTCCTCGACGCGCCCATCAGCTTCCGCACTGCGACGCATGGATACGTCGCGCGTCTCGAGTCCCCAGTCGCGAGGGGATACCTCGCTGAGATTGCGGCGCACAATGCCGATGCGCTGGCCGCCGCCATCGAGCGCTGCCATCAGCTCGGCATCGGCGCCTTCCGGGTCAATAGTCAGGTCCTTCCCCTCGCCACCCATCCGATAACCGGCTACACCCTGGAGCGGCTGGACCCATCGGGAGCGATCGCTGGGGCATTCCAGTGGGCCGGCGCGCTGGCCGAGGCCTATGACATCCGTCTGAGCCTGCACCCGGACCAGTTCGTGGTGCTCAATTCGGAGCGCGAAGCAGTCGCACGATCTGCGGTGCAGGAGCTGGAGCACCAGGCGATGATCGCCGAGCTGATCGGCGCCGACGTGATCTGTCTGCACGGCGGAGGAGCCGCGGGTGGACTGGGGCAGGCCGCCGAGCGTCTGGAGCGCGGACTCGAGCTCCTGAGCCCGCGGGTGCGGGAGAGACTGGCGTTGGAGAACGACGACCGCTGCTTCACCCCGCGGAGTCTGTTGCCGCTGTGCCGGCGCTCGGGTGTGCCGCTGGTGTACGACGTGCACCACCACCGCTGCCTTCCCGATCAGTTATCAGTCGAGGATGCGACCGAGCTGGCGGCGGAGACGTGGCAAGGACGAGAGCAGTACTGTCACCTCTCGTCACCCAAGGGAGGATGGGAGGGGCCGAACAATCGGGCTGCACGCCGACTACATAGACCCGAACGACTTCCCCGACGTGTGGCAGGGCCGCTCAATGACGGTGGACCTGGAGGCCAAGGCGAAGGAACGGGCCGTCGTAGCGATGATGCAGTCACTGTCCGGTGCGGCGCTCGCGGTGACTGCACCAAAGCGCATATTGACGGGTTTGATGCCGCACCCCATATAGCCTCCGTCACTCCAAAGACAAAGGCACAACCGGCGAAAGCCGGCGCCGCAAAGCTACGGGTCCTCGCCTCCTCCGCGCCGCTGTCGTGGCTGCGTCGCGAAGAACCCAAGACCGCCGAGCCGCCCACCAGGCGACCGGCGCTTTTTATTGTGCGTTAGTGCGATCGCCTGGTCTCCCGCCACAGCTCCGGATGAAAGAAGACCACCCATGACTGTCGCAACCACAAGAGCACCAGCGTCCGCACCCGCGATCCGACCATTCACGATCGAAACACCCGAGGCCGATCTCGAAGATCTGCGCGCCCGGATCAAGGCGACGCGCTGGCCCGAGAAGGAAACCGTCGACGATCGGTCACAAGGGGTGCAGCTCCACACCATGCAGAAGCTCGCCCGCTATTGGTTGAACGACTACGACTGGCGTAAGTGTGAGACGAGGCTCAACGCCTTACCGCAATTCATCACCAGGATCGATGGACTGGACATCCATTTCATTCACGTGCGCTCGAAACATGAGGACGCGCTGCCGCTGATCGTCAGCCACGGGTGGCCCGGTTCAGTCGTCGAGCAGCTGAAGATCATCGATCCGCTCACGAATCCCACGGCACACGGCAAGAGTGCTTCGGACGCGTTCCATCTAGTGATCCCGTCGATGCCGGGCTACGGGTTCTCCGGCAAGCCGACTACGACCGGCTGGGGCCCCGAGCGGATCGCCCGTGCCTGGGCCGAGCTGATGAAGCGCCTGGGATATGACCGTTACGTCGCCTCGGGCGGCGATTGGGGGGGGCAAATCGTTGATCTGATGGGTGCACAAGCGCCTCCGGGGTTGATCGGCATTCACACCAACTTTCCCGGTGCGGTGCGAGACGACGTGACAGCGGCGGTCGTGTCAGGCAGCCCGCCGCCCGCCGGCCTCGATCAGGAGGAAACCCGGCTCTACGAGAAGCTGAAGGAGTTCTGGGCGACAGACGTGGCCTATGCACTCGAGATGGGGACCCACCCACAGACGCTGTACGGAATTGCGGATTCCCCCATTGGCCTGGCCGCCTGGATGCTGGACCACGACGCAACGAGTTTGGCGCTGATCGCGCGGGTCTTCGACGGTCAGGTTGAGGGCCTCACCCGAGACGACGTCCTCGACAACATCACGCACTATTGGTTGACGAACACGGGAATTTCTTCGGGTCGTCTCTATGCGGAAAACAAGTTGTCCTTCTTCGGCGCCAAGGGCGTGTCCCTCCCGGTGGCCGTGAGCGTCTTCCCTGACGAGCTCTATCAAGTGCCGCGGAGCTGGGCAGCGAAGGCGTATCCCAACCTCATCCACTACAACAAGCTTGACAAAGGCGGCCACTTTGCGGCGTGGGAGCAGCCGGAGCTCTTTTGCGAAGAGGTTCGCACCGGGTTGCGGTCACTGCGGTAGATGGGCGTCTGAGGCGGTGACGATCCAGCGTCAAGGTTGACGACGTAGCGGCTGCGGCCGGGCATAGGTCAGCGTTCGCCAGAGCCATTCCAGCGGACCGAACCGGAACCGTGACAGCCATGCGCTGCTGAATGCCGCCTCGACGGCAAAGAGGAGCACGGCGGCCAGGACGTAGGCGGCGGGTCTGAGCCTCAGCTTCCAGCCGTACGCGGAGGCGAGCGCGTCGAGCACGACGATCTGGAACATGTAATTGCTGAGGGCCATTCGGCCGGTGCAACCGACAATGCGCAAGCGCTCGATCCAGACCGGCCGCCAGGCCAACAGCAGCACCACCGCGCCGATGTAGGTCAGACAGAGCCACTGATCCAGGAGCAGCCCCAATCCCTCCGACAGCGGTCCTGCCGTGCCGGGGATCGGCAGCTCGGGAAGGTCCCGGAGCAGGAGCCAGTGGGCCGCCCAGGCGACAGCGCCGAAGGCCATGAATGCCGCGATGATCCGGCGGTGACGCAGAGGCTCATCGAGGACGCGGTGGCGGACGGCCAGGAGACCGATGCAGAAGAGCGCCAGATTGGTGTCGGGAAGGAGATCGCGCCAGCCGGACGGAAGTTCGCCCAGGAAGAGCGCCCAGCGGGCCGACAACAGCGTGAGATAATCGGCATTCTGCGCCGCGGTCTCGGCAGCCTGGCGAAGCGGATTGGCGAGCGGAGGAGACCACGTGGCGTCGGTCCACCAGGTGTAGAGCGCGGTCAGCTCGGCCGCCACAGGGCGGGCCGCTGCCGCGACCACTGCGGTAGCCAACAACGCCGGCGTGGACCAGCGTCGGATGACAAGGAGGACGAGACCCCACGCGGCGTAGGAGAGGAGGATACTGAACCCAAAGCCTACCTGGGCGATCACGCCGAACACCGCGAGCGTGGCCAGCCGGCGGAGGTAGATGGCGACGACCGGCGCGTTGCGCGCTTCCAGCCGCCGCAGGAGCACGGCGAAGCCAACGCCGAAAAGGAAGGCAAAAATCCCCCAGGCCTTCTGCTCGACCAGGATCCACACGCCCCAGCCGATCAGATCCTCCAGCCCGGTGACCTCGATACGCATCTTCTGGTGGAAGTGCACCAGGATCATCCCGAACAGGGCAAGCCCGCGCAGGATGTCGAGGGTGTGCAGGCGATGGTCGCTGTCCACCGGGGAGAGCTGCGGCGAGGACAACACCGTGGGGGGAGGCAGCGGAAGCGCCTGGTTGGTCATAGCTCGCCGGTGTGAAGGCTCGGCGAATATGCAGTGCTGCGCGCTGGGCGTCCACTTAGCCTGGTCGGCCCGTCACAAAGGCGGACCTAACCGTTAGGGGAATGCCGTCACCCGCGTGATGCCGCGAGCTTCCCCTCCACCTGCATCGACTCTTCTTTAACCAGCTGCCTTACCCGCGGGATCACCTCACGGCCGTACAGCTCGATGCTCCGCAGCATGATCTCGTGGCCCAGTGTGCCGGCGCTGTATTTGAGATCGAAGCGGGCGGCGCCCATGGCGCGCACCGTGGCCGCGATCTTCCGGGCGACGGTCTCGGGCGAGCCCACGTACAGCGAGCCGGCCGCGATCTCGTGGTCGAACTCCGCGCGGCTGGTCGGTCCCCACCCCCGCTCGGCGCCGATCCGGTTCCGCATCACCTGATACGCCGGCCACAGCTCCTCCCCCGCCTGAGCATCGGTCTCCGCGACATGACCCGGCGAATGGACGCCGACCGGCAGTGGACCGTGGGCGAGCTGGGCCAGGGACCGGTGGTACAGCTCGACGTAAGGCTTGAACCGGCGCGGATCGCCGCCGATGATGGCAAGCGTCAAGCGGAAAGCCGTAGCGCGCGGCCCGCACCACCGACTGAGGGCTGCCGCCGACGCCGACCCAGGCGCTGAGCGGCGGGTTCTCCACCGGCGGGAAGACCCGGATGCCGTCGAGCGGCGGACGAACCGTTCCCTTCCATTTTACCGGCTGGCCGGTGCGATCGGCGTCCCGGAGCGCGGCGAAGATCGCCAGCTTCTCCTCGAACAGGACCTCGTAGTCGTCCAGCGAGTAGCCGAACAGGGGGAACGACTCGGTGAACGAGCCGCGGCCGAGAATGACCTCGGCTCGCCCGTTGGAGACGGCGTTCAGGGTGCTGAAGCGCTGGTACACCCGAATCGGGTCATCAGAGCTGAGGACGGTGACGGCGGTCCCGAGTTTCAAACGCTCGGTACGGCCGGCGATGGCCGCGAGCAGCACCTCTGGGGCGCTGATCGCGAAATCAGGGCGATGGTGCTCGCCCACGCCGAAGAAGTCCACGCCGAGCCGGTCGGCCAGCTCGGCTTCGGCGATGACGTCCCGGAGGACGCGCGCGTGGGGCAGGAGACGGCCTTCGGCGTCCGCGGTGACGTCGCCGAAGGTATCCAGGCCCAGTTCGATGGTTGTCATACTGGGTTAACGGGCGGGTGGTAGTCTGGGTTCCCGTGGTGTCGCGAGTCACGAGACGCGAGTCACGGGTCGCGAGTCACGGGTCGCGAGTCATGAGTCGGGAGTCGGGAGTCGGGAGTTGATGTAGGCGTCGACGTTCTTGGCGAGGACGTCGAGCGGGACGTTGCCGCCGAGCACCACGGCATCGTTGAACGACTTGAGATCGTATCGCGGTCCCAGCGCGGCGATCGCTCTCTGGCGCTGCCGGTTGATCTCGCTGTGGCCCACCTTGTACCCGCACGCCTGTCCCGGCCAGGAGCAGTAGCGGTCGACCTCGCTGGCGACTTCCAGCGGGTTCGATCCGTTCAGGTCAACGAAGAACTGCACGCCCTGCTCGCGGGTCCAGCGCTTGGCGTGAATGCCGGTGTCGACCACCAGCCGGCAGGCCCGAAAGGCGAGCGACTGCAGATATCCCAGACGCCCGACCGGGTCTCCCTGATACGCACCAAGTTCATCGGCGAGCTGCTCGGCATACAGCGCCCATCCTTCGGAGTACGCGTTGAAGGAGAGCAGCTGGCGAATCAGTGGCATCTGATGGGTGTATTCGCCCTGCCAGATGTGGCCGGGGATCGCCTCATGAAAGGTCAGGTCGGCCAGGCTGTACTTGCTGTGAAGATCGGTGGTTCTGAGGTTGATCCAGAACCGTCCCGGAATCTTGCCGTCGATCGACCCGGCGCCGCCGTACGCCCCGGGAGCCCCGGGCTCTTCTTCGGGCGGCAGCCGTCTCACCTCCATGTTCGGCTTCACCAGCGTGTTGAACGCGCGCGGCATCTGCGCCCGGATCCAGTCGAGGCGACCCTTGATGAACTCCATGATCTCGGCTCGGCCCTTGTCGCCCTCGGGGAACTTGTAGCGGGGATCCCCGGCCAGCTGGATCATCCGCTTCCCGACGGTGCCCTGGGAATAGCCGATCTGCTTGAGGAGCGGGTCCATCTGCGCGTGGAGACGCTGCAGCTCGCTTCGGCCCATCTCGTGGACTTCGTCGGGCGACATTTTGGTCGTGGTCGACGCCTCGAGGGCCCAGCGGTAGAACTCCTCTCCCCGCGGGCGAGCCCAGATGCCGGGGTCGTTCGTTGCCGCCCCCCGCTCCGCCTGAAGCTCCTGGATCTGCCGCTCGAGAGCCGGGGCCACCTCCTTTGCCGCTATCGTCCGGGCTCGCTCGGCCCAGTTGCCCGGGATCTTTTTCGTCCGCCGATCGATCGACTCCACCAGCGACCCGCCCTGGCGCGCATTCTTCGCAGACAGGCTCAGCTGCTCCAGTGCTTTGTTGATCAGGAACGCGGGTGGCACCAGACCCAGCCCGCGCGCCGCCTGCATCCGCCCGAGCTCTCCGTCGAGCTGCCTGGCGTAGGACTGGAGCCGGGCGAGGTAGGCGTCGGCGTCGGCGGCGTTCTCGATCGGGTGATCGCTGTCGAGGAAGCGGGGGACGTCGAGATAGGCACCGACGTTCTGGATGACGACATACGGCGTGTTGCGCCAGCCACCCACAGTGGTATCGCCGTAGGAAAAGCCAAACCCCTCGAGCGCTCTGCCGTAGGCACTCTGAACCACCTCGAGGCTGGTGCGGACCGCCGGCGGGAGGCCGGACAGGGTGAGGGCTTTGACCCGCTCCAGGTCGGCGCGGACCTGCCCGGCCACGCGCTGCCGGCCGTCAGCGGAACGATCGGAGAGCTGAGATCGAAGCGCGGCCCTCCGGCCGGTGTCGATGCCCAGAGAGGTTGCGCCTTCGGGAAACAGCGCAAGCAGATTCTCGGCGACCTGGTCGAGCAACGCGCGGGCCTCGGCGTCGGTGGTTGCGGTTTTTGCCGGTGCACGTTCGCGGCTGCAGGCGGCTATGAGCGGCAGGGCCGCGGTGGAAGCCAGGGCGGCGATCAGCTCACGACGAGTAAGGCGACTAAATAGTGGATTCGACAAGCTTCG
>CAWJIM010000004.1:0-148440 GCA_963842945.1 uncultured Gemmatimonadales bacterium
GTCGAATAGCGACGTCAACTCGCCATCCGCTTGGAGACAACCGCTCGGCCATCTCCCCCGTCCCCCTACCCAGCCGAAGTTCGTCCCTACGCCTCGCCTTCGGTCACGGGAACCGCATCGTCCTTGCGGAAGCGAGGAACATCGCGGCCGTCTCGTCCGGCCGCCCCGAGATCGCGACGACCTTGCCGCTGTCCGGGTGCTCGACGACCTCGGGGTAGCGCATCGTCGAGACGATCAGCACCCGCGCGGGCTCGTCCGAGCGGTTCAGGACCTGGTGCGCGCCGCGGCGGCCGCTGGGGAACTCGACGACCTCGCCCTCCTCGAGCTCGCGCTCGCCGTCGCCGGTGCGCAGCGTCGGGCGGCCGGAGACCACGAACAGCATCTCCTCGTTGGCGTGGTGGATGTGCAGCGGCGAGACGCGCCCGCCGGGGTCGACCTCGTAGAGCGTGGCGCCGAGCTTCTCGCCGCCGGCGCCCGCGCCGACGCGCTGGCCGCGCAGGCCCGGCAGCTCGGCCTCCCACTCAGGGTTGAAGATGTTCGGCATTCCGCGATGATCGCCGACGGCGCAGGCCGATGACGGCCAGGGCGGCGACGAGGGGCGCGGCGAGCGGCAGCAGGACCTCGCGGCGTCGCATTCTCCCGCCTCGTCGCAGCGGTCGAACGTGCACGGCCGGGCGGCGCGGGCGAACGCCTCGGGATCGGCGCGCCGATACGCCGGGCCGCGCGGGGAGTCCATCTCGCCCGGCACCAGCCGGCGCGGGCGGCGCCCCAGCGACCCGGCCAGTCCGCCCAGTCGGCGAGCGGCTCCACGGGCGGGGTCACGACGGCCCCGCGGCCGTCGGCCTCGTCGTTGGGGTCCGGCCACATGCGGTCCCGGACACCGGGGCGGAAGTAGGCGGCGTGGGAGCCGTTGGCGAGGTAGACAACGGGCCGCCGCCTCGCAGCTCGACGCCGACCAGGGGCAGCGCTCGGCGCCGGAGTGCTGCGAGTAGACCGCCTCGAGGCGCCCGCGGCATCCTCCGGACCTGGACCAGCTCCCAGTCGCCGGCGTGGCGGCCGGTGCGCACGATCCCGCGGTCCTGGTCGTTGCGCGCGAAGCCCAGCCAGAACTGGCGCCATTCGCCGACCCTGCGCTCGTAGACCACCGGCTCGGGCGCGAACCGCCCGGGCCGGCCACGGAGCCCGAGCGGGAGGTCTCGCGCGAGTCGTGCACGAGGACCGGGCCGAGCGTCACTGCCGCGATGAGTCCGAAAGTGGCGAGCAACGTCGCCTACTGACACTAACTTGGCGCGCCGCCACTCGGCGGTGGGCAGGGCTCCCTTTGCTATCCTGCTCGGTCGCGCCTGAGCCCGCGAGGGCTCCGTGTGCGGTCAAGTCTTCGTCCGGGGGACTGGTAGCGGCAGCCGTTCCGGCCGCCAGAGCCACCCCGTCTGGATCATCAGCCGAAAGGGACCATGAAGGTACGACCGTCGGTCAAGCCGATGTGCGAGAAGTGCAAGATCATCCGCCGCCACGGCCGGGTCCTCGTCATCTGCCAGAACCCGCGACACAAGCAGCGACAGGGGTAAGCGGAGTGGCTCGTATCGACGGGTCAACATCCCCTCAACAAGCGCGTCGAGATCGGTCTGACCTACATCTACGGGGTCGGCCGGCCGCCTCGAACGAGATCCTCGCCAAGCTGGGCATCAGCCCGGAGACCTACGTGCGGGACCTCACCGACGACGAGATCGCGAAGCTCCGCGACATCATCGACACGGAAGCAAGACGCCGAGCGAAGCCAGCAGCCAGCGCCATCACCACGCATCGCTCAGCTCACCGCCTGCACGAGCAGGTCGACCACGCCCCGAAGCTCACCTTTCCCTTGATCGTCAAGCCGCTGCAGACCGATGCCTCCGCCGGCATTGCCCAGGCGTCGGTGGTGCAGGACCAGGAGTCGCTCGCGGAGCGCGTGGCGTTTATCCATGAGCGATTCAGCCAAGGCGCCATCGCCGAAGAGTTCGTCGACGGTCGGGAGCTTTACGTGAGCATCATTGGAAATGACGACAGCCTGGAGATCCTTCCCATCACGGAGATGGTTTTCGACAAACGGAAAACCCGACCCGAAGAACGGATCGCTACCCAGTTTGCCAAGTGGGACGAGGCGTACCGAGAACGCAAGGGAATCCGGAACGTCCTGGCTCGCCCGCTCTCGAAGGCGGTGCGCGAGCGAATCACCGAGACCTGCCGTATGGCCTACCGGGCGCTCTGGCTGCGGGATTATGGCCGTCTCGATATCCGGCTGACGGACGACGGCGGCGTCTGGGTGCTGGAAGCCAACGCGAATCCCTTCATCAGCTACGGCCACGACATGGCCAATGCCGCCGCCAAGGCGGGGATGAAATACTGTGATTTCATCCAGCGGATTGTCGACGCGGCGGTTGCCCGGTATGAGCGCGCGTAGGGCGCGGCGCGTTCCAGCGTGGGCCCGGGAGGTACGCTGCCTCTGCGGGCACCGGGTTCAGCGCTACATGGGATTCTGTTCCGAGTGCGGTCGAGCCTACCGCTGGGGAGATGAAGGCGGCCTGACCGGAGCGGAGTGCTATAAGTGTGGCTGGGCCGTCTCCGACAAGTTCTCGAACTGCCCCTGGTGCGGGGCCAACATCCACGAGGAGGGCTATTCCAGCGACGAGCCGCTCAAAGCTCCCAGGGGATTTCGCATGGATGCCCGGTGCGATTGGCGCTGCGGCGGGGGAGTGCAGTATCCCATGCAGTACTGCCCCTGGTGCAGTCGGCCGCAACACTGGAATGAGGAGGCGTTGTTCGAGGGGACCTGCCCCCACTGCGGCCGGGGCGTGGACGACCTGATGAACAGCTGCCCCTGGTGCGGCGCCGATTCCACCGGTCGCGATCTGATTCCGCGCGCGCTGACCCGGGTGCGCCGCCTCCTCCTGGTCAGCAGAATCAAGGACTGGAGGTACCGGATACTCCTTCGCCCTGGGGTCTCCGGGGTCGATCCCAAGTATCCCAACATGGTCGAGATCGAGCAGCGCTATGTTGTCGGCAAGCGCCGGCGCGACGAAATCCCCTGGACCATGCTGGTTGGACTGATCACCCACGAGTTGGGGCACAGCTTCCTCTATCATCACTGGGAGTGGACCCGCACGCGGCAGTTTCGCCGCGCCTTCGGCGAGGTAGACAAGGCGTATCGTGGCATGGACAATACGTGGGTGTACTTTCAGCGGCGCAGGATCGCGATTGCCCCGTCGAATCACGTCAGCGCCTACGCGGCCAAACATCCCCAGGAAGATTTCGCAGAAACGTTCCGCTTTTATGTGACCCGCCGTGGACGACTGCGCGACCTCTTTGGAGAGTTTGGCCGAAAGCGCAAAGGCGTCATCCTCTTCGAAAAGTTTCTCGTGCTCCATGACTTCGTGCGCGCCCTCCGTGGCTGGGGCAGCCACACTGCTTGACACTCTCATTTTTGAGGGATACATCTGAAAACGCCGTCGTAGCCGACATCACAGACAGAGGGATCCCGGGACTAGAAATTGGGCGGAGACACTTTCTCCGCCCATTGCATTGTCCCTCCCGGACTCGGAGGCTTTCTGCTGCGCATTCTTGCACTGTCGGGTCTGACGGTATTGACCTTCACGCTCGGCAGCCTGGCCCCCGCTCCCATCGCCTTGAGGCCCGACACCAGCCGAGCCGCGCTGGCCAGTCTGGGTGAGGAGTACGGCCAGCTTCAGCAGTGGGCGGTGGCCATTCTCGCAGCCACCGACACGCTGCAGCCGGCCAGTTCTGAGCGGGCCCGAGCACTGGCCGACCAGCTGGCACGGCTCATCAGCCCGCTGGAGGGTGACTTCGAGAACACCACGGCGGCGTTATCGACCAACCAGCTGGATCTGGTGCTCCCGCTGTGGGAGCGAATGGCGTTTGCCCATGCCGGACTGGTGATGCTGCAGGAGCAGGCCGCCGCTTTGGGGCAAGACCCGGCCATGGCGCCCGGGGAGCTCCACGATCTGGCCTTCCAACTCTCGGCCGTTCTTGAGTTTGCCGAGGAGATCCAGAGCATGGTTCTCGACCAGCTCACGGTCCCGGTTGCCACATCGGTTCGAGCCCTTTAATCCCTCCTTCAAGCCGTCCTTCCAAGCCGTTCTTCCGGCGGGCAGTAACCTCCTCTATTCTCAACCTGGAAGACATACCCTAAAGTAGGGCCAGCCCCACCTCAGGATTCGGGTTCCGTGACGCAGCGGCTGTATTACCTAGACTCGTATCTGCGCAGCTTCGAGGCTTCGGTGGTGGAGCGAGCCGAGGATGGGAGGCGGATCTACCTGGACCGGACGGCATTCTATCCGACTTCGGGAGGTCAGCTCTACGATACCGGCCAGCTTGACGGAATCGACGTGGCCGAAGTGGTGGATGAGGGCGAGCGGGTGGCCCACCTTCTGGTCGAGCCGTTGGTTTCGGGCCCGGTGGTCCGAGGCGACCTGAACTGGCCTCGTCGCCTGGACCACATGCAACAGCATACGGGACAACATCTTCTGTCAGCAGTCCTGGCCGATCTCTGGAATTACACCACCACCTCGGTTCACTTGGGCGAGCTCACCTCCACCCTCGATCTGGATACCCCCCAGCTTAGCTCAGAGCAGAGCGCCCAGGCTGAGGAGCGGGCCAACCAGATCATTGCCGAGAACCGTCCCGTTACGGTCACGTTCGAGGACGCCAGCACAGCCGCCGGATTGAGGAAGCCGTCGAGCCGCTCTGGAACCATCCGGATCGTAACGATCGAAAACTTGGATCGGAGCGCGTGCGGCGGTACCCATGTTACGGCGACCGGTGCAATCGGCGCTGTCGTTGTCCGCAAGCTGGAGCGGGCGCGAAAGGGAGTTCGGCTGGAGTTTCTGTGCGGCCTCAGGGCGGTCCGGCGAAGCCGATTGGAATTCGAGGTTCTGTCTCACCTGGCAGCCGAGCTTTCCAGCTCGGTCGAGGAGCTTCCCCGCGTTGTCGCCAACCAGCGGGCGGACGTCAAAGCCCTTTCGGCTGCTAAACGAGAACTGGAGGTCCATCTCAGCCGGTATCGGGCGCAGGAGCTGTATGCCTCGGCCCAGCCCGACCCAACCGGCATCCGGCGAGCCACCGTTCGTTTGCCGGGCGGCGGGTTGGATGAGCTTCGAGGATTGGCTCAGGCCTTTGCTGATCTGCCGCGAGCGGTCTTCATCGGTGCCATCGAAACTCCTCCCTCGGTTCTGCTGAGTGCTGCACCGGATTCCGGTATCGATGCGGCAAACGTTCTCAAGGGGACGGTAAGCATGGCCGGCGGGCGAGGAGGCGGATCCAGCACCATGGCACAAGGGGTTCTGCCCGGCAAGGCTCAGCTCGAGCAGGTGCTCTCTGCCTTGGAGGGCACAAAATAAAAGGCCCACCCGAAAATCAGGTGGGCCTTCTGTTCCGGATAAGATGGGTCAGGCTGCCAGCTCCCGCAGCATGTCGCCATGCTCTTCCTTCAGCTGCCGGAGTGCCCGATCGCGAAGCTGACGAATCCGCTCCCGTGTTACCCCCATCATCCGGCCGATCTCTTCCAGAGTCCGGCTGTTGCCGTCATCCAGACCGAAATACAGCCGGAGCACCTTGGCGTCGCGCGGTGGCAGGGCTGACAGTGCCAGCTCGAGATCGTGCGTTCTGCTGCTCGCCAAGGTGGAGGCGTCAGTCCCCTCCTGGGTGAGAGGAACGAATCGGTCCAACCGGCCCCGATCCTCCCCTTCTCTCATGGGCTGATCCAGACGCAGCGCCTCGATGTGAAGCGCACCGAGTGAGCGCACCGCCTCAGGCGTCAGCCCAGTGGCCGAGACCAGCTCTTCGGTTGTGGGCACCCGGCCGAGCTTCTCGGTCAGCAGGGTGGTCACCCTTCCCAGCCGGGTAAGGTCGGCGGTGCGGTTGAGCGGCAACCGTACTGGCCGTCCATGCCGTGCAATGGCCGCCTGAATCGCCTGCCGAATCCACCAGACGGCATAGGAGATGAACTTGACGCCACGGTCGGGGTCGAACTTCCGGGCGGCGGTCATCAGACCCACGTTCCCTTCCCCGATCAGATCCATGAGAGGAACACCGCGGTTCTGAAACTTCTTCGCCACCGATACCACGAACCTGACGTTGTGCCGAGCCAGGCGCTCCTGGGCCTCTACGTCGCCCTTGAACGCACGCCGAGCCAGCGCCGTCTCTTCCCCGACCGTAAGCAGAGGAATTCGGCTGATCTCCTTCAGGTAAAAATCGAGGCTCTCACGTCCCTCGTCGACCGCTCGGGCTAGAGCCGCAGGGCGAGTCGACCGACGGCGTGTCTTCTTGGTGCCTGCCACGTTCGCTGCTCCCATCCAGTTGAGCCCCCAAGGGGCTGGAAACGACGGAATCTCTGTTAGAGCTAACATTCAGTGCTTCCAGCCGGTTCCCCGTCGGAAGCAGTCCCGAAAGCCAGCTCCTGTTCTCTCAGACCCTTACATACTGCCTGAGACGCCTTGGCCGTCGCATGGCGCACGCTGAACGACAGAGGCCGAAGCTCGTTCGAGCTTCGGCCTCCGACTCCCCCGGTCCTACTGCTGAGGGGTTCCCTTGTAAGTGCTTTTATCCTACCAACTTAGCGTATACTGCCCACCGATGGTGTAGTAGACCTCACTGGCTCGGAGATCGCTGGCCCGATCTGCAGTCGGCCAGGAGCTCCGGTGAGTGGTCATCCCGACACGAACGGCGAAGTTCCTGATGATGTCCAAACCCAGCGTCAGTCTCTCCAGCTGATCGCTCCGGCGGGGAATCATCGGTTCGCCTCCAAAGGCAAAGGTCTTCTCCAGGGTTACCGTGACCGGGCTCCGGACCTCGGTAAGACCACCGTTGAGCGAGACAAACGTGCTCACCTCCTGGAGGGTTTCTCGTCCATCGGTGTAAATGCCCAGCTGAGAACTGGCGGTGAGGCCCTTGACCATGATGCTGGGCCCGACGCTGGCACGATAGGCGGTTCCTTTGGTGAGCACCGCGCTCCGATCAGTGGGTAACCACTCGGCGTGGGTGGCAGAGACGTGCATGGCCAGGCCATAGCTCAATCCCTCCCCCATCTTGCTGATCTCTCGAGCAAGGTCGAGAGATCCGCCTCGCTCGTCGGCACCGTAGAAGCCCTGTAGTCTGCCGCTGAATTTCCCGGTTGCCACCTCGGCCTGAAGGTTCCAGACCGTGTGGTTGAGCGCTTCCTTCAGCAGAACGGACTTGTCAGCGCTGGTCACGGCCCGCTTGGTGAACGCACTGCTCCAGCCTCCGGTGATCGCCACCGAGCGCTCATTGCGCTCCGGCAGCTGGATGGCGATCTCGCGGTAGTACTCCCGACAATAGCTTTTCCGGCACACCACCACCTTCATCGGCTTCTTCAAAACATTGAACAGATGTCCGTTCTCCCGCACCGCGTAGCTGGTGGGAGGAAGAGCGTCTCCGAAGTCGCTGTCCAGCCTGGCGCGCAGCTGAGATCCACGCTCCCAGTAGCGATCCAGTCCGTTGGGAGATTCGATGCTGATGCTGTCGGCTGACGGGCTCACCACTTTCACTTCGGCCCACCCACCGGCCTGGATCACTTCGGGGGTGATGGTAAGCTCGACCGGCTCCGGACCCGGAGTGAGATTGACGGTAGAGGTGGACACGCCACAACCCTGGAGGCTCAGCGCCACGCACACTGAGGGCACCAGTGCAATCAAAAGCCTGCTGGGTAGCTGATTCATGGATTCCGCCGGGGAGCTGACCGTACAGAGCCTATCCGCCGGAGCCTGGAAAGCTCCTCTCGGCGGCTGTCAACGGACATTCGCGCATGAAGTTGCGCTGCGTCCCCTTAACCAAGCGCAAGGAGCATACCCCTGCCGGACGAGTCGATTGTATGTGGGATCGCGAAGTGAAAACATTCGCCTGACCTATGATACGCCTGCCTTTGCGAGTCCGCTAGTGACCGGCGCCACTTCCTCTGTCTGCTACACCATGTAGCATCTCAGCATGTGCCCCCAGCGCGCGAGCACCACACCGCCCTCGACCGGATCCGCGGCGGACTTCATTCCTCCTCACTCCACGCTGCCCAAGCTGCGAGCAGCCGCCGCGAGCTGTCGAGGCTGTGATCTCTGGGTCGATGCCACCCAGACGGTCTTTGGTGAGGGGCCGCGCACGGCAGACGTGATGCTCGTCGGCGAGCAGCCGGGTGATCAGGAAGACCGTCAGGGTCATCCCTTCGTCGGTCCGTCGGGTCAGCTCCTCGACGCGGCGCTGGAGGAAGCCGGGATCGATCGGAGCCGGGTGTACGTCACCAATTCCGTGAAGCATTTCAAGTTTGTGGTGATCGAGCGGGGACGCCGGCTACACAAGAAGCCCAGCGCCGCTGAGGTGCGCGCCTGTAATCCGTGGCTTCGAGAGGAGATCCGTCTGGTCAAGCCTCGAGTGGTAGTGGCGCTTGGAGCCACTGCGGCGCAAGCACTGCTGGGAAAGCAGTTCCGGGTGACGCAGGATCGCGGACGGCCGATTCCGACGGAGTTTGCCGAGGCGGTAGTAGCTACAGTGCACCCGTCGGCCGTGCTCCGGGCGCCGCCGGAAGCTCGGGACGAGGCCAGACAGGAGTTCTTTGCGGATCTCAAGAAGGTGGCAGGCTATCTCAAGCGCATGAAGTGACGCCTTACCCCAACGCCTTCCGAACTGCACCATTGTCTTAGTCCGAGAACCGACGCCCATGACCGGAGGCACCGTGATCGGCAGGCTGCTGGCGCGAAAAGGAATCCTGTCCAAGCGAGAGCAGGAGCTCCGGGTGCGGGAACAGGAGCTGCTGCAGCGCTTGGCGAGTGCCCTGGAGCGGTTCGGTTCCGACGTGGCGGCCGACGATCTGCGGCGGTTTCAAGAGGCCCGGGAGCAGCTGACCGGTCTCTTCTTGCTGGTCGTCGCCGGCGAGTTCAATTCCGGGAAGTCCAGCTTCATCAACGCGCTCCTGGGTGAGCGGGTCTTACCTGAAGGCGTCACCCCAACAACGGATCGAATCAACGTTCTGCGGCACGGTCCGGAGATCACCGACCAGCTCCGTGAGGCCTACCTGCTGGAGCGTACCCATCCGGCTGAGGTACTTCGCGAGATCAGCATCGTGGACACACCGGGCACCAACGCCATCATTCGCCGACACGAGGAACTGACCCGGGACTTTGTTCCCCGCTCCGACCTGGTCCTGTTCGTCACCTCCGCCGACCGGCCTTTTACCGAGAGTGAGCGGACCTTCCTCGAGCAGATCCGGGAGTGGGGCAAGAAGATCGTCTTCATCGTCAACAAGATCGATATTCTGCCGCGGCCCGAAGAACGCGAAGAGGTCATTCGGTACGTCGGGGAGAATGCCAGAGCCCTGCTGGGAGAGAACCCGGAGATCTTCGCGGTAAGTGCGCGGCAGGCACTCGAGGCCCGCGCCGCTGGACCCGAGTCGACCGCTGCGGAGCTATGGGAGAGCAGCGGCTTCGAACAGGTCGAGGACTACCTGCTCAACACGTTGGATCAGCAGGAAAGGATTCGGCTGAAATTGTTGAATCCGCTGAACGTCGGGCTGCGGCTGGCCTCCAAGTACAAGGATGCCACCTTCGAGCGGCTCAAACTGCTGGCCCAGGACGTCGAGGCGCTCCAGAACATCGACCAACAGCTCGCTCTCTTTCATCAGGAGATGCTGCGCGACTTCGAGCCCCGAATCACCCGGCTCGACCTCTTACTGGGAGAGATGGAGAACCGGGGAACGCGCTTCTTCGAGGAGACTATCCGCATCGGCCGGATCAGGAGCCTGATGGACAGCGAGGGTATCAAGCGATCGTTCGAACGCGAGGTCATCGGGGACACACCACGGTCTATCGAGGAAGAGGTCGGCCGGGTTATCGATTGGATCGTGGAACGGAATCACCGGCTATGGCAGGACATCAGCGGCTACATCGAGCGGCGGCAGCTCATCCGACACCACGAGGGCATGATCGGCGACGTCGGTCCGAGCTTCGGGTACAACCGTCAGGCGCTGCTCGACTCGATCGGGCGGGTATCCCGCGAGGTGCTGGGAAGCTATAACCGGGAAGCCGAGTCGCGAACGATTGCCAACGAGATTCAGGGCGCCTTTGCCACCACCGCGCTGGCCGAGGCCGGGGCGCTTGGGCTGGGAACCATTGTCGTGACCGTAGTCACCGGCGCCGCGGCCGATGTGACCGGCATTCTCCTGGCAGCGGCATTGGCTGTCGGCGGGTTTTACGTTCTTCCCCGCAAGCGCCGCCAGTCTCAGCGCGACTTCCAGCGGCGCATCTCCGAACTCAGAACAAGCCTCAAAGACGCTCTCATCCGCCAGGTCCATTTGGAGCTGGAGCAGTCCAGCGCGCGAATCAATGAGGCCATAGCGCCATATCGCCGGTTTGTTCAGAGCCAGCAGCAGCGCCTCAACGAGGCTCGCGCCGAGCTGGTTGCCACCGAAGACGCCCTGCTTCGTCTGCGGGAGGAGGTCGAAAAGCGCTGAGGAGCCCGATCCATCTTGACGGCCTCGGATCCGAGTGATAGCCTAGCCACACTCCCGCCGAACGAATTCAAGACGTTACGTCCGGTCCTTCCCCGCTCGAGTGACGGGATCGACCATTGCAGTCCCCTTCCGCCGGAGGTGGCCCCATGGACGTGCTCGTCGCACTTGCCATCAGCATCGCAATTCTGATAACCGGATGGACGTACGTTGCTCTGGGGGTGGCTGCCTTGCCCGTCTGGGCCGGTATCGTAGCGTGGGGGTGCTTTTTCGCGGCCGGCGGTAAAACCACCGGACTGAGTAAGACGATTGCCTCCAATCTCTCCGGAGTGCTGTGGGCCTTTCTGGCGCTGACCGCCTGGGGGAAATTCGGGGGTGGCGTGCCGGTACTCTCCGTCCTGGTGGGAGTGGCGGCGCTGTTCATGGTTCTTCAATCCAGGATCCCGGCTTTGTCCTTCATCCCGGGCTCGTTCCTGGGTGCCGCCACGGCCGTTAGTGTGGTAGTTGGTGCTAATGGCACCTGGAGCAAGACCATCATCGCCCTCGTAGTCGGAGCCATCCTGGGCTACGTGTCGGAGATGCTCGCGGGCGCCATGACTCGACGGAGCGCTGCCTAGCACGTACTTCCCACCCCAAAAACACGAATCCGGAGCCAACCTGGCTCCGGATCTGTTCTACTTGGGCAACCAGCATTCCCTACCAGGAATCGCTGGTCACCTTCTTCTTCCGTTTGCGCCGCAGCGCAGCTGCACTCTTGATGGCTCGAGCTTCACTGGGCTTTACGTAGTGCCGGCGCCGTCTGAGTTCGCCGAAGAGACCGGACTTTTGAAGCTTCCGCTTAAACACCTTCAGCGCGCGCTCCAGGCTGTCCTCGTCACTCAGCTTCACTTCAGTCATTCAGGGGCCCCCATCGAGAGAGAAAGCAAAGGGGCCGGCGCCAGTGCCGGCCCCCTGGAGGCAGGAAGGGTTGAGTCTTATCGGCTACCCTTCCGGTGCCGAGAGAAGCATACCCCGTGATTCCTCGTACCACAAGGCAAGTGCCGTGGCTGCGGCCGCTCCAGCCGGTTCGGCTGGAGGTGCGGGCTCCGCGCTGGTGAGCACTTCGCCCTCGGTGATCTCAGGCTTGCCCAGCTCGAATACCAGCGGGTTCCTGAGGGTGTACTCGGCTGCGCACCGGCTGGACTCGGCGGAGCCTTCGAGCGTCTCGTAGAAACTCAGGGTCAGCACCTCCCGATTTTCCACGCTGAGGAGGTAGTACCCTCTGAAACCGGGGATCTGCTGCAGGATGGGCAGAAACTCATCACGAATCTGACGGCGCAGAAGCTCCAGCGAAGCCTTGTTGACGGCGCCGTTCTTGGGACTGTATCTGCGAATAGTGGCGTACATCTCTTCCTCGAGCACGCGCTAGAGGCGCGCAGGTAATGCGACTGCGGAACTACTTCACCATCGTGGAACATAACTGCCGTCAGGCGGGGTGGCGAGGTTCCTAGCGGCTGAGCAGGCCGGCGTCCAGGATCAACGGCGCGCCGGTGATATAGCGGGCTCGGTCTGAAGCCAGGTAGAGTACCGCCTGGGCCACGTCCTCCGGCTCGACCCAGGGAACCGGCAGCAGGTTCCCGGCGGAACGTTCCGCGATTTGTGCCGGGGTAAGCCCTTCCAGAGCGGCCAGCCCGTCATTCATCGGGGTATTTACCCCTGTCGGATGCAAGGAGTTGACCCGGATGCCATAGGGCGCCAACTCGATAGCCCACGATTTGGTGAGGCCGGTGAGCCCCCACTTCGAGGCTGCATAATGACTGAGCCGGCCCATCCCCCTGAGTCCCGCAACCGAGGAGTTGTTGATGATGACGCCCGACTTCTGGGCGATCATCACCGGAATAACCCGACGGGCCACCAGCCAGGCGCCCTTGAGATTGATGTCCAGCATGGTGTCCCACGCTTCTTCGGTCAGCTCATGCGCCAAGCCATAGGCACAGATGCCCGCATTGTTGAAGAGAATGTCGATCCGTCCGTACTGAGACACCACTGCGGCGACCGCTGCCGTAATCGCCCCATCGTCGCGTACATCACCCTGAAAGGTGAGGCACTCGGTTCCCAGTTTGCGGCATTCGGCCGCCAGGGAGGCGAGATCGTCCCGGTTGCCCATGTCATAGCCGGGGTAGCTCAGCGGACGAGCGATGTCGAAGGCGCCGATCCGGGCGCCCTCTGCCGCCAGGGCCAGCCCGGTCGCCCTTCCCTGGCCGTGTGCCGCGCCCGTGATGAAGGCAACCTTTCCGGTGAACTCTCCCATCAGCTCCGCTGGCCCATGCCGGCCGCACTCTCGCGTACACCCTTGCGATAGGGCTGCAGATACTCGTCCAGATCCACCTCGAGCGCATTGTTCACGACGTTGGTCGCGACCATGAGCGCGCCGAATGCGGTAAGCACCACGATCTGAGCCGGGGTGAAGTGAGGCGCGAGTCGCTGATATACCTCGTCGGAAACCTTGAACGGAGATACAGCCAGGGCCCGGCCAAAGTCGAGCACTGCGCTCTCCCGCTCGTCCAGTCGTAGCCGGTCGGGGTTCTCACCGGTTTGAATGAGCATCCGGCGAAAGAAGGTGGAGCAGATCAGGCAATCGGTTTCGGAGGAAATGGCATGGGCGAACAGCGTTGTCAGCCGCTCGCCCAGAATGGGTTGAACCGCATCGCGCAGGGGATACCACTGCATCAGCGCTTCGAACGCCGGCAGCGAATGGAGCAGCGTGCGCTTCATGTTGGTCATCCGGGCATGAGTGCGCACATGGGCGTCGGCCGCGGCTCTGGCATTGGCGGGTGCGGCTTCGATCTCGAGTGGCGCGATACGGGGCATGGCGACAGGCTCCGGGGCGAGAGACAGCGACCCGAGTCAATCTATGAAGGTCAGGATGATCGGAGAAGAAGCGGTGAGTTTACCTCCTCAGAGGACTCGGCGCGAGGCCACGTGCCTCTGCAGGTACCACTTTCCCCTCGCGCTGGTGAGATCGTCGTACACTACTCCACCTGCACCTGCGGACGAGTGAAGAATCCTGTTGTTGCCGACATAGATCGCGACGTGGTTGACCGTGGTCCCCGTACTGGCAAAGAGCAGGAGGTCGCCGGGACGAAGGGATGTCACGTCCAACCTTACCGGGTCACCGGCCGATGCCTGCTCCCGGGAAGTGCGCGGCAGTTTGATACCGTGTCGACCAAACACATACTGCACGAAACCCGAGCAGTCGAATCCGGATGTGGGACTCTCGCCTCCAAAGACATAATGGGTCCCCACGTAGCGCTTGGCCGTTGCCAGAATGCCGGCGGCGGTTGCGTGGCCTTTCGTTGCAGTACGGGCAGGAGCTGTCGGGCGGGTAACGCCCGGTGTGGCACGAACGCTCACCCCACGTCCGCCTACTGTTGCCACCACGGCAATGGGGCCCAGCGTGGCCCTTACCACCGGGCGCTGCACGCGAGGCAGAGCGATTGTGACCTGCGCGGCCATCACGCTCGGAGCCCCGGCCAGAAGCGGCAGGGCACAAGCGATGAACTTCATGGGATGCCTACCTTGATGTGACTGGAGTGGCCAATGCAGGAGGTGTGCCACTCTGGTGCCCAATCAGTCCCGCCTCGGTAAGAAATAGGCTTCCGCCGGTCGGCAAGCCGGCCCGTCGATGGGCCCGGGTGAGAACCAGTCGGTCTTTCGCCCGCGTCATACCGACATAAAGCAGACGGCGGGCCTCCTGGATTTCGTCTTCGAGGTTCTCTTCCAGCGCCTTCCATCCGGGCAGTTGCTGATCTTCGACACCGATGATGTACACCCGCGAGAACTCCAGCCCCTTGGTGGAATGGAGAGTGAGAAGGTTGACCCGATTCGGATGGGTATCTGCTCCGGCGCTGGTGGAGAGCGCCGCGCGGCTCAGGAGATCATCGATCTGGAGGGCAACCGAGTCTCCGGTGCTGGACTGCACCAGCACACGCAGACGCTCGACCGCCACGGGATAGCGCTCCGAGACCGTCCGCTCGGCCCGGAGGCGCTCCATCAGCGCCCGACCGCCGAGTCGCTCCACCACCGCTTCGAGCGAGGGCGCAACGGCACCCAGAGCAACCTCGGAGGCATAACTCTCGAGACAATCGCTGTACCGGCCGAGACTGAAGGGGCGGCTGATGTCTCGGAGCAGATTCTCCTCGTCTCCGCTTCCGCGGCAGGGATCCAGAGCCAGGGCCAGCCCCAGCTGATCGAGCAGGTTGACCGCGGCGATCTTCCGGGCCCGCCTCATTCTCAGCTCGTTCAGGGCGGGCACCACTCCCGCCAGCATGTAGGCGTCATCGAAGGCGTGGTGCGCCCGACCAACCTCTACGTTGAAACGGGCAGCGAGCTCGGTCAGCTTGGCGCTGCCTTCGACCAGCGACCGGGCCAGCGGGAGGGTGTCATAGAACACGAGGTCGTCAATGCCGGGAAAGTCTCGGCAGAGCCGGCGGAGCACCGGCACATCGAACTCCTGTCCGTTATGCGCCACCAGCAGATCGGTGCCGACAAAGGCGCGGAACTGGCCCCAGACCTCATCCCACGCAGGCGCCTGGGCGACATCCAGATCGGTGTATCCATGCACCTCGGTTGCCCGAGCAGAGATAGGCCTGCAGCAGGCGACCAGGCTGTGAAAGCGTTCCACCACCACTCGCTGACGCACCCGCACGGCCGCGATCTCGACGATCTCGCAAGTCTCGATATCGAAGTCGCTGGTCTCCAGATCGAAGGCGACGAAATCATCGAAGTCACTCTTGAGGCCTCGGGTCTGGAGCAACTGAAGCGCCTTGAACAGCCGGATCGGCCATCCCCCACTGCCATCACCCGGCCGGAGCACCAGGTCTGATGGGGCGGAGCTTTCCTGGCCGGCGAGCCGTTGGGCCTGAGACACACCCGCCGCCCGGAGCATGGCCACCAGCGGGATTTCCAGTCCTCCGCTGGCCTCGATGCTGATCCGCTGGCCGGCGGCAAGTGCCCGGCTGATCTGACCAGCCAGGAACGCTGCACCCGGATATGCTGCCGGATCGCTCAGGTCGTGGTGGTGCTCCTCCAGGGGATTGCGACCGACTCCGATCGGCCGGGTCAGCAGCTCGTCCACCAGTCCCGGGAAGGGTGTGATGCGAACGCGCCATGCCTCGCAGGTTTTCGAGGTGATAGATGAGCCGCCACACTCGCCTGCAGTCCGCATCGCCGCGGGGGCGGGAGGCAGCAAAGGTCCTGAGGTTGGTTACCAGGTCCTTTCCCCGGACGAAGCTCTTCGCCACCTCCTGACGGAGAGCCGGCGGCAAAGCACGCTCGGCCAGGACTCCGAGCCGGACCGGATCGTCAGGGGCGCGGATTACCTGCAAGGAGGCAACTACCCAGCCGACAATTTTGTCATCGGTGAGAGCGTGGCCTTGGGCCAACCGGCAGGGAATACTCGAGCATACCAGCCGCTCCTCCAGGTACCGCCCGAGCCGATGCGACCGGTACAACACCGCCATATCCCCCCACCCAGCTCCGTGCTCGGCCTGATCTCTCTGCATATCCTCGATCAGCCAGGCTACCTCATCCTCATCGGTATCGAAGTCCTCCACCTGAACGTCGAATCGAGAGTCCCGGGTGGCTTCGATCTGCTTCTCGAACAGACGGGGGTTACAGGCGATCAGCCGCTTTGCGGCGTCGAAGATCTGCACCGAGCAGCGACAGTTCCGGTCCAACACGATGGGATGGGTGAGCCCAAAATCGTCGCGGAACCGGTGGATGATGTGTGGATCCGATCCAGCCCAGGAAAAGATCGCCTGCTCGTCGTCGCCCACCCCGAAGAGATTTCGATGTCCCTCGGCCAATTGGCGGACGACGCCGTACTGCACCGGACTCAAATCCTGAAACTCGTCTACCAGCACGTAGTCCCACCTGCCTCGGAGCTGGGCTGCCGCGGCTGGGTCGGTTCTCAGGAGCCGCTCGGTCAGAACTACCAGGTCGTCGAAGTCGGCCAGATTGCGATCGCGCAGGCGCTCCTGATAGCGGGCCAGTAGCGCGGTGCCGCGTTCCCCGAGCGGACGGCCTTGCAAACGATAGAGGCTGAACAAGGCCAGAACCTGTGCCCGTCGCTTCTCCGGCACCCGCAAACGCTTCAGCACTCCGAGCTGATATTCCTGATCGGCCACCCCAAAGGCCGGACGAAGGCCGCACTGCTCGGGAAAGTCCCGCAGCACTTTGAAGCAGAGAGCATGCAGGGTCCCTCGAGTGATGTCCTCCGCGGCATAGCCCCGCGCTTCCTGGAGCCGCACGGCGATCTCTTCAGCCGCCTTGTTGGTGAAGGTGACGGCCAGGATTCTCCGGGGTGGAACCCCGAGCTCCTGGATGAGATGCTGGATCCGACAGATCAAACAGTAGGTCTTTCCGGCACCCGGCCCGGCCATGACCAGCATCGGACCGAGCGGGGCCTCGATGGCACGGCGCTGCTGGAGGGTGGGCTCGAGGCTCATGCCTGTACGGCATTCCCGCTGAGCGCGCGGGCCCAGCCGGCAATCGTTTCAGCCAATTCGTCCATGACCTGGTCCTGAGTTCGACCCGCACGCTTGAGGATCCCGAAGGAATGATCGGCGCCATCCACCGGATGCAGGGTGGCGAGCGATTTCAGACGGCTGGCCACATCCGTAATCAGATCGAGCCGGGCAAACCCATCCCGGGTTCCCTGGAGAAAAAGCATGGGGACATTGACGGCTTGAAGGTGATCCGCCCGGTGGGTGCCGGGCTGCCCTGGAGGGTGCAGCGGAAAGCCGAGAAACACCAGTCCCCGCGCTCGCTCGAGTGGCGCGGTGGCGGCGGCGGATGAGGTCATCCGGCCACCCATAGATTTCCCGCCGGCCACAACGGGCAGCTCAGGAACGATCTCTCCCGCCTTGGTGACCGCTGCCCGGACCGTTTCCTCGAGAATTGGTGGGGCGTCGGGCCGGCTGCGGCCAGCTGCCATGTAGGGGAACTGGTAGCGGAACGTCGCAATTCCTCTCGCGCCAAGAGAGGCGGCTATCCGGTCCAGAAAGCGATGCCGCATGCCGGCGCCGGCGCCATGGGCCATGACGTATAGCAGCCAGGCATCCGGAGGACGGAGCAGAAAGGCCGGGACTTCTCCGATGGTCGGGGAGACATAGAGGCGAAGGTCGGCCGCTTCGGTGGTCACCTATCGCTTCCCCAGCCGCTCCAGCGCAGCGCTGATGTCTGGTTGCAAGTCGAGGAGCTCCCGCAGCGGGTCGCGCTTCAGCGTGTGCATTCGCTCCGAAGCGTTGGCTATGGTGAAAGCCTTGATGTCCAGCTGCGGAGTTACCTCAGCCCACTGGAGTGGCATGGAAACCGGAGCTCCAGGCAGCGGACGCGCGCTGAACGGCGCCACGATGAGACGGCCGGCACCGTTCTGCAGGTAGTCGAGATACACCTTTCCCTCTCTGCGGGAAACCTGCCGAGCCAGAGTTGCTATCTCCGGGAGCTCTGCGGCGATGAGTCGGGCGAGCAGCTCCCCCAGAGTGCGGGCATGATCGTGCAGGCACTGGCCGCCGAGCGGGATCATGAGGTGGAGACCGGAGGAGCCGCTGGTCTTGACCAGGCAAGGCAGCCCGATCTCCTGGCACAGCGCGTGTGCCACCTCAGCCACGCTCACCACATCGGTGAACGGGGCGCCTTTGGGGTCGAGGTCGAGCACGCACCAGTCGGGATGCTCGATGTCGCCGGTTCTGCTGCTCCATATATGGAGCGGGATGGTGCCCAGGTTCACCAGGTACAGCAGAGAGGCTTCGTCGTCACACACGAAATGATCGATCTCACGCTCGGCCTGCTCGCTCCAGCGCCGCTCGGTTCGAATCCACTCGGGAACAAAGCGTGGAGCATCCACTTGAAAGAACGACTTTCCGGCAATCCCGTCGGGAAAGCGGGTGAGCACCACCGGCCGATCGGTGAGATACGGCAAAATCCATCGCGACACGTTGCGATAGTACTCGATCAGGTCGCCCTTGGTGTACCCTTCTTGCGGCCAGAAAACCTTTTTCAGGTTGGTGAACTCGGTTCCGGCCCTGGCCGACCGGTCACTCCGCTCCTCCCTCGAAGTCGTCTTCACGCGAGCGGGATTGCGCTTGGGTTCAGGCTCTACGTCCCCGCTTCCCCGCATCCCGTCGTCCCCGCCTGCGACGCACTCTTCCGGCTTCTTGTCGTCCCGGAAGCGGAGGAACACCGGTTGGCGGAGCAGCCCTTCCTCCGTGCGTTCGGTGTACTCCACCTCGCAGACCAGTCGAGCCTCTACCCACCGGGTGGCGTCGCCCTGAGGCAACGGCCCGGAACACGGCGCATCCTTGCGAAGGAGCGACTGCAGAGTCTTCCGGACATCGGATAACTGCTTTTCACTGAAGCCGCTGCCGGCCCGCCCGCTGTATCGAAGCTCGCCATTGTGGTAGGTCCCGAGATACAGGGCACCGAATCCACTCCGACTTCCTTTGGGCTCGGTGAATCCCACCACCACGAAATCTTCGGTGCGCCGGGTTCTGATTTTGATCCAGGCGGGAGACCTGCCGCTCTTGTACGGCGAATCGCCTCGTTTGGCCACGATCCCTTCGAGCCCGAGCTTCTGAACCTGCTGGTAGAGCACGACGCCCTCGTCCTCGAAGTGATCCAGGTACCTGATCACGCCGGCAGCCGGCGCCACCCGCTGGAGCAGCCGTTTTCTGGTAGATAACGGCAGCACGCGAAGATCGAAGCCATCGAAGGCCAGCAGATCGAAGGCGTAGAATGTTACCGGGTAGTCCACCACGGCGTGGCGAATGTCGAGCGCTCTCCGAAGCTGGGCGCGTTGCTGCAGGCGCTGAAAGTTGGGGCGACCGCGGTCGTCGAGCGCCACCAGCTCGCCGTCGAGCAGCACTCGCTCGAATGGCAGCGCCTTGAGCGCATGCAGGATCTCAGGGAAGCAGGCCGACAGATCGTTGCCGTTCCGGGACAGCAGCCGCGCAGTCTGGTCTCGGGACGCCAAGGTGCGGTAGCCGTCGAGCTTGAGCTCGAAGAGCCATCCCGGAGCGTTGAACGGCTTCTCCTGCGCCTCCGCCAGCATGGGACGAAGCGTGGCGGCAGCCACCTCTCGCTGGAGCACGCCCAACTGCGTGAGCTCCCCCCGGATATCCTGGGCCGGAGTTCTCCCTGCTTTGAGATCCTCGACAGTCAGACCGGACAGAACAGATTGCTCGGAGAGACTTCCCGTAGAGGCGGTGAACCCGTCACGCTCCTTGATGAAGAGCCACTCGTTCTCGCCTTTCTTCAGCTTTACCAGAGTCCAGACCCCTCGAAGCTTGATCCCCTGGAGCTCGAACAGGAGCTTGCCTTTGGTCAGGCCCTCGATCGGATCTTCCAGCGGAACCCACCGACCCCGGTCCCATACGATCACCGCACCGGCGCCATAGTTGCCCTGCCGGAATCAAGCCCTTCGAAATCACCGTACTCCAGGGGATGATCCTCCACCAGCACGGCGAGCCGCTTGTCGGCTGAGTCGTAGGAGGGCCCCTTGGGGACGGCCCAGGAGCGGAGAACGCCCTCCATTTCCAACCGCAGATCGTAATGAAGCCGGCGAGCGGCGTGCTTGTGAACTACGAACAGTCCTCCGGCTTCCGACCGCTCGCGGACGGAACCGGGAGGTTCCGGCGTACGCTCGAGTGAACGCTTGGCGCGATAGGGCGAAAGGCGATCAGGTGACGATGGCATGGAGGAAAGTTAAGAGACTCGCCGCGCGATGCGTGAGGCGTACGCGCGACACGCTGGATGTCGATGACCTCGGCAACTGCCTGAGACGCAATTAGTTCACTGCTCGTTTCAGCGGCCTCTCCTTGCGGGCTCCCGATTTGCAGCGTATATGGGTGCCAATGCCACCAAGATCAATCGGAAACGCCACCATCTCCTTCGGGCTGGTCTCCGTCCCGGTGTCGCTGTATTCCGCCAGCGAGTCGTCAGCGACGGTAAGCTTCAACATGCTGCACAAGTCCTGCGGCAGCCGGCTGAAGCAGCAATACGTCTGCTCCAAAGAAGGCGGCATCGTGGAGAAGGACGACATCTCCAAGGGCTACGAGTTTGCGAAGGGTCAGTACGTCACCTTTACTCCCGAAGAGATCAAGGCCCTCGACGAGAAGGCCACCAATTCCATCGATATCGCCGAGTTCGTGCCGCTCAACGCGGTAGACCGGATGTATCTCGACAAGGTCTACTATCTCGGCCCCGACAAGGGTGGAGATCGGGCATACCGGCTGTTGGGCGAAGCACTGAAGGCCACCGGCCGTGCGGCCCTCGGGCAGTACTCAGCTCGAGGCAAGCAACACCTGGTGCTGGTTCGTCCCTTGGACGGCGTGCTGGTGATGGAGCAGCTGCATTACGCCGGCGACCTCAAGCCGGTCGCCGAGGTTCCCCACCCGGAGACGCCGGTCAAGGAAGCGGAGCTCACGCTGGCACGGCAGCTGATCGAGCAGTCTTCCACCGACGAATTCCGGCCGGAGAATTATCACGACACGGTGCGGGAGCGGGTGCTCGAGGCAATTCAGCGCAAGGTCGAAGGCCAGGAGATCACGGCGGACGCTGCCCCGCCTGAGACCAAGATCATCGACCTGATGGATGCCTTGAAGGCCAGTCTGGCCAAGAAGGGCGCGAGCACCGATGAAATGAAGCCCGCCAAGCGGGCTCCCTCCAAGTCCGAAGAGTCCGAAGAGTCCGAAGCCGCTCCCAGGAAGAGGAAGGCGGGGGGACGGGGGTAGTTCTCCATCGAGCCGAAGTGTCGTAAATTGTTGGCTCATGGAGTCCTTCTCCACTCGCGACGTGGCCCGTTTGCTGGGCCTGTCCGAGACTCAAGTTCGGTCCCAGGCTCGGGCGGGCTTCCTCACTCCTGAGCGGGGCCCCCGCAACGGCTACCGCTTCTCCTTTCAAGATCTGGTGCTTCTCCGCACCGCCCGTGAGCTCGCCCAGGCGAGAATTCCGCTTCGGCGGATCCGCACTGCCCTGTGCGGGCTCGCCCGTGATCTCCCCCGTGGCCGTTCTCTCAGCGAAATCCGTATCGTTGCGGATGGGGACAGCGTCCTGGTCCACGAGGGCGGAACCGCGTGGAACCCGGAATCGGGTCAGCTCCACATCGACTTCGCAGGAACGGCTCCGAAAGGCCCGGCAGCGCGCGCGGCCAAGTCTCTGGCGCCCCACCCTCGGCCCAAGCACCAGGGTCTCGGCGCCTGGGAGTTGTTCGACCTGGCGCTGGAGCTCGAGCTCAGCGATCCGGCGGCGGCGTTCCGGACCTACAGTGAGGCGCTGGCGAAGGATCCGCATCTCTCGGATGCGCACGTCAATCTCGGTCGCCTGCTGCAGCTGGCCGGCCGCACCGGCGAAGCCATCGAGCATTACCTCTCGGCCATCCGGGCAGGGAGCACCGATCCCACTGCCCCGTTCAACCTGGGTACCGCGTTGGAGGAGTTGGGTCGCTGGCGCGACGCCTTGGCAGCCTATCAGCAGGCCATCGACACCGAAGCCAGCTTCGCCGATGCCCACTTCAACCTGGCCCGCCTCTCTGACCAGCTCGGACGTCGGGCTGAAGCCATTCGTCATCTGCGGGCGTACAAGCGGCTGGTGGAGTGAGTCGGGAGTCGGGAGTCGGGAGCAAAGCTGGAGTCTGAACCGGGACGGTGAGTCATTTAAGGCCACCAGTCGCTGCCCCTAGCCTGAGCGCAAGCTCCCGACTCCCGACTCCCGACTCACTAATGAACTTCCACATCGGCACCAGCGGCTGGTCCTACAAGGAATGGAAAGGGAGCTTCTATCCCCCGAAAATCCGCCCCGACGAGATGTTGCCGTACTACGCCGCGCGATTCTCCACCGTCGAGGTAAACAATTCCTTCTATCGCATCCCCTCCGATCGAGTGCTTGCCTCGTGGGCCGGCCTGGTTCCGCCCCGAATTTCGCTTCGTCATGAAGGCCTCCCGTCGAATAACCCACAACGGTCGTCTCAAGAATGAGGACGGGTCGCTCGAGTACTTCCTACAGGCGGTGAACCCCCTCGGGCAACGGCTGGGGCCTACTCTTTTCCAGCTCCCACCCACGTTCAAGAAGGACGCAGGCAGGCTGCAGAGTTTCTTGAGCCGATTGCCCCGGCGGTGGCCCGCGGCGATGGAGTTCCGGCACCAGTCCTGGTTCGACGAAGAGGTCTACCAGTTGCTCCGCGACCGGGATGTAGCACTGGTGGCGGTTGATGAGGATGAAGGAGAGGGGACTCCGCTGGTTCCGACCGCCGGGTGGGGCTACCTGCGACTTCGCCGTATCGGCTATGACGCCGCGCAGTTGAGCGCCTGGGCCGCTCGGATCGGAGCCCAGCCGTGGCACGAGGCCTATGTCTTTCTCAAGCATGAAGAAGGAAGTCCTACCGGACCCGCCGCCGCCGAGGAGCTTCAGGGAATCGTACGGCAGCTCTGATTGAGTGACGAGGATCACGACCCCTCCTGTCCCGTTGCGCTAGTCTACGAGTCCTTGGACTCAGGGTATCTCAACCAAGGAGGATAGGATGGCGCAGAATAAAACCTGGACCGATGAAGACAATTGGTGGCGCAACAACTTCTCGTCGCGCCCCTACGCCACCGGGCGGAACTACGAAGACTTCCGTCCCGCGTACCAGTACGGCTTCGAGTCCGGCCAGCACCATGTGGGCCGGAAGTGGAACGATGTGGAGACGGATCTGCGCACAGGGTGGGAAAAGTTCGAAGGAAAGAAGGGAGCAGGCGGGACTTGGGAGAGCGTCAAGGATGCAGTCAAGGACGCCTGGCACCGAATCACCGGCCAGCACGACCTAGACACCGACAAGATGGCCGAGTTTGAAGAGGATCGGATCGGTCGAGGCGGCAGAACGTTTTAGCGCAAGTTCCGGTAGCAGCAGGTCGGCGGGGTCCGAGGCTGGGTCCAACTGGATCACAGCCCCGGACCCCGCCTGTTTCCGCCGCAGAACCGTGATCTGTGACACTGCAGCATCACTGCTATGGACGCTTTTTGTTGACTTCACATGATCGCTCAGTCCCGCCGCATTCGAGCGGCTGGTTCTGGTGACGGTTTGTCTGCCAAAGGAGCACCACATGACGACGCCAAACGCCCAAGTCCCAGGCTCCCGAGCCGAGACCTCCGGCCAGCAGTCCGGCGGAAACGCTCGGGACCAGATCCGGGACGTGAAGAATCAAGTCGTGGATCAGGCCAAGAACACGTTCCAGCAGGCTCGGGATCGGGCAGGCTCCAGCCTGGGAGAGAGCAAGAACCAGTTTGCCGACCAGTTCGGCACCATCGCCGACGCGCTGCGGCGCACGACCGAGCACCTCCGCTCCGAGGATCAGCAGCGGATCGCCGGGCTGACCGACACCGTGGCCCGCCAGGTGGACCAAGTCGCGGATTATCTCCGCAACAAGGATGCGCGGGCCATGCGGCAGGACCTGGAGAATCTGGCCCGTCGGCAGCCGGCCCTCATGATCGGAGGCGCGCTGGTGCTCGGCTTGATCGGCGCCCGCTTCATGAAGAGCTCGGAGCGCCGGGGCGGTCGGTTCGGCGATGGGCAGCGGTTCAGCCGGGACAGGAGCTTCGGATACACCGGCTACAACCAGCCCAATGTCGGCGGTTCCGAGGGCGGATTCGGAGGCGGGTATGCCGGAGCTTAGGCAAGAGCGGAGTATTGGGGAGCTTTTCGGTCAGCTCTCCCAGGACATGACGCTGCTGGTCCGGCAAGAGGTCCAGCTCGCCCGCACCGAAATGGCCGAAAAGTTGTCCCGGCTGACCACCAATCTGATCTCGGTGGGAGCCGGTGGATTTGTCGCCTACCTGGGTGGCCTTGCCCTCATGGCGGCGCTCATCCTGGCGGTCAGGGACCTGGCGAACATCTCGCTGGCCTGGTCCGCTCTGATCGTCGGCGGAATTCTCGCCATCATCGGTTATGTCATGCTGCAGCGCGGTTTGAAGGAGCTGAAGCGAGTGGAGCTCGCACCCCGCCGCTCGGTTGAAAACATCAAAGATGACGTCCAGTCCATCAAAGACGACGTCCAATGGGCAAAGGAGCAACGGTCATGAGTGAGTACGAACGGCAGAATCGCGAGCTCGCCTATGAGCCGAAGGCCCAGGAGGTCGGCTCCGACTTCGGCACCCGCGGCGACAAGAGTCCCGAGGAGATCGAGCGGGACATCGAGCAGACCCGCAGCCGGTTGAGCCGCGACATCGACGAGCTGGGCAACAAGCTGAGCCCCAGCAATCTGAAGGAAGAGGCCAAGAGCGCCATCAAGGATGCCGCCCAGGGCGCCGTGTCCAATGTTGGCGAGCAGGCTCGGCGGACCAGCTCCCGGCTGGTAGAAGTGATCCGGGAAAACCCGCTGCCGGTCATCGCCGTTGGCGCCGGGGTAACCTGGCTGCTCACCCAGCGCTCCCGCAGCGATGTGTCGGGAGACCGGATGGCGCGGTACGCATACACCGGGCCCGAGCGCCGTCAGGGTCGGAGCTGGCAGAGCGGCTCCGGTGTACGTGGCAAGGTCGGCGGCGCGGTAAGCGGCGTGAAGGATTCGGTCAGCGAAGCGGCCGGCGGAGTAGCCGAGCGCGCCAGCGAGCTCAAGGAGCGCGCGGGGGAGCGGATCGACGAAATCAGCGGTCAAGCGCGCTGGCAGACCCAACGGATCAAGACCAATTTGGAGCACGCGGCTGAGGAAAATCCGCTGGCCATCGGCTATCGGTGCGGCGATCGTAGGTCTGGCGTTAGGGTTGCTGCTGCCCGGGCACCCAGCGGGAGAGACGAGATCATGGGCTCGGCCCGGGATCAGTTGGTCGATCGCGCCGGAGGAAACCGTAGAGCGGGCCAAGGACGCCGCAGTTGAGGCCGGCCAGCGAGGTGAAGGAAACGGTTAAGGCCGAGATCGAGGAGCACAAGCCGGAGATCAAGGAAGTGGTGCAGCAGGCAGGTCAGCACGTGAAGGAGCAGGTCAAGGAAGGCGCCAAAAAGGTAAAGAACGAGGCCAAGGATGCGGCCAAAAAGTCGGGAAACACTCCCAGGAGCAACTCATGAGTCTCGACTCGCTGGAAAAGCTCTTCATCGAGGAGCTAAAGGACGTATACAACGCGGAGAAGCAGATCTTGCAGGGCGCTGCCGAAGATGGCGAAGGCCGCCGAGTCACGAGAGCTGCAGCAGGCGTTCACCAAGCACCTGAAGGAAACCGAGGGACAGGTTCAGCGGCTGGAGCAGATCTTCCAGGAGCTGGGTCAGTCCGCCCGGGGCAAGACCTGCAAGGGTATGCAGGGGCTGCTCGAGGAAGGTAAAGAGGTCATGGAGGAGGAGGGCGAAGGTGCGGTCATCGACGCGGCGCTGATCGCCTCGGCTCAGCGAGTCGAGCACTACGAGATCGCCGCTTACGGCTGTCTCCGCACCTACGCCCAGTTGCTGGGGATGGACCAGGCCGTGCAGTTGCTGCAGCAGACACTGGAAGAGGAAGAGGCCACCGACAAGACTCTGACTCAGCTGGGCGAGTCGGGCATCAACGAAGCGGCCGCCGCCGCTGGAGTCGGAGCGGAAGACGAGGAGTAAGGATTCAGCGGTTCAGCAACAATAGATCAGCAGCAAAAAAGGCCCGGGATCGCTCCCGGGCCTTTTCACGAGTTGCCGGCTCAGACCTGGTGCCTTACCTGGCCGTTGCCTGAAACCTCCTCGCCTTCGTCCCCCAGCGCCGAGATGGCCGCCTTCAGATCGCAGGCGAGATCGCGTTCCCGACGGAGAGCCCCGATCAGCGCCTCGGCCTGCTTCATCTGGAACCCAAGCGCGCCGGCCGATTCCATCGCGTGATCCACCACGGTCTTCTGGGCGGTGAGCGATTCCACGGTGGCGCGGATCCCCAGTGCCAGCGCCTCGGCCCGAGCCAGCCGCTGTTCGGCCCGCTCCAGCTGGCGCTTGCGAGACTCGAAGCCTTTGAGCGTCTCTTCGGTGGTCTTGAACTGATCCTGGGTGGCCTGCAGCATAGCCCGGGTCTCCTCGATCTCGCGGCGGGCCGATCCGATGGTCTGAACATCCTCGATGGTCCGCTCGGCAAGATCGAAGACATGCTTGACCTGCGCCTCGATGGCTTCGACGCCGGCCTGTCGGGCCAGAGTCTGTTCCAGTGCCTTGGCCGCCTCGGTCTGCGCCGACTCCCACTTGCTGAGCAGCTCCTCGAAGTGGCTGAGCTGCCGGTCAATGGACTTGAGGGCGGTGGCCCGAGTCTCCAGCTCACCCGCCAGCCGCTGAAGAGTGCCGGCCTGTTCCTGCGCCTGGCTCAGCGTAGCGCTGACCGTCCGGGTGATGTCCTCCATCCGCTGGGCGGCCTCCGCCGATTCCTTCCGCAGGGCCGAGGCGCGGGTGAGGTGCTCGGTCGCCTTGTCCAACGCGCCCTGCCGCTGATCCAGCTCCTGTCCCAGAAGCCGAATCTTCTCTTCCACCTGATCGATCTGCTGGGTCCGGCTCTCCAGCCCGCGAACCGATTCGTCCACCATTCCCATCCGGCGCTCGGCGTCTTCCACCGAGGTAGTGACCTGCGAAATGGTATCGTTCAGGCGCTGCGCGCTCTCCGCCTGCTTGGCGAGCTGGCCGAACCGGGACTCGGCCGCGTCGATCCGGCCCCGCAGTCCTTCCATCCGATCCTTGAGCTCACCGCTCAGAGTCCCCACGTCGATGAGGCCGCGCTGGACCTCGTGCACCATCTCCCGGCTGGACTCGATCTGGGCCATGGATCCCTTGACCTGCTCGACTTCGCCTCGGATCCGCTCGACCGCCGGCTCCATCGCGCTGAGCTCCTTGACCTGTGTCTGCACCTTCCTGGTCCAGACATCGGCATTGGCCAGCCAGGCCTGGGTCTCCCCGTGGCCTTCGCGCAGGCGGGTCATCTCCTCATATGCCACCCGCATCTGTTCCAGCCCGTCGGACAGCAGCTCCCGGGTTCCCTTGAGCGTGGACAGTTGCTCCACCGCCTGTTCCACCCCGGGTCTGATCTCATCCAGCCGGCGCATCCGGGCGGCGAGATCGGTGGCCATGGTGTCGAGCCGCGACACATCCTGGCGCAGCGAGCTTGCCCGAACGGCTTCCTGAGAGAGGGCGTTCACTTCCTTGGAGAGATCAGCGATTTGCTCGCCGACGTTCCGGACCTGGTTCTGCACCACCGCGGTGCCCTGGGTGGCGGCATCCAGCTCGCCTAAACGGGCCTCGCATTCCTTGACCGCCTTCCGCAGGTCGGCGATACGCTCGCTCACCGCATGGAGACTCCGGTGCTCCAGCTCGAAGGCCTCGCTGCTCTTCCGCATCTGCTCCTTGAGATCGGTGAGCGCCTGACGGGCCGACTGCTGCGCATCCTCGATCTTCTGCGAGGTGGCCTGAAGCTCCTCGGTACGGGAGAGGACCTTGTCCTGGATCGTCTTCACTTCCGTAATCTTGGCTTCGATCGGACCAAACCGGCGGATCTGCTCCTCTTGCCGCCGGAGCCAGGCGTCGAGTTCCCGATCCATCCGGGTAAGTTGTGCGATCTGGGTGGCGGCCCGGTCGACCGCCTCACGCTCCTGCTCCAGCATAGTGGTCTTCTGGGCTACCTGATCCGCCAATGCCTTCAACACCGCCAATTGGTGCTGGATATCGGGAATTGCCGTAGAAGCCTGGTTGATCGGCTCCATCTGGCGCTCAACCGACTGCACCCGGCGGACGACATCTTCCAGCTTCCCGGTGGCAGCCTGGAAGTCCTGATCGAAGTTCTCCAGCCGGGATGTGGTATGCCGGTGGGCGGTGAGAGCATCGTCGTGCTGGGAGCGCATGCGGGCGACGTTCTCCGCCAGCTCACTCAGCTGTCCTCTCAGGCCGTCCGCATCGGTGCGGAGAGCCGCGAGCGGACCCTGAAGGCTGAGGAAGGACTCGACTTGCTCCCGGAGCAGCAGTGCGGTTTCCACCTTGTCGCTCAAGGCACTCATCTGTCCCTGGAGCCGCTCGACGTCCTCGCCGGCGTGGGCGATGCGGGCTTCGGTGGCCGCCTGGGTCTTGATCACCCGCTCGGCCTGCTCTTCAGCCAGGGCCATCTGACCGCCCAGCCGAAGGAGACCCTCCACCGACCCCTCCAGCTCCGCGCAGCGCTCCCGCAGGGCTCCGATCTCCGCCGCTCGTTCGAGCGTCGGACCCAGCGAACGCAGATCGTTCGCGGCGGTTTCTGCCCGGGCAACGAGTGCTTCGAGGGCCGCGGTGATATCGCGTCCGCTCGAGTCGATGGCGACGACGGAATCGTCCTCGCGGCGGCGACCTTTCAGGAAACTGACCATTGGCTTACTCCGAGGGAATGCGCGCGCGATCGGTCGGAACTAGGGCCAGAGCTCTGGCAGTCGCAGATCACTCGCGGGTGAAGATGGCACGCAGGCGGACCGCGCCCTAACTGCAACGCGTGTGCCCCGAGGCCCGGCTCGGTTTGGAGGATCGGAGATGGGAGCGGGCCCGGGCGCAAATCACTACTGGCGCGAGAGATTGCCGAGCTATGCGGGAAAACTTGAGGAGGCCGAGACGGGAATATCGAAAGGCTTGCTTGGCGAGGTGCGAGGCCACCGGGCAGGTCGCACGCCAGGGATTCTCCATCACTGAGGTCCAGCCGGCTCCAAGTCGTAGCGCCGCCGGATCGGGTTGGAGCCGGTCACCACGATGGTCTCGGTCCGGGTGAGATATCCCTCTTGCTGGATCCTGATGCGGTGAGTCCCGGTCGGCAGGGGATAGTCGGCTATTGGGGTCGGCCCGATCTCCTTGTTGCCTACGAACAGGGTTCCCCAAGGCTCCGAGGTGACCGTCAGCAGGGCGTATTCCTTCTTGGCCGGCTTGGACCGCTCCGGCTCGGCGGACGCGGCTGGAGTCGCCGCCGACGTCAACCTCGGCAGGCTCGGGGAGACCGGAACCGACTCCCGTGGCGGTACCACGGGGAGGAGCTGGCTTGCTCGTCACCCTCGGATGCGGCGGCTCCTGAAACGGCAGCCACGCGGCCCAGGCCACGCCGACCAGCGCGGCGCAGAACCCCGCGGCTATGAGGCCACGCCGTGCTATGACTCTCCTCTTGGCCAGTCGCTGCTTCGTTGGCACCTGCTGCTCTGACGGTGTCACAGCAGCACTCACTAAGGTGCGGGGACCGGTGCGCTCCCCGCTTACAGCAACCGCAAACTCCTCCATCCCGGGGAAGCGGTTGGCCGGCTCCTTCGACAATGCCCGATCCAGGGCAGCACAGAGATCGGCTGGGGCATCCGGACGATTTTCGAAAATTCGCGGCGGCGCCTCGAACACGTGCTTATACAGAATGCTGTGGGAGGATCCCTCGAAGGGCTGCTTACCGGTCAGGATCTGGTGCCCCACCACCGCAAGAGCATACTGGTCCACTCGCCCATCTACATCGAGTCCCTTCGCCTGCTCCGGCGCCATGTAGTGCGGCGTCCCGATGATGTTCCCGGTGCCGGTCAGCGCGGAGCCGCTGTCCAGAGCCTTGGAGATGCCGAAGTCCGTCAGGACCACGCGGCCGTCTGAGTCAAGCATGATGTTGGCCGGCTTCACATCGCGGTGCACGATGCCGCGATTGTGGGCATGGCCCAGAGCCATGGCGGCATCCCGGAGTACCCGTCGAGCCAGATCGATCGGCAGAGGGACCCTGGTCCAGCCGCTGCTCCAGCGAGCTGCCGTTGACGTACTTCATGACGAAGTAGTTGAGCCCCGCCTCGCTCTCTACGCGGTAAATCGGAATGATGTTCGGATGGTCGAGCTTGGCCGCTGTCTTGGCTTCCTGTTGGAATCGGTGGATCACCTTGGCGTCATGCGATACGTCAGGCGGCAGGACCTTGATGGCGACCTGTCGCTCGAGCACCAGGTCCTGAGCCAGAAATACCACGGCCATTCCTCCCCGGCCGAGCAGTCGGGTGATCTCATAGCGGCCGGCCAGGGTGCGAGCCAGGCGCTCCCTCAGCTCATCGGTCGGATCGGCAGGAAAGGTATGGGCGATTTCCCCCGAAGGCGTTCCGCAGTTGGCGCAGAACCGGCCATCCGGCGGCAGCGGCGTATGGCACTTGGTGCACTCGCTCACCGAGTGCCTTTCTGCCGCACCGGATTTGCCCTCAGGATTCCGACAGCAGGGTGGTACATCGGTCTCCAAGCTCTGATGAGGGTTCCGACCAGAGGCTCGAGGCTCTGGTAATTCCCAGCATCATCTGGCGGACTCCGGGAACGGCACGGTCGGTTACGCCGGCATCCTTCCTGGAGGTGCAGGATTCCAAAGGAGTTAGAGGGTCGCGCGGGGAGTTGAGGAGCAAGGGCTGTGCCCTTGGGTGAGCCACCACACAGAATCAGGCTGAAGGGAATGAGAAACTGCGGTGGCTTACCTATCGGGAGGAACGATGAAGCAACTCAGACTGGTACTAGCGGGGATCACCGCCCTATCGGCCTGCTCCGGCGGACGAGAAGAGCGGATGCCCGTGAACGATAGAGTAGCACAACAGCCAGACCTGACTCTGCCCGACACCCTGAGCCGGAGAGATACCTCGGTGACGCTGGCGTCCAGGACTGCGGAGCCGGCCACGCCGGCCGCCGAGCCGCCGCGGACGGTCTCGCAGACCCGCAAGACTGCCAAGCCCCGGTCGAGCACGGTCCGGCATCGCACCCGCCCTGCTGTAGCGACAACCAAATCGGAGACTGAGGACACCACGGTTCGCGCCTATGCCCCTGATGGCGCTCGCGACACCGCAACCGCGGCCGACAGCGGTAGCTCCTCGGCGCCGGACACAGTCGCGAGCGCGCTGGAAACGAACGCGGAGTCGACGAGCACCAGCCGACCCGACACGAGTCGCATCGCGACCATCGATACCACGGCACGCATCGCGGACTCGGCCCCTGCACGCAACGCGGACACGCGTACCGGCTCCATCTGCCGATACCGCTCGTGCCCGCGATACCACTGCGCGCGCGATGTCCGACACCACGGCCTCTGCCCCGCAACCGGCCACGCCGTCGGTGACTGCCGGCGAAACCCGCAGCGCTGCCAGCCGCACGCTTCCGATCGGCACCGAAATTCACGCGGCGCTCGACGACTCGATCACCTCTCGCCGGGACACGGTAGGGGCACAGGTCGACGCTCACGTGATGGGGAACGTCATGGGTGCTGATGGCCGCACTCTGATTGCGGCCGGTACTCCGGTCCGTTTTACCGTCACGGAGATCCGCCCGTCCAGGTCAAAAAGCTCTCAGGGCCGCCTCGCGCTGCGGGCTGAAGGGATTTCGCTCGGAGGCCAGCTGCAGTCGGTCAAGGCCGATGTAAAGCCGGTCCCCCGTGAGCTCCGCGGTCGGGGAGTGACCGGAAGTGAGGCTGCCAAGGTCGGTGGCGGGGCAGCCGCGGGCGCCGTGATCGGCGGAGCCGTAGGGAAGACCAAAGGCGCGGTCATTGGCGGAGTAGCGGGAGCAGCGGCGGGTGCGGTAGTAGCGTCCCAGACAGCAACCCGGGATGTGGTGGTAAAGGCGAAGACCCCGGTGCTCCTCGTGCTTACGGCGCCGCTGGTGGCGCCGTAAGGTTTCTGTCTCGTTGAAGTGACTCTCAGGCGGGTCGTGGGGCCGAGCTCTCGATCCGCTGCTTCTCCCGTTTCACCCGGATTGCGCCCGGCTCAGGTTCGATGGTCTCGCCCCGGCGCTCCCGAGCCCAGGTTTCGGTGAACTCGGCGCCGAACAGGACGATCAGCGAGGAGTAGTAGATCCAGAGCAGCAGCACCGCGAGCGAGCCGGCTGCTCCGTACGCCTGTCCCGGATTGCTCTTACCCAGATACAGCCCGATCACGTACTTGCCCAGTACGAAGAGGACCGCGGTAACCAGCGCACCCACCCAGACGCTGCGCCAGGAAATTTTGGCATCGGGAAGGACCTTGAACATCGCTGCAAAAAGGAGGGTTATGGTCCCCAGTGAGATCAGGAGGTTCAAGGCCTGAAGCACCGGCTCGGACAGGCCGGCCGGAAGAAACGATTCGAGCCGGTCTCCCATCCCCGACAATGCCGTGCTGATGACGAGGGACACCAGCAGCATGAATGCCACCACCAGAATGATCCCCAGCGAGAAGATCCTCTTGCCGAGAAACGCCTTGATGCCGCCCTGGTCGGGATCCGGCTCGACGTCCCAGGTCCGGTTCAGGCTTTTCTGGAACTGACCAAATGCGCCTGTCGCACCGAAGATCAGTACGACAATCCCGAGGATGGTCGGCAGTGCCCCACTGCCCTGCGGCTTCTGGTCTGCCTTCTCAATGATGGTTCGAACCTGCTCGCCGGCGGTTGGTCCCATGAGACTTTGCATCTGGGATTCGAGGCCGCCGCGCACGTCATTGGCATTCATGACCGCGCCAACAATCAACAGCAACAGCACGAGCACCGCCGGCAGCGAGAAGATCGTGTAATAGGAGAGAGCCGCCGCGGAATCCATGCAATCGTCGGCGATGAAATCACTGGCGCTCTTTTTGAACAGACCGACAATCCCTGTACGCGCATTCGCCATCGTATCCACCGTTGGGTTGAGCTCGGAATTGCCTCCAGGTACGGGATGAACATGGGAGCGGCAAGCACTGAGGTAAGTGACCGGGGTCACCAGCCTTAACGGACGCGGCGGCCATCCTTCATGACCATCATTACCTGTCTCAAAGCACCGATGTCGCGGGTGGGACTACCCTTGACGGCAACCAGGTCGGCCAGCAGTCCGGGCGCAATCCGGCCTCGATTACCGAGATGAAAGATCCTGGCGTTGCCGCTGGTTGCCGCCCGCACGGCATCAAGTGGTGTCATGCCCCCAGCGACCATTGCCTCGAGCTCCCGGACGTTGTCTCCATGGCTGAACACTCCGACGTCGCCGCCAAAGCAGATGGTGACGCCTTCATCCAGCGCCGCGCGGAAGCTGGCCCGCTTGTCGAGCACGGATTGGGGCACCGGCTGGGACCCACGACGCCAGCCTTCGAAGTACTGCGCGTAAGCCTCCGCCGCTGCGATGGTGGGACAAAGCGCAACGCCTCGCCGGCGCATCAGCCGAAAGACGTCGCGGGTGCCTCCATCTCCGTGCTCAATGGTTTCAACGCCGGCCATCACCGCACGGCGCATTCCCTCCTCGGTGGTGGCGTGAGCCGCCACCGGTCTCCCGCTGCCCTGGGCCGTTTCGACTAGAGTCTTGAGCTCACTTTCACTGAAGGTGGGCCGAGCCTCACCCCCTGGGCCCCAGCGATAGTCCGCATAGACCTTGATCCAATCGGCCCCATGACCGATTTGGCTGCGGACCACTCGTGCGATCTCCTCCGGACCGGTTGCCTCCTCCGCTCCCTGCGCTGGATCGAAGGAGTAGTCCGCCCGCCGCGGACCGTAGCTCCCGGTCGCCACTATGGCTCGAGTGACCGTAATCAGCCGGGGGCCAGGAACGATCCCCTGGTCGATCGCCCGCTTGAGCTGCACGTCGTAGTCGAAAACCCCCTCGGTTCCCAGTTCCCGCTCGCTGGTTATTCCGGCCAGCAGAGTTGCTCGTGCGCTGGCCACAGCTCGCGCCATTCTGAGACCTGCCGGCTCTTTCAGGACCTGGTCGTCCCAGCTGGCTTCGTCATAGGGATGCAAGAACAGGTGGGAGTGTCCCTCGATCAGGCCAGGAATGAGGGTTGCGCCGGCCAGCTCCATCCGCTCGACATCCTTCGGCACTGCCAGACTGCTGGCTGGACCAACTGACTCGATCCGATTCCCCCGCACCAGGACCACCCAGCCGGGGCGCGGGCTATCCGAGACGCCGTCCCAGACGGCATCAGGCACCAGGAGCAGCCGCGAGGCGCTGCTATCCGGCCGATTCTGGGCCCTTACGGTCCCGGCTGAGAGCACCAGTACAATGAGGGCGGGCGATGAAAGAGCACGCAGTGGGTTTCTCATAAGTTGCGGCTGGTGGCAGGAGGCCCAAAGAGACGGCCGTCCCAGACCACGTCGAAGGAAGGCCCTACCCGGATCCGGGCTGCGTCCGGGTGTGCCGGATTGATCACAAAGTTTCGCTCCACCGGCTGCCCCGGAATCGAGGGAACCACCAGAACAGCGGTACGCCCCGTTGCATGCCACTGATCTCCATACGCCCGGGCCCCTGCCGACTCCTCCGAATCCCAGCCAGACACTGCGTCCGGATCAAACACCTCGATCGGCACGTCGTCGGGGATGTCGATGGCGGCGGCATGATGCGCTCCTGGCAGCTGGGTGCGGCCCGCGTGTACCAGCTTTTCGAGAATGGCGGTCGCGTAATGCTCCGACGCGTAGATCAGGACGCGGCCCGGTGAATTCCATCGGGCACCCTCGAGGGCAGCGCCGCTTCCATCGTAGACCGGATAGCGGCGCTTGGCCAGGCGAAAGACGGTTGGCAAGAGAGATGGCGCTGCGTCAGACCGGGAGACTGTGCTCCAGCTTCCAGAGCAGCGTTTCCACCCGGCGGGTACCCAGATCGGTGGCTGCAAGATCGAGAGGAGCCTGATTCTCCAGCTGGGGATGGGGCGACGTGAGAAAGCGCTGGCCCTCCTCCGGCGACTCCCAGACCTGTTCGGCCAGAGTGGCCAGCCGCGCAATGCGCTCGAGCCGTTCGCTCTCGGCCGGCCTCAACCGCCCTTCTTCTTCCCGCCGCTGGAGCGTGGATCTGGGCACCACAATCTGCTGAACGCGGGTCTTTTGCCGTTGGGGAAAGTGCCGGACGACATACTTCAGGGCGGCAAACGGGAGACCGCGTCCCACGGCACGCTCGAGATCGGCGACGGAAGCCACGTCCTCTCTGAGTACCTTGGACCCGCCGAGATTCTGGGCGACCTTCAGCACGTCTGGATAGCTGGCCATATGGATTCCTTGGTGACCATTTGAGAATAATTTAATCCCAAATGGGCGGACGCGCCAGCCCCTCCTAGCCTGACAATCCATCTCTAGCTGCCCTAACGACTTACCTGACCCATTTTCTCAGCCCCACGGGGCTTCGCTCCGGCCGGAGCCCCGGTACGCATTTCAAATATCAGTGACGTTCTTAGCGGGTCGACTCCCCAAAGGGAGGCTATATTTGCTCGATGCCGCTGAATTCCTTTCATCCTGTTGTCGCTCGCTGGTTCGAGCAACGGTTCGGTGAGCCTACCGCGCCGCAGCGGCAGGGCTGGGACGCCATTCGTGCCGGGCGAGACACCCTGATCTCAGCCCCGACCGGCTCGGGCAAAACGCTGGCCGCGTTCCTCTACTCACTGGATCAACTCTTCCGTGAGGGACTCGAGCGTCCGCTCCCGGACGAAATTCGGGTGGTCTACGTCTCTCCGCTCAAGGCTCTCAGCGCCGACATTCATCTGAATCTGGCCGAACCACGGCGAGAGATTCGCCGCCTGGCCGAGGAATCCGGTCTCGAGGCCCCCCGAATCACTGCCGCCATCAGGTCGGGTGACACTCCGGCCGCCGAGCGTGCGGCCATGCTGCGGAAACCGCCGCACATCCTGGTGACCACCCCCGAGTCGCTCTACCTGCTCCTGACGGCTCGGCGGAGCCGGGAGATGCTGCGAACGGTCCGGACGGTAATCGTGGACGAGATCCATGCAGTCGTGGAGTCTCGCCGGGGAGCGCACCTGGCCCTCACGCTCGAGCGACTCAGCCATGTGGCCGCCCAACCGGTTCAACGGATTGGTTTGTCCGCCACGGTAAGGCCGATAGAAGAGGTGGGGCGCTGGCTCAAGCCCGCAAGCCCTCCGGTTCTGGTCAACACCGGACACCGGCGAACCACCGATCTGGCGCTCGAATTGACCGGTTCTCCACTGCAGGCGGTCATCTCGGGAGACGCCTGGAACGAGATCTACGATCGTCTTACCGAGCTCATCAAGGCGCACAAGACCACGATCGTCTTCGTCAACACGCGTCGCCTTGCGGAGCGGGTCTCCCGCCATCTGGCCGAGCGGCTGAGCGAAGCCGCGGTGACTGCCCATCACGGAAGTCTGTCCAAGGAAACCAGGCTCGACGCGGAGCAGCGGCTCAAGACGGGGCAGCTTCAGGCACTGGTGGCAACCGCCTCGCTGGAGCTCGGGATCGACATTGGGCATGTCGATCTCGTTTGCCAGCTGGGGACCCCGCGCCGCATCTCGACCTTCCTCCAGCGGGTGGGCCGCTCGGGGCACACCGTGCATGGGACACCGAAGGGCCGGCTCTTCCCGCTGACCCGGGATGAGCTGGTTGAGTGCGTTGCCATCATCCGTTCGGTGAACCGGGGAGAGCTGGACCGGATCGTGATTCGAGGCAAGCCGCTGGACGTGCTGGCTCAGCACATCGTCGCCGAAACAGCCAGCGAGGATTGGGCGGAGGACGACCTCTTCGACCTCTGCCGGCGCGCGTACCCCTACCGCGATCTGCAGCGCGCTGAGTTCGACGAGGTCGTTCAGATGCTGGCCCAGGGGTTTGCCACCCGGCGAGGACGCCGGGCCGCGCTGGTTCACCACGATGCTGTAAACCGCAGAATCAGGGGTCGGCGCGGCTCCCGCATGCTGGCTATCACTTCGGGTGGCGCCATACCGGACAACGCAGACTATCGGGTCATTCTCGAGCCGGACAACACCTTCGTAGGCACCGTGAACGAAGACTTTGCGGTCGAAAGTCTTCAGGGGGACATCTTCCAGCTGGGCAACACCTCCTGGCGCATTCTTCGGGTGTCTCAGGGCACGGTCCGGGTAGAGGATGCGCACGGACAACCGCCCAGTATTCCGTTCTGGCTGGGTGAATCGCCGGCGCGGAGCGACGAGCTGTCGGCCGCAGTGTCGGAGCTGAGGCAGGAAGTGGAGGACCGGCTGGAGAACCGGACTGAGGCGGAGGCATGGGTTTCGGCCCTGCTGAACGGTCCCGAGTCGCCCGCTGCCGCCCACCAGCTCGTGGAGTACCTGGCCGAGTCGAAGCGGTTGCTGGGGAGCTTGCCCACGCAGCAAACCATTGTTGCCGAGCGTTTCTTCGACGAAGCCGGCGGCATGCAACTGGTGATTCACGCCCCGTTCGGGAGCCGGGTAAACCGCGCCTGGGGGCTGGCGCTCCGCAAGCGTTTCTGCCGGCAGTTCAACTTCGAGCTGCAGGCCGCGGCCACCGAGGATGCACTGCTCCTCTCGCTCGGACCGCAGCATTCCTTTCCACTGGAGAGTGTCTTCCGATTCCTCCATCCGGAAACGGTGGAAGAGATTCTGGTCCAGGCGCTTCTCGACGCGCCGATGTTCGGCACGCACTGGAGGTGGAATGCCAACATCGCCCTGGCCATTCCCAGGAGCCGCGGGGGCCGAAAGAATCCGCCCCAGATTCAGCGCATGCAAGCGGAAGACCTCCTCGCCGCGGCCTTCCCCGATGCCGCCGCCTGTCTGGAGAACATTCCCGGCGATCGGGAGGTCCCCAATCATCCGCTGGTCAAGCAAACCATCGCTGACTGCGTGCACGAGGTCATGGATCTCGACCGTCTCACCGGCCTCCTGCGTCGGATTCTCGCGGGTGAAATCCGGCTGGTGGCCCGTGATCTTCCCGAGCCTTCCCCTCTGGCCCACGAGATTCTGAATGCCAGGCCGTACGCCTTCCTCGACGACGCCCCGCTGGAGGAGCGTCGCACACAGGCGGTGTACACCAGGCGAGCCTTCGAGCCTTCCTCTGCCGACGACCTGGGTGCTCTGGATCCCGCCGCTATCGAGCAGGTGCGGGATGAGGCCTGGCCGGAGGCCGAGAATGCCGACGAGCTCCACGATGCATTGCTCACCTCGGGCTTCCTGACTGACGTCGAGGGAATTTCCGGGCGAAACGGGCTGTCTTGGGGGGCGTTCTTCCGAGAGTTGGTTGCATCGGGCCGGGCAGACCGCGTTGCACTGGGCTCGGGGTCCGCGCTCTGGCTGGCCACGGAAAGGCTGCCTGAAATACGAGCGGTCATTGGCGACGTTACGAGCGTCAGCAAGGAAGACGCCGTACGGGAACTGATCCGGGGCCGGATGGGTATCGTGGGTCCGGCGACCGCCTCACAGTTAGCTGCCTCGCTCGAGATCGAAGAAGCCGACGCAGACATCGCGCTCGCTGCCCTTGAAGCCGAAGGTGTCGTTCTCCGGGGCCACTTTACGCAGGGCTCGTCTCAGCTCGAGTGGTGTGACCGCCGGCTGCTTTCCAGAATCCATCGCTATACCCTGAATCGGCTGCGGGCGGAGATCGAGCCTGTCAGTGCGGCCGACTTCATGCGCTTCCTCTTCGCCTGGCAACGGATCGATCCGGAATATCGGGTAGCGGGCCTGGAAGGACTGGCGTCGCTCCTGGGCCAGCTCGATGGTCTGGACCTGCCTGCCGCAGCCTGGGAAAGCGAAGTGTTGTCCTCCCGCTGTGAGGAGTACGATCCGTCGTTGCTCGACACCCTCTGCCTCACCGGCCGGGTGGCCTGGGGCCGGCTCACAACGCCGCAACGGACCGGCGGGACCACAGGCCCGATTCGCTCGACCAGCATTGCCCTGTTTCTTCGGGAACACGCGGAGTCGTGGATTTCCGCCGACTCTGCGAGCGAGCTGCAACTCTCCGGCTACGCCGAGCGGGTCCGGGAAGTCCTGCAGCAGCGAGGAGCGTCGTTCTTCCACGAGCTGGTGGCCCGGAGCGGCCTCCTGCCCACCCAGGTGGAACAGGCGCTGTCAGAGCTCGCCGGCACAGGCCTGATCACTTCCGACAGCTTTGCCGGGCTGCGTGCCCTGATCACGCCGTCGAGCAAACGCAAGCCATTGAGTGGGGCCCGGCGGCGGCACCGGACGGCGCCCCACGGGATCGAGACTGCAGGGCGGTGGTCGTTGCTGGGCACCAGCGGCAGCGAGCCGTCAAAGGATCGGGTGGAGCTGGCCGCTCGAACCCTGCTCCGCCGCTACGGAGTAGTCTACAAGCGGCTCCTGGCGCGCGAACCGGGTGCACCACTCTGGCGGGAGCTGCTGATGGTCTATCGCCGGCTCGAGGCTCGAGGTGAGATTCGCGGCGGGCGGTTCGTCACCGGCATGTCCGGGGAGCAATTCGCTCTACCCGAAGCCGTCGGTCAGCTCCGTTCGATCCGACGGCTGGAGGGCGGAGGCCAGCTGATCGGCATCAGTGCCGCCGATCCCCTCAACCTGACGGGCATCGTTACACCGGGAGACCGGATTCCCGCCCTCACCAGCAATCGCGTGCTCTACCGGGATGGCGCGCCCATCCTGGCTCGCGAAGCTGGGCAGACCAGATCACTGGTGGGTGACACTGAGCCCACCGCCGACCTGGTCCATGCACTGATACGCAAGCACAGCACCGCTCAGCTCCGGTCGTATCTGGGGATGACCGGCGCGCCCGCTGCCTCCGTTCCCCTCAACCGCCGGCCCGGCAAGCGGCGGAGCGAGCGGTACGAAAAGGTGAACAGTGAACGCTGACTTCTGATTCCGCCCATGCGCTTCCCTGCCCTCGGCCAGTTCAGTGATCTCGCCCTGTTGTTGATGCGGCTCCTGGTGGGAGCGGTCTTCATCTCGAGCGGATGGAGTCACATCAAAGATCCGGTCACCCGGGGGAAGAGCATCGGCGTAAGTCCAGGGTTGACCCGGTTTCTCGGGCTGGCCGAGTTGTTTGGCGGGGCTGGTGTCGCCCTCGGTATTCTGCCTCAGCTGGCGGCACTGGGACTCATCCTCGTCATGCTCGGCGCCATCCAGAAAAAGATCTTCGTGTGGCATACGGGGTTCTGGGGAAAATCGAGCGACGGATGGCACTACGATCTGCTGTTCGTCGTGATGTGTCTGGTAATCGCCACCACTGGCGGAGGACGCTTCGTTCTGTTCCCTTGAGCGCGCTGCCTCAGCGGAATCACAGCTCCATAGCCATTTTAATTCCGGCCACTCAACCAGGAGCACCGAATGCGCCAATTCGCTTTTGCCGCAGCCACATTCTTGCTGATCGCGACTCTCGGCTGCCGGAAGCAGCGGTCCAATGATACCGGCGGGGTTAGCGACACGGCCACTACTCCACCCGCAGCCACCACTGCAGCCGCGCCGGCGGCAGACGATACGGCCACCGCCCCTCCCGAGTTCACCTTCGATCAGCGGCAGAACTTCGTTCAGTCCATTCGGCAGCAGCTCACCGAGATCGATCGCCAGATCGAGGAGCTGTCGGCCCAGGCCAAGTCACGCGGTGGCGCCGTCAGCGACCGAGCACTCACCAACGTCCGGACCGCACGCCGGACCGTGGACCGTGATCTGAGCCGGGTAAACGCCGCGACCGCCGCGAACTGGGAGCAGGTTAGGCAGGGCGTGACCCGGTCGGTCGAGAACCTGAATGAAGCGATCGAGGTGGCGCAACCGAAGTAATGAGCAGCCACGACGCTCTGGCCGACCGCTTCCGGGTCGAGCGTGAGCTCGGCCGCGGCGGCATGGCAACAGTTTTTCTGGCCCACGATGTGAAGCAGGACCGGCTGGTCGCACTCAAGATCATCCATCCCCACATTGCGGCCGGCCTCGGGCCCGAGCGCTTTCTTCGCGAGATCAAGCTCACGGCCAAGCTTCGTCACCCGCACATCCTGCCGCTCTTCGACTCCGGCGAGATCTCGGGGCAGCTGTGGTATACCATGCCTTACATCGAAGGCGGATCGTTGCGCCAGCGGCTCACCCGCGAGGGCCGTCTCCCCTGGGAGCAGGCGCTCGATCTAGGGGAGGACGTCCTGGCCGCCCTGAGCTACGCCCACCAGCAGGGCATCATTCATCGAGACATCAAGCCGGAGAACATTCTGCTCGAGGGAGGCGAGGCCGTGCTCGCCGATTTCGGCATTGCTCAGGCGATCAGCGCTGCCGGGGCGGAGCGGCTGACCGGAACCGGCGTGGCTATTGGAACTCTGGCCTACATGAGCCCGGAGCAGGCCGCGGCCGATGGAAACGTCGATGGGCGGAGCGACCTGTACTCGCTCGGCTGCGTGCTTTACGAGACGATTGCCGGCCATGCTCCGTTTTCCGGCTCGCCTCAATCCATCGTCGCGCAGCATCTCACCGCCCGCCCGCCGCCGCTCTCACTTCCCTCGAAGTCATTCCCGCCGGACATCTCCGGCGTCATCGAGACATCGCTGGCCAAGGACCCGGTCAATCGCTTTCCCGACGCCCTTGCGTTCACGTCTGCGTTGGAGGCAGCCCGTTCACGCCGGCCGACGGCCACCCGCAAGCCGGCGGTGCTGCTCGGCCTCGCCATTCTCGGCCTGCTGGGACTCACCTTCTATGCCGGCCGGCGGATCCCATCGGCCGCGGTGGCCAGCGGATCAGTGGCCTCCGGACTCAATCGCCGTCTCACGCAGCTCACCTTCAGCGAAGGCCTGGAGGAGTGGCCCGCCTGGTCGCCGGATGGAGCCCGCCTCGCGTATGTCGCGGAGTCCGGCGGATATCGTCACCTGTTCGTGAGAACCCTGGCCACCGGCGCGGAGCGCAGGATCACCCAGCAGTCACGCGACGACATCCAACCCGCGTGGGCCCCCGACGGGCAGCACCTGGTCTTCGTCCGGGCCAGCACCAGCGGTGGCCGGCTGGAGCCGAGCGACATCAATGGCGTGTACAACGAGGGCGGTGATATCTGGCAGGTGGATCTCGAGACCGGGCGCGAAACCCGGCTGGTGCAGGACGGATTCAATCCGGCATACGCTCCGGTCGGCGGGCGGCTGGCGTTCGATGCGACGTATGCGGGGGGCCGCCGGATCTGGGTTGCCGACAGTGGGGGCCGGAACCCGCGCCAAGTCACGTCCGATTCCAGTGAGGCCGTGGTCCATAGCGAGCCGCGCTGGGCGCCCGACGGCAGGAGGATCGTGTTTCGCCGGGTGGAAAAGATCAAGTCGGACATTCTGACGGTCGACCTCGATACCCGGGGCATGAATCGGGTCACTGACGACAACGTCTTGGACATGGACCCTGTCTGGGCCGCCGACGGGTTGCACATCTACTTCGCCTCGTCTCGCGGGGGCGGGCTCAATCTCTGGCGCATTCGTGCTCACTGCTGCGGGCACAGCGGCCGGCTCGCCGGAGCAGCTCACCACCGGCGCCGGTGATGACATCCAACCGACGCTGTCGCCCAAGGGAGACCGGCTTGCCTTCGCGGTTCGGGGGGTAAACTCCGATCTCTGGCGCATGCCCCTCAATCCCACAACGGGTCAGCCGAGTGGGCCTCCAGCGCCGGTGGTCATGACCACGCGGGTGGAAAGCCGAGGTTCGTGGGCACCGGACGGAAAGTCGATCGCCTTCAACTCCGACCGGCTGGGAGAGATGAACATCTGGCTCCGCAGCCTGACCGACAGCACCGAACGGCAGCTGACCCGCGGCCCCGGCGGTGACTATCAGCCAAACTGGTCGCCCGATGGTCAGACGCTGGTGTTCTTCTCTGCCCGAAGCGGCAACGCCGATATCTGGGCGGTGACGGTGGCGGATGGCAAACTCACCCAGCTGACCCACGACCCTGAAACCGATACCAACCCCTTCTATTCACCGGACGGCAAGCAGATTGCTTTCGTCTCCGATCGGGATGGCCGGGCAGAGATCTGGACGATCGGGGCCGACGGCGCCAACCCCCGACGTGTCACCTCCATCGGAGTAGGAGGACACTTCCTGCGATGGACCGCGGACGGGCAGTCGATCGTATTCCGGGCGGAGACCGGTGCCCAGATTCAGATCTATAGCGTCTCGCTTCGCGACGGCGCTCTGACGCGGCTGCCGGATGTTGCCAGCGGCGCTCACATGTCCTTCTCTCCGTCCCATTCGTTCATTCTGGACGTGAAAGGACACAAGGCGCTCTGGATCTTCCCGGTAAACGGACGCAGACCCGGGCAACAGATTTTCGCTTTTCCCAATCCTGAGATCAGAATCGACTACCCGGCCTGGTCGCCCGATGGGGGTTGGGTTCTATTCGATCGGGCGGCGCCCAAGGGCGGCGATTTGTGGCTGTCGGAGGCCTCTCGCTAGGGCAATGCAGCTGGTACGCCTGGTTGAGACATCGAGGCGGGTCTCCGAAACCAGCGGCAGGCTGGAGAAGATCGGACAGCTCGCCGCTCTGCTGAGCAACCTGTCTCCCGAAGAAATCGATATTGCGGTTGCCTTCCTGTCCGGATCCTACCGACAACAGAAGCTCAACATCGGCTACGCCGCGCTGCAGGCCGCCTCGCGGGGTAATGCGGCGGAGCTGCCCAGCCTCGAGCTCACGGAGGTGGATGCGATCTTTGAACGGATTGCCAGAGTGCCCCCGGGTAAAGGCTCCACGGCCGAGCGCCAGCGCCTCCTGGGTGAGCTCTTCGCCCGGGCGACGGCGGCAGAGCAGGATTTCCTGTTCCGGCTGGTGGTGGGGGAGCTCCGGCAGGGCGCGGTCGAGGGGCTGATGCTCGAGGCGGTAGCGAGGGCAGCCCAGGTCCCGCCGGAGGAGGTGCGACGGGCCCGGATGATGGCTGGGGATCTCCCCAGCGTAGCCCGGACAGCGCTGACCGGTGGCCGGAGTGCCCTGAGCGCCTTTGCCACTCAGCTCTTTCGGCCGCTGCACCCGATGCTCGCGGGCTCCGCCGATGCTCCCGAGCTGGCGATGAATGAGCTGGGAGAGGCCCTGCTGGAGTACAAGCTCGACGGCGCGCGCATCCAGGTGCACAAGGCCGGAGAGCAGGTTGCGGTCTATTCCCGCCGGCTGAACGATGTCACCGCCGCGGTACCGGAGCTGGTCGCAGCCGTGCGAGCGCTACCGGCCCGGGAGCTCATTCTGGACGGAGAGGTCATCGCGCTCCGGCCCGACGGGACACCGTACCCGTTTCAGATTACCATGAGCCGGTTTGGCCGAAAGCTCGACATCGAGCGCCTGCACCGCGAGCTGCCGCTCACTCCTTTCTTCTTCGATCTGCTTTACGCCGATGGCGGCGCCCTGATCGACCAGGCGGCGCGTCAGCGACTCTCCACCTTGTCGGAGATGGTCCCTCCCTCAATGGTGGTTCCCCGCCTGGTGACTGGGTCCACCGAGGAGGCAACTCGCTTCCTTCAGACCGCGATGGAGCGGGGACATGAAGGCATCATGGCGAAAGCTCTGGACGCGCCGTATCAGGCGGGACACCGGGGACGGCATTGGCTCAAGGTAAAGCCGGCTAACACGCTCGATCTCGTGGTGCTGGCGGCAGAGTGGGGACACGGGCGGCGGCACGGCTGGCTCAGCAATCTTCATCTGGGCGCCCGGAACCCAACCGATGGCGGCTTCGTAATGCTGGGGAAGACCTTCAAGGGCATGACCGATGAGATGCTCGAGTGGCAGACCAGGCGGCTCTTGGAGCTGGAGCTGGCCCGGGACGGGATCACGGTCTACGTTCGGCCCGAGCTGGTGGTTGAGGTGGCGTTCAATGAGGTCCAGGGGAGCACGCAGTATCCTGGTGGGGTGGCGCTTCGCTTCGCCCGAATCAAACGATATCGAAGCGACAAGACCGCGGACCAGGCAGACACCATAGGCACCGTGCAGGAGCTCTACCGGCGCTTGACCGGAATCGAGCTCTGACACAATCGATCGCGGGAGAAATCAGATGCGCGTAACGCTTTCGGCGGTTTCCGCTCTTCTTGGCTTGTTGCCGCAATGGTCTCGTCCGGCCATTGCCCTGGCTCAGGTGCCCATCAAGGAATGGCCGGTTCCGTATTCCAGCTCGCGGCCCCGTGACCCATACATCGATAGCCAGAACCGCGTCTGGTTTGTGGGACAGGTGGGGAACTACGTCGCCTACCTGGACCCGGCAACTGGCAAGTTCCGGCGCTACGAGATCGACGAGGGCACCCTGCCCCACAATCTGATTGTGGATCGGAACGACATGGTCTGGTATGCCGGCAACGGGAACGGGCACATCGGCAAGCTGGATCCGAAGACCGGCAAGATCACGCGATACCCCATGCCAGATCCCGAGGCGGGCGACCCGCACACCCTGGTCTTCGATAAGAAGGGCGACATCTGGTTCACGGTGCAGAACGGCAACTTCGTCGGCCGGCTAAATACCGGGACCGGCAAGGTAGATCTGATCAGGGTGGCCACGCCGGGCGCGCGACCCTACGGCATCAAGGTGGACTCCAAGGGCCGGCCCTGGTTCAACGAATTCGGCAGCGACAAGATCGCCATGGTGGATCCAGCCACGCTCAAGATCCGGGAGTATAGTCTGCCGAACAGCAAGTCCAGGGGACGGCGCATGGCGATCACCAGCGACGATCGCGTGTGGTACGTCGATTACACCCGCGGCTTCCTCGGCCGGCTCGATCCCGCAACAGAGCAGTTCAAGGAGTGGGCCTTGCCCGGTGGTCCAGCCGCTCTTCCTTATGCCATGACCTCGGACGACAAGGACCGGATCTGGCTGGTGGAGACCGGTTCTCAGCCCAACCGCCTGGTGGGTTTCGATCCCAAGACCGAGAAATTCTTCGGGGTCACCCCCATTCCGAGCGGCGGCGGCACTGTGCGGCACATGATGTTCGACGAGAAAGGCGGGCAGATCTGGTTCGGCACCGACAACAACACCATCGGCCGGGCGGAGGTCAGCAAGAAGGGTGACATGTCATCCTGAAGGAGGACACGGGGACTCTACCACCTAAGCGGTCTGCAGGTTACAGTTCCACTCTCGCCTACAGGCCCCCCTCCCAAGTGGCGACAGGAGTGCAACTGTGCTGCTCCCGTCGACGACCATCCTAGTCGTAGATGACAATCCGTATGCCCGCGCTTTCATTGCTGGTGTGCTTCGCGATGGAGGGTACGACGTCGTTGAAGCGCACGATGGACCCGAGGCGCTGCGGATGGTACCCACGATGCCAGCGCTTCAACTGCTGGTCACCGATGTGGTGATGCCGGGGCTGAGCGGCTTCGAGCTGGCATCTCATATCGTCGCGGCCTGCAATGTGCCGGTTCTCTTCGTGTCTGCCTATCCGCAGAGCGATACCGATATCCCGGGGCCTCTTCTGCAAAAACCTTTCACTCCGGAAGCCCTGCTGAACGGAGTCGCACAGCTGCTCGCCTGGACCCATCTCTCAGACAAGAGAACGGCCTAGTCGGGCGTTACCGCCTGAGATGGACGGCGTCGCGCGGCCGCGGCTTCCAAAGTAGCTTTTCGTCGTCCCCCAAAACTCAACCGGAGGCCCCATGGTCAGCCTGGGTTCGCTTTGGCTTCCTATCCTCCTTTCAGCAGTCTTCGTCTTCATCGCCAGCGCCATCATCCACATGGTCCTCAAGTACCACAACAGGGACTACACCCGTCTGCCCAACGAGGACGCGGTGCGCGGGGCCATGCGGGGCAGCAAGCCGGCGCAGTACATCATTCCCTACTGCTCCGAGATGAACCAGATGAAGACCCCGGAGATGCAGCAGAAGTACACCGAGGGTCCGGTGGCGGTGATCAGCGTCATGCAGTCCGGTGTGCCGAACATGGGGAAGTCGCTGACCCAGTGGTTCATCTTCAGCCTGGCGGTGTCGCTGTTTCTCGCCTACCTCGCAGCGCATGCCATCCCCGCGGGTGCGCCCTACCTGCAGGTATTCCGGATCGTGGGCGCGGCGGGATTTCTGGCCTACGGCGCCAGCCAGGTGCAGCAATCCATCTGGTGGGGCAAGCCATGGCGGAACACCTGGAAGGACGTGTTCGACGGGCTGGTGTACGGGCTGGTAACAGCGGGGACCTTCGGTTGGCTCTGGCCGCGGTAATCATTTCCGGAGGCGCGTTATGTCAACACTGATGACGAGCCCTATCATCGCGGAGCCCGCCCCAACATCCCAGCCGCAGCTGGATGAGGTGGTCTCACGGCTCAAGCACGGTGCCCGCAAGTTCGTCGGGCTCTCGCTGGACCAGCGGGTGGAGCTCACCCGCGGCATGCAGACCGGCTATCTCCGCGTCGCCCAGGCCAGCGTCGAGGCGGCATGCATGGCCAAGGGAATTCGCCTGGGCAGCGCCCTGGAGGGCGAGGAATGGACCCTCGGGCCCTGGTTCGCGGTGCGGCACCTCCGGCTCCTGCGAGAGTCACTGCTCGGCATCAAGCAGACCGGCAACACCCGGGTGGGAAAGCTGGGGCGCACCGCGGATCAGCGTCTCACGGTGCAGGTGTTCCCCGCGGGGTCAATCGACAGTCTTCTGTTTCAGGGAGTTCGGGTAGACGTGCATCTCCAGGCCGGCGTCACCGAGCAGGAGATGGAGAACTCCCGGGCCCACTTCTACAAGATGCCGGATCATGACGGACGGGTCGTCCTGGTGCTCAGCGGCGGCAACGTGAACGGCACCCCCACCATGGACGTGCTCACCAAGATGTTCAATGAGGGGAAGGCCTGCATCCTCAAGATGAACCCGGTCAACGCGTACTTGGGGCCATACCTCGAGCAGGCGTTCGCCGACGCCATCGGGCAAGGCTACCTGGCGGTGGTGTACGGCGGTGCGCAGGAGGGCTCCTACCTGGCACGCCATCCCGATGTGGATGAGGTGCACCTGACTGGTTCCGATACGACATTCGAGCAGATCGTGTGGGGACCTCCCGGACCGGAGCGCGAGGCCCGAAAGGCGCAGGGGCAACCCTATCTACGCAAGACAGTGACCGCGGAGCTCGGCAATGTGTCGCCGGTGCTCATCGTGCCGGGGCGCTACACCGACAAAGAGTTGCAGTACCAGGCGGAGGACGTCGCCGCCGGGCTGACCTTCAATGCGGGATTTGACTGCAACGCCAACAAGGTCCTCATCCTGCCCAAAGGATGGGCTCAACGGGACGCATTCCTCAAGGCGCTCGAGCGGACCCTGTTCAAAGCAGCGCCCCGGAAGGCCTATTATCCCGGCGCGCACGATCGGTGGCGGCGCTATTCCAGCGGCCGCCGGTCGGTCACCCACTTTGGCCGGGCAAACGACCAGGTGCTGCCCTGGACCCTGGTACAGGATCTCGACCCCACCAGTCGAGAAGAGAGCGCATTCACCTCCGAGTCGTTCTGCCCGATTCTGTTCGAGACCCAGCTTGGGAGCGCAGATCCGGTGGAGTATCTCGACAAGGCGGTGAGCTTTGCCAACGAGCGTCTATGGGGAACCCTCTCAGCCGGACTGGTGGTACACCCCCGGACGATGAAAGACCCGGTACTGGCGGGCTCGGTCGAGCGATCCATCGCGAATCTCCGGTACGGAACGGTCTGCGTGAACGCCTGGTCCGGATATCTCTTCGCCTTCGTGACCCCGCCCTGGGGAGCCCACCCCAGCTCCAGTCTGAACGACATCCAGAGCGGGATCGGCTGGGTTCATAACACGCCCATGCTCGAGGGCATCGAAAAAGCGGTGCTGCGGCATCCCCTCACCGCGCTGCCCAAACCCGCCTACTTCCCGAGCCACCGGAGTGCTCACCGCCTGATGCCCCGGATGACCAAGCTGGAAGAGCGCGCGAGCTGGAAGAAGGTTCCTGGTGTGCTGGCGGCGGCGATGAGGGGGTGAGGGCAGCGGGGCAGCGGGGCAGCGGGGCAGCGGGGCAGCGGGGCAGCGGGGCAGAAAATAGAGTGTCATCCTGAGCCTGCGAAGGATCTTGCCCGACCGCGGGAGATCCCTCGCGTGGCTCGGAATGACGATTGTTCTCTTAGGCGATGCCCTCTTGTCGCTTGGCCAGGAGGCGCTCGGTGAAGTCGAGGCGCTCCTCTAGCTCGCTGATCCGACTCTCGAGCGAATCGATGTAGTCCGGCCGATCCTCGGGACGCAGCCGAGAGCTGGGCAGGTCCCTCATCGCGTAACGATCCCCGGGATACCACCCGGTCCAGTTACCTCTCGACCCCACTGCCACGCAGCGCTCCGACCGCCTCCAGGCACGGTACACGAACCAGAGCACCAGGATCCAAAACAGCATTCCGAAGAAACCCATCTTGTCTCCCTGAGTCATCGCTGACTCACCAATTCGGTCTGAGAACTCTCAGCTTGCCTGTTCCGTCCCACCGCTTCCCTGTCCCGCTGCACTGCCGCCCCAGGCCTGCTCGATCTCGTCCGCGGCTTTACGCAATATCTCGGCGACGCGTTTCAAGGCGGGATCCTCTGGTCCTCGGCGCCATGCCCGCTTGAAGGTGACACCCGCGAGGTGCACGAACGCGCCTTGCAGCTCGCCGATGCCGCCTCCGGTGAAGTCGCGCACCGTCTCCCGCACTCGGTCCAGTATTTCCTCCAGCAGGTCCCGGTGCTGCTCCAGGTAGCGCTCACCTTCGGGAGTGACGTGATAAACCTTCTTCCCGTCGGTATCGACCGCTCGGACGTAGCCCTCGTCTTCCAGAAGCTGGAGCGTGGGGTACACCGTGCCGGCCGAAGGGGTGTAGTAGCCGCCCAACTTCTCCTCCAGCGCCTTGATGACCTCGTAGCCGTGTCGGGGCTTTTCCTTCAACAGCCGGAGGATGACGAACTTGACCTCCCCCGACTCGAACATCTGGCTCCGCCGCCGGGGACCCCTCCCTCGGGCTTGCCAGGCGCCGGTCCACCAGCGGCCCCCGAACGGGAACCCAGGGCCGAACCCCCAATCATCGCGTGGGTTACACATGCTCTAGCCTCCAATTTGACCAAGATACTGCTTGCGTACTGTCTTACGATATATCGTAAGTAATAGCGTGCGGTTCGTCAATAGCCCGCCACAGCTTACCGATTTTGCTTGGGACGGCGCCGCCCCCTACGGGTCTGGTCAGCGGGACGTAGGCACTCCAGAAGACCACTGAGGAACTCGAGATTGGAGCGCAGCATCGCCGGACTCTGGGCACTCTTGGCCAAGCCGAACGACCCCTCGATCGCTGCCACCAGGAAAGTCGCCGCCTTTCGGGGATCCAGATCTTTCCGCACCGAGCCCTCGGTTTGGCCTCGCTGCAGCACCTCGGCAAAGCCGTCGGTCCAGGTCTCGAACGTCGCCGCCACCCTGCGGCGAAACCGCTCGTCCAGCGGAGACATCTCCTGACCCAGATTGTTGAGCGGACAGCCGAGCTCGATCTCATGGGGCTGAAGCTGGGCCACTCGGTGCTGCAACATTCCCTGCAAGGCGGTGAGCGGATCGCCCGGCTCCGCCTCGAGCACGCCAAGCCAGCGCTGGAGCAGGAGGTCACTCACCACCTCATCCACCACGGCGTAGCCGAGCGCAGCCTTGTCGGGAAAGTGGTGGTACAGGGCGCCCTTGGTCACGCCCGCCTGGTCCAGGATGGTGTCCAGGCTCGCGCCCTGGAATCCTCGGCGATAGATCTCCTTGAAACCGGCCTGAAGCAGCCGTTCCCGAGTGACATCCGGTTGGCGCTTGCGCCGGGGCGCGGATCGCTTGGCCATGTTGCTCCAGGAAGGATTTTCGTACCAAATGGTATGTAACGATTCTGCTTTCCCTCTGTCAACCAGCTTGACGGCCCGGGGATCGGCAGCGTATTACATACCGGTTGGTATGTTGGTGCATAAGGAAGCCACATGTTTTCGCCGGAACTCATCTGAGGAGGATGCATCATGGAACACACGATCGTGCATTTCGAGATCCCGGCCGATCAGCCGGAGCGCGCGGCCAACTTTTATCGAGAGTTGTTCGGTTGGGACATCAAGCAGTTCGAGGGGTCGGTCGCCGGAGGAATGGAGTACTGGATGGTGCGGACTGTCCCAACCGATGGGCAGGGCCGGCCCACCGTGCCGGGCGTCAATGGCGGGTTGATGCGCCGGATGTATCCCAATCAGCCCCTGGTGCACTACATCAACGTCGAGAGCGTGGACGAGTCGGTCAGCCAGGCGGAGCGGCTGGGTGCCAAGGTCCTGATGGGGAAGACGCCGGTGCCGGGAATGGGCTGGTTTGCGCAGTTGACGGATACCGAAGGGAACCTGTTCGCCGTCTGGGAAACCGACGCGAGCTCGGCGATGTCGGGGGCAGCCGCGGGGGAGGCCAGCAATGCTGGGCGGTAAGGAAGCGATGGCGACGGTCGCCGTACGCGACTTGCAGGCCGCGAAGAAGTTCTACGAGGGCACGCTGGGGCTACGGCAGACCGATGCGCAAGAACAGGAGGCGGTCACTTACCAGGCCGGGGCCGCCAAGCTCCTGGTGTACCGCTCCCAGTTCGCCGGAAGCAACAAGGCAACCGCGGTCACCTGGCTGCTGGGCAGCGAGGTGGAGAAAGTGGTAAAGGGACTCCGAAGCAAGGGGGTTACCTTCGAGCATTATCAGCTGCCGGGCCTCACCCTCAAGGGCGACATTCACGAGGGTCAAGGCATGCAGGCGGCCTGGTTCAAGGACCCCGACGGCAACATTCACGCGCTGGTCAGCGGCTGAGCCTCCATGGTAACCGTCAACGACATCCTGCAGGAGCTGGAACAAGAATCCCAGGCCACTCGTCGGGTGCTGGAGCGGTTGCCGGACAACAGGCTCCAATGGAAACCGCATCCAAAGTCCATGAGCCTGGGTCAACTGGCCATGCACGTGGCCAATCTGCCCGGGGCAATTGCGGAGGTTTCGACCGCCCCATCATTTGATGTGAACACTCCGGTTCCCCGGCCCGAGGCGGACAGCACCGCCCAGGTTCTCGAAACGTTCGAGGCCAGCATGGTCCGGGCTCGACAGATTCTCGCGGCCATGGACGATGCCGAGCTGTCTTCGCCCTGGCGAATGATGCAGGGAGATCGCGAGCTTTGGTCAATTCCGCGCGGGGCGTTTCTCCGTTCCGTAATGCTGAACCACTGGTACCATCACCGTGGCCAGCTCACGGTCTACCTCCGGCAGACCGGTGCGTCGCTGCCTGCGGTGTACGGGGATAGCGCCGATGAAAGGGTGATGCCAGGCTGATGCGCGCCTGCGCGCCAGCCATGAAACCATGACCTCGACCGATATTCCCACTCCTGCCGCGGCGAGCACCGTGCCCACGGCGGCGGAAGAAGCCGCCCCCCCGCCGCGCCGTCCCTACGACCGCTCGATTGTCGAAGGGCCGCTCGGTCCCGCCGTGTGGAAGATCGCGTGGCCCACGATGGTCACCAACGTCATCGGAGGTCTGCAGGGCATCGTCGACCACGTGCTGGTCGGGCATCTGGTGGGCTATCAGGGCAATGCGGCCATCGGCGTGAGCTGGCAGATCATGCTGGTGGTGATCGTCTTCATCAGCTCGCTCTTTACCGGAATGAGCGTACTGGTGGCTCGGTTCACCGGGGCGGGAGACTCGGAGAAAGTCGACCGCGTGGTGTATCAGGCATTTCTTACCGCCATCTTCTTGTCGCTCGCGGTGCTGGCTCCCATTGGCTACTTCGCCTCGCCCTGGCTGCTCGATCTGGTGAACGCCGCGCCCGCGGTAAAGACCGAGGCGCTGCCGTTCCTCCGGGTCATGTTTCTGTTCAGCAGCGGCATGCTGGTCTTCTTCATGCTGGGTGGCGCTCTTCGCTCCGCCGGCGACGCGCGGACCCCGATGATCCTCGGCCTGGTGCTGACGATCTCGAATCTGGTCCTGAACGTGATCCTGATTCGCGGCCTCGGGCCGATCCCCGCCTTTGGCACTCTTGGATCTGCCATGGGCACGGTCATCGCCTCGGGTTTGCTGGCAGTCTACGCGCTATGGAAGCTGTGGACCGGCGGGTGGGTCGTGTCGTTTCCCCGGGCTCACGGGCTCGGGCCCGACTGGCCCATCATCCGCTCGCTGTTTCGCTTCGGATTGCCCGCGGGAATCCAGGGCATAGCCATGAACATCGGTGGAGTGGTGATGCTCGGCTTCATCGGATCTCTAGCCCAAAGCGCGGCGGCACAGGCGGCCTTCGCCATCTCCTACACCCAGCTGTTCTCCCTGATCACCTGGACGTCGGTGGGCCTCATGGGTGCGGCTGCCGCGGTGGCCGGGCAGAATCTGGGTGCGGGCCACCCCGATCGCGCCGACCGCGCGGTCCACCTTGCCGCCCGCTATGGGGTGGCGGGGGCAGCCCTTGTCGGCATCTTCTTCCTCTTCTTTCCCCGCGAACTGCTGGCCATCTTCGGTATGAAGGAGCCCGCGGTGGTGGAGATCGGCATTCAGCTGCTCCGGATTCTCAGCCTCTCCGGGCTGCTTGTCGCCACGGCGCTGACCTATACCGGGGGGCTCCAGGGCACGGGAGACACCAAGAGTCCGCTCTACATCTCGATTGTGTCGCAGATTCTGGTGCCGCTGGGTATCTGCTTCTTCATCCGCCGCGCGGGCACGCTCGACCCGATTGATATCTGGATCGCGATTCTGGTCGGTCATGCCACCCGATGCGCGCTGAGCGTGGCGCGCTTCAATCAGGGAAAGTGGCGCACCATTGCGGTGGACCTCGATCAGGAAGGGAGAAGGGCGTCATGACTGCCAGTACCGGAACCGCGCCGACGATTGCCGAACCGTGGCGCTCCTGGACGCCGTACCTCCTCAGCGTCCTGCGGATCATCGCCGCATTTCTGTTCATCCAGTTCGGCACCGCCAAGCTCTATGGGTTCCCGGAACCGATCATGCCCGGAGGTGGTACGGCTCCGTTCGGCAGCCTGGCCTGGTGGGCCAGCGTGTTCGAGACTTATGGTGGCTCCCTCCTCCTGGTCGGCTTCTACACCCGGCCGGTGGCCTTTATCCTGTCCGGCGAGATGGCGGTGGCGTACTTCAAGGGACACGCTCCCCAGGGGTTCTGGCCGGTTCTCAATCAGGGAGCTCCGGCGGTCCTGTTCTGTTTCATATTCCTGTATCTCTCCGCGGCAGGCCCCGGCCCGTGGAGCGTCGATGCCCTCCGGAACCGAGCTCGGTTGAACCGCCGGTCCCCATCCTAGAAGTCCGGCTATAGCCCATGGTTTATCTGCTCGCGCTGGGCTCAGCGCTGTTCTATGGTGCGGCCGACTTCACGGGTGGATGGACCAGCCGGCGAGCCGGGGCCATACCGGTCGTGGTGATCTCGCAGTTCAGCGGGATGCTGCTGCTCGCGCTGCTTTTGCCTGTGCTTCCTTCCGCCTCTCCCTCGCGCGACGATCTGCTTTGGGGTGCCGCGGCCGGCCTGACTGGGGGCGTCGGGGTGGCCCTGCTCTATCGCGCGCTCGCCATCGGCACCATGGCCGTGGTGGCTCCGACCACGGCCGTCTGCGCCGTCGCCATTCCGGTGCTGGTTGCCGTTGTTTTGGGTGAGCGACCGGTGCCGCTGGCCATCGCCGGTATCGTGTTGGGGATCATCTCCATCATTCTGGTCAGCCAGCAACAGACCGGGCACGGTGCCGGGCAGCGAGATGGCGCTCACCGAGGGCGGCTGCCACCGGGCGTAGCCACGGCGTTCGCCTCCGGCGTGGCGATCGGGTTCTTCTTTCTCTCCCTGGCGCAGACCCGAGCCGAAGCGGGAATGTGGCCGCTGCTGATGGCTCGTGTGGTGTCCGTCCTGCTCTTTGCGACGGTCGCGTTCGCCACCCGGGCATCATTTCGGATGAGCAAGGGCGTGGCGGCGCTGGTGTGCGTCGCGGGTGTCATCGACATGCTGGCCAACGCGCTGTACGTGCTGGCTTCACGACAGGGCCAGCTCAGCGTGGTGGTAACCCTGTCCTCGCTCTATCCCGCCAGCACGGTGCTGTTGGCCCGGGTCATCCTCCGCGAGCGGCTCAGCACCTTGCAGGTAACGGGGGTGGTCTGTGCGCTGGCCGCGGTGCTGCTGATCGTGAGTGGAGGCCAGTGAAGGCAGGGCGGCGCGAGTGGATTGGCCTGGCAGTCATCGCCCTGCCCTGCCTGCTCTACTCCATGGACCTGACGGTCCTCAATCTGGCTGTCCCGGCGATTAGCGCCGACCTCCAGCCCAGCAGCACTCAACTGCTCTGGATTCTGGATATCTACGGCTTTCTGGTTGCCTCTTCTCTGATCACCATGGGCACCCTGGGAGACCGGATCGGGCGGCGGCGTCTCCTCCTGATCGGTGCCGCTGTCTTTGGTGTCACCTCGATTCTGGCGGCGTTCTCGACCAGCGCCGAGATGCTGATCGTGACTCGCGCGCTGCTCGGGCTGGCGGGAGCCACCCTGGCTCCGTCGACGTTGTCGCTGATCCGGAACATGTTCCTCGACCCAGGACAGCGGACCTTCGCAATCGGCGTCTGGGTGACCAGCTACGCGGTGGGCGGGGTACTGGGGCCCATACTCGGCGGAATCGTCCTGCAGTACTTCTGGTGGGGATCGGCCTTTCTCATCGGCGTTCCGGTCATGGTGCTGCTTCTGATCGTGGGCCCGAGCCTCCTCCCGGAATTCAAGGACCCCGAGGCCCGGCGGCTCGACATCTCGAGCGCCGCTCTTTCCCTCGTGGCCGTGCTACTGGTGATCTACGGGCTCAAACGGTTCGCGGCCGATGGCCTCAGCTGGCTATCGGGCCTCAGCGCGGTGGCCGGCGTCCTGGTGGGTATGGTGTTCATCCGCCGTCAGCGCAGGTTGGATGATCCGTTCATGGATCTCCGCCTCTTCCGCTCTGCGGCGTTCAGCGCCTCACTGGCCGCGTACACCCTCGCGACCTTCATCTCGTTCGGGAGCTACATCTTCATCGCCCAGTACCTTCAACTCGTACTGGGACTGTCTCCTCTCGACGCCGGTCTGTGGACGGTGCCGTTGATGGGCGCGTACATCGTTGGATCATTGCTGGTGCCCGCACTGTCACAGCGGTTCGATTCTGCCCGGGTGATGAGCGGAGGTCTGGTTCTGTCGGTCTTGGGGTTCCTCCTCATGGCTCGCCTGGGCCACAGTCCGAGCCTAACGCTGCTCCTGGTGGGCTCGATCGTGTACTCGCTGGGTCTGTCGCCAGTGGTGATTCTGGCTACCGATCTGATCGTGGGCAGTGCTCCGATCGAGCGGGCCGGATCGGCGTCCGCCTTATCGGAGACCAGCTCGGAGCTGGGTGGCGCGCTGGGCATCGCGGTGCTCGGCAGCATCGGGGGTATGGTCTATCGCCAGATGATGCTCAACAATGTGCCGGCGGGTATACCTGCTCTCAGTGGCCCAGTCTGCCCGGGGCACGCTGGGAGCGGCTGTCGCCGAGGCCGCAGCGCTGCCCGGGGCGGCCGGCTCCGAGCTGGTGGTGGCGGCACGCGCGGCGTTCAGTCACTCCTTCGAGGTGGTCGCTCTGATCAGTGCCGCCATCGCGCTCGGTACCGCGATCATGACCGGGGTGCTGCTTCGGCGCCATGACGTCTCCGCCTAGTCTTCTCCCGGGTGCCGCAGGTCTCCATCTGGCACCATCGCCTGAATCCGTTCCGGCTCCGGTCCACGTACATCCACCCGCAGTCTTCACTCCCGCAGACCCGAATGCGGGACGCCTCTTCGGAAGTAATCAGCGCGGCGGCTGACCAGAGCACCGGCCAGAGGACCGAGTCGAGTCTCCTCTCCTGATCTTCCCAGCCGAGCTGGAGGTGCCGGGGCGAGCCAGGCGGCGTCACCCTCAAGTGCCTGAGCGCGGGCGCCAGGATCCGGTTGAAGTCCGCCACGGCTCCGGCAGACACCGACCCCTCGGCGAGCTCCAGGAACAATTGCCGGAGGACCTCACGGGCTCGAAGGGTGGCCCGGTAGACCGTGCCCGCTTCATTCGGGTTTCTGGCTGCTTTGCGCCGGAGCTTTGCCCCTGGTTCCGGCGAGAGTACGCCGGCACCTTCGGCCCACCGCGTCAGCCGCTCGTAGTCGTCAAGCCGCTCGTCCCTCAGGCCCTCACGGGTCCAATCCACGGTGTTCACCAGATCGACCGCGGGATCCCCTCCGACGTATTTGAATGGCAGCACCTCTTCGGGCACCCGAGACTCCTCCTTCCGACGCTCTCCAGCCTGCACCAGTATTCGCCTCTTGACAGGTGCAAATCTAACTGGTACCGTTGCACCAGTAAAGGCGGCTATACCGGTGCACCCATTGGAGGCTCTTATGATCGCTCGTACCTGGCGTGGCGCAACCAAGGCAGAAGATGCCGAGCGCTACCTCGATTACCTGCACCAGACCGGCCTGGCCGAGTATCGGAAGGTCGAGGGGAACCGGGGGGTGCTGGCGCTCCGACGGGTGGCACAGGGGCAAGCCGAATTCCTGCTGGTATCGCTGTGGGATTCGGAGAGCGCCATCCGGCAGTTTGCCGGGCCGGACATCGACCGGGCGGTGTTCTATCCCGAGGACGAGCAGTTTCTGATCGACCGTGACGATCACGTCACCCACTACGAGGTGATCTTTGACTCGGCTCTCGTACCCCAGAGCTAGCGAAGCCCCGGCCAAGTGGGCGATGGTCGCCGCCTTTGGGGCCATCTATCTCTTTTGGGGCGGCACCTTCCTCGCTCTCCGCTACGCCGTAACCGAGGTACCGCCGCTCCTCACCATTGCCACGAGATGCATCGGCGGAGCCCTGATTCTGTACGTCTGGCTGGGCGCTCGCCGAAAACTTGGCGCAACTACCGCCGCGCAATGGCTCACCTCGGCGCTCGCCGGTGGGTTCCTCTTCGTTGGCTGCCATGGCGTACTGGCCTGGGCCGAACAGCGGGTTTCCTCCGGCCAGGCAGCGCTCTACATGAGCGCCATTCCGCTCTGGATGGTGTTCCTTTCCTCCTGGCGTGAGCGGCGGGTGCCGCCCCGTCTGGTGATCGCGGGCCTGGTCCTGGGAATTGCCGGCGTAGCGCTGCTCACCGGGGGAGACGGGGCCTGGGCTGGGTCGATGAGCGACCGCCTGGCACTGGTGGGCGCCGACCTCAGTTGGGCTGCCGGATCCCTCATCGCCCGAAACGGACCCAAGCCCCAATCCGTGGCCCAGTCAACCGCCATGCAGTTGCTGGCCGGAGGCCTGGTGGTGCTGCTGCTGAGCGCCGCCACGGGCGAGCTTTCCGGCTGGAGCGCCCAGCAGCTCAGTGCGAGAGGAATAGTCTCGATCGGGTTCCTGGTGTTGTGCGGAACCGTGCTTGGATTCGGGGCGTATACCTGGTTGCTGCAGGTGACCACGCCGGCCGCGGTAGGACCTACGCTTTCGTGAATCCGATTGTCGCCCTGGCGTTGGCGTGGATCGTGAGAGACGAACCGTTCGCGCTCAGGACGGTACTGGCCGGAGTGACCGTACTTGCTGGAGTGCTGCTGATCTGGAGAAGCTCGGCGCGGGAGAGTCATTCCCCGGAAACAACGCGTCATCCCGAGCGCGGTAGAGAATCGGCACTTCGCCGGGTTCTCGCGGCGCTGGAGATGACGCGCTATGCTGACGCTGCAGTTCGGACTACACCCAGGGCAAATCCGGACTGAGCGCCCGCGGCACAATCTGCGTGTTGGCATCGGCCCGGACCAGCAGCGATCCGTTGGAGTGGACGATCGCGTTCAGGATGTCGTAGGTGCCTGGGCCGGGCACCGCCAGGCCGTCGAGCAGCACTTCCCGGGGCAACGGCTCGCTGTCTCCGTCGGTCAGTACCTCGCGGATCCGGATCGGGCCCATGGTGCAGAAGAAGATTGCACCGATGTCCGAGTTTGCTGCAGGAATGCGCCAGCCGTCTACCGCGGCGGTGACGCGAATCCCGGTCAGGTCGGCCCGGATCTCCTGGCCGTGCTTGATCTCGGCGTCGGTCATCCGCTCCCGGAGACGGTAGCTCTGTGAATGGGCAAAGACGCGCGGTTCCATAGGTTCCCCCTCGAGGTGGCCCCTCGCTGTGCCCGAACGGTGTTCGGGCGTTGGTGGCTGGAGTGCACCTCCACGTTAGGCTTGCGGGCCTGGCTTGTCGGTGGGGATGATGCGGGTCGAACGGTGGGCGGCGTCACCGGGGGAGTGTAGCAAAAAGGCGGTCTCCCAGTATTTTGGAAAACCCCCTACCGGAAGGCGCAATGCGCTATTTGATCGCCACTGCCACCGTTCTGGCCCTGGTCGGCTGCGAGAAGCGGACCGAACGCGACGCCATGAGCACGGCAGATTCGGCTGGAACCACCGATACCGTCATGGCCAGGGACACGGCCTCGTCGTCCCCGGCCCTGACCGCCGTGGCCGACCGCCTGGTCGGTAGCTGGACCGCGAAGGGATACGACGCCGGCTCGAGCCGCGCCCAGCCGTTCAACATCACCTGGAGCCGGTCTCCCGATGGGAGTCTGGCGGGGATGGTCGCGTTCGAGGGTGGGGAGAAGTACAACGTGAAGATGGTCTCAACCGGCGACAGCACCTTTGTCTACCAGTCCGATCCGCACCAGAGCCCGACGCTCAAGGCACAGGTGGTAACCCGAACCCGAGCCAAGCTGGTGGGCGACACGCTCAGCGGAAACTACGAGGCCAAAGCCAAATCCGGTAAGTCACTGAAGGGCCACTTCACGGCCACCAAAGGGTCGCCGTGATTGTGACGCGGCTCACTCTTTAACGGCCCTGGCCGGCTGCCGCGCTGTCTCGGGCCGGAGCCTGCTTCATCCGCACGCTGTCGCCCTGAAGGGGGATCCGTTTCGCCTGAGCCGGAGCCCCCTCCAGCTCGTCCGCGATCCGATCCGCCTCGTACACCTTGCGCAGCGCCTCGGTCAAACCGCGGGAGTGCACCGCCACCGCCCGCGCCGACTCATCGGTATAGAGGAACCGGTTGGGCAGCTGCTCGATGTTGCCGTCGAAGATCAGCCCCACCACCTCGGCGTTCTTGTTGATCACCGGGCTGCCCGAGTTGCCGCCGATGATGTCGTTGGTGGACACGAAATCGAGCGGCTGCGACAGGTCGAGCCTGGTCGCGATGGGTCTTCCAGCGCTCCGGCAGCTGGAACGGCGGCTTGTCGTCGAACTCCGCCGAGCGGCCGTAGAGCCCGTAGAAGGTGGTCTTGTACGGCGCGATGGTGCCGTTCATGGGGTAGCTCTTCACCACGCCGTCGCTGATCCGCAGGCTGAACGTCGCGTCGGGCGGGAGCGAGCGGCCGTAGGCGGCGAAGATCGCCTGGCCGACCTTCTCCGCGTTGGCCGAGATCACGTCGTTGAGCCGGGCCGCGCGCTGCTGCACCCGCATGGCGATCGGATTGAGCTTCCGGGCCAGGACGATCAGCGGATCCTTGGACGCGGCCACCGCCGCGGAGCCGCCCTCGAGCAGCGCGGCCCGGGCCGCCGAGTCGGCCAGCTTGGTGCCGTTGACCGCGCCTCGGCGGCCACCTCGGGGCTCCGGCCGCCGAGGAAGGCCTTGAGGAACGGATCGTTCTTGGGCAGGTCCTTGCTCGCCTGGGTGAGCCAGGCCTGGAGCATCTGCTTGTCCTGCTCCGGGTCGGTCGGGGCTTGGGCCCGCAATCGAGCCCCATGATCAGCTCGAGCCCTCCACCGCGATACTGCGGCAGCCGGAGCGAGTCGGGGAGCTTGGCCTGCTCCGGAACCCGCACGATCCCGCCGGCCGCGTTCAGCAGCGGCGACCCGCTGAAGCTGTACCAGCGCTGCTGCTTGGCGATGGCGGCCTGCTCCTTCTGCGCGGTGGCGATCGCGTCCCAGCAGGTGCCGTAACGAGCCTTGAGCTTGGGATCGGCGGCGACGCGGCGGCGGAAGTCGCGCTCGAAGGCGCGCTTCTTGGCCATGAGCGCGGAGTCCTGGAGGCCGGACAGGATAGCCGGTCACCGCCTTCTTCGAGTTCATCAGGCTGAAGATCTGGTTCTCCAGCGCGCGCCGGGTCTCGTCGTCCCTGCTTCGAGACCTCCTCTCAGGACCGCCAGGTTCCGGTCGTAGGAGGCGAGCTGGGCCGGATACTGCACGTCGCGGAGGAACTCCATCTGGGCGACGGTGAGCAGCCGGCCGGTGGAGCCGGGGTTGCCGGTGACGAAGACCAGCTCGCCCTCCTTCGCTCCCGTCGCGCGCTCCACTTCAGGTAGTCCTTGGGCTTGAACGGCTGGCCGTTCTCGTAGACCCGGAGCAGGCTGAGGTCGAGGTCGTAGCGGGGGTAGGTGAAGTTGTCGGGGTCGCCGCCGAAGAAGCTGATCGCCTCCTCGGGGGCCATGACCAGCCGGAGGTCGTCGAAGCGCTTGAACCGGTAGAGCGAGTAGATGCCGCCCTGGTAGTAGGAGACCACCTGGCAGGTGAGCGTCGGTCTCCGGTCTCGCAGGCCTTCCTGGATCTGGGCGATGGCGGCGTTGCGCTGGGCCACCTGTGTCGCGGGTGCCTTCGCCTGTGATCGCGCTCTGAATCTTGTCGGTCACGTCCTCGATCGACTGGAGCTGGTCCACGTAGAGGCCGGCGCACTTCCGCTCGTCGGCCTGGGTCTTGGCGACGAAGCCGAGCTCCTGGAAGTTCGAGTCGGGGGTGGAGACCGCGGTGATGCACTCGCGGGCGCAGTGATGGTTGGTCATCACCAGCCCGCTGGAGGACACGAACGAGGCCGAGCAGTTGGGCAGCCGCACCGAGGCGAGGCGGACGTGGTCGAGCCAGGCCTGCCGGCGGGCGTGAACCCGTAGCGCGCCTTCCAGTAGTCGAGCGGCGGCGCCTCGAAGGTCCACATGGTGCCGAACTCCTTGACGTAGCCGGCCGGGAGCTTGGCGGTGCCGAGCTCGGTCTGGGAGGTCACCTGGGCCGGCGCGACCCGCGCGGCAACCACAGAGAGGGCGAATGTGCCGATCAGGATCGAAAGTCGTCTACCAAACATGCCATATCCCTCGGAGTGATTGTGACAAGAACCGCGCAGTCAGACTGAACCTTACAGCCTACCTGGCCACCGGTATTCGGGGTGGCTTGATAACCCCTTCCCGCCCAACGATGCGCCGCAGGATACCGGTCTGTCCGACATGGTACGCTTCATGAAATGCAAGTGAGACCAGCAGGCTGCCTACGGTCTCTTTCGGGTTTCCTGTCGGGCTGAAGGGGGCCGGCCGGTCCATAGCCTCAGGAGCCAAGCCGTTCAGGCCATTTACCAACGGCTCCTGCAGCGCCCTGAAACGCCGCTTCAGCTCGTCGAACGCAATGGCGGTCTCAGGCCGGAACGGCTTCCCCCCATTGTCGTCGTAGCTGTCGAACTCCTCCTTCGGAAACATCGGCCTCTGGCCGAGCAGGGCGAGGGCCTGATTGCGCGAGCGGGTGAGATGTCCCACCAGCCAGTTTAGACAACTGCCACCCGGCTGAGGGTTGATCAGGCTCTCCTCGTGGGAAATCCCATCCAGGTTCTTCTCCAAGACCCGGCCCGAGATCCCGAATTGATGGGCGATCGTCTTGGTGTGCATAGACTTGATCTCCTCTTGCCAGGCCGTCCGCATCTGCTCCGCGCGTTGCCAAGATAAGGCATCCGCATCGGCAGGACAGCGGGACCATCGAGTATGACATCAAGGCGGTGAACGACGAAGGGGGTGTTCGGGGATCAGTGACCGCTGTAACGTAAGCCTTCCATCACAGCCCGGATCATCCCGTGACCGACGTTCTTGCCCGGCTCCAGTCCGCGCTTCCCGGCAACTACCGGGTAGAGCGAGAGCTTGGCCGCGGAGGCATGGCGACGGTCTGGCTGGCCCACGACCTCAAGCACGATCGCCAGGTCGCCATCAAGGTGATTCATCCGGAGCTGGCCGAGGCGCTCGGCGACGAACGGTTCCTCCGCGAGATCCGCATCGCCGCCCACCTGCAGCATCCCCACATCCTACCCTGATCGATTCCGGCACGAACCCCGCGGCGGAGACACGGCGGGATCTCTCTATTACGTGATGCCGTACGTCGAGGGCGAGACGCTGCGCCAACGGCTCACTCGCGAAGGCCGGCTTTCACCGGAGGACACCGTCCGGATTCTTGAAGGACGTTCTGGACGCACTGATCCATGCCCACCGCCACGGCATCGTCCATCGCGATCTCAAGCCGGAGAACATCATGCTGGCCGGCCGCCACGCTCTGGTCATGGACTTCGGGGTCGCCAAGGCGCTGGCCGAGAGTCAGGATCATCCAACCGAGACACTGACCGCCATGGGCTTTGCCCTGGGCACTCCGGCGTACATGTCGCCCGAGCAGGCGGCGGGACAGTCCAACATCGATGCCCGTTCGGACCTCTACGCCGTCGGAGTGCTGGGCTACGAGATGCTGAGCGGAAAGCCGCCTTTCACCGGACTGACTCCCCAGGCCATTCTCGCCTCCCAGGTCACCCGGGCACCCGCTTCGCTCGGTCAGGTACGGCCCGAGCCGCCGCCGGAGCTGGCCGGAATCATCATGCGCTCTCTGGAGAAGGACCCGGAGCAGCGCTGGAGCTCAGCCGAGGAGATGCTGTCCCGGCTGGAACAGCTCTCAGTGATCCGAGGCGGCCGGCTCCGGAAGCCGCTGCTGGCTGGGGCAGTGATGTTGCCGCTGCTGATTGCCGCCGGATGGTTCGGCTGGGCCAAGCCCTCTCGGGAGCGGCATTGGGTACGCGGAGGAAGCCATTCCGCGGATGCTGGCCTTGAGCGAGGCCGGCGAAAACGAGAAGACCTACAACCTCGCACGCCGAGTCGAGGCAGTGGCGCCGGACGATTCCCTGTACAACGTTCTGCGCTCCCGGTTCGTCCGCCCGGTCAGCATACGGACCGTCCCGGCCGGCGCCGAGGTGTTCCGGAAGGACTACGGCGCGCCGGACTCCACCTGGATTCCGCTGGGACGCACTCCGCTCGAACGGGCGATTCTGTCCTGGGCTGGCGGGGGCGCTGTCGGCACCACCGACCGTCTCAGGATCCAAGCTCCTGGCTACAGGACTCTGGAGCTGGTGGGTGTCCCCTTCGATTCGGTCATCCGGCTCGACAGGGAAGATGCGCTTCCTCCAGAGATGGTGCGGGTGGGTGGCGGACATCTCGATTACACCTTCTTCCGGTTCGGGCGGAAGGACGTTCGGGTGGGCGACTTCCTGATGGACCGGTACGAGGTGACGAACCGGGAGTTCAAGCGCTTCGTGGACGATGGCGGCTACCGCCGGAAGGAGCTGTGGGAGCACCCTTTCCAGGTGAACGGAAAGACGCTCGACTGGGCAGCAGGCGGTGTCCCGGATGGTGGACCGCACCGGGCGGCCAGGTCCCTCCACCTGGGAGGCCGGCGACTATCCCGCCGGCCAGGACGACTACCCGGTGAGCGGGGTCAGCTGGTACGAGGCCGCTGCATACGCGAAATACGCCGGGAAGTCGCTGCCCTCGGTGGTACACTGGAACCGCGCGGCGGGTCTCCAGCTCAGCGCGTCCGTCGTCCCCTTGAGCAACTACTCGAGCCAGGCACCCTGGCCGGTGGGCAGAGGGCGGAATCAGCCCGTTCGGCACCTATGACATGGCGGGCAACGTGCGCGAGTGGTGCTACAACCAGGACGGCGGCAACCGCTTCATCCTGGGCGGCGGCTGGAACGACCTGCCCTACCAGTTCACCGACACCTACACTCAGCCGATGTTCGACCGGTCGCCCGATCAACGGGATTCGCCTGGTGAAGTATCTCGGGAGCGACTCGGCCCAGGCGCAAGTCCATGGAGCCGCTCCGCCGGGAGAGCCGCGATTTCATGAAGGAGCGGCCCGCGTCCGACGCGGTGTTCGCCGCCTACAAGCGGATGTACGAGTACGACAAGGGAGCGCTGGACGCCCGGATCATGGAGACGGTGGACGAGGGAGACTGGACCCGTCAGCTGATCCGGATGAACGCGGCCTACGCCAACGACACGCTGCTCACGCTACCTCTATCTGCCCAAGCGGGGGACAAAGCCATTTCCGGTGGTGGTCTTCTGGCCTGGCTCCAACGTGGTGCGTGACGCCGAGCCACGACCTCGTCCGGCAATCATCAGCTTCATCCTGACCAGCGGGCGCGCCATAGTGCAGCCGGTATTCAAGGGAACTCTGCAGCGGAAGGATGCTCTCAGGAGCGATGATCAGGACAGCACGATTCTCTATCGCGACCACGTCATCATGTGGGCCAAGGACCTGAGCCGAAGCCTGGATTATCTGGAGACCCGGCCCGATGTGACCCTGGACCGCCTGGCCTTCTATGGCGTGAGCTGGGGCGGAAGGATGGGCGGGATGATTCCCGCGGTGGAGCCCCGCATCAAGGTAAACGTGCTCAACGTCGCGGGGTTGTCGTTCGAGCGAGCCAAGCCCGAAGTAGATCCAGTCAATTTCATCTCGCCGGGTCAGGATTCCCACCCTCATGCTCAGCGGCACGGTACGACTTCTTTTTCCCCTACGAGACCAGCTCTTTCCCCATGTTCCGGCTGCTCGGCACCCCGCCCGATCAGAAGCGCTACGTGCTGGAGAACGGGAGTCATTTCGTGCCTCGCCCTCGTCTCATTCAGGAGACCCTGGCGTGGCTGGACAAGTATCAGCCGGTGAAGTAGTCACGAGACATGAGTCGCGAGTCGCGAGTCGCGAGTCGCGAGTCAGGAGTCAGGATCAGGAGTCACGAGTCAGGATCAGAAGTGTACGGACGCCCGCTTCCGGGCGACGATTTCCGGGTAATCGGAGACCTGACCATCCGGGGAACCACCCGCGAAGCGGAAAGGACGGAGTCATTGTGAGATGCCCTCGCAATGACACCTGACTGTTATAGGGCGGTGGCCACACCCGTGGCCACCAGGGCCAGGGCCCAAAGCAGATCGAGGTTCACCCACGCAGTCCTGAGGAACCGGAGCCCCACCTTCTCATAGACGATTGCCGCGATCGCTCCGGTCACCAGCAGGTAGCCCCCGGTATGTACCACCGCGGCGGTGATCCCGCTCCACTGTATCCCCGCGCCGTCCAGCATGCCGGCCGACAGATGATGCACATGCTCGGCCGAGGGCAGATGGCCCAGCACCAGCGGCAGCACCATGAGTCCGGCTCCATGTGCCGTCGCCATCAGAAAGGACCAGGTCGCGAGCTCGCGGCTGTTCACCTGCATTCCGCCGTAGACGATGTGGCGGGAGCGGACCAGCCGGTAAACGCCGAGGGCGACCAGCACGCCGGCCACTCCCCACTTGAGGGTTGAGGGCGGGAGCAGCGATCCGACGGCGGCGGCGGCACCGATCGTCACCAGCATCGCCACGGCGTGACCCACCGCCAGCGGGCCCAGCGCCGACCAGACCGCCTTTCGGCTGCCGCGCTGAAGCCCCAGTGCAACGGCGAAGAGCCAACCCATCGCGGGGTTGATCCCGTGACCCGCTCCAAGCGCCAGGAGGCCGGCCCAATATCCGTCAGTCAGGGAAAGCACCTTTCACCACTCGTTCCATCGTTCGTCGTCCGCTCAGGAGAAGCAGAACGAATCCGAGGACGCGTCCCCGCCCTGGAGCCGCACCTGGTGGCAGCGAACGCCGCGCTCCATCTCCAGGAAGAACTTGGGGTCGAGCGCCATGCCGCCGTTGGGCTTGGTGTCCAACTTCACCATCCAGCTCTCCAGGCCCGCCGGATAGAACTGATCGTCCCAGGGTGAGTACAGGCCGTTGGTCAGGTACACTCTCCTGCCATCCCGACTCAGCTCGACCATTTGGGGGCCGCCGTTGAGCCGCTTGCCCGGATTGGCCGGGTGCGCCGCACGACGCACGATCCCACCGATCTGCGTGGTTGCGGTGAGCTTGGGATTAAACGGGTCGCTCACGTCGTATTGTCTCAGCTCGCCGGTTCCCCAGCAGGAGACGTAGAGCTGCCGGTCGTCCAGCGAGAGGTTGATGTCGGTAATAAGTGGCGCCACCGCCTTGAAGCCCTGCAGCAGCGGCGGCAGGTCCGCGGGATCCGCCGGCTCAGCCGGGATCTCGATAACCTTTTTTATCTTCCACTGCGTCCCCACCTTCCTTATACCACAGCCACACACTCGCCGAGAGATCCTTCAGCGAAATCACCACGCCCACGAAGCCGTACGCCTTCCGGGGGTCGCGCGCGGGACGAAGCTCCAGCGTCATCTGATACTCGTCGCCCAGATGGATCTTCTGCTGGTGCTTGCCGTTTCGCAGGTTCCACACATGGAGTGAGTTGCCGTACTTCCCGCCCAGCAGCATTTCGGGGACGACGCCCTGGCGCACCATGTTGGGGAAGCCCCACTCGCTGGTGATGGTCGTGTCGTGACCCAGGTGCCAGGCGAAGTCGTAGCCGAAGCGCTGGGGGCCGCGATCCTTCTCCCAGATTCCCTTGGGCTCGAAGCTGTCGTGGTCCAGGATGAAGATGCCGCCGGGCCCCTCGCCGTCGGGCGCGCCGAGGGCGGAGATGTAGATCCCGTCGGGGCCGCAGTGCACCGTGTGCGGCGTGGAGTAGTTGGTCTTCTTGGCCACGGTTTCTGCCTCGATCACCTTGACCAGCTCGGGTTGCCGCGGGTTGGCCTTGGTGTCGAGGATGTGAATCCGGGACGAGTTCACCCCCGGCACCACCAGATAGCGGCGCTCGACGTGCGGGTGCGGCGCCCAGGGACAGAGACTCGCGCTGCAGGCGTTCCAGCCGAAGTGGTGCAGCTCGTCGCCGTCGTTGGGCATGTCGAACTGCCCGACCAGCCGGCCGAATGACTTGGAGCCCGGCTTCACGTCGACCACACCGATGGCGTCGGGCCGTGAGGTGCTGGGGTTGAGCATCGCGAGATAGGCGAGCTCTTCGGGCGGCGCTTCCGCCGCCTGTTTGGCGGATGGATAGAAGGTGGGGTCGGGACGTAGGCTGGGCATGGCTGCTCTCCGGATGTCTCTGAACTCAGTAATGGTCTCTATATAGGACCCATACGGATAAAGGACCCATACGGGGAAGTCGACAAAACTGCAAGGAGGGACGGAGGGTTCCTCACGTTCCCCACGCACCCCACGTAAATTCCGCCCGATGACCTCCCCAGCGCAGCCCGACCTCTCCAAGCTCCGGATCAATCGCGACGCGCCGCCGCCCAGTCTGAGCCGCGCAGTCCGGCGCAATGTGATCCTCGGTGTCGTCGCCCTGATTCTTCTGATCGGCGTATTTCTGGGTTGGCGCCGCGGGAGCGTCGTGACGGTGGAGACCGTCGTGGCCACGCCGCTCACCGCCGGTGGCTCGGGCGACAACGCCGGAAGCTCCAGCGTCACCGCCAACGGTTACGTGGTGGCGCGGACCCGGGCGTCGGTGTCGGCCAAGCTGCCGGGCCGGATTGCCGAGCTCAGGGTGAGCGAGGGATCCACCTCAAGAAGGACGAGATCATCGCCACGTCTGGAAAACGACGACTACCAGGCCCAGCTCGCCCAGGCGGAGGCGGCGCTGCTCACAGCCGGGCGGATCTGATGGAGGCGCGGGCGGCCTGGCGACAGCGGCGCAAGGAGGCCGAGCGCCTGCGGGATGATCCGGGCGCAGGAGTCCAGAGCCGTGGCCGAGCAGGAGTTCGATGCGGGGTGAGCGGGGAGAATCGGAGGCCGCGGCGCGGGTCCAGGCGGCGGAGGCGCGGATCGGGTCGGCCGGGCGGCGGCCGGAGCTTGCCCGGGCCAACCTGGAGAACACGGTCATCCGGGCGCCGTTCAGCGGCACCGTTCTCGGAAGGAAGCGGAGGTGGGCGAGGTGGTGGCGCCGTCGGTGGGAGGGGGACTGACTCGCGGCGCGGTGGTCACCATGGCCGATCTGACCACGCTCGAGGTCGAGGTGGACGTCAACGAGGCCTACATCGCCCGGGTGACGAAGGCCCAGCCGGCCAAGATCACGCTCGATGCCTATCCCGACACCTCGTTTCGCGGGCGGGTGCGCCAGGTGGTGCCTACGGCCGACCGGCAGCGCGCCACGGTGCAGGTCAAGGTGAGCCATCGTGGACCGGGATCCGCGGATCCTTCCGGAAATGGGTGCGCGGGTGGATTTTCTCGACACCGCGCGAGGGGCCGCCGGGGCCCCGCAGGGGCCGCTGCGGTTCCGGGTCCCCGCCGCGGCGGTGCGGGAAGTGGACGGCGAAACTGTCGTATGGCTGGTCCGGGACGGCAGGCTCGAGTCCGCGCGCGGTGGAGGCGGGCCCGGTGAGCGGCGGATTCCGGGAGATCCGCTCCGGGCTCTCCGGCGGCGAGCTGCTGCTGACGGGCGGGGTGGATGAGCCGAAGGCGGGGATGCGGGTAAAGACGGAGTAGAAGATCGGCAAAGTCTAGAAACTAGACCTGGCAGATATTCACGAGAATCAATGGCCCTGGTAGAAATCCGTAACGTCTACAAAGTCTTCCAGCGCGACTCCGAGAAGATCGAGATCTTCACCGGCCTCACGCTCGACATCGCCGAGGGTTCGTTCACCGCGCTGATGGGCCCATCGGGATCGGGCAAGTCCACCCTGCTCAACCTGCTCGCCGGACTGGACAAGCCCACCAGCGGCAGCATCCGGGTGGCCGGGCTCCGAGGTGAGCGCGATGACCCCCGGCCAGCTGGCCGCCTGGCGGGCGGAGAACATCGGGTTCGTCTTCCAGACCCTGAACCTGCTGCCGGTGCTCACCGCCTATCAGAACGTGGAGCTGCCGCTGCTGCTCACCCGGCTCTCCAAGAAGGAGCGCGACGAGCGGGTCAAGCTCGCGCTCGGAGTGGTGGGCTGCAGGACCGGCTGAAGCACTATCCCCGGCAGCTCTCCGGCGGGCAGGAGCAGCGGGTCGCGATCGCGCGGGCGATCGTGGCCGATCCGACCCTGGTCCTGCTGGACGAGCCCACCGGACAGCTCGACGCCAAGAGCTCGCAGGACGTGCTCGGCCTGCTGGAGCGGCTCAACGACGAGTTCAAGAAGACCATCATCATCGTCACCCACGACGCGCACGCCGCCGAGCGGGCCAAGACCGTGCTGCACCTGGAGAAGGGTGCCTTGATCGAGCGGGAGGCGGTGGTCGTCGTGAAGTTTCTTCCTCTGGTGCTGGCCAATCTGGGCCGGCACAAGCGGCGGGTCTTTCTCACCATCAGCTAGCGTGGCGCTGGCGCTCTTCCTCTTCGCCTCGCTCCGAACCGTGGTCACCACGCTGGCCCGCGCCGCCCAGTTCGGCAGCGCCCGGCGGCTGGTGTGACCAAAACGCCACCGGCCTGGTCTTCCCCCTTCCGCTGAGCTATGCCAACCGGCTCAAGGCCGACAAGGGGATCACGGCGGTGACCTGGGCCAACTGGTTCGGCGGCCGCTACGGCGACGGCAAGCGGTTCTTCGCCCAGTTCGCGGTGGACCCGACCTCCTATCTCGCGATGTATCCCGAGATCAGCCTGCCGGAAGATCAGAAGCAGGCATTCATCCGGGAGCGCTCCTCGGCCATCATCGGCCGCCGGCTGCTCGACGTGTTCGGCTGGAAGCTGGGACAGAACGTCACCATCCAGGGGACGATCTTTCCGGGCGACTGGACCTTCACCATCCGCGGGGTGTACACCCCGACCGATGCCGGTGATCAACGACGACATGCTGATCTTCCATCACGAGTACCTGGAGGAGAGGATCGGCCGTCCCGGACATCGCCGGCTGGTACGTCCTGGAGATCAGCGATCCCAACAACTCCGCCGGCATGGCCAAGATGGTGGACGACCAGTTCCGAACTCCAGCGCCCCGACCAAGACCGGCACCGAGCAGGCGTTCAACGCCAGCTTTGCCACCATGTGGGGGAACGTGAGCCTGCTGATGGGTACCATCGGCATGGCGGTGGTGTTCGCCATCCTGCTGGTGACCGCCAACGCCATGATGATGAGCGCCCGGGAGCGCACCAAGGAAGTGGCGGTGCTCAAGACCATCGGCTTCAGCGACCGGCGGCTGTTCGGAATGGTGATGCTGGAGGCGGCGATCATCACCCTGACCGGCGCGGTCATCGGCCTGGGCGGCGCCAAGCTGCTGTACAAGGCCAGCAACTTCAACGCCGCCGGCTTCCTGCCCGGCTTCGACGTCACCACCGACACGCTGCTCCTGGGTGCGGGGTCGCCCTGCTCCTGATGCTGGCCAGCGGATTGGTGCCGGCAATCCGGGCCGCCCGGCTGCCGGTGGTGCAGGCGCTGAGGACGGTCGAATGAAGATCCCGCTGGAGTACAACGCGCGGAGCCTGCTCCAGCGGCCGGTCTCCACCCTGCTCACCGCGCTGGGGATCGGGCTGGTGGTCGCGGTCTTCATCGGGATGCTGGCGCTGGCCAACGGATTCCGGGCCGCGCTGATCAAGACCGGCTCGCCTCAGAACGTGATGGTGCTCCGGCGGGGCGCCGACTCCGAGCTCTCCAGCGGCCTGGACCGGCAGGCCGCGAGCATCCTGGCGTCCTCGCCTCACATCGCGACCGGGGCCGATGGCCGGCCGATGGTCAGCCCCGAGGTCTACGTCATCATTCCGCTGCCGCGGGCAGGGGGCAGCGACACCACCGGCCTGGCCAACGTGGTGGTGCGCGGCATCAGCCCCGCCGCCTGGACGGTGCGGAACAACGTCAAGATCGAGGCGGGCCGGAAACCGGAATCGGGCAAGGCCGAGATCTGCGTGGGCAAGAAGATGGCCGGCCGGTTCGACCACACCGGGCTCGGCGAGACCCTGCGCTTCGCCGGGCGCAACTGGACCGTGGTCTGCCGCTTCAGCGCCAACGGCTCGGCGTTCGAGTCGGAGATCTGGGGCGAGAACGAGCAGTTCATGCCGGTGTTCCGGGGCGACGCTTTCCAGTCGGTCAGCTTCCGGCTCAAGGATCCCGCCGCGTTCGACGAGGCCAAGCGGACGCTGGAGGGCGACCGGCGGCTCACGGTGGACGTGCACCGCGAGTCGGAGTTCTACGCCGAGCAGTCCGCAGCTGCTGGGCCGGATCCTCACCATTCTCGCCCTCATGATCACCAGCATCATGGCGGTCGGCGCGATCTTCGGCGCGATCAACACCATGTACGCCGCGGTGGCGTCGCGGCGCCCACGAGATCGCGGTGCTGCTGACCCTCGGTTTCCATCCTCGGAGCGTGCTGGCCAGCTTTCTCGCCGAGTCGGCGTTGATCGCGGTGGTGGGCGGGGTGATCGGGGCGTTGCTGGCGCTTCCGATCAACGGGCTGGTCACCAGCACCACCAATTGGGCCAGCTTCAGCGAGATCGCATTCGGCTTCCGGGTGACGCCGGGACTGTTGCTGGCCGGGCTGATCTTCGCGGTGGTGATGGGCGTGATCGGGGGATTCTTCCCGGCCCGGCGGGCGGCTAGGCAGCCGGTGGTGCAGGCGTTGAGATAAGGAACTCCTCACGGCTTCTTCATAGTCTCCTCAAGCTGCTTCACCGAGATTTCAGCACGGCTTCTGGAGGATTGTATGTCCGTGCTGACCAAAGACGTCTGGGATGTCTCCGAGCAGGACTTCCCGTCTACCTCACCGATCGAGACCCAGTTGGGTTTCCTGCTCCGCTATGCCATCCTGGCCCCTTCCGCCAAGAACAGTCAGCCCTGGTGTTTCGCCGTCCGGCAGAACCGGATCCATCTCCTGGCCGATATGCGGCGGCGGCAGCTGATTCAGGATCCCGGACAGCGGGAGCTGTACATCAGCCTGGGCTGCGCGCTGGAGAACCTCCTGGTGGCTGCCGAGCATTTCGGCTTCCGCCATGGCGTCAGCTACTTCCCCGAGCCGGAGAACCAGGAGCTGGTCGCGAGCGTGACCTTCGCCCGGGCGGAGTCCCTTCCCTTGCCCGGGCCGGCGCGCGGCTGAGCGCCATCGTCCAGCGGCACAACGACAACAGCGTCTTCCGTCCGGCGGTCATCCCGGAAGCCATTCGGACCCAGCTCGTGGCCTGCTGCACCGAGCCCGAGCTTCGCGTCCATCTCACCGATGACCCGCATTTCCGCCGGTGGATCGATGCGCTCACCGTCGAGGCCGATCGCACCGAATTCGCCGATCCGGCGTTTCGCCGCGAGCTGAGCTACTGGATCGGCCAGGGAGTGTTCGGGTCATCCCGGCTGATGGCGGGGCTGGAGCGATGGTCGTCTCGCACGTGGACCTGGGAGAGCCGGTGGCACGCAGGATCACGATATGCTGGAGAGCGCCTCGCTGCTGGGCTTGATCTGCGCCTCGGGCGACAGCCATCTGCTGCACGTCAGGACCGGACAGCTGTTCGAGCGGCTCTGGCTCACCGCCACCTCGGTGGGCGTCAGCCTTCATCCGATGAGCCAGACGATGCGCCACCCGGAGCTTCGGGCCGCCGTCGCGGAGCTGCTCCCTCAGCGGGCTGGGTGCCGCAGCACCTGTTCCGGGTGGGATTCTCCTCCCGAAACGATGAGCGGCACACACCCCGCCGGAGGCTGGAGGACGTGCTGGTCTAAGACACAACTCACGGCTTCTTCATCCTCTCCTCATAGTTGCGGCGCTATCCTGGGGCCCAGCCCTCACAGGAGAGTTCCCTATGACAACTGCAGTCAGGGAGGCAAGATTTGCCACCCTCCCCCGCATCGCCGCCGGTTTCAAGCCGAGTATTCCAATTCGGGCCCGTTACGACAACTGGATCGGAGGCGAGTATGCGGCGCCGTTCCGGGGCCAGTACTTCGTCAATCCCACACCGGTCACCGGGCAGCCGCTCTGTGAGGTGGCCCGCTCGACCCAGGAGGACGTCGACAGAGCGCTGGACGCGGCGCATGCGGCCGCGGATCAGCTGGAACGGCACGTCGCCCGCCTACCGGGCGAACATCCTCAACCGGATCGCCGACCGGATCGAGGCCAACATCGAGACCCTCGCATTCATCGAGACCATCGACAACGGCAAACCGATCCGCGAGACCACCGCGGCCGACCTCCCGCTGGCGGTGGATCACTTCCGCTACTTCGCCGGCTGCATCCGGGCGCAGGAGGGCGGGCTCTCCCAACTGGACGAAGACACCGTAGCCTATCACTTCCACGAGCCGCTCGGCGTGGTCGCCCAGATCATTCCCTGGAACTTCCCGCTCCTGATGGCCACCTGGAAGCTGGCGCCAGCGCTCGCGGCCGGAAACTGCGTGGTCCTGAAACCCGCGGAACAGACCCCGGTTTCGATCATGGCTCTGATGGAGCTGATCGCCGACATCCTGCCGAGCGGAGTGGTCAACGTGGTGCAGGGCTTCGGGGTCGAGGCGGGTAAGCCGCTGGCGTCGAGCCCGCGGGTGGCTAAGGTCGCTTTCACCGGTGAGACCACCACCGGCCGGCTGATCATGCAGTACGCCTCGGAGAACCTGATCCCGGTCACCCTGGAGCTGGGCGGCAAGTCGCCCAACATCTTCTTCGCCGACGTGATGGACGCCGACGACGACTTCTTCGACAAGGCGCTCGAAGGTTTCGCGATGTTCGCCTTCAACCAGGGCGAGGTCTGCACCTGCCCGTCGCGGGCCCTGGTGCAGGAGTCGATCTATGACCGGTTCATGGAGCGGGCGGTCGCCCGGGTGAAGCAGATCGTCGAAGGGAACCCACTCGACCCGAAGACCATGATCGGGGCCCAGGCCAGCAACGACCAGCTGGAGAAGATCCTGAGCTACATCGAGATCGGGAAGAAGGAAGGGGCTCGGGTCCTGACCGGCGGTGCGCGCAGGGTCCACCAGGGCGAGCTGGAGGACGGCTACTACGTCCAGCCCACGATCTTCGAGGGCAACAACCGAATGCGGATCTTCCAGGAAGAGATCTTCGGGCCGGTGCTCGCGGTCACCAAGTTCAAGGACCTCGACGACGCGCTCTCGATCGCGAATGACACCTTGTATGGTCTGGGTGCCGGCGTGTGGAGCCGGAACATCAACACCTGCTATCGCGTGGGGCGCGGCATCAAGGCGGGCCGGGTTTGGACCAACTGCTATCACGCCTACCCGGCGCACGCGGCGTTCGGAGGCTACAAGCAGAGCGGCATCGGACGTGAGAACCACAAGATGATGCTGGAGCACTATCAGCAGACCAAGAACCTCCTGGTAAGCTACAGCCCGAAGAAGCTGGGGTTCTTTTGATGGAGAGCGTGGCCCGCGTCGCCATTACCGATGCGGCCGCGGCCGTGCTGCGCAAGCTGGAGGCGCAGCACGGTGCCTTGCTGTTCCACCAGTCGGGTGGCTGCTGCGACGGGAGCTCCCCGATGTGCTTTCCCCGGGGGGAGTTTCGAGTGGGAGAGCGGGACGTGTCCTGCTGGGGAGCTGGAGGGCACGCCCTTCTATATAGGAGGGCAACAGTACGAGGTCTGGAAGCACACCCAGCTGTTGATCGACGTGGTGCCCGGCTGCGGCAGCGGCTTTTCCCTCGAGGCTCCGCTCGGCGTCAGGTTCCTCACCCGATCCCGGGTGTTCGACCTGCGAGAATTAGCCTGGCTCGCGGCGTGCGGAGCTAGCCAACCGTAGCTACCTAGCGCATTTCTTGGGCTTCGGACTATTACGCCGCTGAAATTCTCCGCCGGGTAGCCACTGCGGCATCGCAGAATCGTTTGCCACCGCGATCGCCACGTCGCGCACATACTCGGCGAACTGCTTGGACCCCTCGAGGTTCAATGGGTTGAGAGTCCCCCACTGGTCGCTCGGCTGGTGGTAGTGCTGCTCCAGATATTCCTTCACCTTCGCATCGACGAACTGCTTGGTTCCCTGCACCGGCTCTGTCCCCAGGGCCATGTAGAGCGACGGCACGCCGGCCCGGGCAAATGGATAATTGTCCGCCCGGAGAAAGAACCCCTCCTCCGGATAGGGATCCGGTGACAGCTTGAGCCCCATGTGCTCCGCCGTGTTCCGCGCGATCTGGCCCAGGGTGCTCAGCTCCACCCCGAGCGGTGCCGCGTCTTTCTTGGGGCCGAGCAACTCGATGCCATCGTCGAGATTCAGGTTGGCGGCTATGCGGTCGAGCGGAATCGGCCCGGAGCAGACGAAGGCGTAAGCTCCGAATAGTCCCCACTCTTCAGCGGTGGTGAAGAGAAACGTGAGAGCGCGTGACTGCGGATGCTGGGCAAACACGCGGGCCAGCGCGAGCAGCGCCGTCACCCCCGAGCCGTCATCCAGCGTGCCATTGTAGATCGAGTCGCCCTCGACCGGCTTGCCGATACCGTACGCATCCCAATGCGCACTGAGCACCACATGCTCCCGACACGGGCCTCCTCCCTGCCCGAGACGGTACCGATGAAACGTTGTGCGACGTCACCGTACTGGTCTGGGTGCGGAACTTGACCCCGAGCTTCACTCCTAAAGGGACGGCGCGGAAGCCGGGCTTCTCCGCCGCCTTGAGCATCGCCGCCAGCGAGCCTGACTTGGGCGGCAGCAGCCGAGCCAGGGCGGTATCGGTGATGCCGCCGAGAAAACGAAGTCCATTGTCGTCCACGTCTGCCGCCAGATAGCGTCCGAATCGCACGGGGCCCTGGGCGAACGCGCCGTTGGGCCGAATCAGCAGCATGCCCACGGCACCCCGTCGCTCGAGGTCGGCCAGCTTGTCGCTGAACCAGGAGAAGCGGGACGCTCGCACCCCGTTGAAGCGGACGGTGTCGCCCGGAATGGTGGGCTCACCGAAGATCATGACCGCGATCTTGCCCTTGAGATCGGTCCCGGCGAAATCATTCCACTTGTACATCGGTGCGTCGATGCCGTAGCCGACGAACACCAGGTCACCCGCTGCCTCGACGTCCGGTCTTCGCCCAGCATTGACGAAGGTGACCTCCTTTCCCGGCGCGAGCTCGCCGGAGATCCGGCCGCTGAGCCGCGCCTGGACCGGAGGCGAGGCCGAGTCGGGCCGTTGAACCAGGAGCTCCACCGGCTGTAGCCAGCTGGGATTCGTGTCTCCCGGCGCGGGTGCGGCGCCGGGCTGGAGGCCGAAGCTCTGCAACTCGGAAATGAGGTAGGCGGTGGTGAGCTCTTCGCCCTTCTTTCCGGGATACCGCCCCTCGAAGAGATCCGAGGAGAAAAACTTGAGCCGGGCGGCCAGCTCCTGGGTCGAGATCGCGAGCGAATCGGGTATCTGCGCGGACAGCTGGGGGACCAGCAAGTTAGAGCCAGGCAAAGATGTATCATTGGGAGTAAGGTCGAGGACCCCTAAGATAGCAGACGGATTTTTGAAACAGAATCCCCCCGTTCCAGGATTCGAACTCTCTTGTTCCGTCGTTCCTCCCGTCCATCGTATCTTCCATTATGCCCAACCCGGGAAAGCAGGTCCAGCGCACCTACCTGTTGCTCACCCTGCTCTCCACGCTCTCCGCTTCCTTCATCTGGGGCATCAACACCCTCTTCCTTCTCGACGCCGGGCTCAGCAACGTCGAGGCGTTCGCGGCGAATGCGTTCTTCACCGGAAGGCATGGTGCTGTTCGAGGCGCCCACCGGCGTGGTGGCCGACACCTGGGGCCGCCGCACGTCGTACCTCCTCGGCGCCGGGGACGCTGCTCGTCTCCACCCTGATCTACCTCTGGCATGTGGCATACCCGTGCGGCCCTCCCCGGTTGGGCCATCGCATCCATCCTCTCGGGCTCGGCTTCACCTTCTTCTCCGGTGCAACCGAGGCCTGGCTGGTTGACGCGCTCACCTTCGCCGGCGTGGAGAGACACCTTCAAGTCGGTGCTGGCCCGGGGCCAGGTGGTGGGCGGTGCCGCGATGCTGGGCGGCTCGGCTGACGGGCGGTTTCGTCGCGCAGACGACCAATCTGGGCGCGCCCTACATCATGCGCTCCGTCACTCTCGCCTCACCCTGCTGGCCGCATTCATCTGGATGAAGGATCTCGGCTTCACCCCCAACCGCCGGGGTGGCATGGTCAAGGAAGTGCGGCAGACACTCTCGGGTCTCGATCGAAGAGCGGATGGTGGCAATCCGCCGGTGCGCTGGCTCATGCTGGCAGCAGTCTTTGCAGGCGGAGTCAGTATCTACGGCTTCTACGCCTTGCAGCCCTACCTGCTCCAGCTGTACGGCAACCCCAATGCTTTCGCGGTCGCTTCCTTGTCCGCGGCGATCGTAGCCGGCACCCAAATGTTGGCCGGAGTTTTGGTGCCCCGTCTCGGCCGGGATTCCGCCGCCGCAGCGGCGCACTAACTGCCACTTACCTGACCAGCACGCTGTGCCTGCTCGCCCTGGGACTGAACCGGAACTTTGCCCTGGCGGTGGCGCTGGTCGTGATTTGGGGACTGAGCTTCGCGCTCGGCATGCCCATCCGCCAGACCTACATCAACGGCATCATACCCAGCCAGCAGCGGGCGACGGTGCTCTCATTCGACAACCTGATGAGCTCGGCCGGAGGCGTAGCAGGCCAGCCGGCGCTGGGGCGGGTGGCCGATGTCTATGGTTACGCCCGATCGTACCTGGTGTGTGCGGCGATCCAGGCGGTGGCGGTGCCGTTCCTGATGCTGGCCCGGCGGGAAAAAGTGGCGTCGGATGTGATAGAGGCGGAGAGACGGAGGGGCGGAGAGGCGGAGCCTGGCCAGTAGGCATCACCTACCGACGTTCCGCGTTCCTACGTTCCGCCAGCTACACAGTCGGCAGCTCCGCTGCGCGGGCCCAAGGCCTGAGATCCATTCCGAAATCCTGTTTCATTCTCTGATACCATGCGTCGTCGTCCAGCGCCCCCCAGGCGACCCACTCCTCGTCGTTCAGGCTCTTGCGCCAGTCGAGAAAGGCCGCGGCATCGGGACCGGCGGGATGCCGGAGCTGCCAGCTGTCGCTCTCGGCGATCTCTAGGATTTTCTGGCCCACCATCGAGGCCGGACGCCCGGTCTGGAGGCTGGCGGTGAAGAGGGCGGCGAAGCGCTGCTGGTGGGGATATAAGGACGTGCTCTGGTGGTCGGCGATACAGCTGAGCAGCGCGAGTGTCGATGATCCCGGGTTCCACCACGGCGACGCGAATGTTGAACGGCTTCAGCTCCTGGGCCAGGCCTTCGCTCAGCTCTCGAGGGCAGACTTCCGCGGCGGGGTACGGCGTCATCGGGGCCATGGCGATCCGGCCCGCGATGGAGACGACGTTGATGATGCAGCCGCTCCGCCGTTCCCGCATCCCGGGAGCACCGCCTGGATGCAACGAATCACCCCGAAGTAGTTGGTCTCCATCACCGCGCGGAACACACCGAGCGGGGCTCCTCCACCGACCCGGTCGGTGCGATCCGGCGTTGTTGACCAGCACGTCGATCGGTCCGCTCTCCCGGACGATCCGCGCCATCCCGTCGCGGACCGAGGAATCGGTGTCCACGTCCATCGGGACACTGAGATCGAAAGCTCTCCCGCTCCACGGCTTCCGGAGCCGCCGCCCCGGCCAGATCGCGCATCGTGGCATCCACCTAACCGGCCCGCCCAACGCAAGCGCCGTCGCCAGGCCGATGCCGGTGTTGCTCCCGGTGATCAGGACTGGACGCCATGGCGAGACCCTCCGGGTCGATGGTCTGGCTCGATTCGGTGACACAATCTTTCAAAGGATGCGCACTAGCTTGCAGCACCGGCCGAGGTCCGTCAACGGCTGAACGGACCACGGAACCGTGGTCCAGCGGACCGCGGACACTCAAGAGCCCGGCCGGTAAGTCGCGCGATCGGGTCAGCCAACCCCACCTCGCCGTTCCCCCTGGCAACCGGTATACTCTAGCAAATGCGACTCATAATCCTCCTGGCCGCTGCCCTGGGCTTCACCCTGGGGTGCGGGGACAACGGCACCGGACCGGGTGCGCTCCCGGATCGAGACGGCGCCCGGCTCGCCGGGCAACTCGACGGCCTGGCCGACTCGGTGGACGCCGGCGGATACTCGCCTGCCGCCGAGGCGTTGCGTCACGCCGCCGAGATCGTGCGACTCACCGGCCACGCCACGTCGGTCAGACTGAGCGTCGACGGAGTCGCCAAGGATTTTTTAGGGGTGGGCGAACAGATCGACTTTCCCAACCTGGTGTGCACCTGGCCTACCGACAGCGGCGTCGCTCCACCACCGGATTCCACCGTTGTTCCGCCCTTCGACACGACAGGCGTGTTCCCACCGCTGCCACCCGATTCAATCGATTTTCCGCCGATCGATAGCGGCGTGCTCCCTCCCATGCCTCCCATGCCTCCGATCCCGGTCGACAGCGGCGTGATAAGCCCTCCGCCACTTCCCGAGTGTCACGAGGAGGGGAGCTTCTCGTTGTGTACGCTCATCGCCTGGGAGCCGGAGCGTCTCAATGAGGTGGTCCGGCTGGTGGCATACATCGGCTCCAGCGGAGTCGAGCCCGGCGTGCCTGACGTCATGACCAGCCTCCCTTCGGGTTCTAGCAATCCTTCTCCGCCGACCGCACCTCCCGATTCCGGCAGCGGCAGCGGCGGCGAGCCCGGCGGATACCCCGGGTTCATGGGCGAGTATCTGGTGCGTGGACGTGGGCAGCTGGTTTGCGGTGGAGGGAACGCAGACCAACGACATCGTGCAGGCGGGCGGTCACTGCACCGCCGATCGGGCGACCTTCGACTGGGCCCAGTTCGATTGCGCCGCGGCGCGGTACCGCTTCGAGTTCTCGATGAAGGTGGAGCCGGCCCGATACGGTCCGCCTACCGGCGTGGGCGAGCTCACCGGGCAACCGGAGGGTACCCACACCCTGACGATGAGCTCCACGGAACTGGATGGAGTAAGGCTCACCTGGCGGGCATGGACTTCACCTCCTCCGCCGTCGCCGCGGGATACGGTGGTGGCGATGGAGTAACACCCGTAGCTCTCGCCGAGACATTCCGTGATCCACTACCGTGTAACAGTGCTCGCCGCCGCGCTCTTCACCCTCTCGCGCAGGCCGGAAGGGTTCACGCCCAGGAGCACGACCACCAGCACGAGCTCGGAGAACTCGGACGAGTCGTTTTCCCGGTCTCCTGCACCCCGCAGGCCGCGGCGCTTCGAGCATGCTCTGGCCGGGCTCCATTCCTTCTGGTTCGAGGAGGGGTCGCGCGCCTTCGGTGCGGTCCTCGAGGCCGATCCGCGCTGCGCCATGGCCCACTGGGGACTCGCGCTCAATGCGTGGGGCAATCCGTTCGCAGGGGGCCCGTCGGGCGATGCCCTGCTGAAGGCCGCCCGCGAGGCCGAGCTGGCGTCGGCCCGGCCGGCCGGAAGCGCACGGGAGCAGGGGTTCATTTCGGCGACCGCGGCGCTCTATCGCAACACCGCGGATGTTTCGAATGCCTTGCGGCTACAGGCCTACGCCGACACCATGGCACGCCTCTACCGGGAACATCCCCGGATCTCGAGGTCGCCATCTATTACGCCCTGGCGCAGCTCGCTACGGCCCCGCGCACCGACACGACTTTCGCCCAACAGAAGCGGGCCATCGCCATTCTCGATCCGCTCTACGCTCGTTATCCCAACCATCCCGGCCTGGCGCACTACATCATCCACTCAACCGACTCTCCACGGCTGGCGGCACTGGGCCTCGAAGCCGCCCGGCGGTATGCCAGCATCGCCCCTGCTGCGCCGCATGCTCAGCACATGCCGTCACATATTTTCGTGCGACTCGGGCTCTGGGACGAGAGCGGTGGCCACCAACTGGAAGTCCTACAACTCAGGTGTCGCTCATGCCCGAGCGACGGGACCCTGGACGACATCGGCGAAGGAGATCCACGCGCTGGACTACGCCGTCTATGGCTATCTCCAACGGGGGCAGGACTCAGCCGCACGAGCGGCGGTAGCCATGGCCCAGGCGGCGAAAGTTTCCCGGCCGTCAACGTGCTGATCGGCCAGTACAACCGCACTGCCATGGCCGCACGCATCCCTCTGGAACGGGGTGACTGGGCCGCCGCCGCGACCTTCCCTGCTCCTGGACTCTCCGGGACCGTGCCCGCCGCTCTCAGCCGGTTCACCCGTGCGATCGGAGCCGCCCGAGGTGGGCGGGCGGACGCGCGCGGTCGGAGGTGGAGGAGCTCGATTCGATCGCGCGCGATCTGACCATCGGGGAGACGCGTATTGGGCCCGGGTCGTCGGCATCAAGCGGGATGCGGCGGCCGCGTGGGTGCAGTTCGCCGCCGGAGACACGAGCGGTGCGTTAGCACGCGCGAGCCGCTGCCGATACCGAGGAGGTGACTGACAAGCACCCGGTAACTCCGGCCGAGCTGCTGCCGGCACGCGAGCTCCTGGGCGATATGCTCCTGGAGGGGGACGGTACCCCGAGGCTCGCGCCGCATACAGGCAACGCTTCTCCGCGAGACTGGCCGGGCCCGGAGTATCTTCGGAGCCGCCCGTGCGGCGGAGCTCGCCGGCAACCGTGCGGCGGCCACCGAAGGGTATCGCCAGTTTCTGAAGCTCATGGCAAAGCCGATGGGGGCCGCCCCGAGCTGGCCACGGCAAGGAAATACCTAAAGACGTTCTCCAGCTACTGACCGGTCGAGTCGGACTCCGCTTCTCCAGTCTGCTGCGCCTGACCCGCACCCATCTCCCGGAGTTCGGCCCCGGCCTGGGCACTGGCCAGGTACCGGACCGCATCTTTTGCCATGGTGGCGGGCCGGGCCACCTTTTCGGATCCGAGGATTGGTTCTTGAGCGCCCACACGTTGGTGATGAAATCGGCGTCCTTGGGTTCAGTCTTCTTCCAGCTCACGCCCTTGGGCATGACACCCGATGCCGGCGGCATCGGACCGTTCAGGGTGACCTTCTTGGCGACCAGGGTCACCCCTTGGCTGGGATCGACCCACCGGAGCATGACCATGGGAGCCCCCGGCATGACGCAAGCACTGCCCTTCTTCATCTTGTAGACGTTGCACTTCTGGCCGGCGATGGTCTCCGAACCAGCCTGCTCCCCGAAGACGGGTGACGTACGCGTCGGCGTCGCTCCCGCCGCCGAGCTCAGTGGCCAGCCTGAGATTCTCCCGGAACCGTGCCTTGCCGGATGCATCGAGTGCGGCATACTCTCGGGCGAGGTGAGGCCTTAATAAGGCGCTCACCTCACCCGCCTCCTGGCCGCCCATTTTGTTGTAGGTGTACTGGGAGTCTTTCGTCGCGACCACGAAGGAGCGGAGGGTGTCCTTCTTTCCAGACGCCTCCAACGGCATGACCATCCTCATGATCATCTGGTCCGCCGCGACTCCCAACTCAGAGGTAGGGGCCGCGCCGGGCTGCTGCTTCTGGGCGCTCACCTCGTATACGATATAGGCGGTTTTGACCGAGCCGCCGGTAAGGGCAAAGGGATTGTCCTGGGCTGCAACTGAGCCGGGCAAGAGCAGCGCGAGAATCGCTGCTCGGCGCGGAGTAAGCATCGAAATGACTCCTGGAAACGGGGAAATTGAAACGGGGACACTAAGATCGTCACACCGGAGCCCGGCGCGCCAGGGGGGAATTGTCGAGCGCCGCAGTCTCGCAGTATGTTGGGGTTCTTCTGAGACACGGAGCGCGCAATGAAAACGACCTCTTTACCCCTCACTGTATCTCATCGTGGCTCTGCCGGCGGTTCTCGCTGCCCAGAAAACCCCTCGATATCGGTACCGTGGCACCAGGCTTCACCATGAATGGCGCCACCCGTTACGGCGTCCTCGCCCGCCCCATCCATCTCTCCGATTTCAAGGGCAAGACCGTTGTCCTGGCGTTCTTCTACAAGGCCCGAACCAGCGGCTGAACCGTCCAAATGAACGCGTACCGTGATCAGTACGCGAAGCTCTTCAAGAACGGCCGCAACGTGGTGCTCATCGCGATCAGCGCCGACCCCGACACCGCCCTCGCTTCCTGGGCACGGGACTCGGAGTTCCCGTTTCTGTTCGCGAGCGATACCGGGACGGCCGTCGCCAAGCGATACGGCGCCCTTGCCGACAAGCCGGGCATGACCAACCGCAACCTGTTCGTGGTGGGACCGGATGGGAGGATCGCCTACCGGGCGACTCCGTTCCGGGAAGTCGATCCGACGGCCTATACCGAGCTGGGAGCAGCGATTCAGAAGGCGGCAGGACCGAACGCCGTTGAGGGAAAAAATAACCGCTGCTGATGTGGAGCTGATGGTGAGAAGAAACCGGTATTTTACCGGGCCGTGATGGTTGGCATCGAATAAAACCCTCCCAGAATCGCGCCATAGATCAGGTGCGCGAACAGCACCGAGATCGGCGTCTGGTAGCCGTAGTTGAGCGCCAGGAATCCGGGCGGCTCGAGCTGGCGGGTCACGGTCGGGCCCTGCTGCTCGCTGGCCATGCGCGGGATGCAGGCTCGGCAGCAGGCTCACACCGACGGTCAGCACGAACGAGCGCCTGCACCAGCCCGATGCGCCGCGCCGGGCCACCAGGTGGCCCGGCCCCAGACGTGAAACGCGGCGACGTAGACCAGCGAGAAGATCCAGCCGTTCACCAGGTGGACAGGAAGCCGACCAGCTTGGCCCGCTCGCGGTTGGGGGTGAAGATCGTGCCCAGCATGTAGGGGAGATTCATGCGGGTGAGGCCGAGCCCCTGGCTGCCGGCCAGCACCGTGGTGAGCGCCAGCGTCGCCACGAAGCCCCAGAGCAGCCAGGCTCTCCAGTTCATACCTGGACCTCCTGCGTGCTTCGGCATCCTCCGGCTTCGTCGCGGCACCTGCCGCGGCATCGGCGTCTCGCCCTCCAGCCGCCGGCTGAGGGAGAGCGCCGCGTTGATCAGGCCGACGTGGGTGAAGGCCTGGGGAAAGTTGCCCAGCGCGGCGCCGGTCGCCGGGTCGATCTCCTCGGCGAAGAGCCCGACGTCGTTGGCGTGGCCGCAGAGCCGCTCGAACAGCTGCCGCGCCTCGTCCACGCTGCCGCCTCCGAGTGCGAGGTACTCCACAGCCCAGAAGCTGCAGATGCCGAACGCGCCCTCCCCGGGCGAGACGGGCTCGCCCTCTTTCTCCGGCTCTGATCCGCTGGTAGCGGTAGAGCAGCCCGTCGCCGGCGCCCAGCCGCTCGCGAATCCGCTGGTAGGTCTGCCGCATCCGCTCGGAGGTGGCGGACTCGAAGCCGTACCAGGCGAGCAGCAGCAAGCGTGGCGTCCACCCGGTCGCCCTCCAGCTCGGCGACGTAGCTTTCCAGCGCCGGATTCCAGGCCCGCGCGTCTCGACCTGCCGGCGAATGGCCTCGCGGTTCTCCTCGAACTTCGCCCCGGGCGCCCAGCGCACATGGTCCTTCGCGTGCAGCTGTAGCAGCCGGTCGAGTGCCACCCAGCACAGCACCCGGGAATGGGTATGGTGGGCTCGGCCGGTGCGCGGCTCCCAGATGCCTTCGTCGGGCTCCTCCCAGTGCCGGCAGACGTATTCGCCCCAGGCGCGCAGCACCCGCTGGGTCTCCCGGTCCAGGCTGCCGCCCGCCTGCGACGAAGTGGGTCACGGCGTCGATCACCTCGCCGTAGACGTCGAGCTGAAGCTGCTCCGCGGCCAGGTTGCCGATCCGGACCGGCCGCGATCCGCGGTGTCCAGCCAGGTGATCCAGCGTGCGCTCGGCGGGCGGCTTGTTGCCGTAGACGTCGTAGAGCACCCGCAGCTCGGGCCGGGTCAGGCGGGTGGCGTGCAACAGCCAGTTGACGAAGGCGTGGGCCTCGTCCACGCAACCCAGACCGATCAGCGCGCGCACCGTGAGCGAGGCGTCGCGCAGCCAGCAGAAGCGATAGTCCCAGTTGAGCGGCCCGCCGATCCGCTCGGGCAGCGAGGTGGTCGGCGCGGCGACCACGGCACCCGAGGGAGCGAAGACCATGAGCTTGAGGGCCAGCGCGCTGCGAATCACCGCCTCGCGGCAGGGGCCGTCGTAGCGCGACGCTGGAGGCCCAGCTCTGCCACCAGCGCACCGTGCGCTCGAGCGCGGCGCGCGACCACTCACCCAGCGGCGGCAGCACCGCCGGCCCCTCGGCCGCGAAGGTGAGCGAGGCGTGGGCCGCGCTCCTGCGCAGAGCCGGGCACGGCCCGAACCGTGCCGTCACTGCCGATCTCGGGCGGCAGGTCGGTCCGCGAACATGAGCAGACCCGCGCCGGTCTCGACCCGAAGCCCCAGCTGTCCGGCCTGGCGCAGGCCGCGGTCGGAGTCCGTAGCCGGGACGCGGCTCGAACGACCACTCGATCTCCACCTCGCCGCGCTCGCACTCGATCAGCCGGAGGATCTCCCGCTCGGGCAGCAGCAGGCGTTGCTTCTCCTCCTCCGAGGCACACCGGCATCAGATCGGTGAGGACCAGCGTGCCCGCTTCGGTGTTGAACCGGGTCTGGAGCACGTTGGTGTCTTCGATGTAGCGGCGTGCGGTCTGGAAGGGCGCGGCCGGGGCGATGCGCCAGTGCCCGGCGGAGGGTCGAGGAGCGCCCCGAAGACGGAGGGACTGTCGAACCGCGGCCAGCAGAGCCAGTCGATCGATCCGTCGCGCCCCACCAGGGCGACGGACCGGCCATCGCCGATAGCCGCGTAGTCGCCGATGGCGTTCATCGGGTGTACTTATGGCGCCGAGGTCACGTCGGAGGGCCGCGGTGCAGTCGAAGTGCTCCCCGGGCGGGGAAGCTGCCTACGCCATCCATGCTGGTGAACATGCCGCGGCTGATGACGGCCTACTACACTCGGCGACCCGACCTGTCGGTGGCCGAGCAACGCGTCGCCTTCGGCACGTCGGGCCATCGCGGCTCGGCGTTCGACGGCGCCTTCAACGAAGCCCACATCCTCGGCCATCACCCAGGCCATCTGCGACTACCGCGCCAGCAGGGCATCGACGGGCCGCTGTTCCTCGGCATCGACACCCACGCGCTCTCCGACGCCGCCTTCGCCAGCGCGCTCGAGGTGCTCGCCGCCAACGGCGTCGAACGTGATGATCGACGACCAGCACGGCTACACGCCCACGCCCGTCATCTCCCACGCGATCCTCACCTACAATCGCGGCCGCACGTCCGGCCTCGCCGACGGCATCGTCATCACGCCGTCGCACAATCCGCCCGAGGACGGCGGCTTCAAGTACAACCCGCCGCACGGCGGACCGGCCGACACCGAGGTCACCCGCTGGATCGAGGACCGGGCCAACGCGCTGCTCGCGGCGAGCCTGCGCGGCGTGAAGCGCATCCCGTTCGAGCGGGCGCGCCGGGCCGCGACGACGCACCGCCACGACTATCATGGACGCCTACGTCGCCGATCTGGCCACGTGGTCGACATGGACGCGATCCGCGGCGCCGGGCCTCAAGCTCGGCGTCGATCCGCTCGGGCGGCGCCGGCGTCGCACTACTGGGCGCCGATCGCTGAGCGCTATCGGCTCGACTCACGGTCGTGAGCGACGAGGTCGATCCGACCTTCCGCTTCATGACGCTCGACTGGGACGGCAAGATCCGCATGGACTGCTCGTCGCCCTACGCGATGCAGCGTCTGATCGCGCTCAAGGATCGCTTCGACGTCGCCTGGGCCTGCGACACCGACCACGACCGCCACGGCATCGTCACCCGGAGCGCCGGCCTGCTGAACCCCAACCACTATCTCGCCGTGGCCATCGCCTACCTCTTCACGCACCGCCCGGCGTGGCGCGCGAACGCGGCCGTCGGCAAGACGGTGGTCAGCAGCAGCATGATCGACCGGGTCGCCGCGAAGCTCGGGCGCGCCGCTGGTCGAGGTGCCCGGTCGGGCTTCAAGTGGTTCGTCGACGGCCTGCTCGACGGCTCGCTCGGCTTCGGCGGCGAGGAGAGCGCGGGCGCCTCGTTCCTGCGCCGCGACGGCACGGTCTGGACCACCGACAAGGACGGCATCATCCTCGGCCTGCTGGCCGCCGAGATGACCGCGGTCACCGGCCGCGATCCCGGGCGAGCTCTATCGCGAGCTGACGCGACGAGTTCGGCGACCGCGTCTACGAGCGCATCGACGCGCCCGCCACGCCCGAGCAGAAGGCCGTGCTGCCGCAGCTCGTCGCCGGACCAGGTCACGGCGTCCGAGCTCGCGGGCGAGCCGATCCGGCGCATGCTCACGACGGCGCCCGGCAACGGCGCTCCCATCGGCGGGCTGAAGGTGGTCACCGAGAGCGGCTGGTTCGCGGCCCGCCCATCCGGCACCGAGGAGGTCTACAAGATCTACGCCGAGAGCTATGTCGGGAGCGACCACCTGCGGCGGATCCAGGAGGAGGCGCAGGCGATCATACGGCGCGCGCAGAGATAGCCGATTGGCACACGCGACAGATGAAGCGCGTGTGATTCCTTCGGTTGGCCGGAGTCGCTGGCGAGCGCTGGTGCGGCGACAGCCTCGGCCAGAGCATCCGGCGTCGGGGAGACCTGGATCATTGGCGGGTCCGGTGCTCGATCCCTGCCGGACCGGCGACGATGACGTCGGTCGCCAAGCCGAGGAATAGTCCGTGCGCGACCACGCCGGCCCGGGCCTGCAGCCGGCTGGCCAGCTCCTCCGGCTGCTCGATCGGCCCGGTGATGCAGTCGAGAATGAAGTTCCCCTGATCGGTGCGGACGGGCGAGGCGCCTGGTCCCATACGAAACGAGATCTGGGCCTGGGGCAGGAGGCCCCTGAGATACTCGGGCTGGTAGCGCGATCCGAAGGGCACCACCTCGACCGGCAGCGGGCTCCGGGTGCCCAGTACCGGCGAGAGCTTGCTCTGGTCGGCCACGATCACGACCCGGCGGCTGGTCTGGGCGACGATCTTCTCCCGCAGAAGGGCGCCCCCTCGACCCTTGATGAGATTGAGCGCGGGATCGATTTCATCGGCGCCGTCGATAGTGATGTCGGTCGGAGTCACGCGCGACTCTTCTAGCAACGGAATCCCCCACCGCACCGCCTCGGCCGCGGTGCCGAGCGAGGTCGCCACCGCCTCGATGTCCTCGAGGGTGCCTGCCCGGAGCAGCTTGCCGATCCGTCGGATGGCGTAGGTCGCCGTCTCGCCGGTGCCGAGTCCCACCACCATACCGGACTGGACCAGCTCCACCGCACGCTCAGCCGCCTCCGTCTTGTAGTCGTCCTGCTGGCTCACGGCAGCACCTCACGTCGCAACCTCATGACCTGCTGGACCGGGCCCGAGCTAACTGCTGTCTCGCCGCGTTGACCACGTGGTCGGGCTCGAAGCCGAAGTGTTCCGCCACGACCTTCATCGGTGCGGAGAGCCCGAAGGACCGCATCCCCAGGATGGCGCCGGTGGTTCCGGTGAACTTGGCCCAGCCGAAGGTGGATGCGGCTTCGATCGAGACCCGCGCCGTGACCTCTGGCGGCAGCACGCTGTCGCGGTACTCCTCCGGTTGCTCATCGAAGATCTCCCACGATGGCAGACTCACTACCCGGGCAAAGATCCCCTCGGATTGGAGCCGCTCATAGGCAGTGAGACAGAGCGCCACCTCGCTCCCGGTCGCGAGCAGGAGCACGTCGGGCCGCCCCGACGGCGCGTCCGCCAGGACGTACCCGCCCCGCGCCACTCCACTCGCCGCCGCGTACTGGGTGCGATCGAACACCGGAAGCGCCTGACGGGAGAGCACCAGGCAGACCGGCCGGTCCCTGATTCCCATGATCAGCCGCCAGCTCTCTACCACTTCACTGGCGTCGGCCGGCCGGAGCACGATCATGCCCGGCATGGCGCGGAGTGAAGCGAGGTGCTCGATCGGCTGATGGGTCGGCCCATCCTCGCCCAGGTTGATCGAGTCGTGGGTCCAGATGAAGATCGACGGCACTTCCATCAATGCGCTGAGCCGAAGCGCGCCGCGGCAGTAGTCGCTGAACACCAGGAAGCTGGAGCCATAGGACCGGAGCCCCGACAGGGCCATGCCGTTCACGAAGGCGCACATCGCGTGCTCGCGGACCCCGAAATGAAAGTTTCGTCCGGCGTAGCTCCCGTCGTATTCCGGTGGCTCGAAGTCGCCCGCGCCCTCGAAGGTCAGGAGCGTCTTGGTGGAAGGCCAGAGATCGGCCGACCCGCCCAGCAGCCAGGGAACCCGGCGCGCGATGGCGTTCTGCGCCTTGGCCGACGCGTCCCGGCCGGCCACGCCCTTGGAGTCGGGAAGAAATACCGGAAGGTCCTGGTCCCAGTCGGGGGGCAGCGTGTGTCTCGGCATGCAGTCGACGTGGAGACCGGCAGCGGGGAACTTCTTCTGGTACGCCGCGACCAGCTGGTTCCACGCCGCGTGCGCCTCCCTGCCCCGGCGGCCGAGCTCGGCATGAAAGTGCTGGCGCACCCGGTCGGGAACCAGGAACTGGGCGTCCGGATCCCAGCCGTAGAACTCTTTGGCCAGACGAACCTCATCGGCGCCGAGCGGCTCGCCGTGGGCTTCCTTGGTATCCTGCCGGTTGGGAGCGCCGTAGCCGATGTGGCTGTCCACGATGATCAGCGTGGGACGGTCGCGGGTGGCGAGAAAGGTGTCGAACGCGTGGGTCAGCAGGTCGAGGTCGTTGACGTCGCCCACCCGGAGCACGTTCCAGTCGTAGGCCAGGAACCGGCCGGCGACATCCTCGGTGAAGGTGATTGAGGTCGAACCCTCGATGCTGATCCGGTTGTTGTCGTAGATCCAGCAGAGATTGGAGAGCCGAAGATGGCCGGCGAGTGAGGCCGCCTCGGAGCCGAGCCCCTCCATCATGTCGCCGTCGCCGCAGAAGACATACACGTTGTAATCGAACAGGTCGAAGCCGGGATGGTTGTACGTGGCCCCCAGCCAGCGGCCGGCCGCCGCCATGCCCACGCTCATCCCGATTCCCTGTCCCAGTGGACCGGTAGTCGCCTCCACGCCGGAGGTCCAGCCGTACTCGGGATGACCGGGACAGCGGCTACCCGCCTGGCGGAAGTTCTTGATGTCGTCCAGCGTGACCGCCAGTCGCCCCTGCCCCACCTCCTCGTACGACTCATTCACCGCCTTCACCTCAGCCAGGTGGAGCAGACTGTACAGCAACATCGAGGCGTGGCCGTTGGAGAGGACGAAGCGGTCGCGGTTGGGCCAGCGGGGATCGTCGGGATCGTAGCGAAGAAACCGCTGCCACAGGGTGTACGCGGCCGGTGCCAGCGCCATCGGAGTGCCCGGATGACCGGACTTCGCCGCTTGCACCGCATCCATCGAAAGCGTCCGGATGGTGTTGATGCAGAGCCGGTCCAGCTCCGCCCAATCCATCGTGCCTGCGGCGGTGTCCGGCGCGGTTCGGGTCGAGGTCATGTTGCCGCCAGCGCCTCCGACTTGGCCGCGATCCGCTCCAGCAGCGCGTTCCACGACTTCACGAACGCCTCGGCTCCTTCGCGCTGCAGCTGCTCCGCCAGCGCGGCTACATCGATTCCGGCGCGCTCGAACTCGGCGATCACTGACTCGGCGTCGCCCCCATCCTCCGGCATGACTCCCTGAATCCTGCCGTGATCGGCCAAGGCGAGCAGGGTGGCGTCCGGCATGGTGTTGATGGTGTCGGGCGCAGCGAGGGCCTCGATGTACAGCACGTCCGAGGCCCCGGGGTCCTTGGTCCCGGTGCTGGCCCAGAGCAGCCGCTGGTGCCGGGCACCGGCGCTGGCCAGGCACTCGGAGTGATGCGAGGCGAGCAGCTCGCGATACGCCCGATAGGTCCGGCCCGCGATCGCGATTCCCAGCCGGTTCCTGAGTCCGGCCGGGGCCCGCTCCTGCACCGCCTTGTCCCACCGGCTGATGAATACCGAGGCAACGGAGACGACGTCGGGGTTCAGGCCCTTCTCGATCCGGCGCTCGACCCCGCGTTGATAGGCTCGGGCGGCGGCGAGGTACTGCTCGGCGGAAAAGAGCAGGGTGACGTTGATCGGGATGCCGGCGAAGATCGCCTCCTCGATGGCGGGGAGTCCCTCCGGCGTGCCCGGAATCTTGATGAAGACGTTGGGCCGTTCGATCTGCCGGTGGAGCGTCTTGACCTCGTCCAGGGTACGCCGAGTGTCATGCGCCAAGATCGGCGACACCTCGAGCGAGACCCAGCCGTCGAGATGGTTGGTCCGCTGATGGACCGGCCGGAAGAGATCGGCGGCCTGGGTGAGGTCCGCCGCCGCGAGAGCGAAGAAGAGCTGGTCGCCGGAGAGGCCGGCTGCGCTCAGTTCCTGGATTCGCGCATTGTACCAGTCGCCGCTGCCGATGGCGTGATCGTAGATGGTCGGATTGGAGGTGAGCCCGGTGACGGACAGCTCGCCGATGTAGTGCTTGAGCGTGCCCTTCTTCAGGATTTCCCGGGTGATATTGTCGAGCCAGAGGCTCTGGCCCAGATGCGCTGAGCTGTTGAGTGGGATTGGTCATACTTTCTTCCCTTCGGTCAGCGCGGTGGTCGCGCCGAGCAAGCGTGGGTAGGTCGTACTGCAGGAGATCACCGATCCGATCGAGAGTCACATCGGCCGGCGGATAGTTGGCGAGAATGTCGGGGTCGTGGGCGTAGTGGCCCTGGCGGACGAAGACGGTGGTGAGCCGCGACCCCCAAACCTGCTTCACCGCGGCCAGAATGTGGAGCTTGTCGTCGACCAGGACGTAGTGCTCCGCGGGGAAGCGGGCGGCGACGTCGTCCAGCTCCCTTTCCTTATGTATATAGACCAGAATCCGGCCCTCGACCGCGTCGCCCAGCCCCGAACGCTCGATCTTGCGGGGCTGGAACACCACATCACCATCGGTGAGGATCACGGTCGGGCCGAACTCAGCGAACCGCTCCAGCACGTCGAGCGAGCCGGGGAAGAGCCGGTTGGCAAAGGGATAATTCACCAGATAGGAGGAGATGGCGAGCAGGCAGGGATCCGGCGGATACGCGATCCGGTAGCGCTGCAGCGCACCGAGATAGTCGGCGTAGCCCAGCTCCTGGCGCAACTCCTCGAAGATCCTGAAGTAGTGCTCGGTGGAGGCGGCGCCGATCGCGCGGATCAGGTATCGCCGGAGATCGGCGATCACCCGGTCGTTGTCGAGCAGGGTGTTGTCGACATCGAACAGGAAGACGATCTCGCTACGCATCGAATCCATCGATCACCGCCTCGCTAATCACCGACCTTCGGGATTTGGCGACTGGCGTGGGCTCCTCCGGGCGCTGTAGCACTCGTCGGTCGGAGCCCGGGGCACACCGGAACTCCTGTAGGCCTCCTGAGATGCAGCCCCGGTCTCCTCCCCTCGTGCTAACGCGCCCTGCGGAGCCCATCGCCAGTCGCCGCCCACCTGTGGCTCTCGGGAGAGCAATCTGGGAGTCACCTTGTAGAGCCTTTTGCATCGGCGAAGGGGACTGCTCCGAAGGGGCGCGTCAGCACGCGGGGAGGAGACCGGGGATTAAGGTCACGGAGCTGATACCGGCATGAAGCCCCTGGGCTCCGACCGTCGCGTGGTGCAGCGCTCCGGAGGAGCAGCCCCTTCGCCGGTTCACCGCAGATCCTCACGCGCACGCCCAATCCTGCTCGGGATTAAACCACCCGCTTCCGTTGCTGAGCAGGCGATCGGCTTCAGCCGGTCCCCAGGTGCCGCTCTCGTACTGGTAGAGTGGAGTCGCGTTGCCCAGCACCGGCTCCACCACGCGCCACGCCTCATCCACCGAGTCCTCCCGGGCAAAGAGCATCTGGTCTCCCCGCATCGCGTCGCTCAGCAGCCGCTCGTAGGGCTTCATCTCGTCTTTCCGGTCGTGGCAGGCGGTCAGCTCCACGTCCTCTCCCCGCATAGTTTCGCCCGGCAGCTTGGCACGGGCACCGAGGGAGAGCACCACGTGCGGGCTGAGCCGGAAACGGAAGCGGTTGGGCGGGGCTTGGGCGCAGTCGGGGAACAGCATCACCGGCGGGCGCTTGAGCTCGACCAGTACCTCCGTGGCCGTGACCGGCAGACACTTTCCGGCGCGGATGTAGAAGGGCACGCCGGCCCAGCGCCAGGAATCGATCTGGAGCCGCACCGCGGTGAAGGTTTCCACCGTGGAATCGGGCGCCACTCCTTCTTCCTTCCGATAGCCGATGAACTGTCCCCGCACCACGTCGCCTGGCTCCAGCGGGCGCATTGAGCGGAACGCCTGGGCCTTCTCGTCCCGCACCGCCTCGACGCCCCGGGTGGAAGGAGCCTCCATCGCGAGCAGGCTGGCCACCTGGAGCAGGTGGTTCTGCACCACATCGCGAATCGCTCCGGCCTCCTCGTAGAACTTGCCGCGTCCTTCCACCCCGAACTTCTCCGCCATGGTGATCTGGACCCGCTCGACATAGTTGCGGTTCCAGATCGGCTCCAGGAAGCTGTTGGCGAACCGGTAGTAGAGCAGGTTCTGCACCGGCTCCTTGCCCAGGTAGTGATCGATCCGGAAGATCGAAGATTCGGGAAAGTTCTGGTGCAGCGTCGCGTTGAGCTCCTGGGCCGAGGCGAGGTCGCGGCCGAACGGCTTCTCCACCACCACCCGAGCGTCGGCTGCGATGCCGACCCGGGCCAGACCGGAGACCACGGTGGGAAAGAGACTGGGCGGGATCGCCAGATAGAAGAGCGGGCGCCGGCAGCCACCCAGCGCATCGCGGAGCCGATCGTAGGTGCCGGGGTCCTGGTAGTCACCACCGACAAATCGGAGCAGCCCACAGAGCTTCTGAAACACGGCCGGGTCGAAGCTGCCGTGCTGCTCCACACTCTCGCGCGCCCGTTTCCCGCAGCTGCTCCAGGTTGTACTCGGAGCGGGCGACGCCGAGGACCGGCACGCTCAGGTGTTTGTGGCGGACCATCGCCTGCAGTGCGGGAAAGATCTGCTTGAAGGCGAGGTCGCCGGTGACGCCGAAGACGACGAGTGCGTCGGAGGGAGCGGGGAGTTGCGCCATCGTGAGATCCTAGCCGGGGCCCTTCTCCTGGTGGCCGCCGAACTGGTAGCGAAGGGCGGAGAGGATCTGATTGGCAAAGTCGCCCTCCCCCGGGAGCTGAAGCGCTGAAACAGGGCTGCGCTCAGCACCGGAGCGGGAACCGATTCATCAATGGCGGCGGCGATGGTCCAGCGCCCCTCGCCCGAGTCGGAGACCCGACCGGCAAAGTTGGCCAGGTCGGGACTCTCGTGCAGGGCGCGGGCGGTGAGATCGAGCAGCCAGGAGCTGATCACGCTGCCGCGGCGCCAGAGCTCGGCGATCTCCCCCAGATCCATTTGATACTGGTAATGCTCGGCGTGACGCAGCGGCGTGGTCTCGGCATCGGCTTCCTGGCTGTGGAGGCCGGCGCCGGCGTGGTGCAGGATGTTGAGACCTTCGGCATACGCGGCCATCAGGCCGTACTCGATCCCGTTGTGCACCATCTTCACGAAGTGCCCGGCCCCGGCAGGGCCGCAATGGAGATAGCCTCGCTCGGCGGTGCCCTTACCGGCCTTGCGCCCCGGAGTGGGGGCTGCTGCGTCCATACCGGGAGCCAGCGTCGCGAACACGGGATCGAGTCGCTTCACCACGTCCGGCTCACCGCCGATCATCAGGCAATATCCCCGCTCCAGTCCGAAGACGCCGCCGCTGGTGCCCACGTCTACATAATGAACGCCCTTCCCTTTCAGTTCCGCGGCTCGCCGGATGTCGTCGTGGTAATAGGAGTTGCCGCCGTCGACCACGATGTCGCCCGAGGCGAGCAGCGACGAGAGATCCGTCAGGGTCTGATCCACCAGCGCCGCCGGCACCATGAGCCAGACCAATCGGGGTGGCCGGAGCGCCTTGACGAAGGCGGCCAGTGAATCGGAGCCCGTGGCACCCTCGCCGGCCAGCGCCTTCACCGCCGGCGGGTTGACGTCGTAGACCACGCACTCGTGTCCGGCGCGCATCAGCCGGCGAACCATGTTGCCGCCCATCCGTCCCAGCCCGATCATCCCTAGTTGCATACTGTGAATGTACTGGGAATTTGGTAAGCGGTGAGCGGTGAGCGGTGAGCGGGCGTACAGGTTGGCATTGTCATTCTGAGCACAGCGTTGTCACTCTGAGCGAAGCGAAACATCCCTTCCGCCTGGACACGGACCTCCCGCTTACCGCTCACCGCTTACCGCTCACCAGGTTCAGCCCCCGGAGCGCGGCGCCGAGAAGCGCGGCCTCGAGCGCGACGACAGAGACCGGCATCCGTCCGAGCAGCTCGGCCATCCGTCCCTTGGCCGTGAACGCGCTGAGGAACCGGCCGTCCCGGAGCGCGGGGAGAATCCGGGGAGGAATCCCGCCGGCCAGATAGACCCCACCCAGGCTCAGCACCTTGAGGGCGAGGTCCCCGGCCTCGGCGCCGAGGATGGAGACGAAGAGCCCGAGGGCGGCGTGGCTCAGCGGGTCGGGATTGGGTCGCAGCGCGGCGCCGCTGATCAGCGCCGGCGCGTGCTCCACGGCGGCAAGGGCGCGGCCCATCTCGGGCGACTCCGGGGCGTAGCTCGAGTCTCGCGAGATATTGATATACGTTGAGGAGGCCGGGTCCGGAACAGACCCGCTCCACACTGACGTGATCGAACCTGCGCTTGAGGTAGGCGAGCAGCCCGGCCTCGAGCTCGTCCCGGGGCGCGAAGCTCGCGTGGCCGCCCTCGGAGGGAAAGGCGCGGTAGCGGGTCCCGTCATGTATAAGGAAGGCCTCGCCCAGCCCGGTGCCGGAAGCCACTACCGCGATGGCGCCGCCGGCGACCGGCTCACCGGGGTTGAGACTGACGAGCTCGGACGATGCCGAGACTGGGCACCGCCTCGGCGATGGCCTCCAGGTCGTTCATCAGATGCACCGACGGGAGGCTCAGCTCCGCGGCGAGCCCGGTTTCACTGAGATCCCACGACAAGTTCGTGACCCGAGCCGAGCCGCTGATCACCGGTCCCGCCACGCCGAAGGAGGCGCCGTCGACGGTGAGACCGCTACCGGTGAGGAACTCGCGGACCATCACCGAGAGGGAGCGGTACTTGGCGCTGGGAAACCGGCAGGAGGCCAGCGGCGAGCGGGGGCCCTGCTCGGGGGAGTATACCGCCAGGGCGGTCTTGGTTCCGCCGACGTCGCCGGCCAGGAGGAGGCCGGTCCGCCCAGCCCGGGGGCGGGAGGGAGCCCGGGTGTCGTCCAACGAAGAAGCCATTAATGGGAATGTAGCTCCACCGAATGGCTGAGCGCTGGCGGCCCTGGCGGATTATGCCGCGGCGCAGTCGCTATCCGGGCTGGTATTTCGTTACAAAGATGCTGTACACTCTTGTCCAACCCTGATCCCGAGTGAAGCCGTGACCTACATCTCTGCTCCAGCGTCGGACCGGCGGGCCCAGAGAACTCGAAGGGCGCTGCGCGATGCTCTTGACTTGCTGATCCGGGAGAAGAGCTACGGCTCCATTCCAGTTCAGGAAATCCTGAATCGAGCCGATGTGGGCCGCTCTACCTTCTTCACCTACTTTCGGGACAAGGATCAGCTGCTGGCCAGCAGTATCTATCACACGGTCGATCAGGCTCGAGCGGCTGCCCCGGAATTCACCGATAACCAGATCCAGCGCATCCTCTCCTTGAGCCTCCCGCTACTGGAAGAGCTGGATCGTGACCGCCGGGCGGCCGGGGAAGCAGAGGAGGGCGAGCTAAACCCGAAGCGCTACCATTGGCTGCGGAAGTCGTTCGCCGAGCGGATCGCCGACGAGCTGGGCCAGAGCGGTCGGCGCTCTGCCCTGACCCTGGGCAAGGTCCCCAGCGCTCTGCTGATTCACTACCTGACCTCGAGACTCATGCTGGTGATCGAGTGGTGGGTCGAGTCGGGCAGCGATCTATCGCCAGCCGAAGTCAACCATGTATTTCGCAGGTTGGTGCTGCGGGTGTTGGAGCCGGCGTCCGCGGAGGTTTGAAGCGCTGGTCAAAGGCAAGGAGCGGAGGGTGAGCCGATTGCCCTGGAGGCCGCGTTAGGCGCGGTCGCCTCTGTGCTGATCTATTGTGGCCGACGGCTCGCCCGCAGCGACTTCAATCACCACCTTCGCCGACGGAACACCAGCACCCCGATCGTTGCGGTGAAGATCACCACGATGGCCGCTATGGTGGCAAAGCCATGGCGACTCGCCGCCAGCGGAATTCCTCCCACATTCATGCCGAAGAGCCCGGCGATCAGGTTGATCGGCAGGCAAGCACCGTGACCAGGGTGGCAGGAAGCACTGGGGACCTCAAGGGAACCTCAAGGGGGGAAGCGCGTCTGCGGGGAAGCGGGGATTCACCTTGCGTGCTAGCCGATGGGGCATATGTTGGGCGACAACTGCCCCCATGCTGGTCCTTCAACATCTCTGCTCTTTCAGGGAGCACTTTCATGCGCGGACGCATACCACTCGGTCTCACCCTTCTCACGCTGCTCTTCGCCTGCAGCGATCGCTCGGCCCCACTCGCACCCAATGGGACGTCGTCGGATAAGTCGCCCACCATCTCCGCTTCCGTGGCAAGCCAGATCGCCGAGCTTCGGAGGCTGGTCGCCCCGTTCCACCAGTTCGATAAGGCGGTGGCGGCGGGCTGGGCGGCGCAGATCACCCCCTGCCTGGTAGCCGCCGACCTGCCGAGCCAACCCGGGGCCGGCGCGATGGGGTTCCACTATGGCAAGCCGGCTTTCATCCAGGACGGAGGAAGAGTCAGTTTGCTCGAGCCCGAGCTGCTGCTCTACGAGCCGGAGAAGAACGGGAAGCTCCGGTTCGTGGGCGTGGAATACATCGTACCGTTCACGGATATTCCGTCGACGGCGAACCCGCCTACCCTGCTGGGTCAGGATTTCGCGCAGGTGCCCGAGTTCGGTGTGTGGGGGCTTCACATCTGGGTCGGTCGCCACAACCCGAGCGGCATTTTCACCCCCTGGAACCCCAAGGTGAGCTGCGACAACGCACCGGCGGCTCAGCGGGCAACACATCATCACGGGAGCTGATAGTCAGCGCCCGTCGCACAGCTACTGATGTCAAAAGGGCCACTCATCGCGAGTGGCCCTTTCTGCTGCCTATGACGAACCTTAACGCGTCGGCGTATCCGGGTCCTCGAGCAGCAGTATCGGGAACGAGAAGTGGTGCTCGCTCTGGAGGAGGAACAGTGCTTCCTCGGGCGTCAACCGGGAAACCGCCGAGCTGCTGTCGGGCTCGACCGCCGCAATCGGACGGGAGGGGCCGAGCAGAGACGCTGAAAGGGCGAGTCCGAAGAGGAGGTCCATGGGTCCCCGTGCGAGAAGTTGCAGTTCCACAGCGACTTAGCACGGCGGGACGGCGCAATCGGCGTGCCCTCACTTCCCTTCCTTATATAGTGCCACGCTCGGCTGCATGAGCTGGAACTCAGGCCACTTAGATAGTTTGGGGTTTCGAATGGCGAGAAGAGAGGGACTGTCGGGCGCATCCGGTTTGTGGCGGGACTGACGCACCAGTCAGACCTTCTCGGCTATCAGCACTGAACTTTTTCGTGCCTTCCTTTGCACTCTCACGTCCTGCCATTCCGCTGCTGCTCGAGCCAGCACCGGGCCTGTTTCCGGTAATAGCCGGAGAGCTGCGGGTAGAAGTCCGACTCCACCGCCACGAACTCGCGGAGCTCCTCCGGGTCACAGCCCTCCTGGATGCCGCGGAGGAGATCGGGGAGTGAGCCCTCCTGTTCGGCGAAATCGGCGCTCCGGGCGCCGTCGATCAGCTGGATCATGGCGCCGAGGGTGAGCGATTGCGCCGAGGAGGCTGGACGGCAGGTCCAGGGCCCGATCTCATCATTACCGTACTCGTCGACCACGCGATACAGAATGCGTCGCCCATGCCGCCGGCGCCGAGCGCGGAAGCTGATCACGTCCTGGGTGACGGAATCGAGCACGATGCGAGCGATCTCCACCTCGCCCGGGAGATAGTCCGGGAGATACTCGCCACCCATCCACGATGGATGGGTCGCGCCGAGCTCGGAGCGGGTCGAGTCGTCGAGTCTGGCTTCCAGAAAACCGCTGGGGATCTCCCCTACGTGGGCCGGCGCGCGGCCGGTGATCACCGCGGCGATCATTTGTCGCCGGTTCTGGCCCTTGATGTTGGAGAGGATGGCCAGGACCGGATCGGGATGGTCCCAGTAGGACGGGGGACGAAAATTCAGGTTCAGGCGCATGTTCCGGCCACCTCCTTCTCTGCGTGCGGCCACCGAGACGGAGGTGACCGGAGGGATCACGCGGGTACCAGTCTACGCCCTCCGGTCAAGACGGAGTCAAGGGGGCTGCGCGGTCAGGAAGCGGGAGGCGGGGCGGCGGGGAGGCGGGGAAGTCTATTTCAGGCCGATCACCATCCCGGCCAGGGCGAGCAGCGTGGTTACCCAGAACCCGAACATCCAGCGCAGCAGATCCAGCCGGACCGAGTGCAGCTCGGAGCGGAACTCCAGGCGCAGCTCCGCCTTCAGCTCCGCAAGACGTTGCTCCAGCCTGGCATCGAAACGCGTGAAGTTGACCTCGTTGATTTCCCGGAGGTCTGTGCGGTAGGTCAGATCCACGGCATTGAACCACTCGACCAGTTCATTAGCGACGTCCTCACCCAGCACATCGTAGAACCGCTTGGATAACTTGGCTGTGACCGGCACCGGATGCTCCTAAGGAATTCAGTGCCATCATAAGCATATCCGGCAGATAGGGCGGTATCAAATCAGCGCAGATCAGTGCGAGTCCGAGGCCTCGCACCCGGGGCGTGGAGCAGGCGCAGATTGACTCGGCTGCGGTGGGGAGTACGCAAGAACTTCTTCTTTACTGTCGGAACCCGCCAAAGCGCTTTTCCAGTTTCCGCTGACGCTTCCTCTGCCCCGCTGCCCCGCTGCCCCCTGCCCCCTGCCCGCCTTCTATCTCCTTGTTGGATCAAGAACTAGCCCGGGTGATTCCGGGCTGTTGAGTTTAAGGTGATTCCAGAGTGATGGCGGCCCGTAGCTTGTTCCCGTCAACTGACCGGCGGAGTCGTCAGAACCGGCGAGCCGGCGCCTCAAAGGCCGACCATTAGACGCGGAGGCACACAATGTCAGCAGACTACAACGGCTGGGCGGATCGTCCGGAAGAGGAGCGAGAGGGCGAAGAGGTAGCGGAGACTCAGGGCAGGTAGTAGACCGGGTTCGGCAGCTTGAAGGTCCGTTCGGCGAAGCCGCCGGCGAGGTCGCTCTCCTGATCTCCCATGCTCAGGATGATGGTATAGCCCTGCTGGGCGATCTTCCGCCGCTCCGGTGCCTTGAAGTCCACCGCACTCTTGAAGTGGGCACCCTCGGGAAGCAGAATGACCGCGGTCGGATCGTAGCCCTGTTCCCGGAGGTTTCGCTCGGTCGCATCGCGAAGGTTGGGGGGACGGCCGCTGATGAAGAACACCGCCACGCCGAGCTCACGCGCCCGCCGGGCCAGCTCTCGAGTGGGACTAAGTGCCTGGGACCTGCCGAGCGCCTGCCAGGCCCGGAGACCACAGGGACCGTGCTCGAGGTCGCACCCTCCTCCCACCACTCGACCCCACCCGTTCAGGCGATAGGCCGGCCAGTTCGACAGCGAGGTCTCATCGATGTCGAGCACGATCGCGGGCTTGTTCGCTGTTTTCGACCGCTGCTCCAGCCACTCCTGCGCCCGGGCGACCACCGCCGAAAAGTCCCGGTCGTACCGGCCGGAGCTGATGTACTCCTCGACCTGCTGCTGCGCTTCATAGAGACGGGGTACGTCGGAGGAGACGGTGGCCGGGGAAACGGCCGCGGGAGAGTCGCCCTGAGTTGCAGTGCCGGCACACGCGAGCCCGAGGGTGGCCAGCGCCGAGACGCGAAGGGCTCCAAGCCAGGAGGAGGGATTCACGGCGGGCCGAGGCGACATGGTGCTGGTCATGCGGGCAGGATGGCCTTTGCCAGTACGGTGACCGGCACCTGGTCTTGCGACACGATCATGTAGACCTTCTTCCGATATTCGACGAACACGCGCCGGTTGGGCGTCGCCGGATCGAAGACCATATACGCTCCCTTCACCCCGGGAACCGGCTCGACCCCCTTGGGCGACTCGCCGGCATACTGGTCGGCCGCCTGCCTGGTGGAGCTGAACGTCTGTCCCAATTCGGCCATCGGCGTCGGACCATACACCATGAGAGCGGGACCGGATCCCCCCTCCCACCTCAGGTGACAGGCCGGACCCGCCTGGTCGCCCCCGCTGAACCCCTTGAGCTTCATCTCCTGCGTGACCACCGCGGGATCGATCGGAAGTGGATCGGCACACTGGCCCTGGCTCGTCGCCGATGCCAGCGCCAACCCGCTTCCGATATACAGGGTCAAGAGATAATGAGAGGATGCAATCATCGTGGATCCTGTGGCTGAAGGTTTGATTGTGCGCCTGTTCGTTCTCGCACCAGCCAAGCTAGATCCGGCGCTCACGACCGAATCACCCAGGAATCACGTGAAGGAGAGGACGGAGAGTAGAGCGGAAGTTAGCGCTGCGCGTTTGAGTTCCATCGCCCAGATATCGCTCTGGCGAGTGCCGACGGTAACGAAGAAACGCTTGCCGTCGGTGGCGAACTCGGGACGGCTCGAAGGGTGAGCCGGGTCATCGAACCGGATGAGAAGTCTGGGGGTGCCGCCGGCGGCAGGAATCGACCAGAGGCTCGACCAGCCGGCCGGCTCGAACGCTTTGTAATAGATGGTCCTCCCGTCAGGACTCCATTGCGCCAGCTCCGGTGCCGGCTCGGCGGCGGGATCTGCCTTGAGCAGCTGGCGGGGCTTGCCGCCCTGCGGTGCGATGAGCCACAAGCCGTCGGAACGGCAATACACGATGGCCCGCCCGTCAGGCGACCAGCGCCCCGCCCATCCCCCGCCGGTGGTGAGCTGTCGAGCCCGGGTCCAGGCGGAATCGTCGAGTCGTGCAGCCAGAAACAGCTGACGCTCGCCCGACACATCGGCGGTGAAGACCAGCCTCCGGCCATCCGGGGCCAGCCCGGGAGAGCGCTGGTGGGGAGGAGAATCGACCAGCTGCTCCAGCTCCCCGCCATCAGCGGATACCAGGCGCACGCGGCGGGTACCAGCCTGGTAGGAGTGGAGCGCGATGATCCTGCCGTCGCCCGACCAGGTGGAGACGAAGTCGGCTTCGGGTGAGTGGGTGAGCTGCACCGCCTCGCCGCCGGAGCTCGGCATCTTGTAGACCTCCTGGTTCCCGCTTCGATCGGAGTCGAAGGCAAGCCAGCGTCCGTCCGGGGACAGGCTGATACCCTCGATGGATTGGGTTCCCTCGGTAAGCGACCGCCCACCGGTCATGGACGCAACGCCTGCGGCCGGAAGGTTGAAGGTCCAGATGTTTCCGCTGTGGGTGAAGACCGAGTACGCCAGCCTCTTCGCGTCGGTGGAGAGGCTAATGCCGTGGGCGCCGAGCCCGGTCGTCAGCCGAGCCGGGGGGCCGGCCGGGAGTCCCGAGCGGGCCAGGTCTATACTATAGATGTCTCGATTGCCCTCTCGATCGGAGACAAAGAGAAAGCCCCGGGCATGGGGCAGCCACACCGGATTGGTGTTGAGCGACTGCGCGTCGGTGACCTGAATCGCCTTGCCTCCGCTTGCCGGTACGAGCCAGATCGAGCTCGGCGCCACGTTCCCCAGATTGGTGGAGTTGCCCCAGGGAGCCTCGCCGAAGGTGAATACCGGGTTTCCGGAGACGCAGGCGATCCACTTGCCGTCGGGTGACCACGCCAGGGAATGAGGAGTGGGAACCTCGGACAGTCGCCTGGCTTGGCCGCCGCCAACAGGCCGGACGTAAATGGCCCAGTTCTCGACGTACGCTATCTCTCTCCCGTCAGGCGACCAGGCCGGGTAGGCCACCCATCCGGATTTCTCGGACGGACCGATGATCAGCTCCGGCACGCCGCCCAGCGCATCGACCAGGTAGATCGCTCCACCGGACTGAAACGCGATCCGGCTGCCGTCAGGCGACCACTCGGGCCGGCGGTGAGACCCCGGCAACGCCTCCGTCAGCGCTACCGCCCGGCCGCCGCCTGTCTGTCTCATGAAGATTTGGAACCGATCGCCCGCTTCCGCCGCGTAGGCCACCATCTTCCCGTCCGGTGAGATCGCCGGGTCGAGCTCGAGCCGGTCATCGAACGCCACGCGGTGAGCTGCTCCGGGAAGCATCGAGCCGGGGCTACGCGGGCGGAGGAGCATCCCGGCGATGATGCCGCTGACGATCAGCACCGCAGCCGCAAGCGCGTGCCGCAATTCCAGCCTTCGGCGACCGGGTGATCGCGCGACCGAGGGCGGCGGCTCGACGACTCGAGGTTCGGAAAGCGGAGTGGGAACGACTGCTGGGAGAGGCGCCGGCGCGATTGCGACCGGCTCCGGGTTCAGGATCGCTTCCGTCTTTGATGGCGACGAGGGCGGAAGTGCCGGCCCCTCACTCCGCTTGAGCTCCGCGGCGTAGTCGGTCACCGCACGGTCGGGAGGGGCGTCCAGCTCCTGTTCCATCAGCACTTCGTAGATCCGCGCGTGCTGCAGGGCTCCGGCCCGGTCTCCCGCTGCCACCAGCGCTCGCATGAGGTTGACCGCCACCCGAGCATGCAGCGGGTCCTGCCCCGCCAGCTTCCGCCACCAGGCCACTGCCCCGGCCCAGTCTCCCTCACTCTCCCATCGCTTCGCCAGCTTCTCCAGCGATTCGGCGTGGCGACGGGCCAGGTCCGCCCGCTGCTCTTCTGACCAGCGCTCGAACTCCGGGGCGCCCGGCAGGTGGAACCCGTCGAGGAATGGTCCGATGTACGTCCGCGGCTGCCTCTTCCAGTTTGCCCCGGCCTACCGCCTGCTCGAATTCCCCCACGTCGCTCGAGACCAGATCCGGGTTGAGCCGCAGGTCGCGGCTGCTGCCGAGAAAGACGTCGTCCGACCCCAGGTCCTGACGCAAGGCGTAGAGTGCCTGGTTGAGACCCCGCCGAGCTCGCTCCTCCTCGGTATCAGTCCAGAGGTATGCCAACACCTTCTCGCGGGTAAGACCCTGCTCGCCGGCACTGGCCAGGAGAGCCAGGATGGCGAGGCGCCGGGGTTGCGCCGCCGAACCGCTGATGACTCCGCCGTTTCCGCGAACGTGGAGCCGTCCAAACGCATGTACCCGCAACACGTTGAATCCGGTGAGTCCGAGGTGATTCCGCTGTGACTGCCGCTTCTATACTAGGCACCGTCAACCGGGGCGGCAATCGGCCGCCGATGGCTCTCTGACGTCACCAGCTCGGGAGGGTTTCACCATGAAAGCCACGCTCACTCGCCTGGGCGGGATCACGATGGTCTCGATGACAACGCTCGCGGGACTCGCCTCACCAACGACCCTGGACTCGAAGGGGTTCAGCGCAGCAGTCACCGGAGCGGCCCACTCCACCATTTCCGGCGCGGCCAGTTTCGGACGGGTCGCCGGCGGGCCCACCGCTCCCGATGTCCTCAGCCTGAATCTCGGCACCGAGAGCTCCCCGGGGGCGATCCAGTTCATTCGCCCGGGCAGGAGCAGGCTCGCCATCGGGAGCTATCCCATCTCCGACCTCGCTCCCGGCTCGGATCAGTTCCGGGCGCTGGTCATGCTCGGCTCATCCGAGCGCCCCGAAGGGGTGTTTCGGGCGGAATCCGGCGTCCTCACCATCACCTCGATGTCGGACCAGACCCTCACCGGCCGGTTCGAGCTCGAGGCGATCGGGTTCACGGCGGATCGTCCCGAGCGCGAGGATCAGCGGGTACACGTGTCGGGATGGTTTACCGCCGCGCAATAGGAACTCAGAGGAAGCATCCGACAGAGTTCAATCTTTCAACCGGACCCCACATCCAAAGGATTCATACCATGTACCGCTACACGCTTGCAATCGCACTGATGAGCCTCGCCGCTTGCGCCGACTCCGACAATCCGCTGGCCCCAGCCGGGGACACGTCGGATGAGGCTCAACTCGCCCAGACCGGGCCGTTGCTTGGCAAGATCGCGTTCAGCATGAGAGGCGTCGGAAATCAGACCGATATCTACGTCATGAATGCGGACGGCACGGGACAGAGCAGGCTGACCTCCGCGCCGGAGAATGAGGTCTCCCCTGCCTGGTCCCAGGACAACCAGCAGATTGCCTTCGTCCGTCCCCGGACCGACGGGGCGAATGTGGTTCATCAGGACATCTTCGTGATGGATGCGAACGGGTCCAACGGCCACTGGGTATCGCCCACGCCCAATTCAACGAGCCTTTTCGATCCGGTCTGGTCACCGGATGGATCCCGGATCGCCGTATGGACTTCGGGTCAGGATCTGGCCTACCTCGAGGTTGCGACCGGTGAGCTGAAGCCCATGCAGAGCACATTGGGGCAGCTCAAGGGTTTCTACCCCTCGTACGATCCATCGGGTCAGAAGATCGTCTTCGGCGGGGGTGGCACGCTGTTCATCATCGACGCAAACAGCTTCGGGTTGCTGTCCAAGATCGTTCTGCCCGCCGGGCTGGTGAACCAGCATCCGACCTTTTCACCCGATGGACAGAAGATCGCGTTCGCCGGCGGGGCCTCCAGTGAACCGGGTGCGGACATCTACGTCGTTGGGGCGAACGGCACCGGCCTCACTCGGCTGGCCAGCTCCCCGGGAACCGAGAGCGAACCGAGCTGGTCGCCTGACGGCAACCAGATCGCGTTCGGCAGTGACCGCAGCGGTGTGGACCAGATCTATCGGACCAGCGCCGGCGGCGGCAGGCGGGTTCGGCTCGGCCCTAAGGGTATCTTTGCGGCGAGCCCCGCCTACTCGCATTAAGGCATCGCGCCAGCCACGCGCCCCGTCCGGCCTTTCGGCTGGGCGGGGATGCGGTACTTTATCGCGCAGGCAGCAAGGAGGATGGATGACCCCGGAGCAACAGGAGCTGTTGCGGGAGAGCTGGCGACGGTTCGAGCCGACGCTCAAGGAGGCGAGCCCCCGGTTCTACCAGCGTCTGTTCGAGCTGGACCCAAAGGCCGAGCGGCTGTTCGCCGGGGTGGACCTGGAGGCGCAGGAGCGCAAGCTGATGACGATGCTCGCCGAGATCGTGCAGGTCGTCGACCAGCCCAGCGACCTGGTCAGCGTGGTGGCTGCGCTGGGGCGCCGGCATGTGCACTACGGGGTGCACGACGCCGACTATGAATCGCTGGGGGCGGCACTGCTCTGGACTCTGGAACAGGGACTGGGAGACGGATTTACCCTCGAGGTCCGAGCGGCCTGGAGCGAAGCCTATCTCACCGTGGCGACTATCATGCGACGGGCAGCGGTGCGCGAGGAGCTGACCGGAGAGCGACCGGCGCTAGGGCGGTAAGGCGGTCAGGCGCCGGGTCTCGGAAGCAACTCGAGACCCGGCGTTCCTACCAAAGGGGCCGGGCTATCGTGCCGCGGTGGCGGTCTGTGGTACCCGCGATGGTCTAACGAACCCCTCTCGGTTCTCCACCTGCAAGTATTCGTTCCGGCTCAACCCTTTAAGAGCCGGCTCCAACACATTCCGGACAGCATCGATCGAGGCAGCCTCCCAGATGCAGACTGCCCGGGTGCCGTCGGGTGTGGGGAAGGTGTGATGCAGGGTGAGATCCGGGGAGATTGTCCTCGGGTCGGCTGCGTTCCAGAACGCGGCCGGCTCGGAGATGGTGTGCTGAACCAGGACGTACATGATTGCCTCCGAATGGGATATAGGTGTGTGCTCCTAGATGCGGCCCCGTACCGGTGCTGTCAAGCTTGATAATCTCGCCGGCGATCCCCCGTGATTCCGAGGTGATCGGGGTGGCACTCGACTTGCCCCTCTCATGGCGGATCGGTCGGTCTTCAAACTCGACCAATGAACGGTCAAGCACTTACGACGGCGACAGCCTCGACGACGCCACAGGAGTTGTGATGGGGGGATCCTACAGGCAGTGCGACGCGTGCGGCAAGCGAGCCCTGAGCATCGCCAACCGGTGTCCCGGCTGCGGTCGCGAGCTTCCGGCCAACGAAGTGCAGAAGGGGGGCGGCGGCCTGGATCTGGGACGTTTCCTCACGCCGAAAGGAGTAGCCGCGGTCCTCGCCGTTGTGGCGGTTGTCGGGTCTGGCTAGTCTCGGCCCAGCCGGTCAGCCCAGGGAAGCCAGGGCGGAAGTGAGTCCTCCATGGCGAGAACGGCCCCGTTGGACACGGCTAGGGTCGCCGCGCACCGGCCAAGAGCGGCAGCGAGCTCCGGTCGCAGTCTACCGACGAGAGCAGCCGAGCTCCGCGTCGCACGAAGCTGGACGGAGGTGCGGAAGTCGCGGAGCGCGAGGGCCCCGCTCGAGGCCATGCTCATGCCGGGCGACACGGTGCTGGTGGACTCGCTCGAGCAGGGATGGTACCGGTGGCGCTGGAGGGCGAGGTACTCGGCTACGCCCACCGCTGGGCGCTTGCGGCGCTAGGAGCGGGAACGGAACAGTCAGTCGTGAAGTAGAGTCGTCCGGGTACCTCTATCCGATCCTAGCAAAAACTCCTCATCCCGAGCGCGCAACTCACCGGCGACTCCCTGAGAGCCCAGCGGCAGCAGCACTACTTGCGATCGCGCCGCTCCGGAGACAGGCTCGTACTCCAAACCACCACTGCCAGCAGAGCCCAATTTGGGGGCCACGAACGACTTCGTGTCCATCAACCGGGCGTCTGGCCGCTCCAGGTTCTCGGCATAGCGGGCCGGGTCCACCTCAAACTCCCGGCGGCATTCGCGAGAACAGAAGAACACCTCCTGAGACTCGTATGTGGTGTGTGCCGGGGCTGTTTCCGGGTCGACCATCATTCCGCAGACCGGGTCCTTGACCTGATTCATTCTGAACTCCTGTTAGACCCGTTCGAAATGTCAGGGGACGGTGTGTGGTGATCGGTGACCTGAGTCACGCAGGGCCGCTTCCGGTATTCACGGGCGGCCGTCGCACATTCTAGGAGTACCTATTCAGCGTCCGTGACACTTGGTCTAGCGTCCAGAGTCCAGAGTCAAGGCAATCAGCCTGGACCCTGGACTCTAGACAATAGCACTTACCCACCTACACGAACATCGGAGACACCTGCCTTGTCTCCGCCGGCCTCGCGACGGGCTTCACCCTCGAAGCACCATCGATGATGACCCGGAGGTCTCCGTTGGACTGGACCAGGACATCCTTGAGGTCGTAAATCCCTTCCGCCGGAATCTCCAGACCCTCGAGGATCACGTTGCTGGGTAGGGGCCCTCCGTCACCCGGCGTGGTGGTCTCCCGGACGGTGATGGGTCCCATGGTGCAGAAAAAGACCACGCCGTGGCGGCTGGGCCTCCCGATAAACCAGTTCCGGCCCATCGCCTCGACTCTGATCCCTGGCAAGTCCGCCCTGATCTCCTGTCCATGCCGCACCTCGGCTTGGACCATCCGCTCGCGCAGCCGCTCTGATTGGGAATAGCTGGTGACACGTGCTTGCATTGTTCACTCCTTGTGGTACGTCGAAAAACGATGGCTGTGGGCTGTAGCCCATGGCCCTGCTCGCCTAGCCAGTAGCTCGGCGATCTTGGGGTCCCTCTGACGTCTTGGCGGTGGCGCGGGGGAAAGCGAGGATGCCGCGGGTGCTTTTCAGTGGCTAGCGATCCATCCTACGTTAGGAAATACGGCTGAGGACGTCAATACGGGCGGACAGACGGACGGGCGGGCAGCCGGACTGGCGGATAGGCGGAAGGCGGATAGGCGGATAACCGAATCTGACCTTCTTGTGCTTAAGCCCTTCGTCGCCTTGAGTACCCGTCGCGGCGAACCCGTATGGCTATCACGCCGGTATCAGTAGCTGCGATTCTTTCTCCAGTTGCCGCCCACATAGGTGCCTCGCACGACCCCATTGTCGGTCCCGGAGACCAGCGCTTCCGCCAGCGTCTCGGCCTCACATCCCGCGAGCGAGGGGTGCTCGAGGTCGATCACCACCAGATCGCCCCAGTGACCGGCCTCGATCCGACCGGCGGGGAGTCCCAGCGCCCTGGCACCGCCGGCCGTCGCTGCATCGAGCACGACTGACGCCACCTCCCCTTCCCCACTCCGCAACACCCCACGCCTCTCGTTGCGCAGGCGCTGCCCGTACTCCAGCCAGCGCATCTCCTCGAGCGGTGAAATGCGCGCATTGGAGTCCGACCCCAGGCTCAGCCGCTCCAGCACGATCCGGGACCGGCTCCAGCACGGGCAGCCCGTCGCCCAGGTTCCCCTCGGTAAGCGGACAGACGCACACGGTCCCACCCGCCTGGAGAAACTGCCGCAGATCCTCGGGTGCGGTATGGGTGCAGTGCACCGCGGTCAGGTTCCCCCCGATGTCGAGCGTGTCGAGCAGCACCCGCATCGGTGGCCGGCCGTACGCCGCCACGCACTCCTCGATCTCCCGTCGCTGCTCCTCCACGTGCATGTGGAACGGCAGCCGGCGCCGCGCTGCTTCGGCGTGCAGCGCCGCGATGTCGTCGACTGCCGCGGCGCGGATGCTGTGCGCCACTGCGCCGAGACTCTGGGTCCGGCGATCGAGCGCCGACTCGAGCCGGTCCATCTGCTTCCAGTACGCGCCCACATCGGTGGACCGGAAGCGCCGCTGCGCCGGGCCCGAGCGGCTGGCCGATGCCGCCGGTGGCGTAGTAGGTCTGGAGCAGCACGATGCGGATGCCGGCGGCGGCCGCGGCCTCGAGCACCACCCGGTCGAATTCGTAGTCGGTGCCGTCGCCCGCGTGGTGGAGATAATGGAACTCGCCCACGGTGGTGATGCCGGCGTCCCGCATCTCCTCGAACGCCTGGACCGAGAGCCGGAACAGCTCGCGCTCGTCGAGCCGCTCGACCAGCGCGTACATCGCCTCCCGCCAGGTCCAGAAGTCGCCCGACCCGGCCGGGAACCGCTCGCCTCGACCGCGGAGGCCGCGCTGGAAGGCGTGCGAGTGGGCGTTGACGAAGCCCGGCAGGAGCGCGCAGCGCTGGTGACGGTCGGTCGGCTTCCGGCCGGCGGTCACGGCCTCGATCCGGCCGTCTTCGCCCACGACCACCTGCAGTCCGGGCTCGAAGCGGCGGCCGGTCCAGGTCAGTTCGGCTTCGATGACCCTCCCGCTCACGCCGGTTCCGCCGCGCGCCGGCGGCCGATCAGCAACGCTATTCCTCCTTCCGCTTGGCCGTAGGCGGAAGAAGTCCGTTGAGTCGGAGATAGTTGGCCAGCTGGCTATAATGGTCGGCCCAGTCCTGCGCCGTGGCCAACATGACACCGGCCCGGGAGAGCTTCCGGCCGCCGAACCAGGGAAGCTGCTCGTCCAGCTTGGAGTCGTCCACCTTGGCCAGTGCGGACTCGCAGAACTGGAACGACTCCTTGAGCGCCGGCACCAGCTTGGTCTTGCCGGCGTCGCCCTTCAGCTCGGCGCGCTTGGGCGCCTCCACTCCCGAGATGGTGGAGCAGAGATAGTCGTTGCCTCCTGCCAGGTGGGCAATGACGTCGCCGAAGCTCATCTGCGCCGGGGTGGGCTTGTAGCCATACTTGCCGCCGGGCATCTCCTCCGCCGCAGCGACGAGATCCCGGCCATTGCGCTGGGCCAGCGAGCGCAAGGCATCGGCTACCGGAGACGAGCTGCTCTGGGCAGCGGCCGGCACGGTGAACACGCAGAGTGTGAGGAGGAGAAGACAGGTCTTCATGGTATGATCCCGGTGGCGGGTAATGGGGACCTCACCTCAACCTAGCAACGCCAACCTCTTCCGCCACCCCGGTCCTGCTTACTGGTCTTTGCTCGCCGCGATCACGCGCTGCAGAAACCCGTCCAACGCATCGTCTCGAATCCAGCGGGCGACCACTACCAGATCGTATTCGGGTATCACGCAGACCGCGTTGGTGCCGTTGCCGATGTGGCAAAACGTATTGGGCGTGGCGCCAGGCCACGGTCGCTGCCCGTCCGCGCCTGGGGAGTTCAGGAAATAGTTCATGAAGCCGTAGGTCGGCTGCGGTTTCGTGGGGGTCAGCGCCTGGGCGATCCACGCCTCCGACAGGATCTGCCGGTCCTTCCATTTGCCGCGGCGGAGCGTGAGGAGCCCAAACCGCGCCAGGTCGCGCGCGCTGATCCACATGCCGCCGCCCCAATGCGCCCCGCCAGACACCGACTGCATCCTCTTGCCGCCGATCTTGACCCACGAGTTGTCGTACCCGTGCCAGACCCAGGTATTCGAGGCCCCGATCGGGTCCATCAGGTATTGCTTCAAGACTTCCGGCAGCGGACGGCGCCACACCATCAGTGCGGCATAGGCGAGCAGGTTGACCCGGACGTCGTTGTACTTGTAGGTCGTGCCCGGTTCAGCGTGGATCCGTTTCTTGTACTGCTCGATCGGCACATCGGCAGGCGGCCGGTCCGCCCAGTCGGGTTTGCCCCAGAGCGTGCCTTCCCAGTCGCTGGTCTGACGCAGCAGGTGCTCCCAGGTGATTTTCGCGTTGTGTTCCGAGTCGAACTCACCCGTTTTCACGTAGTCTTTGACCCTGGCGTGGAGATCGGGGATGAGCTTGCGATCCCACGCCAGGCCGACCGTGCTCGAGAGGAAGCTCTTGGTGATACTGAAGGTCAGATCCACCCGCTCCGGCTCGCCCCACTCTGCTACCAGGTAGCCGTGCCGCAGGATGATACCGGTCATCTCTCCGCGGCTTTTGAATGGGCCGATGGGATCCGGCAGCGGCTCCCGGCGCATACGGGCCAGCCCAATGCTCGGCCAGAAGATCTCTCGGCGCGGTGCTCTCCATCGACTTGGCAAAGGCGACTGCCGAGTCAACCAATGCCGCATCCATGGCGACGAGATGCGGGGGCGCGCCGTTCCCACTGCCCGGCAGGCGGGTAGTACGGCGATGCTGGGGCCGCGACTGGGCACCGAGGGATCCCGCGGCGAGGAGAACAGCGGGCAGCAATGCGAAGATCTTCGCGCTGCCCAAGGCTTCAAGGTTGTGGACTGACGCGGCTCCCATCTTTCGAGGGACCATAAGGCGACAGCCAATCGATATCCTTGACCGGCGCCTTCGGATCATCGCCCGGCTCGCGGACTGCGGGCAGGATGGACGTGGCAATGAAGTTATTCAGGTATCTTCCCCCGCGTCGATTTGAGTAGTTGCCCCCCATGGCTGTCGCAACCAGGTCCAGCTCCGGCACGACGAAGACCATTTGACCGCCCGCTCCCCGAGCCGAATAGCCTAATACCTGGCGGCCCTTGTACGGGTAATACTCCATCCACCAGAAGTAGCCGTAATAGATGTTGCGCAAATGATATTGGGGCGAGACTGCAGCCTTCGCGTAGCTCGCGCCGAGAATCCGCTTTCCGGCCCAGGTGCCGCCGTTCAGCATCAGCTGTCCGAACTTCATGTAGTCACGCGCCCTGATCGCCACGCTTCCTCCGCCGTAGGGGCGGCCGTTGGTGTCGAGGGGCCAGGAATAGTGCATGATCTGCATGGGGCGAGCGACCAGGCGGTCGAAGACCCGAACCGGGGACTGGTGCATCGCTTCGCCGAGCATCGAGAGCGCCAAATGCGGCTGCATGCTGCAATAGACGCTGTTCGTGCCGGGGTCGGTCGCCATCGGCACCGACATGAAATAGGCGATCACGTCCGGCGGCTGCAGTTCGTCACCGATGTAGTCCTCGTTCCCCGGAGCCTTCTCATCGGTGTCGTCGCAATAATGGCCCGACGACATGGTAAGCAGATTCTCGAGCGTCATCGCCCGCTTGCGCGGCTCTAGACCAGCCGGGAAGACGCCTCCATTCATCACCTGGTACACATGGCTGTCGAGCCGAAGCGGCGCCCCGGCGTACATCGCGGCGCCGATCGTCGTGCTGGTCAGGCTCTTGGCGCCAGAACGCAGGGTGTGGAGCTTGTCGCGCGAGAAGCCGTGGAAATATTCCTCGAGCAGGAGCCGGCCGTGGCGGGCGATCAGGAGGGCGTGGATCTCCGGCGCGTCGGCCTCGTCCATCTTCATGTCGATGATCGACTGGACGAGACGTTCCATCGCCGGCTGATCGATCCGTTGGGCGGCGAGGGTCGAGGTAGGCCACCCGTCACCGAGAGAAGGCGGCGGAGAATAACGGTACCGATTGCCGGGGCGGGGCCGCGGATAGACCAGGCTCGAACTGTCGTCGCGCGAGAAATCGTAGGTCCCGCCTCGGTTGGGGAAGATGAGCGAGAAGCCGTCCATTTCCTGCTGAACGAAGCCGGTGGCGAGTACGCGCTCGGAGGCGTCGTCAGAGCCCGCCATGAGCCGCACGGCATCGCTGCTGCGGATAAGCCTGCGCACTCCTCGCTGGTTGCCGAGATCGAACTCAGGGTTTCTGAGCACGGCATCGTAAGAGCCGTCAGCTCGCCGCCGAGCGAAGATGTAGAAGGAGAATTCGTCCTCGCCCGGATCGACCGTACCGAGCCATTTACCGGATCCGTCGGCCTTCAGCATGACCGGCGAAGCGCTCGGCCGATCCTTCCGAAGCCAGAGGCCGCGGATCAGGCCGGGTCCTTCAAAGCGGCCGCTGAAGCTGCCTTCCTTTCCCGGCAGCTCGAAGGTGAGCTCCTGGCCTTTCTGAGTCACCGGCGCCTCGCGCCCGGCGATGTCGGCAAGAAGCCCATAGCTCGTACGCTCGATGATGAGCTCGCCCCGTACGTCGGGGCCGAACCACTTCTTCGCGCTCCATAGCCCGGAGAGATCGGCGGTGCTGGCACCAGCCGCCGGCGCGCTGCTGTTCTGCGCCATGACCGGGCCCGAGCCGGCAAGCAGAGCAATGCAAAGTAGTGAAAGCGCGCACGTGGAAGAAACGTTCGGCCTCATTGTCGGGGCTCCTCTGTCCAGGTCCAGGCCGATGCGGCACCCGGGCCGGAGTCAGAGGATCGGGTAGAGGACGCTCCTGGGGGCTGGTCCCGGTCGGCCGGGCGAAGGTGCGGGAAAGGCCGCGTTGTAAGGACGGGGTTCACGGTCGTTTGACCCAATCGGCCGCCAAAAGGTTGCGCAGTCGATGATCGTAGAGCTCACGCCGACTCCGCCGCGCAGGCTCGGTGGACGATGCGAGTCAGCAGCTCCCCGGCGCGGACGAACTCCGCCACCGGCAGCGATTCGTTCGGCTTGTGGGCGACCTCGATCGAGCCCGGCCCCCAGATGACGCAGTCGAGTCCGAGCCGGCTGAGCCAGCCGCCGTCGGTGCCGAACGGCGCGCTCCCGGATCCGGCCTGCCCCAGCTCCTCGGCGAGCAGGCGAAGGATCGGTGCGTTTTCCGCGACCATCATCGGCGGGGTCTCGCCCAGCACCGCCAGCTCGAACGGCACCCGCGACACCGCCTCCTGCACCACCGCTCGCACCCGCCCGGTCATCTCGTCCGCCGACATCCCGGGCAGGAGCCGCACGCCCAGATCGAGCACGCAGTCGGCCGGGACCACGTTGGTGGCACCGCCGCCGGCGACTCGGGCGACGTTGAGGGTGACATAGGGGACCTCGGGGAAGTGCTCCGCGTTGGGCGGCCGCTCCCGCTCGAGCGCCTGGCGCAGCTCGGCGAGGGCGACGATCGCTCGGCCGGCCAGCCTCGACCGCGTTCACGCCGAGATGGGGAAGGCCACTGTGGGCGGGGATGCCGGTGAACGAGAGCCGGAGCCGCAGATGGCCCTTGTGCATGCGCAGGACCCGGAGCGAGGTCGGCTCGCCGATGATGGCGGCCGACGGGAGCGGCGGGACCGCGCCCGGCTCGTCCAACAGGCGCCGGGCGCCCAGGGTGCCGGTCTCCTCGTCGTGGGTGAAGAGCAGCACGAGCTGGTGCCGGAGTCGCGGGATGTCGGCCGCGGCGAGCCGGTTGATCGCGAGGGCGAGGAAGCCCTTCATGTCGGCCGCGCCGCGGGCGACGTAGGATCCATCGCGCCGGGTCAGGGTGAACGGGTCGGACTCCCAGCCCTCCGATTCGGCCGGCACGGTGTCCATGTGGCCGGAGAGGACCAGACCGCGGTCGCCGTCTTCCGGGCCGGCCGCCACGATCAGGTTGAGCTTGGCGCCGTCGGCCGTCGGGTGCCGGGTGATGCGCACGCCGGGGCGGTCGAGGTAGTCGCTGATGAAGTCGGCGATCTCCCGGTTGCTCTTGTGGCTGGTGGTGTCGAAGGCGACGAGGCGGGCGAGAAGGGCCTCGTCGGAGAGCGGCTCGGCGGTCATCGTTCGCCGGAGAAGGGCAGCACCATGGCGGTACGAAGGTAAGGCGGTGAGCCCGTCCTTGCTGGCAATCCCCCATGGCCCTCGACACATTTAAGCCTCTCTTCCACCGGCAGCTTGTGACCCCCAACGACTCCTCGCTCGCCACCGCGCTGGCGGGCCGCTACGCCATCGAGCGCGAGCTGGGCCGCGGCGGCATGGCCGGCGCCGCTCCGGGGCAACCCGCGGTTCCAGCGGCTGGTGAACGGCTCGTGACTGCGGACCCACGCGCGCGACTGCAGGAGGCGCTGGCCGATCGCTACGTGATCGAGCGCGAGCTCGGCCGTGGGGGCATGGCCACTGTCTATCTGGCGCGGGATCTCCGGGATGACGGAGCCGTCGCGCTGAAGGTCCTTCACCCCGAGCTCGGCTACACGGTCGGCGCCGACCGGTTCAAGCGCGAAATCCGGGTCGCGGCGCAGCTGCGGCATCCCAACATCCTTGGCGTACTCGACTCGGGAGAGACACCGGGCACCGGGGATGCAGGAGACGGCCTGCTCTGGTTCACGATGCCCCTGATCGAGGGAGAGAACCTGTACGAGCGGCTGCAGCGGGAGCACCAGCTCGCGCCCGACGAGGCGATCCGGATTGCGACCGAGGTGGCAGGTGCCCTCGCATACGCGCACCAGCAGGGCGTGGTCCACCGCGACATCAAACCTGACAATATCATGCTCTCGGGTGACCAGGTGCTGGTCGCCGACTTCGGCGTGGCCCGTGCGGTCACCGAGGTGCAGGAGAAGCTCACTGCGACCGGGATGACCGTCGGCACCCCGACCTACATGAGCCCGGAGCAGGCGAGCGGCGACAAGGCAATCGACGGCCGGAGCGATATCTTCGCGCTGGGCTGCGTGTTGTACGAGATGCTGGCGGGCGAGCCGCCGTTCAAGGGGCCGAACCCGCAGACCACTCTCATGCTGAGGTTCATGGGGCCGCCCCGGCCGCTCCGCCCGGTGGTTCTGGTCCCCGAGCACGTGGAAGCGGCCATCGTGCGCGCGCTGGCCAGGGATCCAACTGAGCGATTCGCCACCGCCGCGGAGTTCGCGGACGCCTTGGCGGGACATCAGACCGCGCCACCGGCTCAGGCCGTTGCAAAAACCTCGACGAGAAGGGGGTGCGCCGGCATGCTCCTGCTGGCCACGGGAGTAGCAGGATTAACCGCCCTCATTCTGCGGACCTGAGGATGCGATGCGGTGGTGCCAAGGCTCCGGACCATAGCCTTCCACCACAGGAGCAGACCATGTCCAACGCAATTGCACCCGCACTGACGCCCGAACAGTGGGACAGCCGGGATTATCGCCAGGCGGCCCGCGAGCTGGACAGCTGGGCCAAGCAGAGCGGCATCTCGGGCGGTGATTCCACCGAGTACGTCGCCAAGCTCGGCCTCGACCAGCACGGCGCGGTCATCGTGATGAATCGGGCGCACGATAGAGTCCTGGTGCCGCCGCCGTCGCGTGGCGCGTTGGCGGCCTTTGCCCTCGCCGAGCAGCCGTTCGGATTCAGCCAAAACGATGTCGAGATACTCCACGCTGCCGCCGATGCTACTCAGGATTCGGGTCTCGCGGGATCACTGAGGAGCCTGGCGGACACGGCTCAGTGCCCTAGTACCGCCCGCGGCTGGATGACCAGGCCCAGGAGGTCAGGCAGTCAGTCGGGCGGGCGGTCAGTCGGTCGGTCGGTCGGTCGGTCTCTACAGCGATTGTTACCCGAGCGCAGCGACAGATCCTTCGCTTCGCTCAGGATGACAATATTCGGTCACGCGGCGGGAGCTCCACGGGGAAGCTGATCGGCAGGTCATCGGAAACGGCAGACTCGGCCGCCGCATCCAGGCAATGGGGATGGCCAAAGCCACTGGCGCTGACTCCGCCGCCATCGATGTCGTAAATGATGTTGTCGGTGCCGCTGGGTGCGACCCCCGCAGGAACGTTGCTCAGACCGAGATAAAAGCGAGTCTTCCACCCGATAGCGTGGTCCGCGCACGAGGTATCGCCGCTCACCCCCACGGCCCCGATGAGATTGCCGGCTGCGTCGTAGAGCGGAAACCCGCCGCCGAACACGTTGGTCCCGCCGATGCGCTTTCCGACCATGTAATCGTCTGGCGTGCCATAGTTCTCGATATTGCCTCCATACGCCACATCTTCATTGATCGGGTTTGCCTCCTGCAGACCGAAGAGACTTCCGCCGGGCTGCGTCGCCGTATACAGATTGGCGGTAGAGAGCGCCAGACCGCCGAAGCCGAGGTAGGCGGCATCAAGACTGAAATTCATCGCGGTGTTGGCCTTTTGCGCCGAGATGATCCGGCTCCCCTGCCACTGGTCGCCTTCCCCCGTTCCGCTGTAGACCACCGCGACCACCACGCCCGCCGTATCCACCACCGTCGCCCACATGTTCAGGTTGAGGCCGGCGTTTCCGTCGGGGACTCCATCCGCGCTCACCCCGACAGCCTGCAAAAGAGCGGCCTTCAACTGGTCGTGGGTTACCACCGGCACGGGATCGAAGCTGGGAGGTCCGCTGATGGTATTGTCATCACCACACGCGCCGATTCCCCAAAGCAAAGCCATCGCGCCAATCGCCGACCGCCACCGACGTCTTCGCGGACCCATTGGAACCCTCCAATCTTTTGTGAGTGACGAGAAAACAAGAGGGGGCTCTGACTAAGGCACCAACGTAGGAGCCAGTTCTGACCGGGTCAAGCGAGTCATACCGAAACAGAGGGTAGGTATTCCCGGCTTAGAGACAAAGACGGGCACCAAGTATCTGCAGATACATACGGCTCTTCGGAGCGCGAGATTGAAGGGGAAAAGACATCGGGCATCACTTTTCGGGATGACCGTAGGCAATCAACACATAGCTTCCGTTAGGAGTCGCGCGGGCTGCGCCGGCTCACCTCCAAATTAGGCTTGATCTATCAGGTCCTGCCCGATCCCGGCGCTGGCGCGCGCCCGTACTTGCGCGTCATAGACGAATCGGGGCGGACTCCCTATGCCATAAGGATGTTTTGCAGGTAAGGGGTGTTCAGCCCAGCTCCCGGATCGCTGCCAGCCAGACCTCGGGATCTCCCAAGCGAACCACCTGGGTCTACGCCCACGTTCTCCAGCACAGGGCCAACAGGGTGAGTCGCTGGGTGTCGTCCCAGAAGAGCTTGCCCTGGTTCATCTCGAATTTCTCTGGCGTCATTTCCCACCGCTGGTGCGCCTCCTCACCGGTCCAGGCCCGCCCCGTTCGGCCGATGCTCCAGCGAACAAGCACCTGATCATGGTCCGGCATGCCTTCCTCCTTCCGTCTGCTCTTAGCCTACCTCAGGCCGACCATCATGCCGCCCAAGGCAAGCAGGGTGGTTACCCAAAAGCCGAACATCCACCGCAGGAGTTCGGTGCGGACCTGCTGAACCTCGGTCCGCATCTGGGCGAAATCTGTGCTGGAGTCAATCCGCGACTGGGCGATCTCCTGCCGAAGCTCGGACCTCAGCTCTACCATTGCCTGCCGCAGGTCGGCTCGGAGCTCCGCCAGCCGCTGCTCGAGTTTGGCATCGAAACGAGCGAAGTTGAGCTCGTTCAGCTCCCGCAAGTCCGCTCGGTACGTCAGGTCCACGGCGTTAAACCAATCCACCAGCTCATTGGCCACGTCCTCGCCCAGCACATCGTAGAATCGCTTGGACAATTTCGCGGTGACCGGCACGAATGCTCCTGGGAGGGACCGGCACCATGATAAGCATAAGCCGCAGAATCTCGGGTATCAATAAAACGCGTCCCGGTTCAGCCCGTCCATCACGTTCACCAGATGGACGATCTGCTCGCCGGTGGCATCCAGCTCGGCACTGGTGCCTACGTGTGCCCGCCGAGCATCTGATCCCTGCTCCATGGTCTGGTCGAACCGCTTCATAGCTCGGACAGAAAAAGGCCACCCATCACGGGTGGCCCTTGCCTGCTAGCCGTCAGTCTCACCGGGTCGGAGTAGCCGGGTCCTCGAGCAGAAGTATGGGAAACGAGAAGTGGTGTTCGCTCTGTCCGGCTCGAGCGTCGCAATCGGACGGGAGGTGCCGAGCAGAGACGCTGAAAGGCCGAGGCGGACGAGGAGGTTCATGGGCCCCGTGCGAGAAGCCGCCGCCGAGTCTCAAGATTTCAGGCGCCAACCGGCAGCCATGGGTGGTGACACTTGGTACAACGCGCCTGCGCCGCCGGCCCGGCACCAACGCTGGTCGGGTGTCCCGAATGACCGCAGCTGGGGCAGGGTCCGGGATCGTGAGGGTGCCAGGGGTTGCTGCAAGCCCAGCGAATCTGACCCGCCGCCGTTTCCCGGACCGGGATCATCGGGTACTGATCGTCGACGCAGTGGGGCACCGCTCAGGCCGCGATGCCGAGGTGTTCCAACGCGCCCTGCACCGACGCGAGGTACTCCTCGGCCCCAACCCGCTCGGGATCGATCATGGCCTGCACCGGATAGCCGATGATCAGGCTGACCGCCACCGCTGCCAGGCCGGCCGAGCTCCGGCTGCTCTGGCCATTCCCGTTGGAAAACTCCGAGATCAGATCCTGGAATGCGCTCCGGTATCGATCCAGACCGGCACCGATCTTCTGCCGGATGACGGCATTGTGGCCGCCCCGGGTCCAGAACTCCAGCAGCAGGCGAAGACGGCGCGGCTCCTCCGACAGCCGCTGCAGCTCCTGGCGAACCAGCACCTGCAGACGCTCGCGGGGGTTGCGAATGGTGCGGATCTCATTGGGGAGGGTGATCGAGAGGGTGCCCGCGAGCACCCGGTCGAGCAAGGCCAGGCCCAGCTGGTCCTTCCGCTTGAAGTGGAAGAGGATCAGGCTGTGACTGAGCCGGGCGCGGGTGGCAACGGCCCGCACGGTGAGACCATCGATGCCCCTGCGCAGCGCCACCTCGTACGAAGCCTCGAGGATCTGCTCTCGTCGGGTGGCTTGAGTTTCCCTCTGCCCTGGCATCTGCCGCCTCCAGTGTGGATGCTATTGACCTGCTGGTTAATAAAGAGTAGTATTTATTAACCGCTTGGTCAATAGCGCCGGGCCTTTGGCTCCCGCTCGCCGCCAACTCTCTAGTGTGAAGTGCTCAGGCTTCGCTTCTGTGATGGGAGAGCGGAGCCAACCAGTCGAACCCAAACTGAGGCCTGTCGCAATGACCGCATCGCCCGACACGTTGACCGATCGTATGCTCGCGCGGGTGAAAGCCGCCCGCCGTGCCGCCGACCAGCGCGCGAGTGCAACCAGGCCCAAGGTAAAGCGGGGGCAGCCGCGGCCGGCCGATCCGGCCTCGCCCGATATGGAGGAAACCCGGGACACTGAATCGCTCAAACGGGTGTTCCACCAACTGGGAGTCTCTTACCGCCGCTATCGGAAGCAGATCGGAGGCCCGGTGGTGCCGGGCCTGCGCGATGCCGCCTACAACTTCCGGGCGGAGCCCACCCTCGCGTCGCTGGTCACCGTCGCCGGCTTCCTGGATGAGCTCGAGCTCCTGGATTAAGCGAGGATCCGAAATGCAGAAGCGTTTGGTTGGTGTCCCCGAGCAGAGGAGCGTCACCGAGGAGAGCTGGCTGGATCTCGAGGCCATGGCGCAGGTGGAGCTGACGTCGGAAGACCCGGCGAGCCCGATCGAGGGGGCCTTGCTCCCGAATGGCCAGTCCGGCTGGCGGGCGGCGGAGCCCGGAAGCCAGAGCATCCGCCTCATGTTTCACCAGCCGCAGCGACTGCGGAGGATCCGGCTCCGCTTCGATGAACCGGCGGCCGAGCGGACCCAGGAGTTTGCCTTGCGCTGGTCGCCCGACGGGGGCCGCTCGTCCCAGGACCTGGTGCGGCAGCAATACACCTTCAGTCCCGGGGGCTCAACCAGCGAGGTAGAGGATCTCAATGTCGATCTTCGCGCAGTCACCTCATTGGAGCTGACCATTATCCCCGATCAGGGACAGGGTCGGGCCCATGCCAGTCTCGCGGAGTGGCGCATCGCCTGAGGCAGCGGGGCAGCGGGGCAGCGGGGCAGCGGGGCAGCGGGGCAGCGGGGCAGCGAGATCTCGCTAGCGCTCGACAGATGACTCGCGGGCGATGGAATCAGGTCCTTTCCGGCGCGCCCGTGTCATGCCCTCCGGTCCGCAGATCGTCCCGGGCACTCTCGGCCAGACGGCAGTAGCCGTCCAGGATCTGGTCGAGCTCATGCTCTTCCAGTTCCTCCAGATCCAGCAGGGCGTTGTGAGCCCCTGCCGTCGCCCGCAGCAACTCGTCCAACTTGACCTGCACCGCCTCGGCATCCCGGTTCTGAGTGGCCTGGATGAGGAATACCATCAGGAAGGTGATGACCGTCGTACCGGTATTGATGACGAGCTGCCAGGTATCACTGAAATGAAATAATGGACCGGTCACCAACCAGGTGAGAATTACCGCGACGGCGAGAAGGAAGGCGGAGGGCCGGCCAGTCGCCCGTGCCGTGCCCTTGGCAAAGCGGGTGAAGTGGGATCGGCTTCTGGTTGGGCGCATGGGACAGATCCTTACTGAGACCGCAATAAACCTACGGCCCGCCAACTGCGCGGGCCGTAAGTTCAGCGGGTGTTTAGTACATCCCGCCCATTCCACCGCCCGGCATCGCGGGCGACGGCTTGTCTTCCCTCTTCTCCACCAGCACGCACTCGGTGGTGAGGAGCAGGCCCGCAATCGACGCCGCGTTCTGTAGCGCGGTGCGGGTGACCTTGGTCGGGTCGATGACCCCGGCCTTGACCAGATCCTCGTAGGTATCGGTCGCGGCGTTGTAGCCGAAGTTCTTGTCCTTCGATTCCTTGACTCGGCTCACCACGATCGACCCCTCGGCTCCGGCATTCTCCGCGATCAGCCGGATCGGCTCCTCCAGCGCCCGCCGGATGATGGCGACGCCGGTCTTCTCATCCTCGGTTCCCTTGATCCGATCCAGCGCGCTCTGGGCCCGGAGCAGCGCGACTCCACCGCCGGGCACAATTCCCTCTTCGACCGCGGCGCGAGTGGCGTGCAGTGCGTCCTCGACCCGAGCCTTCTTCTCCTTCATCTCGGTCTCGGTGGCCGCGCCGACGTTGATGATGGCCACGCCGCCGGCCATCTTGGCCAACCGCTCCTGCAACTTCTCGCGATCGTAGTCGCTGGTGCTCTTCTCGATGGCGCTCCGGAGCTCGGCGATCCGGCCCTGGACTTCCTCCGCCTTGCCTTTGCCATCGATGATCGTCGTATTGTCCTTGTCGATCACCACCCGTTTGGCGCGGCCGAGATCATTGAGGGTCACGTTCTCCAGCTTGAGGCCCAGCTCCTCGGAGATGACCTGCCCGCCGGTGAGCACCGCGATGTCGCGGAGCATCTCCTTGCGCCGATCACCGAAGCCCGGTGCCTTGACGGCCACGACCTTCAGCGTCCCCCGAAGCTTGTTCACCACCAGGGTCGCCAGCGCCTCGCCCTCCACATCCTCGGCGATGAGCAGCATCGGCTTGCCGTTCTGCGCCACCTGCTCCAGCAGCGGCAGCAGCTCCTTCATCGCGGAGACCTTCTTGTCGTGGATCAGAATGTAGGGATCCTCCAGCACCGCCTCCATCTTCTCCGGGTCGGTCACGAAGTAGGGCGACAGATAACCCCGGTCGAACTGGGTCCCGTCCACCGTCTCCAGTGTGGTCTCCAGACCCTTCGCCTCTTCGACGGTGATGACGCCGTCCTTGCCCACCTTCCCCATCGCCTCCGCGATCAGGTTCCCGATCTCCTTGTCATTGTTCGCGGAGATGGTGCCCACCTGGGTGATTTCCTTCTTGCCGGTGGAGGCAACCGAGATGCTGCGGAGCTGCTCGACTACGGCCTCTACCGCGCGGTCGATCCCCCGCTTCAGCTCCATCGGGTTGGCGCCCGCGGTCACGTTCTTGAGGCCCTCGCGGAAGATCGCCTGGGCGAGCACGGTCGCCGTGGTGGTGCCGTCGCCGGCGAGATCGCTGGTCTTGGTGGCGACCTCCTTCAGCATCTGGGCTCCCAGGTTCTCGATCGGGATCGCTCAGCTCGACTTCCTTGGCCACGGTGACGCCATCCTTGGTCACGGTGGGGGAACCGAATTTCTTATCGATGACGACGTTGCGGCCCTTGGGGCCGAGCGTGATCGCGACGGCGTCCGCCAGCTGGTCGATACCCTGCTTCAGCTTGGCGCGTGCCTCGGTACTGAACAGAAGTTCTTTCGATGCCATATATGCCCTCATTTCCTCAGTAAGCTGCATCAGCCAATCTTGGCCAGAACGTCGGACGCTTTGATGATGATCAGCTCATCACCGCCGACCTCGTAGGGGGTCCCGCTGTACTTGCCGTAGATCACCTGGTCGCCCTGGTGAATGTCCATCTTTACCCGATCGCCCTTCTCGATCCGCCCGGGTCCCACGGCGATCACCTCGCCCCGGGTGGGCTTTTCCTTCGCGGTGTCCGGGATGTACAACCCTCCCCGCATCGCTTCCGAATCCTCCAGCGGCAGGATCACGACCCGATCCTCGAACGGATGGATCTTGATCCCGGGCCTGGTCTTCATGGCAGTGGCCATAGAACTCTCCAATCTGAGCTACGTAATAGGTGACCGGCCGTTACCGAGCCTGAAAGTGGAGTGCATCTCGGAGACTCTGTAACTCCCGGTAGTAGTAGAGCGGCGTCGGCCGCTTGCCGTTGAACTTGAGCCGCTTGAGAAAGGCGATCTCTTCATCGCTCGCGTTACCCCGGAGCGCCGGGTCGTCCAGGAACTCGTGAAGACCCGGCTCTTCATCGATCTGGTCCGCGGACTTCTTCTCGACAAACTCGAATCGCTTGACGTGGCCCGAGACGACTCGGTGGTTCAAGACGATGTCGAGGGCAAAGGTCGCGAGGTCGATGCTCCAGGATTCGATCAGCGGATCGAGGAACGAGACGCAGTGCTCGGCAGAGAGGTGGAAGATGTCGGTGTCGAGGAACTCCAGCACGATCACCCGGGTCTCTTCGTAGCTTCGGTGGCTCAGCTCCGCCACCATGTGGAGCCAGTGGTCATTCTCCAGCTCCTGCCTTGCCACTCCTTTGACGACGTCGAGCAGCGTCTGGGTGACCAGCCGCTCCAGCTCGCCGAACGACTCCTTTTCGAAGATGGCGCGGAGGTCCGCCGACTCCTCGGCGGCACATTTCCGGAGGACGAGGTCGCGAACCTCGCGGAACAACGGCGCCGGGTCCTCCGCCAGCTCCTTCTTGAGCTCCCGCTTCCGCTGCACATCGGCCATCCGCGCCAGCTCTCCGGGGGCAGCTTGAGGAACCGGTCCATCTTCTCGTAGATGTCGGTCCGGTTGGGGGCCGGTGGCGCCTTGCGCCGGGTCAGCAGCTGGGAGATGTACGACTCGGTGACCTGGGCGGCGCGGGCGAGCTCTCGCTGCTCCAGGCCGAACTCCTCCAATCGTTGCCGGATGATCAAGGAGACGTCCACAGTGGGTCCTCGGGCTGAGCTGGGGTTGATTAACAGAGTTAAGTTAATCGGAAGGGCCCCTAGGGGCAAGCCGAAGACTGTTACTTGACAAATGTAGTAAAGCAGGCTAAGTTGCTGTCTGTCAAGTACATCACATAGTGGAGCCCGCCACTATTCAACCATAGATTCAAGGAGTTCTCATGTATTCACGTCATGTGAGTTGCCATCTCAAGCCGATTAAGCGGGAAGAGTTAACCCAGATGTTCGACCGGGAGATTCTGCCCCTCTTGCAGAAGCAGAATGGCTTCAATGACGAAGTTCTGTTCGTGGATCAGGATGGCCGGCAGGTACTCGCCATCAGCTTGTGGGACAGCAAGGAAAGTGCGGAGAACTACAGCCGCGAGACTTACCCCCAGGTGCTCAAGACTCTAGCGAGAGTCATCGAGGGTACGCCGCAGGTCCGTAACTACGAGGTTGCTTTCTCGACCGCCCACAAGAACGTCGCCGCCATCTAAGAAGCCGGCGAAGGTGTTCGGCCCGGGGGGAGAGCTGCTTGGTGGCTCTCCCCCTTGGTGTGTCCGGCAGGTCACTCCTGCTCTTTGATCCGGCGCAACTCGCGCGCAGCCACCACCAGATCCAGGGTGTGCACCCGCATCGTCCGACTGGCTTCCAGTGCCTGGGCCAGCCGGCTCAGTCCGGCGTGCGCCAGGACGATCTCCGCTTCGGCGACGCTGGTCAGATCGGTGCTCCGGGTAATCGCGTCGCGCACGGCGTGATAGAGATCGTCCGCGGTGAACGGCTTGAGCATGACCCGCACCGGAATGTCTGCCGGGGCCGATGTGGGGCACCGCATCGGGATTGGCCGACATGCAGAGCACCGCCACACTGGGCCGGTACCGGGCCAGCGTTTCCGACACCTGCCGGCCATCGATGCCCGGCATCGACAGATCGGTCAGCACCAGGTCGAACGGTTCCTCCCGGCTCTGAATGAGGGCCAATGCTGCCTCGCCGTCGGGGGCGAGCTCGACGTGGAAGCCTTCGGCCTCGAGCCGGCGGCGAACCAGCTCGCCGCTGGGCGGGCTCGTTCTCCACGACCAGCACGGTGGCTCCGTGCCAGATGGGTCCATGGGGAATGTCGGACGACGCCATATACCCCCCTGGGAAGAAGCAGCGTCGCTGTTTGGGGGAAGAGGGATGGGCTGAACTGCCTACTATATAGATAGGAGGTGGGACGCGGCTTTACCACTGAACGTGGGGCAGCTTGCATGGCCTGAGGTCAGGCAGTCAGTGGCGGGCAGGCGGTCAGGCGGGCGGGCGGTCAGTCGGTCAGTCGGTCTCTGCGCGCTGTCGTCGCTAACGCGCAAGCCTCAGGGCAGGCTCTGAGCGAAGCGAAGGGGCCGAAGCTTACTGGCACTCCTTCGCAAACCGCCCAGGATGACAATCATTGGTCACGTGGCGGGAGCTCCCACGGGGAAGCTGACCGGCAGATCACCTCTCCGAGATCCTAAAATTCCTCTCCGAGGACGATGCGGACTTTCTAGCTTCACGGTATCCGACCAGCTGGTTGCGCGTTTGGGGGTAGCTCCCTGGACTGAGTGGTGTCAATCGAAGGAAATGGCTTCAGTTCGCGGAAGGGGACAGGGTTCTATTCTGCGGACGCGGAAAGGTGTTCGCTTCGACCTCGCTTCGATATAGAGTCCGCAGTCGGCGACTTGCGGTGACGCTTTGGGGGACAGATGCTGAAGGTAAAACATGGGAGTACATCTATTTCGTTGGTGAGCTTCGGAATCAAAATATAACCTATACCGAACTAGCAGCAGTCCTTGGCTTTGCGTCCGATTACGTGGTACTCGGTCTCAATCTCCTGGATGAGGCGAAGAGTCAAGCCGTACTACGGGCCTTTGCCTTGCGGATGATTAATTACAGCCCGACTGTCCGTTTTGAGCAGCTGGACATCGACACCGACTTAGGCCGTTCCTGATCGCCTTCAACCTGGAAATAGTCACATGCCTCGTGAAGCAGCTCTCTTCGAAGACTGTGATGGAAGCCCAGTAGAGGATTTTGCCGTCTGGCGCAAAGATGGCGGCAACATTCCCCCTGCCTGGATCGAGCGATCTCGTGAATCCAGACGGAATCGTCAGCAGGAGCTCGGTCAACTACTTCATAGCCGCGGCTCGCTAGACGCAATCACGAATCTGAGGGAATGGGAAATTGCGTTCAGAAAGGAATGTTTCTATTTAGGTTTACGCATTCTTCTCGAGCTTGAGCGCAAAGGAAGTAGTGAACTATAAGCCGAAAATCCGTTCCCGGCCCCGGACCAAAGCTTTGCGAGTTCTTGCCAAGTTTAGGTACTCCGAGAGATTCTGGTCTTCACTTCGGAATCCCTTTCGCGACGCGCATCTTTCGGCTCGGTCATGGCTGTAATGGCCAATCCAGATCCTCTATGATCAGGGCTATGGAATGCTGCTCGAAAGGGCCGGCATAGAAAAAAGCTGATAAGTGGCCTGGGGCTCGGCCTTCGAACCGCCGTTCAAGGCCGTTTGAGTTTGAGGGTGCTGTCGAGGATGTCGGACCGACCCAGTGGCCACTTATGCTCAGAGTCGCTTGTGTCTATTCAACTGAACAAAAAAATGAGAAACAGGATGCCCTAACCGCGGAGCTCATCCTGGAAGGAGTTGCCAGAAACCAAGGTTCCACAGTTCCGCTGTATATTGTCCCGTCATCGTAACAGCTCTAACGCGAAGACATAAGCAAGCTTGGGTGGGACGGCATTACCGATCATTTCCACCAACTCTCTCCGACTGAACTATCCGCGGCACTAGAAAAATTGTAGAAATCAGGTATGAACTGGATGCGGGCAGCCTCTCTTGGAGTTAAAGTCCGCCTGTCCTCCGGATGGGACGAATCTGCCCCGACCCATTGTATCGAAGCCCCCGGTTATCGTAGGCGCGATAGATTCTCCCATCTCAGTCGACCATAGACCGAGTTGTAGGTGTGGGTCTTCTCGCGATGGCAGAAGGGGCGCAAACGATTCGGGAGATTGTACTTGTCATTGTCGAACAGGTAGTCTATGCGTCGACGGGTCTTTTCGACCGGAACGGAAGGTCTGATTCATGAAAGAATCGGACGTTTGCCCGACCAGATCACCGATAGCCCACCTCAGATCTCGCAAAGGGCATGCGTAGCGCTCGACGATGGTCCGAATGGTTGGCACTGGATAACGTACGCGACCACGTCCCTTGACGCGTACGGCCATCGATAAGTACGCCGACGATGGGATTGGGGAACTCCCAACTTAGAAAGGTCCACTAGGCACTCTTCAACGTGGTAGCCCAGGGATTGTAGAGCTACCAGGGTTCGCTGGACAACCCTGCCCTTGTCATGACGAACCGTCACCACGTTCTCGATTAGAATAAACCGAGGTGAATACAGTTTCGCGAAACGTGCGACGCGGAAGTAGCAGGTCATTCCTTGGATCGTTGCGCCTGGTTGCATTGTTGAGGTTGGAGTGTCCCTGACAGGGGGGTCCGGCTACTACGAAATCTGACCTGCCCCATGTTACGTCCCAGCCATCTTTCTACCTTAGATTCCTCTTTCTCAACCCGACTTGCCAAACAGCTCGCTCAGGTCAATGGGGATCTGCTATAGCCGTGTTGAAGTTGGTGCGTGTATACCCCCAAAGCGGTAGAATTAAGATCAAATGCACCTACCGACCTGAATTGCAATCCCAGTGCTCGACAGGCCTCCGCCACTCCAAGCGACATCGCCCCGCATCCACAGAATAGATCGGCCACCCTGAGTTCTCCCACTCCGTTCCACACTGGTGGCACTTGATCTCTGTAGGTAAAGGGCATCGGCAGCCGCGTGAGTATCCAGCGGCCAGACGCGGTCACCCAGCCGACCCATAGCCGTCGACGTCGACGGCAGCGAAGATTCTCGCCGCTCCACCTCACGAACGATCTCGCGAGTTTGAGGATCAATCCAGAAGGTCTGGGGAGATGTAAGGGTTTTTGATATTGTAGCGGCATCGTTAAGGACAGCATCCTCGAGCTTATCCAAGAACAGCTGAACATCCCCGATGACACTCATTGAAACCCTCGACTCTATTAGAGTCGAGCGCTACGCACGCAGTATTTTGTTCTTCACGCGGCGACGTCTCGGAATAACCAGACCCCTTCGTATCTGCTGGCGTAGCGACCTGCGATCTATTGTCTCACACTCCCAAATTGTCAAGAGCGTAAAACCGAGGCGAGCGAGCGCGTTCGCGTTTTTTTGGTCCCTCTCGACATTCTGCTCGAATTTATGCCGCCAAAAAGCCGCATTTGCCTTAGGTGTTGTAGCTCTGGCGCATGCCTGGTGTCGGTGCCAAAAGCACCCGTTGACGAAGATGGCAAATTTCTTAGAGGCGTTCGCCATGTCGGGCGACCCCGGCAAGGATCTTACATTTAGCCGGTAACGTAGTCCCAGCTCCGAAAGCACTTGTCTAACGGCGGTCCCTCGGGGCCGGTGCCCCGCTGACGCACCGACCCCATGAGGCGAGATCTCTCGGGAGTAGTAGTAGGGATGAGCCTGGTGTCGCGGTCCCACTCACCGCTCTGATCTCCTCCAATCGCGACCAGCCTGATACTCCTTCTGCTCTTTCGACGAGCTCCCATTTATGGATCTCAAGCTTCAATTAGCTCGTGGGCCTTTTTCGATCCCTTCTGTTTCTCAGGTTCTCCCGCCAAACTGGTGAACCACTGTGCCAGTTCCTCGATAGCCGCCGGGGGCGCATAGCCATCATTTGGACCCTGGACATCTCCATTCAAGACTTCCTTTATACTGGGTTTTTCGGTCCACCATTCTTCATCGCGCCGGCCGTCGAGCTCGGCGAGGCCGATGGCCTCAAGCGCTCTAAGTGATAGGTAGGCGTTTAGTCGCTTACTCAGGCCCTTCATTTGTTCGAAACCCAGGTCGAGTCCGGCCGCTACTCTTCCGAACGCGATCACAGCAGGTCGGTACATGGAGTACTTCAGCTCCATGGCATATTGAGCAGTGGAGGGGTCTCGGAGAACGTTCCGGATTTCCTTAAGCTAGGCCCATTTCGGGCCATCCGGCAGACCAAGAGACTTCCGCCAGGGCGTTTCTGCTGTACCCTCCAGTGTAACGATACATCGTCACATGGTCGCCAGTTCCCCAGCGATGCATGGTATAAGACAGGCCCACTTTGATGGTCAACCAAGTCCAAAATCCACGGTCCCCGGCGATTCGTCTGGGGATTCCTCAGCGCAAAGTGAACTCGTGGCGCTAGCCACTGATCAAGCTCGCGCTCCTTCTCCATCTCCTGTTGCAGGGCATAGGTCAGAAGGTTCTCTACGAGTTCGCTATCGATAGAAAGACTATCATCCAGCACAACCTGGTAATCATCCAATGGCAATTCAGTCCTTCTACTCCTGACATCGGGCCCCAACGAAGCTTCAATCTGCTTCTTCACGCTATAGATCGTCATTCGGAGACCACCTCCAAGGTCTTGTCGGCGGCTCGTTCGGCTCGACTTCCGATCAGGCTCGACGTCTTAGTGACTTCCTGTGCGGCGGCCGAGAGAAGTGCCATCAATGTTCCTATTTGCTCGCCGGATCTGAGTTCGGCCAAGCGGCTTAGCCGCTCACCTTCAGGCACGTTGTGGAAGACATGAGCAAGCAACGTTCTGATCACCGCTTGCTTCCATCCATCTGCTGGCATCTGTACGTCTTCCGTCTCTTCACTAGTATCAAGGCTTGCGACAGTTGGCGCGAAGAGCGGCAGCCACACCGCTGAAGCCGAGGACGGCTTGCCCAGGTGACGCATGACTGCTGCGCCTCCTCTGAGCTTCTTGCTGTGTAATGCTGCTCGGAAAGCTGGCTATTTCGGGAGTTCAGATAGAGGCCTGGCTCAATGTCGTTGAGATCTAGATCGAAAACGAGGCTGCTGTGATCCTTACGCCAACCGTTGTTGGAGTGTTGAAAGTCTTCCCACCGAAATCTTTAGCAGCCCCTGCAGGGACCTGACGAGGGGGTCGACCACAAGATCAAGAGATCTACCCTCAGCGACTATGAAGGCATTTCACGAGCGATTCTAAGAATTCATCGCCGTTCATCCCCGGTAGATCGGTTCGGCGAACCAGGCGAGGGGTCAAGCGAACCGTTCCCCGACGTCCTCCCTCCGTATGATCACATCGCCCTTCCATCGGCCACCATCAAATGCCAGAGTAATGACTTCACGTAGCCGAGTTGGCGAACAGGTTATTGTAGGCTAGCAGGTTAGCGTCGTCGTCACTGGGCTGCGATGGCTCCGGTAGTACCCTCTTCAGTTCCTCCTCCGGGAGGGAAGCCTCGAGATTTAAGTGCAGGCGGCTCCATTTTACATCTGCTCGGCTGAGATCGAGAGTCTGAACCTCTTCGTCACTTTCCTCCTCACGGAGTAACCACTTCAGATCCATGTCCTCGTAATCCGGATCGTATGGATCAGACTGCGGCGAGACTCGAGAGAGTTGGTTCGAGATTTCATAGGGATACAGCCTCTTCGTTCGCGGCATATCAGCCAGCCTCCTTAAGTTCTTCTAGACTGAGATCCAGCTTGGCTCTGCATTGTGCTGCTATGACACCCTCCGCCTCAGCCAATGTCTTACCCTGGAAGGCGATCGTTCGGGAGTTTGGACCAGCCTCAAAGGATCCATCTGCAGAGATCCATTCCCTACCTTGCTTGTACTTCAACTCTGCCCACGGTAGCGGAATGGCTGCACCACTTTCGACGTCAATCGCATGCTCTGGGTGTGATGCGGAGGCGTTTGCGTTTATCGTTGAAACTGACCTCGGCCTGGATATGCCAAGCTCCATCTACCAACTGTGGACGGATACTCCTTAGCGTGGCTGCTGGTGCAGGCGGTGGTGGTGCGTTGCCGAACTGAAGCAGTCTCCTCAATTCCTCCGGCCCTTCATCTTCGGCTACAATCTCAGGCTTGACAGCTTCGCGTAGAGCTTTGGTAATGTCTTCCTTCAGCTCCTTGAGGTGCTGCTTGGAGCCCAGTTTGAAGCTGACTTTTAGAGCGGGCTGGTAGGACCAATCACTGATGAGCCGGCGGTTCCGCCAACCGCAGGAACTGTTCGGCGGCGAGTTGAGCGGGGTCAGTTCCCGCGGCATCACCGGCCAGCAGGATGGCGTGAAATGTCCGAGCCCCCATAGCCACGCCGTCACGATTCCAGTACTGCGTGACCATATCCGGCCCCGAACCATTGCTACTGTGTTGGCGAGTCCGAGGTGAAGCTCCTTCCGCCTCATTTTCATCCAATCTGACCAAGAGATGGCACTGGGCGCTCACTTCGTTTGTATAGGCTTCGACTCCTTCGGCATCGTCACGAGTACCTGGGACCCTGATCGTAATTGTTCTGCGTGTGACCTCTCCCGGGCGATCCAGTTCGTCGGTCACCTCGCCTGCCTGATGCTTTCGCAGCGAGTCACAAAACTCGGGCACGAACCGATCGGGATCGACGTTTTCGCCGCTGCGGAGCTGTCCGTCCACGGTGTGCTCGATCCTCACTCGAAGTCGGTCGGGGCTATCATGGCAGGGAAAAAGTTCTCGGCAGCAGCCCGCGCGATCTCTGTGATGAGGGTCGTGACATCCGGCCTGGCCTCCGCCTCGGGATCTCGGAACGCCAGAACGAGTGCGCTCGTACCCCCCATACTATGTGGGTCTACTCCAGGCGGAGGGGGCGACTCGCGGTCGAGCTGCAGGTCCCGCAGATATTCAGGATCGTCTAGCCACAGGGAGTGACCGAGATTCTTGGTACCGAACTACCAGGACCTGCATATGTTGGCCCTATTGCGCGCCAGATAATCCAGCTCGCCCGGCCACTGGTCGCTTCTCCTCAGACGTTCCCTTCCCTTCCTGCGGGAGCCGAGCCGCGACCAACACGTGGATAGGTCAGAGCAGTTCCAGAGAACGGCCTTACCGAGGCCGTATCCACCACCGTCAAGGGCGCGCTTCCAGATGTCCAGTGTTGCGGACCAGTGCGGCGTAAGGGCTGCTGCGCTGCCCTTCATCTTCTGCGGTTGGATCCAACTCAGGCCCTGGAAGACCAATCGTTCCATAATCATCCACTCGTAGCAGCAACAGAGTATTCTCTGAATCTATGCGCTGGAGGCCATCCCCGAGTAGCCTGAAACACAAGAGCGGCCTTGGACTGCTCGCTCGAGGTGAGCTCTCAAGGTTGCAAACTCAATGGATTCTAGAAAACGCTCGTACTGCACGTTTCCTTTCGTTAATTCGATCAGACTGTACCGCATGTATACACGCGAAGGCGTGTTGCCGATGCGGCGCGCTGCATCGGAACTGTTCTGTCCCAGCTCCCTGACTAAAGTCGGGATATCGGGTGGAGTGGCGAAGATATTGGCGTTGCCGAAGTCCCTACCGCCATCTGGTGGTCCAGGTCGGAACCACCAGCCTTTGATGCTGCTAGTGACCATGTGTCCTCCATGGATTCGTGAATGCAACAACTCCTTCGTTTGCCTTGGGTCGGCCGGCGCGTCTCCGTTCGCTAGCCACCCCTGGTTTACCCTGAGAATTCTTGCGATCTCGGAGAGTGCCTTCGGTGGACATGCTCGGTAGCCGGTGAGCCAATGAGATACGAGAGCGGGCTTTCGACCAAGCAGCTCCGCTAACTCCGATGCTTTCAGCCCCCGTTTGGAGAGGCTTTGCCGTATTCGCCGACCTACCGGCTCATCCTGGTCTTTCACGGCGTCCTTTCTTCTGGTGAACCCTTATGGGCCAAAAAGCGCGCTTTCGGGGCTGATTGACGCGGATATACTACGGTGTATATTGAACCAGCGCAAGGGGGGGGCTGGTATACAGGTACCATTGGTACCATTGGTCAAGCGCTCAGCAGCGCGCGCTCCTCCTCGGTAACTGCGTGGTGCAAAGCTGGTTGCGAGCAAAGCCTGACGCAGCTTGCTAATGAAGCACTTTACGCTTCATCGTGATGGCCAGGACGTGGGGGCGCGGTCAAAGCTTCAATGTGTCCATAGGTTCTTGCCGGCGACTGAGAGTGGCGGCGGCGCTAGCCAGAACGGAGCTTAGAGAGGACGTGGAATCGTCCCTCCACAGTGCCAGCACTGATATCTGTACTCTTCATTTCGTCTTAGACCACGGGTGGCGCAACGGCATTGGGTCAGGAGCACAGAGTAACTGGATGGCCGAAACAGCGTTGTTGATCGCCGGTCCGGAACTGAGAACGTGAGGAGATGAACCGTGAGGGACATCTAATGGACGAGATCCTGGAGCGATTCCGAGCGTATTCCTTGGAATTATGCTCCAAGAGATGCCGCAGCCGGCGAAGAGTTGAATAGACGGATTGCCGAAGTAGGCAGAGCACAGAGGACTGATTACGTATTCAGATCTGGTTAGAGGAGTGACTTTCAATCTGCCTAACCTTAGTGAGCCAAGACATCGTATTGACCCCATGGACTGGCAGGATCTGGATCGAGCTATCATTGGAGACTTTTTGGGGTATATGAGCATGGAGAGCTATGAACGAGCAGGCTTCTTCGCCAGTGCTCTTGCTGTGAGCAAGTCAGAAGGTTCCCCGGGTGAGGGATTCTATAGCTTACTGAAAGAACTGGGTCTAATAGCTGGCTCTAGGACGGACAAAGCATTGTACATCTGGTCGGACCACGTCGCTGAAGGCACACGACTGGTATGCAGGCAAAGGTGGGTGCATCGTGAGCCACTGTGTCATCGATAAAACGCCGAAGGCTTGGTAGGAATCTCATTACTGTCTGACAAGGTGCGCTTGACACTGGTGTAAGAATAAAGGAACATCCCTGCAGAACATTTGGCTAATGGGTCGGACAGACAAAATTCTCGGAGCTCCGCCATGCGCAAGTCGAGAAATCCCTCGTGGGTCGAAGAGGAAGATGTACTAGCATTAGAGCTATACCACAAGCTGGATTTCGGACATAATTCCGGAAAATTCCATCCAAGTGCACCACAAATTGTGGAGCTGAGCACTCTTCTGCTAAAAAGCTTCCATTTCATTCCCCCGAGCAACGTGCAGTGACCTTTAGGAACCCAAATGGTGTATACAAGAAATTGTGCAATCTGTTAGCGATTGATCCGGCATATAACAGAAGGGGGCTCCAACAAAACTCCAGAATGGACCGATATGTTTGGCCAAGTACTCCGGCCGCACTGAGCTACTTAGAGAAAAGGCGCAAGCGATCGAGCCCTCGGGACAGATCAGAACTACGCCAGCAGGTATGCGGTCGCCGAAGAAGGGACGCGCGCTGGACGCGACCAAGGCGTACTCTCATGGATGCGGAACGGCGGACCGTGAACTAATTCCACGCGTCTGATGCCCGGGCTGGATCGATCCCGGACGATTGAGTTCGGCCCCCTCGCCTCGCTCGGGGTGACAAGTTAGAGATCGCTCGCTGGCGCGATCGAGTCCGCCGCCCCAGATTCGGCGAATGGCAATGACCACACCCACCCTCGCGGGTCCGCATCGCAAGCCGTACGACGAGGAGATCGATGTCTACGGCCTCACCCATGCGGGAAAGGTTCGCGACCGAGAATCAGGATCACTTCCTCATCTGTGCCCTGAAGAAGCAGCTGGAAATCCGCCTGACCAGCCTGCCCGAATACCATAGCACCAGGGCCGAGCCCGAGCGGCTCGCCTTTCTCATGATGGTCGCCGACGGGGTCGGCGGCGGGGTCAAAGGCGAAGCGGCCAGCCGGACGGCAGTCGAGGCGGTAACGCAGTACGTCGAGCACGGGATGCGCTGCTACTATGCCGCCGGCGCAGCCGACGATCGGGAGTTCTACGAGGCGCTCCAGGAAGGGGCATTCCTGACCCATGTGGAGCTGCTGCGGCGGGGCGAAATCGATCCGGAGTACCGCGGCATGGCCACCACGCTCACGCTCTATCTTGGCGTCTGGCCTCGGGCCTACCTGCTCCAGGTAGGCGACAGCCGCTGCTACCTGCTGAAGCGCGGCGTCTTATCTCAGATCACCCGCGACCAGACCATGGCGCAGGAGCTGGTCGATCTCGGCGTCATGAGTCATGCAGAGGCCTCGGGAAGCCGGCTCGCGCACACGCTCTCCAGCTCGATCGGCGGTCGCCAAAGCGCGCCGGCGGTCACCCGGCTCGATGTCGATTGGGGCAATGTCGCCCTCCTCTGCAGCGATGGGCTCACCAACCACGTCTCCGACGACCGGATCCGCGAGCGGCTCAGCTCGATGACCTCGGCAAAACAGGTGTGTGAGGATCTGCTGGAGGAGGCATTCGCCGGGGGCGGGACCGACAACATCACGCTGATCGTCGCGAGGGCCGTGCTGCGGGAGAGCAGCCCAGGTGAGCCCGACGTGACCGCGATCAACTCGCCGATCTCTGGAAGCGGCGCTCCAGAGGATTACCCTGAGGCCTAAGCAGTAACTCCCAGCTGCTGCAGCATGGTCGCCATGTCGAAGTAGTGCCGTTGCAACCTGGCCTTCTCACCAGCCATCTCGGTGACCACGCAGGCTCGGACGTCGATCCGCTTTCCCGTCGCCGGGATCGGGCCCGACGGGGTCGGGAGCGGTCCCTTGTGGGTCCCGCGCCAGGTCACCTCGAGCACCACGGTGTTGTCGCCCGGGAGCGAGCGATCGAACGAGGCCTCGGCATCGGGGAAGGCCCCCGCCCACCCTTGCCAAAGCGGCATCACCTGATCGACGCCGGCGACCTTTCGGTGGGTGGCAATTTCATCGTACACGAAGTCCGCCGTGATGCTGGCGCGGACTGCGTCCCAGTCCTTCCGGTTAAACGCCCGGAGCGGGGCTTGAGCCGCGTCGATGAGCTGCTGCTGCGAAAGCAGGGTTGATTGCGCCGCCATGGAATCCTCCTTGCTACGGGGTTGTTGGGAATCCGCGAGACCTTACCGGCCAGTACCAGGCCGGTCAAGGCGGCGACGAACCTCACCACCCGACCCCGTAGTCCTCACCATGGTTGCTCGAGGCACCCCACATCGTGCCATGCAGCCGGTCGAACAGAATCCCGTTGATCGGTCCCGAGGTCCGCTCCTCGAACTCCAGAGCGTATACCCCATCTGCTGTAGCGCCGTCCGCACACTGTCCGGCGTCGCCGACGCGAGCAGGAGCGCGCCCGGCTTCGATTCGTGCTCCCCGAACGACGACCGCATCTGATAGCTGTTGATGTTGTGCGCCTCCGCCGCCTGCTGCGGGGTCATCCCGAACTCGACGATGTTGAGGAACCACTGGAGCAGGTTCTGGTCCTGCGAGTCGCCCCCCTGCACCGCCATCGCGAGATAGGGCTTGCCCTCCTTCATCGCCAGCGTCGGCGTGAGGGTCACCCGCGGCTTCTTGCCCGGCTCGATCACGTTGTACGGCCCGTCCTCCGCCCGGGTGACGAAGCTCTGGGCCCGCTGGCTCAGTCCCACTCCGGTGTGTCCCGCGATCACCGCCGGGATCCAGCCCCCGCTCGGCGTCACCGACACGACCCAGCCCTTCTCGTCGGCCGCTTCGATAGAAGTGGTGCCCGCGTAGAAGTGGCGGCGGAAGGCGGAGTCGGCAGGCGGACGGGCGGTAAGGCGGTAAGGCGGTAGGGCGGAAAGCCGGAAGAGATCCGGATGGCAGTGATGAACGGGCAGGCCCCGCGCTATCGAGAGCGGTGCTGTCCGGTCGCGCCACATTGGTCCAGCCCGCCAGCAGCTGGGTGAACGGATTGGTGCCGCCCTGATAGGGATACGGATCGCCCGGCTTGACCGTCGAATCGTTCCGGGTCCAGTTGATCTGCCCATACCTCGCCTTGGCGTACTCCTTCGACAGCAGCCCCTTCACCGGCTCCTCCGGCGGGAAGTAGGGGTCGCCGTAGTAGAAGTCGCGGTCGGCGTAGGCCAGGTTCATCGCCTGATACAGGGCGTGGATGTACCTGGGCGAGTTGTAGCCCATCGCCTTGAGGTCGGCGTTCTCCAGGATGTTGAGCGCCTGGAGCATCACCGGCCCCTGCTGCCAGATGGGGAGCTTGTAGACGGTGATCCCCTTATACGTGGTGCTGAGCGGCTCCTCGATCCGGACCTTCCACCGGGCCAGGTCGCCCAGGGTGATCAGCCCGCCCTCCTCCTGCACCCCGCGCACCAGCTCGCGCGCGATGTCTCCTTTATAGAAGCGGTCGTACGCGGCGTAGATGGCCTGCTTCCGGGTCTTGCCCGCCTTCCGCGCCTCGCGCTCCGCCGCCACCAGCTTCCGGAGCGTGGCCGCGAGGTCCTTCTGCACGAAGATCTCGCCCGCCGCCGGCGCCTCCCGCTTCTCACCCCGGTGCGGCAGAAACACCGCGGTCGAATACTTCCACTGCTTGATGCTGTCCTTGATCTGCTCGATGAAGTCCGCGGTCTGGGCCTCGATGGGATAGCCGTCGGCCATCTGGATCGCCGGCGCCAGCACGTCGCCCAGCGACATGGTGCCGTACTCGGCCAGCATGGTCATGAGACCGCCGGGCGTGCCCGGAGTGACCGCCGCCAGCGGGCCGTACTCCGGCGGATAGCGGTAGCCCTTCGACTTATAGAACTCGGCGGTCGCTCCGGTCGGCGCCACGCCCAGCGCGTCGATCCCGATGACCTTCTTGAGCCCCGGGTGATAGATCAGCGCCTGGGTCTCCCCGCCCCAGGAGAGCACGTCCCACATGGTGGTGACCGCCGCCAGCATGGCGCAGGCGGCGTCCACCGCGTTGCCGCCCTTGGCAAAGATCAGCGCACCGGCGGTGGCGCCGAGGGGCTTGCCGGTGATGGCGAGCCAGTGCTTGGCGTGAAGCGGCGGCTTCTGGGTCTGCTGGGCCAGGAGGGGACCGGCGCTCCAGGAGAGAGCGGCGAGGGCGAGGGATAACCTGAGGAACATCGGTCTCCTCCGGAGTTTCTGTTGCCGGGCTGGGGCTCTAGGGCTTGGTCAACCCCACGTACGTCTCGGGCCGCCGGTCCCGGTAGAACTGCCAGACGTTTCGCACTTCGCGGATCTGATCGAGGTCCAGCTCCGCCGTGACCAGCTCGTCCCGGTCTCGCGCTGCCTCGGCCACCATCTGCCCGCGCGGATCGCAGAAGTAGCTCTGCCCGTAGAACTCGCCGATCCGCCAGGGGTCCTCGTACCCGACCCGGTTGATCGCTCCGACGAAGAAAGCGTTGGCCACGGCGTGCGCCGGCTGCTCCAGCTTCCACAGGTACTCCGATAGGCCCGCGACCGTGGCCGAAGGGTTGAACACGATCTCCGCGCCGTTGAGGCCCAGCTCGCGCGCGCCCTCGGGGAAATGGCGGTCATAGCAGATGTAGACGCCCACGTCGGCGTACCGGGTCTTGAAGACCGGGTACCCCAGGTTGCCCGGACGGAAATAGAACTTCTCCCAGAATCCCGGCGCGCAGTGGGGGATGTGGTTCTTGCGATACTTGCCCAGATAGGATCCATCGGCGTCGATCACCGCCGCCGTGTTGTAGTAGATGCCGGCGCCATCCTCCTCGTACAGCGGAACGACGATCGCCATCGAGTAGCGGCGGGCGACCTCCTGCATGAGCCGGGTCGTCGGGCCGTCCGGAATCGCTTCGACCGCGTCGTACCAGCGCGTGCTCTGCTCGGCGCAGAAATAGGGGCCGGTGAAGATCTCCTGCATGCAGAGGATCTGGACCCCCTCGCGCCCGGCGCGCTCGATCAGCTTCATGTGCTTGGCGATGTTCGCCTCGCGGATGGTCTCGAGCTTCTCGGACGTGGAGCAGGCGTGCGTGGCCTGGATCAGTCCGCATTTCACGATTCGGGGCATGTCGAATTCCTTGGTCTACACAACGGACGCTCACTCACACAGAGCTCACAGAGACACGGAGAACACGGAGAGAACCTGTGCTCTGTGCTCGACCTCTGTGCCTCTGTGGTCAAGCAGTTTGGACGGGCGGGGATCACCGTCGCCGCGCATGAGCACGAGGTACGCGACGAAGCTCAGACCGAAGGTGACGAACCAGGCGTACGCGTAGAGCCGGTCGAAGAAGTTCGGGTCCGCCACCGCTGCCGCCCGGCGTCGCCGCCGCGCGCGCGAAGCCCGGCACCACCGGCAGGACGGCGATCACGAACGCCGCCACCGCCCGCCAGTTGACGCCGTTGCGATAGGTGTACGCGCCCTGCTCCCGGAACAGGTCGTCCAGCATCAGCCGCTGCCGGCGGACGATCCAGTAGTCGGCGATCAGGATGCCGCCCAGCGCGCCCATCAGGCTCGAGTAGCCCAGCAGCCAGGTGAAGATGTAGGCCGCGGCGTCGGCGTAGAGCCTCCACGGCATCATCAGGATGCCGATCACCGCGGTGATGAGCCCGCCGGTCACGTAGCTGATCCGCTTCGGGCTCAGGTTGGAGAAGTCGTTCGACGGCGAGACGACGTTCGCCGCCATGTTGGTCGTGAGCTGCGCCGCGAGGACCACCAGCGCCGCGAACACGATCACCCCCGCTCCGCCGATCCGGGCGATCAGCACGACCGGGTCCCAGATCGCCTCGCCGAAGAGCACGATGGTGGCGCTGGTGACCGCCACGCCGATGAACGCGAACGCCGTCATCGTGGTCGGGAGGCCCAGCGCCTGGCCCAGCATCTGGGAGCGCTGGCTCCTGGCGTAGCGGGTGAAGTCGGGGATGTTGAGGCTCAGCGTGGCCCAGTACCCGACCGAGGCGGTGAGCGCCGACGGGAACAGCGCCCAGAACGGCGCGTTCCCGCCCCGAAGCCGCTCCGACTCGGCCAGCAGATGGCCGAGGCCGCCGCCGGCCCTGATGGCCCAGAGCAGCAGGATGCCTCCGCCGGCGAGAAGCAGCGGAGCCGACCAGCTCTCCAGCAGCTTGATCCCCTCGGTCCCCTTGAGGATCACCGCGACCTGGATCAGCCAGAACAGCATGAAGGTGATGGCGGTGCCGCCCGGCACCTCGGCCCAGCCGGGCCACGCCGCCCGGAAGAGCGCGTCCAGCGCCAGCCCGCCGATCCAGGTCTGGATCCCGAACCAGCCGCAGGCGACGATCGCCCGGAGCATCGCCGGGAGGTTGGCGCCGCGCACCCCGAAGCTCGCCCGGCAGAGCACCGGGAACGAGATGCCGTACTTGGTCCCGGCGTGCGCGTTCAGCACCATCGGCACCAGCACGATGGTGTTGCCCAGCAGGATGGTGAGCATCGCCTGCCACCAGCTCATCCCCTGCTGCATGAGGCCGGAGGCGAGGGTGTAGGTGGTGATCACCACGCTCATCCCGATCCAGAGCGCGGCGATGTTGTAGGTGGACCAGGTGCGTCGCTCGGGCGGCGTCGGGGCGAGGTCGGGATTCCAGAGCGGGCTTCGGGTGATGTCCTCCGCTCCGGAGGCGCCTGCGTGCACTGGAGCGATGCCGGCGCGAGTCGTCACCGCGCCCCGGCGGGCCGCTCGGCGCGCGGGCGTGGAGGCGCGGCCGGCGTGTCCGGCGGCCGAGGCGCGGGCGCCGGCGTGCGGGACGCCTCGAGCCCGGCGGTGGTGCGGGGAAGCCACTGCCCGCGCCCCTCGCGGCCGACCACGGCGTACTGATCCACGATCACCTCGCCGCGGGAGAGGGTCGTCCGGGCGAAGCCCGCCAGCTCCCAGCCCTCGTACGGCGACCAGTCGGCGTTGGTCTCCATCGTGGAGGGGGTGACGGTGCGGGTCGCCGTGGGATGGATGATCGCCAGATCGGCGTCGGCGCCCACCATGATCGCGCCCTTCCGCGGGTAGAGGCCCATGATCCGCGCCGGGTTGGTGCTGAGCTTCATGCTCAGCTCCTCCAGCGTGAGCCGCCCGCCGAGGACGCCGCGGGTGTAGACCAGCGGGAGCAGGGTCTCGAGGCCGGGAAGCCCCATCGGGATCTTGGTCCAGTCCCCGTTCCACATCGCCTTCTGCTCGCGGGTGAAGGTGCAGGTGTCGGTCGAGACGACCGAGACCTCGCCGCCGCGGAGCCCCTTCCAGAGCCGCTCGACGTCCTTCGGCTTCTTGATCTGGGGACAGCAGGCGAAGAGGTGCCCGTCCTCGCGCTCGAAGACCGAGTCGTCCAGCACCAGGTACTGGGCGCAGGTCTCGGCGAGCACGGGGACGCCGCGCGCCTGCGCCGCGCGCACGATGTCCGACGCCCTCGGCGGTGGACATGTGCACGATGTAGAGCTGGCCGCCGGTCGCCTCGCACCACTGCACCACCCGCTGAATCGCCTCCGCCTCGACGAAGTTCGGGCGGGTCATCGGGTGGAGCCGCGCGCCGTAGCGGGCCATCAGCTCCGGCGTGTGGTGCCGCGCGATCAGCTCGTCGAGCACCCGCGCCGACTCGGCGTGCACCAGGAGCATGGTGCCGTGCTCCCGCATCTGCTCCAGCGTGCCGAACAGGGCGCGGTCGTCCGACTGCCACCCCTCCGACTCGTAGATCATGAACTCCTTGAAGGTGGTGAACCCGCGGTCCACCATCCCCTTGATCTGCGACTTGTGCTCGGTCCAGCGGGTGATGCAGATGTGGAAGGTGTAGTCGATCAGCGCCTTCCCCTCCGCCTTCCGCATCCAGTTGTCGGCCGCCTGGTCGAGCGACTCGCCGGCGTACGGGATGGCGAAGTCGATCACGGTCGTGACCCCGCCCCGCGCGCCGGCCCGGGTGCCGGTGCGGTAGTCGTCGGCGGAGACGGTGCCGCAGAAGGGAAGCGCCAGGTGCACGTGGACGTCGAGCACGCCGGGCAGCACGTGGTGGCCGGTGGCGTCGATGACGTCGGTGCCCGCGCCGGGCTCGAGATCGGCGCCGAGCGCCGCGATCTTCTCGCCGGCGATGCCGATGTCGCCGGTGAAGGTCCCGGCGGGGGTGACGACGTTGCCGCCCTTGATGATGCGGTCGAGTTTCATGGTCGGTGCTCCTCCGGCCTAGGTTTCCGCACCCGCGTAACCTTCGGTCACCTCGTATCCGGAGCGGTAGTCGGCAGCATCCGGCCGCCGAATCTCCGATTGCGCGACGACGCGGTCGCGCCGGAGGCCGCGGAAATCCTCGATTCCGGTCCAGCCGTCGGCGGCATGTCGCTCGAGAAACGCGTCGAGCCCCGCCAGCAGCCGCTTGATCACGTTCGGGCCCACCGCCTGATCGAGCATGGCCGCGGTGCACACCTGCACCGTGCCGCACCCCAGGAGGATGTAGGAGAGCGCCTGGGGGAAATCCGAGATCCCGCCGATCCCGGAGAAGCTCTTGTCGGGGAACGTCCGGGTCATCTGGGACATCTTCGCCAGCGAAAGCGGGAGGATCGCCGGCCCGCCAAGACCGCCGCTCGACACCAGGCCGTCCACGTTGATCTCGAATTCCAGCGTGTCGGGATCGATCAGGGGTATCGAAGGGAAGGTGTTGGACGAGACGATGGCGTCGGCTCCCCCGCGGAAGCACGCCGCCGCCTCCACTTCGATCTCCGCCGTGGCCGGAGTCAGCTTGCACCAGACCGGCACCGTGGCCACCTCTTTCACCGCCTCGGTGACCACCGAGCAGAGCCCCTGGTCCTTTCCGATGTTGGACCCCATGTCCCGGCGGTCCATGTGGGGGCAGGAGAAGTTGAGCTCGAGCCCATCCGCGCCGGCATCCTGGCAATCGCGGGCGAGCCGCTGCCAGTTCTGCAGCTCCTTGTCGTTGCCGGAGCCTGCCATGATCGAGGCGATGAGGACGCGGTCGGGAAAGGCCTGCTTGATCCGCCGGATGCGGGGGAGCCACCAGTCGAGCGTCTTGTCCGAGATGAGCTCCCAGTTCCAGGATGAGTGCAGCGCCGAGCCGGGGCGCTTCTTCATCGAGACGTAGGAGTCCTCGGGAGACGTGCGCATGAACTTGGCCTTGGCCCCGACCACGTTGGCGACCGGGTGGAGCCCGATCGTCTTCGTCACCACGCCGGCCCATCCGGCTTCGAAGGCGCGAAGGATGTTGCTCTCCGACTCCGTCGGTGGCGCCGAGGCGAGCAGGAAGGGGTTGCCGAACTGGATGCCGGTGAAGTGGACGGATCGGTTGGCTGACATGGTGGATGACCTCAATTCACAGGCGGGCGGGCGGACAGGCGGTCGGGCGGTCCCGACCTACTGTCGCGTTGGCCCGCGATAGGGGACGTACTGAGTCTCGAGAGCCCCACCCGGCAATACCACGGTCATCCCGGCGTAGGCGGTCTGGGCAGGCGGCTTGAGGACGGCGACAAACGGCGGAGCACGAACGGTCTCTGCGGTCAGCACGTTGCGCGCGGAGTCGGCCAGAAAGAATGCCACCTGTTTCGCACCGAGGCCGCCGTCCCGCCAGCTGAGCCGCACCAAGGTCCTGGAAACCGGCGTCGAGGAGACCACCAGCGGCCCTACCGCCGCAACGGTGTCGTAGACTGGATAGACCTCGCGGGGGGGCTGCACCGGAACCCGCTGGGTCTCGGCGGGATAGACGTCGGAATACCCGTTGCCGGCGGAGTCGGCGGGATAGTAGCCGGCAGAGTCGGGGAAGTAATCATCATAGTCGTAGTAGCCGTCCGGCCAGTAGTACGGCCAATACGGAAAGAACGGCCGGTGCCCGCCGTCTCCCGGCCGATCCGGGTTACTGGGAGGAAGGGCGAGTCGCGGGGGCCGGGGAGAACCGCCGAGTGAACCGCCGATCGGCATCCTCATGCCGGGGCCACGGCGGCCCTGGGCAACAGCGTCAGGCAACAGGTTGAGCGAGGCTACCAACCAGACGGAAAGACCGAGTGCTACACGGCGTAGATGCGCCATACAGACTTGAAGGAACCTGGCTGAGGATACTAGGAGATTGCTTCGGCGGCGGCGGGTTCGCAATGACCCGGAGGAAACCCGTGTCGAGCCGCGCACGCTGGTCGCTTGACAGCCCCCGTCCCGCTCTGTAACTCAGAGTCGCCAATCCCACGACAAAGCACACACGGCGAAAGCCGGGGCCGCGAGTTTATCGGGACTATGCGCTTTTTTTTACAGCGATTTGAGAGGTTACCCGCGCCGGGGGGAGCCCGGCATCGTCTGCAGAAAGAACAGGTGGTTACCATGGCGATTGCACTCTACCTGGAGTTTCCCGGCTTCACGCAGCAACAGTACGATGCGGTGATGCTGGAGCTGAACCTCGGCGGCCATCTGGCGCCAGGAGGGGTGTTGCACTGCGCCGGCCCGATGGAAGGGGATGCCGGCTGGCGCGTCGTGGACGTTTGGGAGTCCCAGGCCGATTTCGACCGCTTCCGGCGCGAGAAGCTCGACGCGGCGATGCGCAAGATCGGGGCGGATATGCCCCCGCGGGTTATCACGTGGCCCGTGCACAACGTAATGCTCGGTGAGCGTGCGCCCGCGAGGTGACGCTGTAAGCCTGGGCCCCGTCATCCTGAGCGCAGCGAAGGATCCCTCCGTTCCCGAGTAGAGATTCTTCGCTTCGCTCAGAATGACAACTCTCAAGACCCCCGATCAGATCCTGCCGGTCAAAAGCAGCAGCAACAGAATCAGGAGCAGAATGCCGAGCCCGCCGCTGGGGAAATAGCCCCAGCTCCGGCTGTGCGGCCAGCGGGGGAGCGCACCGACCAGGAGCAGCACCAGGACGACGATCAGGATGGTTGACATCGGTCGCCTCGCGGTGAGGGAGAGCCCCCAAGTTATTGGGCCCGGGCGAACAGGGGGAGGGCGGCTGGCTGTCCCGGAGCCGGTCTCCTATCCTTGTGAAACTCTCACGCCGGACTTCGCGTGCCCCCCGATCTTCAGCAACGTCTCCAACTCGCTCTCGGAGACGCGTTTCGGCTCGAACGGGAGCTGCGCGAGGGGGCATGAGCCGGCTGTTCCTCGCCACCGACACGTCACTCCACCGGCAAGTCGTCGTCAAGGTCCTCCCCCCCGAGCTCACCAGCCAGGTCAGCAGCGACCGGTTCAAGCAGGAGATCGAGCTCGCGGCCCACCTGCAGCACCCCAACATCCTGCCGGTCCTCACCGCCGGTACCCGGGACGAGCTGCTCTACTATATCACGCCCTATGTCCCCGGCGAGTCGCTGCGGCACCGGCTGATCCGGGAAGGGCGGCTGCCGATCGCCGACGCGACCCGGATTCTGCACGAGACCGCCGATGCGCTGGCCTACGCCCACGGCCAGGGTGTGATCCACCGCGACATCAAGCCGGAGAACATCCTGCTGACAGGGAAACCACGCGGTGCTCACCGACTTCGGCGTAGCCCGGGCGGTCTCTCAAGCCACCGGCGAGCGGCTGACCGACACCGGCCTCGCCCTCGGCACTCCGGGTTACATGGCGCCGGAGCAGGTGATGGGGACCCGCCAGGTGGACGGGCGAGCCGACCTCTATGCCCTGGCGGTGGTCGGCTACGAGATGTTCGCCGGGGTGCCGCCATTCGAGCGGCGCAACGGCCCAGGCGCTGGTGGCCGCGCATCTCACCGCCACGCCCCGCCCGCTGAAAGAGGTGCGGCCCGAGGTGCCGCCGAGTATCGCCGGGGCCATCGGGCGCGCGCTGGCCAAGGACCCGGAGGACCGGATCCAGACCGCCGAGGAGCTCCGCGACGCCGCGGTGCTCGGCGGGAGAGGCCCGGCCACTCGCCGGCGCTCCCGAGGCTGGATCGCGGCGGGCGCTCTCCTCGTAGCCGCGCTGGTGGTGCTGGGAGGAGTGCTGCTGCGGCGCACGTCGTCCTCGACACTCGATCCCGATGTGGTCGCCGTTGCGCCGTTCGAGGTGCTGACGCCGGCGCTCTCGCTCTGGCGCGAGGGGATGGTGGACCTGCTCTCCCGTAACCTCGACGGCGCGGGCTCGCTCCGCACCGTCGCCCCGTCCACCGTGATTCGCCGCTGGAGCGGCCGAGCCGATCCGCCCTCGGCTCAGGAGTTGGGGCGGCGGACCGGGGCGGGGCTCGCCGTGTTCGGGCAGCTGGTGCCGGCCCGGGCCGATTCGGTGCGGCTCACCGCGACGCTGCTCGAGGTGGCCTCCGGTCACCGCCTGGCGGAGCTCGAGTTCCGCGACGCCGGTACCAGCATCGACGATCTCACCGACTCGCTGACCGTGGGGCTGCTGCGAGCGCTCAGCCAGTCCCGCGCCATCGGCGCCGTGCGGTCCACGGCTCTGCGCTCGACCTCGCTGCCGGCGCTCAAGGCCTTTCTCCAGGGCGAGCAGCTGTTCCGCCGCGCCGCCTGGGACTCGGCCCTTGCGGCCTACCAGCGCGCGGTCGACATCGACAGCGGTTTCGCCCTCGCCTGGCGGAGGATGGGCAGCGTGGTAGGCTGGCATGTGATCGCCGCGGATTCGCTGTCCGAGGTGTACAGCTTCCGCGCCGGGCAGTTGAACCACGGCCTGCCACCACGAGACAGTCTGCTGGTCGCTGCGGACTCGTTGAGCTCTGCGTTGTACCAGAACTCCAACGACACGCTTGGCGAGCGCACCAGGCGCGCGTCTTCGCCATCCTGGAGGAAGCAACCCGGCGCTACCCGGCGGACCCGGAGGTGTGGTTCGAGCTGGGCGACGCCCGGGCCCATTTCCGCCAGATCGGACGCGTCGGGCTGGAAGAAACGCTCGCCCCGTTCGACAGCGCCATCGCGGCCGACTCGGCGTTCGGGCTGTCCTACATCCACCCGGTGATGCTCGAAATCCAGATGGGGCGTTCGGAGCTGGTCCAGCGATACACACCCGAACGATTTGGGCACCGACCAGCACGCCCACTCACTCCGGCTGACCGACCAAATCCTGAGTCACGCCTCTGCTCGAACGCCGAGCTGGAGCGAGCGGTCTCGACGGCGCCGGTCGACGTGCTCTTCCCCACCATTATTTCGCTGTGGTCCTGGCCTGATTCCATGGAAACCGCAGTGTGGCTCGCCCGGAAGATGGCCGAGCGCACTCACGGGGGACGGGTGTACACCGCGGAGTTCGGCAGCTGGTGGTCGAGCGGCAACCTGGCCTTTCGGGGACACCTGAAGGAGGCCTACGCGGTGGGAGGGGATTCTGTCGGCCCCGGTCGCCGGGATCGCCGTCCTGGGTAACGTGCCACCGAAACCAGCCGTGGCCGCGCTGTTCGCCCGCTGGCTCAGGGATCCTCCGATCGCAGCCGGCCCCACCCCAATCCCCTACGGATTCAACCTCCAGCTCTTCGATGCGCTTCCCTGGTGGGCCGCACACCACGATACGGTGTCGCTCGCCGCGTTCGCAG
>CAWJIM010000005.1:0-212360 GCA_963842945.1 uncultured Gemmatimonadales bacterium
AAGATGCACCAAGATGGCCTGAATCACCGTGGCCAGCTAGATCTAGGGGGTATGAGGGCCGGAGTTAGAGATCGACCGGACGGTTCGCTGTGGGCTGGATGGCGGGTTCGTACCTGACTAGTACCTGAACTCCGTGGAACTGTCGGCATCTGGGTGAGACTGGACCACCAAGCAAGGCCTGCCAAGTTGTTGCTGAAAGAGCGTTAGTGACTCTCTGTGGTTCTCAATGGATCAGCACCTGACGCCCTGAAAGTCCGCGTGTCGGGGGTTCAATTCCCTCCCTGGCCATTCCGCATACTCCATTGACAGCATTGAGTAACAAACAGACGGCCACCGAGTGTTGGTGGCCATTTTTGTGCTGAGTACCTGAAAGTACTGAACGGACTCGCACCCGGTCATCAGGCCTTCCTTAAGTACATTGCCCGAATACACCAGAGAGTCGTCGAGATTAAGTGCAGGTGCACGAATGAGCGGTCCGGCCGAGGGTGATCCGGAATCGGTTTTCTTCTCTGGAAGAGTACGCAAAACTCTGGACGCCTTACCTTCGCGGCCAACGTGCTTGCAGAGCCGCACTTCGCGTTTTGAAGGGAACGATCAGGCTTATTCTCCTCGGGGAAGGCTGTGGGATCGGTCGGCCGAATTGAGACAAAGGTGTCTTGCAAGCACCGTCTGGACACCCGCTTATGTCGGCGCGCCACTGCCGTGACCAGCCAAAAACCGAACTAGAATTCACAGCGAGACGTCTGTACCAGTGTGACTTGGGTGTCCATCTCGGAGAGGCTCCATTGCGGTTTGCCATCTGCGCTGAAAGGGCATCGGCGAACTCACAGGCAGCCTGAAAACGGTCGGCAGGTATCTTAGCCAGCGCTCGACTGAGCACCTGATCAAGGCCCGGGGAAATCGTTTCGCGGAGGCGACGCACTGAAGGCACTGCTTCCATCAGGCGCCTAGCTAATAATGCCTGGGGTGTGGGTGCCGTGAACGGTGGTTCGCCGGCCAGCATCTCGTATAGCACGCAGCCCAGCGCATAGAGATCCGAGCGCCCATCGAGATGGCTGTCACCTGTGGCCTGCTCGGGACTCATGTAGGCTGGCGTGCCTACGGCAAGTCCTGACTCTGACAGCTCACGAGCCCCATCGCCTCCGAGCACCCTTGCGACGCCAAAGTCAGCCACTAAGGCATGCCCACGGCTCAGGAGGATATTCTCGGGCTTCATGTCACGATGGATGACCCCTTGTTGATGAGCGTAGTCAAGAGTATCAGCCACCTCTATGACTATGCGCAGCGCCTCTTCAACACCCAACTGAACTTGCCGCTGAAGAAGGTCACGAAGGGATCCCCCCTCGATGTAGGGCATTGTGTACCACGGCTGGCCTGCTGTATTGCCGGACTCGAGGACCGGGAGGATGTGTGGGTGTTGCAGCTGACTAGTAACCCTGACCTCCTGGCAAAAGCGGTGCAACCCCAAAGTCGCTGCGATCGTGGAATGCAGGGCTTTCAAGGCAACAGGGCGGTCATGCCGGACGTCTCGGGCCAGGTAGACTGCGGCCATTCCACCCCGCCCGATCTCACGTTCGAGCACGTAGCGCGGAGCCAAGCTGTCAGCAAGGCAAGTAGGCCAACTCATTGAAGATCTCCTGGCGCAGCGCCTGGCCCAGGCGTGATAATTCCGTATCGCCTGTAGCTCATGGGCGATATATGACTGAGCGCGAGCTGTGGCCAGTTGTGCGTTACCATTTCTGCCTCAATTCGGGGGTCGCCGTCACACTGAGCCCCAACAAATTCCAGGTTGGCTAGTGCTTCCATTAGTGAACACGGGCATTCGGTGCACAGGAAGCATAGGGAGGGGGCGTTGTACAGCCGTGGCACTAGCGTGCCGCTAGCGTTCGGTGAGCGTTCTTCCATGTCTGGTCACAGTCAGGCTAGCTAGTGCGCACTCCACTCTTGCCGCTGGGTTCTGGCCCATGATCGAACTTCGTGTGCTCGGAAGGCTAGAATTAGCAGGGCCGTCGTTGAGCCACGGGGATAACCTACTGGCACAACCACGACCCACCGCTCTCCTGGTCTACCTCGCGCTAGCTCGTCCTGCCGAGTTCCAGCGTCGGGACCACTTGGTGGGATTGTTCTGGCCGGAGTCGGACCAGGAGCATGCAAGGAGCAATTTGCGGAAGCTGATTTTCACCCTACGTAGGATGCTCGGCGATACTGCAATCGAGTCGCGCGGGGACGAGGAGATCCGCTTGTCGCCGAATGCACTGTGGTGTGATGCTGCGGAGTACGCCCATGCCGTTCGAGTTAGCCGATTGTCAAGAGCGATTGAACTCTATCGAGGCCCGCTACTCCTCGGATTCTTCGTCCCTGCAGCGGCACCGTTTCAAGAATGGCTGGAGCTGACCCGGCGCAACTTCAGCCGAGAGGCTGTGAAGGCGGCGCTCAAACTCGCAGAAGAACATGTCAGTAGGAAGGAGCGTACCGAGGTCGGCGATCTCGTGCAGTTCGTTCGACAACTCGAGGCGGAATTGCAGGATGAACACCAGCTCCGGAAATTAATCGACCTTCTCGAGCAGATCGGAGATCGAGCGAGCGCTCTTAGTCTCTACGAAAGCTTCCGCGCGCGACTGTGGCGGGAGTATCGGGCCCTCCCATCACAGGAGACGCGCAAGCTCGTGGAGCACATTCGCACTCTGTGAATCTTCCGCTATTAGAGAGATCAGCGACTTATCCTATGCCGACGAGGCGATTGGTCGCGAAAATTCCGTAGTGTCGGAAGAAATGGGAAGACGCTTTAATCGTAAGAGTAAGGCTTCGGCGCTGGTTGGGCGAGCCAAAGGATCAGCCGAGAGCGCCTGTCTGAGAAAGGTGGCTACACTGGGGTGAACACTGGGGGCGAACTCCCGCACATCGGGGATCGCGGCCTCCATTATTCGTGTTCGGGTGTGTGCTAGGGACTCCCCGAGCAGTGGATTGACCCCTGCAATGGTCTCATAGAGCACGAGGCACAGACTCCATAGGTCCAAGGCAGGGGTTGGCTCCTCTCCGCGTAATGCTTCCGGTGACATGTAGAGAACGGTGCCATGTACCAAAGTGGGTCCTAAGGTCGCAAGTGAGGCACTTTGAGTTAGTACGCTTCCCGACAGCCACGACTTGCGCCCCTCGAGCTCATTGATCGGGGACCCAGATCGTGAGGCGTTCATGATCCTGGCAAGCCCGAAATCCAATAGCTTCGGTGTGCCGTGTTCAGTGAATCCGATGTTGCTCGGCTTAATATCACGGTGGAGGACTCCAGCTCCATGAATGGCGCGCACGGCACCACCAATAGCTAAGACTAGGCCGAGTGCTTCGCAAACCGTGAGCGGTCCTGAGATGAGACGAGTGGTCAAGGTGCCACCGGATAAGTACTCCACGAGCAGCGCGGGCTGGCCGCGCCATGTCTCAGCGCCAAAGATTAGCGCTAGATTGGGATGCGACACTCGCGCCATCATGCGTGCTTCTCGCCTGAGGCGCACCGCCTCCTCAGGCGACACATAGGGAAGTGTCTTAATGGCAACTCTTCGCTCTAAGTGGACATCTAGACCTCTGTAGACCACCCCCATTCCCCCAGTCCCAATCCGCTGCTCCACGAGGAGTTTGCCTCCGAACATCTGAGGGAGCAGGCATTCCTGAATCCGGCCACCGCAGATTTCGCAGCTCGGCGTAGCCGAGGGATGTACTACTCCGCAACTAATACACTCGACTGCTTTAGCTTCGGTAAACGGCTGGCCAACAGAGTCGACGTTTCGCTGCTCTCGGCGAGCGCGGAACTCATGATAGGCTATGGACATCTCCGCCGCTGATCCTACAGCAGTTAGCAACCACCAATCCTCTCTTGAGTAGGGCAGCTCACTTCTCTTCTCGCCGAGGGCCAGAACTCCAATCAGAGTCAGCTGAGGGTCACGGAGAGGTAGCAGGTAACGAAAACCTCCGTCGGCAAGCCAGTGCTTATCGCCGACTGGTAGACTGTAGGCGACGGAGCCTGAAACCCCGAGATCGTAATCGAGCGGCTCGTCGGCCTGCCGCAGAGCAGCGACGATCTCCGAGTCGGCACTCAGAGGTCTAATGCAACCAACTATCGATGCGAGGGTCTGTCCCTCATTGTCCAGCAGGAGTAATGCTACACCCTGGAGATGGAGAGCCCTATCGATCTCGCCCTCGACTACCTCGATCAGCGCACGCTCGTTGGTTACCCAACGACATTTGTCGACCAGAGCGCCGAGAGTCTGTCGCGCATCGTACTGCTCCCGAAAGAAGAGCCGATCAATTCGCTCGAGGACGCCGCGCCGACTACGCAATATGATCATGCCGGCAACGGCGAGGGCAAATAGCAAACCGCTCCTCCACGTGAAGAGCACAACATCTGTTGTCTCGTGCCTGCCTGGGTAGACACTCGCACCTAGGAGAACCATTGGAACTGCTGCCATGGCTATGACCGAGTAGCGAGCCAGTGCATACTGGAGGGCCTGTCGTACCACCCAGCGGACATCGAGCGCCCTGCGTGCCACGACAGCATAGGCAATGAGGACCGGACTTGATAGGAACGCCGGATAGATCACCCAGCCGGCGGCGCCGCAGGGGTAGGACATCCTCCATCTGCGGTATGAGGCTCCAGAGCGTTGCCCATATGACCATCGGACTCGTGCCCAGCACCAAGCCCCACAACAAGAGTGATGCCCGCCGGCGCTCCTCTAGCGGTGCGCGTTGGGTCTTCCTGACGAGAAAGGCAAACGCTGCAACTGAGAGTATGTACTGCGACGGCCAATAGATAGACCGCGTATTGTGTCGAGAGAAGTGGAACAGAAATTCGGTGACAAAGTGCGTGTTCGAGATGAGTGAAAGGATGAGAGCAGCTAGATTCGCGAGAAATAGAAGCAGCCCAAGGAACAGGCTCAGTGTGATCACCCCACGCAACCAACCTCCTGGCCTAATTGCTGGGGCGCTCGGGAACTCGTAGACAAAGAGCCAAATGAAGTACGGCGTGAAGGCGTCGACCTGGAGCGAAAAAAGTGTCTGCAGGGGAAGGTGGGCCAATGAGTCGACAACATCGAAAGGCGTTATCAGCCGATCGGCAAAGAGCGCGGCGACGAGCAGAAGCAGGCCACCAAGCAATTCTGCCCGGAGATCCCGGTGGCTACCGAGTCTCAGGAATAGTCCGACGCCTGCGAAAACCAAGACGTGGACCAGCATGAGAGCATAACGCGAAGTCAGCGACGCTGACGACAAGGCCATCATTACACATGCTGCCCCCAATCCGAGCGCGACCTTCAAAATTGCAATGGTCGTCACTACCCGGACAATCTGTGCGGAAAGCCTTGCACGTACTTCCATCCAGATCGAATCCTTGGTCTAAACCGTCACTGTCCAGTACATGGGTCCGCAAGCCGGAGTCAGGAATACTTGCTCCCCGAGTCGGCGGTTCAGATCCTCCACGACCTTTCTGCACTCGTTGCGAATATCCTCCCGGTGCATAACTGTGATAGTTGCCGTCCTTATGGTCGGTTTATCAAGCTCTCGAGTTGGATTTCCCGTGTCCTTCGATTCTCTTCGCGCCTCGGCGGCAATCTCTTTTGCTACGCGGTCGAGGATAAATCGCTGGAAGTCTACGAACTCCGGTTCGTTCCATACGTCACGTTTGTGTACTCCCTTTTCTAGGAAATCCCCGAGGCTTTGGTTGAAGATCTCCTGAAAGCCTCTGCGCGCGGCCCGTTGCATGCGGATACCCTCTGCGGTGAGTACGTAAAAGATGTCAACGAGGGCGTCGTTCGGGTTGACCATGGTCTATCTCCTTAGGAGAACAGGTTCCAAGAAAGGTTGAAGCAGACTTGGACCACAGTCTGAGCTCGGCCAGATAACCGAGAGACGGTCGTGCAGGGCGGCTTAGCGGGATCCAGTTCTATGAGGGCTGTTCTATGGTATAGCGGTATTACGGCAACGGCTAGGGTCCTGGATCTAAGTGAGATCATCTATTTGGGTAGCACAAGGACTGGTGCTTTGTGCCTCACCGAACATTGGCCATGGGTACACGCTGGCTCTGCCGCAACCCCGGACAGGCGGCTAGCGCTCCCGCTTACGAGATGTCTATAGGTGTAGGCCGACATGCCGCAACACAACGCATGGCCAAACTCAGGCGGAGAGCTGGAGAGTGACTCTGGATCAGGAAGAGTGCTGGTTGCCAAAAAATCTGCCTTCGGTACATTCGTGCCGCCGAACCAGAGGCAACGAGGGTTGCCACGCGGAGGTTCCCGTAGGAGGCTGATCGCGTTGGCTTCAGGTTGATCCTTGGTTGCGCTAGGGGGGACAGAGGGCAGATGGGCGGCCAACAGACCTGCGCTCAGAGGGTGCGTTTACAATCGGTCCCTAGTGGAGGAGACTGCGAGTCTCTCGGTGAAGATCAGCCGAACCCCAACCGGTGGAAGACTCTCTCAAAGTTGGTACCTGGGTAGTACCTGAACTCAGCATTCCTGGACCGTTCTGGCCGGTGCTGCGACGTCCGAGAGAGCGACATAGATCCGCACTGGAAGGCGACTAGCGGTTCCCCGGCTCTCAGCTGAGCGGTCTCTGACGCCCTGAAAATCCGCGTGTCGGGGGTTCAATTCCCTCCCTGGCCATTGCAGTGCCTCACAGCGTCTGTCCCGATTAGCAAATCTCCACTCGACGCCTAGCGCGCAGCCATCATGGGTCGCATGTTACGTGCGGCCCATGGCCGACCCCTTCCCTAAGCTCACCATCGCCCTGTCTGACCGTTACCGCATCGAGCGCGAGCTCGGCGCGGGCGGCATGGCGACGTGTACCTCGCGCACGACCGCAAGCATGCCATTAAGGTGCTCCGCGGTGAGCCGCGGGGCGGGCAGCGACCCCCCGCACGAGGCGCTCATGCTCGATTCGGTCGGGCTCGTGCTGCTGGTGGTCCTGGTGACCCTGCCTCCCGCCGAGCTGGGTGCGATAGGCTCGGCGACAGACGAGACAGCCGTCTGCAAGCGTAGCAACAGGCGAGGTCATAATCGTAAGGTGGTGAGCGATGAAAACGATCAAGGGTCCTGCAATATTTCTGGCTCAGTTCGCCGGCGACGAAGCGCCGTTCGACAATCTGGACAACATAGCCGCCTGGGCCGCAGGCCTCGGCTTCAAGGGCGTGCAGATACCGAGCTGGGATAGCCGTCTGTTCGATCTGCAACAGGCTTCGGAAAGCAAGTCGTATTGCGAGGACATTGCCGGGACATTGGACCGGCACGGTCTCGTCGTGACGGAGCTGTCGACGCACCTGCAGGGCCAGCTCGTGGCCGTGCACCCCGCCTATGACGAGCTGTTCGATCCCTTCGCCCCGCCCGAGGTGCGCGGCAACCCGCAGGCTCGCCAGGGCTGGGCTGTCCAACAGCTGCACGACGCCGCGAAAGCATCGTGGCATCTCGGGCTGACGAATCACGCAACGTTCTCGGGCGCTCTTGCCTGGCCCTACTTCTATCCCTGGCCGCAGCGCCCAGCTGGCCTAGTCGAAACGGCGTTCGATGTGCTCGCACAACGCTGGCGGCCGATACTCGATGCGTTCGACGAAGCCGGCGTCAACCTCTGTTTCGAGATTCATCCCGGCGAAGACCTGCACGACGGCGTGACCTTCGAGATGTTTCTCGAGCGCGTCGGCAATCACCCGCGCTGCCAGATGCTGTTCGACCCCAGCCACCACGTATTGCAGGCGCTGGACTATCTCGATCACATCGACATCTATCACGATCGCATCAAGATGTTCCACGTCAAGGATGCCGAACTCAATCCAACGGGACGGCAAGGGGTTTACGGCGGTTATCAAAGCTGGATCGACCGCGCGGGACGTTTCCGCTCGCTGGGAGACGGTCAGGTGGATTTCGCCGGCATTTTCTCCAAGCTCGCGCAGTACGATTTCGAAGGCTGGGCCGTGCTCGAATGGGAGTGCTGCCTGAAGCATCCCGAGGACGGCGCGCGCGAAGGCGCGGAGTTCATCGCCGATCACATCATTCGCGTTACCGAGCGGGCATTCGACGATTTCGCCGCCGCCGCTATCGACGATGCCGCCAATCGCTCGCTGCTCGGCATCTCGGGCCGCGATTGATGACGGTGGCGGCAAGGCCGATTCGACTCGGCATGGTCGGCGGCGGGCAAGGCGCCTTCATCGGCGCCGTGCACCGCATGGCCGCGCGCCTCGACGGGCATTATGACTTCTGCGCCGGCGCGCTCTCCTCCGATCCCGAGCGCGCCGTCGCCTCGGCGCGCGAGCTCGGGCTGGCGGAAGATCGTTCATACGCGAGCTACCCAGACATGATCGCCGGCGAAGCCGTCAGGGACGACGGCGTCGAAGCCATCGCTATCGTCACGCCCAACCACATGCACTTTCCGGTGGCGAAGGCGTGCCTCGAAAGCGGGTTCCACGTGATCTGCGACAAGCCGATGACACGCACGGTCGACGAGGCGCGCGAACTCAGGAGGGTTGCCGAAGCCAGCGGGCGCATTCTGGCGGTGACGTACAACTACTCCGGATACCCGATGATCCGTCAGGCGCGGCAGATGGTCCAGGACGGCGCCTTAGGCCGGATCCGCGTGGTGCAGGGCGAATACGCCCAGGAGTGGCTCAGCGAGAAGCTCGAGGACGCCGGCCACAAACAGGCGGTGTGGCGCACCGATCCGGCACGATCAGGCCCAGGGGGCTCGGTCGGCGATATCGGTACCCACGTATATCACCTCATGTCGTTCGTCACCGGCCTCGAAGCCAATGCCATCTGCGCGGATCTTGCAACGTTCGTCGGGCAGCGCAAGCTTGATGATAACGCCCATCTGCTGCTGCGCTTCAAAGGCGGCGCGAAGGGAATGATCTGGGCAAGCCAGGTCGCCGTCGGCTGCGAAAACGGTCTGCAACTGCGCGTATTCGGTGACAAAGGGGGCATCGTGTGGCGGCAGGAGAACCCCAACGAGCTGATGTTCTCGCTGCTGGGCGAAGCACCCAGGAGAATTACCCGCGGCGGGCACGGCGCCGGCGACGCCGCGGCCAGGGTAACCCGGATTCCAGCCGGACATCCGGAAGGGTACATCGAGGGATTCGCGAATATTTACACCGAGATTGCCGCGGCGATTCGCGCGGCCCGGGACGGCAGTCAGCCAGATGTAAACGTCAGTTATCCAACCGCAACCGACGGTGAAAGAGGCGTGGCATTTGTCGACGCCGCGGTACGGTCGAGTGCGGCCGGCGCGAGTTGGGTCGAGATCTAGTCGGTACCAGCAGCCACGTCCTTTCCCTTCATGGGAGCGGATCATGAGACCAACTGCCATTCCCCGCCTGGGCGTGCCGGGCCGCCATGTGCCCGAGCTCGCCGGCGTCTGCACCTATGCGGAGTTTGCCCACCCGGGTCTGGGCGTCGAAGAAAACGTCGCATTGTTGAAGCGTTACAATTGGGTCGAGAGGCGCCTGACCGATCTCTTCCTGACGCGTCTCAACTCCACGCCGGAATGGGAGGTCAAGGGTGCGTTCTCGCTGCATCTTTGGCTCGACGCGGAGCACGCGAAGTGGCTTCGCGAGCGAGTGGCCCAGCTGCGCCATCCGCCACATCGCTTCGAACAGGTCCCTGACCCCGCTCTCGAGGCGTGGCTCCAGGAGACACTCTGCTCGCGCGGAACGATCGAGCTGCTGATTGGCATTTATCGGTCGATCAAGCCGGCGCTACTCGGTGCGTATCGCACCCACATGGAACTGACCCATCCGTTGATGGACCAGCCCACCCGGCGCGCACTGCGCTTCATCATCCTCGAAGAGGCGGAAATGATCGAGTGGGGCGAGCAGGCGCTCAGCGCGCTCCTGCCTGCGGCCACCGACGAGGAGCGGGCTGCCGCGGACGCATGGGACCGGCATCTTCGGGCCTTTCTGTCCGCTGCGGGTGGCGTGGCAGGCGACTCGCCCCGCCCCGAGACGGAGCTGCCTTCGGCCCGCGCGGCGGTGGAGCCGGAGGTCGAGGTGGACTGGACGCCGCGGCGCGACGACCGCATCGAGAGCGACAACTACAATTTCCCGCCGCACTGGGTGTACGCGCAGCGCGACCGCCCGGTGGAGGAGCGGATGCTCGCACTGATCTGCAAACGGCTGCTCGAGATGGATGTGCCGGAGACGCTTGCGTCCATCATTTACCGGTCACGTGACGCGAGCGCAAAGGAGGGTAAAGCCAGACCGTGGGGCTACACCACGGATATGTGCCGCCAGCTCTGGGACGAGGCGCGTCATTCGATGCTCGGCGAGGGATGGTTGGCCGCACGCGGTATCGACTGGACTCAGGTGCCGCTCAACCGGGGTTTTTCGCTCGCGCTGAACACCCAGGTGACGCCTCGGGAGGCTCACGCTGCGCTGTACTGGATCGAGCAAGGCCTGATGCCGCGCCAAACGGGCAAGGGCTACGAGTACGACACATCGGTCGACTCCGGCGATGCGCTGGCGGCGCTGATCCAGGATTACGACTGGGCCGACGAAGTCCTGCACGTCTACCTGGGCCGTCACATCGTCGAGGAGCTCGGTTCGCGGAAGGAGGCGGAGCGCTTGGGCGAGGATGTCTTTCACCGAGTGATGGAGCGGCGCCGCCACGAGACGGGGGGCGCGGAGTGGTGGACGCAGTTCTGCGAACGAACCATTGGTCTTACGCCCGAGCCGCTGAACGAATCGGCGGTCGCGACGGACGCGCCATGGAAGAACGGGTGACGGTGCATGCACCTCCGTTTCCGTCAACTCGCGATTCTGCCCTGCTTCGTCCTCCTCGCCGCGCCCATGCTGCAAGCCCAGCAGTGGTCGGTCCACGATCCCCACCGCCCTCCGCCGCCGGAGGTGGATCCCGGCTCGTCCACCCGGCCGCCCGCCGACGCGGTGGTGCTCTTCGACGGCAAGGATCTCTCACGCTGGCGGATGAAGAACGGCGCGCCCGCGGCCTGGAAGGTGGAGAACGGCTACTTCGAGGTGGTTCCGGGCAGCGGCGATCTGGCGAGCGTGGCCGGGTTCGGGGATTGCCAGCTCCACCTCGAGTGGGCCACGCCGGCGCCGCCCAGCGGCGAAGGCCAGGAGCGCGGGAACAGCGGCGTGTTCCTGATGGGCCTCTACGAGGTGCAGGTGCTCGACTCCTACCGCAGCCGCACCTACGCCGATGGACAGGCGGCCGCCCTCTATGGCCAGTTCCCGCCGCTGGTGAACGCCTCGCGTCCCCCGGGGGAATGGCAGACCTACGACATCGTGTTTCACCACCCGCGGTTCGACCGGCACGGCAGGCTCGAGCGCCCGGCGACGATGACGGTGCTGCACAACGGGGTGCTGGTACAGGACGGGGTCGAGCTGATCGGCGCGACGGCGCACAAGGTCAGGGCGAAGTACGCGGCGCACCCGGACCGGCTGCCGCTGGTGCTGCAGGATCACGGGCATCCGGTGCGGTATCGGAACGTGTGGGTGCGGGAGCTGGGGGAGGCGGGCGGCAGGTCCTGATCTGGCGTTGAGCTCGCCGCCATGAAGCACAATCTTCCCCTCCGCCAGCGCAGCAAGCTTGCTTACGCCTTCGCCCAGACGAGTACCCCGGCGCGCACGAGATTGGCACCGCCGTTCTGCGGAAATCAGAGGGAATCCGGTCGATCAAATGCGTTGGTTACGATTGCCCCCGTTCGCCGCTGCACGTCAGGAGGTGAGCCTCGCGAAGGCCGAGTCCTTCCCGGGGTTCGACTTCTCCTTCTTGTACCATCCGTAAGCATTGCCGGGCGGGACCGGCTTGCCGATCTCACCTGGGTCGGTGAGCTCAGCCGTCGCGCCTGAGTGCACTGTGAGGCCCACCCCGTTCGGTGCCAAGAGCAAGGACTGCGTCTGGTAGCCGATCGTGAGGTCCACCCGGCCGGAATCGGTGTTAATGACCAGCTGCTCAACCGTCGCGACCGTGTCTCCGACGGGGTTCTTCTCCAAGTAACTCCTGACGTAGGTCTCGACTGAACCTCCGGTGATGAACTCCTGCGCACCAGCTAGCACTGCGGCGTCGGCGGCGCGCTGCATTTCGGCCCTCCGGACATAGACGAGGCCGAGATCCATAATCAGGGCCCAAACGGCTAAGGCCGGGATGAGGAGCGCGGTCATGATGGCGAGAGTCTGGCCGCTTCTCTTACGGAGCTTTTCGCGCACGTCTAGCTCCTTGTTCGACGATTGCTTCAGGGGGAAGGGTATTTCAGTTTGCTGCGCTGCTTCAGGGGGAGGGGGTGGCTCAGCTCCTTTGAGCTCCTTATGTGGCGGTTAGTTCAAGGCAGAGAGTGTCTTAGTTCCAAATGACCTGGACTCCAGGAACTCGGTCTGACGACGGTGAGGGCGATAGGGGAGGCTCCCCAATCGCTTGGAGAAGAGAACTTGTCAGGGGGTAGGAGGGTCTCTATAGAACAAAGTTGGCCCCGGATTGTCAACAGCCGGTGCCAACGGCGATCTCCCTACCCTCGAGGTCATTCTGGATGGTGAGATCGCGGCCCCACGCTCGGCGTGTACCCTCAACAAGGCGGCCCCATGATCGGGGCCGTTTGCATGCTGATCTCCGAAGCTTATTGAACTGATTGAGCCAGTCTGCGCCGAATCAGTCCCGAGCGGTGGCGTTGAGCGAGGCGTCAGTATCCAACCGCAGCCGGCCCTCGATCCTGGCGGCCAGGCCGAAGCCGGTGTAGACGCGAGCCAGATCATCGATCGGCGTGCCCATGGAGCGCGGCGGCTCAAAGTAGGCGACGCCCAATCGTGCGGCGCTGCTCGGAGGGGTGGCGAGTGAATCGGTATGATGGCTCAGGACAGTGGCGACGAGAGCGACGGGAACGGACCAGCGGAAGATCGACGGCGACATGAAAGCTCCTCGGTGTGCGTGGCAGGGACGCCGGGAGCTTCGGCTGTGTCTCCATCAAACTTGAGTGCTGGCTAAGGCAATGTCGCGAGACTGGGGGCCCGCGGTCAGGCCGCGCCTTCGATAGGCCCCAGGTGACGCCGCGGGGTACCTCCCCGGAACTCGAAGTGAGCATCGGGAAGTACCCGGTCGTGCAACACGTACGCGTCCGCCAACTGCAGAATCCGCATGGCAGCCACTTTGTCGGCGATGACCGCTGCTGCGTCCCAGGCTCCCACCCGCAGCATGGGATAGAGGTGCGCGTACTCCGGCCGAAGACGGGCTTCACGCAACATCGACGTCCTCTAAATTTTTAGACCTGCGGGAGTTCAGAGGGAGGGTGCCACAATCTGAAGTTTTCCCCAGCCTGTGCAAGCGCTCATTTCTCTTCGGTAGTAATGACAAAGTGTTGAGTCGATGTTGATGAGTATGCTGAGCACTGTCAGCGGCTTACATGCAACTACCACATCTCCACAGGCTGTGGACAAGAATTGAATCGCCTTCCCCCTTTTCCTCTTCTTCCACACCGTCAAAAAACCGGGCAGAAAAACCGAAGGGAATCCGTCAATCGGCGCTGGTTTCTTGTGGCGTGACCCGAGTCACGGGACCAGACGCCGGGAGAGACCATGTTTTGGATGGTGTGGAGGAAACCGAGACCAACGAGGAGGCATGATGGGAAAAGATGACCGGCCCAAGGCCGACTTCTCCGATGTAGAAAGCGGGAGCTCGTCTACGGCTGCGAGTCCCGCTGGGCGGAGCTATACCGTGCAGAAGGGCGACAGTCTCTCGAAGATCGCCAAGCGGGAGTACGGCGATGCCCAGCAGTGGCGCAGAATCTATGAAGCCAACCGGGATCTGATCCAGAATCCCGACCTCATCTATCCCGGGCAGGTCTTCCGCATTCCGGAGGCCTGAGCAAGGACCATGAACATGATGCGACGCTATCCAGCCATTCTACTGCTGGCCGCCGGCACCCTGGCTGCGCCCGGATGCAAGAAGAGCTCGGACACAGGCACACCGGCAGCTGGTACCGAGACGGCAACCGCGCCGGCCTCGATCGCGGAGATTCAGCTGGGCCGGCACTTGTCAGCCGACAAGCGGGTGTCCGACGCTACGACCAATTTCTCTCCGCGTGACACCATCTACGCCGTTGCCGTCACTCAGGGCAGCTCGCCCAATGCCACGGTCACGGCGCGCTGGACCTACGAGGAGGGAGGGCAGGTGGTCAAGGAGGATTCCCGTAGCATTGCGGCGAATGGCACCGAGGCCACCGAGTTCCACATCTCCAAGCCGAGCGGCTGGCCCAAGGGGAAATATCGGGTAACCCTCACACTGGGTGGGTCCACCGAGTCCAAGGATTTTGAGGTGAAGTAGCCGGGTCTTTATAAGGTGGGATCGATCGCAATCTCGTAACGGACCGGCAGCGGTGGCAGGGTGCCGCCGCTGACCGGAGCCTCGAACCGGAAGTGCACGTCCTGCAGGATCTCTCCTGAGCCACGCGTATTACGCGCCACCGTCACCGCGGCACCGGCGGTGAGCAGCACGAATTCCCCAGTCGCCGTTTGGACCCACACTCGAGAGGTCGAGCCCGCCAATCCGCGCACGACCAGCCGATATCCGGCGTTGCTGAAAAGCCGCACCGTTGTGACAGCCTCTCTCAGAAGCCCTGTCTGACCGGTCTCGCGAGGGGGGGTGACGCTGGAGATCGATCCGCGCGGATCGACGTGGGCCACCAGGGTAACGCTACCACTAGCGGACGCGAGCCCCACCTGAGCGGCCGCGGGGGCGGACCGGAGGCACAGGAGCCCGGCTGTAAGCAGGGCCAGGGTTCGGGCCTCAAAGACGCAATAACGCATTGTGTCACTAATCCTTAGCACGCGCAGCCGATACGACAGGGCGTCGGAAAACCAGTCCGCTACCCTCGAACGTACCCCGCAAAACCGGACCTGGTTAGAGCAATCACTCCACGCAACCCTTTCACGAAGCCGAGTATCTACAAGAAGTGCGGCCTGCTGGGGCTCCAGCGAAACGTGCTGGCCCCGAACGCGTAGGGACATACTGGTCGTGCCGGGCCGCCCCCCGCGGGCCGGATCCAGAGGGTGAGGCTGAGCATGTATGTGACCCGCCGGCGATTCATGCTTGGAACAGCGGGAGCCTTCATCAGCGCGGCGCAAGCTCGGGCTGCCTGGCCCGCGCAAGCCATGATGTCGATGGGCAAGGCCGGCCCCGGCTGGGAGCCCAATGCTGCCCTCCTGCGTCAGCTCCCTCGGTTGCTCGAGCTGGCCTCGGTTCCGGGTTTGGGTCTCGGAGTTGTGGAAGGCGCTCGAGTCTGGACCCGAGGCTTTGGTCGAGCGGTCGAGGATCCGGCGCAGCCCGCCTCCCCCGAGACAGTCTTCGAAGCCGCGTCCCTCGGCAAACCAATTTTTGCGTACGCGGTCCTCCGACTGGTGGACGCCAAAGCTCTCGATCTGGATCGGCCGCTGTACGACTACCTGCCGATACCGGAAGCGAGCAGCGCCCGGATGAGACGGGTGACCGTGCGACAGGTGCTCAGCCATACGACCGGTCTTCCCAACTGGCGCCAGCTCCCCGGCCCGCTGGAGCCGGCGGAAGAACCCGGAAAAAAGTTCAGCTATTCGGGAGAAGCGTACTTCTATCTGCAGCGCGTGATCGAGGCCGTGACCGGCAAGCCGTTCTCCCGAGTCATGCAGGAGCAGGTGTTCGAACCCTTCGGCATGAAACAGAGCAGCTATGTGTGGCTGCCCCAGTTCGAGAGCCGCATGGCGGCAGGGTACGACGGACAGGAGAACCGGCTCGACGTTCAGGCAGCGATCGGCCGGCGCACGCTGGCCATCGCACAACAGTGGGGCACTCCGCTGGCCGACTGGCGTTACCAGGAATCGGCCAAGGCGATTCCGCTGGTGAATCCCGAGTGGCCGGTGCTGCCACTCTACATGGTGCCCAACGCGGCGACGTCGCTGCTTACCACCGTGAGCGATTACACCAGGTTCCTGAGCCGGGTGGTTGCCCTGGATGGACGTCCCACCCTCGCCCTGTCTCCCGAGATCCGTCGAGCCATGACCAAGCCCGAGGTGCGGCTCAACAGCGCCCTATTCTGGGGTCTTGGTTGGGGAATACAGCGGGACGAGCACGGCGAAGTGCTGTGGCACTGGGGTGCCAACAACTCCTTCCGCAACTTCGTCATTGCGGATCCGCCAAATGGCCGAGCCATCGTGGTGTTCACCAACAGCGAGAACGGTCCCCGGCTCTACGAGCGGGTGATCCTGGCCGTGACGGGCCACGATCATCCCGCTTTTCTCTGGATCTAGCAGTACCCAGACTCTCCGTACTTCCAGCGTCACCCATCCTCTACTACTTATAGCCGTCGGACTCCTGACAAGGGACCTGCGTGCGCTCCAGAATGGGTTGGAAGATCGCGATTGCGTTCTTTGCGGTGTACGTGTGCTGGGGGATGACCTATCTGGCCATGCGGGTGGCCGTGGAGACCATCCCGCCGCATTTGCTATCCGGCAGCCGGTTTGTGTTCGCCGGGCTGGTGCTCTATGTCTGGGCCAGACGCCGCGGAGAGCCGGCACCGTCCACGGTGCAGTGGAGAGCGGCCGTGGTGATTGGCGGGTTTCTGCTGCTGGGAGGAAATGCCAGCGTGGCCTGGGCGGAACAGCGAGTACCGTCAGGCTTGGCGGCGGTGTTGATCGCGGTCGCGCCGATCTGGATGGTGGGTTTGGAGTGGGCCAGAGGCGGGTCACGACCGAGCAAGCAGGTGATTGCAGGACTGCTGCTCGGCCTCGTGGGGGTTGGCTTGCTGGTGTCCTCCCGCGGGAACTCCGCCACCCGAGTGGACCTCGTGGGCGCCGTCATTCTGGTTCTGGCCTCTGCGTCCTGGGCCTGGGGGTCGGTGTGGTCCAAGACGGCTCCGCTTCCCAAGTCTCCCTTTCTGGCAACCAGCATGGAGATGATCGGGGGTGGCTTGCTCTTGTTGCTGACCGCGGGCATTGCCGGACAGTTTCAGGCCTTCGAGCCGAGCCGGGTGACTCTCCCAGCGGCGCTGTCGTGGTGGTACCTGGTGATATTTGGTTCGCTGGTGGGATTTACCGCTTATATCTGGTTGCTGGGAGTCACCTCCATCGCCAAAGCCGGCACCTACGCCTATGTCAACCCGATTGTCGCGGTCTTTCTGGGCTGGGCCATCCTGCATGAGACGGTCACCATGCGCATGTTGCTGGCTGCCGCGGTGATCCTGATCGGTGTGGCACTGGTCAACATCGATTGGACTACCAATCCCGTTCTCTCGAGCCGGCCCCGAGCGAGGGATTGCCCTGGTGACTGCTGAGCTGCTCTCGCTCGACCGTCTCCAGTAGCTGCCGAGCCTGTTCCGCGGTCAACTCTTCTGCCGACTCGCCTTCACCCGCGCCGTATCCGCCTCCGGCCATAGCACCGGCTGCCGCCTCCGGATTGCCCTCATATCCGGGAACGCTCATGTTGCCCCGGCCGTAGTCGGCGGAGCGCCCGCGGCCGGATGAGCCTCCCGACTCCCGGTCCTCCCCTCGACGCCGGAGTGCCAGCTCCAGGTTCCATTTGGCTGCCGAATCGTGCGGCTCCAGCCGCAGCGCCTCCTGATAGGCGGTGATTGCCTCGGTCAGGAACTGACTCTTCTCGGGAGCATCTTCGGCCGCGCGAAGATATGCGTTCCCGAGGTTGTAGTAGCTGGCAGGGCGGAGACGGGGCACGGCCATCGCTTCACGAAAGCTCCTGGCAGCCTCCTCGTAGCGTCGCATCCGGTAGAGTGCGTTGCCCACCGAGTAGTGCAGCGCCGGATCTCCGGTCCGCTCCAGCGCCTGATGAAATGCCTCATAGGCTTGGCGGTACTGTCCCGCGTTGTACGAGCTTTCGCCCCGCCGGATCTCCCGCAGGGCCGGGCTGCAGCCTGCGAGGAGGAGGACGCCGAACGCGCGGAGGGCGTATGGAGTCATGGCCGAGTCCGTGGGGGGTACTTGCCGGCCAGAGGAATCAGGACCAGCAGACCGATCGCCAGGCCGAGCGGCCACTGGAAGCGATCCACCCGTTCCATCGCGTCGGCCGAGGTGATGGTCCGGCGGTCCAGGAGCGATAGCGCGTCGTTGAGCTCGCGAGCGGCTGCCGGGGACCAGCGATAGTAGCTGCCGCCGGTCTCCCGAGCGGCTCGCCGGAGATCCCCCTCTTCCAGGCGGGACAGCACGATTCTTCCGACGTTATCGCGATGCCACTTGTCCGGTGCTTCACTGCTGTCGGCCGGAACCGGCGCTCCCCCGGTGGTGCCCACCCCTATCGCGAGAACCGAAATGCGAGCCTGGCGCAGCCGGTTCAGCGCAGCCCCGATGTCGCCCGGGCCGCTCTCGCCATCGGATACCAGGAGTACCGTCTGATAGCCCCGTTCACCGTCGTGCTCGAATGCAGTAGCTGCGGCCGTGAGGGCGTTGGAGAGATCGGTGGCCGGATCGCCGAGATCATCGGTGCTTGCGGCGTCGAGGAATCGTTGGAAGGCCGCGTAGTTGCTGGTGAGCGGCAGCTGAAGAAATGCGCTCCCGCCGAACACCACGAGCCCGACTCGCTGGCCCGGACTGGCCCGGAGCAGGTCGCGCACGAGCTGCTTGGCAACCGCCAGCCGGCTTTGCTCCGCGTCGGCTGCGTTCATGGAGCGGGAGAGATCGAGAACAACCAGCAGGTCGCGGCCGGTCCGGCCCATTGCACTCGGGCGTTCACCGAGCTGAGGCCGAGCCAGGGCCAGCAGGATCAACAGCACGGCGGCGAGTGTCAGAGCATCCCGGACAACGTACTCCCGCCGAGAGGGGACCCGGGAGGTCTGTTGCAGCAGCGGCTCGTCGCCAAAGCGACGCAACCGCGCGAGCCGGTCCCGCTCTCGCCTGATCATGGCATATCCGACCAGAGGGCCGATCACTGCCAGGGCCAGCAGATACAGAGGTGCCCCGAAGCTGAGGGAGCTCAAGGCAAGCTCCGCAGCCAGACGGCGCGCAGGCCCAACTCGAGCAGCAGCAGGAGGAGTGCGGGCACCAGAAGGAAAGGATAGAGCTCGCGAAAGTCCCGAATTTCGGCGACATGGACTTCGGACCGCTCCAAGCGGTCGATCTCACTCATGATGCCCTGGAGTGCCTGGGGATCGGTAGCGCGGTAGTAGCGGCCGCCGGTGCGTTCAGCCATGCGTTGCAGCGCGGCTTCGTCCCGACTGGTGAGCCGGGGGGTGGTACTGCCGACCCGCCACACACCGTTGAGGGCGACGCTGCTGGTGTCCTGGGTACTGAGCCCGATGGCTTGGATTCGTACCCCGAGCGAACGAGCGGCTTCGGCGGCCAGCAGCGGAGTGGGCTTGCCGGTGTTATTGGCCCCGTCAGTGATCAGCACGATGGTACTAGCCTTGACCGGCAGATCCTTGAGCTGGTTCAGTCCCAGTGCCAGCGCCGTCCCGATCGCGGTTCCGTCCGGCAGCATGCCTATGTCCACTCGCTTCATCGTGGCTTGAAGCAGCTGGAGATCCGGGGTGAGCGGGGCCTGCAGAAACGCCCTGCCGGCAAACAGCACCAGCCCAACCAGATCTCCGTGCCGGCGCAGGATGAACTCACTCACCACCCGGCGGGCCACGGTCAGGCGATTGCCGGGCTGGAAGTCTCCGGCTTTCATGCTGCTGGAGATATCGAGCGCCAGCACGATGTTGCGGGAGCGAAGCCGGATCTCCCGCAGGTCGCGAGGCGCCTGGGGTCTGGCCAGCGCTACGATAGCGAGGGTGAGTACCAGAAGCCTGAGTGCCGGGAGCCACCGGCTCACCCGCGCCTTGGGACCTCCCGGTGCTCCACTGAGAAACTCGAGATCGGGCAGCACGAGATGCGCCTCTGGCGGGCGGTGGCGGCGAGCCCATCCGAGCAGAGCCAGCCCAGTCGGCAGCGCCAGGAGTCCGAGCAGCCAGGGGTCAGCGAATCGCATCGCTGAGCTCAGTGGGGCGGCACTGGTGCCAGTCTTCCAACAAGGCGCGGCTGCGCCGCAGAAAATCGCGGGCCAGTGTGGGCTCCGGTCTGAGTCGCGCGAACTTGACCCGGTCGGCCTCGTCCAGGATCTGCTGCAGCCGCTGCCGGAGATCCGCCTCGGCCAGGTGAGGCGGCAAGCTCCAGAGCACCTCGGCCGAGGTCCGCTCCCTGGCGGGCACCTCCTCCGCTGCTTCGAGATAGTCGCGGAGGGTGTCCGTCACCGCGGCGTAGTGCCGGGCCGGAAATCCTTGCCCGGGCCAATTCTCCCGCGCGATCCGCTGCAGCTGCCGGACGGCAATGTCGTAGGGGCTCGGCGCCGTTTGCTCTGGCGGGGGAGGCAGGTCGACTTCCACTTTGGCCGCGCCTGCCACCGCCTTTCGTCTTCTGCGATACAACGCAATCAGCCCACCGAGCACGATGAAGCCGGCTACGAACGGCCAAACTGTCGGCCCGGGGGTACGCTCCAGACCGGCGATGTCCTTGAGCGACGGATTTCCCGCAGGTAACAGCGGGACGATGTCAACAAATGCCGAGTCGCTCGCCAGAGTGGCCCGCTGAACTCCCTTGACCGCGCGCATGAAAGGAAGGCCAAACACCGGGACCGGTTGGTGTCCGGGCCGGTAGAATGCGAGGCGGGCCTGGCCATGGAAGATCCGGTCCGGGGTGCGGTGAAGCTTTTCCACCGCCAGAATCCGCACGCCCTGGGGAACCGCTCCAATGGGGCGGGGCACGGTGTCGAACAGGAGATCCCGCTCGTCCAGGCGAACCCTGAAGCTCAGGATGACCGTGTCTCCCACCGTTGGGTGGATCGTGCCGCTGGTGACCTCGAATGATTGGTTGGATACCTGCGCCTGAGCGGGCCGGGTCAGGAGACTCGAAATCAGGCTCAGGGAGAGCGCGAAAAGCGCGAAGAGCGCCGATTTCATATCAGTGTCGCTGGGCGCGCTCCCGGTTTCTGAAGAAGGCGATGAGCGGCTCGGCGTACGGTCGGCCGGTTTCGAGTCGAACCAGATCACCGCCGGATTCCCGAATGTCCCGCTGGAGCGAGCGATCGAATGCATCCGCCCTTTGCCCGAACTGCTCGCGGATCTCGCTGCGCCCGGTATCCACCAACCGGTAGGTTTGCGACTCGGGGTCGAACAAGGTGATGAGCCCCAAGTCGGGCAGCTGCCGTTCGCGCTGGTCGTACAGTTGAAGCGCGACCACGTCATGCCGCCGGGCGAGCCGCTCGAGCGGCGGTCTCAGGCCGGTGGTAAGAAAATCCGAAACCAGGAACACGACCGACCGCCGCCGCAGAATCGAATCGGCAAAGCGTAACCCGGCAGCCAGGTCGGTTCCGGGATGCTGGGGCTCGAAGGCGAGCAGGTCGTTGATGATCCGAAGCACGTGGCGGCGGCCTCGGCGAGGGGGAACGAACCGCTCCACCTGGTCGGTGACCCACACCGCGCCAACCCGGTCATTATTGCGGGCGGCAGCCAGAGCCAGTACGGCCGAGACTTCCACTCCCAGCCTGTGCTTGGTCCGCAGACGGGTCCCGAACATGGCCGAGGCGCTGGCATCGATCACGAAGAGAACGGTGAGCTCGCGCTCTTCGAGATAGCGTTTGACGTAAGCGGACCCCAGCCGGGCGGTGACGTTCCAATCGATCGAGCGCACGTCGTCGCCCGGCTGATATTCGCGCACTTCGGAGAATTCGACGCCCCGACCCCGAAAGGCACTGGAATACTCCCCCGCCACGATGTCCCGAACCAGGTGACGGGTGGTGATCTCGATGCGGCGCACCTCCGCCATCACTTCGTCGGGAGTCACGGGACTGTCACGTTCTCGAAGATGCGCCGGAGCACCTCGTCCGGACTGATTGCCTCGGCGTCGGCGCGATAGGTGAGCAGGAGCCGGTGGCGCAGGACGTCCAGCCCCAGGGCCTTGATGTCCTCCGGAATCACATACCCCCGGCCCTGGAGAAAGGCGTGCGCCTTGGCGGCCCGGATCAGAAAAATGGCGGCACGAGGTGAGGCGCCGTACTCGATCATCGGGGCCAGATCCTGAAGCCCCGCCAGGTGCGGCTGACGTGTGGCACCCACGAGGTCCAGCACGTAATCCTTGATCCGGCCATCCACGTAGACCAGGTCGGCGGCGCGGCGGGCGCGGATCACGCGCTCCGGGTCGAGCACCGGATTTGCGGCCGGCTCGGCGCCCGTGGTCATCCGATCGAGTACCTCTCGCTCGTCGGCGCGCACCGGGTAGCTCACCAGGAGCTTGAACATGAATCGGTCGACCTGGGCTTCAGGAAGCGGGTAGGTGCCTTCGTGCTCGATTGGATTCTGGGTGGCGAGGACCAGAAACAACTCGGGAAGGGGAAAGGTCTGGCCGCCAATCGTGACCTGCTTTTCCTGCATCGCTTCCAGTAGTGCACTCTGGACCTTGGCGGGTGAGCGATTGATCTCGTCGGCCAGCAGGATGTTGGCGAAGATCGGCCCCTGCTGAACGGTGAAGTCGCCGGACCGCTGGTTGTAGATCATGGTGCCGATCAGATCGGACGGCAGCAGATCGGGGGTGAACTGAATGCGGTGGAACACTCCCGTAATTGTCGTGGCCAGGGTCCGCACCGCCAGCGTTTTGGCGAGACCCGGAACCCCTTCGAGCAACACGTGCCCATCGGCCAGAAGGGCGGTGAGCAGGCGTTCCACGGTGGGATGCTGCCCCACGATCACCTTTCCAATCTCCTGGCGCACTTCCTGAAACAGTTGGGTGTCTTCCGGCGAGGGTGGGGCGGCCACTGCGCCGGAGGCGGACCGCAGCTCGGCGATGGAACGATCTGATGTGGCGCTCATGATGCGACCGTTACCGGCAGCGGGGATTCGTGATTGGGGGCTGCATTTCCGGCGGCGGTGGTGACCTGCTCCTGTGCCAGGATCAGCCGGCGCGCTTCTTCCCGGATGGTCGGCAGTCGGTTGAGGAACACCGCGCCGCCCAGCAGACAGAAGGCCCCGCCCAGTCCCACGGTCGTAGTCGCTCCCAGCCAGCCGGCCAGCGTGCCGGCGAGCAATGCACCGATCGGCGCCATGCCCATGAACATCATCGAGTACACAGCCATGACCCGTCCCCGCAGGGAGTTGGGAGTCATGGACTGGACCAGAGTATTTGAGGCCGCCATTTGAGTCATCATGGAGAAGCCCGCGGGCAGCAGGAACAGTACTCCCAGCCAGAATTGCCGCATGAACGAGAACGCGAGTATGCTCAAGCCAAAGGCGATAGCGGCCCAACCGATACTCCGGCCGTAGCCCTTGAGCCCCACCCGGCGCGCGAGGCTCAGTGCGCCGAACAGGGCACCCACACCCGCGGCACCCATCAGAATGCCCAGCCCTCGAGATCCGGCATGGAACGTCTGGTCGGCAATGATGGGCATCAACACCGAATAGGGTGTTCCCATGAGACTGACCAGTCCCAGCAGCACAAGCAGCGCCGAGATGGGCCTGGATCGGAGCACAAAGCGAAAGCCCTCGGTGAGATGGGCCAGCATCGAGGCCGGCTGCTCAAACTTCGCAACCGCCGGGACCCGCATGAGCAGCAGTCCGGCGAGAACCGCGATGTAGCTGACCGCGTTGGCAAAGAAACACCAGCCTTCTCCAACCGCCGCCACCAAAACCCCGGCGACCGCCGGGCCCACCACCCGGGCGCCGTTGAACATCGAGGAGTTGAGGGCGATGGCGTTCTGCAGATCTTCCCGCGCCACCAGCTCGACCACGAACGCCTGCCGGACCGGGATGTCGAAGGCGTTCACAATACCCAGCAGCGTGGCGATGGCCATGAGGTGCCAGACCTGCACCACATGGGTCAGCGTCAGCACCGCAAGGAGGGATGCCAGCAACATGGAAGCGGTCTGGGTGGCAATCACGATATGATGACGGTTGTACCGGTCTGCGATGGCACCGCCCAGGCTGGAAAAGAGAAAGACGGGTATCCGGTTGGCAAAGCCTACCGCGCCGAGCAGGAAGGCGGATCCGGTCAGCCGATAAACCAGCCAGCTTTCCGCCACGGTCTGCATCCAGGTTCCGATGAGCGAGATCAGCTGCCCGCTGGCGAACAGCCGATAGTCCCGATGTCGCAACGCCCGGAGCAGGGCAGGGCGAGAGCTCATCTGGTTGCCCCGGCCACCCTGGCCTCTCCTGCGGCCGCTTCAGGATAGCCCTTGGCTGCCCGGACGCGGCGGTGGGCCAGCCGCTGCTGCCAGGCATCCATGTAGGTGTAGACCACCGGCGTGATGTAGAGCGTGATCAGCTGGGAGAAGAGCAGGCCACCCACCACGGCAATGCCCAGCGGCCGCCGCGACTCGGCGCCGGCCCCGTGTCCCAGCGCAATCGGCAGGGTGCCAACCAGTGCGGCCATCGTCGTCATCATGATGGGGCGGAACCGCACGCTGGCCGCTTCGAGAATCGCACTCCGGGCGGTAGTGCCCTCGCGCCGCTCGGCCTCGATCGCGAAGTCGATCATCATGATGGCATTCTTCTTCACGATTCCGATCAGCATGATGATGCCCACGAAGGCGTAGATGCTGAGGTCCTGACCGAAGATCAGGAGCGCGAGGAGCGCGCCGAAGCCGGCAAACGGCAGCCCCGAGAGGATGGTCAATGGATGAATGAAGCTCTCGTACAGGATGCCGAGCACCAGGTAGATCACCAGAATGGCCAACACTAGGAGGAGCAGCAGCCCCTGCTGGGCTGCCTGGAACGCCTGGGCCGTTCCGGCAAAGCTGGTGCTGATACTCGCGGGGAGCACCTGCCGGGCTGTTTGCTCCACCCGCGCGACTGCGGTCCCGATGGAAACGCCGGGCTCCAGGTTGAAGGAGAGCGTTACCGAGGGCAGCTGACCCGAGTGATTGACCGAAAGAGGACCAGTCCCGGGCTTCACCCGCGCCAGGCTGCCCAGCGGGACCGAGACGCCGTTCCGGCCGCTGATGTGGAGCAGGTTCAGGGCGGAGAGATCCCGCTGATACTGCGGCAGCAGCTCCATTACCACCCAGTACTGATCGTTAGGCGTATAGATCGTGCTGACCTGTCGGGCGCCATAGGCATCGTAGAGGGCGCTTTCGATCTGGTTCACGTCAATGCCCAGGGCTGCGGCTCGGTCGCGATCGATGCTCACCTGTACCTGCGGGTTCTTGATCTGCAGGTCGCTGGTGACGTCGGTAAGGCCGGGAACATCATGTAACCGCTGCTCCAGCGTAGCCGCGCCCTCGTACAGCGCCTCAATATCGGAGCTCTGAAGGGTGAACTGGTACAGGCTCTTCGAGCTGCGTCCGCCGATGTTGATCACCGGAGGGTTCTGCACAAAGGCGCGGAGGCCCGGTACCGCCGCCAGCTTCCGGGTCAGTGACCGAGCCACCTCATCGGCCGAGAGTTCCCGCTGATCCCGGGGCTTGAGATGGAGGATGAGCCGTCCCTGGTTCACGGCACTCGAGCCGCCGCCACCTCCCACCGACGACATGAAGCCGTCGACGTTGGGGTCCTCCTGCACGATCTCGGCGGCCGCCAGCTGGTGCTTCACCATGGCGTCGAAGCTGGTGCCCTCGGCGGCTTCAGTGGTGGCGTAGAGCTGGCTCTGGTCCTCGCTGGGAATGAAGCCCTTGGGGACGATTCGGCCGAGCAGAAGGGTGCCCACCAGAATGGCCCCACTGAAGGCCATCGTTAGCGGCCGATGATTCATGACCCAGTTGAGGCTACGCTGATACCAGGCGTGGGACTTCTCCCATGCGGTCTCGACGACCCGGTACCAGCGGCCATGCTGCTCGTTGGGCTCATGCGGTTTGAGCCAGCGGCTGCAGAGCATCGGTGTAAGCGTCAGCGAAATGACGCCCGATACCAGGATCGCCACACCGATGGTCACGGCGAATTCCTGGAAGAGCCGCCCGATGAGCCCGCCGAGGAAGAGCACGGGAATGAACACGGCCACGAGGGACAGGGTCATCGAGAGCACGGTAAAGCTGATCTCCCGGCTGCCCCGGATGGCTGCCTGCGTGACCGGCTCTCCGGCCTCGATGTGCCGCACGATGTTCTCCAGCACCACGATGGCGTCATCGACCACAAATCCCACCGCCAGGGTGAGCGCCATGAGCGAGAGATTGTCCAGGCTGTAGCCCAGCAGGTACATCACGGCAAACGTCCCCACCAGCGACATGGGGAGCGCCAGACTGGGGATCATGGTCGCCCGCAGATTGCGGAGGAAAAGGAAGATCACCATCACCACGAGACAGAGCGCGAGGAAGAGGGTGAACTTCACGTCGCTGACGGACGCCTTCACCGTAAGCGAACGGTCATTCAGGGTGGCGATGTCGATTGCGGGAGGAATCTGGGGCCGGAGCCGCTCGACCTCGGCTTTGACCCGATCCGCCACAGCCACGGTATTGGTCCCGGGCTGCCGCTGCACCGCCAACACCACGGCGCGTTGCCCGTTGAACCAGCTGGCGCGCTTGGTGTCCTGGATGCTGTCGATGACTCGGCCGAGGTCGCGAAGGCGTACCGGGGCGCCGTCGCGATAGGTCACCACCAGGGCGCCGAAATCCGCGGCGTTATTGAGCTGACCCTGGCTCTCGACCGAGTAGGCCTTGTCGGTTCCCCAGAGAATGCCGGTCGGCAGGTTGACGTTGCCGTTCTCGATGGCAGTCGAGACCTCGTCGATACCGATGTTGCGGGCGGTCAGCTCCTGGGGATCGATCTGAATGCGGACCGCGAACTTCATCGACCCGAATACCTGCACCTGAGCCACGCCGTCTATAGTGGACAGGCGCTGGGCCAGGAACGTTTCCGCGTACTCATTGAGCTGGGGCAGCGGCAGCGTCGTGGTGCGCAGCGCGTAGTACAGGATGGGCGAGGATGACGGATCCACCTTGCGGAAGCTGGGAGGCAGCACGTCCCGGGGCAGTTGACGCTGCGCCTGCGAGATGGCCGCCTGCACGTCCTGAGCGGCGGCATCGATGTCGCGGCTGAGCGCAAATTGCAGCGAGATCTGAGTACTGCCCTGGGTGCTGGTGGAGGTCATCGTCTCCACGCCGGGAATGGTGGAGAATTGTTTTTCCAGCGGGGTCGCCACCGACGACGCCATCGTCTCCGGGCTGGCGCCCGAAAGGCTGGCCGATACCGAGATGGAGGGATAATCCACGGCGGGCAGGTCGCTCACCGGCAACTGCCGGTATGCCACCAGGCCAAAGATCAGGATCCCGGCCATGACCAGAGTGGTCATGACTGGACGGCGGATGAACAGCTCGGTGAAGTTCATAGTGCCCCCAACCGCGACGTATCGGCCGCGGCCTTGATCTGAACCTTGGAGCCCTGCCGCAGACGGAGTTGTCCGTCGGTAACCACGCGGTCACCCGGCTGGACGTCTCCATTTACGATGGCGTAGTCGCCGGCTGTCCGGGTGACCGTAACCGCCCGGGTGGCGGCAGAATTGTCCTTCTGAATCACGAACACGAAGTTGCCCTGCTGCCCGGCGACCACGGCCGAAGCCGGCACCACCAGCGCGTTAGGCTCGACGTACAACTGCAGCCGGATATTCACGAACGCTCCCGGCCATAGCGCACCGTCGTCGTTGGGGAAGCGGCCCTTCAGCAGGATGGTCCCGGTGGCGGTATCCACCGCATTGTCGATGAACGTCAGCGAGCCTTCGCTCGGCTCACCCCCACCGCCCGGCTCGGCGCGGATCACCATGTCCTTCCCGCGATGCTCCTGAAGTAAAGGCAGGTTCGGGGCGGGGACCGCGAAGCGGACCAGGATGGGCCGGATCTGGTTGATCGTGACCAACGGCTGCGCCGAATTGGCCCGCACCAGGTTGCCTTCCCGCAGCAACAAGCTGCCGGTCCGGCCGGTAATCGGCGCCCGGATCGTGGCGTACTGCAGGTTGAGCCGCGCCGACCTCTACTGCGGCCCGGCTGCCGGCCAGGGTAGCTCGGCTAGCAGCGGCAGTGGTCCGGATCTGCTCGTACTGCTGGGTGGTCACGTACTGCTTCTCGGCCAGCGCCTGGTACCGGCTCGCATCCTCCGCTGCGTTCGCTGCCTGGGCGCTGTCTCGAACCAAAGCGGCTAAGGCCTGATCCAGCGAGGCGCGATAGGGCCGAGAATCCAGCTCGAAGAGCACCTGGCCGCGCTTTACCTCGTCGCCCTCGGTAAAGGCGATCCTCCGCAGGGTGCCTTCGACCTGCGATTGGACGGCTACGGTCTGAAGCGGCTCGACCTGGCCGGTGGCAGCCAGCTCGAACGGAACCGAGCGACGCTCCGCGGTGGCCACCGTGACCGGCACCGGAGGCGGCGGGGGCGGATCGCGATCGGTGCAGGCTGCGAGCAGCAGCACTCCGAGTGCCCACGCCCGAAGGAGGGAAGGGGACATGGACATCAGCCGCTCACTCCCACCCGATCCATCCGTGAGCCTCGGGCGGACTGCCAATCCGCCAGCGCTTCCTGGATCACCTGGGACATGTAGGTATAGGCCTGCTCGAATTCGGTTAGCCGATCCAGGACCTCGCGGCTTCGAATGGGGACGGTGGCCCGGGCATCGCCGATCGCGTCCTGAAACCGCTGCCAGCGGGCCAGCCGCTGGGCCATGGTATGGGTGAAGAGATCCCGAGGAATTCGATAGTAATCGCGCCGGTCGGCGGGCCGGCTGACCTGCTCCAAGACCCCGCGATGCTCCAGCAGCCGGGCATTGGTGCTCACGCTGGCTTTGCTGACCCGCAGTTCGGCGGCCAGTTCGTCCAGGGAGCGGGGGTTCTCGCTGACCAGCAGGAGACCGAAGATCCGGCCCGCTATCCGGGGGAGGCCATCGGACTCGAGGGCCAGTCCCATTCGCTCAACGAAGTGTGCGGTACGTGTATCCATATGTGCCTCGCCCAATCGGGCACCAAAGTTAGTTCGTTCAATACTAACTTAACTCTGACAATCGCCGTGTGTCTGCGCGGCACGTTGCCCGGGGTTGAAGCTGAACATACGAGGAGCGTGCAACCACCGTTGGGTGGCTGCACGCTCCGGAAGGTTGAGAGAGGAGGCTTAGTCGCTACCGAGCCGAATCCGCTCGATCCGGCGGTTCTTGGCCTGGGTGTTGTAGATCCTGAGACTTACGATATCGCCGGCCTTGTAGTTCTTGAGGGCCTGGCGCAGATCCGCCGGAGTCTTCACCGGCTTGCCTTCGAGATCCAGAATGATGTCCGGCCCTCCGTTATCCGGGTCGGCCACCTCGCCGTAGGCGGGACCACCGGGGCTCACGCCGGTCACCAGTAGCCCGCGCTGCTCAGCAGGCAGGTTGAGCTGCTGCACATCGTCCCGGTCCAGGGACTGGACGGTGACACCCAGCAGGTCGATGGACGTGGCGCCGGCGTCATCGGCGGTGTCGCCGTTGTCAGCTCCGTTCTCCGACCGGGCCAGCTCGCTGGCGGGCTTCACTTCCTGCAGTGCGACTTCGTAGGTCTTCCGGACACCGCCCTTCCGGGCCACTTCGACCTTGAGCTTCTCACCGGGCTTCCGGAACCCGACCTGCTGCTGCAGCTGGCCGACGTATTCCACTGGCTTGCCGTCGAGCGCGATGATGATATCGCCTTCCTGAATACCGGCCTTCCGGGCGGGCGAGTTCTCAGTGAAGTCCTGCACCAGCACGCCGCGAATGTCCGGCAGTCCTACGTATTCGGCGTCATTGGCCGTGGCGTTCTGGACGCTGACCCCCAGCGCGGCACGGTGCACCCGGCCATCGGCAATGATCTGATCCATCACCTTGTGGGCCAGGTCGATCGGGATGGCAAAGCCGTAGCCGGAATAGAACCCGGTCTGGCTGGCGATGGCCGAGTTGACCCCGATGACCTCTCCCTTCACGCTGACCAGCGGGCCACCCGAGTTGCCCGGGTTGATGGCAGCATCGGTCTGGATGAAGTCCTGAATACTGCGGTCGGACTGGCCGGGAAGAGCCAGGGTCCGCCCCTTGGCGCTGATGATGCCGGAGGTGACGGTGAACGTGAGGTTATCACCCAAAGGATTACCCACCGCCAGAACCCACTCGCCGACTCGCGCATCGTTGCTGCTGCCCAGCGGTGCCGGCGTGAGGTTCGGGGCATCGATCTTGAGTACGGCAAGATCGGTGTTGGGATCGGTGCCTACCACCTTGGCCTTGAACTCACGCCGGTCGAGCAGGCGCACCGTGACCTGGTTGGATCCATCAACCACGTGATTGTTGGTCAGGATGTAGCCGTCTTTGGATACGACGAACCCCGAGCCGGAGCTCTCCTGAAACTCGGGCTCCTGCATGGGGGGGAGGTTGAAGAACCGCTCGAAGCCGGGGGGAACCTGCATCCGGGGGGCGTTCCGCGCCGTCTGATTCTTCCGTCCCGACTTGATGTACACCACGCTCGGCTTGACGTGCTCCGCCACCGAGGCAAATGACTCGCTCAGGTTCTGGAGTGCGGCCGACCCGGTTGGAGCATCGCGACTGCTGGAGGCAGCGCTGTACGCGGTGCCCTGCTGCTGGGCGGCCGTTTGATAGGGCAGATGGAAGACCCCCGCGGTCAGGAGACCAACGGCAAAGGCCAAACCGACGCCGCCGGAGCGTAACCGGCGAAGCCATCCGTGCGACATAAGAACTCCCGCAAAGAGAACAGTATTTCCGGAGCCGATTGCTCCAGCCGGATAGTGTAATGTCTGTGCGGGAGTTTTCGTCGCGGCTCAATCCGCGTATTGCCGCCGAGAATCGGAAGAAGTGGTTGGCGGCGGGACTGAAACGTCGCCCCGAAGCGTCGCGTAAGGCCTCCACCTCCCCGCAATTCCTGATCGCCCGACCGTCCTGAGCGTATCTTTCGGGGTGCAGCGGCGAACGGGGATTGACCGAACGTGCGCTCCGGACCATCATCCGCGCCCGCGAGCGGTGGCTGTCGCCGGCTCTTCACACCTGGAGAAGTGATGTATCAATTGGGAACTCGCAGCTCAGTCTTTGTGGCCACTACCTTGGTCGCGATCTCCGCGGGCTGTTCCAGCGGTCGAAGCGAGCCCAAGACCGCCCCGTCACCGGGAACAGGCACAGCGGCGCCGCGCGGCGCCATGGAGGTGCCCATCTCCGATGCCTTCGAGCGTGCCACCTCCCGGGGCACTCGTACTCACTCGGGCGAGCCGGGCCCGAAGTACTGGCAGCAGTGGGCCGACTACCGGCTCGAGGCCGAGCTGAATCCCGTTGCGAAGCGGCTCACCGGTAAGGGAACGGTGACCTACCAGAACCGTTCGCCCGACACGCTGCGGGAGGTCTACGTGCAGCTGCTGCACAACCTCTTTGCGCCGGGCGCGCGGCATAACACCGATGTCCCCTGGGCCTTGGAGGGCATCGAGCTCAGCCGGGTCGCGGCTCAGGGACAGGATCTCAAGCCAGGAGAGGGAGATTCTCCAGGCTACCGGGTCGAGGGCACCATCATGCAAGTGAGGCTGCCCAAGCCCCTGCCGCCGGGGGGATCAGCCACCTTTGACTTCGCCTGGCGGCTCCGGATTCCGCCGGACGGCGCGCCGCGCGGTGGCCAGGACGGCGAGACCTACTACATCAATTACTGGTATCCCCAGATGGCGGTGTACGACGATGTGGACGGCTGGCACACCGACCCGTACCTGGGCAATGCCGAGTTCTACATGGGGTACGGGAACTACGACGTGGCGGTGACCCTCCCGGCCGGCTGGCTGGTCGATGCCACCGGGCGGCTGCAGAATGCCTCCGAGGTGCTTTCGGCCCAAACCAGGGCCCGGTTGGATTCTGCCGCTCATTCCAGCGGCGTGATCCACGTCGTCACCGAAGGAGACCGCAAGGCAGGGACGTCCACCACCGCCGGCGTCAACGGCAAACTGACCTGGCGCTATCGGGCTGAGCGGGTGCGCGATGTTTCCTGGGCCGCATCGCCCAAGTATCTCTGGGACGCCACCAACGCTGTGGTGGGCGACGTCACTGGAGACGGCCAGCCGGACACCACCGCGATCTACTCCTTCTACCGGCCCGAGAAGCGCATCAGTCACTGGGACCAGAGCGCCCGGTACAGCCGGCATTCGATCGAGTTCTTCTCCCGGTTTCTCTCGCCCTATCCGTATCCTCACATGACTGCGGTGGACGGTCCCACGTCCTGCGGCGGGATGGAATATCCGATGATGACCTGTATTGGAGGACAGTGGGACACGCTGGGCCTGTACGAGGTCACCACCCACGAGATCGGCCATATGTGGTTTCCCATGATGGTCGGCTCCGACGAGAAGCGTTACGCCTGGATGGACGAAGGGCTCACCCAGTTCGACCAGTCACAGTCCATGGCCGATTTCTTCAAGGGCTTCGACGACGAGGCACGGAATCGGAAGAACTATCTCGACTTTGCGGAAACGGAGAGCGAAGTCGAGCTGATCCACCATGGCGACCACTATCCCGACTACGGCTCCTATGGCGTGGCAAGCTACTACAAGCCGGCAACCATCATGGTGGCGCTCCGGGGAGTGCTGGGAACAGACACTTTCAACAAGGCGTACAAGGAGTACATCCGGCGCTGGGCCTATAAGCACCCCACCCCGTACGACCTGTTCAACACCTTCGAGAATGTGTCCGGCCGGGATCTATCCTGGTTCTGGCGCAGCTGGTTCTTCGAGACCTGGAAACTGGATCAGGGCATCGATACCGTGACCACCACCGGCAACTCGCTCGACATCGTGGTGCTCAATCAAGGCAAAATCCCCATGCCGGTCCATCTGACGGTGACCCGAATCAGTGGCCCGGTCGAGCACGACACCCTGCCGGCCGACGTCTGGTTCAAGGGGCGGCGCCAGACCATTCGGGTGGCCCGCGAGCCCGCCATTCGCAGCATAGAGATCGACGCGGAAAAGGAATTTCCCGATCTCGACCGCAGCAATCAGGTCTGGCCGCGGTAGTGCCCCGGGTCATCATCGTCGCCAACCGGCTGCCGGTGACGGTCAGCCCCACCGAATCCGGGGTGGAGGTCCAAAAGAGTACGGGTGGCCTGGCAACGGGATTGCTGCGGCCGCACGAGCAGTCCGGCGGGGTCTGGATCGGCTGGTCCGGCAGCACGGAAGAGGATCTCTCGGAGCTGCAGCGAAAGGCGTTGCAGGAAAAGCTGTCGGACATGCGGCTGGTGGCCGTACCCCTCACTGGGGCGCAGGTGGCCCGGTACTACGAGGGGTACTCCAACGGCGTGCTGTGGCCGCTCTTCCATTATCTGCTCGACCAGATCCCGCTCCACGTCAGAGACTGGGACGCCTACGTCGAGGTCAACGAGCAGTTCGCCGAAAAGGTCGCCCAGCACTATCGGCCCGGTGATCTGATCTGGGTCCACGACTATCAGCTGCTGCTGCTCCCCCAACTGCTGCGGCGGCGGCTGCCTGACGCCCGAGTGGGCTTCTTTCTTCACATCCCCTTTCCCAGCGAGGAGCTGTTCCGCATCCTGCCCGAACGCGATCAGGTTCTCCGGGGACTGCTCGGAGCCGACCTGGTTGGCTTTCACACCCCCGCGTACCTGCGGCACTTCGCCGCCTCGCTCACGCAGATCCTGGGACTCACGGTGGATATCGATCGGGTTCAGCTGGCCGATCGGGATGTCCGGCTCGGTGTGTTCCCCATGGGGATCGACGCCGAATCGTTCCGGAAAATGTCCGAGGCTCCTGGGGTGGCTGCGGAGGCCCTGACCCTGAAGGACAACGGAAACCTGAAGCTGCTGGTAGGAGTGGACCGGCTGGACTACACCAAAGGCATTCCCCGGCGACTGCTCGCCTACGAGCGGATGTTGGAGGCGCACCCCGATCTGCGGGAGGGAGTGAGACTGGTTCAAGTGGCGGTGCCCTCCCGAACCAACGTCGAGGCCTACCAGGAAATCCGGGCCTTGGTCGACGGCCTGGTCGGCCGGATCAACGGCGCTTTTGGTACGCCCCGTTGGGTGCCGGTTCACTACATCTATCGAGGCCTGTCGGAACCGGAGCTGGTGGCGCTATACCGGGCGGCAGACGTCATGCTGGTTACTCCGCTTCGGGACGGTATGAATCTCGTGGCGAAAGAGTTCGTGGCCTCGCGGATCGACGGAGACGGAGTGCTGGTTCTGAGCGAGTTTGCCGGGGCTTCCTGGGAGTTGCCCGAAGCCATCCAGGTGAATCCGTATGATGTGGAAGCCACCGCGGAGAGCTATTACCGGGCCTTGACCATGGCTGCTGAAGAGCGCCGGGCGCGGCTCGCTCCGCTGCGAGCGCGGGTCGAGGCGTATGACGTGCACCGCTGGACGGCAAGCTTTCTCGAGCAGCTGGAGACCATCACCCGCGCCGCTGCTATCGCGCGCCGGGCTCCAGCCCCGGGCTCGGCTGCGCTGCGGGAGCTGACGGCCCGGCTGCAGGACGCGGAAAGCCTATTGGTTCTCCTGGATTATGACGGGACTCTGGTGCCCTACACGGCCACCCCGGAGCTGGCCCGTCCCGATCCCGTGTTGCTGGAGCTGCTGTCCGCGCTCGCCAGCCGGCCAAACACCGAATTGCATGTGGTGAGCGGGCGAGCGCGGGAGACGCTGGAGCAGTGGTTGGGCAGTCTGCCGATTGCCCTGCACGCCGAACACGGTTTCTGGTCTCGCGGGCTCGGCGAACGCGAATGGGTTCCCGCCGGTGAATTAGGACCGGCCTGGCGGGAGCCGGCTCTGGGAATTCTCCGGGAGTTTACCTCCCGGACACCCGGTTCCCTCACGGAGGAGAAATCGGTCGCGCTGGCATGGCACTACCGCATGGCGGATCAGCAGTCGGGTGCTCGACGGGCCAACGAGCTGCGACTGCATTTAACGCAATTGCTCAGCAATCAGCCGGTCGAGATTCTGGCGGGCCACAAGGTGATCGAGATCCGCCCCTACGGGATTCACAAAGGAAGGATTGTCCCGCCGATTCCCCCAGACCGGCTGGCCTCCGTGGTAATCCTCGCAATCGGGGACGACCGGACCGACGAAGACCTGTTCACCGTGCTCCCACCCGAGGCGATCACGATCAAGGTTGGTCCCGGAGCAACTCATGCCCGGTTCCGGCTGGAAGGGGTACCGGCGGTACGAACATTCCTGGCGTCTCTGGTTCAGGCGGAGGTCCCAAGATAGATCGCCACCCGCCAGGGCTTCTGGTTCTCTTCGTAACCGAGCTCTGGGAACGCTTCGCGTATTACGGGGTGCGCGCCCTGCTCATCCTGTACCTGATCGACACTACCGCAGGCGGTCTGGGCTGGAGCCGGGAGCATGCAAGCCGGCTGTATGGCTGGTACAACGGTTTGCTGTATTTGACCCCCGTCGCGGGTGGATGGCTGGCCGACCGGCTTCTCGGAGCCAACCGGTCGCTGGCCATCGGCGGCGCCATCATCTGCCTGGGTTATTTCACTCTCGCGCTGGGCACCGAGTCGACTTTTTACGGCGGGCTGGTCCTCATCATCATCGGGACCGGGTTCTTCAAGCCCAATGTGTACACCATGGTCGGCCAGCTCTACTCACCTCACGATGTCCGCCGCGATTCCGGCTTCACTCTCTACTATATGGGAATCAATCTCGGCGCCCTGTTCGGTCCTCTGGTGTGCGCCTGGTTTGCAGTCAGTCCGCGGTTCGGCTGGCCCTGGGGATTTGGGGTGGCCGGCGTCGGCATGCTCATCGGCCTGGCTTTTTATCTGGGGACCAGGGCCGATCGCCTTTCCGGGGTGGGAATGCGACCGCTCGCCTCTGCCGGCGCCTATGGAAACGCTCGAGAGGCCGGGGAGTCACTGACTGCGCAAGAGCGGCAGCGAATACTGGCGCTGGCGCTGGTGACGATCTTTGTGGTCTTCTTCTGGCTGGCCTTCGAGCAGGTGGGCTCGTCTCTCAATCTCTTTGCCGCGCAACGGACCGACCGGACGCTGAGCGGGTGGGCAGCGGAATGGGTTCCGCAGGGCAAAATACCGGCGGCCTGGTTTCAGGCCGTGAATCCTCTCTTTGTCCTTCTGCTTGCTCCCGTGGTAGCGCGCTGGTGGCAGAGGCTGGGGTCCCGGGCCCCGAGCACTCAGGCCAAGATGGCGCTGGGTCTGGTCGCTCTCGGGCTCGGGTACCTGATCATGGTGCTGGCCGCGGCGAAGAGCGACACCGGAGCTCTGGTGAGCCCCTGGTACCTGATCTCGTTCTACTTCGTGTACAGTCTGGGCGAGCTCTGCTTTCTGCCGGCTGGTTTTTCCTTTGTAGGTCAGGCCGCACCGGCGCGGCTGGCCTCCATGTTGATGGGCCTCTGGCTGGCGGCAAACTTCCTGGCCAATCTGATCGGCGGCTACCTGGCGGGCACGATCGAGGGGTTCGAGCGGGGGGAATTTGCCTGGGCCCTGGGAGGTCAGGCGGATTTCTTCCTGCTGTTTGTGGTCTCCTGCCTGGGGGCCGGAGCCCTGCTATACCTCCTGCTGCCACTGATTACCCGGCTCATGCGCTCGGCTGCCGCGAGCTAGCTTTCCGGGAGCCTCAGATGCTCTGAAGTATGGTGCGCTTCAGCTCACGGATGCGCGCCTCGTCCCGCCGATAGAAGGTCCACTGCTTGATTCGCTTGGAACGGATGAGGCCGGCGCGGGCCAGCACTTTCAGGTGCTCGCTGGCCGTCGGCTGGCTCACCTTGAGCTTCTCCGCGATCAGCAGCCCGCACACGCCATCGCGCACCAGATCGCCATCGACCTGAGGACGAAAGTGTGCCCGCGGGTCCTTCAGCCATTCCAGAATCTGCAGCCGGCGGTCATTGGCCAGCGCCCGCAGTCCGGCATCTATCGTCATATTGCTAATTAGCTAATTAGCTATATGTTGGTCAAGGGCCCGAGCACCCGGAGACAGTGTATGGCCGGCGTCACCCATGCCGTGATCGACCGAGAGCGCATCAGCGCTACCGAGAACGTCATCCGCCCGCACATCCGCCGCACCCCGGTCGTCCACCTGCAGGGCACCGAGCTCGGCGTTCGGGCCGGCCGGGTGAGCCTCAAGCTGGAGTTTCTGCAGCACTCCGGTTCGTTCAAAGCTCGGGGCGCCTTTGCCAACCTCCTCCTCCGCCCGGTTCCCAGTGGCGGTGTGGTTGCCGCTTCCGGTGGAAACCATGGAGCCGCGGTGGCGTACGCCGCCCGCGTGCTGGGTCACGCCGCAACCATTTTCATCCCCTCGATCTCTTCCCCGGCCAAAGTGGAGCGCATTCGCAGCTACGGCGCTACCCTGATGATCGGAGGCGAAGATTATGACGACGCGCTCCGCGCCAGCGAAGCCTGGGCTTCAGGACACGATGCGCTTCGAGTTCACGCCTTCGACCAGGAAGAAACCCTTTGGGGGCAGGGCACCCTGGCCTTGGAGCTGGAAGCGCAGGCGCCCGACCTCGATAGCCTGCTGGTGGCTATCGGGGGTGGCGGACTTCTGGGCGGCACAGCGGCCTGGTATGGGCGGAAGCTGCGGCTGATCGCGGTCGAGCCGGAAAGGTGCCCCACGTTGACTCGCGCGTCTGCAGAGGGTCGTCCGGTGGACGCCGAGGTCGGCGGCATTGCCGCCGATTCACTCGGTCCACGACGAGTTGGCGAGCTGAACTATTCCATCATACGGGACGCTCTGGAGCAGACGGTGCTGGTCACGGATGCCGAGATTCACGCTGCACAGGTGGCGCTGTGGAATCAGCTCAGGATCGTGGCGGAGCCTGGCGGGGCAACGGCGCTCGCCGCGCTGCTGAGCGGAAAGTACCGTCCCCGAGCCGGGGAGCGGACCGGCGTGGTGATCAGCGGGGGCAACACCGTCGCCGTCAACTTCGATCGCTAGGAGTCCATGGGCGCTACCATTGCAGCCCGTCTGGCGGAGCTCGGACTCGAGCTCCCGAATGCTACCGCGCCGGTCGCGAACTTCGTTGCCTGCGTCCAGAGCGGCCACACCCTGTTCATCTCGGGGCAGATCAGCTCTTGGAACGGTGAGCTCCGGTATGTCGGCAAGGTGGGTCGCGATATCTCCGTGACTGACGCGAAAGCGGCCGCCCGGCTCTGTGCCCTCAATCTGATCGCTCAGGTGCAGGCCAGTCTGGGAGATCTCGAACGGGTTCGCCGGGTGTGCATGCTCCAGGTGTTCGTCAACGCTGCCCCCGATTTCAGCGATCATCCGCTGGTGGCCAACGGGGCGTCGGACCTCCTGGTCGAGGTATTCGGCGCCGCCGCCGGCAAGCACGCGCGATTCGCGGTCGGAGCGGGGTCGTTGCCGTTCAACGTGGCCGTCGAAGTGGCCGCGGTAATGGAGATCGGGTGAAGGCCATCCGGATCCATCAAACCGGTGGGCCGGAGGTTCTCCGGCTGGAGGAGGTGCCCGACCCGGCACCGGAACCGGGAGAGACTGTGGTCCGGCTGGAGGCCATTGGTCTCAACTTCATCGAGGTCTATCAGCGCACCGGCCTCTATCAGTCAGCCTTGCCGTTCACTCCGGGCGGGGAAGGTGCCGGAAGGGTCGTCGCGGTGGGCAAAGACGTCTCTGCCGTCAAACCGGGCGACCGGGTGGCCTCCACCAGCCTGAGGGGCTCGTATGCCGAACTGGCCCGGGTTCCCGCCGACAAACTGGTGCCGGTTCCCGACGATGTAGACACCACCCTGGCCGCGGCCGTTCTGGTTCAGGGACTCACGGCTCACTACCTGGCCATCTCGACCTACCCGCTGCCCCAGGGGTCCTGGTGTCTGATTCATGCCGCCGCTGGGGGTGTGGGGCTGCTGCTGTGCCAGATTGCCAAGGCCCGGGGTGCCCGGGTGATCGGCACGGTCTCGACGGAGGAAAAAGCAGCCCTGGCAAGGGAGGCCGGGGCCGATCACGTCGTGCTGTATACGCGGCAAGACTTCGTATCCGAGGCTCGGCGGCTAACTGGCGGCCGCGGGGTGGCGGTGGTGTACGACTCCGTCGGACAGTCCACCTTCGAAGGCAGCCTGAACAGTCTGGCTCCACGCGGAATGCTGGTGCTCTTCGGACAGTCGAGCGGTCCGGTGCCACCGGTAGATCCCCAGGTTCTCAATGCCAAGGGATCGCTGTATCTCACCCGTCCCACGATCACACATTACACGGCCAGCCGTGACGAGCTGCTCACCCGCGCACGGGATCTCTTTCTCTGGATGGAGTCAGGCAGGCTGCGGGTGCGCATCGACCGGACGTACCCCCTGGCCGATGCCGCGGCAGCTCATCGCGCATTGCAGGCCAGGGAGACGAAGGGCAAGGTCCTTCTTCTCCCGTGAAGCACCAACAGGCTTACTGAGTCGGAACGGCGGCGGGATCGATTCGCTTCAAGGCCCGGCGAGCGGAGGCGGCAATCTCGTCGTTGATTTCCTCGTCCACCATCTGCTGCAAGCGGGGCACTGCTGCTTTGGCGGCGGGCCCGATCTCCATCAACGCAACAGTCACGGGGAAGCGTACCGAAGGCGCCGGGTCGTCGAGGGCTTCGATCAGGGCAGGGACCGCTGCTGCGGCTTCGGCTCCCATGCCGGCAATCTCGTAGGCTGCCGCGTTGCGGGTCTGCGGCGCCTGGGCCTTGAGGTCGGCAATCCATTGGCTCAATGGACGGCCGGCGGACATCGGCTCCTTCGAGTGCGCCGGCTTGGCCTGGGCCGATAAGCTCGAGCCCCCCAGCAAAATTGCCGCACCCAATACCACTACGAAACGCTTCAGCATTGCTACTCCTGCATGGAGGTTGCCCCCTTCAGGGGCCTTGCGGAATATAAGCGCCTCCTGATGCTGAAAATGCTGCTTAACGGAGGGAGGCGTACAGCTGATCGAACAGAGCGCCGCCCCGCTCCAGCCTCGTCGCGTCGTCGGAGTAGGTCCTCACCAGGCCCCGGAGCATTGCGGCCACGCCGGAAGCTTCCTCCCGCCCGAACTTGCCGTCCTTGCAATCGATATCGTGCACGATCTCGCCCACGGCCCGCAGGGCGCGGTCGCGCAGGCCGGCGCGGAGCATGATGGTTTCGAAGGTGCACCGGTCTCCATCGTGGGTGTACTCGGCCTCATACATGTCGAAGCGGACCTCCCCCTTGGCGGGGCGATAGGTCTTCCCTGCGACAAATCTGAATTCGGCCCTGGCATCGATGAATCGCCGGATCAGCCAGGCGCTGGCGATCCGGTCGACGAAAACGTCGCGACGGGTGACCCAGACTTTTCCCCGCATGCGATCGATGGCTTTCCCGCTGACGGTCTGGGGTCGGCTTAACCGGACTTCGAGGCGAGCCAGCGCGCGCTCCGCCGTCGGGCCGCCGGATGATCCGAAGTAATCGATGGCCTGCACTTCCTCCAGCCGCCGCCGGAGCCGGGCGAGCTCGGCCTCGATCTCGGGCGGGACTTCCTCCGCCTTTGCCGTGACCGACACCAGCTGCTCCGCGGCCGTGGTGATCTCGGCGTAATCGGGATCGCGCGCGGCCCGAAAGACTTTCTCCAACTCGGGCCGAGTGAATCCCTCGACCAAGTTTGCCTCACAGAGAGTAGCCTCGCCGCCCTCGGACACGATCTCCCGGAGCAGCCAGCGAAAATCCTCGAGGCATTCCTCGGTATAGGGCAGAACGTACACCGAGTTCTTGAGCGGTACCGCCCCGATCCGCTCCAGCCGCCGTCGTACTTTGACCCGGAAGTAGTCCGGCTTGGGCGGTATCTGGTGGATCAGGAGCAGCCAGGGTGCCGCGGAGGGGGAGCGGAGTGACTTGACAGTCACAACTGAAGCATTCATATAGCAAGTGTATCATCTCTCAGCGGGAGAGACAAGCTGGTCCGGCCGTTCACCCCAACCTAGACCGACCATGCGGCATACTCGCCTGCTCCTGGTTTTGCTGCTCTCCGCCCTCCTCACCGAGCCTGATCTTCTTCGCGCCCAGACCCCGACGGCAGATCGAGCGAAAGCACCCTGTCCGGAACGTACGGCCCGGCCGCGGACAGCTTGATCCGGGCGGCAACCCGGGACAGCGCCGCCTACCGACGCCTGGGCGAGCTGGTGGATCGGTTCGGCTCCCGCTTCAGCGGCTCAGCCAGTCTCGAGGCTGCCATCGACTGGATCCTGGCCCGGATGAAGTCCGACGGGCTGGAGCATGTTCGAGGCGAGCCGGTGGTGGTCCCGCACTGGGTACGGGGCCGCGAGTCTGCCTGGCTGATCCAGCCGCGCCGGGCACCCCTGGCCATGCTGGGCCTGGGCGGAAGTGTGCCCACGCCCGCGTCAGGCATCACCGCTCAAGTCCTGGTGGTCAGCAGCTTCGATGACCTCGAAGCCCAAGGCAGTAAGGCCCGGGGCAAGATCGTGCTGTTCGATGCGCCGTTTACCAGTTACCGAGAAACCGTGCGAGTACCGGGTGGAAGGCGCGTCGGCAGCCGCGCGGGCCGGCGCGGTGGCCTGTCTGGTTCGGTCCATCGCCTCCTTCTCGATCAGGAGCCCGCACACCGGCACCATGCGCTACGACTCCACGGTCACGCGGATTCCTGTCGCGGCGTTGAGCACTGAGGATGCCGCAATGCTGCACCGGTTCCAGGACCGGGGCGAGCGAGTGGTGGTGACCCTGACCATGGGCGCCCGCACTTTGCCGGACGCTCGCTCCCGCAATGTGGTGGCCGAGCTGCCGGGCACGGAGCGGCCGGATGAGGTCGTGGTGCTGGGGGGACACATCGATTCCTGGGACGTGGGACAGGGCGCCGTGGATGACGGTGGAGGAGCGGTTGCCGCCTGGGAAGCCGTCAGGCTGATCCACGTTCTGGGACTCCGGCCGCGGCGCACAATCCGGGTGGTGCTGTGGACCAACGAGGAGAACGGCGGGCGGGGCGCTCTGGCCTACCGGGACGCGCACTCGGCCGAGCTGGCCAACCACACGCTCGCCATTGAATCGGACAACGGGACGTTCAGCCCGCATGGATTCAGGTTCAGCGGCAGCGATGCCGCTCTCAGGCGATTGCAGGAAATCGGGCCGTTGCTTTCGCGGGTTGGCGCGGGTGATATCAGCAAGGAGCCCAACTCGCCGGAAGCGGACATCGCTCCGCTGGTCGAGCGGGGGGTTCCCGGCATGGGGCTCGACGTGGAGCGCAGCAAATATTTCTGGTTTCATCACAGCCAGGGCGACACTCTGGACAAGCTGGATCCGGCCGAGCTGGCGCGCTGCGTGGCCGCACTGGCGGTGATGGCATACGTCGTAGCCGATCTGCCCGATGCTCTGCCGCGCAGCGCGGGACCGTGAGCCGGCCGGCGCTCGTCTGGCTGGGGCTCAATCGCAACACCGCCTCCGTCGCCGGCGCCGGCCTCCTCATGGCGCTGGGCGAAGAGCTCTGGAAGCGGTTCCTCCCGAAATATCTGGAGAGCAGCGGTGCTCCACTGCTGGTGGTGGGCGCCTATGGCAGCACCCGGGATCTGCTCGACGGGCTGGCGCAGTACCCGGGCGGGTGGATCTCCGACCGATACGGCCGCCGGGTGGGTCTGCAGATTTTCATCGGTATCGCGATCATCGGCTATCTCCTGCTGGTAGCTGGAAGGTCCTGGGCCCTGATCTTTGCCGGGACGGTGCTTGCCCTGGCGTGGACCAGCATGGCCAGCCCTACCGTCTTCGCGGTCATCGGGGACGCCCTGCCGCCTGGGCGTCGTGCCATGGGGTTCTCCGTACAATCGATCCTGCGACGGATCCCCATCGCCGTAGCTCCGGTCCTGGGCGGAATGATGATCGCGAGTCGGGGTGTCCTGGCGGGCGTCAGGCTGGGGTTGATGGTCACCATCGCCCTTGCCCTGGCAACGCTGACGTTGGTCTCTCAGGTGCGGCTGGAGCTTCCACCCCAGAGCCGGTCCCACTCCATGCGGGATGTCTGGCGCTCCCTTCCCGAATCGCTTCGGCGGTTGCTGCTGTCGGATATTCTGGTCCGCACCTCCGAGGCGCTGGTGGACGTGTTTCTGGTCATCTACGCGCTGGATGTGGTGGGAGTGCGGGCGCCGCAGTACGGGCTGCTGGTTTCGGTGCAAATGACCACCTCCATCCTGGCGTATCTGCCCGCGGCCCGGCTGGCCGATCGGATCGGGCGGAAGCCGCTGGTCATCGCGACCTTCGTGGCCTTCGGTCTCTTCCCACTGGCCGTGGTGCAGGCTACCTCGTTCGCCGGACTGCTGGGAGCCTTTGTCGTGGGTGGGTTGCGAGAGGTGGGGGAGCCGGCCCGCAAGGCGCTGATCGTCGATCTGGCTCGGGCCGATCTGCGGGCGAGGTCGGTCGGTCTCTACTATCTGGTCTGATCGCTCAGCATCACACCCGCCGCATTGCTGGGCGCCCTGCTCTGGCAGTCCTCGCCGACATCTCCCTTTCTGATCGCGTCAGGGTTCGGGCTGGTTGGGGCGTTGGTCTTTACCGCTACGGTCGACGAGACCACCGCTTCGCGGATGATGAGGTAAGGTCGGTATGGGCCTGAAGCTATGCCAACTGTATCATGGGAGAGGACGCGGTTCGAAACCGCGGGCGTGCCGTTGCCGTAACGGGTACTAACCATGCTGCTGGCGCTAGCCCTCCTCACTCCATGGGAATTGCCAGACCCGCCTGCCGTGTACAGCGGCCGTGCGGGGCAGGTGGAGGTGCGGGTTCCCCGGCTGGAGGCCGACCTCTCGGTCGACGGCAAGCTGGCGGAGGCGGTGTGGGGCGAGTCGGCGGTGCTGACCGGCTTCTCCCAGTTCTCTCCGACCGATGGGATCCCGGCCGCGGACACCACCCAGGTGCTTGTCTGGTACTCTCCCACCGCGATCCATTTCGGCGTCCGGGCCTTCGAGGCGCATGGACCGGTGCACGCCACCCTGGCGGACCGGGATAAGATCTCGGCGGACGATTACATCCAGATCCTGCTCAGCACCTTCAACGATAGCCGCCAGGCGCTGGTCTTTTCGGTGAACCCCCTGGGGGTTCAGTCGGATGGCGCGCTGGTGGAGACCGGATCCACCAGCGGAAACGGCTTCAACAGTGCCGTGGTGAAGCGGGAGCAAGCCGACCTCAGCCCCGACTATGTGTTCGAATCCAAGGGCCGGGTTACCGAGTACGGATATGAGATCGAGATCCGGATACCCTTCAAGAGCATCCGCTTTCAACCCAGGAAGGAGCAGATCTGGGGCATCAACGTTGTCCGGCTGGTCCAGCACTCGGGCCGGGAGGACAGCTGGACCCCGGCCAAACGGGCTAGCGCCTCCTTCCTGAGGCAGTCCGGCAAGCTCGTGGGGCTGACCGACCTGCGCCGTGGCGTGGTGCTCGACTTCACGCCATCTCTGACCTCCAGGACTACTGGAGCCGACGGGGCCGCCGGCTGGAGCTATTCCGGAGGGAGTCCCGAGCTGGGCGGGACCCTCCGCTGGGGTATCACCAACAACTTGACGCTCAACGGGACGGCCAACCCGGATTTCTCCCAGATCGAGTCCGATGCCCAGCAGTTCGTGTTCGATCCGCGCAACGAGCTCTTCTTTCAGGAGAAGCGACCGTTCTTCCTGGAGGCAATCGAGCAGTTCTCCACGCCGAGCAACCTGATCTACACCCGGCGGATCGTGCAGCCCGTCGTGGCCGCCAAGCTCACCGGAAAAGCGTTCGGGACCGACCTGGCCGTGCTGTCCGCGGTGGACGATCCGGCCCTGTCGCCCTCTGCCGACGATCATCCGCTGTACAACCTGCTCCGGATTCAGCGCGATGTCGGCTCGCAGTCCCGGGTCGGAGTGGTCTACACCGACAAGGTGGTGGGCCGCGACTACAACCGGGTGGCCGGCGTCGATACCCGACTGGTCATGGGCGAGATCTACAGTGCCCAGCTTCAGGTGGCCGGCAGCCGCACCCGGGTTGGGGGTGTGACCGAAACCGGTCCTCTCTGGTCCTCTCGGCTGGCCCGAAACGGCCGCACCTTTGGGGCGCGCTACACCTTCACCGGCGTGGCCAATGATTTCCGCGCGGCCAGCGGATTCATTCAGCGGGCCGGGATCGTGCACGCCAATCTGGATCACAGCATAACGCTCTATGGGAAACAGGGCGGGTGGCTCGAAAGCTTTACCGGAGACGTGGCGTTGGATGGAACCTGGGAATACCAGAAGTTCGTGAACGGCGAGGGAATTCAGGACAAGAAGCTGCACTTCAATACCAACACCCGGTTTGGTGGAGGCTGGCAGTTTGGGGCCTCCGTTCTGACCGAGTCGTTCGGGTATCCGGCGGATCTCTACACCGATTATGCGCTCGAGGTGCCCGGCGGGGCCGGCGGCCTGGACACGATTCCCTTCACCGGCCAACCCACCATCCCGAATCTGGACTACGTGCTCTCACTCGACACGCCGGAGTTCTCCCATTTCTCGGGGAACATTTTCTTTCTCTGGGGTCACGACGAAAACTTCTACGAATGGGCCAGTGCCGAACATCACCTGGCTCGATCTGGTCCTCGACTGGCGGCCCACCGACCAGCTGCGGGTGAATGGAGAGTACCACCTCCAGTTTGTGGGCCGTCGCAGCGACGGCAGCACGGTGAGCATCTGGAGAAGTCCGCGGATCAAGATCGAATATCAGCTCTCCCGGCCGATCTTTCTCCGGCTGGTGGGGGAGTACACCACCGAACGGCGCGACTCCCTGCGGGACGAGTCTCGAACCAACGCTCCCATTCTGGTGCTCGATCCAGCAACCAACCTGTACACGCGCACCCAGCCCTTTGGCCACCGCGCGTTCCGCGGTGATTTTCTGTTCTCCTATCAGCCTACGCCCGGAACCGTGCTCTTCGCCGGTTACGGAAGCACGCTACGAGATCCCACCCAGATGGGCCAATCCACGCTCCAGCGGGCGGAAGATGGATTTTTCCTCAAGTTGAGCTACCTGTTTCAGATGTAGGTCCTCCTAAGGCTTTCCCTCCACGTCCTTTGTAGCCGGCCCGCTACAACGCCGGGGCATAAGCCACATGCCGGTGGTGATCCAGCCAGCTACGGGCGACCGCAAAAGAGGCACTCGCTCAACAGTTTGACCGCCGTGAGACAAATACTGCAGTAGTCAGCGGATAGCCCCTGCGGTTGGCTTGCCTCTTGCCCCCCGATGCCGCGCATTTCTTCGCATTCCTGACACAGTCGATTGGTAGCTGCCGCCGAAAGCGGCAGAGCAGGGTACCGCTCGTCTCTCTCCCCCTGGAGCAGCTCGAGATGCGCATCCTGATCCTGAATTACGAGTATCCTCCGCTGGGCGGCGGAGCCGGGGTAGCCACCGCCGCGCTGGCCCACGGCCTGGCAGATCGTGGTGTCGCCGTCGATGTGGTGACTGCTTCCGCCAATGACCGTGCCGAGCGGCGGAGCTCTTCGCGGGATCACCACCTGCCCCAGGAGCTGGGTGGGTTGCGCCTCTTCCGGGTGCGGAGCAGCCGGATCGGGGTGCATCAGGCCGGGATGCTGGGTGCGGCGAGCTATCTTCTGCACGCGCTTCCGGTGGTGCGCCGCCTGCTCCGCACTCACCAGTACGATGCGGTCCACGTCTTCTTCTCCCTCCCTACTGGTGCCTTGCTTCCGTTCGCCGGGATCGGCGACGTACCGGTCATCGTTTCGCTTCGCGGATCCGACGTCCCGGGCTACGACCCCTACAACAGCAGCGTGCAGCGAATGCACCGGCTGCTCGCACCGCTCACCCGCTGGATCTGGCGACGGGCGGACCAGGTGGTCCCGGTCTGCGAGAGTCTCGGCCGGCTGGCGAAGCTCACCTGCCCGGGCCTGGCATACAGCGTCCTCCCAAATGGCGTGGACCTGGACCTCTTCCACCCAGCGGTGCCAAGCCCGCGGGTGCCGGGAACCAGGCCTACCCGCTGCCTTGCCGTGGCCCGGCTGGTGGAGCGAAAGGGACTCGGTGAGCTCATTCGCGCCTTTGCCCTTCTCCCGCGGGGTCAATTCGAGCTGGAGATCGTAGGCGAGGGGCCGGATCGGGAGTTGCTGCGTGGGCTGACCAAACGCCTCGGAATTGCCGGTGAAATCAAGTTCAGCGGCTCCCTCAGCCGAGCTGCGCTGGCGGAACGCTACCGCGCCGCGGATCTCTTCACCTTACCGTCGGCGGCGGAGGCGTTCGGAAACGTGTTCGCCGAAGCCTTGGCATCCGGTCTTCCCATTGTAGGCAGCACCACAGGCGGCATCCCCGAGCTGGTGGAACACGGGGTCAACGGTCTGCTGATCGATCCCGGCCAGCCTCTGGCGTTGGCCCGCGCCATCCAGTACCTGGCGCAGGATCCCGAGCTTCTGCAGATGATGCGGACCCGCAACCGGGCCAAGGCCGAAGCCATGCTGCAGTGGTCTCAAATCACCGGCCGATACCACGCCCTGTACGAGGGTCTCAGGCATCGGGCGCCCGCACTAGCGCGGCTGAGCCGGCAGCCGGTCGGCGTGGTGAACACCGTATGAGCGCGGCTCTCGGCTTTTGGCTCGCGGCTGATGCAGCGCGCACCTTCGGCATGCTGCGGCAGGACCCGGAGTGGATCAGCGCTGTGGCCCGGGACCGCCTCAGCCGACTGCTCTTTCACCTGGCACGCCACAACAGCTTCTATGGTCGCCGACTTCAGTCGGCAGGCATCGAATGGGCCGACCCGGTGCTCCAGCGGGACCCGTATCGGGCGCTTGCCGCGCTGCCTCCAGTGTCAAAGGCCGAGCTTCGTCGGGCGGGAACCCGGGCTCTGGATGGAGGGGTGCTGCGCCCTGACTGGTATTCCTCATCCTCGTCCGGCTCCACTGGCGAGCCGTTCACGGTGTATTACGAGGCGCGGTCCTGGGCCCGTCTCAAGTATCTGGTCAAGCTGCGGGCCCGCGCCGCCTGCGGTGTTCGACCGAGCGACCGGATTGCCCTGCTCGACGCATTCCTGCCGGAGCGCTCCACGCCGGCGAACTGGAGGCCATGGGCACGGATCAGCGTGCTTCAGCCCGCGGCTTCCGTTGCGGCTGCTCTGCAGGCCTTCCAGCCCGATGTGGTGTATGGGCTCCCTTCAGCCCTGCTCGAGGTGGGAAGACACCTCGGAGAGCAGGGGCAACAGCTCCCGGTGCGAGCACTGTTCACCAGTGGGGAGCTGCTCCAAGGCGGAGTCCGGGACACTCTTTCGGCGACATTCCAGGCACCGGTTTACGACATCTACGGCACGTCGGAGACCAAGGAGATTGCCTGGGAATGCTCGTCCGGCGGCCGGCACATCAACGCCGACGTGGTGCATGTCGAGGTGGTCGACGATGCGGGTCAGGCGCTGCCGGCCGGCGTGGAAGGCAATCTGGTCGCCACGGTGTTGGTCAATCGCGCCATGCCCCTGCTGCGGTACCGGACCGGTGACCGGGCCAGCCTGCAACCTGACGGCTGTGCCTGCGGCTGCCCCATGCCGCGGCTCGGGCCGGTGACCGGCCGGGCGGCGGACATCCTCATCCTGCGCGATGGACTGCGCGTTTCCCCCTACGCGCTGACCTGCGCCATCGAGCGCATCCCCGGCGTGGTGCGCTACCAGGTGAGCCAACTGGATCAGGTCAGAGTACGGGTGCGCGCAATTCTGGAGTCGGCGGCGGACCGGAGTGCGGTCACCGCCCGGGTTCGGGCGGCGCTCCGCTACGATGTCGCTCCGTTTCTCGACGCCGACGTGGAATTCGTGGATCGGCTTCCCACCGGCCCCCGGGCCAAGTTCCGCGTCGTGGAGCCGCTGGCATGAGTCACCCCGGCGCGGTCATCATCGGCGGGTACGCCAACGCTGTCAGTGCGCTTCGGGGTCTCGCGCGGGAGGGGGTGCGCACCGCGGTTGTGCTGACGGCCGACCACGACATTGCCCAGCACTCCCGTTACGCCCACGAGGCCCACCGGGTCCACTACCTCAACCGCCGTCCCGACGGTTTGCTCGAGCTGCTCGATGCTCAGCGCTGGCGTTGGCGCAACTGGGCGCTTCTTCCCACCAACGACTATGCGGTAGCCGCGATCGCCCAGCACCGGGACCATCTGTCCCGCACCTACCGGGTGACGGTTCCGGACCGGGAGGTCGCCGGCCGGGTGCTGGACAAGGCGATCACCTACCAGTTCGCTCGCAGCGTGGGAGTCGATGTGCCGACTTCCTATGGCCCTGCCTCCCGGGTCACGGCGGCCAGGCTGGATCTGGTCTTTCCGCTGGTGGTCAAGCCACTCCAGAGCGCCCGATTCTGGGAGGTGTTCGGCAAGAAGCTCCTGGTGGTCCGCGACCGCGCGGAGCTGATGCAAGCGGTGGATCGGGTGGAGGAGTCGGGGATGGATGCGGAAGTGCTGGATCTCGTCCCCGGCGGCGACACCCAGGTCTGCAACTACACGGTGTATCTCGACCGCTGGGGGAACCCGGCCGCCGAGTTCGCCCTGAGAAAGCTGCGCAAGGCTCCCCGCTTCTTCGGCGTGGGCCGGGCGGCAACGCCGGCAAATCTTCCCCAGCTGCGCGAGCGGACCATCGAGCTGCTGCGGCGGATCGGATGGCGTGGCATCGCGAGCGTCGAGTACAAGCTCGACCCCCGGGACGGGCGCCACCGGCTGATGGAAATCAACGGCCGCTGCTTCCTGGTCCATGGACTGCCGACGCGGTGTGGAGTGAATTACCCGCTGCTCGCCTGGCGCGAGCATGTGCTCCGGGAAACTGTGAGCGCGGAGCCGAATGGCTGGAATGGAGTCTGGACCCACATGCACGCGGACCTGCTGTACACCATGGTGGAGGATCGCGCCCCCGACTGGAGCTGGCGCGACTTCATCGGCAGCTACACGGGCCCGTGGGTGGACGCGGTCTGGTCCAGCAAGGACCCGCTTCCCTTCCTGGCTCAGTGCGCCGGCACCTTCCGCAAGGCGGCGCATGGCGTGCGCGATCCCGAGGTGCGCGACGAAGTCCGCAACCGCTTCCACCAGCTGCCGGCCGGCATGGGCGGCTCTTACCGGGCGGAGGTGGGATGAAGTTCCAGTGGCGCTCCCGTCGGGAGCTGGCGGAGTTTCGCGACGCCCAGCTGCGCCGGCTGCTGGTGCATGCCTACGAGAACGTGCCGTACTACCGTACGCTCTTCGACCGGCACCGGCTGCATCCCAGGCACGTCCGCGGCGTGATCGATCTCGACCTGATTCCCATCAGCTCCAAGCCGGACCTGCGCGGCCTGCCGGCGCAGAAGGTGATCGCCGCGGGGCATGATCCCGCCCGCCTGCTCACCGCCAGAACCAGCGGTGCCACCGGCGAGCCGTTCATCATCCGCCGCACCTGGCTGGAGGACAAGCGCAATCATCTATTCCGGCTGCGGGCCCTGACCTCGATGGGCGTGCGGCTGGGAGACCGGCGAGTGGCCGTGGGAGTGGTGCGGCCGTCCGATCCCAACCACCTCAAACGAATCTTCCGCCCTCTACGCGGACTCGGCATCACCGGCGCTCCGCGGCTGAACGGGCTGGAGGAGCCGGAGGTCGTCGCCGCTGAGCTTCGGAAGCTCAGGCCGGACGTGATCACCGGCATGCCGGGCATTCTCTGCCGGGTGGCTGACTATCTGATCTCGAGCGGCTCCCAACCGGTGCACCCTCGGCTCGTAGTCGTGGGCGGCGAGGTGCTCACCAGCGTGATGCAGCACCGGCTGACGACGGCGTTCCAGGCGCCGGTCTATCAGACCTACGCCAGCCACGAGTTTCCGCTGCTCAGCTGGCAGTGCACCCGGACCCAGGAGCTTCACTGCTGTGACGATGGAGTGATCCTGGAGGTGCTGCACGACGGCCGTCCGGCCCAGCCGGGCGAGCAGGGCGAGGTGGTCGTCACCAATCTCAACGCTTTCACGATGCCCTTCATCCGGTATCGTCTGGGTGACATCGCCACCGTCGGTGTCGAGCAGTGCGCCTGCGGCGCGCCATTCTCGACCATTCGCCAGGTTCAGGGCCGCTCCATCGATTCGTTTACGCTTCCCGACGGCCGGGTGATCCACCCCTACCAGCTGCTCGGCACCTTCATCGGCGGAAGTGACGGCTGGATCCGGCAGTACCAGCTGCTGCAGGAGCGGCGCGATCGTATCGTCCTCCGCGTGATTCCCAACCAGGCAGCGGTCTCGGATCACATCTCCCGCATCGAGCGCTCGGTGCTCCCGGTACTGGGCCCCGGCGTGGAGTTCCGGGTCCAGCTGATGGACCACATTCCGCTCGAGCACACCGGGAAGTTCCGGTCCGCTCGTTCGCTGGTGGAGCCGGGGCCCGGCGCCCCTTTCCCCTCCAATCATGGGTGAGCTGCTGCGGAGCCTGGGAGCGGGAGCCGGCTCCCGTCTTTTCGTCCATTGCGCCACCTCGATCGACTATCTGGCCGAGCTCTCAGCCTCGAAGCCGGATGTCGAGCGGTACGCCGAGCGGGCGCTCCTGTTGGCGGACGCCGGAGACATCGTGTGCCTTACCCACGAGGTGGATCCTGCGTACCTGGAGCTGCTGGCGGCGCTCGGTCTCGGCCCCCGTCCGGAGAACGTGGTCGTTGCCTCGCGCTTCTCCGAGAGCCGCGGCCCCCTCTGGGAGCGCCTGTTGGAGAGCGATGACGCGCTGGAGCTGCTGGGCCGCCGGATGCGGATGGCGGGCACGGCTCAGCTGCATCCGTTCTTTCTCACCAAAGGGCAATTCGATCTGGCGCGAGCACTGAGCGAAAGGATCGGCAGAGACGTCACCGTGATGGGGGGAGACCCGGAGGTCGTGGCCTACGCCGATCACAAGCACCATATTCGCGCTCAGGCTCTGGAGCTGGGAATTCCCGTAGCACCGGGCGAGGCCGTGCACGCCGGGTCAGTGTTCTCGGCGGTAAAGCGCCAGCTCCGGATTACCGGCAGGGTGATCGTGCGGGGGACGTCCGGTGCGGCCGGCTCGGCGACCTACCTGTGTGCCGGGACGGCCGAGAGCCTGGATGATCTGGCTGTCTGGTTGAGCGGCAGAATCGACAACAGCATGTATCTGGTCGAGGCGATGTACCAGGTGGTTGCCTCTCCCAATGTTCAGGTTCACATCTCCCGCGAAGGGGATATCAGTTGCGTGGGGATTTCCGACCAGCTGCTCGATTCGGATCTGACCCACACCGGTAACGCCTTTCCCTCGACCGCGGCCTGCATCAAGGACATGGTCGTGTGGGCGAGGAGATTTGGAGAGTGGCTGGGCGACATGGGATATGTCGGGATCGCGGGGTTCGACTTCGTGGAGTACATCGCGCCGGACGGCACGCGAAAGGCGTTCCTGGCGGAGCGAACCCGCGGGTGAATGGAGCTACCTACCCGCTGGCCGTGCGCGAACGGCTGAGCCCGAGGTCGGCTTTCGTGTGCGGCTCAATAGAGACCCGACTCGACGCCTTCGCCGAGGTGCGCGATCGGCTGGCGCATCTGCTCTACTCGCCGGCCCGCAGGCGGGGAGTGATACCAGCTATGCCCGGGTGCCTGGCCTTCGGTAGATGCGCCATGATTGCGCTCGCCCCCAGTCGCGCGGAGGCGTCTGAGCTCTTTGCCCAGGCGGAGCTGCAGCCTTAGCGCCCCAATGCCCCAGCCCGAGCCGCTAAAGTTGCTGGCCGGCATTTCATGAGCCCCACGACTCTGCGCCGGCGCATCGCTGACTTCCGCTGGCAGCTCGACCGTCTGGGTGGATACGGGCGAAAGTTCGTGGTCGAGACCGATCTATCCCGGCTGGCGGAGCTGGCTCCGCCGTCCGAGGTGGATATTCGTCCGTTCAAGGAATCCGACTGGTCGCTGCTCGGCGACATCATGCCCAAGTCGCTGACCGTCGAGCACGACGCCCCCGGTGCCGAAGGCCGAACCTGCCTGGTGGCGTGGAAACGACGGCGCGCGGTGGGCTACGCCTGGTTCTACCCCGAGGTGGACTGCCGGCACGAGCGCTGCGCGCTGCCGCTCCCTTCCGATGCGGTCTACATCCGGCAGCTGCCAGGTCGATCGGGCGGAGCGGCGGCAGGGTCTCGCCGCCGCTCTCCTGAGCGCGGGGCTCAAGCTCCGGCGCGACCAGGGTTATCACCGGAGCTGGATCGTGCTCGACCCCAAGAACACGGCGTCGGTGCGAACCATCGCGAGCGTGGCGCCCTGTCAGGTGCTGGGCACGCTAGCCTGGCTCCGGATCTTCGGCTGGATACGCTGCCGGTACCGCGAGCTGCACGCGCCGTTTCCGATCGACACCCGCCTGTCGTGAGCACGTCCGCCTCGTTCGAAGTCGCCCGGGCCACGGGTGCGCGCCAACCACAACGGCGGCTACTCCGGCGGCTCGCCACCTATGGGGTCTCGCGTGGCGCCACCGAGGCCATGCTGGCGGTTCGAGGAGTACTGCTCGCCGTGCTGCTCGGGCCGGCGGCGTTCGGCACCTGGGCGCTCCTGCGCCTGGTCATGCGCTACTCCGCACTCATCGGGCTCAGCGTCTATCGTGGGCTCGAGCTGGAGCTGTTGCGCAAAAAGGCGGGATCGCCTGGTGACGCCGGGACATTTGCGCCTGCCGGCGCTGGGCTTCGTGCTCCTGCTGTCGGGGGCCTCTCGCTCGTCGCGCTGACCATCTCGTTTCTGCGTGACGATCAGGCACACCGGGTGGTGCTGCGAGGCTTTGCGGCTGCGGGGCTGGCGGAGGCTCTCTTCGGCTATGCCCTGGTGTGCACCCGGGTGCGGGGGAGCCTCCGGCTCTACTCTCTGCTCGAGTCCGGGACGGCGGTGCTCCACGTAGTCTGCGCCGTCGCCCTGGCCTCGGTGTGGGGGCTGGGTGGCGCCTTCATCGGCCTCACTCTGGCCAACCTCCTGGGGATTGCCGCCGCGGCGCGGTGGCTCGAGCTGCGGCCCACCATCGATCCGCAACGGGTGCGGCGGATGCTGGAGATTGGGTTGCCGGTGGTGCTCAGCATCGCGGCCGGAATTGCGCTGGGAACCGGAGACCGCTGGGTGGTGGCGATCTGGGGTGGACCGACCATGCTGGGTTACTACGCGTTTGCCGGATCGGTTACAACCGTTGCAGCCGCGTTGGCGATGGTGGTGCGCACTGTCGTGTTCCCTCAGGTATATGGAGAAGCCAACTCCAATGGAGCGGCCGCGGCACTGCAGTCTCATCTGGAGCGGGCCTTATTGCCGTACGCCCGCCTGCTGCCACCGCTCCTTGGCGGATTGAGTCTGATTCTGGGACCGGTCGTGGTACAGGCGGTGCCCAGCTACCGCGAGGCTATTGCGCCGGGTCGAGTCTTTCTTCTAGCCGGGGTGGCCATGGGACTGGTCAATTTGGCCTCTATCGGTGCGGTCGCAGCCGGCCGGCAGAGGCGGCTGCCCCTCTATGCGGGATCGGCACTGGTGCTCACGTTTGCGCTTTCGATCATGGCGCTGGTCAGTGGCTATGGGCTCGGCTCGGTCGCTGCCGCCACCTTTGCCGGCCATCTGGTGTTCGCCGCACTGGTCCTCCGCCTCAATGTTCGGGAAGCCGGTATCCGGGAGCCGGGGCGGTTCGTCGCCACCATTCTCCTCCCGCTCGCGTGGTGCACCACCGCCGTGGGACTGGTGGGACAGGTGATACCCGGTCTGGACGTTCGGTCGACCGCCATGGCCCTTTCCCTCTATCTCCTCCTGCTGGCGCCGCTGATGCCGAGCTGGACCAAGGAGATCCGGCGGATCCGCCATCGAGTCTCCGGCATTTGACATCCCGACAGATTAGGTCGTAATTTCTTGCCATGAACTCCGTCGTCTCGCAGCTTCGCTCTGTCTCCGCCTCATGTTGCTGTACAAGCGCTCGAAAAACGCGAGCAGAGGGCGCCGCCCGAGATTGACTAGTGGCACAGGATCAGGACTTCTCGCCGGCCGCACCTCTTCCGAGGTCAGCGGCCGGTCTCATTTCTGATACTCAGTACGCGAGCTTCTTACCAAGGAGAATGCTATGACCCCGGTGCAGACCGCTCACTCTGTTACTCCGATCGAGGAGCGAGGATATGCTCATCCGGAGGTGCTGGTGTCCACCGATTGGGTGGCTCAGCATCTGGAGGATCCCAAGGTCCGGCTGGTCGAATCGAATGAGGATCTGCTGCTCTATGACACGGGGCACATTCCGGGGGCGGTAAAGATCGACTGGACCAACGACCTGAACGATCCGGTCATCCGCGACTACGTCGATCGCGAGCGGCTGCAGAAGCTCCTGCGGTCGAAGGGCATCGACAACGACACCACCATCGTCTTCTATGGCGACAAGAACAACTGGTGGGCCACCTACGCGCTGTGGGTGCTGCAGCTGTTCGGGCTAAACAATGTGAAGGTGATGGACGGCGGCCGGCTCCGCTGGATCGACGAGGGCCGTTCCCTGTCCACTGATCGAACCAAGTACCGTGAGGGCAACATCACGGTGGGAGAGCGAGACGACTCCCGCATCCGCGCCTTCCGCGAGGACGTTCTCGCTCACCTGAAGCAGAAAGGCCAGTTGGTCGATGTCAGGAGCCCCGAGGAGTTCCGGGGAGAGAAAACCCACATGCCGGAATACCCGCAGGAGGGCTGCCTGCGCGGCGGGCATATTCCCGGAGCGAAAAGCATCCCCTGGGCCAAGGCGATCGACCCCGAAACTCACACCTTCCGGCCCGCGAGCGAGCTGCGCCAGCTGTACCAGCAGGACAACAATCTGCGGCCGGAAGCGGAGACCATCGCCTACTGCCGGATCGGCGAGCGGTCGTCTCACACCTGGTTCGCACTCACCTACCTGCTCGGCTACGACAACGTGCGGAACTACGACGGCTCGTGGACCGAGTGGGGGAACGCGGTGCGGCTTCCGGTGGAGAAGGGGTGACAACAAGAGCGTGAGCGGTAAGCGGTAAGCGGGAAGGCCCGCACCTCATCCCGAGCGCAGCGAGGGATCTACCTGTCGGGATGAGGTGATCAGGTCGAGTTCCGCCAGCCGCTTCCTCGCTCCGGCCACAACCGGCTGAAGCTCCGGGTCCGCGTTCTGCCAGAGCTCGATGAACCGGCGGTAGTGCTTCACCGCCTCGTCGCGGTCTCCCCGCCGGTCGTAGATCTCGGCCTGGCGGAGATGCGAAGGCGCCAGGTACACCAGCTCGTACGATGCCCGCTCCGCGATCGAGCGGAGCCAGCCGAGCGCCTCGTCGTCCCTTCCGATGTCGGCGAGCAGCTCCGCCCGAAAATACCGGTCGTACGCCTCGGCAACGAAGACCGAGGCCGCCGTCTCCCAGTCCGCTGCGTCGAGATCGGTCAGTGCTTCTTCGGTCCGGCCGCCGGCGGCGGCGACATGGGCCCGGATGCTCTGCGCCAGGGTATGGGCCAACCGGCCGGTGCGAGAGGAATCCGCGGTCCGTTCTAAAGCTCGGGCATTGGCCAGCGCCCCGGTGGTGTCGCCCAGACGGGTGTCGAGCAGGCCCAGCCGGTGAAGCCGAAGGAAGCGGTGGATGCCCACATGCGCCGTGGTGTGCCCGGCCTGGTCCGCGGGGGCGGCAGCCGGTGTCCACCGCCGTACCGCATTGCGTGCCTCCTCGATGTCCTGGCGCGGCAGCGGCAAGAAGGTGAAGGCGGCAAAGAGCGACTGCAGCTCGAGCGCCGGGATCGAGTCCTGCCGGGCCGCCACGGCCAGCTCGCTATCGGCCCGCCGCCATTGTCCCCGGGCGATCGCGACCTGGGCCAGCATCCGATGCCCGTAGCCCTGGAGATCCGGGGCCTGGGCGGCACCCACCAGCCAGCGGGCGAATCGCTCGGTCCCGTCCAGATCGTCCGCCAACACGGCGACCTCCAGCGCCGTCACCGGCGGTACCCCAGCCGGGCCCGCGAGGATCTGCTGGGTGACCCGCTTCTGTCCCGGCCGGTCGCCCAGGGCATAGGCGCGAAACGCGCGGGACTCGACGACCTCGGCACCTTGGGTCACTTGGCGCACCCGGCGCACCAGCGTATCCACCTCCTGCCGCTTTCCCTCTATCCAGGCGATCCGGGCCAGGTGGATCAGGGCTTCTCCGTTATCCGGGTCGCGGGCGAGCACCTGCTCCAGGGCCGGCCGCGCCTCGACCGAGGAGCGTCCCCTGAGCGGATTGCCGTGACCAGGACCTCCGCGAGCTGGAGCCACGCGTCGGTATCGTCCGGATAGTCGGCCACCAGACTCCGGCCCAGGCTCTCAGCCTCATCAAAGCGTCCCAGTCGCCAGGTGTGCTGCACCTCGATCAGCCGGCGCTCCCGTTCGCCCAGGCGGTCCCGGTAGCGGAGCGCCTGATCGGCTGAGCGCTGTGCCTCTTCGGCACGCCCGGCCCGGTCGGCGGCATCGCTCAACCGATAGTACCCCAGGGCAAAGGTGCTGTCGGTCGTCACGGCCTGGGTGAGCGCCTCGATGGCCTCGGCGTAGCGGCCCTCCCGGTAGGCGTTCTCTCCGTCCAGATAGGACTTGAAGGCCGAGAGAGACGCGGTCGTCACCGCGGCCACCCGGGTGAGCCGCTCGTGAGGCTGGCCATAGCGGCTCGCGATCAGCTCGGCGGCCAGCCGGTCCACCAGCTGGAACAGCTCCGCCGTGCTGCCTGCGACCGACGACTGACCGACGGGATCGTTGCGCCCGCGCTGATACATGACGGCACTGATGTGGACCTGGTCGCTCGTGGCGACGACGTCGCCCAGCACGTAAAGCTCGGCGCCGAGCCGGTCGGCCCATCCGCGGGCGCGCTCCGGGTCCGGCGGCTCGCTGTCCTGGCTGGCCACCCGGGCCAGATAGGCGCTGGGGTGTATGCTGCGGAGCTCACCCGCGCCGTCCAGGCTGGCACTCAGCAGATCGGCCAACCCGTTGCCGAAGAAGCCGGGCTGGCCGCTGCCGGTGAAGCTGAACGGGAAGACCGCCACCAGGTCGGGTGAGACCGGGGTGCCGGGAACGGATCGGTTACCCCACCACACGTCGGCCAGCACGAGCAGAGCCAGTCCGAGCCCGACCAGGCGAAGGGTTCGCCTCTTCCGGCCGGATGCATCTGGAGCGCCGGGGGGAGCCGCGACGGCCGAACCGGCTACGCCGGGTTCTGCCGCCGGGCCGGCTGGGGTTGAATGTCCGGTTGAAGCACCCGCTGTAACTCCGTTCGGGACCGACGTCGCGCCGGGAGACGGACTGATCCGGGGACCCGCCGGTCTGGCCGGCGGGGTTCCGGCCCAGCGGCCGAACATGCCCCGCAGCTGCTTGGCGTACTCCACGACTTCCGGATCGGGTGCGGTGTCGTACTCGCCCCGGATCAACTCCTCATAGACGCGGGCGTGGTCCAGCGCCGCGGACCGGTCGCCCGCCTGAACCAGGGCCCGCATGAGCCCCACGGCGTACCGGGAGTTGACCCGGTCGGTGGCCGCGAGCCGGCGCCACCAGTCGGAGGCTCCGTGATGGTCGCCGTGCCGGGCGGCGGTATTGGCCAGGGCCTCCAACGCGCCGGCATAGCGCTGCGCCAGGATGGCCCGCTCGGATTCCGCCCAGCGCTCGAACTCGGCCAGGCCGGGGAGATAAAAGCCGTCGAGGAAGGGCCCCCGGTAGAGGGTCACCGCGGTGGTGGGGTTGGACCGGTCCAGTGCCGCCTGGAAGTCGCAGGCGTCCACGCTGATGGTCTCGGGGTTCAGCCGAAGTGGTCCGGGACCGCGGAGGAAGACATCCTCGTGGAGCTCCTGGCGGAGCTGGAACATGGTCTGCTTCAGGTTGTTGCGGGCCCGGTCGGTGTCGCTCTCGGGCCAGAGGAAGGCGAGCACCCGGTCCCGGCTCACCCCCTGTTCGCTGCCCAGTCCTACCAGGGCCAGCAACGCCAGCGAGCGCTTCCGGGCGATCGCCCCCGCCACGGGGCCGTTCTCGTCTTCAATGGTGAGACCGCCGAGGGTCCTGAGGCGCAACATTTGGCAGGGGGATGAGGTGCTCTAACCCGGATATAACCGCCACCTAACCGACAGCTCTTAGGTTACGGCGCCGTACCGGGAAAGACAACACCTTCTCAGCCGAGCCGGACCCGCCGGTGTCGTTTCTCCGACGCAGTTCCTCGCCCCAGGCGCCGCAGGTGAGTCGTTGGTAGGGTACCCCTTACGGTAATCCGGAACAGGAGACATCTTTGCGGCAGTGTCGCCAATCATCAGGGACACCGCAGTGCAACAGTGGCTCACTCCGGCGCAGTACGGTCCAGCCAAAGTCTGGTTGAAGGATGGATGCGGAACAGCTCGGAAGGTGAATTGCTGTCACCCCGATAATACCTCGACACAACTGAAGTTCGAGTGAACGGCACCCCGGCCGCGAGGCCGGTCCGCAAAGCCCCGGGTCTCTCCGAGACAGCCAGGCTGCCGAAGGTGCGTCTATGCTGGCGCCTTCGTGTCCCTGGTTCCAGGTCCCCTGAGGAGAAGTCCCGATGCGTCGTGCCCTGCTGGTCTGACTCTTGCCATCGCGTTCGCCCTTGCCTGCGGCGACGACATCACCGAGCCGACCGGACCCCGAAGACCACTGCGGTGGCGGCGAGGCCCTTGTTCGCCACGACGACGACGGAAGACGGTTTGTCGATCTCGACGGACAAGGACGACTACCAGCCGGGGGATGTGGTGCACTTCACCGGGTACGGCTGGCAGCCGGGGGACGTGCTGGACATCGTGCTCACGGATGATCCGCAGACCGCACGAGCCGCACACCTGGACGGTGAGCGTGGGGGCGGACGGGATGTTCCACGACTCGACCTATGTCGTGGATGAGGGGGACCTCAACGTCGCGTTCACATTGGTGGCGACGAGCAGGGCGACGGGGCGGAGCCTGACGGTGAACTTTACGGATTCTCAAGCGCAGTCTCTCACTCTTGCGCCCACAAGTTCCACGGTGACTCAGGGGACTTCGGGCGAATTACACCGTAGCCGTAAAAATGGGTGGAAATACCGGTCAGTGTACGATAACGCTCACTGTGAGTTCAATCACTCCTGCCGCACCGTCATCAACTCCTGTGTTTGGTGGCGGTGCCAATCCTTTCAACGACGAACGCCGATTTTAACAGAACTCTGACGATCGGCGGCACGCTAGTACGCCTCCAGGCACTTACACCTTCACGTAGTCGGACTGAAGGGTCAAATTGCCAGGGCAACAATCCTCCTAAAACGGCCTCGGTACCTTAATCGTCCAAGCACCTGCCGATCAGACGCGGCCGACGGTTACCATCAACCAGGCTGGCGGGCAGGCCGACCCCACCAACGCTTCACCGATCAACTTCACGGTGGTGTTCAGCGAGACAGTCACAGACTTCGCCACCGGAGACGTTACCCTCGACGGGCGCGGGTCGGCCCGGAGCTACCGCCGCCGTAACCGGCAGCGGAACGACTTACAACGTGGCGGTCAGCGGGATGACCACCACGGGCACCGTCAGTCGCTTCGATCGGTCGCCGACGTGGCTCACGATGCCGCGGGAAATGGTAACGATGCCTCCACCAGCACCGACAACACCGTGCTCTACGACAAGACCGGGCCCACGGTCACCATCAATCAAAAGTCCGGCCAGCCCGACCCCACGAACCAGTCGCCGATCCAGTTCACGGTAATCTTCGACAAACCGGTCAGCGACTTCACGGGCGGACGTCACGCTGGGTGGGACAGCCGCACCCGACTACGGCCGTGGTGTCCGGCGGATCCGACGGGACGAACTTCGAGGTCGCGGTGAGCGGGATGACCGGCGACGGAACGGTCACCGCCACCATCGCAGCCGATGTGGCCGCACGATGCCGCCGGGAACGGCAACATGGCGGCCTCCAGTACCGACAACGAGGTCACCTACGATGCGACTCCGCCGACGGTGACCATCAATCAGGCAACCGGGCAGGCGGACCCGACCAATGCTTCACCGATCAACTTCACGGTCGTGTTCAGCGAGCCGGTGAGCGGCTTCCCGAGTAACGACATCCCTTCTGAGCGGGACGGCGAACCCGGCGACAGCCTTGGTGTCGACTAGCGACCCAGAGCTGAAGACCTACAACGTTGCGGTGAGCGGAATGACCGGCGACGGAACCGTCACTGCCGCGGTCAGGGTCAACGCCGCTGATGATGAGGCCACGAATCACAGCACGGCTTCCACCAGCACGGACAACACCGTTACCTACGACCATACGCCGCCGACCGTCACCATCAACCAGGCCGCCGGCCAGGTGGACCCGACCAGCGCATCACCCGATCAACTTCACCGTTGTTTTCAGCGAAAACGTGACCGGCTTTGAGAGCGGTGACGTGACCCTGGCCGGGACGGCCAGCTCACTCGGCTGCAACCGTCACCGGTGGCCCGGCGACTTACAATGTGGCGGTCCCGGTGACCGCGCCTGGAACCGTGATCGCGTCGATCAATGCTGGTAAGGCCAGTGATGCGGCGGGTAACGGCAATACGGCGTCCACCAGCACCGACAATACTGTGACCTACGACCCAGAGCCGCCCGCAGTATCCAACGTGGCGGTGAACCCCACTCCAACCAACGGCACGATCGCCGTGACTGCCACGGCCAAGGTTGACGATGCCGCGACCGGCAACTCCAAGATCGTCTCGGCCGAGTACAGCATCGATGGCGGCACCCCGGTGGCGATGAATGCGGCAGACGGCAGCTTCAATTCAGCGACCGAAAACGTGACTGCCATCATTCCGGCAGCTGTGGTTGCCGCACTACCCGCCGGGCGCTCACCAAGTATGCGTCCGGGGTACCGACGATGCCGGCAACAGAAGCTCGTTCTCCGATACCGGGGCATGCGCTACGCTGGTGGTGGATCCTGAGCCGCCTGCTGTGTCGAACGTTGCGGTCAACCCGAACCCGACCAACGGCACGATCAACGTCACCGCCACCGCCAAGGTCGACGACGCCGCCACCGGTAACTCGAAGATCGTGTCGGCCGAGTACCGGATCGATGGTGGCTCCGCGGTAGCGATGTCCGCCGCCGACGGCAGCTTCAGCTCGGCAACCGAAAACGTCACCGCGAGTATCTCCCGCAGGAACAGTCGCGGCGTTGAGCAACGGTCCGCACCACAGTCTGCGTTCGGGGAACCGACCAGGCCGGGAATACGAGCTCATTCGACGACGCCGGTGCCTGCGCCACGCTCAACGTGGATAAGCAGCCACCAGTTGTCTCAAACGTGGCTGTCAGCCCGAGTCTCACCAACGGTTCAATCAATGTGACTGCTACCGCAAACGTGGATGACGCCGCCACCGGCAGCTCAAGGATTGTAGCGGCCTACTACAATATCGATGGTGGCCTCGCGATTGCGATGGGCGCTTCTGATGCGGCCTTCGACGAGGCGACAGAGAACGTCACCGCGACAATACCGGCTGCTACCGTACATGCGCTCGACGAGGGCAATCACACCGTTTGTGTGAAGGGGAAGGATCTCGCGGGTAACCTGAGCGCTTTCACAGATGCCGGCGCGTGCGCCACACTCACGATCGATAAGACGCCGCCGGAAGTGACGATCAATAGAGGTGGAACACAAGATGATCCGACGAATGCCTCGCCGATCAACTTCAAGGTTGTGTTCAGCGAAAATGTCAGTGACTTCGCCACCGGAGACGTCACATTGAGTGGAGCGGCGGGCGCCACGACAGCGACGGTGACGGGGAGCGGAACCACGTATTACGTCGCCGTAAGCGGGATGACTGGCGACGGAACGGTGATCGCAAGCATCGCGGCCGATGTGGCTCACGACGGCGCTGGGAACGGGAATAACGCGTCCACCGGCACCGCTTCAGTAGTGTATGACCACACACCACCAGTCATCGTGTGCGGCACGGCTGACGGAGCCTGGCATGCCGGAGATGTATCGATCGGTTGCACGGCAACGGATGCCACGTCCGGGTTGGCGAGTGCAGCCGATGCCAGCTTCAGCCTGACGACCAATGTCGCGGCCAACACCGAGACCAATAACGCGTCGACCAACTCACGCACGGTCTTCGACAAGGCGGGCAACAGCTCGGTCGGCGGTCCAATCAATGGCAACATGGTGGACAAGAAGGCGCCCCAGGTCGCGCTGACGTGTCCGGCAGACCTGGTGATTCTGAACGCGTCTGTGAACGCGACCTGGGCGGCAAGCGACGGAGGTTCCGGCGTTACTCCCAGCGGAACTGTACCGCTGGTGACCAACTCCATCGGCTCGAAGACCGCAAGTGTCACGGTACACGACAACGTGGGCAATCCCAACTCCAGCAGCTGCGGCTACACCATCGGGTATAGCTTCTCCGGCTTCTCCGCCCCGGTCGACCGGCCGACCACGATGAACATCTCCAAGGTCGGCCAGGCCATCCCACTTAAGTGGCGGCTGACCGATGCTAGCGGCCGGGGGATAGCGGGGGTGACGAGCGTGGCAGTACAAGCCTATGATCTGAACTGCTCCCTCGGGAGCACCCTGGACGTGGTGGAGGAATACGCGGGTAACTCAGGACTCCAGGATTTGGGAGACGGCTACTACCAGTTCAACTGGAAGACGCCGAGTAGCTATCTGAACAGCTGTAAGAAGATCGCGCTTACGTTCGGCAGCGGAGGTCTCGGTTATACCGAGAAGCCGGCGGCATACTTCACCTTCAAGAAATAAGTCAGCCTATAGTGACAGAACGGAGGCCCGGCACCCGCCGGGCCTTTGTTTTGTCTCACCACATGGACCGCTGACCGGAACATGGCTATGCTGCCACCCGATGCGACTCTGCCTCCTCAGCATGGAGATCTTCGCCTGGGGCAAGCACGGTGGTTACGGCCGGGCCACCCGCGTGATCGGCCGAGAGCTGGTCCGCCGGGGCGTCGAAGTCTCCGCCGTTGTGCCCCTTCGGGGTAACCAGCGGCCGGTTGAACAACTGGATGGGATCCAGGTGCTCGGCTTTCCGCCCCGGGCACCCTGGAAGGCGGCCCGCCTCCTCCAGGAAGCCCGTGCAGACATCTATCACTCGCAGGAGCCCTCCTTCACCACGTATCTCGCCCAGCGAGTCATGCCCGGCCGCAAGCATCTGGTGACCCTGCGCGATACCCACGAGTGGAGCGACTGGCTGGCCGAGCTCCGGCACCCGTCGCTCAACCGAAGGCAGGTGCTGGCCAACAAGTTGTTCGAGGACAATCCGCTCGTCCAACGCGCAGTGCGCCGGGCCCACCGGGTGTATTGCGCCGCCGAGTTCCTGCGGGCCAAGGCGCAACGCAAGTACCGATTGAAGTCGACACCGGAATTCCTGCCGACGCCCGTCTCAGTACCTCACCACGTGCGGAAGGCGGAACGCCCCACGGTCTGCTATCTCGCCCGCTGGGACCGGCGGAAGCGGCCGGAGCTCTTCCTCGCCCTGGCCCGACACTTTCCCCAGATCAGGTTCATCGCCTTCGGCACCTCGCGCGACGCCGAGTATGAACGCGGCCTCCGGGCCCGCTACGCCGGCCTCCCCAACCTCGAGATGCCCGGGCACGTGGATCAGTTCGCGTCCGGCGCCGTCGCCTCCGTCCTCACCGAGAGCTGGATCCTGGTGAACACGTCCGTCCGGGAAGGACTGCCCAACGCATTCCTCGAAGCGGCTGCGCATGGCTGCGCCATCCTGAGCGCGGTGGATCCGGACGGGTTCGCCTCCCGGTTCGGCGTCAAGGTGGAAGGTGATAATTTCGCGGCGGGATTGGAGACCCTGCTGCAGGGAGACCGGTGGCGCGGCTGTGGAGAGCGGGCCCGGGAGCACGTCCGCTCCACCTTCGAGCTGGGTACGGCGGTCGACCGGCACCTCACTATCTATAATGAACTGCTGGCCGGCGAACCCTCGCCGGCCGGATCGGTCCACTAGGAGCCGGCATGCCCGTTTCCATCGGCGATCTGCGTCGTGACTACGCCAAGGCCCGATTGGACGAGTCCAGCGTAAGCGCCGATCCGATCGTGGAGTTCGCCCGCTGGTTCGAAGAGGCGGTCAAAGCCGAGCTGCACGAGCCCAACGCCATGACCTTGGCGACGGCCAACGCCGAAGGCGTTCCCTCGGCGCGTATCGTGCTGTTGAAGGGTTTCGACCAGCGGGGGTTCGTCTTCTTTACCGACTATCGCAGCCGAAAGGGGACCGAGCTGGCGGAGAACCCGCGGGCCGCGCTGGTGTTCTACTGGGGCGAGCTGGAGCGGCAGGTCAGAATCGTCGGCAGCACCACACAGACGGACCGCCAGGAGTCAGAAGCGTATTTCCGGAGCCGGCCTCGGGGCAGCCGGTTAGGCGCCTGGATCTCGCATCAGAGTCAGGTGATTGCCGGCCGTGAGGAGCTGGACGAGCGGGTTCCCGAGCTGGAGCGTCGTTACCCGGGTGATGACGTGCCGCTGCCGCCCTATTGGGGCGGATTCCGGCTCCGCCCCGATTCGATCGAGTTCTGGCAGGGCCGAGCCAGCCGGCTGCACGACCGGATCCGCTACGTCCGCAACGGAGACATCTGGCGAATCGAGCGGTTGTCGCCGTAGCGGTCGGAGTGGCGGAGGGCTTACCGTCTTACCGCCTTACCGCCTTACCGCCTTACCGCCTTACCGCCTGTCAGAAGCTCGCGGTAAGCCCTGCCAGCACCCGGCGTCCTATCACCGACCCGCCGTACAGCTGAAAACGCTTCTGATCCAGCAGGTTGGTGGCGCTAGCGTTGATCCTGACATAGTTGTTGATCCGGTATCCCGCTCCCAGGCTGATCTGCTCACTCGACGGGACGTATCCCTGAAACACACCGGCCGCCCACTGGTAGCCATCGATCAGGCGGACTGCCCCGTTAACGTCGAATCGCTCGCCGACATACGACAGCCCCAGCGTTGCCTTCTTGCTCGGCGTATTGGGCAGGAGCTGGTCGCCCGCCTGCTGGGATTCCACCTCGAAGTCAAAACCGGTGAAGGAGGCATCTGCGCGAAGCTGGGCGTGAACTGATAGCCCACGCCCAGCTCCATCCCGCGTTCCGTCACCTGGCCGGCATTGGAATAGGAAAGCACCACGGCCCGGCTACCGTCCGGCAGCGTGGCCAGCCCCGGGGCGCCGGAGATGGTGGTGCCGGCTACGACACTGCCGTAGCCCGCCTGCAGAGTGGGAATCGGCGCCCGCAGCGCTGCCGCCTGGGCCGGGGTAAGCTGTCCTCCCTGCTCCAGCTGCTGGATCCGCTGATCCAGGGCGGTGAGGTCGCCGGGAATGTTGATCCCGCCGTCGGTGAGCTGGAACGTCGGGTAGGCGGGGTTCACTCCGGGCAGGAGATCGGTGACGAAGTTCTCCAGCTTGTTGATGTAGAAATCCGCGGTGAAATAGAGTGTATTGGAGATGCTCCCTTTGTAGCCCAGTTCCCACCCCAGCACGGTCTCCACGTCCAGGTTCGCGTTGCCCAGTGCCAGCACCTGGGTAGAGGGAGAGAAGTTCCAAGGCAGCGACGGATGCAGGGTGAGTCCCGCAAGCGCGGCCGGCGGGAGGCTTGCCTGGACCTGAGTGTAGTACGCCTCGATTCCTCCTTCTACCGTCGCCGGACCCGCGGTGGGGGCGGCGGCGGGAGCCTGAAGAAAGAACTCGGAGTAGTTCGGCGTCTGGAACGCGCGGTTCACCGAGAAGCGAACCGAGTTATTCTCGTTGAGGCTGTAGACCAAGGCGCCCTTGGGAGAAAACTGGGTCTCGAACAGTGTCCCGTCATCCACCCTGGCTGCGCCCACCACCCGGAGCTGGGGGGTGAGCTTGTATTCGACCTGACCATAGCCGGAGTAGTAATCGTCGCTCCGATCATCGTTGATCGGATTCATCAGCGTGCCCGAAGTGTTGACCATGGTCTTGCGGTAGGACGCGCCGTAGACCACCCGGCCACGGTCCTGCAGGAAGTCCCAGTTCTGCTGTCCCTCGATCTGGAAGATGTCGGACCGTTCCTCAAGTTGAGCGCCGCTGGAAAGAGCGATCTGGGGGTCCACTGAGGTCCTGCTGTTCCAGTATCCGAAGATGTTGGTGTGGTTGGTGGCGAAGGCAGCCCGGGCGTATGGCTTGACCGCTTTCAGGACCTGCACCCGTCCGATGCCGGTGACGAACACCTCGTTCTCGACCTGTGAGGCACCGCCGTCGGCGGAGAGCACCGAGCCATTGGTGAGGTAATAGTCCAGACGACCGGAGGCGTACACATTCTTGAGGCCGGCGCGATCCCCCAGCGGTTCGCCGGTTACGGGGTCGACGGACTGGCCGGTCAGCGGGATGGCCTCCCGGGTGAGTCCCACCGGTTCGTCGGTGGCGTCGGCATACTCCTTCTGCAGCGAGGTGCCGTCGTTCAAGGTCCGGGAGCGGGTATAGGTATCGCTCTTCATGCCACCGACATTCAGCCGATAGCCGAAACGATCGTTGCCGAACACGCCGGCTTGGCGGAAGTCGCCCCGGATCGTTTCCAGCTCGCCGCCGCCGAAGCTGAGCTTGGTTCCGGCCACCTCCCGGCCCTCGGGGGTTATGATATTGATCACTCCGCTGAACGCGTTGGCGCCGTAGAGCGCCGAGCCGGGCCCCCGTACCATTTCCAGGCGGCCCAGGTCTTCCAGCGGCTGGGTCATGCCATTCCACTCCTGGGCGCCGAGGAATGCAATCGAGAGATCGCGTCCATCTTGCAGCACCAGCACGCGGCGGTTGAGCGACGAGTTGAAGCCGCGGGCGTTCACATTGAAGTCGTTTACCCCGCTTTGCACCACATCCACGCCGGGCACGGTCTGAAGCGCGAGCGGTGCCTGGCCGGTGATCGAGGTGTTCTCCAGCACCTGGGGTGGAACCACCGAGATCGCGGCCGGTGCTTCGACAATGCGCTCTGGCGTGCGGGATGCGGTGGATACCACCAACTCGGTGAGCGCCACGGGAACCGGCTCCATTGCGGCATACACCGTCGCCGTACGGTCTGCTTCCACAGTGGTTCGGATCTCCATCGGCTTGTAGCCCAGCCAGCGGAACACGATCGTTTGAGCACCTTCGGGCACCCGGCGCAATGTGTACCGGCCGTCGGGGGCGGTTATGGTGCTCAGGCCCGTGCTCTGGACCGTTACCGATACGCTGGGAAGGGGAGAGCCCTCACCCGCTCGGGTCACCATGCCCGTTACGGTCCCGACCCCCTGTGCCATTACCGGGCCGGGAGGAACGACGGCAAGCATGAACGCCGCGAGGACGACGATACCATGGCGGAGCATGGCCGACACTGTGGCTAGCATACAGCGCTCTCATCTCCCGGTGTGATGATGGCTGGGGGCAGCATCAGGTTTTTGGGGTCCGAAAGACAACGGAGAAGCAATACCAGTATATGGAAAGTCGGGAGAGACGGAAAGGATGGAACGCTGTAGCCGGAATGCTTGCCGCCACTGTGCTCGGCGGCTGCTCCGGCGGCAGCCCAACCTTCTCCGCTAACCCACACGTGCGTGCCGGCACAGTCACCAAGCCGGTCTCGTTCGCTATTCTGGAGGACTACGACAAGGGTCAGGATCTGCGCGAAGTCGCCGGCGACTTCAGCCGTTTCCGCGAGCTCGGGATCGTGCAGTGGCGGGGAAGCTTCGGCTGGGACGATTTTGAGCCCAGCCCCGGACAGTACGACCTCGATTGGTTGGAAAAGTTTGTCGCCCTGGCTGACAGCATGGGGATCTCCCTTCGCCCGTATCTGGGCTATACCCCGGCCTGGGCGGCGCGTGGCGGCAAGGATGACCACGCGTGGAACGATCCTCCGCGAAGCGAACAGGATTGGGTTCGCTTTACCGGTGCGGTCGCCGGCCGGCTTCGGCCATACCGGAGCATCGTGTCTTACGAGATCTATAACGAGGAGAACACGGCGCTCTGGTGGGAGGGCAGCGCCGAGGAGTATGCCCGCGTTCTTCGGGCTGGCGCGGACGCCATTCGCCGGGCCGACCCGGATGCCCAGATCTTTCTGGGCGGCCTGGTCTGGCCCGATCTCGAATGGCTCGAGCAGGCGTGTGAGAGCGGACGCGCGCCCTTCGACGTGCTCCCGTTTCACGCCTACCCCGAGACCTGGACTCCCGATTCGATAACGGTGGAGAATTATCTGGGGCCGGCGTTCCGGGGCGGATTCGTTGCGGAGGCAGACCGCCGGTGCGGGCGGAAACCGATCTGGATCAACGAGACCGGATTCGCCACCACGCCGGGGAAGAGCGAGAAGGACCAGGCGGAGTGGTGGGCCCGCGCCGTGGCGACATTTCTGGCCGAGCCGCGGGTGGAGCAGATTGGGATCTATGAGATCAAGGACCAACAGCCGGGCACCGAGGTCATCGGCGACACTCCCAACTATTATCTGGGGCTGATCCGACGGGATGGCAGCCCGAAGCTTGCCTTTGAAACGATCAGGTTGCTGGTTCGGCTCTTCCACGGCGACTCGATCACCGTGGCCGATCCCTTGCTCAGGGTTCGGGTGACCGCCGGGTCTGCCGGACAGCTGCATCATCATCTGTTCATCCGGCCTGATGGTCGGCAGCTCGTGTTTGTGTGGGACAAGTCAGGAAGTCCGACGGTGGAGCTGACTCTTCCGGCTCCAACGGGCGCCATCACGGCTTACGCCACCGACGGGCGTGCCAGTTCCTGGAAGAACGTCAAGGGGAACACCATTCGAGGAATAGCGCTGCAACAGGGAACGGTGCGGATCTTCCTGGCTGAGGGACGGTGACCCGGCCTTTCAGCATCCCCTGGCTGGCCAGAGTGGCCCGGGATATCAGGGCCGCGTCAGCTGAGGACGGGGTGGGCGTCGGAGCCATCGCCCGAGACCTGGTGGTGCTCAATCTTCACAACCAGCTCGGCGTGAGGGCGTACTTTCAGTACCGCTTGTTCGATCCCCGCATCCCGCATCCCGATAAGAAGGATTATCTCCCCGACAGCGGGCGGGCGACCCGCCGGCTCTGGTCGCTGCTCACCCCGGTTCAATACCGGCTGCCCTTCCGCAACAAACTGGTGTTCAACCGCCTCTTCGGCGGACAGGGCCTGCCGGTCGCGCGAGTGTTTGGAGTCTACGATCCACGGATTGGCTTTACGGTGGACGGGGAGGAGCTTCGCAACGCTGCGGATCTGAGACGCTGGATGAGCCGGGCGCCGGACGACGGCTTTGTCTTCAAGGCGCTGTACGGCATCGAAGGATATCAAGTCCTGGTGCTCTCGGGCCGCGCGGCCGAAGATCCTGCAAGCTTCATTACTCTCTCGGGGGATCGCTACAATGCGGATCGCCTGGTGGAGTTTGCCCGAAACACCCGGGAGCTGGAGCGTCACGGGGCACTGGATCCCGACTCCTACCTGATCGAGGAGCGGATCCGGCCCCATCCCGTGATGGCGGAGCTGGTAGGGCCCACGCTTTGCTGCTGCCGGGTGGTCACCTTCATCGGCCGGAACGGGAACCCGCAGATTCTCGGTGCCGTGTACAAGATCCAGCCGGAACCGCTGGGCGTGGACCACTTGAGCTATGGGGCCGTCGGGAGCTGGGTCGATCTGGAGTCAGGGGCGCTTGGCCCGGGGAGGTCCCGCCATCACTTCGGGTATACCTCCGTGATTCCGGGCACCGACAAAACGTTTGTGGGTTTCAAGCTTCCCCACTGGCCCCAGATCAAAGAAGTTGCACTGAAGGCAGCAAGGGTTCTACCCTGGGCTCGCGCCATCGGGTGGGACATTGCCATCGCCGATCGAGGGCCAGTCCTTATCGAAGGAAATGCCGAGTGGTCCACTTCACTGCTTCAGATTCCGGCTCCGCGTGGCCTGATGACCGGAGAGTTCAAGTCGCTGTGCGCCACCCTGGCCGCCGGGCCGGCGACGCAGCAGTAGCCGCACCGGCTCGGCACTACCATCTTCGCTGTCCGGTGTGCTCGGCGGACATCGAGGACGACGGGCGCATCCTGCGTTGCCCCCAAGCGCACGAGCCTGCTCTGCTGCTCGCCGAATATGAAGAGCAATCCTTTCGGCCCGATCCCGACGTCGATGGGATTTACCGATTCCATGAGTGGCTTCCCGCATCCCGGGTGTTGCCGGGATCCGGCGGGACGGTGGTGTATCGCAGCAAGGCGCTGAATCGGATGGCCGGGCTGAGCAACCTGTGGGTGGCCTTCAATGGCTACTGGCCCGAGCGGGGCGCCACGCTCGAGACCACCACATTCAAGGAGCTGGAGGCCTGGGCGGTGCTGGGCCGCATCCCGGAAGGAACCGACGAGGTGATGGTGATCGCGTCGGCCGGGAACACGGCGGCCGCATTTGCCCGGGCCTGCTCGCTTGGTCAGGTCCGCTGTCTCATCGTGGTCCCTGAGGTCGGGCTTGCCAGCCTGGAATTCAGCGAGCCGATCGACCCCTGTGTGAAGATCGTGTCGCTGGTCGGATTTACCGACTACGCCGATGCCATCGCGCTGGCCAACCGGGTAGCGGCGCTGGACGGGTTCTTCCCCGAGGGCGGCGTCGCCAATGTCGCCCGGAGGGCAGGCCTCGGCACCACCATGCTGGCTGCGGTGGACACCATCGGCCGGCTGCCCGACTTCTACTTTCAGGCGGTAGGCAGCGGAGCCGGCGGCATCGGCGTGCACGAGACCGCTCGACTGCTGATCCGCGACGGCCGTTTCGGCGAGCGGTTTCCCCGCCTCATGTTGAGCCAGAACCTGCCCTTCGTGCCGCTGTACAGCTCGTGGACCGCGGGACGCAGGGAGCTGGTGACCATCGATCCCGACGACGGGCGGAGGCAGATCCGCCAGATCGCGGCGCATGTTCTGTCCAACCGGCAACCGCCATATTCCATTCGCGGTGGGGTCTTCGATGTGCTCACGGAGAGTGGCGGAGACATGCTCGCGGCCGACAACCTGGAGACGCTGCCCCGGTTGCAACTTTTCGAGGAGATGGAAGGTATTCACATCGACCCGGCGAGCGCCGTCGCCTTTGCCACTCTGCTCAAGGCCGCGCGCTCGGGACTGCTGGACCACGACGCGCTGGTGCTGTTGAACGTCACCGGCGGCGGACGCCACCGCCGCCATGCCGACCGGCAGCTGATCCCGGCCCGGCCCGCACTGCAGTGGACCAGCAGGAGATTTATCTCGACGCCACACTCGACAAGATCGCCAACCTGTTTCGCTGAAGGCCACCATGCGCTCAATCGTCGGCTCCGCCGTGCTCCTGCTCTGCCTCCAGGCCAATGCCTCGGGCCAGGGGATCTCCTCCTCGGAGTATGCCGCCCGCCGCGATTCGCTCGCTGCGCGGATCGACAGCGGCGTTGTGATCGCCTTCGGCGCTCCTGATCCCACCGAGATTCACCAGAGCGGCCAGCTTCCCGCCTTTCGCTATTTGACCGGATTCCTCGAGCCCAACGCGGCCTTCGTTCTGGTGAAGCGGGGCGGGGCGGTGAAGGGGATTCTGTTCACCGCCACCCGGGATCCTCGCCGGGCCCTGTACGACGGTTTTCCCCCCGATTCCGACGTGGTGGCGCGGGAGACCGGATTGAGCGTACGGTCGCTTCCGGCGCTCCGGCAGGTCGTCGATTCGCTGATGCGATTTCGTCTCCCGGTCTATCAGCTGCGCGACTTTGCCTCCGCCGATGCGGCCGAGTCCGATTCGATGACTCGGGGGTCCCGCTTCATGGGAGACCTGGCGGAGCGCTACCGGGCTATGGAGCTCGAGGTCGGCGACGCGCATTCCATCGTGGACAGTCTGCGGGCGCGCAAGTCGCCGGCGGAGCTGAAGCTTTTGCGGCGGTCAATCGACATCACCACCGGCAGCCTGACCCAGGCAATGCGCTCGGCCAAGCCGGGAATGTATGAATACGAGCTGCAGGCTGAGGTGGAGGGCGGGTTCCGGCGGGTGGGAGCCGACGGAACCTCGTTCGGGTCCATCATCGGCTCGGGACCAAACTCGACCCAGTATCACTACGAGCGAAACGACCGCCGTATGGCCGCGGGCGACGTGGTGGTCATGGACGTCGGTGCTTCGTACCAGGGCTATGCCGCTGACGTCACCCGCACGATTCCGGTGGACGGCAAGTTTACGCCCGAGCAGCGCGCGGTATATCAGCTGGTGCGCGACGCTCAGGCGGCGGCGGAGAAGGTCGCAAAGCCCGGAGCGTCGTGCCAAGGCGTGGAGCGATACGGCGCGGGCGGTGGAGGCCCGGGGACTGGCCAAGCTGGGACTGATCGAATCGCCGGACGCCACCTTTGACCCACCCTGGGCTTCCATGTGCCAGTCGAACGCCGGCGCCTGTAAGCAGGCATTTCTCTACATGGCCCATGGCCTGGGTCATGGCATTGGGCTCGAGGTGCACGATCCCCCGCATTTCGGCCGCGGCGCCGACCTTCGAGGCGGGGCAGGTCTTCACCATCGAGCCCGGGGTGTACATCAGCACCAAGCTGCTCGATATGCTGCCGGACACGCCGAAGAACCGGACGTTCATCGGCAAGGTGCGGAAGACGGTGGAGCGTTACAACAACATCGGGGTCCGGATCGAGGACGATTACTTGATCACGCCGAACGGGGTGGAATGGCTGTCCCGGGCACCCCGGGAGATAGCCGAGATCGAGAAGCTCAAGCTGGTGTCGGCAAGGGAAACTCCTTAACGTTCAAACTGCCGCCAGGGGCATCGGGGCGAGTTGAACTGACCCCCGATTGAGATGTCACCCTTGGAACCTGATCCGGCTGATACCGGCGAAGGGAGTGCGGCGCCCCGCGACTCCTTGGCGTTGCGCTCACTCCCGAATTCACGGAGTGAGCGCGATGGCATCCCCCACCAAACCTGCTCGACCTGCTGGTAATACTGCGCGGAAGCCGCCCGCCCGACCGCCAGACCGCCCGCCCGTCCGGCGACTACGGCGAGGCATTCCCCAACTCGAAAAAGGTCTGCGTCGATGGGCCGCAGGGGATACACGTCCCGATGCGGGAGATTGTGCTCTCCGGCGGCGAGCCGCCGCTCCGGGTGTACGACACCAGTGGGCCGCAGGGACATCGACGTGCAGGAGGACTGCCATCTGTTCGGGGAGAATGGATTGGAGCGAGAGCAGTCACGAGTCACGAGTCACGAGTCACGGGCCAGGAAGTGTCCGGAGGCCGGACTCGCGGCTCGCGACTGGCGACCAGGGCGGGGCTGCCCTCATCCCTGACTCGCTACGCCGGCCTATCATGCGGGGACGGGACGCAGTCACCCAACTCCACTTCGCCCGCCGCGGAGAAATCACCCCGGAGATGGAGTTCATTGCCATCCGCGAGAGGCTGCCGGCCGAGTTCGTCCGCAGCGAGGTTGCGCGGGGACGCGCCATCATCCCCGCCAACATCAACCACCCCGAGCTGGAACCGATGATCATCGGGCGGAACTTCCAGGTGAAGATCAACGCCAACATCGGCAACTCGGCGGTCACCTCTTCGATCGAGGAAGAGGTGGAGAAGCTCAGGTGGGCCACCCTCTGGGGCGCCGACACGGTGATGGATCTCTCCACCGGCAAGAACATCCACGAAACCCGAGAGTGGATCATCCGGAACTCGGCGGTGCCCATCGGGACCGTGCCGATCTATCAGGCGCTGGAAAAGGTGGGCGGCGTGGCTGAGGACCTGACCTGGGAGATCTACCGCGACACCCTGATCGAGCAGGCGGAGCAGGGGGTTGATTACTTCACCGTGCACGCCGGCGTGTTGCTGCGCTACATCCCGCTCACTGCCAACCGGGTGACCGGCATCGTGTCCCGGGGCGGCTCCATCATGGCCAAGTGGTGTCTGGCCCATCACCAGGAAAGCTTCCTCTACACCCGCTTCCGCGAGATCTGCGAGATCATGGCGGCGTACGATGTCTCCTTCTCCCTGGGCGACGGGCTCCGCCCGGGCAGCATCGCCGACGCCAACGACGAGGCTCAGTTCGCCGAGCTGAGAACCCAGGGCGAGCTCAACCGGATTGCCTGGGAGCACGAGGTGCAGGTGATGAACGAGGGGCCGGGCCACATCCCCATGCATCTCATCAAGGAGAACATGGACAAGCAGCTCGAGTGGTGCGACGAGGCGCCATTCTACACTCTGGGCCCGCTGACCACCGACATCGCGCCGGGCTACGATCACATCACCAGCGCCATCGGCGCCGCCATGATCGGCTGGTACGGCACCGCCATGCTCTGCTACGTCACTCCCAAGGAGCACCTGGGTCTCCCCGACAAGGACGACGTGAAAGCCGGCGTCATTGCCTACAAGATCGCCGCGCACGCGGCCGACCTGGCCAAGGGACACCCCCGGGCCCGGGAGTGGGATGACACACTGAGCAAGGCCCGGTTCGAGTTTCGCTGGGAAGACCAGTTCAACCTTTCATTGGATCCGGTGACCGCGCGAGCCTACCATGACGAGACGCTGCCGGCCGAAGGGGCCAAGGTCGCCCACTTCTGCTCCATGTGCGGTCCCAAGTTTTGCTCGATGAAGATCACCCAGGACGTGCGGGACTACGCAGCGGAGATGCAGCGCAAGGCGGAGGAGTTTCGGGAATCGGGTGGAGAGATCTACGTGAAGGGTTAATACGTAAGCGGGACTAGAACAGGCGTAAGCGGTAAGCGGGCAAACGCCTCATCTGAACGAAGAGGAATCGAGTTGGTTCAGCGATTACTTGCGGTGGGCTCGCGAGTAGCTGCGGTCACCTGGGTCAGGTAATCGAGGGCAGCAGACAAACCGGCCTCGGGTGCGGAAGCGAGGTGCATCGCTCGGACCAGATGATGCGCGGCCTCCTGCACTCGTGCTGGGTCCAGGTTCGCGGAATTCCCCAGCAGGAGCGGCAGCATGGGCGCCAGCTCCTGGGCGAAGTGCTCCTCCTTGGCCGCGCTCCACATCGCCAGGAATTCCTGGGTATCGACCGGGCGCCGGCTCTCCTCTGAGATCCCCATAGCGTCTCCTGGAATTCCTGGGAACGAATTCTGATGGCTGTAGGAAGATGATGTGCCCCGGTGCATGAGAGCGCCAGGGGTGGCATTTGCCTCGATCCATCCCAGGCTCCATCCTTAAGTAGCGCCAACCCTCCCCGGTATGCTCGGTCTTGCCGCTGGTATCCTGCTTCTGGTCCAGGCGCCCCAGCCATCGATAACTGGAGTGGTGTGGGACGGGGAGAGTGGTGCCCGTCTGGCCGACGCCCTGGTGGCCTTGCCCGATCTCAACCGCTCGGTCACCACTGACTCTCTGGGACGCTATCGGTTTCACGATCTTCCCCCCGGTCCCCAACATCTGACTGTCCGCCGGATCGGTTACGCTCCCCGCACGCTGCACGCCTTCGTGCCGGATCAGGGGCTGCTCGAGATCGACATTTCGCTCCAGCCCGCGCCCATGCACCTCCCCGGTCTGGTGGTTCGCTCGCCCGCCGCGCTGCCGGGTCTGGAGGAGGGCGACAGCACCCCCTTCCCGGACCGCGGTGTTTCCATCGCCGCCGTGCGTAACGATCCTCTGCTGGCGGAGCCCGATGGGCTGCTGGCGCTGGACGGAGGCGAGATTACCAGCAACCCCGAATCGCCCAGCGGACTCCATGTGCGAGGAGCCGCGTCGGATCAGACCGGCTATCTGCTGGACGGGATCCCGGTGTTCAGCCCCTATCACACGGCGGGCATCTTCAGCGCCTGGAATCCGGACGCCCTGGAGCGACTTCAGGTCTCGTCCTCCACGCCGTCGCCCGCCTACCAGGAGGCACTCTCGGGGACGGTTACGGCCATCACCCGGGCCCCCGCCTCCACGTTCACCACACAGGGGACAATGAGCACCAGCCAGGCCAGGGTCATGGTAGACGGGCCGCTGGGGAACCAGGGAGCCGGTTTTCTAGTGAGCCTCCGGGCAGGCTACCCTGGCTGGGCCGCTCCCCGGCAGGACCCGTCCTATCTCCGAGGGGAAACCCAGGATCTTCTGGCCAAACTGGAGACCCCGCTGCTCAAAGGCAGTCTTCGACTTCTGTTCTTCGAGCTGGGGAATTCGGTGGCCTCGTCCACCCAAGCGGAGACGACCGGGCCGAGGAACGGCTTCGAGTGGGGCAGCCGCTCTATCGGAGCGCAATGGGGCAGGGACCTGGGCTCGGCCGTGGTCAGGCTCCAGGGCTGGAGCGCGTCATCCGAAGCCGAAGCCACCTGGCTGGGTGCAGCCCCGCTCGACATGGTCGGCGAACGTCAGGATGAGGGCCTGCTTGCGCTCCTGGAGACGGACGGTTTGACGTCGTCCACCACGGCGGGCTTCCGATTGGAGCGGAGCCATACGACCTACCGTTCCGGCACGGCGAATACCAGCCCGGTACTGGAGCTGAATGCGCGGGTGCCGCTGGCAACCGGCTTCCTGCAACACCGGCGCGAGCTGGGACGGCGGCTGACCGGGTCAGCTGGAATGGCGGGAATCTGGGCAGCGGGCGGGCTGCATCTGAATCTGCAGGGCGGACTGCGCTGGCGCGTCTGGCAGCCGGTCGTGCTATCGGCCAGCTACATGCGCTCTCACCAGTTCGCCCAGTCACTTCGCAACGGTGAATCGGTGGTGGGAAACATCTTTCCGGCGGAGCTGTTCACCGGATCGGGAGCCAATGGTGTTCCGGTGGCTCGCAACGACCGGGGAGTTCTCGCTGCCGATTACCGTCCAACTGCCAACCTCAGACTCGGTCTCCAGGGCTTTGTCAGCAACTACAGCGGTCTCCTTCTGGTCGCGCCCAGCACCACCGAGCCGTTTGCCACCCGCGGTTTCATGACCGGATCGGGAACCGTCCCGGGTGTCTCGGTCAACGCGGCTCTGAGTGGCGCCCGATATGGACTGCTCGCCAGTTACGGCTGGCAACGGGTGCAGCTGGAGTACACCGATTCGAGCTACACACCAGCCTACGGCACCAGCCAGGTTCTCGAGCTCGGTGCCATCGTGTTCCCGTCCGCTACCTCCTCCATCCGGGTCGGGTTTACCGGATCGTTCGGCCGCCGATCCACCGGCGTGACCGGCGCTTTCGAGTGGGAGGCCTGCAATCTGCTCGACCAGGGCTGTGAGTTCGGCGGGAGTCCCCAGACAGAGGATGCTTTGGGTGCGATCAAGCTCCCGGCATACGCCCGGATCGATCTGGGGGTCAGGAGGCACTGGCATCTGCGACTGGTTGGCAGAGACGTGATGCTGGCTGCCTACGGAACGCTCACCAACCTGCTGGGCCGCAGCAATGTGCTCACCATTGCCACCGATCCCGCCACCGGCCGGCGCAGCGCCATCGAGATGCGTCCGCGCGCTCCTCTCGTTGTAGGGCTCGATTGGCGATTCTGATACCTGTCACAAGAAAACACGTTTGTTGGCTCCACTCATGTGGCAGTGACCACCTCATCCCGAGCGCAGCGAGGGATCCAGGCCGTGGGTTCAGCACGGTAGCAGAGATTGCGACATACAGGGGTAGATCCCTCGTTTCTCTCGGGATGAGGTGAGTAGTGGCCCTGGAGTTCGATGCGCTGTTCTCGGAACTCTTTGAAAGGGAGTTTCCCCGCCTGTTCCGCTATCTCGACCGACTGTCGGGCGAGCCGGATCTTGCGGCCGACCTGGTGCAGGAGGCCTTCGTGCGGCTGAACGACCGGGGCGAGATGCCTGACCGCCCTGCGCTGTGGCTGGTCACTGTGGCCCTGAATCTGTTTCGCAACGTGAAGACCACCCGTTCGAGAAGACGCCGGCTGCTCACCGCCACGCGGGTCGAGGCAACTCTGGCGGATTCGCCGCCGAACCCGGCCGAGAGAGTTCAGGCCGAAGAAACCCGGGCCCAGGTACGCCATGCAATAGATCGGCTGGAGGACCGAGACCGCCAGCTGCTTCTGTTGCGAGCGGAAGGATACAGTTACCGCGATATGGCCTCTGTGCTGGGGTTGAACGAGAACAGCGTCGGTACGCTCCTGGCGCGGGCCAAACGGGCCTTCCGCGAAGCGTACCAGGAGGACCCCCATGCATCTTGATCCGGAGCAGCTGGAGCGCACGCTGCATGGCGAGTTGCGGCCGGATGATGGCTCGGTCCGGGAGCACCTGGCCGGGTGTCAGGAGTGCCGGCTTCGAGTCAGTCAGGCCGAGCAGGACGAGGCCTGGATCATGGAGCAGCTGCGCCACCTGGATCATCGCCAGCCATCGCCGACGATCCGGATCAGCTCGGCGGCGCCCCGTCGGGTGGGCTGGTCCCGGCCGCAGCGGCTGGCGGCAGGTCTGGCGCTCACGGTTGCGGCTGCAGGTGCGGCCTATGCTGTGCCCGGCTCTCCACTTCCCCGGGCGGTTCACCACGTCGTCAGCCTGTTGCAGGGGTCCAGCCGCACATCGCCGACTCCTCCTCCAGTTCCTGCCCCATCTCGATTCCAGGGTGGAATCGCGGTAGCCCCCGGAAATCACTTCGCCATTGTCTTCTCCGGGGTGGTGCCGGCCGGTAGCGCGAGGCTTTCCCTGACCAGCGGTGAGGATTTGCTGGTGCGAGCCTTGGATGGGGCGAACTTCCAATCGGACGTGGACCGGTTGCTGGTGGAGAGCAAGACACCCGGCGCCAAGTTCGAGGTGGAGATTCCTCGCTCGGCGCCATCGGTCGAGATCCGAGTGGGCGGACGAATCGTGTTCCGAAAGGACTCCTCCCGAATCGCAACCAATGCCCCGATATCGGCGGATGGGAGCTACCGGCTGATGTTGGGGAACTGAACAGGGTATCCCGGGTGACCATTGGTGACACCCGTCACGAGCTGAGCGCTCAAAGGTTCCTAATAAGAACCTGCTACTCTCCAGGAGATTGTTATGAAGCCTCTCGCTTTAATCATCGCGCTGACGGTTCCATTGCTCTGGAGCTGCGACGGTCAGCCAACTCAGCCCTCCGACGCCGGATCGGACCCGGCCCCAAGCAAAGCCAGTGCGCTGGCCAGCGCGTCGTCGGCCGAACAGCCGAACATCTCTCCTCATTTTGACCCCAGCAACTTCGTCCGAGTGGTGGATAATCCTCTCTTCCCGCTCCGGCCAGGCACGCGGTTCGTATTCGAGGGTGAGGAGGATGGTGAGACCGAGACCAACGTGACCATCGTGACTCACGACCGAAAGAACATCCTCGGCGTCAGCGCCATCGTGGTTCTGGACCGGGTCTTCGTCGAGGGTGAGCTGAAGGAGAAGACCTTCGATTGGTACGCGCAGGACAAGCAGGGGAACGTCTGGTATCTGGGGGAGAACACCAAGGAGTACGAGGACGGCAAGGTGGTGAGCACGGAGGGTAGCTGGCAGGCGGGCAGAGATGGCGCCGAGCCCGGCATCATCATGCTGGCGCATCCGCGAGTCGGCGACAGCTATCGCCAGGAATTCTTCGTCGGTGAGGCGGAGGACCAGGCCCGCGTCGTCGCGCGAGACCTAGACCAGCGGGTGCCCTACGGCTCGTTTGAGAACTGCATGAGGACGGTGGAGTTCACTCGCCTGGAGCCGGGAGTGAAGGAGGCCAAGATCTTTTGTCCCGGTGTTGGCTTCGTGAGGGCCCATGGGGTGGAGGGCCCCACCACCCGCCTGGTGCTGACCGACATTACCCAGGTGTCTCGCTAGTTCGCCTCAATCCTGTGACGCCGCCGTCGGAGGCGCGTCGCCGCCAGGGTCTGCGCTCATGGAAGAGCCGCTGCTTGGGGGGATAACCGTAACGGTCTTCCCCGGCAGGAGCTCGTGCTCGTCTGCCGGCTCACTTGTTGGGGGAGGAGACTCCACGACCGGGCTGAGGGTGATAGGAATGATGGGCAACGGCTCGTAATGGACCGGAACGATCACGGGCTCCAACAACGGCGGCGTTGGGCGCGGCTTGCTCGTTCGACGTGCCGGGTGTTGCTGGATGGGACGGCCAACCTCCACCGGTAAAGCAACCTCAGCCCGAGGCGATGATGGCAGCACCTGTAGGGTGAGCTCTCTCTTGGTAACAGCGGGGGCGGCCGGGTCGGGTTCCGGCGTTCCACAGGCGGCCGCGACAATAGCAAGGGGGAGAAGAAATATCTTGCGCATGAAGTCTCCGGACATGAACTGCTCGTGTTCCACAGTAGACGCCGGGATCGAGCTTCACCACACGCAGTTGCATGCTTCAATGTGCACCGATGTCCAAGCCTTACTACTTTCAGAGCGTCTCAGGCAACGCGAGATCAGGAGCGTTGCCACGGCCGACGGTAGATAGATAGTGGGTTTCATCGCTTCCTCCTCACTGCTGGCGTTCATTCAATCATCCACTTCCCATATATCTGTCGAATGAGCGCCGCTGAAATCGACACACCGACATGAACCGCAACGCTCCCGCTATCCTCCTGCCATTCGTTCTGATTCTCGGCGCCACCGACCTCGCATGGTCTCAGCAGGATTCCGCGCCGGCTGTTATGGACGGGATCAGCAATCAGGGAAAGAACCAGGCCGACCCCTACGCCGCTGCCGGCGACCGGAGCTACATCATCGGGACCCAGGACGGGAAGTTTCCCGATCTGGGCGGCCATGTGTCAGGCGAGATGGGTGGGGTCTGGATCCATCCCATCAAACTGGTGGATGGCTTCTGGGCCAGGGTCAGCGAGGAGGGAACCAACCAGGAGGTCCAACTCCAGTCGGCCACCGAATTCATCAACTATCCCTACGGCAATCGGTTTCGCTATGGCGAGGTGGTGAACGATGTAGAGATCGAGCGCTTTCAGTTCAGCCCGGATGGATACCCGGGCGCTGTGGTGCAATACGTCTTCAAGAACAAGGCCGACCGCCGCCGCAACCTGAATCTGCGAGCTTGCCGTCAAGACCGACCTCCTCCCGGTGTGGTTCTCCGATGAGCTCGGCATCAAGGACGCACCGGACACCGTCGCCTGGGACCGGACCCGGAACCGGTTTCTGGCCCGGGACACTCGGCATCCGTGGTTCGCCCTTTGGGGAGCAGTTCCCTCCGATCGTGCCCAACCGGTCGAGCACCCTCAACCGATACCCACGAAAGGAATGGGTGGCACAGCGGCATCGCGTCACCCGGTCACGCTGGAGCCTCACGACAGCGCGACTCTGACCTTCATCATCGCCGGCTCAGCTACCGGTAAGGCTGAGGCTGACAGCGCCTACGCGTATCTGGCCCGGCATCACTCGAGCCTGCTGGCCCGGAAGAAAGACCACTATGCCGCCATCGTGCGGCGGGGACGAATCACGATCCCCGACCGGCGTCTGCAGGAGGTCTACGATTGGGTAAAGGTGAACGCCGAGTGGATGGTGAGGAACGTGCCCGGAATCGGGCGCGGACTCGGTGGCGGGCTGATGGAGTATCCGTGGTGGTTTGGGACCGAAGGGTACTCGCTGCTGGCGCTCACAGCGTCGGGAGATTACACCGTGCCCAGGCAGACGCTGAGACTGCTGCGGAGCCAGTCGGCCAAGGCGAACGGCAATGGCAGGATCCTGCATGAGGTCACCACCAATGGCGGTGTCTCCAACCCGGGCAACACTCAGGAAACTGCGCTGTTCATCATGGTGGTCGGCAAGCTGGTGCAGTGGAGCGGCGATCTGAGCTTTGCCCGGGAGATGTATCCCGCCATGACTTCTGGACTCCACTGGTTGCTCAGCGACGCAGACCGAAACCGAAACCTCTTCCCGGAGGGCTACGGGATCATGGAGGTGCTGGGTCTCAACGCCGAGGTGATCGACGTGGCGGTGTACACTCAGCAGGCGTTGCTGGCCACTTCCCGGGTGGCGGCGATGCTCGGTAAGCGCGAGGCGGCGGAGCGCTATCGGGGGACAGCGGCACAGTTAGCCAGCAGGATCGAGCAGCGTTTCTGGATCGAGGAGGAAGGTTCCTACGGTGATTTCTACGGGACCAGGGCTCAGGCCATCAGCACCGTGGAAGGAGCGACCAAGCAGATCGGACTCAAAGGTGCAAACGAGCTGACCGACCAGGACAGGCATTCGATCGCGTATTACGAACAGCTCAAGCAACGATTCGCCGCCATGCCCGACAGCAGCAGAGCCTGGATCACCAATCGGAATTGGGTGATCAGCACCCCGGTGGAGGTGGGCATTGCGCCGCGGGACCGGGCGCTCCGGCTGCTGGACCAGGTTCGAAAAAAGAACGTGGGTGAGTATGGCCCGTACCTGTCCGCCACAGAGAAACAGGCGATGATGACCATCTCGACTGGTGTACAGGCGGTATCCGAGGCCCGCTATGGACGGGTCGACCAGGCGCTCTGGTACATGAACAAGATCGTGGAGACGTTCGGCCGAAAGCTGCCGGGATCGATCTCGGAGATGATGCCGGACTACGGCTGCTTTGCCATCTCCTGGACTGCTTACGGGATTCTGGTGCCGCTGATCGAGCAGATCTTCGGCATCCAGGCCGACGCCCCGAACAAGACCGTGGTGTTCGAGCCGCAGCTGCCTCGGGGCTGGGAGAACCTCAGCATCCAGGACCTGCCGGTTGGAGCCAACCTGATCTCCTTCTCCCGCGCCAAGACGGACAAGGGCATCGAATACACCATCGAAGCGAAGCAAAGCGGGTGGACCTTTGTTCTGAAGGATGGCTCGACAGGGGCCAGGTACATGGTGAACGGCAAGGCCGTATCGCCTACCTCCTCCGGAATACGGATGAATGGAAGGACTAACCACGTTCTCCTGGTGCAGTAGCTGAGCGGCGTCTTGCGCACCTACAATGTGCGCGATAATTCTTGACCGATCATAGCCGTTCTCAGACCCAGGAGAGCAAAATGCATCGTACCTTCGCAATGACCGGGCTGGCCGCTGGCGTTGCCGGCGCCATAGTCCTTGCTTGTTCCGGTAGTCCCGATCCTGCCACCGCACCTTCCACTCCCATGCTCGCGGCAACTGCCGCCGGCCCGACGGTCGATACTCAACGAAGCGGTACCACCAACCGGCTCCAGGCGGTGGACCCGGTGAATCGAAACGTGGTATGGGCCAGCGGTGTTGGCGGGACGTTCGTGGTCACCACCGACGGCGGACAGCACTGGCGTAAAGGGGTGGTGGCGGGCGCCAGCAATCTCGAGTTCAGAGACGTGGAAGGGGTAAGCGCCAACGTGGCCTATCTGATGTCGTCCGGCCCCGGCGCCGCGTCCCGGATTTACAAGACGACCAATGGCGGACAGAGCTGGTCGCTGCAGTTCCAGAACGACAAGGAGAACGCGTTCTACGACTGTTTCGACTTCTGGACCCCACAGCGTGGCCTCGCGTTCAGCGATCCGGTCGACCGTCGCTTCCCCGTGCTCCGGGTAACCGACGGGAGGCATTGGCAGGATATCGGTGACCGGCTGCCCCGCGCCCTCGAGGGCGAGTTCGGCTTTGCCGCCAGCGGCACCTGTATCGCGACCCAGGGCGACCAGCGCGCCTGGATCACCACCGGCGGCGCCAGCGTCGCCCGGGTATTGGCCACCACCGACGGCGGGCAGACCTGGCACGCGTACGACACGCCGCTGGTGTCCAACCCCAACGCCGGCGCATTCACCATAGCGTTCCGGAACGCCTCGGATGGTATCGTGGCCGGAGGAGATCTGACTCCGTGGCATCCTCATCCTCGGGCGCGTATCGCCACCTCCGATGATGGCGGCAGGACCTGGAGCCTGGTGAAGACACCGCCGTTCAATGGCGCGGTGTTCGGCCTCAGCTATGTGCCGGGACGTGGACGGCTGGTGGTGATCACCGGACCTGCCGGTGCCGCCTGGTCCCGAACTGAAGGGGAAGAGGGCTGGACCACGATCCCCGGTGTCGAAGGGTTCTGGGCTGTCGCGTTTGCCGATGAGCACTCCGGCTGGCTGGTGGGCACCGACGGGAGAATCCTGAAGGTCAGTTTCTGACCCAGTACGATGTCATTGTCGTAGGCCTGGGCGGGATGGGGAGCGCCACGCTCTTTCATCTCGCCCGGCGCGGCCTCCGCGTTCTTGGCCTGGAACGCTACGACCTGCTCCACGAATACGGCTCATCCCACGGTCTCACCCGCATCATCCGTCTGGCCTATTGGGAGCATCCCGGTTACGTCGCCTTGCTGCGCCGCTCGTACCAGCTGTGGCGCGAGCTCGAGCGACTCTCGGGTGAACAACTGCTCCACATCACCGGCAGCATCGATGGCGGTCCGGGAAACGGCCCGGTGTTTACCGGGGCGCTTCGCTCGAGCGAGCAGCATGGATTGCCCTATGAGGTGATGGATGGGGCCGAGCTGAACCGACGCTTTCCCGGATACCGGCTGCCGCGGGAGATCCAGTGCCTCTATCAGCCCGAGGGCGGGTTTCTCCTGCCGGAGCGGTGCAACCTGGCCCATATCAATGCAGCGCTGGCCGCAGGCGCTGCAGGCGCGATATCGAGAGCCGGTAATAGAATGGGGGGTGACTGGAGGGCGCTGCTGGGTCCGTACCTTACGCGAGCGGTACGAAGCGGGGAGACTGGTCATCGCAGCCGGCGCCTGGGCATCGAAGCTGGTGCCGGAGCTTGCTGAGCTGGCGGTGCCCGAACGGCAGGTGCTCGCCTGGCTCCAAACGACCCGGCCCGAGCGATTCACACCCGATGTCTTTCCCGTCTTCTATATCGAGTTGGAGGAGGGGCGCTACTACGGCTTCCCCAGCTTCCTGGTCCCGGGCTTCAAGTTCGGCCGCTACCACCATCGCCAGGAGCGAGTCGATCCCGATCGGATGAATCGCGAGCCCGACCCGGAGGACGAGCAGCTGCTGCGGACGTTTGCCGAGCGCTACTTTCCCGATGCAGCCGGTCCCACGCTGATGCTCAAGACCTGTCTCTTCACCAACAGTCCGGACGAGCACTTCATCCTGGACCTACATCCCACTCATCCCGAGGTGGCGCTGGCCGCCGGGTTTTCCGGACACGGCTACAAGTTCTGCAGCGTGGTCGGGGAGATCATGGCTGATCTGGCCCAGAAAGGGGAGACGGAACACAACATCGGGTTCCTGGGGCTGAAGCGGTTCGCGGGAGCCGAAACTGCTCGGCGGCCTTAGTCGGACGCCTGCGATCACCAGCGGGTGGTAGAAAGCGTATCCCGCTTGGGCTCCTGGGATTTGAGGTAGCTGACCAGTCGCCAGATCGCGTCAGGGGGCAGGGTGCCTCCCCACGCCGGCATCCCGCGGGCTCGTCCGTAGAAAATCGAGTGATAGATCTCGCCGTCGGCGCCGCCGTATTTCCACCGGCCGTCCACCAGACTCGGTCCTTCGGCTCCCACCGCGCCACCCCCATGGCACCCGTCGCAGTTGAAGGAAGAGAAGAGCTTTCCCCCGTCTTCCGCTGCCTGTTTGTCATCCTTGAGTGGGTTCTCGAGTGTCCCCGCCGGCGGTGGCGTTCCTCCCGCGTCCACGTGCTGGTCGTAGTTGATGGCCGGAGGAGCGCTGCGCTGCGCCTGAGCGGCACCAGCTGCCAGGCACAGGGCCACAACTGCCGCCAGTATCCGCGTGTTTGTCATCGACGCTCCCCTAGCTCGTAGCTTCCAGCTTGTAGCTCCTGGCTCCCGGCTCCACCACCTGGCGACTGACTCACAACCCGAACACCCAGACGATCCCACCTTGACTCGTGTGCCGAGCGATATCGGGCATGAAGCTGGCGGGTGGGCGGACGTCGTCCGGATCGTCGGAACGGACGTCGCCCGACAGGAGACCCCAGTCGCCCCCGAATCCGGCGTACAGCGCGATGTACTGTTTGCCGTCCGGTCCCTTGAATGAGATCGGATTGCCGATCACGCCTGACCCGACCTTGAACTTGTACAGCACCTTGCCGCTACGTGCGTCTGCCGCCTTGAACCAGCCATCGAGCGTGCCGTAGAAGACGACATCACCACCCGTTGCCAGGGCACCGCTCCACACCGGGTATGGCTCCTTGATCTCCCACACCTTCTTGCCTCGGGCGGCGTCATAGGCGATGAAGGCGCCGAGGTTTCCCCCTGCTCCAGCCTTGTACGGCGTTGTCGCGCCGAGGTATGGAGTGCCCGCGATGTATGAGACGTTGGCCACCGAATAGTCCATGCACATGTTACTCGTCGACACGTAGAACAGCCGGGTGATCGGCGAATAAGCTGCGGGCTGCTGGTTCTTGCCGCCCTCCAGTGTGGGGCAGATGTCCTTTACCGTTCCCTTGGACGCGCCGGTGGTCTTGGAGGAATCCACCTCGGGCTTACCGGTTTCCAGGTCGATCCGCCGGGCCCAGTTCACCTCCACGTACGGCTCAGCCAGAAGCAGCTCGCCGGTCGCGCGGTCCATGGTATAGACGAACCCATTCTTGTCGAAGTGAACCAGGGCCTTTCGCGGCTTTCCCTTCACCGTGAGGTCAACCAGGATCATCTCCTGGGTCGAATCGAAGTCCCAGTTGTCTGCCGGCGTGAACTGATAGGCCCACCGGAGGGCACCGTCCTGGGGCCGCCGGGCCATGACACTCGTGGCCCAGCGGTTCTCGCCAGGGCGCTGCTCGGTGTTCCAGGGCGCCGGATTTCCCGTTCCGTAATAGATGAGGTCAAGCTCGGGATCGTAGGACATCCAGCCCCACACCGGCCCGCCCCCGTTTTTCCAGGTGTCGGCGGGCCAGCTCTTCTGCGCCAGCTCGGTGCCCTTCTCGTAGTACGGCTTGAAGGTTCCGGGCTTCGCCAGCACTTCCGCATCGGGCCCAGTGCTGTAGCCGGTCCAGACCAGGTTTCCGGTCCGAACGTCCAGTCCCTTGACCCAGCCGCGGACGCCGAATTCGCCACCCGAGTTGCCTACGATCACGCGGTCCTTCACCACCAGCGGGGCCATGGGAGTGGTCTCGCCTCGATTGAGATCGGCCACTTTGGTCTTCCAGATCTCCTTGCCGGTGGCGGCGTCGAGGGCGACGGTGTGGCCGTCGAGCAGATTGTAGAACAGCCGCCCGTTGGCGTAGAACGCGCCCCGATTCACCACATCGCAGCAAGCGATGCCGATCGCGGCGCCGTTGACCTTGGGACGGTACTTCCACTTGAGCGGGTAGCCTTCTTTGGTGAGATCGAACGCATAGACCACATTGGGGTACGGCGTCACCACGTACATGGTGCTGCCGACCACCAGCGGCTGTCCCTCATGTCCCCCCAGCACGCCGGTCGAGAAGCTCCACACCGGGCGCAGTCGCTTTGCGTTGCCGGCGGTGATCTGCGCCAGGCCGCTGAAGCGGGTTGACGCGTAGTCCTTGCCCGGCATGGTCCACTGCGCATCGTCCTGGGCCGCGTTCACCTGACGCTGGGCTTCGGCCGAGTCGCTCGCACCGAGGGAGAGGGCTGCTGCAAGGGCGATACCGAGCCCGTTTATGGATTTCATGTGGGTGCCTTCTCTGCGAGGGCGAGTGCAGGCGATACTATCGGAGACATCTCGCCGGCGCAACCCGGCTGCTACAGAGCGGGTTGACCTCGGCCCTGCGAGCCGCTGTCCGGTGACGCCAGGGGAAAGCCGAACTTCCCGAGCAGGCTGTCGATGCCGGAGCGTCTCCGCTTCAGCACCGTCTCCAGCCGCTCCTTCAACTCCTTGTCGCCGGGCCGCACGGCAAGCGAGATGTCGAACGCGAAGCGGAGTCCCGGAGGATCGTAGGCGGGTGATACCGGGACGATATCGAGCTGAGCGTCCGATCTCCTGGCGAAGTAGCCGGCCAGCGGCCCCCAGGCGACGGCGATGTCCACGGCGCCGGACACCACGGCATCAATAATCCTGGCGGGAGGATTGGCCTGGGAGTAATCGCCATAGACGCTGAACCCCTCCAGATTCCCCACGATTCCTCGGCGGCTCAGCGCGTGAACCGGTGGAGTGTTGTTGTAGTCGTCACCCACCAGCTGGACGCCGATTTTCAGCTTCTTCAGGGCCGGATCATCGAACGACTTGATGCCGAGATGACGATCTTTGCGGGAGACGAACACATAGCTCGAGCGGTAGTACGGGCGGGTGGTGAGCACCCGCTCCGACCCCGAGGGTATGCCCATCACGACGTCGCATGAATCGGCTGCTAGGGTATTGCGAATGAAACCTCGGCGCTGGGGCCACCAAGTGTATTTCACGCCGGCCCGGAGCTCCTTGGCCACCAGCTGGGCCAGGTGGTTCTCCAGGCCCTCGCCGGCGCGGTTGGAGAAGGGCAGGTTATTGGGATCGGAGCACACCCGAAGCTCGTGCGGGGGGTTGGACGCGTTGCATCCGAGCAGGACCAAGCTGAGGACGACGTACCAGGGTCTGGACGTATCTGTAGAACACGGATACTTCCGAGGCATGATGACGACGAGTGCTGGTTGATTCTAAACCTAAATACTAGTTCCGATGTGTCCTTTGTGCCTTTGTGGTGAACGTCTTCAAAGGCTCGACGGTATGAAACTACAACTGGTAGGACTCGCGCTGATGACGGCCGCACCGCTCGCCGCTCAGCAGCCTCAGATCATCACCGGGCTGAAGCAGCCCGAGTCGGTAGCCATTGGGCCGGGCGGAAAGGTCTACGTCAGCGAGACCGGCGAATACGAGAAGGCCAACGACGGCTACATCAGCGTGCTGGAGGGTGGGAAGCTGCGCCGCTTTGCGAGCGGCCTGGACGATCCCCATGGCATCAAGTGGTATCGCGACCACCTCTTCGTCTCCGACAACATGGGGATGGTGTGGCGGATCGATGCCCAGGGTAACGCCGAGCGGTTTGTGGATGCCACCGATTTTCCGCGGAAGATCACCAACTTCAACGATCTGGAGATCGACCGGAACGGGAATCTGTACCTGTCCGACAGCGGAGACTGGGATGGCGGTGGCGGTGCCATCTACCGGATCACCCAGCAGAAGAAGATTACGCCGGTGATCACCTCCGATGATGACGTGCGGGTGGTCAGTCCCAATGGGCTGCTCATGGACGGCAACCATCTGCTGGAGGTGGACTACACCACCGGGATCCTCTTCCGGATCGATCTCGAGGGCAAGTCCATGGAGAAGGTGGTCGGCGGTCTCGGTGCATCCGATGGCCTGGTGCGGGATGCTGCGGGGCGGCTCATTGTTGGCGATTTTGCCGGTCACCGGCTCTTCGTGGTGACCAGGCCGGACCTCAAGCCGCAGGAGGTCACGGTTGGCGGGATCGAGTCCGCCGCCGACCTGGCGATCAGTCCCGACGGAAAGAGTCTGTTGATCCCCGACATGAGCGGGGGCAAGCTCGCAATCATCCCGCTTCCGAAATAAGTCCCCAGGCGACTGGCGACTCGGGTGACGGTCCGACGGGCTGACTGGCGACTGACGACTCACGACTACCTCCCCATATCCTGTAAAATTGCCTTCGGCGTAACCGGCCCGCCCAGGAAATCCTCGATCACTTGCCGGCTGGGGCGCTCCAGCCCAAACCGAAACAGCCGGGGCGCAACCCAGGCATACCAGGTGCTGTCGCCGGCGGTGAAAGGTCCGTGAAGCTCTCTGGTCCGGGCCCGAATCGCCGCGATCAGCATGGCGCCGGCGGCGTAGTTCATCATGTAACCCGGCGCATCCACCAGCTGTCCCCGCATTGCCCACCAGGAGAGCTCGGGGTGGGGCCGGATCCGGAGATAGTCCCGGGTCAGCGACGTCCAAACCTGGTTGGGGTCCAGCGTAGGATCTCGTTGCAGCCGAAGCTCGAACAACGCCCAGGCGACATCCATCACGATGCCGGCGTAGCGCGCCCGGAGACCCTCCCGGAGAGGCACCGAATCGCCCAGCCAGCGCCGCTGCCACGCCGGCTCGGTAACCTCCAGCGCCACGAAGTCGGCCACTGCCTCGGTGAAGGGATCGCTGTCCGGCCAGTCGGCAAACGCGGGCCGGGTCCGAATCGCGGCGATATGGATGGCGTGTCCGGTCTCGTGCAGCAGCTCGCTCAGGTTGTCCAATCCGCCGGTGCGATAGGTGGCAAACACCCACGGCTCGCCGCCGCGCCACCGGCCATTCATGAGCCTGGGGCGGGCACCGAATGTGGTGTACGCTACCGGTGTCTTGCCTTCGCGCGGGTCCAGGTCATAGTGAACCCGGAGCCGGCCCACGTCGGCACCGAGCGACCGGTACACCTCGGCATTAAGCGGGCTCAGCCGAGAGCGCGAGATCCGCGAACTCAGCGCTCGGCCGGCCGCTCCCACCATGTAATACCAGTCCCATGGCTCCATCGTGGAATCGGAGTTCGACCGGCGCCAGGTATCGAGCATCGCCTCGAGCCAGGGCTCCAGCGAATCGGGCGGCACTCCGGAGGCACTCGCCTGCTCGAGGGAGGGCGGGCGCCTGGCATCTGACATCTGCTTCGCGATCAGCACCCGATAGGGACTCGCCGCTTCGTTGTCTCCGTTCATGCTGCGCCAAACCGGGTCCAGCGAGAGGAAGAGCCGGCGCCGGCCATCCGGGGCATCGGTGCGTCCCAACGTGCCCAGGATCGTCAGCCGGTCGAGGGTGTCGCCATCAACCGGGACGTGAGACTGGGCCCAGCCGTAGCAGGCATAGATCCGGGCCCGAAGCGAATCCACTCCTCGGGTGGATGCCGCGATCGAGCGAGGGTCATAGTTGCAGCTCGGCGGACGAGCGATTGTCGCTGAACTATCGGTGTGCTGCGGCGGTGTGAGTGAGTCGAGGTCGCGCTGCAGGGTTCGTCGCATCACCGCCAGGGCCCGCCGATCTTCTTCCTGGAGCCCGGCGGAATCGATGCCTTCGAGCCGGGCGGTTACGGTTCTTCGAAGCGCATTGTGAGCCGTGATCCACGTAGTAACAGGAGTGGCGTCGTGGATGCCGTTCAGTCCCGAGGCAAGCGTCACGTCGATCCGGTCCCGGGCGTCGCGCAGATCGGCATACAGCGACTCGGCTACCGCCAGTTGTGAGGGACCGGCGCCAGTCCCAGACGGCTGGTGGGCGCAGGCCAGGAGCAGCGCAAGGCTGACCGTGCAGGAGAGGCGCGGGAGAAAGGGCACGATGGGTAAAAGAATAGCGCCGGCTGGAGCCGGCGCTAAATGATGCTGTGACCAGGAAAGCCTTAGACCGCGACGCGATTCACTCTGGCTTCGGCGATCTGGGTCAGCTTGAGGTCGGTGGCCTTCTCTTCGTCCAGATTCTGCTGCAGCACGGCGGCGCAGTCGGGCCGGCCCAATTCACGGGCCCAGGCGATCAGCGTTCCGTAGCGGGTGATCTCGTAGTGCTCAACCGCCTGAGCGGCGGCCAGGGCCGCTGCATCCAGGACCTCGGGATCGCTGGCTTCGCCCATGATCTCTTCCGCTTCCGAGAGGATGCCATCGATGGCCGGGCAGGTTACCGCCTTGGGCTTCTCACCGTGCATCCGGAAAACCTCTTCCAGCCGGGTGACATGATGCTCCGTCTCCGCCAGGTGGGTCAGAAAAGCGGACTGCAGCTGCTGGTCCGTTACCTTCGAAATCATCTTCGGCAGCGCTTTGGTGATCTTCTGCTCAGCGTAGTAGATGTCCTGCAGGGTATGGACGAAGAGGTCATTCAAGGTCTTGATTGGCTTGGAAAGGATTCCCATGATCTGCTCCTGAAGGAATGATCGCCGGCCGAGCCGGCGAGAAATTGGCCTTCTAATTTTGGAGCCTGCATACTGGGCCTATGGGCGCCTCGGAGCCGTGAGCCAGGTCACTGGTTAGTTTTGGATTCTCAGAGGAGACCCCGATGCAGCCGGACGCTTTAGCGCCACTCATTCCCGTCGCCGCGATCATCATGTTCGGCCTGGTGAGGATCTCGCGCCATTGGCGGCCCGGAGCGCTGCCCCAGAGCCCGGCTGTCACCCAACTGGAAGAGCGGCTGAACACAGTGGAACGGGAGATCGCCTCGCTCCAGGGAGAGCTGAGCGAGACCCAGGAGCGGCTCGACTTCGCCGAACGGCTGCTCGCCCAAACCCGGGAGCCCAAACGCCTTGAGTAGATCCTGCGCGACGGAAGTTGCCCTTTCCGTCTTTTCCGCCCTCACAGTCTTCTCCGCGCCCGCGGCCGCGCAGCAGCCGCCGCCGGATTTCGATAACTACGTGAAGCGAGTGATGCAGACGTTTACCGTCCCCGGCCTGTCGGTCGCTATCGTCAAAGACGGCAAGGTCGTGCTGGCCAAGGGATACGGTGTTCGGCGAATGGGCGACCCCACTCCGGTCGATGCCCGCACCCGCTTCGGCATCGCCTCCAACACCAAGCTCTTCACCGCAACCGCGCTCGCGCTGCTGGTGGAGGAGGGGAAAATCGAGTGGGACAAGCCGGTCACCGGCTATCTGCCTGCCTTTGCCATGTCGGATCCCTATGTGACGCACGAGATGACCGTGCGGGACCTGCTGGTTCACCGCAGCGGCCTGGGCCTCGGCGCCGGCGACCTGCTCTGGTGGCCCCCCTCGAGCTATAACCGGAAGGAGATCGCCCGGCGGATCCGCTACATCCCGCTGGCCACATCGTTCCGGAGCGCGTACGCCTATGACAACGTGCTTTATCTGGTGGCCGGCGAGCTGATCGAGGCGGTATCGGGACAGCCCTGGGAGGAGTTCGTCCGGAGCCGGATCCTGCGGAAGGTAGGCATGAACGACAGCGACGTTCGCCACTCCGGCGCCATGGACAAGGGAAACGTCGCCGGAACCCATGCGGAGGTGAACGATACCGTCCGGCCGGTGGCGCCCTTCACCAGTGACAACACCAATCCGGCCGGCGGTATCATGGCCGGCGCCGCCGATATGGCCAAGTGGCTGATCGTTCAGCTCGATTCGGGAAAGGTGGCCGACGGCTCGCGGCTCTTCTCACCTGCCAGCGCCAGGGAGCTCTGGCGGGAGGTGACGCCCACCCCCATCGGCGGAATACCAGGGAAACAGCCCCAACTGGCCCATCTGCGCGCCACCATGGCGGGCTACGCCCTAGGCCTCGGCGTGCGCGACTACCGAGGCTACATCCTGCGACAGCATACCGGCGGCCTGCCCGGCTATCTGTCCAAGGTCGCGATGATTCCCGATCTTCGGCTGGGCGTCGCGGTGCTGACCAACCAGGAGTCGGGTGCGGCCTTCGACGCGATCACCTACCGGGTGCTGGACCACTTCATCGGCGCCAAGTCACCCGACTATCCGGCCGTGTTCAATCAGATTGTACAACAGAACCGCCAGAAGCTCAGGAGTGAGGAACAGCAGGCCGCCGGCGCCCGCGACTCTATGGCTGGGCCGTCGCTTCCACTGGCCAAGTATGCCGGCAACTATCGGGATCCCTGGTATGGCGACGTGAAGGTGACGCAGGAGGGCGACAAGCTCGCCATCCGTTTCACCCGGACACCCTCACTGGTGGGCGACTTGCTCCATTGGCAGCACGACACGTTTCTGGCCCGCTGGAGAGACCGGGAGCTCAGAGCCGACGCCTTCGCTACGTTCTGGCTCAACCCGGACGGAAGCATCCATCAGCTCCGGATCGTGCCGGCGTCGGAGTCGGTGGACTTCAGCTTCGACTTTCAGGATCTGGTCTTGAAGCCAGTCAAGGATTCTGTCGCTCACTGAAGAGTGCTGTCTCAGCTATGCGGCAGAGGTCCCAGGTGGTACCGCTTCCTCAGTACCTCGAGATGATGGCTCACATGCCCAACAATGATGTAGGCTAGCGCCCGAACGGTGATCGCATGGCCGTTGGCCTCGCCCCAGCGTCCCCATGCCTCCTCCGGAAGTCCCTCGAGCAGCGCGGCCGTGCTCATCCGAACTGCACGAAACTCCCCCAGCAGCATGGGCAGCGGCCGGTCGTCGAAACGGCCCGACGGCACGTAGGCGCCCTCGTCAAAGCCCGGGAGCGGAGTGGTGTCCCCCCTGGCGATCCGAAGCATCCGGTAGCTAAAGATCCGCTCGGTGTCGCACAGGTGCCCCAGGATTTCCTTCACGCTCCACTTTCCCTCGGCGTAACGGGCCAGGGCGTCCCGGTCGGTCACATTCTCGAATAGCCGCTCCACCTCGCGGGCCTGCTCTATCAGCTGCTGGGCCAGACTCTCGTCCGAGACCCGAGCGATATATGGGTGATAGTAAGCCGAAGACTCGTCAGCCTCCGGACGGGTGATGATGGCTGTGCTCATCCTGCCTCCACTCGTCGGGGACGGCGCAGCAGCTCGCCGCCACAGTTCGGGCAAATGTGGCTCATGGCCTCGGCACACCCCGGACAGAAGGTGCATTCGTAGCTGCAGATGAAGGCGGATTCCGCCAGGGCGAGGGCGGTGTTACACCGCTCGCAGGTCTTCCGCATCTCCAAGGGCATGGCCGGCTCCGGATCAGAGATTCCGGGGAAACAGTGTTGCGCTGCCGTCCATCTCTCCGGTCTCGGCATACGTGAGGGGTGTGGCTGAAGGATCCAGGATTTTCCCGTCCACCACCCGTCCCAGCACCAGCTCGTGATCCCCTGCCCGGGTACGCCCCATCAGCTCGCATTCGAAATATGCCAGGGCTTCCTCCAGAATCGGTGATCCGAGGCGTCCCGGGTGACTCCGCATCCCGGCGAGCTTGTCCTCATCCCGGCCCGATTTCGTCCCCAGGCGCCGGGCCAGGTCCAGCTGGCCATGCTTAAGTACGTTGACCGTGAAGCTACCGGTAGCGTGCAGCAGCTCGTAGGACGCATTGTCCGGGTTGATGCTGACGGCCAAAATCAGCGGGTTGAAGGACGCCTGCATAATCCAGGCAGCGGTAAAGGCATCGCGCCGCTGCCCGTCGGCTACGCCAACGGCGTACACGCCCAGCGTGATCCTTCGGAACAGGTCGGCGATCGCCGGATCTTCGCTCATTCGAAGTCCACGAAGATCTGCGCCACTTTCGGCTTGAGCTGTTGCATGGCTGGAAGATCCGAGGAGTAATCCCGGTCGCCCAGGACTTGGGAGTAGGCAGCGGACTGTTGTTCGGCAGGTCCGGGATCCAGATAGAGCTTAACGCCCGCCAGGGTGGAGTCCAGCGCGCCACCCTTCCAGTCAGTGATGACCCCAGCGTAGTCCCAGCCGAACCCGGCGAGAATGAATGGGCGTCCGTTGAGGCGCTCCAGCTCCTGCAGGCTGGTGCCCAGCGAGATGCCTTGGCCCACCTGCCACTTGCTCCGCGGGCCGCGAAGGATCACGCGGGCAGGGCGTCGGCGGCTTACGGTGTCCTTCCAGACGATCTCGGCCCGCCTGAGGCTGTCGCTGGGGTAGAGCACCGTACCTGGTGTCGTCTCGCCTTCACCCAATTCGATCCGGGCGCTCTCCACGGCACTGGGGCCATAGCGCTCCCGGAGCTCGACCTCGCTTCCTTCGGGGGTAAGGGGACCGCTGCCGGAGCGGGGGCTCACTCGCCAATCACTCGTCGGAGGGGTGGGGACGGATGGTTCCCTGCGGACGGCTTGACCGGTCCCCGAATCCCCGCACCCCAACGAGCAGCAGAGGGCCGCCAGGAGGAGTGATTTACGATGCAATCGGATGCTCCTGCGTAGGTCGGATGTACGATGATTGAGACCAAACAAATGTGCGGAGATGCCAGCCGCAAGCAGATCCTGATCGCCTCGGCCTAACTGGCGATCGGCACAATAGGCAACCAGAGGGTTGCTTTTTCTCGAGCAGCGTCCTATTCTATACGCAACCAGGAGGTTGCCTATATGAGCACCAGCAAGCTCTCGCCCGATCGGGCGAGTACCGACCAGATCCAGAAGAGCATCATTCTGCGGGCCCCGCGGTCTCGGGTCTGGCAGGCCCTGACCGATCCGGCCCAGTTCGGCCAATGGTTCGGCACCCGGCTGACCGGCCGGTTCGCTCCGGGCCAGACAACGCGGGGCCCGATCACCATTCCGAAGTACGAGCACCTTGCCTTCGAGGTTGTCGTCGAGCAGATGGAGCCGGAGCGGCTCTTTTCCTGGCGCTGGCAGCCGGGGGGCAATCCGGACGTCGATCCAGCCGAGCCGATGACTCTCGTGGTATTCGAGTTGGAAGAGATTCCGGAGGGAACTCGACTCACCGTCACCGAGTCGGGCTTCGATCAGATTCCCGTCGCCCGCCGGACCAAGGCGTACCGGGGGAACGAAGCCGGCTGGACCGGGCAACTCGAGAACATCACTCGATACCTTGCCCGCGCGAGTTAGGCTCCGGGACCCGGCCTCGGTATTTGCCGCGCTGGGGGACCAGACCCGGCTCCGTCTGGTCTCCCGGCTGTCGAGCGGCGGTCCGGCGTCCATCAGCCGACTGACGGACGGCTCCGGGGTCACCCGTCAGGCGGTTACCAAGCATCTCCGGGTGCTGGCGGGCGCAGGCCTGGTGCGGGCCAGCCGGCGGGGGAGGGAGAGCCTCTGGCGGCTTCAGCCGGAGCGGCTGGACGAAGCGCAGCGATCGCTCGACCTGATCGCGCGGCAGTGGGACCACGCGCTGGGCAAGCTCAAGGCGTTTGTGGAGTCTCCGCTCGCCGACGGCGTCGAAGCCAGAGCAACGCAGCCCCGAGCAGCAGAACAGCGCCGACCACCAGACCGCTCCGACTGATCCACTTTTCAGCCACCTGCCAGCTCGCGCCGAGCACGTAGCCGAGAGTGACGAACGCGACGGTCCAGAGCCCGGCCCCCAGGGCGTCGGCCACCACGAACCGGCGATAAGACATTCGTGAAGCTCCGGCCACAAACGGCACCAGCGCCCGGGCAAAGCCGATGAAGCGTCCGATGAATACGGCCCGGGATCCTTGCCGCTGAAAAAACGCGTCCACCTGGGCCAGGCGCTTCTTCCGAAGGCCGAAGCGGGAGCCTTTCTTCAGCAGCCACTCCCGGCCGAGGCGGGCCCCAAGCAGGTATCCGATGTTGTCACCCGCCACCGCACCCAGGGCAACGGCAGCGATAACGGCGTCGAGCTCCAGAATTCCCTGATGGGCAAAGAACCCCGAGGCGAGTACCAGGCTCTCTCCGGGTACCAGCAGCCCGGCAAAGGCGGCACACTCGAGCATGGCCGCCCCAAAGATGATGAGATAGCTCCAATCACCCAGGCGGGTGACCAGATCGAGCAGATACTGCAGGATACTGTGCGCGTCCGGCTGAAGAGCCACCCTCAACATGCCCGGTGCCGATTCCCCAGGTCCACATCGAACCGGGCGGTGTCCCGGGCTGGATCGCCGATGCGGAACTCGAGCGTGCCACCCTCTATCGTATCGGTCGTTCCGCCGGTGGTGACCTCCAGCTGCATGCTGGCCGGGCCAGGGACGGCAAAGGAAGGGCTTATGTGAAAGGCATAGCCGCCGTCGTGCGTGGTTGTCACCGGACCGATTTGGGTGTTGACCGGACGGGTCTGCTCCTGGAGATCCTGCTGCACCATCAGCAGGACCGATGCGTTCGGCCACGGCTTCACCGCAGTTCGTAACGACGCCCCGGATTGCGACGGTGACCGGTGCACCGGCCGAGATGGCGAGATATGCGACTTCGCAACCGGTCGCCATGAACAGGACAATCCAGACTGACGAAGCTTTCACCGTCTGCACCCTCAGGCGGGCTGGTGGGTCTGCCACCACTGCGTGGCGGCTTCTTCGCTCCACGGCTCGACCTCGATTTCCCCCAGCACCCGCTCCAGCTCGGCGGCGCTGCGGGGCCGATCCTCCGGCTTCTTTTCCAGACAGGCGAGCACCACCCGATCGAGCTCCGGAGCAACATCCAGCTCGGAGCGCTGCGAGGGAGGCACCGGCTTCTCCTGGATGTGCTTGGTAATCATCTGCAGCCCGTTCGCGGCCTGGAACACCAACTGTCCAGTAAGTAGGAAATACGCGACACAGCCGAGGCCGTAAAGATCGGCTCGGCCGTCAGGGGGTTCGCCCAGCGCCATCTCGGGTGCCAGATACGCCGGGGTCCCCGGGGTGAGTCCGATGGCCGTGGCCATGGCGTCGTCGCTCTGCGGCAGCACCGATTTTACCAGTCCAAAATCCAGCACCTTCACGAAATCGTGCTTCAGGCCCACCCGTCCCACGTGAATGTTGGCCGGCTTGATGTCCCGGTGGACCAGCCCGGAGGCATGGGCTTCTTCCAGTGAGTCGCAAACCTGCCGCACGATGTGGATCACCCGCCCCTGCGGGATGGGACCCTCCTTCCGCACCAGGGTCTCCAGATCCATGCCCTCGAGCAGCTCCATCACGAAATACAATGTGCCGTCTTCGGTCTCGCCGAAGTCGTACAGCTCCACCGTGTGCGGGTGAACGGAGTTTGGCGGCGGCATCGGCTTCCCGTTTGAACCGGGCCACAGCCAGGTCCGCGCTACGGGGATCCTGGGACGAGAGCACCTCGGGGCGGATCAGCTTGATGGCCGCGGGGCGGGCCAGCATGCGGTGAGTGGCCCGGTACACGGACCCCATGCCTCCTTCGCCCAACACCTCACCGAGCCGGTAACTGCCCAACTCCCGTTCCTTGGCCACCTCACGTCCGAGGCCGGTCACTACCCGGGAGATCACCACCGCCACCCCCAACAGCAAGTAATTGGGATAGTGCATCAGAAACGCGTTGCGGAGCGGACCGAAGTGGTACACGCCTTGGGCTTGGGCAGTGATCATGCCGAGCGGATCCATTGATGCGGCGATGAGACCGGCAACGGCCATCTTCCACGGGGGCACCGGCATCAGCGCCGCAAACATGAGAATGACCGGCGCGGTCCAGGTGATCATCGGCGTGGGGTCCATCGGCGTTGCCGAGGGCGGACCCCAGTGAATCATCAGCCCGATGCACGCGGCGCACGCGACCATATACAGCAGAGCCAGGTCCATCACGAAGCGGGGGTTTCGCTCGCGGATCCTGGTGTAGAGGAACACAACGAGCGAAATAGCCACTCCCAGCGCTGCTATCCGGTCGATCGCACCGAACTCCGCCCACCGAGGATCATTCGGCTGGGTCAGGGCCAGAGCCAGGTGGCCGAAGGCAGGGCCCAAAACCCAGAGGCTCGCCCCGACCAGCGCAAGAATCTGGAGCCGCCGCGAGGCCTGGCGCAGCAGATCGGCGGGGAACTGCCGGCGATAGCCCTGGCTGGTTCTGAGGTCGGGCGGTGTGGTCTGGGCCGGATGGCCAATGAGTTTTGTTTGGGGCATAGGCTCCTGCATCACTGATTTAAAGCTAACCGTCAGCCCAGGGCCTGCCGGGCAAGGCGCTGAAGCAGGGCGGTGACCTGGTCTGTCCGACGTTTGGGACCCGCCAGCGCATCGTAGGTCGCGAACCCGGTCAGCATGAACAGCAGGTCCTCCGCGTCCCGCATCTCCTTTCGTTTGGGGCGGCCGGCCTGTTTCACCAGCCGCTCCAGCAGCACCCGCGCCCCCTTCCGCCTCCACTCGGAGCGTTCGGCGAGCACGGTGGCAAAGTCCGGATCGAGCGATGTGAACGCTCCCAGGGCCCGAATTACCGACCGGTCGGACTCCCAGAATTTCACGAATACCGCAATGAATCGATCGATCCCCTCGCGCGCATCCAGTTGGTGGAAGGCTTCGGACAGGTGTTGCATGCCGCCGGCGCTGGCCAGTGAATCGAGCAGGGCTTCGAGCAGGCCGCGCAGCGAGCCGAACTGGTAGTACACGGTCATCCGCGCCACCCCGGCCTTCCGGGCCACCTCCTCCATGGAGAAGTGCGATGCCCCCTTTGGCGACGCCAACAGATCCCGGGCGGCGGCGAGAATGCGGGCGCGATTCTCGTCGGCGCTCTCGCGGCGGCGTTTCATCCGATAGGGGCGCGGGCTCATGGCTCTTGACACCCTAATTTAGTCGTATACACTGTACAAGCAAATCATACAGCAGGTACAACGAATACTCGCGAGGCGCCGCCATGGACGAGCGTACCCTGACCATCATCCTCCGGCTCATCCACATCCTGGGCGGGATCTTCTGGGTTGGAGCCATGATCATGCTGGCCGGATTCCTGATTCCCGACAGTGCGTGCGACAGGACGGGAAGGGGGCCGGTTCATGCAAACCCTCATGCAGCAGCAACGGCTGCAGTTCTACCTCGGGCTCGCCGCGGGGTTGACCGTGTTGTCGGGAATAACCATGTACGCCCGGATGGCGGCGGCGACCCATGGGGCCTGGGCCGGATCCCGCCCCGGGATCGCCTACGGCGTAGGCGCGGTCGCCGCCATCCTTGCTGCCGCCGTCGGAGGCGGGATCAGCGGCTCGGCGGGTCGAAAGATGCTGGCTGTTGGGCAGGCGATTGGGTCCGCCGCGCCGTCAGTCGAACAGCAAGCCGAGCTGGGTCGGCTCCAAGGCCGGATGGCGCTGGGCGCCCGGCTTGCTGCAGGCCTACTGGTTATTGCGGCGAGCGCGATGGCGGTTGGCCGGTATCTCTAAGGCGGGGCAGCGGGGCAGCGGGGCAGCAGGGCAGCAGATGGCAGGACAGGAAGAGGGTGACGGTAGTCCTGGTAGCCGGCGGTTAGCGGGCCAATCGCCCGAGCTTGCGGCGGGCGCCGGCGAGAGATACAGCACTCTCCCAGAAATCGGCCCAGGGATCGGTAATCCGGTCGAGGCGGGCGAAGAGATTGCGGATGGTAAAGCTGTTTGCCCGGAGATCCTTCTTCTTGAGCTCACCCCAGTCCAGCGGTACCGAGACCGGCGCTCCTTTGCGCGCCCGCACCGCATAGGCCGGCGCCACCAGCTGGGCGTAGCCGTTCCGGTTGGTGTCGATGAAGATCCGATTGCCCCGATTGGCCTTGAGCTGCTCCATGGTTCGGGCTCGGGGCGCCCGGCTCACGATGACGCTGGCCAGATCCCGTCCGAAGGCACGAACCCCGTCATACGGCTCCCGCCGTTGCAAGGGAACCACCACGTGAAGTCCCCGTGACCCAGTGGTCTTCAGGAAAGCGGGCAGCTCCAGCTCATCGAGCAGCTGCTTGAAGTCCACGCGCCGTAGCCTTGACCACCTCGAAGTCGTCACCCTGAGGGTCGAGGTCGAAAACCAGCTGGTCCGGTACGTCGAGCTTATCCGTGCGACTCAGAAAAATGTGGGGCGTGACGCAGGCCTGGTTGGCGAGGTAGACCAGGGTGGCGGTGTCGTTGCAGATGAGGTGGGTGACGGTTCCTCCCACCTTCTCTACCGTGACCGTCCGGATCCACTTGGGGAAATAGGAGGAGACCTCCTTCTGAAAGAACCGCTTGCTGTCGATGCCGTTGGGATAGCGCTCCAGGGTGAGCGGCCGGTCCCTGAGCTGCGGCAGCATCCGCGGCGCGATCCGGGCGTAGTAATCGATCAGATCTCCCTTGGTGATGCCGTCGTCGGGGAAGAGCACCTTCTCCGGACGGCTGATCTCGATCTCTCGCCGATCGACTCGAATCACGCCCGATATCGCCATCGGACCTAATCGATCCCCACCCGTCCTTCAATGGACGCAATCAGCTTGGCCGGGTCGTAGCCGACACCGTCCTTGAACACCACGGTCGGGTTTCGAATGGCCGAAGGCTGGCTGGTCAAGTCGCCCTTGAGCACCACCAGGTCGGCGAGCTTGCCTGCCTGGACCGAGCCCAGCCGCTGCTGGACCCCCAGAATTTTTGCTCCGTTCAACGTCATGATCTGGATGGTTTGTTGCGGAGTGAATCCGGCTTCAGTCAGCAGCTCGTAGTTTCGCTGATCGCCGTAGCCGGCCAGCGCTCCGCCCAGGCCGGTCGGATCGACCCCGGCCGCGAGAAGGCCTCCCGCCTCGACGAACTCCTTCTCGAATGCCATGGCGCTCCGGAGTCCTTCCGCCGCGATCGGGCCGCTGCCGCTGGAGTCGATCTCATTGCGCATCTTCATGTAGCTGGCCCGCACCTCGGGCGACATCGCATTCAGCACCCGCGCGTCCTTGGTCGGGCGATTGGCGACGAACGGCTCGTAGACCGCCAGGGTCGATGTCATCGACACCTTGTGCCGAACCATCGTCTGAATCACCGATTTCGCGGTTTCGCTTTGCACATCGGCCGAATTGTTGCGGCCGACGACGCTGACCGGACACACATCGGGTTGCTTCGACGGATCGAAATCCGAGGCGGTGAGCATCCCATGCTCCAGATTATCGATTCCCAGCTCCACCGCCTCCCGGAAGGAAACGGAGCAGAGATGTCCGGTGACCTTGATCCCGTGCTTGTGGGCCTCCTTGATGGCCGCCCCCAGCTCCGACCGGCGGATGTCGGTGTAGGCCTTGATCCAGGTGGCGCCTTCACTGGCCCAGTACGCCACGAACCGGCGCGCTTCCTCCGGTGAGGTTACCACGTCCATGCTGCCGCCGCCCGGCGCACCGGTGATGTACGGAGCCGTGAGGTGAATCCGGGGCCCGGGCACCAGGCCTCGGTTGATATTCTCCCGCAAATTGATCTCCGCGTAGGGCGAGCGGCCTCCCGCGGTGCGGATGGTGGTGACTCCCGAGGCGAGGTACAGCCGCGGACCGGTATAGGACATCTGGGCCGCGCGCCCGCCTGCCGCGGTGTAGAAGAGATGGTCGTGCAGCCCGATCAGGCCTGGAATCAGGGTGTGTCCGTTGAGGTCCATCGTGACGGCTCCGGCCGGCACGCGGACAGCGGCGGTCGGCCCGACCTGCGCGATGCGTCCGTTCTGAACCAGAACCGTCTGATCGGTCTTGGGAGCGCTGCCGGTCCCGTCGATCAGGAGCACGTGGGTGAGCGCAACGGCGGCGGTATCCACCGCCACGTACTTGCGCACCTCCTCGGCCAGCGAGTCGGGTCGCTGGGCAAGAAGCATCGCGGCTGGCAAAGTCGACACTGCAAGAAGCAAGGCAGGGAGCCCGCATAGGTTCTCCGAAGATGTATCCTGAACGAAGTGAAGGATCGTCTATTTCACCGTAAAGGCTGCCATCATTCCGGCGGAGAGGTGCTCGGCGATATGGCAGTGCGCCATCCAGCGACCGGGATTGGAAGGGTCGAGCAGAATATCCACCGTGCTGCCCGCCGGCACCAGCACGGTGTCCTTCCAGACCAGGTTCTGGTTGGGCTCTCCATTCACGGCCAGAACCAGAAATCGCTGCCCGTGAAAATGGATGGGGTGCTGCATGGCGTGGGCGCTCTGCCGCTGATTGACCAGATGAATCCGGACCGGTTCACCGCGTCGAAAGCGCCAGTCGATGTCCATGTTCTCCCTGCCGGTGTCCTGATCTCGCAGAATCCATCGTACCTGCCGCCCGGTCGAAGCCCAGTTCATCATCGGCATCGTCCCGCTCCACTCCACCGGGGGGAAGTAGATCGAGTCCAGCTGCATGAGCCGCTGGCTGATTGCCGGCAAGCCGGTGGTTTGCAGTGTGAGCTCCAGAGTCTTTTCGGGTGACCGATCGGCGCGGCGGCGATACCCCTCCAGCTCGGCGGCCACCTCGGCGTGGCGCTTCAGCTCGCTGAAAGTACCACCTGAACTCCCCGGGCCCGGCTTGGCCGAAACCTCCACCACGCCCAGGGTGTCCACCTCATCGAAGAAACGGCCATACAGGTGGTTGAGGCCGCGCACCCGGTTCAGCAACGGAACCTTGCCGGCGTGGTCGAACCGGACATCCACGATGTAGCGCTCGGCGGGAGCGATCACCACGCTTCTGACCCATTCATCTTTTTGGTACGGACCCAGGTCGGAGCCGACCAGCTTCATCCTTGCGTTCGGGAACGAAAGATTCATCATCCGGGCGTTGGCAGCGTTGGTCAGAAAGAAGCGGAGGACCTCGCCCCGTTTGACCCGCAGGTGGTAGTCGGCCTCGCCGTTCACCAGGAAGACGTTGCCGAAGCGGCCCATCAAGGCATGAGTCGGGGCGTCCCGCCCCAACGGTACCATTCCGGCATCGGACAGCAGGATATCGTCCAGCATCAGCACGGCCTCGCGGTCCACGGCCTCCAGGGTTTCCGAGTCCGAGCGGACCAGCAGGTTTCCATATAGACCCAGCTCCTGCTGGAGGTCCTCCCGCACGTGCGGGTGATACCAGTAGATGCCCGCGTCGGGAAAGCGCAGATGGTAAACCAGCTCGGCGCCGGGCTCGACCGCCGGCTGAGTCAGCCCTGGTGTTCCGTCGTTCGGGTTGTCCAGCCGAATCCCGTGCCAGTGCACCGATGAAGGCTGCGGCAGGTGATTGATGAAGCGCACCGTGATCCGGGAGTTCCGCGCAACTTCGAGCAGCGGACCGGGATGCTGCCGGTTGAAGCCCAGCATCGTATAGGTCCGGCCGAGAATGGTTCGTTGAACAATGCCCGCTTCCAGACGCAGGGTGTCTCCGTCTCTCAACTCGATCAGCTCCCGAGGTTGCGCCGTGCGCAGCGGGGCCCGCGGGAAGCCATCCAGCAAGGTCTGGTCGCAACGCCATTTCGGCGGGAAGCATCGTAATGCCGGGTGGCATCGGAACCGTGGTCCATCCCAATGGGTCCGCCGTCGAAGCCGGATCGTGGTGCGGGGAGCGGTGCTCCGAATTTTCTCCTGCTGCGGAGCCGGTCATCGAACCCAGAGTCAGTTGAAGCAGGTCCGGCGGGTAAAGCCGAGTGGCCGGGGACTGCGCCCGAAGCACGATTCGGGTCCCTGGCCGCCGGCCGTGGGGGTTTCGCTCCGCCGTGACCAGAAAGGTGAATTTCTCGAGGTCGACGACTCCCAGCCTTGTCCGGCCATTGCTCACTGCACCCTGGCTCACGATCGAGTCCATGGTCGGTGTCGCGACCCAGGCCACGTAGGTGGTGAAATCGCCAAGGGAGGAGGGCGGTGGCAGCCCTGCTGCCGAGAGGATCAGCTGAAAGCGGGTGCGGCCCTCGGGCGTGACGGCCATAGTAAATGGGCCGGGGACATGGCCCAGTTCGAGACGACCTGAGGCACCACTGAATCCCGGCGCGGCCACCAACTCCATGCAGTAGAGGTCCCGGCTGGGGCTGGCGGCCGATGACGCAGCATCACAGGGCCGGCTCTGGGCCAGGGCCGGCCGAGCCCCGATAATGAGTGCGAACGGGAGAGCACGTAAACCAGAGAGCGGCATGAGCCATCAATCTACGTCAGCCGGTCGGGACCGGGCTTACCAGTGGGGGCTTAGATTCCGGGATCCATGAGCGACGTCCCTCAGCAGCTCGCGGCAGCCTTGACCGACCGCTACGTCCTGGAGTCGGAAGTCGGGGGCGGCGGCATGGCGACCGTATACCGGGCCCGCGACCTTCGCCACAAGCGCTCCGTGGCGCTGAAAGTCATTCGGCCCGAGTTGAGCGGCCCGGCGGGAGTTGCGCGATTTCTGCAGGAGATCGAGCTCGCCGCCAACCTGCAGCACCCCCACATTCTTCCGGTCTTCGATTCGGGCGTGGTCGACCTGGGCGACGGCAGCCCGATGCCCTACTTCGTCATGCCCTTGATCGAGGGCGAGACGCTGCGGCAGCTGCTGCAAAGGGACAAGCGTCTGCCGATTGATCTCGCGGTGACCATCGCGGCGGAAGTGGCCGACGCGCTGGCCTACGCCCATGCTCACGGTGTCGTCCACCGGGACATCAAGCCGGAAAACATCCTCCTGACCGGCGGTCATGCTGTGGTGGCCGACTTCGGTGTGGCCAAGGCGATCCAGCTCGGAGTGTCTCCCGAAAAAGCCGAAGCCTCGACCCAGCTCACCCGGGCCGGCATTGCCGTCGGCACTCCGCTCTACATGAGTCCGGAGCAGGCCACCGCGGACGAGGCGATAGACGCCCGCAGCGACCAGTACAGCCTCGGTTGCGTGCTGTACGAGATGTTGGCCGGCGAGCCTCCCTTTACCGGGCCCACCCAACAATCGGTCATTGCCAAGACGCTCAGCGCCCCCCGCCCCCACGTCAGCCGGGTGCGCTCCGAGGTCCCCGCCGAACTCGAGCAGGTGGTTCTTCGAGCAATGGCGCTCGAGCCGGCCGATCGGTATCCCGACATGCGGATGTTCGGCGCCGCGCTCCGCCGGGCCGGGAGAGCGCCAACCGCGGGAGCCCGCCGCCGCAGCTATGTCTTGGCGGCGCTGGCTCTGCTCGCCGCCGCCGGCGTCGGTGGCTGGCTTGCCACCCACTCCACTGGTCGGACCGTCGCTCCCGCGGCGGAGACCCTCGCCGTGCTGCCTTTCCATGCCTCCGGCCCCGGGGTCGAGTTCCTGGGTGAAGGCATGATGGATCTCCTGGCCACCAACCTCCGCGGCGTGGGTGGGATCAACACCGTTGATCCCCGTGTGGTGCTGCGGGAGTGGGGCAGCTCCCGAGGCGGAAGCTCGGACGATCTCTCCCATGCGCTTGCGGTCGGCCGTGATCTCCACGCCGGTTCGGTGCTACTGGGGAGTGCGGTCAGCACCGGCGGTCGGGTACGGTTGGCGGCTGATATCTACAGCATCGATGGCGAGCAACTGGGTCGGGCCCAGGTGGACGGTCCGGCCGACAGTGTGTTGGGCGTGGTGGACCGGCTCAGTGTCGCATTGCTCCGCGATGTCTGGCGCTCCAAGGAGCCGATTCCCCATCTCCGGCTTGCCTCGCTTACTACAGACTCGCTCCAGGCCCTTCGCGCGTATCTGGAGGGTGAGCGGCTATACCGGCGGCTGGCCTGGGATTCCGCGCTGGTGGCATATACCCGGGCTATAGAGGCCGACTCCACCTTTGCCCTGGCCCATCTCCGCCGGGCGCAGGCGTTCGGCTGGACCGGCGGCTACGGCAGCAGGGAGGCCCATCAATCGGTCGCGTCTGCGGTCCGCTTTGCCAGCCGGCTGCCCGAGCGCGACCGTCGGCTCCTGGTGGGATATCGCCTGTTCGACGAGGGCAAGCCATCCGCCATCGACTCGGCGCGGGCATTTCTCAGGACCTATCCTGACGATGTCGAGGGCTGGTATGTGTTGGGCGAATCGATGTTTCACCTCCAGGCATTTCGGCCCACGCCACCTGACTCCATCACTGCCATCTTCGACAGCGTGCTGCGCCGGGATTCGACTCTCTTTCCGGCTCTGATCCATCCACTCGACCTGGCCCTCATGTACCGCAACCGCGCCTCGTATGACCGCTATTTCCCCCGATTCGAGCGCACCGCACCGGCCGGCGATGTTGGCGCGGCTCGAACTGCCGCTGCTACCCTGTGGGGGCCTGCTCCCAGCGACAGCGCCATGGCGGCCGCGATGCGGGAGCAGCCGTTCTGGGTGATCGAGGCCGCGTTTTCTACGTATCAGTCGGACCAGGCAACCTCGGACTCGGTGCTGCGCGTCTTCACCAGGCCGCAGAACGTCTCGCCTCCCACTCCGGCCCTTCTGGCCCGGGCCCTTGCGGTGCGGTCCCAGGTGCTCGCGGGCACCGGCCGCTGGAAGGAAGCCCGGGTGCTGCTGGACTCCTTGCGCCCCCTGGATCCCCGCGAAGGCGAGCGGCAGCACTGCATGGGCCGTGGTACTGGGACTGGCTCCCCCGTCGGTGGCGCCGGTGCTCGACTCGGTGGTACATGCCATGCCGCCGGGCCCCCAGGCCGAGTACGCGCGGGGCATGGTGGATGTGCTGCAGGGCCGGCTGGGAGAAGGGCGCCGCATCCTGGGCCGTGCGCTGGGAAATCGAGATTCTGCCTCGATCCCCGAGCCGATCCGCGGGCTAATGGTGGCGGGAGATGGGTGGGCCCAGCTGCTTCAGGGCGATTCGGTCGGGGGTATCCGGCGGATGCGCGAGGGCCTCGATCTTTCGGCATCGCCCAATGAGGAGACAGCGTTTCCTCGACTCCAGCTCGCGCTGAGTCTGGCCGCCCGGCCCGCCACGAGGGCCGAAGGAATCCGCTGGCTCACCTACGGTTTTGACATGTTGCCCCTGTACAAGCCGCTAACCCTGCTCGCGCTGGGTCACACCTATGAGGCGGCCGGCGCCCGCGACTCCGCCAAGCAGGCGTATAGCCGGTTCATCAGATTGTGGGACAAGGCAGACCCGGAGCTGCAGGGCAGGGTACGAGAGGCCAGGAGCGCGCTGCAGGAGCTCACCCGAGAAGGGCCGTCCTAGCTCACGGCCCTCGCAGGTTGAGCATCTCCTCCGCTCGGCGGTCGCGCTGCCCAGCGGCATCATAAATGGCCGTCACGCGCCCGCCGGTCTCCACCACACCGAACAACCGATAGCGCGGTATCTCGCCGACCACCTTGGGAACCGGTGCGCGCAACTGCCACCGGACTGGGACCCAGGCTCCGTCGGGAAGACGGCCAAACCGAATCTCACCGCCCGCGCTTCCGGGCGGCGCCCACCGTGGTCGGGCGACGAACTGAAAATCGAGTGAGTGGAGCGCAAGGGAGCGTCGGTCGAATTCGAGCGAGCCCTGGAGCGCGGCGGTCCCGTGAGTGCCTTTGGCAGGCTTGAATCGGGCGACAACCGAGCTGTTGTCATCAGGGCGATCCGACGTCTCCACTGAAACACAGTGGGTTCCCAGGAACCAGTCGGTGAACAAGACCCGGGCGTCGGGACCGAAGTAGGTGGGGCCGTTCTCCGGTCGATCGTTGATGGGGCTCGGCGCCGGCCAGTCACCGTGCACGAAGCCCGTTTTACGGAGGCTGTCGGGATCGGCGCTTTGGATCGGCCAGCCGGTCAGCCGATCCTGCACCACGACCGAATCCTCTGGAGGTCCAACTATAGGTACGACGCGCCGGTAGGTCTCGGTCTCGTAGCTCCGCTTCCCCCTGCTTATCTCCGCCTCGGCCAGAGCCAAAGAAGTCTGGGCCGCCTGCAACAGGTTAGCTCCCAGGCTGGCATCGCCCAGGGTTATCGCGCAGTTCGGCCGACTGGCCGACGCGCTCAGCTCGTGCAGCTCGAAAGGCCGGTCGGGCACCCGCAGTGTCCGTTGTGAGGTCTGGTTCTCGGTCAGGTCGAAGGTGGAGGTCTCCCAACCGCGCTGACCGATCTGCTGGACTCGAAGACGATACCGGCCCGGCTGAGGCGCCCGGAGCTGAAAGCCACCGGTTGGACTGGTCACAGTTCGCGCCCGCTCGTGCCCGCTGTCATCGAGCAGGACGATGAGCGATTCCAGCAGCGGAGATCCATCGAGCTCGCGGACCGCCCGGCCGACCACCTGCTGGGCCGCCAGATGGTGGCTGGTAAGAAGGAGGGCAAGGGCCCCGCCATAGCGGCGGAGTTGCTTCATCATCAGCATAATGTCACGTATCTTGATCGAGTGGCAGAGCCGAAGCGTTCCAAGACTGCGAGTGAGGCAAAGCCCCGCCGCAAGAAGAAGGCGGCGGCGGAGCCGCGCTCGCGGGGCATTCCGCCCGACGCAATCAGTTCGGGAACTCCTCCCGCCGCGCTGACCCGGCTGGCCGAGGCGGTTCAGGCCGATGGCGGCACGGTGCTCGCTCCCTACAAGGATCCATTGGGAGGGAACTGGCAGCTCTTCGCCGCGCTGCCGATCGATCTGGTGGAACCCACTCCCTATCAACGCGATCTCTCCAAGCCTCACGTCGAGCGCCTCTCCGCTGCCATGGATCGCCTGGGTCGGTACCTGGATCCAATGATCGTGGTGCGGGGGAGCACAGGTGGGGAAGGGGACGACGCGAAACATCCCTACTGGACGCCCAACGGCAATCACCGGCTCGCCGCGCTGAAGCGCCTGGGGGCGCGCTCGGTGGTGGCGATTGTGGTGCCGGATATCGAAGTGGCGCACCGGATCCTGCTGCTCAACACCGAAAAGGCCCACAATCTCCGGGAGCGCTCGCTGGAGGTGATCCGACTGGCCGAGCTGCTGGCTCAGACCGAGAGTCGGCCCGAGCGAGACTTCGAGATCGAGTTCGAAGAGCCGGCGCTGCTCACCATCGGTCTGTGCTATCAGGAGAACGGCCGATTTGCCGGCGGCGCCTATCATCCCGTGCTGCGGCGCGCGGAAAAGTGGCTGAGCTCGCCCCTGCCGAAGGCCCTGGAGGCGCGGCGGGAGCGGGCCGCCAGAGTGCTGGAGCTGGATCAGGCGGTGACCGAAGCGATGAAGCGGCTGAAGGAACGCGGCTTCGACAGCCCCTATCTTCGTCCGTTCGTGGTCGCCCGGATCAATCCCCTTCGCTTCAAACGGGGCGGCAACCCGGACGTGGACGAAACCCTGGATACCATGCTCGCGGCAGCTCGCCGCTTCGATGCCGGACGGGTCCGCGCCGATCAGCTCGCCAAGGCAGGCGGGCCCACCGATGATTCGGGGTAGTACCTTCGCTGCCCCGCTGCCCCGCTGCCCCGCTGCCCCGCTGCCCCGCTGCCCCGCTGCCCCGCTGCCCCGCTGCCCCGCTGCCCGCTGCCTACCTATACTTGCGTCTTACCCTGAGGAGACGGTGAACATGCGTCCCTATTGCTCCAGCACAACAGGCCTCACCTACGCCGCCCTGATCCTGGGCCTCGGCGCCTGTAAGGCGCCAGAGAAGCGAGCCCAATCCGATAAAGCGCTGGCCGAGTCTGCCGCGGTGTACGAGGAAGTAGCGGCCCGGTTCCGCAAGGTAGGAGAAACCGCCAACCTGCAGGGCCCCGAGTCGGCCCGCTACGATCGTGATCTCGATGTCTGGTTCGTGTCCAACGTCAACGGCACTCCAACGGCCAAGGACAACAACGGCTACATCAGCCGGCTCCGGCCCGACGGCACGCCCTACAACCTCAAGTTCATCGAAGGTGGGAAGAAGGGCGTTACCCTGAATGCACCCAAGGGGCTGTCCATTATCGGGGATACCCTCTGGGTGGCGGACATCGACTTTGCCCGCGCATTCAACAAGCGCACCGGAGCCGCCCTGGCTAATGTGACCATCCGCGGTCGGGTGAGGTTTCTGAACGGTGCCGCGGTCGGCCCCGACGGTGCGGTGTACATGACCGATACCGGAATTGCCTTTGGTCCCAAGGGTGAGCTCTCTCATCCCGGGCCGGATCAGGTCCTGCGGATCACCCGAAGCGGGGCCACGGTCGCTCTCAGCTCTCCCACGCTGGCCGGCCCCAATGGGATCGTCTGGGACTCCAAGGAAAATCGATTCGTGATCGTGTCCTTCACCGGTAACGGGATCTTCGGATGGAAGCCGGGCGACAAGGACTTGAAATCCCTGGGAACCGGCCCCGGCCAGCATGATGGGGTGGCTGTGCTGCCCGACGGCCGGATTCTGGTGACCAGCTGGGCGGATTCGAGCCTCTTCGTGTTGGACCACGGCAAAACGAGTAAGGTGGCAACGGGCATCGCGTCGCCGGCGGACATCGACTTCGACGAGAAGGACTCCCGGGTAGCCGTTCCGCAGCTTCTGCTGAACAAGGTTCAGTTCTGGGAGGCACCATGATGCATCTGGGTATTCGTGGCGCCGCCTCTTATGCCCTTGTTGCTGTCCTAGCCGCGGTCTTAGGCGCGGCGGGGATGTGGCTGCAGGGGACCAAGAGCCGGCCCCCGACGGCGCTCGACCCGGTTACCACTCACGGCGAATGGGTAAAGATCAAGAAGGGCAACGAAACCATCCGGGCATACGTCGCCTATCCCGAGCGCAAGACCAAGGCGCCGGCGGTGATCGTGATTCACGAGATCTTCGGATTGACCGATTGGGAGCCCACAGTGGCCGACCGGTTGGCCAAGGAGGGATTCGTGGCGATTGTGCCCGACCTGCTCTCGTCCAAGCATGGACAGTCGCCCAAGGATCCGGACGAAGGCCGCAAGCTGGTGGGTGAGCTGGAGCCGGACCGGGTCACGGCGGATCTGAATGCAACCTACAGCTACGTGAACGGCCTTCCCGCGGTCGAGAAGGATCGCATCGGGACCATTGGGTTCTGCTGGGGCGGCGGCCAGAGCTTCCGCTACGCCACCAACAATCCCAACCTCAAGGCTGCCGTTGTGGCCTACGGCCCCGCGCCCGACTCCGCCGACATCAAGCGGATCCAGGCTCCCGTACTGGGAGTCTACGGCGAAAATGACCAGCGGATCACCGGCAGCTTGCCGGATGTGGCCGCCAAGATGCAGTCGGCCGGAAAGACATTCAGCTACGAGGTCTACCCCGGCACCGGACACGGTTTCCTCAAGCCCGGACGGCAAGGGTCGGATACGCCGCAGGTGGATCGGGCCTGGAAGCGGATCCTCGAGTTCTACCGGGCGCGGCTGGGGAAGTGAATGATGTGAACGGCAAACGGTGAACAGTGAACGGGGATAAGAGGCTCGCCCGTTTACCGTTTACCGTTAACCGTTTACGCTTTTCTGATGCTTTTCCTCCTCCTGCTACAAACCGCGTCGCCTCTCGCCGCCCGGGCGGACACCATTCGCCCGGTGCACGATGCTCTCCACTACGACATCACCCTGGTGCCGAGCGATACCGGTCACCATGTGCTGGCGGAAGTACAGACCACCTGGCGGCTGCGCTCCGCTGAGCCGGTAGGGATGGAGCTGGATTCCGCCATGCGGGTCGTCCGCGTGCTGGTGGACGGCAAGCCGAACACCCGACTCTCCCGAACGCTGTACGCCAGGTCCGAGGGGGAGATCGAGGTGCCCCACCAAAAGTCCGCTGGCGATACGCTGACCACTCGGGTGCGGTATCACGGGTCGGTGCGCGATGGGCTGATCATCGGCGCCAACCAGTACGGAGCGCGGACCATCTTCGCTGACAACTGGCCCGATCGGGCCCACCTCTGGCTCGCCTCCCAGGATCATCCCAGCGACAAGGCCACCGTGGCCTTTCACGTGCAGGCCTCGGTCAACGATCAGGTCATCGCCAACGGAGTGCTGGAGAAGATCGACACGTTAGCGTATGGGAACGTGGTGTGGCACTATCGAATGGATCGGCCGATTCCGGTGTATACCATGGTCGTGGGAATCGGCCGCATGGCCCGAACCCGGTTGCCGGATGGTGAATGCCAGCAGAGCTGTGTTCCGGTGACCGTATGGACCTACCCGGAAGACTCGGCGTATGCCCTGAAGGACCCCTTTCGAAGAGCGGCGGACATCCTCCGCTACTACAGCGAGCTGGTGGGCCCGTTCCCCTACGCCAGCCTGGCTCACGTCGAGTCGAGCACCCGGTTCGGCGGTATGGAGAACAGCACCGCCATTTTTTACGACGAAAAACGCTACCGCCAGCAGAACCTGGGTGAGCCGGTCGTCGCCCATGAGACCGCCCATCAGTGGTTCGGAGATGCGGTCACCGAGGGCGACTGGCATCACCTCTGGCTGTCGGAAGGCTTCGCCACCTATCTGGCGGCGCTCTGGCGGGCTCACGCCGACGGCGACAGCGCATTCAGGGCGGGCATGCGCCGGATGGCCGATGAGGTGTTCGAGTCCAAGGAGGTCGGACAGCCCATTCTTGACACCACTGCCAGAGACCTCGTCGGCCTGCTCAACACTAACAATTATCAGAAGGGCGCCTGGGTCCTGCACCAGCTGCGGGGGGTGGTGGGAGACTCCGCGTTCTTCTCCGGTCTCCGTCGCTACTACAGCGACTTTCGCGACAGCACCGCACTCTCGGCCGACTTTGCCCGGGTAATGTCGGAGGCCGCCGGCCGGGACCTCGATTGGTACTTTCGCCAGGCGCTTACGCAACCAGGCTATCCGATGCTGGAGCTGAAATGGAGTCACAAGGGAAAGAAGCTGACCGTCGACATCACCCAGACCCAGCCCGCCGAGTGGGGAGACTTTCAGATTCCAAGTTTGATCCTGCTGGTGGACGACATCCCGGTGCGGCTTCACGTCAAAGGCCGGCAGACTCGCCAGATCGTTGAAGGCATCCCCCGCAAGCCCAAGCGCATCGAGGTGGATCCCAAGGGCTGGTGGCTGCTGAAGGCGACAGTCCGTGAGCGGTGATCGGTGAGACCAGTTACCGCGTTACCGTTTACCGCTCACGCTCGTGTGTTTACTGTGCTCGCTTGCGGCACGCTGCCCCCGCTCCGCGACAAGATCGATGTCGGCCGTGAGTCCTACGCCATCTTCGTGGGAGGAAGCGGAATCGGTGGAGATCTGTACGCGGTGAGGGCCGACGGTGGGCCCGCCTACCAGATCACCTACACCACGGTGCCCGAGCTCCGGCCGGCGCTTTCACCCGACGGCGCACAGGTGGCGTTCTTCCGCGGGCTCTCGTTGCGCGACTCGACACCGGCCAGCGTGTGGGTACTCAACCTGTTGAATGGAGCGGATCGCGAGCTCCGCTTACCCAAAGATGCCGGACTCCCCGAGCGCATCGGCTGGAGCTCCGACGGAAAGACATTGCTGGTGAAGACCAGCCAGAGCCTGTACCGCGCTGGAGGCTCCACCGGCCAAGCCCAATCCGAGGAGCGTCCCGCCCGAGGAACGTGCAGCGGCGGAGTCGAGTCTCGCCGTGCTTCTGGGAGATCCGGTCTTTGCCCGCGTCGTTCCCTGTCCCCGAAGGGAAGACCTCTGCGTCATCCCCCGCAGCGGCCGTCCCGGTATTTTGGCTCAGGCAGCAAGCGATCCGGTGCGCTGGGGCAATGACTCAGTGGCGTTCTTCACCGGTGAGCTCCTGCAGATCCGACCTCTCGCCAAGGGAAGACCTCGCCTCCTGCATTGGTCGGAGGTCCCCGCCCGGCCGCGACAGGTCACCTACTTCCAGGGCTCAGCCACTCCGTCGCAGACGCCGGATCAGATGTAAGCTGCACACCCGTCGCTCGATCCCTCACCTATTGAAGGTCCATGCGCTCCCCGGCTACTTTCCGGGGCTTTTCTCTGTTCACTCTTTGTGGGGTGTTTGATGAAAATGCTGGTCCTCGGCGCAGGTCTTCAGGGCTGCGCCTGCGCGTACGATCTGCTGCAGAATCCTGCAATAACCCAGGTGACCCTGGCCGACCTGCGGCCCGCCAAGTTGCCCAAATTCCTGGCCGGTGACTGGAACGGTCGTCTTCGCACGATCCGGCTCGATGTCTCCGACTCGGCGGCCGTGCGGGCGGCGTTTGCGGGGCAGGCTGCGGTCATGAGCGCCATTCCCTACTACTATAACGGCCCGATGGCGCGGGCCGCGGTCGAGGGCGGTTGCCACTTCTCCGATCTGGGAGGAAACACCGAGATCGTACTGGAGCAGAAGAAGCTGCACCAGCAAGCGGAAGCCAAAGGGATCTCGGTAATTCCCGATTGCGGGCTCGCGCCGGGGATGGTCAACATTCTGGCGGCGGAAGGTATCCGCCGGCTGGATAAGGCGGAGAAGGTGAAGATCTTCGTCGGCGGCCTTCCCCAGGCCCCCGAGCCTCCGCTCAACTACCAGATCGTCTACTCGCTGGAGGGAGCTCTCGATTACTACACCACCCCCTCCTGGGTGCTGCGCGGTGGCCGGCCGGTGCAAGTGGACGCCCTGAGTGAGGTCGAATCGGTGGAGTTTCCCTCTCCCGTTGGGACCCTCGAGGCCTTTCACACCGGAGGCGGCATCAGCACTCTGCCCTTTGCCTACCAGGGCAGGATCGATGTCATGGAATACAAGACGCTGCGCTATCCTGGCCACGCGGCGGTGGTGCGCCCCATCCGTGAGCTGGGTCTTCTGGCCAACGAGCCGATCGAAGTCAAAGGGAGCAAGGTGGTCCCGCGCGACGTCTTCATCGCTGCGGTGAGCCCCAAGCTCTCCAAGCCAAACGGTCGCGATCTGGTCGCCCTACAGGTGCAGGTCACCGGAGCCAGGCAGGGTAAGGCTGCGTCCGTGACCTTCCGGCTGCTCGACTACTACGACGCGCAGCACGGCATCAGCGCCATGATGCGGACCACCGGGTATTCTCTCTCGATCACCGGGCAAATGCAGGTGGACGGCCGGGTTGCCGCCAAGGGAGTTCACACGCCCGACGAGGCTATCCCGTTCCGGGATTATGTCACTGAGCTGGGCAAACGGGGGATCAGGATCGAGGAGATCTGAACGGAACTATTGCTGAGATCCCCGTGTTGGAGGAGACGTGGCACTCATGGGAGAGGGCATGCTGGATTTCAGGAAGTTGTGGCAGGAAGCGCTGAGCGTTCGAGGCATTCGTGGCTTCGTGCAAAGCCGAGCAGTGTGGATTGTGGCAGGGGGTGTATAATCTGGCCCGGGTTCCGGATTGGGCCCTGAATGCCGTCCCGTCGGGCGCCGCCCGCAAGCTGCTGGTCATTGCCGAGGATTGGTGCGGGGACGCCTCCAATACCGTGCCGGTGGTTGCCAAGCTCGTTGATGCTGTTCCCGGGCTGGAGCTCAGGGTGATCCTGCGCGACGCCAATCCCGAAGTCATGGACCGGTATCTCACCAATGGGTCACGCTCGATTCCCGTCGTCATCGCTCTGGATGAGAACTATCGGGAGCTCGGCCACTGGGGCCCCCGACCCACCGAGCTGCAGGCCTGGGTGATGGCCAATCGCGCGACCATGCCCAAGACCGAGCTCTATCCCAAGGTTCGGAAGTGGTATGCCAAGGACCGGGGCGAAACTACGCTGCGTGAGGTGCTGCAGGCTGCGGGATTTTCGGTGGCGAAGGTGGCCTGAGGCCTCCTAGAACATCCACCCGGTTCCGACCGAAGGATTAAACCCGTCGGGACCGCCCGCGAAGTTGAAGGTAAAGATCGTCGAGCGCAGAATTCGGAGCCCTACTCCGCCGCCCCCACCCACTTTTACTTCGTCCAGTCGTCAGCTTGAAGCCTTCGTCCTCGAAGACCCGTCCGGCGTCCACAAAGCCCAGCAGGGTGATAGCCCCGAGATCGCCAAAGGCGATCAGGTCGTGACGGACCTCCAGATTCCCGAACAACGCGTCCTTGCCCGTAAAGCGCCCGGTGTCGAACGACCGGTGGGAGTACTGGCCGCCCAGAACCGAGATCTGGTCTTCCCACGGCTGGGATGATGTACCGGGCATTGAGGGTGGGTGAGCCTCCCATGCCCGATCCCACCAGCCGCGCCGCGACCACCGTCCCCTCCCGAATGGGCTGACGTAGCCCCGAAGCACGGTATACAGGCGGGTGTACCCACTGAGACCCGACCCCGCTTGGGCACCGACTTCAAGCAGCACGCCACGATGAGTGTTGTACTCGAGGTCCCGGGTGTCGTAGACCAGGGCGAGCCTGCCCGTCACGTCATCTTCCTTCCGTTCCGGCCCAAAGTCCGACTGGAAGAGCGATGGTCCTGGCAGCGTGGTGAAGCGGGTCCACTCGATATTGCGCCTGGAGGGCAACCTGCCAGGGACCCCGGATCCGGCGGGTCGCCTCAGACCTGTCCGCCATAGCGAATGCGTCGAACCCGGTAGAGGAACGGATTGGCGTCGGTAACCAGGTCATCATTCTTCACCGTCTCGTTGCCCACTCCGAAGTACCCGAAGCGAGCCTCTCTTCCTGCCGCGGCAAGCGCCTTCAGTCGCCAGTTGTTCCACAGCTGCGGCGCCCGGAACCGGGCGACGATGTAGCGGCTGCCGCGTGACGTGAACCCGGCTTCGCCGGTGATCGACGCGTTGTTGACGACCCGATCCTCGTATTCCGCCGCCTGGAAATGATGAACCCGGAAGGCCAGAACCGGCCCGTCGTTAGTGCCGCCCGTGAGGTAAGGGAAAAAGCTGGTACGCCAGGGAATGTCGCTGTCACTGTCCTGAGCGCGTACGCCCTATCACTCTCCTGAGCGCGTGCGCTATCAGTCTCCTGGGCGCATACGCGCCCAACGCTGAGCAGTGCGAGCAACACAACGATGGAAGCAATTCGCATCGGCCTTCCGTGGAGCAAGAGCCTGGTGACCTACTCTGCGGGGATTTAGGCCCCGCACCAAGCGAAAGTCAACCGAGGGCGTAGGTTCTCGCTGCTTGCTGCCCCGGAAGTCGCTTCCTAACTTGTCGGCTTGAGCTCCTCGCCTGTCAAAGACGGCGTCGATCCGCTGGGGATCGATTCTCCCGCTGCAGACCGCTGGTCTGAGGAACCCTTCGGTCTGGTTCGCCTGGCCGTGGGCAGCGTCGCCCTGCTGGGGACCATCCTGGCGGTGGTGCTGGCAGTGGTCACTCACGACGCCCGCATGCTCCAGTTGGTCGGCGCATTGTGGGCGGTTTACGGCTTGACCGTTGGATTTCTCTCCGGAGTGCTGGAACCAGTCCTCGACGGTTTGTTCCAGCTCCTTGTCAACGCAGGCCTCACCCCGGTGGGTACCGGCTATTCCAGCATCGAAACGCTGGCGATGCAGGGCCATCATCAGGCCGCCGCCGAGGCATACGCGGAGCGGGCCCGGAATCCCGGCGAGAGAGTCGAAGCCACGCTGCGCCGGTCTCAGCTTCTTGCCGGGCCGCTCCACGAGCCGGAGAGCGCCGCAGTCGAGCTGGACAGTCTGCGGGCTCATGCGCTCACGGCCAGGGAGGACGTTCGGGTCGGACTGGCGCTGGTGGATCTCTACGAGAACCGGCTCGACAATCCGGGGCGCGCCATGGCCGAGCTCCGGCGACTCATCGATCGATATCCTACCGGACAGGGTGCTCGACAGCTCAGGGCCGCGCTCCGCGAGCTCAAGTCGCAGCGCTATCCCGACCTTCCATCAGTCTGATGCCGGGCCGCCGTCGCCTCGATCCCGAAGTTTTCAATCTGCCTGTGGCGAAGATGCGCGCCGGATACTACTCCGACAAGTACTTCGTCCGGTCCCGAGACATTCTTCTGGCCGAGGGATACCGGCCCAGAGTGACCATGCAGGTGTTCGGGAAGAGCTCGGCCTTTCTGGGCGGTATCGATGAGGCAATTGCCATCCTGAAGCAGTGCGCCGTCGAATGGTCGGAGCTCAAGGTGTGGGCGCTCCATGATGGCGACGAGGTGCAGCCCTGGGAGACTGTGCTCCTCATTGAGGGCCCATACGATGCCTTCGCTCACCTGGAGACGCTGTACCTGGGTGTTCTGGCTCGGCGCACCCGGGTAGGAACCAACACCAGGAGGGTCGTCGAGGCTGCCGCACCCAAGGAGGTCCTGTTCTTTCCCGCGCGCCACGATCACTGGCTGATGCAAACCGGAGATGGCTACGCGGCCCACGTGGCCGGAGCGATCGGCGTGTCGACCGACGCCCAGGCATCCTGGTGGGGCAGTGAGGGGGTTGGAACCGTGCCCCATGCGCTCATCGCGGCGTATGCGGGTGACACTGTCGCGGCAACCCGCAAGTTCGCCGATCATGTCGGTCCCGGCGTCAGACTGATCAGCCTGGTCGATTTTCATAACGATTGCGTGCGCACGTCACTCGAAGTGGCCGAGGCGTTTGGGCGATAGGTTATACGGGGTGCGGCTCGATACCAGTGAGATGCTGGTCGACCGTTCTCTGTGGCAGGACATGGGACAGTTTAAGCCCACCGGCGTCAATCCACATCTCGTGTGGAATGTCCGTCGGGCACTCGACGAGGGCGGGCCACCGCAAGGTGAAAATTTTCGTCTCTGGGGGATTCACTGCCGACAAGATCCGCGACTTCGAGCGGGCCGGAGTACCGGTGGACGGCTATGGAGTAGGCTCTTCGCTCTTCGCGGGCAAGTACGACTTCACTGCGGACATCGTTTTGCTGGAGGGAAAACCGGCTGCGAAGGTCGGCAGGACCTTTCGACCCAATCCGCGGATGGAGGAAGTCGTGTGATGCAACGCACAGCGGCCATATTCACCCGATCTATACTTGGCCACAGTGGGAGCGTTGCTGGACGGCGAACTGCGAGACGTTCGAAAAAGCCCTGAGTCCCCTGCTCTGTTGGCCGGACGAGTCGTTCACTCCAGCGCTTTCGCTGTAATCTCCCTTCTTTCCCCCCTTCTTCTTTATCTCGCGGGAACGGGCCCATGGCCCGTTCCACCCACCTTTTATCAGTCCTCAGTCTAGCCAGTCGGCAGCCACCAGTCCGCAGTCGTCTGCGCTTCTACTGCTTTCTCTGCAGCATGCGACCAGACTGGTGAACTGACGAGCTGGCGGCTGACTGCGACGACTGGCGACTGACCACTATGTGACCCAACCCACAGCCGCCCTGCGAGCACGACCGTTACTTCCCAAGTCGATCGAGATCGGACATCGTGGCCCACTCAAGCTGGAGGCGAGATCATGCCACGCGGGGATAAGTCCTCTTATACGAGCAAGCAGAAGCGCCAGGCGGAGCACATCGAAGAAGGGTATGAGAAGCGTGGCGTCTCTCGTCGCGAGGCGGAGCGGCGCGCCTGGGCCACCGTGAACAAGGAAACCGGCGGCGGAAAGAAGAGCGGTTCGGGACGAGGCAAGAAGTCGAACCGCAGCGCCTCCAGAAAGGGCGGCAAGAAAGGCGGAAGCGCTTCAGCCTCACGCTCGAAATCCTCCCGCTCCGCCTCGGCCCGCAAAGCCGCCTCGACTCGGCGGCGCCGGTCGGGCGGCAGCCGGAAGAGCACCAGTCGTGGGCGCTCCAGCAGCAGCCGCAGTCGGTCGAGCACGAGTCGCAAACGCTCGAGCGGACGGAAGAGCAGCCGCTAGCAGCGAAGCCAGGATCCTGCAAAAAAAGGAATGCCACCGAGTGGTGGCATTCCTTTTTCTTTTGCAGCAAGCTCGAACGTTAGTCGCTGGCGTTACCGCCCAGTCCGATCGACATACCTAGAGAGGCAACCAGGTCATTCTGGAAGTCGTCGCCTCCACCGAAGTCTCCGTTGTACAGGTAGTCTTCCAGATCGATCCGGAAACCAATCCTGTTATCGTCGCCTCCGCCGAATCGGAAACCCAGACCGAGCACGCCGCCGAAGTCGGTGCTGCTGGCGTCGTTATCGAACGGGTTACTGCCTCGAGACAGCAGGGCTGGTCCGCCGGCAAGGTAGAATCCCACGCTGTTGGTCACCGGCGAGAGCGCCAGCAGCAACCGGGCATTGGCCAGCAGGAGATCGGTGTTTCCGCTCTGGTTGATGGTCTCGTTGCCGATCTTGGCGGGAGCGTATCCACCCGTCGCCTCGAACCCGAGCCTCCCGGTTCCCCAAAATGTCAGCCGCACTCCCCCGGCGGCGCCCGCGTTACGGGAGATATCCTCGTCCAATGCACCCACCGAGTTGCTGGTTGGGATGTACGCGCCGACCCACGGGGTGAGCTCAACTCCACCCTGCGCTGCCGCCGGCGTTGCTGCCGTTGAGATCACAGCGAGAGCGGTGACTGAACCCGCCAGTGTTCCCATCAGCTTTCGTATCGACATACCCACTCCTTATCAGAAGCTCTTGTGGACACAAACCTGAGCGCTGGTTGACCCGCGCTGTTCGTGCGCCGGATTGGTTCCGGACTGAACAGGATGGCCGAGACGTAGGATAGGGACGCTGTGAAATGAGTCACCCGCCGCTGGGTGACCCGGCCGTAAACAGAAGAGGCGGCGTCGCTTGCGCGACGCCGCCTCGGCTGACACCGAGCGTTTCTGTTGCTTACTTCTTGCCCAGTCCAAGGAGCGGAATGCCGACACCGAACGAGAGATGCACGTCATTCTGGGTCTTCTTCTCGTCCGAGGGGCCAAACCCCGGGATCTCAGCCTGGGGCTTATACACGTAGTCCTCCGCGCTCACCTGCAGACGCAGGAGGCTGCCCAGCCGGAATCCTGCACTGGCGCCCACCGTACCGCCGATATCGGTCTTGTTCTCCGCGTTGGCGTAGAACGCGCCGCTCCGGTTGATCACGCCCACACCACCGGTGACCGAGAACGAAACGGGGCTGGTGGCCGGAATGATATGAAGGCTGACCCGGCCGCTGCCGGTAAAGATGTTGGCGTCTTCGCTCTGATCTCCGAATCCGCTGGCGGTCACTTTGAGGTCACTGGGCGCATACGCACCGGTGAACTCGAGCCCAAGCCGGTTGCCCAGCATGATCCCCAGCCGGCCACCCACCGTGAAGCTCATCTCCTGCTTGAACTCTTCGCCATTCGCGGCCTTGACCAGCTCGGTGGTCGGGATGTAGACGCCGAGGTTCGGAGTCAGACTGATCCGCTGGGCCATCGCTGGATGGGCCGAGGCCGCCAGCGCTACACCGCCTGCCAACAGGACGCGAGCTATCCACGCGTTGCCACGCATTGAGCCTCCGGTCGGTATGAGGGAAGGGACAGCTTCAGCCGTTTGCTTCCTCGAACACCGCCGGTGGGGGCAAGAACCGTGCAGTCGGACCCAGTCCGCTAACCTGTTTTAGAGAAAAGGCTTACAGGATGGCTCAGAAGCGTGGCTTGGAGAATTGAAGGGCTTTGCGGCGGCTTGCGAGGACTAGTCTTCCCGGCGGACCTCGCGGGCGGCCTTGTCGTCGCGGAGGCCAATAAATCGGGGGTGCCGCAGCAGGCCTGCCGTGGTCCACTCGGAAAATCCGATCTGCGCCACCAGCTCTCGGCGTGACCCACTGGATTTCTCCCGCCGGCGCCGGCCCTTCTGAGAACGGCGAGGTGTCGCGGTGCAGCGGAACCAGGCGCCGGTGAAGCAGCTCCAGCGTCCGGTGATCGTACCCGGTGCCGACTTTACCGGCGTAGCGCAGCGACTTTCCCTCGTAGTATCCCACCAGCAGCGCGCCGAGACGCTCGCGAGATCCCTGCGGCGCGGTGTACCCTCCGATCACGAGTTCCTGCTGGCGTACGCATTTCAACTTCAGCCAATCAGTCGAGCGCGCACTCACGTAGCGTGAGTCTGCTCGTTTGGCCAGAATCCCCTCGGCCCCCTGGGCACAGGCGTCCCGCAGCATCGCGGCCGAACCGGAGGTCTTGTGGGGAGTGAACCTGATGGGATCGTCGAACCACACCACATCGCGCAGCACGGTTTTGCGGTCCACCAGCGGGAGCGTGGTGAGATCTACGCCTTCGTAGAACAGACAGTCGAACAGATAGAGAAAAATGGGTACCTGGCTCCGCCGTGCCCGGATCGGGTCCCGCAGCTGCATCCGTTGCTGCAGGCGCGCAAAGCTGGTGACCCCGCGATCGGGATCGAACGCAACAATCTCGCCGTCGAGCACTGCGTCGCCTCTTACCGCCGGCTCCAGCGCCTCGACCAGCTCCGGATAGGCGCCGTTGAGCGGTTTGCGATTGCGGGAGTAGATCCGCACCGTGCCGCCGCTGACGTAGATCAGCGCCCGAACACCATCGAGCTTGGGCTCGTAGATCCACTTGCCCTGCGACGGCAACGTTTCGGTCAGCGTGGCGAGCATGGGAGGCACCCAGGTTGGCTGGGCCCGGTAACGAAGTCCGCCCGGTGCCGTCTTGGCCAGCACTCTGAGGGCCCGGGTGCTCATGCGCTCTGTCTCTGAAGCAGTGCATCGAGGTCCTGCTTGGAGGACAGGACCTTCGCCCAGGGATCCCCGTCCTCTTCGAGAACGCCAGGGACGGTGTGAATGGTGAAGTCCGTGGGATAGATCTTCTCCAGCTGATCCCAGGTCACCGGCATGGAGACCGTCCCCATGGGATGCCGGCGGGGACAGAAGATCGAGGCGAGGGACTTTCCCCGGCTGTTCTGGTTGTAGTCAAAGAAGATCTTGCCGGTCCGGCGGGGAACCGACCATTCCAGAGTGACCTCGTTGGGCCACTGTTGCAGCACGTACCGGGCCAATGGTCTCCGCGATGCTTCTAGCGGCGTCGTAGTCGAACTTCCGGACAATGGGCAGATAGAGGTGTAGGCCGGTCCGTCCCGAGGTCTTCACGAAGATCTCCAGTCCGAGGCGACCCAGCATCTCGTGCAGGCGCAGCGCCAGTTCGCGGGTGCGCTTGAACGCCTTTCGGTGCAGCTCGGGCTCCTCGCCCTTACCCTCCTTGCCCGAGTAGAGATAAGGATCCAGGTCGAAGATCACGAAGTCCGGATAGTTCAGCACCGACTCCTCCAGATTGGCTTCGGAGCCGGAGAACGTTGACCCCGCGACCCCGCGCATCCGGAGCCGGATCGACCCGCGAAAACCAGGGGTGCAGCTCCAGACCACCCATCTGCGCCAGGAACAGGAGCGTGGGAAGGTTGTCGCAGATCAGATACTCGCCGTCGCCCTCCTTGTGACTGGAATAGATCCGCACCGTGCGGGCATACTCGGGCGGCTTCTCCCAGTGCTTCTGGTAAAAGCTCTTTCCATTCACACCGTCGGGATATCGAGTGGTAAAGACCGGACGGCCCGCCAGATGAGGCAGCAGCCAGGGAGAGACTCGGGTGAGATAGCGCAGCAGGTCCCGCTTCGTGAGCGGCCGGCTGCGCCCGGCCCCCGGCCACAAAACCTTGTCCAGGTTGGTGACCGGAAGCTGGTGGCCGTCAACCGTCAGGACCAACTTCGGCTGGCGCAGCTCGAGCTGCTCGAGCACGCTTCCAACCTCGGTCCCGACAGCGCTCATCCAACCTTCCGGGGCCGGCGGGCCGGCCGGGTGGCGCGGGTACGGGCCCGGGCCGGCGGCTTGGGCTTGGCCGCCTCCTTCTTGGCCGCCTCGACACTGCGCTTGAGCGCATCAGCCAGATCGATGACCCGGTGATCGCGCGCCGCGGGCGCCTTCACCACCTGCTTGCCTTCCAGCTTGGCCTCGATCAGTTCCGCCAGAGCTTCGCGATAGTGATCGTGATACTCGCTCGGGTCGAACGGCTTGCGGAAGATGTCGATCAGCGTAAAGGCCATCTCCAGCTCGCGGTCTGATACCTTCACCGCGCCCAGATCCATTCCCCGCTCCTCGCGGATCTCGTCGGGATAGAAAAGCGTCTCCAGCATGATCGTGCCGTCGTGGGCCCGAAGCGCGCAGAGCTGCTCCTTCTTCCGGATGGTGATCGTGGCGATGGCAGTGAGGTTCCGCTTTTCCAGCGCCTTCAGCAACAGCGCGTAGGGTTTCTCGGCCCGCTCGCCCGGCTCCAGGTAGTAGCTGCGCTCGTAGAAGACGGGATCGATCTCCTTCTCTTCGATAAAAGAAGTCAGCTCGATCGTGTGCTTGCTCGGCAGGGGGAGCCGCTCGAAGTCCTCGTCCGTGAGCACGACGTACTGCCCCTTGGCGTACTCGTATCCGCGGGCGGTCTCATTCCAGGGCACATCGACTTCATCGGTCGGACACCAGCGACGCTGCTGTAGGCGGGTGCCGCAGGTGGCGTGCAGCAGGTTAAACGAGATGTCCTTGCTCTCTGTCGCCCCGAACAGCTTGACCGGAATGCTCACCATCCCGAAGCTGATCGAGCCGCTCCAGATCGCCCTCGCCATGCTGGCTCCTCCCTTTGATGGGGTGACTCGCTGCGCGTGTTTTCCACATGGGACCGTCGTTATCCACAGGTTTATCAACATAACCTGTTGATAAATAAGGACTTACGACGCTCGATTATCAGCCGTTTGGGAGACGGTTGCTGTGGGATGAGTCACACGTCTGCTAGCGCTTGGGAGGCGTTTTGACGGAGGAGGTGCCCCCACCACTGACCGTGGTGAGAATTCCCTGCATCGCCTTCTGGCCGGCGGAGTCAGCCGGTTGGGGATTGAGACTATCGGCTGCCGGCAGGGTGGCCACCGGGAGGCCGGGCGTCAGTGGAGCCGGCTCGATCTCCACCGAAGCCGACTTGATCGTTGAAGTGCCCCCAAAGCTTGGAGCGGTGGCCCGGGGCCGCGGCTTAGCCGCTTGCCGGAGCACTTCGGGGGGTACCGCACTGGCCCTGGTCGGAAGCGCCGGAATCATGCCGGCTGAGTTGGGCGAGGCAACCTGCCCCATCGAGCCGACATGCACTTCCGTGAGCCGCCGCCGGACATCGACGCAGCAAGGTGGGTTTAGCGCGGGAGACCAGCGGCACCGACAGGACCCACTGCGCTCCACCAAGGAGGAGCGCTCCGATCAGGGCGATTCTCAGCTGTCGCCGTGGCTTGCTGCGGCGCCGGCTCCGGCTTTCACCGGTCAGTTGTTTGGACTTGGTCTTCTTCTTCTTTTGTGCTGCCGGTGTCGGTAAGGGCAGTACTTTCGGCTCAGCCACCGGGAAGCGTCATCTCGGGTTCCGGCTCCGGCTCTGGGGGCAGCTCGAGACTGAGCGAAGAAAGCGGCTTGGCCTGGGGCCCGGCGACCAGAGCCGCCTGGGTCAGCGGCATCGACAGCGCTGTCTTATAGTGGGGATGGAACTGGATCGGCAGCCACTTGCTCGAGGCGTTATGAAATATCCGGGCTCGAGGAGTCACCACTCCTCTCCTGATCGCCACGGCCAGCTCTTCGATCGATCTGAAAGCGGTTTCCTCGCCGGGCGAGAGCTCGATACGGTACATGCCAGACCTCATGAACGCCGGGTTTCGAGCAAAAGGGAGGTGCTGAGAAGCGGGATTTCACGCAACTTTCGCGCTCGGGTACAATGCACTTTCGTTCATGCCGAGCTGACAGATCGCGATCACTGCAAACCCTGTATCACGGGCAGTTGAGCCGTCGAACCAGCAACTACTTGGCACTCCAGAGGCGTGCTACCGTTGTGCTCCTTTCTGCAGCTTGCCTCGGCGGCAGAAAATTCGGCCGGGAGAGTCACCAGAAATGAGACGGCCGCGGTCTGGTAAGTTGCCAGTGATCATGCCCTGAACCCGAATCTCACCCGGTATTTCGAGGGGCCTGGATGCCAATCCTCTGGCTGGTTGCAGGGCGGCGGGTCGAGTGAGCCACGGCAGCGATGTTTCGGCGCTTCGTGCCGAGCAGGTCAGCAAGCGCTATGGACCGGTGCTCGCGCTGGACAATGTCTCGCTGGATGTCTGGCGCGGCGAGTCGGTAGTTCTGGTTGGCGAAAGTGGCTCGGGCAAAACTACGCTCCTCCGTTGCTTCAATCGCCTGGTCGATCCGGATACAGGACGAATTCGTATCGAGGAGACAAACGCAGCCGCGCTCGATCCCATTGCTCTGAGGCGGCGGGTGGGGTACGTCCCCCAGGATGGTGGGCTGCTGCCCCATTGGCGAGTGCAGCGAAACGTCGAGCTGGTGCCCTGGCTTCGCGGGGTCGAGAACGCGCGCGAGCTGGCCACGGAGGCGCTGCAGCTGGTGGGACTCGACCCCGCCGTTTTCGCCGAACGCTGGCCTCGTGAGCTCTCCGGCGGGCAGCGGCAGCGCGTGGCCGTGGCGCGAGCCCTCGCGGCAAAACCGGACATCATCCTGCTCGACGAGCCGTTCGGCGCTCTCGACGCGATTACGCGAGTCGAGCTCCAGACTACCTTCGACCAGGTTCGCCGGACGCTGGGCGTTACCAGTGTGCTGGTGACCCACGACCTTCATGAAGCCTTCGACCTGGCCGACAGGGTCGTAGTCATGCGCCAGGGAAGGGTCGAACAGGTCGCCACCGCTCGAGAACTGCAGCAGGCACCGGCGGGCGAGTACGTGCGCGAGCTACTCCTGCGCGCCCGAGTGATGCCGGCATGACCCGGCACGCTGTGGTCCTTCCGCTGCTGCTGAGTGTTAGCCCGAGTCACGGGCTGCAGGATCGGCCAGTCCCCCAATCCAGACCCATCATCGTGGCGTCGAAGCCATTTGGAGAGTCGTACCTGCTGGCGGAGATGTTTGCTCAGCTGCTGGAAGCGCGCGGCTACACTGTCAGCCGGCGACCCGGTCTGGGTGCCACGGAGATCGCCTTCCAGGCGCTTCGCGCCAATGCCATCGATGTGTATCCGGAATACACCGGTACCGGGCTCCTCGCCATTCTGGGGGAGCGGCCCAGTCCCGACCCAGCAGAAGTGTACCGCCGGGTAAGCCGCGAGTTCCGGGGGCGTTTCGGGGTGCGCTGGCTGCCGCCGCTCGGCTTTCAGAACACATATGCCATAGCCGTGCGGCAGGAAACCGCGCGGCAATACCACCTGACCACCCTGAGCGACTTGGCCCGGGTCTCGAGCCGGCTCCGGGCCGGGCTCACCGCGGATTTCATTGGGCGGGCCGATGGTCTGCCAGGGATAGAGGGCGCTTACGGGATCCGCTTCCGGGCGGTACGCGCGCTGCTGCCCGCGGTGAAGTACCAGGCGCTGGCCGCGGGCGAGGTCGATGTGATCGATGGGTATTCGACGGACGGCTTCATCGCGCGATACAACCTGGTCATCCTGGAGGACGATCGCCGGTTCTTTCCTCCATACGAGGCCGCGGCGCTGGTCAGCTCCAGGTTTGCCCGCGAGCTTCCCGCCGCTCTGGGAGTGCTGACCGAGCTGAGCGGACTTCTGACCGAGGCCGACATGCGGCGGCTCAATCGGCGGATCGAGGTGGATCGCGTCCCGGTGGCCCGGGTGGCCGGAGGAGCCCTGCTGGCGTTAGGCGTCACCCGGGCCGTCGCTGGTAATTCCGGGTTCTCCCGCAAACACGAGTCCGGTGTCGCCCGCTATCTGTGGGATCAGCGGAGCTCCATTCTGGCGTTGACCCTGCGGCATTTGCTCCTGGTGAGCATCTCGCTGGTCGCGGCGATTCTCTGCGCGGTGCCGCTCGGATTGGCGCTGGAGCGCGGCCGCGGCTCGGCTGAGGCGGTTATTCGCGGAGTCGGCCTCCTGCAGACCGTCCCCAGCATTGCGCTGCTGGCGTTCATGATTCCCTTGCTGGGCATTGGCGTCATCCCGGCTCTGGTTGCCCTCTTCCTCTATTCGCTCTATCCCATTCTCCGAAACACCTACACCGGTGTGCGCGATGCCGCTCCCGATGCGGTAAGGGCCGCCTGGGCTCTGGGCATGACGCCGCGTCAGATCCTGCGTTACGTTCGTCTGCCGCTGGCCGCGCCGGTTATCATGGCGGGGATCCGTACCGCGGCGGTCATCAACGTCGGTACCGCGACCCTCGCCGCATTCATCGGAGCGGGAGGGCTGGGCGATCTCATTGCCGCCGGGCTGGCGCTGTCCGACACCCGGATGATTCTTTCCGGAGCCTTGCCCGCGGCGGTTCTGGCCCTGCTGGTGGATGCGGGCCTCGGCCTCTGCGAGCGGGCCGTGCAACCCGGCGGCTAACATTCTTTCGAGTTCAGCGATTCTGTGAGACTGCATCCTTTCCCTGCCATTCGCCCCGCGCCCGAGCTGGCCTCACGGGTAGCTGCGGTCCCTTACGACGTGGTCGATCGTGACGAAGCCGCCGAGCTGGCACGAGGCAATCCCCACAGCTTCCTCCATGTGGGGCGCTCCGACATCGATTTGCCGGAGGACACCGATCCGCACGACTCTCAGGTGTACGCCGGCGCTCGCGCGGCGCTCGAACGGTTTGTGGCGCAGGGCACACTGATCCGCGACCGGGAGCCCTCGCTCTATTTGTATCGCCAGATCATGGACGGCCGCACTCAGGTTGGCGTGGTGGGCTGTGTTCACGTGGATGATTACGAGAACGACGTGATTCGAAAACACGAGAAGACCCGCCCCGACAAGGAGGACGATCGCACCCGGCACGTCCTGACTCTGAATGCCCATGCCGAGCCGGTATTTCTGGCGTACCGGGGCGAGAACCGGGTAAACCAGATGACCTCCGCCGTAATGAGAACCGAGCCGCTGTACGACTTTACCGCTCCGGACGGCGTCCGGCATACCGTCTGGCGGGCCCCCGAGAGTCGAGCTCTGGTGCAGGCCTTCGAGGCGGTGCCCACGGCGTATGTCGCCGACGGTCATCACCGCTCCGCCAGCGCCTGGCGGGCCGGGAAAGAGCGCCGTGCCGCCAACGTCAGGCACCGGGGAGACGAGGAATACAACTGGTTTCTCGCGGTGCTCTTTCCGGCCGACCAGCTCACCATCCTTCCTTATAACCGGGTGGTGCGCGACCTGGCCGGTAAGACTCCCGCCGACGTCCTTCGGGACCTGGCCAAAGTCGGCCGGCTCAGCCGAACGGACGACCCCCGTCCGTCTCGTCCGGGCAGCTTCGGCGTCTACCTCGATGGGGTATGGCACCGGCTCGAGCTCGATCCCGGTAGCATCGATCGGTCCGATCCCATCGGATCCCTCGATGTCTCGCTGCTGCAGGACCGGGTGCTCGGCCCCATCCTTCGGGTGGGCGACCCTCGAACCGACAAGCGGCTGGAGTTCGTGGGGGGCATCCGGGGAACTGCGGAGCTGGAACGAAGAGTGAAGTCAGGGGATATGGCGATCGCGTTTTCGCTGTGCCCGACCACCATGGAGCAGCTGATTGCCGTGTCCGATGCCGGCAAGGTGATGCCGCCCAAGAGCACCTGGTTCGAGCCCAAGCTCAGGAGCGGCCTGTTCGTCCATGAGTTAGGTTAGTCGCGACACTAGAATCTTGCATATGGAGAAGGCATGAAGGTTCTCATCGCCGACAAATTCGAGAAGGTCGGCATCGATGGGTTGAAGGAGCTGGGCTGCACCGTCATCTCCGAGCCCGACATCAAGGCCGACGGCCTGCCCGATCTGATCCGGCGGGTCGATCCCAATATTCTCATCGTGCGCAGCAAGAAGGTGAACGTCGATGCGCTGCGCGCGGGCACCGCCCTCACCCTGGTGATCCGCGCCGGTGCCGGCATCGATACCATCGACGTCGCCGCTGCGTCCGAGCTCGGGCGTCTTTGTCTCCAACTGTCCGGCTAAAAATTCGATCGCGGTGGCCGAGCTGGTGATGGGGCTGCTCCTGTCCTGCGACCGGCGCATCCCCGACCAGGTTGCCGACTTGCGCCAGGGAAAGTGGAACAAGGCGGAGTACTCCAAGGCCCGCGGGCTCCACGGCCGCACTCTGGGCATCGTCGGCCTGGGTCAGATTGGCCGGGAGGTGGCCCAGCGGGCGCGGGCCTTCGGAATGCGGGTGGTGGCCTGGTCGCGAAATCTGACCCACGAAGAGGCCGAGCGGCTCGACCTGGTATACGCTTTGACCCCTCTGGAGGTGGCCCGGCTGGCCGACGCGGTGACCGTCAACGTGGCGGCAACCCCGGAAACCAAACATCTGGTGAACGCCGAGTTCCTCGCCGCGATGAAGCCAGGGTCCTACCTCATCAATACCGCGCGTGGATCCGTGGTAGACGAGGCGGCGCTACAACAGGCCGTGCGTGAGCGGGGAATTCGAGCAGGGCTCGATGTGTTTCAGAACGAGCCCGGTACCAGCACCGGCGAGTTTGCCAGCGCCATTGCCCGGACGTCCGGTGTCTACGGAACCCACCACGTGGGCGCCTCCACCGACCAGGCTCAGGTTGCCATTGCCCACGAGGTCATTCGCATCGTTCAGTCGTTCCGCGCTACCGGTGAGGTGCCCAACGTGGTGAATCGTCTGGCCCGGAGCTCGGCCACTCACGTCCTGACCATTCGGCACCGCAATCGACCCGGGGTTCTGGCCCACGTCTTTGGCGTGCTGGCCGGAGCGGAGATCAATGTCGAAGAGGTCGAGAACATCATCTATCACGGCGCGCAGGCCACCCTGGCACGGATCCACCTGGATGGTCAACCGGAGTCGTCGGCCCTTACCCGCATTCGCGAGGGCAACCCGGACATCATCAGCGCCGAGTTGAGCGCCATCAACGGAAAGTCGAGAAAATCATGAGCCAGCGCATCCACAACTTCAGTGCCGGTCCGGCCGCCTTGCCGGAGCCGGTTCTCCGCAAGGCTCAGGAGGCCATCTGGGATGTCGCCAACAGCGGTATCGGCATCATGGAGCACAGCCACCGGGGCAAGGTGTTCGACCGGATCATTGTGGAGGCGGAGCAGGCCTGCCGTAGCCTCGCCAACATTCCTGACAACTACAGGGTGCTGTTCCTTCAGGGTGGCGCCTCACTTCAGTTCGCCATGGTCCCCATGAACCTGATGCGGGACGGTGCCACAGCGGACTATCTGGTCACCGGAGTCTGGTCGCAAAAGGCGGTGAAAGAAGCCAAGCCGATCGGCAAGGTGCATATCGCCGGTACGAGCGAAGCCACCAACTTCGACCGCATTCCCAAGGCCGCAGAGATTCGATACTCCTCCAGTCCGGCCTACGTTCATTTCACTACCAACAACACGATTTACGGGACGCAGTGGCGGGACGAGCCCTCCGCTCCGGCCGGAGCTCCCCTGGTGGCGGACACCTCCAGCGACATGTACAGCCGTCCCATCGATGTGCGGAAATACGGCTTGATCTATGCCGGCGCGCAGAAAAATCTGGGCCCCTCCGGCGTGGTGCTGGTCATCGTTCGGGACGATCTGGTCGAGGCCGGCAGCAAAACCATTCCGACCATGCTGCAGTACCGCACCCACGCGGCGGAGAACTCGATGTACAACACGCCGCCCACCTTCGGCATCTACGTGATGGGTGAGATCTTCAAATGGATTCAGGGTCAGGGCGGGCTGGCAGCCATGGCGGAATACAATGAGTCCAAAGCCCTGCTGCTCTACGACTATATGGACAACAGCGATTTCTTTCGGGGCACGGCGCAGCGGGACAGCCGCTCGCTGATGAATGTCTGCTTCCGCGCTCCTACCGAGGATCTGGAGACCAAATTCATCAGCGAGGCCACCAAGCGCGGGCTCGATGGACTGAAGGGACATCGCTCAGTCGGCGGCATGCGAGCCAGCATTTACAACGCCTGTCCCCGCGAAGCAGTGGAAGCGCTGGTCCGGTTCATGAAGGAGTTCGAGCGGGCCAATCGAGCCGAAGCTGCGCGAACCTGAGCCGGCAATGCTGCACAGCCTCTGTCTCAGCCTCCTCCTCTGCACTGCTCCCGCGCCCGCCGACACCACCGTGGCGTTCGTTGACGTCACGGTCATTCCGATGGACCGGGATCGCTCGATTCCCCACAGCACTGTACTGGTTCAGGGCGGCCGGATTGTAAGGGTTGGACCCGCCAAAGAGGTCACCATTCCGGCGGGAACGGTCCAGGTGGATGGCCGGGGCAAGTTTCTGATCCCCGGCCTGGCGGAGATGCACGCCCACATCCCCGGCGGCCAGGCGAGCGACACCGAAGTGCAGCAGACCCTCTTCCTCTATGTGGCTGGAGGCATCACCACCATCCGGGGAATGTTGGGCCACCCGCGCCATCTCCAGCTGCGGGCCCAGGCCTCCCGCCCGGGCGTCATCAGCCCCTGGATCTACACCTCGGGCCCCTCGTTCAACGGCAACACCGTACCTACGGTACAATCGGCCGTCACCAGAGTGGCCGAACAAAAAGAAGCGGGCTACGACTTCATCAAGATCCATCCCGGAATCAAGCGGGAGGTGTTCGACTCGCTCAGCGCGGCAGCGCAACGCGCCGGTCTCCGTATGGCCGGCCACGTCCCGCTGGAGGTCGGGCTGCAGCGTGCCCTCGAGGTTCCTTATGCCAGCATCGACCATCTGGACGGCTACGTCGAAGCGATGGTCCGCGCCGATTCGCCGATCGGCCCGTCAGAGTCGCAGCTCTTCGGGCTCAACCTGGGCGAGCACCTGGACGAATCGCGGATCGGCTCGCTGGTAAAAGCCACGAAAGAGGCTGGGGTGTGGAACGTCCCGACCCAGTCGCTGATGGAGAACCTGGCTCCGGCAGTCAGTGCAGAGGCGCTGGCGCGCCGGCCGGAAATGCGGTTTGTCCCCCCGGATATGCTGGCCGAATGGACTCAGGAAAAGGGCTCCATCCTGAGCGAGACCGGCTCGTCGGCCGAGTCTGCCCGACGTACCCTCGAAGTCCGGCGGAAGCTGATCCGGGCTTTGCACGCCGGAGGGGCGGGACTTCTCCTGGGCTCTGATGCGCCGCAGATCTACAACGTGCCGGGCTACTCGATCCACCGAGAGCTCGAGGCCATAGTCGCGGCTGGGTTGACGCCGTATCAGGCGCTGGAGACAGGGACCCGCAACGTGGCGCTGTTCTTTGGCACGCTGGCCGAGACCGGAACGATTGAAGCAGGGAAGCGCGCCGACCTGGTGCTGCTCGAGGGCAATCCCCTCAGCGATATCCGGAATACGTCACGCCGGGCCGGCGTGATGCTCCACGGGCGCTGGCTCTCCAAAGACGAAATCGAGAGCCGCCTCGCGGCCATCGCTAAGGGTGTGAGGAGCTGATCAGACTGTAGCCAGCGACTTGACCAGCTCGGCGTTGGTGCGGTTGCGCTTGAGGTCGGTGAGCAGATCGTTCATGGCGTTGATCGGCGTCATGCCGCCAATCCGCTGACGCAGGAGCTCGTGACGCCGCCAGAGTCTCTTCGTTCAGGAGCAGCTCCTCCCGGCGCGTAGCGCTCGCCACCAGGTCGATCGCCGGGAAGATCCGCCGTTCCGCCAACTCCCGGCTCAGCACCAGCTCGCTGTTGCCGGTTCCCTTGAACTCCTCGAAGATCACCTGGTCCATCCTGCTACCCGTATCCACCAGTGCGGTGGCAATGATGGTCAGCGAACCGCCGCCCTGGGCCGAATCAATTCGACGCGCGCTACCCAGGAACCGCTTGGGCTTCTCCATGGATTGAGCATCGAGCCCTCCGGACAGTGTTCGGCCAGTCCCTTTTTCCACCGTGTTGTAGGCCCGGGCCAGGCGGGTGAGGGAATCCACGATCAGAACCACGTCGTCACCCAGCTCTACCCGGCGTCGCGCGCGCTCCAGGGTGAGCTCGGCCAGGGCGACATGGCGTTGCGCCGGATTGTCGAAGCTGGAGGCGATGACTTCTCCCACGCCGGCGGCTTCCATCTCGAACACCTCTTCCGGCCGCTCATCCACCAGGAGGATGAAGAGATCGGCGCCGGGGTAGTTGACGCTCACTCCCTGGGCGATCGACTGAAGCACCATGGTCTTGCCCGCTTTAGCCGGGGCCACGATCAGAGCGCGTTGGCCCTTGCCCATAGGACAGAGCAGATCGATCACCCGATTGGTGTAGTCCGCCTGGCCTCCAACGGCGCCGTCGGCCTCGAGGCGGAGCCGCTCGTTGGGATGAATCGCCGGCAGGCGACTGAAATCGGGGCGCTCGCCGAGCGTGTCCGGAGCTCTTCCCAGAACAGACGTTACCTTCTCGAGCGAAGGGCCTCTCCCTTTGCCGCCGCTGCGCACCGAACCGTCGATCTCGTCGCCCGGTCGCAGCCCCAGCTGTCGGATGAGGCGCTCGCCCACATGAACGTCGCCGTTGGATGGCAGGTATCCGGCCTCCCGCCGGCGAAGAAATCCGCTACCCTTGCCCGCCAGCTCCAGGACGCCGAGCATCACCGTGCCGCCGCGGCGGCGGACTTCTTTATCCGGTGGAGAATGGCCGTGAGTCCCTGGGTCCGGGTCATTCCAAGTGTCTCGCTCAAACCGAGCCGATCCAGCAGGTCGAGCGGGATATCGGCGACCACTTCGGGCTTTTGGCCTTCGAGAGTGCGCGCCAGCAGTGAGATGAATCCTCGTACGGTGGGAGCTTCCCGGGGAACATCGGCGTGGATGTGGACTCCACCATCGTCGACCTCGACCCAGAGATAGACCGTGGTCTGACATTCGTCCACGCGATTATGACCCAACTGCTTTTCTGCCTCATAGCGGTCAGGGAGTGGCGGCAGCTTCTTGGAGTAATCGAGGAGGGTTTCCAATCGGGTCTGTCGGTCGGCTGCCTTGAAACGGGGAATCAGATTTTCCAGGCTCGGCATTCCGGCTCTTGGCTAAGGTCCTCCTATCAAGCTGGCACGCTTTCGTCTTTAGGGCTATCCCTCTGGATGCGTTCCCGCTCTAAAATCGTCCGCTTGCGCTCCGCACCCCAGCGATAGCCGCCTGTCTCTCCGTGCTCCCGGATGGCCCGATGGCAAGGAATGACCAGGGCCAGCCGGTTGCTCGCGCACGCGCCGGCGACGGCCCGGGCCGCGGTTGGCCGGCCCAGTTCCCGGGCAATCGCCTGATAGGAGCGGGTTTCTCCGGCGGGTATCCTCCGCAAGGCCTCCCAGACTCGGTGCTGGAAGTCGGTGCCCGAGACATCGAGTGCAAGCGCTGTTTCCTCACCGCCGGAGAGCCGGGCTATCAGTTGGTCGGTGTACGGGCTCAGTGCTCCGTCGTCTCTCTCCAGCCGGGCCTCCGGAAACTCGGCCCGAAGCCTTTGTTCCAGGTCGGAGCCGTCGTCGCCCAGCATGACGCTGCAGAGCCCCCGATCGGTGGCCGCCGCCAACAACTGGCCGACCGGGGTGGGCACCACCGTAAAGTTGATGCTGAGTCCTCTACCTCCTTTTCGATACACGCCCGGGGTCATGCCCAAGGAGGATCGCGCATGCTCGTAGGCTCGGCTGCCCGAACCGTAGCCCGCGTCATACGTGGCCCGGCTCACGGTGTCCCCCTGCCGAAGCCCGGACTTCATCCGCTCCATCCGCAGGGCGCTCGCATAAGCCTTGGGGCTCAACCCTACCAGCCGCTTGAACTTCCTTTGCAGGTGAAAGGGACTCATCTGGGCCACCTTCCCCAGTTGTTCCAGGGTGACCGTCTCTCCGGCATGGCGGTCAAGATAGTCCCGGGCCAACTCGACCTGCCGCATCCCGGCCTTCATCGGATCGGCCGGCCGGCAGCGCAAACAGGCGCGAAAGCCGGCCCCTTCGGCTTCAATGGGGCTCCCGAAGAACCGCACTCTGGAACGCACCGGGCGGCGGGAAGGGCAGGAGGGCCGGCAATAAATGCCGGTAGAGGCGACTCCGTAGACGAACAGCCCGTCCTGACTCGAGTCCCGAGCCAGAACTGATTGCCATTTCAGGTCTTCCGACTGCTGGATCACGGGTTCCTCCTGCGGGCCATTTTTGGCTATCCGTCACCGACTCACGGTTTCTGGGTTCCCATCATGGTAGCATCTGAACCGTAACCGGACTATCGGCTTCTTGCGTTCAAAGCCCGGTAGGAACTCCCTTGCCGGGTACAATGTTACAGTCTCCCGTGGGCTCATCGCGCCGCTCGCGGAGTGCCCAAATCGGGCGTATGATAAAACGGTTCCTCTAACGGCTTCAGCCTGACGGTAAGGCCAACTACCGATGACAACGATAGCGCTTTCCGGCAGGGTTGACCGCCAGGCCATCGCCCAGGAGCTCGCAGAAGCCAGAGCCCGGACGCTGCTGCTTCTTGCCCCCCTGTCGGACGAGGATCTCCGAATCCAGCACGATCCCTTGATGAGTCCCTTGCTGTGGGACCTGGGGCATATCGCGCATTTCGAGGAGCTGTGGCTCACTCGAAATCTGGACGGCCCGATCGAGTTCGTGGAGATGCCGGGACTCTATAATCCGTTTGAGCATCCCCGAAAGGAACGGGGCAAGCTGGCTCTGCCGGGACTCGCTCACTCGGTTGAGGTGATGGAGGATATCCGCCGGCGGGTGCTCGCTCGACTTGCAGCCGCAGACTTCGATTCCTCGACTCCTCTGCTGCAGGACGGATACGTGTACCGGATGGTGCTCCAACACGAGTATCAGCACAACGAGACCATGCTGCAGACCCTGCAGCTCAAGCAGGGAACTCCCTACACGCCGGCGCTGCGCTATCCGATTCCCCTGCCGCCGGTCTCAGATCTGATACGGCCGGGAGCGATGACCTACTTCCCCGGCGGAGATGTCGAGATCGGCACCGAGGACCGCGCTGCGGCGTACGACAACGAGCGCGTGCGGCACACCGTTGCCCTCGATCCCTACTGGATCGACGTGCATCCCGTCACCAACGGAGAGTTTGCGGAATTCATCGCGGCCGGCGGTTACTCAACCCCCGAGTTCTGGTCCGATGCCGGATGGCGGTGGCTGGAGGAGTCGGGTGCTGTCGCGCCGAAATACTGGAATCGGGTGGACGGCGTGTGGAGCTGTCGTTCGATGGACCGCATCGCCCCGGTGGACCCGCTCCACCCCGTGTGCCACGTGTGCTACTACGAAGCCGAGGCGTTCGCGCGGTATGCGGGAAAGCGGTTGCCTACGGAGTTCGAGTGGGAGGCAGCCGCGTCCTGGCATCCGGTCGAACGCAGCAAGCGCAGCTATCCATGGGGAGAGGCTCCCGCGGGGCGAGAGTTGGCCAACGTCGACCAGCTGAGCTTCGGCACCGCGCCGATCGGTAGTTATCCGGCCAACGTTTCGCCCATCGGGTGCAGCGGGATGATCGGTGATGTGTGGGAGTGGACCTCGAGCGATTTCCAGCCGTACCCCGATTTTCAAAGCTTTCCGTACCCCGAGTATTCCGAAGCGTTCTTCGGAAGCGAGTACAAGGTTCTCCGGGGCGGCTCGTGGGCCACCCGCCCAGGCGCGGTTCGCAACACCTTCCGCAATTGGGATTACCCCATCCGCCGCCAGATCTTCAGCGGCTTCCGGTGCGTACGAGATGTCTGAGAACACCAAATCCGCCTGGTCGGCTTCGGCGGTGGCTGCCTACCGTCAGCCCAACCCACGCATGCTCACCGAAGTTGCCGCGGGCCTGGCCGCGCCCCAGAAGGAGCTGCCGCCCAAGTACTTCTACGATCATCGCGGCTCCGAGCTGTTCGAGGAGATCACCCGGCTCCCCGAGTACTATCCGACCCGAACCGAGCGGGCACTGCTCGAAGAGTGGATGCCTCAGCTCATCCCTGCTCTGGGGATTCGTTCCCTGGTGGAGCTCGGAGCCGGCAGTGCTGAAAAGAGCCGAATCATCCTGAGAGCAATGCGGGCTACCGGAATCGGCGGTGAGTACGTGCCGATCGACGTCAGCGCAAGCTTCCTGAACGACACGGCCACCCGTTTGCGGCGTGACTACCCGGGCCTGGTGGTCACACCGGTCGTGGCCGACATCGCGGAAGAGCTTACTCCGCCCGACCCGCTGCCCCACCCGGCTCTGTACGCCTTCCTCGGCGGCACCATCGGGAACTTCTATCCTCCGGCCGCCATCCGGCTGCTGGGACGGGTGCGCGCCGCCCTGACCGACGGCGACCGCTTCCTGATGGGAGTGGATTTGCGAAAGGATCCGCGCCGGATCGAGGCGGCCTATAACGACTCCCGGGGCGTGACCGCGGCCTTCAACCGAAACATGCTGCTGGTGCTCAATCACGAGCTCGGCTCGAACTTCGATCCGGACGCCTTTGAGCATCTGGCATTTTACGAGCCGGTGAATCACCGAATCGAAATGCATCTGATCTCGAAGCTGGAGCAGCAGGTCCGGATTCCGGGCATGGGGCTGGTGTATTTCGCGGCCGGTGAATCGATCCGAACGGAAATCAGTTGCAAGCACGACCGGAGCAGCGTCAGCGAGTTGTTTACCGCCGCGGGCCTCCGCCTGGAATCCTGGCGGTCTGATCCCGAGGGGCTGTTTGCTCTGGTGGTGGGAGTCAGCACGTGACCAGCCCTGCGGTCGATCGCCTGACCGAAGATCTTGCCCGGGTGGCGTTCGCCGGCACCGCCACGGACTCGGTCAGGCTGCACCGGATCGGAGCCGAGGTTGAGTTCATCCCGGTGGAGGCGCTCACCGGGCGGCGCTGCGCCATCGAAGACGAAGGCGTAACCTCAACCCTACCGCTGTTGCGCCGGTTCGGGGCCAAACAGGGATGGCGCGAGGGCATTACCGCCAAGGGCACGCCTTGCTTTGCTGTTCCCGGTGGCGGCGCCATCACCTTCGAGCCGGGCGGGCAGCTGGAATACAGCTCGCCCCCTTGTTTCACCGGCAGCTCGCTTCTGGACAACCTCCGTTCGGTAGTACTGCCGCTTCAGGCTGCCGCGGCTGGAGAAGGCATCGATCTGCTGGCGGGCGGGATCGATCCGTTCAACTCCATCGATCGTGCCCCTCTCCTGATTCGGGCCAAGCGCTATCAGTTGATGGCTGACTACTTCGCCACGCTGAATCCGGCCGGGGCGCAGATGATGCGCCAAACCGCATCGTTTCAGGTCAACCTCGATTTTCCGGACCACCCCTGGCTCGCCTGGCGGGTGCTTAACGCCATGGCTCCTTACGTCTCGGCTATTTTCGCGACCTCTCCGCTGTACCAGCGGAGGCCCACCGGGTTCCAGAGTACCCGCGCCGCGGTGTGGCGCGCGGTGGACTCCCGGCGAACTGGGATGGCGTATGATCGGACAAATCCGGTCGAGGCGTATCGTCAATTCGCGCTCGATGCACCGGTCATGCTCCTTCCACAGGTGGACGGGAGATATTGCACCTTTGCCGAGTGGCTCGAGGTTGCCGACCTGTCTCGGGAGGATTGGCACGAGCACTTGAGCACTCTCTTCCCCGAGGTCCGGCCTCGGGGCCACCTCGAGCTTCGGTCGGCCGACGCAGTACCGCCGCAGTGGTTTGCCGCACCAGTCGCGCTTCTGGCAGGGATTCTATACAACTCCGAAGCGCTTCACGCTGCTGACGCCCTTCTCGGCTCACCCGATCCCGACCTGCTGGACCGCGCTGCTCGTTGGGGGCTGCACGATCCGGGTTTCCGGACCGCGGCCACGGATCTCTTCGAGATCGCCCTGGCGGGTTGTCGGGTACTGGGTTCAGGCTACTTCCATCCTTCAGACCTGGAGCAAGCTGAGGCGTTCTTCGACCAGTACACCGGCCGGGGACGGGCTCTGGCGGACGATGTCCTGGAGGACGCCGTCGCGGCGTAGTACGTATCGAGCAAGCCACCAACTCTGGCACAATCCACGAGCTGCCACCTGTCGTTTCCACCGGCTGGTTGGCGGCTCGTCTTGCATCGCCCGGTCTCAAGGTGGTGGACGGCTCCTGGTATCTGCCGGGAAGTGGCCGGTCGGGCGCGCGCGAGCATGCCGAGGGACACATCCCTGGAGCCGTGTTCCTGGATCTCGATGAGGTGAGTGACCAGAGCTCCTCCCTGCCGCACATGCTCCCTTCCGCCGATGAATTCGCAGACCGAATGAGCGCGCTCGGCTTGAACGATCGAGACGACCTGGTGGTCTACGATGGCTCCGGGACCAACCTGAGCGCAGCGCGGGTCTGGTGGATGTTCCGGGTATTCGGCCACAGTCGAGTGGCGGTGCTGGACGGCGGCATGGGCAAGTGGCGATCCGAAGGACGGCCGGTGGAGCGGGGAATCGTTCAACTGCCGCGCGGCCACTTCAGCGCCGGCTTGAACCAGAGAGCCGTGCGAGATCTGGCGGCCATGCGGGCCAACCTGGAGCATCCGGCAGAGCAGGTGGTTGATCTCAGGCCGGCGGGCCGGTTCCGGGGAGAAGAGCCGGAACCCCGGCGCGGGGTTCGGTCGGGCCATCTTCCGGGGAGCATTAACCTTCCTTTTACCGAGCTGGTCAATCCCGACGGCACGATCCTTCCTCTCAGCTCCCTCCGCCGGCGTCTCGAGGCTGCCGGCATTGACCTTTCGCAACCCATCGTTGCCACCTGCGGCTCCGGAACCAGCGCTTGCACCCTGGTTCTGACCCTCGAGCTGCTCGGCCACAGAGACACCGCGTTATACGACGGCGCCTGGACCGAATGGGGGGGCCGGAGCGATACGCCGGTCGGAACCGGACCATGAAGGAGCGGACGTGGGTATCACCATCAATGCTCGCTTCGTCACCACCGAAGGGGAGAAGCCAGCGAGCCCGGCCCTGGCGCTGGGCTGCATGGCGCTCTTCCTGTTGCCCTTCGGTGCGGCCGGGATCTTCGGTCTGGTGGTGGGTGCCAAACGGGCTGTTGAGGGCAATTCCCACGATGCCGGCGTACTGCTCCTGGTGGGTATGGCGTTCACGCTGGTTGCGGGCGCCGGCTACACCGGACTGTTTCTGGGCCGCCGAAAGCTCGCAGAACAGGAGAGACTGAGGGCCCGGCATCCCGATCAGCCCTGGTTCTGGCGGCCGGACTGGGCCACCGGCCAAGTCCGCGATAGCACGCGGGCAACTCTCTGGGGCTCCTGGCTGTTCTCCGCTCTCTGGAACCTGGTGAGCCTCCCGGTTGCGATTGTGGCCCTGCGGGAGGCGTTACAGCTGGGCAACCGTGCGGCCTATGCCGCAGTCATTTTCCCCATAGCCGGCCTCGGGCTGCTGGTCTGGGCCATCCGCAACACCCTCCGATTCCGAAGAGACGGTACCTCCGTCCTCGAGTTGTCTACCCTTCCGGCCGTCATAGGCCACCGTCTGGTGGGGCGGGTTCGAGCGTCCAGTCTGCTGCAGCCGGCTGCCGGCTTCGAGGCTGTCCTCAGCTGTGTTCGCCGCGTAACCAGTCGAGGCAGCGAGGATAGTTCCACCACCGAGAGCATCCTGTGGCAGGAAGAGAAGCGGGTGCGCGGCGAGCCCAATCGCGATCCCCGCGGCATGGCGACATTCATTCCGATTGCCTTCCAGATTCCGAGACGACGTGCGCGGCTCAGACCCGACGGCCTCGAACGATTATGTGCTCTGGCGTCTGACGCTGTCCGCTGCGATACCTGGAGTGGATTACCAGTCGGTGTTCGAAGTGCCGGTCTTTCGCACCTCTGCCAGTGATACCGCGCCAACTGAGGAGGATCGACGGGCTGGAGCCGAACAGGCGCTGAGCCTGACCGAATATCGGCAGCCGGCCGATTCCCGCATCAGCGTGGTCCGGAATCGTCGAGGTGTCGAGCTCACCTTTCCCGCCGCACGCAATCCAGGGGCGGCACTGGGCTTGACTGTCTTCACCCTGCTCTGGTCAGGCATCGTCGCGGCGCTGATTCGATTCCATGCGCCGCTCTTCTTCCCGGTCGTCTTCGGGGCTGTCGGGTTATTGCTCGTGGTGGGAAGCCTGGAGCTGTGGCTGACCGTCTCCCGGGTGGTGGTGGATAAGGAATCGATCACTGTCGCTCAGGGCTATATCTATGCCGGCTCAGAGAAGATCGTCCCGTCGGCCCAGATCGCCTCGGTGATCACCAAGATCAGCATGCAGGCCGGCTCGCGGCCGTATTACGACGTGGTGCTGGTGACTACTGCAGGAAAGCAAATTGCCGCCGGCCGCTGGATCCGCAACAAGCGCGAGGCCGAATGGCTGGCGGCCACCATAAAGGAAGGGTTAGGGCTATTGGGCCGGGGGAGCGAGGTTCCCGCAGGCCACAATCACTGACATGTTCTTGGACGAGGCGTGCACGTTGATAAAGTACCTTCCGGTCCGTGGCAGCGAGGTGGCCAGGTTTGCGCTCGCCTCCGCTCGCCCGTCGTCTTTCACCTTGAGCGGGGGATACGCGTCGGCTGGACCCGCAATGCCCTGATCCGAGCCACACTCACCCCGATGCACGTGCCAGGGATGGACTGCCTTCGGCAGCGCATTGGAGATGGAGATGTGAGCGACGATCTGACCCTGGTTCTTTGGATCCACCGCAACCCAGCCTTCTCCCCTGATATCCGCCACCCCCGCGAGCTGCGGCGGACTGGAGAGAACCGCGTTCCATCGCGAAGACACTGTCTGTGCATCGGGATTCATCTCCACCGGTTTCCCTCCGCCGCAGGACGTCAACGCGAAACCCAGCAGGGTCAGACCGACAAGGTGGCGACTCTTCATAGGAACCTCGGGAGGAGGCGGGGAACGGCGCTTGGCCTTAATGCGCAACGTATATGCGCCTCGACGCGCTCCGTCGCCGTGATGAGCGACACAGGTGCCGGCTGCGTCAGCGGAACAGCCCTCCGTAGCGCAACGGCTCCCCGGTTTCCCACGGGCGGTACCGGTTGGCAAAATCGACCCTGTCGCCCAGCGACGGATGACTGCCCCGCCACAGCCGGTACAATGTGCCGGGCCGGGGCACGGCAAGGTTCTCCTGCTGCAGCCGCACGAACGTCGTGGCAGCCGCATGATTGTCCCGGGTGAGCTCGAGCCCGAAACGGTCGGCCTCGTGCTCCTGATGCCGGGTATAGGCCAGCACCAGTGGCGTGGAGATCAGTGAGACGGCGGTGGACAACAGTAGCAGCAGGGGCAGCGACGCAAAATCCGACAGGCGATCGAAGCCAAAGCGGCCGGAAAAGCGCGCGATCAGCCGCCCGGCCAGCCGGTGCACTACGTAGAGAGAGAGCGTCGTCAGCAGCGTGATCACGCCGATCAGCGCGGCGACATGTCCCAACACGAAATGTCCCATCTCGTGCCCGGTCACGAACGCCACCTGATCGGGATCCAGCTTCTCCAGTATCGTGTCCCAGAGAACAATCCGTTTGGTGGAGCCCACGCCGGTCACGTACGCGTTGACCGTCTTGGTATCGACGCTCTTGTCCACCTGGTAGACTCTGCTGCCCGGAATGCCGGCGCGCTCGGCCAGCTGCAGGATGCGCTGTTCCAGGACGTGATCCTTCATCGGCCCGAAGTGATTGAACAGCGGATCGATCCACACCGGGGCCACGATCAGCAGGAACGTCGCAATCGGCGCGCTGGCCATGCCGGCGTACAGCCACCAGCGGCGGGGACTCCGCCGAAGCAAGAGGTAGGGAATCCACAGGACCAGCGCCAAGCCGAGCCCGCTCAGCCCCACTCCTTTGAGCCAGTCACCCACCCACTTGCTCAGGCTCTGGTTCGAAAGCCCATAGGCGTGCTGTCGGACAAAGCCTTCGTAGTAGGCGAGCGGCAACCCCAGGACTGCGGATATCGCGGTGAACAGCAGAGCGTACACCATCAGCGATGGCAGCCAGGAACGGCCCACCCGAAAAGCCGCCGAGCGCACTCGGGCGGACCATCCGGTGTACAGGAGCAGCGCGGGAAGCAGCAGGCTCAGGGCCGTGCCGAGTGCCCAGAGAACATTCCCGCTCCGGTAATACTGGAGCGCCAGGGGCGTGGGGTCCGGCACCCTGACCTCGGCGGTTTGAATGCTGTCGCGCGACAGCGCCGGGGCCTCCCCCTGCGGGCCGCGAACGGCTACACTAGTCACGCCAAGTTCTGTTGGGACCACTCACGTTCTCCTCCGAGGCAAACATGCGAGCGCTCTTTGCCATTCTCGCGCTGCTGGGTGTAGCCGGCATAGCGTTCGGCGTACTCACCATCATTCGGGGCGCCAGTGGATCCAATGCGGCACCATTTAGTTTCGAGAACTATGGCGGCCCCGGCCCCATCATAGCCGGGGTGGTCGTGCTGGCGGCAAGCCTCTACCTGCTCTCCATCTGGAAGCCCCGGGAGTAAACCCTCTGATTAGGAGCGGACCATGCGACCCCTTTCGCTGATCGGCATCGTTCTCCTGGCCCTCGGAGCCTTCATCATCTTCCGCGGCGCCAGTTACAAGTCCAAGGACGAAGTGCTGAGGGTCGGAGACCTCAAGGCCTCAGTCGAGGAGAAGCATGCGGTCCCGACCTGGGTCGGCGGAGCCGCCATCGTCGCCGGTGTCGTGCTCCTCGCGGCGGGGATGAGACGGCGCGCCTGACCCCGGTGACCTACCAGCGAATCTATCGAGTTGTCCGCCGAATTCCCCGCGGACGGGTCGCGACCTACGGTCAGGTCGCGGCGCTCGCGGGCCTCCATGGCCATGCCAGGCAGGTTGGGTACGCGTTGCACGCACTGCCCTCGGGCAGCACGGTGCCCTGGCACCGGGTGGTCAATGCCCGAGGTGCTATCAGCCTTCGCTCGGTGCCTGGCGCCGAGCTGGTGCAGCAACAGCTGCTGGCGCGAGAAGGCGTGCGGTTGGACGGAAAAGGACGGGTTCCCCTCAGCCGGGTGCGTTGGGTTCCTCGGACCGGCGCTCGAGGCCGCCGGGTTAGCCGGTGATCATTCACGTTCTCGGCGTACCGATGGATCTGGGTTCGGGCCGTCGGGGTGTCGACATGGGCCCCTCCGCCATCCGGATCGCCGGCATGGGCGCGCGTCTGACCGAGCTGGGCCACAAGGTCGTCGATGAGGGCGACATTGTCATCAAGAATATCGAAGAGCTGAAGGTCGGTGACGAGCGGGCCCGCTATCTCCCCGAGATCGCCCGAGCAGCCACGGCTGTGGCGCGAAAGGTCGAGCGTATCATCGGGCTGAAACACTTTCCGCTGGTACTCGGGGGAGACCACTCCATTGCCGTCGGAACGGTGTCCGGCATTGCCGCCTTCGCCCATAGTCAGGGCAAGAAGCTCGGGCTCCTCTGGATCGACGCCCATGGCGACATCAATACTCCCGAAACCTCACCCACCGGAAATATTCACGGAATGCCCCTTGCCGCTCTGCTCGGGTTTGGAGCTCCGGAGCTGACCAGTGTCGGAGGACCTACGCCCAAAGTGGATCCGGCCAACGTTGCCTTGGTCGGGATTCGAAGTCTCGATGCCGGAGAGAAGAAGCGGCTGAAGGAAACCGGCGTGCAGGTCCATACCATGTCCGACATCGACCGGCATGGGGTGTCTCGAATCATGAAAAAGGCACTGGGCCAGGTCACCGCCGGCACCGACTTCGTGCATGTGAGTCTGGACCTCGACGCGGTGGACCCTTCCGTGACTCCCGGCGTCGGAACGCCGGTCAAAGGCGGGCTGGCCTACCGCGAGGCGCACCTCATCATGGAGGTCATTGCCGACGCCGGCGTCATGACCTCGCTCGAGGTGGTCGAGGTCAATCCCATCCTGGATGAGGGCAACGCTTCGGCCGAGTTCGCCGTGGAGCTGGTCCAGTCGGCCTTCGGAAAGAAGATCCTTTAGGACTGCGGGCAATCTTCGGGGGCTTTCCCTTTGTGGGGGGCGCTGTGTACTATAGGTCGATTCTGCCGGGAGAGTCGGCCCATGCTTGAGTTTGAGTCTTATCCCTCGCCCCAGCGCGGTCCGGCGCGTCTGCAAGTCCTCCGGTAGTATTCGCCCGGCTCAGAGCGGCGACAGCAGTCTCGAAGCCCGGCTGAAGCCCGACTGTGCTCACATCTATCCCGGCGTGGATCCCGCAGTGTGGTATCGGGTGCTGCAGGAAGGCGAATACCGGGATGAGATGGAAGGGCTCTGGATTCAGGTGAACGACTGGGTGACCTACGTGCTGGCCAAGCATTTTGATGTGCAGTCCCGCGCCGAGATGCACTAGCTACTGCTCCAGCGTGGGCGCAAGCAGCTCGCGCACTTTCCTCCCCAGCTGTTCTGATGTGAAGGGCTTCTGAATGAAGGGGACCGTTGGATCGAGCGATCCTTCGGTGACCATCCGTCCCGCCGCAAATCCGGACATGTAGAGCACCCGAATCTGGGGCCAGCACTGGGCAATCGTCTCTCCCAGCTCACGGCCGCCGATGCCCGGCATGGCCACGTCGGTTACCACCCCGTCGATCCGGTGTGCTCCGCGGCGGAGCAGCCGAACCGCTTCCTGTCCACTCCCGGCGACCAGCACTCGGAAGCCCAGAGTGACGAGCATGCGAGCTGCCAGCCTGCGGACCATCTCCTCATCGTCCACCACCAGCAGCGTTGGGTGGGTCAGGCCGTCTGACTCCGACTGACTGAGATCAGCAGTCACTAGGCGCATTCTCCATCGTCGCCAATGGAGTGGATCGAGATCCACGGCTCGCGCCGGATTACGGCTGCTCCTGCGTGAGGTCGCCACCGATGGCGACGAGCCCAGAAGGCGACATATGGGCCCCCAACTCGGCGATCACTATGGACTGATCAGAAAGGATCAGCCGTGCCGAATGTCACAGGTGGAGTGCGATTCGGGCCGCCCGAAGTTGTTCACGTGTCGTGATCCCAGTCACCGATTCGGCGAAGCATCGACATTTACGGCTTCGCGTCATCCGATGGCGCACCTTGCTCCAGCCAGCTTCGAAAGAATGTGGATTGTCGTGCGAGGTGCCAATCGGCAAGAACTTCGCGCGCCATTGCAAGCATCGGTCCGGTCGCGCCATCGCGGCTGAGGCAGCAGTCAGTCAGCCACTGCTCGTATAGCTCCGGCTCAGGATCCTGACGCACGGTCTCTTCCAGTATGCTGCGTTTGAGCTCGAGTCCAATCGAATCGGGTGTGGTGTTCCGCTTTCGTTTCCGGCGACGGCCCTCTGATGCGTCGAGGGCCGCAAGCAGCCGGCTACAGACCTGCGCCGGCCGCATCATCGGTCAGCTGCAGTGCCAGCGGGAACGCCGATGTCTGAGGCCGATGATAGCCTCGCTCCAGCGCCACCAGGTCCAGCTCGACCGTCTCGAGATCCTGCAGCAGCAGCTCGAGCGGCAGGAAAGCCCTGGAGACTGGCAACCGATTTGAGATACCCATGGCAGGTCTCGCAGGTCTCCACCTTGAGCAGCTCCCCCGATTCATCGGGCGCGAGTGAGCCGAGCTGCCGGTGGTCCCGCTCGCCACAATAGATGCAGTAGAGCCACTCGACCTCCCAGTCGGCGGCGCAGCGTCCGCACCGAAGCCGGCGGCTGCGATCCAGCCCCCGCCGCTCCGCCAGCACCGGCCAGGCGGCGCAGATCGGACAGTAGCCTTCGGGCCAGTGGTGGGGAGTAGACTCTGGAGCTGCTGACTGCAGGCCTGGAGCAAGGGAAGCGCGGCCATGTGAGCGAGCGAGTCAAGCGCCGCGGGATCCACATCTTGTTGAGTCGCCAGGAGCTGGATGACGTGAGTGTTTCCGATGATTGCTGATGACATGAGCGCCAGGGAATCGGCGCGAGAGACACGAAGGCCACGAAGCGAACGGCCTCCCTCTATTTCTCCGGCGGTGAACGCGAGCTCCTCGATCAGCGACTGAGCCCGGCCGGCATCCACTCGAAGCGTGCGGTTGTGCAGCAGGGGCTCACGCCGGCTTGCGCTCGGCGAAATGCGGGCCGGCGTGAGAGCCAGAGGCCACCGCCCGCCGTCCATCGCCCGCCGCGCCACGTCCAGCAGACCGATCCAGCCTTGCCACTCCGGCCGCCGCCGCGCGACCTCGGCTAGTCGGGTGGTGGGGTCGCTCCGAAGACCGGCGGCGGTCCGTGACATTCCACGCGCTCCGTCACACAGGGTGTGTCGTGATAAGGCTGGGCTCCCGCATGCAGCTCGACCGGGTGGCCCCAGTTCTTGACGTCTGCTCCGCGCTGGCCTCGGGGCCGGCCCGCTTCCGGGCTGGCGCACCCTGCAATCAGGCAGAGAGTGATTGTCACCCTGAGCGCAGCGAAGAGCTCGGATCATCTGACCCGTCACTCCCGATCCGATCACATGGATCTGCTCCGACGACAACAGCACCACCATCCGAAGCAGGAACCCGCCCAGCAAGCACCAGCGACTGCACTCCGCAACCAAGCCTGCTGGCAGTGTGCCTCGCGTCCGCTTCGAGGACAAGCGGTACCAGGATGCCGACTCCGACCACACCGATCAGCAGCAGCACAGCCCCACCAGCTCAGGAACACCCGCGCCACCGAGCCCAGCGATACCAGAAATGCAATCAGCACCACCAGCTCCAGGATCAGCACGTTGCGGTCGAACCAGATCAGCCAGCTCAGCGACGCGGGATCGGCCGCTCGCCGCCGGATCGCCGAGCAGGATCAGCGCCGCCGCCCCGGTGGACGCGCCGGAGACCAGGAAGAGGAGACCGAGCAGATGGGAGTCGGCCCAGATCGGACGGTTGGTGACCGCGAGCAGCACCCCGGTGTAGCCGGCGATGAAGAGCCCGAAGATGCTCCCCAGCACCGCGATGACCACCGAGGGACCGCGGCGGCGGAGGAACCGCACCGGGGCTGACTGGAGCAGCCGCAGGTTCGGCCGGTCCTCACTCAGCGCGGCGAGCGCTGCCAGGAACGAGAACAACCCGAACAACAGCAGTCCCCACGACGCCGACCGACATCGGCTCCCACGCCTTGAACATCGGCTTGCCGGTGTGATTCTCGATCAGCATGTGCCAGAAGCGGAGCGGCCGGGTGAGATCGACGGTGAGCAGGAAGCCGCTGATCAGCACGCCCATGAATGCCAGATAGTAGCCCAGGCGGACCATCGGGGTGCGGAGGAGCGGCGGAAGCGGACCCGGAAGTCGAGCCTCCGAACACATGCAGCAGCGACGCCAGCATGAACGCCGTCCCCGCGATCCCGCCAATGAAGAAGTAGAGGATGATCCACCAGGTCCAGTGCGGCGCCGCGGTGAAGAAGGTGTCAGACATCCGCGCCTCCCTCCCCGCGTCCGGCTTCCCGCCTCCCCGCTTTCGTCCATCCGCCGCTTCCGCAGGCCGACCAGTCCGAGCAGCGCAAGCACCACCGCGCCGGCGGCGGAGAAGAGCGACGACGGGAATCAGGTTCCGGGTGGGCATCTTGGGCGACGTGGGCAGACCCGTACACCTCCGGCTGATCCACCAGGAGGTAGAACGAGTTCAGCCCGCCGAGGAACTTGTCGTCGGCGCCGTACAGGTAGGCCCGCTTCTCTCCCAGGGTGTGCAGCTGCTCCACCCGGGCCTGGGCCATCTGCCTGCAGCTCGCGAATGGTGCCGAACCGGATCGAGTCGGTGGGGCAGGCCTGGGAGCACGCCGGCTCCATGCCCGCCTGCAGCCGGTCGTAGCAGAGGGTGCACTTCTGGGCGACGTTGGAGACGTCGTTGATGTCGATGACGCCGAACGGACAGGCGCGCGATGCAGGCCCGGCAGCCGTTGCAGGTGTCCGACTGGATCACCACCGTGTCGAACTCGGTGCGGATGATGGCGCCCGGTGGGGCAGACCTCGAGGCAGGGCGCGTTGACGCAGTGCTTGCAGACGTCGCTCATCATCAGCCAGCGCCCGTCGGTCCGGTCCTCGCTGAACTGCTCGATGAACTTGACGTGCCGCCAGTGGATCCCGTCCAGCCGGCGGGTGTTGTCGTAGCTGTCGCCGCTCATCTCGTGCTGCCCGCCGCCGGTCGCGGGGAGCTGGTTCCACTCCTTGCAGGCCACCTCGCATGCCTTGCAGCCGATGCAGACGGTGGTGTCGGTGTAGAAGCCCATCGGTTCGACGGCATGCGAGCGGGTCCGCTGGACGGCCACGCTGCCGCCTCAGCCGCTGAACCCGCCCCGCCGCCCAGCTGCCCCGCCGCCCCGCTTCATCACGCCTTCTCCACGTTGCACACGAAGGCCTTGCCCTCGTGGATGCGTCACGTTGGGATCGCCGACCATGCGACGGTAAGGGTGTTCACCACGTCGCCGGTGACGACACCCTCCCAGCCCCAGTGCCAGGGCATGCCGACCTGGTGGACCACCTTGTCACCCAGCCGGAACGGCCGCATCCGGCGGGTGACCAGCGCCTTGGCCCGGATCTGCGCCCGCGGCGTGCTGATCCGCACCCAGTCGGTGTTCTTGATGCCCTTTCTCGCTGGCCAGCTCGGGTGAGAGCTCGATGAACAGCTCCGGCATCAGCTCGGCGAGCCAGGGATTCCACCGGCTCATCACGCCGGACAGGTAATGCTCGGTGAGCCGGTAGGTGGTGATGACGTAGGGGAACCGCGGGTCGGCGACGGCGGCGAGCGGGTTGTCGTCGCGCTTCCAGTACTTGAGCACCGGGCTCGACTGCTGCCGGTAGAGCGGGTTCCGCACCGGCGATTCGGCCGGCTCGTAGTGGGTCGGCAGCGGGCCGTCGAGCAGGCCCGACGGGTTGAAGAGCCAGCCCTCGCCGTCGGGGATCATGATGAACGGCTCCGTGCCCGAGAGCGCGTCGAGGCCGATCGCCTTCGGGTTGCCCGGCGCGTCGGCGCCTTGGTCTTGGCGAAATCGGGCGTGTCGTAGCCGGTCCATTCGCTTTCCGTCCCACCAGACCCAGCTTCTTGCGCTCGCTCCAGGGCCGGCCCTGGAGATCGGCCGAGGCGCGGTTGTAGAGCACCCGCCGGTTGGCCGGCCAGGCCCAGCCCCAGTTGCGCTCGCGCGCCGTGCACGCCCGGCGGGTCGGGCTCCTTGCTGGCCGCGAGGTTCTGGTCGGGCGCGGGGTACACGCCGCAGTAGATCCACGAGGCGCAGGTGGTGGAGCCGTCGTCCTTCAGCTCGTCGAAGCCCGTCGAGATGCTGCTCCGGGTGGCCGGTGACGATAGCCATTGATCTCCCGCAGCACCTTGTGCGCGTCCGGCTCGCCCGGCGGGCCGATCGGACTCGCGATGCGGGCCGCCGCCCGCGCTCGCGATCCGGATCGAAGTCCCAGATCAGATTCTTGAACCCCTGGTCCCGCGGCAGGTCGCTCTCGGCGTAGAGCTTCTTCAGCCGCAGGGCGAGCTGGTGGGTGAACCAGAGATCGGAGCGGCAATCGCCCGGCGGCTCGGCCGCCTTGAAGTGCCACTGCAGCATCCGCTGGGTGTTGGTGAAGCTCCCCTCGGTCTCGGCGACCTGGGCCGCGGGGAAGAAGAACACCTCGGTCGCGATGTCCTCCGGCTTCACCTCGCCGGCCTCGACCTCCGGCGCCCGCTTCCAGAAGGTCGCGGTCTCGGTGAGGAAGTTGTCCTTGCACCACCAGCCACTCCAGCTTCCGCATCCCCTTGCGCTCCAGCGCGGCGTTGAGCGAGGTGGCCGGGTTCTGCCCGACGCAGAGCATGCCCTTCACCCGCCCGTCGGCCATGGCGACGAACATCGGCATGTGGGAGTGGTCGCCGGTGATCTTGGGGTGCCAGTCGTAGCCGAAGTCGTTCTCCGCGGTCGCCGCGTCGCCGTACATCGACTTGAGGTAGGAGACCAGGAACTTGGGCATGTTGGCCCAGTAGCTGGTGGCGATTCGCTTCGGTCGCGAGGTAGTCCCGGAGCGTCGCGTGATCCTTGAGCGCCGACGGGGCCGGCATGTAGCCGTGGATGCTGTGGTAGAGCGTGGGCACATCGGTCGAGCCCTGGATCGAGGCGTGCCCCCGGAGCGCCATGATCCCGCCGCCCGGCCGGCCCATGTTGCCCAGCAGCAGCTGCAGCAGGGCGCAGCACCCGATCATCTGGGGGCCGTTGGTGTGCTGGGTCCAGGCGACCGCGTAGGCGAAGGACGGTGGTCCGGTCGCGGCCCGAGTTCTCCAGGATCGTCTGCGGCCACCTTGGTGAAGCGTGTCCGCGCGGGCAGCCGGTCACCTGCTCGCACCATCTCCGGGGTGTAGCGGCTGAAGTGGCGCTTGACCAGCTGGAACACGCAGCGCGGATGCTTGAGGGTCTGCGTCGCGCCGCGGCGGTCGGCTTGAGCAGCGAGCGGATGACCGTGCTCGAGCGGCTCGCCCGGCCGCGGCTTGCTGCTGCGCCTCCTTCCGCCCGGGCGCCGCATTCTCCTCGCCGCCCCGCGGCTGGCCCATCTCGTCGCCTGCTGGGCTCGTACTGCCAGGAGTCGGTCTGGTACTGGCCGACGAAGCCGTCGTAGGGCCAGCCCGGCTTGTTCCGCTTGTACTCCATCAGGCCGGAGAACACGCCGTCCAGCTCCTCCGTGTCCTTGAAGTCGGTCCGGACGATGCGTGGCGGCGTTGGTGTAGTTGAGCAGGTACTCCTGGAAGAACGGGTCGGTCTTCCACCGCTCGTTGTTGATCACGTAGTTGATCAGCCCGCCGAGGAAGGCGATGTCGCTGCCGGCGCGGATCGGCGCGTAGATGTCGCACATCGCGCTGGTGCGGGTGAAGCGGGGATCCACGTGGATCAGCTTGGCGCCGTGCTCGGTCTTGGCCTTCATCGGCCAGCGGAAGGCCACCGGGTGGCACTCGGCCATGTTGGAGCCCTCGAACACGATGCAGTCCGAGTGCTCCATGTTGCGCGGGTAGGTGGTCGCCGCGCCGCGACCGAGCCGGGTCCCCAGACCGGGGACGCTAGAGGAGTGTCATATTCGGGCCTGGTTTTCGATCGCGACCACGCCCAGCCCCCGCATCAGCTTCTGCTGCATGTGGTTCCACTCGTTGTCGAGGGTGGCGCCGCCCAGCGCGAAGATCGCGGTGGTCTGGTTGACCAGGGTGCCGTCGGCCAGCCGCTCGACGAAGGTCTCGTCGCGGGTCTTCTTCACCAGCTGGGCCACCCGGTCCATGGCCCAGTCGAGCTCCACTTCCTCCCAGTCCGCCGCGCCCGGCTTCCGGTGCAGCACCTTGGTGGCGCGGTTGGGGTTCTTGTGCAGCTGGTAGATGGCCGCGCCCTTGGGGCAGAGGCAGCCCTCGTTGTGCGGACTGCGCTTGTCGCCCTCGATGTTCACGATCTCGTCGCCGATCGTGTGCACGATCGTGGCGCAGCCGACCGAGCAGTAGGGACAGACGCTCGGAGTGGCCTTGGCTTCTCTGATCCGGAGGGCTTGGGCGCGGGCGGTGGCCGGCGCCAGACTGGCGCCGAGCCCGAGGAGCGATCCGAGTGCGGTTCCCGGCCCCAGGCCGGCGGCGGAGGCCTGGAGGAATTCACGTCGGGAAAGCTGAGTCATACTGCATCCTATTCCTGGCCGCTCGCGTGGATTGCGAGGGGCAGTCCCTCTTCAGAAAACGCAGCATGTCCGACGTTCGCTCGAACACCCGCACATCCGGCACCGGCAGCGCCAGCTCCCGGGGCTCCAGCTTCAGGTCGAGGTGAGGCCAGCGCCCGCCCAGGTGCAAGGCCGAGGGCGGAGCACCCACTCGAGCGCAGAACGCCCGCAGCTCGGCGAGGTCATTGCTGGTGGACAGCACGTGGGACCATCCCGGTGCCCAGAGATTCTCCCGATCCATGACGATCATGCGCCGATACCGGCTCCCAGGAACTCGACTGTCCGCCGTACGACCTCGCGGTCCCGCAGAATGGCGCGATGACCCAGACCGTTGGTGGTAAACAGCTCCGCTCCCGGCCATGCCTCCGCAATGGCGGAGCCATGGGCGTAGGGCACTTCCCGGTCGTTCCGGTCGTGGATGATGAGCACGGGCGCCGACATGCCGCGCGCGAGCGTGGGAATGTGGAGCTGGTCCCAGCTGATCTGCAGCCGGTTCTCCAGATTCCGCCGCATCAGGCTTCTCGCGCGCTCGGGGATCCGCAGATGTTCGGCAAAGGCGTGCGAGAAGAGGTACACGTCGGACGGAGGGGCCAGCAGCACGGCACGGGCCGGCTTGAGGCCATGCTTCATCGCCAGGGAGACCGCGGCGCCGCCGAGCGAGTGCCCCACCATTGCATAGGGCGGCTCGAAGACGCTCGCCACGTCGCGGATGGCGCGGGCGAACTGGGGCAGGGAAGCCTGCCGTCCCTCGGAGGCGCCGTGCGCCGGGGCGTCGAACAGCACCACCCGAAAACCCCGGGCGAGGAGCGCGGTCGCCATCTCGGTGAACCGGCCGGCTCTGGCTCCCCAGCCGTGCACCAGAATCACCATCGGTCCCTCGCCCCAGGTCCAGACCGCGAGCTGATGCCCGTCGCTGGGTACCCTCAGCCGGGTGCCCGTGGCGAGAAATGCCTCCTCCGCGGGTCGCGGATTGTTCCGGGGTGGCCGGCAGAAGATCGTCTCCGCCCACCGGGCGGCAACGCCGGGAGCCACCGAACCCACTGTTCGGAAGGCGGTTCGAAGCACCCAGAGAGGAGGCGCGCTCTTCACCCAGACAAGCTAACACGGTGACCATCATCACCCGGCGGCCGCCGGATAGGGCTTAGCTTGACCTGATCCAATTGAGCCGCCGCTTCCTTTCTACTGGAGAGACCCATGTCCGACCCCAACGCCTTCGATCGCGTTTCACCGGCGGAAGATTCCACCTGGCAGGCCAGCTGGGAAACCGAGGACAACTACTGGACCGAGAACTTCTCCAGCCGCCCCTACGCCCTGGGGCCGGACTACTACGATCGCTTTCGGCCGGCGTACCGCTACGGCTTCGAGTCGGCGCAGCACCACGTGGGCCGTGACTGGGATGAAGCCGAGCCCGATCTGCGGCAAGGCTGGGAGCGGTACGAGCACCGGGGCGAAACGCCCACCACCTGGGACGAGATCAAGCACGCGGTGCGGGACGCCTGGGACCGGGTGGTCGGCACCCAGCGCAGCGCCGAGACGCGCAAGCCCGAGGTTCGGGAGTAACTTTCGGGCATGGCCGATTCGATCCGCGACCTCCTCTTCGGAGGAGTCGCCAATGCCCGCGAGCTGGTCGAGGCAATCGAGCCCCGCCGCTCGTTCGACGACGTGGTGCTGCCCCAGACCACGCTCCGCTCGCTCAACCACGCGCTGGCGCTGGTTCGGAAGCACGATCTGATTTTCCACCAGTGGGGCCTGGCCGAGCGCCACTCCAGCGGACTCGGTCTGGCATTCCACTTTGCCGGCCCGCCCGGCACCGGCAAGACCATCTGCGCGGAGGCGCTGGCGTACGCGCTGAACAAACGGCTGCTGGTGGTGCGCTACGCCGAGCTGGAGTCGCGCTGGGTGGGACAGACGGCCAAGCATGTGGCCTCCGTCTTCCGCTCGGCCGCGCGGCAGGACGCCGTGCTCTTCTTCGACGAGGCCGACGCCATCGCCGGGCGCCGTTTCACCTCGATGAACGCGGCCTACGAGCGGGAGGCCAACGGCATCGTCAACGTGCTGCTGCACGAGCTGGAGACCTTTCCCGGCGTGGTCATCTTCGCCACCAACCTGGCCGCGAACATCGATCCCGCGTTCGAGCGGCGGATCCGGACCCACATCCTCTTCGACATGCCCAACGCGGAGGAGCGGGAGCGCATCTGGCGGGTCCAGCTCCACGCCCGGAAAACTCCGCTGGCCGACGACGTGGACTTTCAGGCCCTGGCCGAGGCTTACGCCAGAAGCGGGGGCGACATCAAGAACGCGGTGTTGAAGGCGGCCCAGATTGCCACCCTCGAGCCGGTCCCGGACCCGGAGAAACGAATTCACCAGCGCCACTTCATTCAGGGAATGGAGGAGGTCATCGCGGCGCAGGCGGTGATGTCTCAGTCGCTGTTCGATGAGCCGATTCCGGGCGGCGTGGACCGTCTCACCGAGACTCGTGAGGAGCTGCAGAGCGAGCTGGCGCTGCTGGCCGAGCGGTTCGAGGGTCTCGAGCGCACCATCCGGAAGCTTGCGGGGCAGCACTCGGCCACGCGGGGCGAGCTGGAGACTCGGCAGGGCCAAATTCTCGAAACCCTGAGCGCCGACCGCCGCCGCCGCGATCGCACCATGTACCTGCTGGTGGCGGGCGTGCTGCTCTTGGCTCTCGTCGCGCTGGTGCTGCCCTGGGTCAATAGCTGAAGCTCGGTCCAGCGTGGATCTGAGCGACTGGACTCCCTACGCGGAGGCGATGTCCGCCTTTCATCGCGGCAATCGCGACGCGTACATGGTGGTGTACGACGATTATGAGCGCGACGAAGTACCCCTCTCCTATTTCTTCCGCGGCCCCAACGAATTTCCCGAGGTAGAGCGGCTGGCCCTGAATCTGTGCCGTGGGCGGGTGCTCGATGTCGGCGCCGGCTCCGGCTGCCACACGCTCGCGCTGCAGGAACGCGGACTTCAGGTCACCGCGATCGAGATCCTGCCGGAGATGGTGGACATCTTGAAGGAGCGAGGCGTACGGGACGCCCGCCAGGCAACCTGGATGGATCTGCTGGACGAGCCGTTCGATACCGTCCTGATGATGATGAACGGGCTCGGCCTGACCGAGACGTTGCCCGGATTGCGCCGCTTCTTCCGGCGGGCTCGGCGGTTGGTCAAGCCTGACGGCCAGGTGCTGGCCGATTCCACCGATGTGCGGGTGCGGATGGAGCCGAAGGCGGGGCGATCCGGCGGCTCAACCCGTCTCGATGGCCGCTACGTGGGCGAGCTGCACTTTCAAATCGAGTTCGAGGGCCGCAAGGGCCCGCCGTTTGCCCAGCTGTACGTCGATCCCGCGACCCTGGACCGCTCCGCCCGGAGTGAAAAGTGGAGCTGCGAGATCATCCATCCGCCCGATGAGTACGGCCACTACCTGGCTCGTCTCACCCCTTGAGCGCGGGTACGCCGGGGAGAGCCTCTCCCGCGTGCCAGCCGGTCGAGGCGAGTTGATCGAACAGGTCCAGCACCGCCCGCCGGTTTTCATGCACCGCCAGCACCAGCAGATCACCGGGCCGGGCCCATTCCAGCGCCGTCCTCACCGCCTCGATCTCGGGACCTGCCCGGGATAGTGCCCCGCTCGGTAGACCGAGCCGCAGGAACTCGTCCGACAGGAGTTTCGGAACCTCCCCCGGTGCTCGTCCTCTCAGGTAAGTCTCCATGTCCTTCACCACGACGCGGTCGGGTTGTAGCGCCCACCCCGCCCGGGCGAGAGCCCGGATGGCTTCGTCCCCCCGGTCGCCCGCCTGTCCCACCAGCAGCAGGCGGCGTTGAGCCGGTACGGTTCGGGCGACTTGCACCAGGGCCGACATGCCGTGCGGGTTGTGCGCGAAATCGAGCAGGACGCTGATACCTCCCAGCTCCACCATATTGGCGCGGCCCGGGTTGTCCTCCAGGTCACGCCCAAAGCGGCGAAGGGTGGACGCCATGATTGCCGGATCCAACCCCAGCGCCAGCCCGGCTGCCACGGCCGCCAGCGCATTCGCGACATTGTGCTCGGCGGTGCCGGCAAAGGTCACCGGAATCTCGGCCACCGGCAGCAGCCACGTGCGCTGTTCCCCCCGGGCTACCACCAGCATTCCCTGATCCAACAGCACCACAGTACCGCCGTCCTGGATCTGCTTTCTCACCACCGGTGACGCCGGATTGAGCGAAAACCAGGAGAGCTGAACCTTCAAACCGCGGCTCCGTTCCACCAGCAGCGGATCGTCCGCGTTCACCACCAGCGTGCCGCCGCCGGTCAGCGCCTTGGCAACGGTGAGCTTGGTGTCGGCCAGATCCGGCAGGGTTTCGATCCCGAATTCGCCGAGATGGTCGTCCGCGATGTTGGTGACTACGGCGACGGCGGCGTGGTCCACCGGTAGTCCCCGGCGCAGAATGCCGCCCCGGGCGGTCTCCAACACGGCAGTGTCGGTCTCAGGGAGGCGCAGCACCATCCGGGCGCCGCTGGGTCCGGCAAAGTCACCTTCCTCGAGGAGCGTGTGGCCCACGGTCACTCCGTCAGTCGAAGTGAGCCCGGTGGTTCGGCCCGACGCTTCCAGCATGGCTCCCAGCATCCGGACCACCGTGGTCTTCCCGTTGGATCCGGTTATCAGCGCGATGGGGATGTCGGAGGCGCTCTCCCAGTTCACGGTGTCGGGATCGGGCAGATCTTCGATGTGCCAGATGAGGGCGCCCTTGCCCGATCCAGCGGAGACCAGATCCTCGCCGTGCAGAAAGGTGAGACCCCGGGAAAGCGCGCCGTGGTAGAGTCCGGCCAGGCGGGGGTTCTTCTGTGACGCGATGTCGTCCAGCAGCGCGGCGGTTGCTTTCCGGATGTCGGGCTGCTTGTCCCCCTGCAGCTCAGCGGAGGCCACGGCCCAGGCCCGCTCGTTCAGCTCGGTTGCCGCATAGAGTCCATCGATCGGGGCTGTCAGCGCCAGGCTGACGCCACCGCTGAAGCTGCGGGATGCCAGCTGCTCGTCCGGCCAGTCTACGGCTTGCAGCAACTGTCGCGCGGCCTGTCGCCAGGCGGCGATGGCGGCTTCCGCCTGCGACGGCTCGATCCGCGCCTCCAGGACCGCGCCCGGACGGTCGAGCAGCAGGCTGGGGCCGGTGAGCCGGCGGGAGTCCAGAACGAGCATGGCCGGATTACTGAAGCGCGTAGGCATAGTGAGTTAGTCTAGTGGTCAAAGCGTGAGCGGGAACTGCAAAGCGTGAGCGGTGAGCGGGTCACCTAAGATCGGTGGTACTCCCGTTACGCTCACGTTCGTCCTGTCCCGCTCCGCTTTCCCGCTCACGCTTTTCTTACTACTAATCTTCCGCTTCCTCCCGCGGCATCCGCACGCCACGGGAGTCGCGCACGAACTCCCGCCGGTGGTCCTCGCCGCCGTCGGCTGAAACCGCCACCGCCAACGCCGGCTGCGCCGGCCGGATCCGCTCGACCACCCGGGAAGCAGCGTCCGGCCGGTACTGGATCACCTGCTTCCAGGTCCGGGTGATCGCGTCGCCAAAGATCAGGAGCAGGTCTCCCGCCTCCGCCTCGCGCAGCCCGGTGTCCACCGCCGCCTGCTCATCGGGCACCGCCAGGATCTGCTCTGCCGGAACGCCGTTCGCCACTAAAGCATCCCGCAGCAGCTGGGGCACTTCGTCCGGGCGCCGGCCCCGCAGCTGATCGTCCCGGCGGCAGATGTACCGGTCGAAGTTGCCCGCGGCAATCCGGCCGATATCGGCGATGTCCTCGTCCCGCCGGTCGCCCGGCGCCGCCAGCACCACCAGCCGCCGCCCGGCCACGTCCATCCGTTTCACCAGGGAGACCATCGCCTCGACCGCGGCCGAGTTGTGCCCGTAGTCCAGGATCACCTTGAACGGATGCTCGTCGTAGATGTTCATCCGTCCCGGGGCCTGGAAGAACGTGGTGTCGAAGGTGCGGAGCCCGTGGCGGATGTCCTCCAGCTTGAGTCCCATGCTGAACGCCATCGCCGCGGCGAACATCGCGTTCTGCACGTTGTGCATCGCCCGGCCCTCGAGCGTGGCCGGAATGAGATGGGTCCAGAGCAGCGGAATGTGGGCGCCGTGATCGTACAGGGTGATCATCTGCCCCTTGATCCCCGACTCCAGCACCATGCCCCGGCCGCCCGCCTGGATGTGCTCCCCCACCAGCTCGTGCGAAGGATCCATGGTCACATAGCAGAGGTGCTTGGCCTGGGCGTAGTCGGCCATCTTGAGGCAGAGCGGATCGTCGGCGTTGAGGACGGCGGTGTCCCGGGCCACCTCGATCACGATCCGTTTCACTTCGGCCAGCTGCGCCAGTGTCCCGATCCCACGGAGCCCCAGATGGTCAGCCCGCACGTTCAGCACCGCGCCCACGTCGCAGTGGCGCACGCCCATGCCGGCGCGGAGCAGCCCGCCCCGGGCGACTTCGAGAACAGCCACGTCCACCGACGGATCGCTCAGCACCATCCGGGTGGCCACCGGTCCGGTCATGTCCCCGGCCACCGTCCGCTGGCCATCGATGTACACGCCGTCCGTGGAGGTGAGGCCGACGTGATGTCCCGCCAGCTTCTGGATGTGGGCCAGCATCCGCGCGGTGGTGGTCTTCCCGTTCGTTCCCGTCACCGCGGCAATGGGGATCCGGCTCGGCGTGCCCGGAGGAAACAGCATGTCCATCACCGCTCCACCCACGTCCCGCGCCCGGCCCTCACTCGGTGCCATGTGCATCCGGAACCCGGGCGCCGCGTTCACCTCGCAGATGGCGCCGCCTACTTCCTTATATGACTCGGTGACGTCGCTGCTGAGGAAATCCACCCCGCCCACGTCGAGGCCGATCGCCTTCACCGCCCGCACCGCCATCGCGATGTTGTCGGGGTGGACCAGATCGGTGAGGTCGGTCGCGGTACCGCCGGTGGAGAGATTGCCGGTGGACCGGAGAAAGACTCTTTCGCCCGGGGCCGGGACGCTCTCTCGGGTGTAGCCCTTTCGGCTCAGCAGTACCTCGGCCTGATGGTCGAATTCCAGCCGGGTGAGCACCTTTTCGTGGCCCACGCCGCGCCGCGGGTCCTGGTTCACCAGCTCCACCAGCTGCTCGATGGTGTGGTCCCCGTCTCCCACCACGTGCCCCGGCACCCGCTTGGCCACCGCCACCAGCTCGCCGTTGATCACCAGCATCCGGTGGTCCTCGCCCGCGATGAAGCTTTCGACGATCACGCTGCGGCTGTGCTCCCGGGCGACGTCGAACGCGGTGCGCACCTGCTCCGCGCTGGTGAGGTGCACCGTGATGCCTCGGCCGTGATTGGCGTTGTACGGCTTCACCACCACCGGGTACCCGATCTTCTCCGCCGCGGTTACCGCATCGTCGGCGTTCTGCACCAGACGCTGCCGCGGCACCGGCAGTCCCAGATTGGCCAGGATCCGGTTGGTCTCTTCCTTATCTGAGGCGAGCTCGACCGCGATGTGCGGCGTGCGGCTGGTGACGGTGGCCTGAATCCGCTGCTGGAACCGCCCGTGCCCGAACTGAATCAGGCTCTGCTCGTTGAGCCGGATCCAGGGGATCCGCCGGTCCTCCGCCGCCCGCACCAGCGCCATAGTGCTGGGACCCAGGGCGCGCCGCTGGGCAAAGCGGATGAACTCGTCCCGCTCGGCGGCAAAGTCGAAGCCGGGCGGTACAGCACCTTCCGGCTGCAATTCGGGGGGAGGAGCGAATGCAGGAGGGTGAGCGCCAGCCGGCCGGCCTCCACGCCCACGTCTTCCTGCTCGTACTGGTAGATCACGTAGTAATGCCCGCGCGGCCCCTGCGAGCGGGTCTTCCCGAAGGTGACGCTCTCCCCGGCCACGTTCTGGAGCTCCAGCGCCATGTGCTCCAGGATGTGGCCCATCCAGGTGCCTTCGCCCTCGGTCAGCCGCCGGATGAACCCGCCCGGCTTGCCGTAGGAACAGCCGTGCTCCTTGAGCCCGGGCAACGCGGCAACGAGCGGGTCGGTAAACCGCGGACCCAGCTTGCCCGACGGCCAGTCCTCCAGCGGACCGAGGTCTATGTCCAGCTTGATGACGGGGAAATGAGCGTACAGGCTCGGCCCCACGTACACCGTCTTGTCCAGAATGCGCATGCTAGTTGTCCGTCACGAGACACGAGTCGCGAGTCATGAGTGATCTCTCATCTCGACCTCTTACGGCCTCGCTGCCCTGCTGCCCCCAGCTCCGCCTCCCGCTCAGACGCGTCTTAGCAATGCCCGGAGCCGCTGCCGCCACCCGGCTGTGCAGGTTGAAGGTTGAGCCTTGATCCAGGATGTGCAACTTGAGGCCGATCAGACACACCGCGTCGTTCTTGCGGACCCGGGCCATGGAGGAGAACTCGAGGCCGGACGGGTCCACGATCGTCAGCGCGCCGCTGCCCACCACCTCGAGGGTTTCGTCCGGCGCGATAAACCCGGCGGTGTTCTCGTCCAGTCCGATACCGATGGCAAATGGGTTGTAGGCCAGCGCGGTGAGCAGCCGGCCCAGCCGGTCTCGCTGGCGGAAATGCTGGTCGATGATGATCCGGTTGGTGAGGCCGAGGCCCGGAGCGAGGGTCACGTTCCGGGCCCGGGGGGAGGCGCCTTCCTTGCCGAACGCGATCATGTGCTCGGACAGAAACGCCGCCCCGGCCGACGTGCCGGCCACGTGCATCCCCTCGGCGTTTCTCCGTCGGAGTGCCTTGGCCACCTCGGTCCCGCCGATCATGGTGCTGAGCCGGAGCTGGTTCCCGCCGGTGAGAAATACCCCGTCCACCCGGTCCAGCACGTCGAGCCATTCCCGCCGCTCGCAGTCGGTCCGGTTGGCAATGGGGAGCGCCTGCGCGTGTTTGACGCCGAGGTCTCGGAAGAGCTGCTCGTAGCGGGCGCCGGTCTCGCTCAACATGGAGGCGGTCGGGATGATGGCGACTCGGCATTTCTCCCCGCCGCAGAGTGCCGCGAACCGCCGGAGGATGGCCACGTCGCCGATCTTCTCTTCCGCCCCGCCCACCGGAACGATGTACCCTCGCGCAGTCGCCACGTCGTCCTTTCAGCGTCTCAGCGAAAACGGAACGCCGCCTAAGATAGTCACCCCGTGGCGGCGGCCTACCGGTGCTCTGCCTGCTCCAGCAGGCCGCGAATGACCGTACGGCCTTCCATTAGATGCCAGCTGCCCCGCGCCATTACATCGTGGATGGCGCCCTCCTCGTCGAGGACCACCAGGTCGGCGTCTGCCCCTGCCGTGAGATGCCCCTTCCGCGGAAGCAGCAGAAGGTTGGCCTGGTTGCTGGTGAAGGCGGGGAGTATTCGCTCGAGTGGCTGGCCACACGCGAGCAGCGCCTGCAGCGCCTCCGCCATCGCCGATGGACGGCCCACATCCATCCGGCTCACCCGCCCGTCGGCATCGAATACCGGGAGGCACCCTCCTCCATCCGAGCTCACCGTCACCCGGTTGGGTGGAAGCCCCGACTCCAGGTAGCGGGTCAGCGCTTCCGGCGCCGACCAGGCGTCCTCGCCCTCCTCCACCGGGAATGCCGTGATGTCCACGACGCAGCCTTGCTTGGCCAGGTCGCAGGCCTCCTCGAACAGCGCCTTCCGCCGGTTCACGTGGGTCGGATTGAACACCGAAGGCGGAAGCTCGCTTTCGCCGAGGGCGCGCCGCACCAGCTCCAGCCCCCGTTCTCCGTCGCCCACGTGCAGATGGACGATGCCGGCCTTGCCGGTCATCAGTCCGCCGACGTGGGCATCGCCGGCAATCCGGAGCAGCTCGTCCAGCGTGGGCTGGCTGGAGCGGTGGTCGCTGATCGCCAGCTCGCCTACTCCCAGAATGAGGTCGATGTGGGCGATGTCGCCCCGCACGCTCCCGGTCAGCGTCGCCGGCGGCACGTGGTAGCCTCCGGTATAGCACCAGGCGCTCATCCCTTCGGCGATCAGTCCTCGCGCGCTGGCCACCAGCTCGGCCGTTGACCGCACCGTGTCGTCGGTTCCCAGCAGCCCGATCGCGGTGGTTACTCCGCCACCGGTCAGCCGGCTCAGCTGCAGCGGCGGGACCCGGGTGTGCATGCCCGCCTCTCCGCCGCCCCCAGTGAGATGCACGTGGCAGTCGATCAGTCCCGGAATCACCCGCCGGCCTTCCAGATCTCGCACCGTCGCGCCGAGAGTCGCCGGCAGCTCGAGCTCGTCCCCGATCCAGAGGATCCTCTCCCCGCCGATCAACAGACTGGCGCGGCCCTTCGGCTGGGGATCGTAGAGATCGGCGTTTCGCAGCAGCTGCATCGAGCCTCGAGAATCGGGTCAGCAAAGAACTTATCCGCTCAGGAGAGAACCGACCATGCGTGCGTGTCGAATGGTGTCTGCGGTTAGCGGGGCGGGTGTGGACTCTCCGCAGGTTCAACTACATCCCCACACCCTTCCCCGGAGAACCTGCGTTCGAGCCCACACCCGCCCCGCTAGATCAACTGGTTCGCAAGAATCATTCTCTTCTCGAGTATTACCGGCGGCATCCAGCACTGAGGAGCTACTGACACATTCACCAGCGGCACGGGAGTGGCCTCGAAAGCAGGGTCTCAGGGGAGAGGGGGGTGGATGTAGTTGACACTGCTGGAGAGGCCACTCCCGTGCCGCGACACATACCCTGACCTGCGGAGAGATCAACTGTAGCGATACCGCGAGTGATGCGTCAGACGCTCCCGAACGCGCTCCCAGTGTGGCACATTTCAACCCTCGATGGACCCTCGCCTGAAGGTCGCATGCTCGTTGCCGGTTCCATTACTCCTACCCGCCGCGCTTTCGCCGAGCTGCTGGCCGAAGCGCGAGCCCGAACCGTGCTGCTGGTCAGCTCACTCGACGCCCACGGTCTGGCGCTCGAGCCAGCGCCCGAAGTGGGCTCCGTTCTCTCCGAGCTCGACCGCATCGTTCACTACGAAAAACGCTGGCTCCTCGATGATCCCGAGCATCAGCCGGTCGGCTCCTACGACGAGTGGTTCGACCTCATGACCGATGTCCGCCAGCGAGTGTTGCAGTCGCTGGAGCAGGCCGATCTGCTGGAGCAGCCGCTGCTGGCGGAGCGGTACCAGAGAACGCTGGAGCACGAGTATCGCCGGGGCGAGTCCATTCTCCAGGCGATGCAGCTTCTGGGACAGCGCTACACCCCGGTGCAGGCGCGGCGGCTTCCCCGCGGCCGGAGGCTGGCCGATCCCGGCGTGATGGCCCGCTTTCCGGGAGGCAGGGTTCGGCTCGGCGCCGATGCCCAGCTCTCGCCCTGGCCCGAGGAGCGTCCGGTGCACCGGGTGGAGCTGCCCCCGTTCTGGCTCGATATCATGCCGGTCACCAACGGCGACTTCGTCACCTTCATGGGCGAAGGCGGCTACAACCGGCGGGAGCTCTGGTCCGAGGACGGATGGCACTGGATCCGTGAATTGCAGATCGGCATGCCGCTGAACTGGTTCTGGCAGGATGGAGCCTGGTGGAGCCGCTCGCTCGGCCGAGGAGTCGGCGGTCGACTTCACCTGTCCGGTGTCCCACGTCTCCTGGTACGAGGCCGACGCCTTCGCCCGGTTCGTCGGCAAGCGCCTCCCGACCGAAGCGGAGTGGGAAGCCGCCGCCAGCTGGGACCCGGAGACCCAGTCGCGCCGGAACTATCCCTGGGGCAACATGCCTCCCAGTCCCCACGTCGCCAATCTCGATCAGCTCAGCTCCGGGCCCGCATCGGTCGGCGCGCTGCCCGGCAACCTGTCGCCCATCGGATGCTATGGGATGATCGGAGACGTCTGGGAGTGGACCGCGGACGCGTTTCTGCCCTATCGGGAGTTCGAGGAGACGCCGGGCGACCAGCCTTCCTTCAGCCGCTACGCCAAGGTGCTCCGCGGGGGATCATGGGCCACGCGCATCGGCGCCATCCGGACGACGTCCCGCCGCCCGGGAAAGCCCGAGTCGCGCTACCTGTTCAGCGGCTTCCGCTGCGCTCGGGATGCCTAACAGCGTGAGCGGTAAGCGGTGAGCGGTAAGCGGTAAACGCCAAGGCGGTGAGCGAGCAGCGACAGTAGTCACCCATGAGCGCAGCGAACGGGGCCGAAGCCGCCTCCTATCACCGTACGCTTACCGTTCACCGCTTACCGCTTACCGCTTACTGTCTGTAGTCCTTCCGGAACCCCGTTGGGATACACCTCCCGGATCGCGGCTTCGATCTGCTGAATCCGGTTCTCCGGATTGGGATGCGTGCTGAAGAACTCCGGCGGCCGGTTTCCCTGTGAGCTCTCCTCCAGAATCTTCATCAGCGCGATCATCGAGCGCGGATCGTACTTCGATTCGCTGGCGAAACGGACGCCGAGACGGTCCGATTCCAGCTCGTCCTGCCGGCCGAACCGCATCGTCACCAGCTGCCCGATCATCGCCACCACCGCGGCGGAGTTCCGGCTCGACGGATCGCTGGGATCGTAGGCGGCCAGCACCGCGGCGCCGGTGAGTCCCTGAGTCAGCTGCTCCTTGGCGATGTGCTCCGCGCCGTGCCGCGCCACCACGTGACCGACCTCGTGTCCCAGCACGCCGGCCAGCTGTCCCTCGGTCTTGAGCCGCTTCAGCAGCCCTTCGGTGATGAACACTTGCCCGCCCGGCAGCGCAAACGCGTTGATCGTCTCGGGGTCATTCAGGACGTGGAAGTCGTAGCGGTAGGGGCTCTGGCCGGCGGCGCTCTGGGCCACGATCCGTTCACCGACCTTGTCCACCAGCGCCTGCAGCTGGGGATCCGGGTCCTCGCCCCCGAACTGCTGCGCCATCTCCGGGGCCGCCTGAAGCCCGAGCGCGACTTCCTGCTCCGGCGTTATCCCGGCGACGTGCTGCTTCTCTTTGGTGATGGGATTGAACACGCTGCTGCCGTAATACCCCAGGATGGAGATCACGGCGACGATGAGGGCAATCACGAGCCGGCCACGCGACACAGAGCCTCCCAAGGACGGGGGAGCCCAAAGCTACTTACCTACAGGCAATCCGACGGTGACTCCCCTCACGCTTCATCGTACCGCCTGACCGCCCGACCGCCCTACCGCCTCACCGCCTGACCGCCTGACCGCCTGACCGCCGTCACGCCAACTTGAACCCTCCCACCGCCCCCGTCAGCTTCTCCGCCGCCTGCGCCAGATGACTGGCTGAAGAGGAAATCTCCTCCGTAGACGCGTTGAGCTGCTGGGCGGCCGAGGCGATCTGTTGCGCGGCTGAGGCGTATTCCTCGGTGCCGGAGGAGACTTCCTTCATCCGGCCGGCGATCCCCTCGATCAGGCCGCGCACCTCGCCGGCCGAGTTCGAGATCCGCCGGGTCCACTCGTCGTTGGCCTCCGCTTCTTTCGCCACGTTCATCAGTCCGACCGCGGCCGCGTGCGCCGCCTCCCGCGCGGCCGTACCGCCCTGTCCCAGTCGCAGCAACCGCTCCCGCGCGGTCCCCACCTGGGCGACCACACTCTGCACCGTGTTGCTGGTTGACGTCGCCGCCTGCGCCGCCTGATTCGCCAGCTTCCGAACCTCCTCCGCCACCACGCTGAAGCCGCGGCCTTCGTCTCCCGCGCGCGCCGCCTCGATCGATGCGTTGAGCGCCAGCATGTGGGTCTGCTTGGCGATCAGCTTGGCCTGGATGATGAACTTCTCGATGTCGCCCGACGCGGTGGTCAGCGCCTCCGCCTCCGCCGAGCCCCGCTCGATCTCCTCCGCCAGACGGGCCAGCTCGGCCGTGCTCTGGTCCAGCCGCTCCCGGTGCGACCGGGCCATCCGGGCCAGCGCCGCATTCCGCTCGGCCGCCTGGATCGAGCCGGCAGCCAGCTCGTGGGCGATCTCCAGGATCTTCCCCGCGTCCTGCGCCGCCGCGCGGACCACCTGCGCCTGCTGGTTGGCCCGCTCGGTCAGGTCGCTGGTCGTGCCCGCGACCTCCTGGGTGGAGGCCGTCATCTGCTGGGTGGAGGCGGCGATCTGCTGCGCCATCGAGGCCGCGTCGTGCGAATGCTGCCGGATCGTCCCCACCAGGTCCTGCAGCCGCTTCACCATGCCGACGATGGACGACGACAGCATGTCCAGCCCTTCGCGGCTGGCCCAGTCCGGCGTGCTCAGGTCGCCCTGCGACACCCGCGACGCGACCACCGCGACCTTGCCCGTGGGCTTGAGCACCTTGGTAAGCAGCAGCCGCACCAGCGCCTGCTCTATGGCTATGCCACAGATCAGGATGGCTGCGGTGCCCCAGACGATCGGATGGTAGAGGGAGAGACCTTCGCCGATGGGGCAGGCGGCCAGCAGCACCCCGGCTCCAACGGTGGCGAGGACCGCGGCGGAGGCAAAGCCGATCAGGTGCAGCCGGAAGATGAAGTTGTTGCGGGTGGATGCCATGCTCCGGAGTATCGGTCGATCGGGGATCCCGCTTCACCCGGCTGCATGGCAGTAAGCTGGCGTTGCAAATAGATTTACCGACTCCCGTTACCATCCAGTCATGAAGACGACCGAGAGCCGAGTGAAGCAGAATCCCGGATCGACCCACGAGGGCTCCTACCAGCCCGACGTGGTGGAGGCCAAGTGGCAGGCCCGCTGGGCCGAGCGGCACACCAACGAGCCGGACCTCGACCGGGCCGCCCGCCCGTTCTACAACCTCATGATGTTCCCCTATCCCTCGGCCGAGGGGCTGCACGTGGGGAACATGTTCGCCTTCACCGGGGCCGACACCTACGGCCGGTTCAAGCGGCTGCAGGGCTACGACGTGTTCGAGCCGATCGGCTACGACGCCTTCGGGATCCACAGCGAGAACTACGCGATCGCCCAGGGGATCAATCCCGGCAAGCTGATCCCCCGGAACATCGCCAATTTCAGCCGGCAGCTCCGGCGGATCGGCGGCATGTTCGACTGGCGGCACGAGCTGTCCACCACCGATCCCAGCTACTACAAGTGGACCCAGTGGATCTTCCTCCAGCTGTTCAAGGCGGGGAAGGCGTACAAGAAGGCGGCGGCGGTCAACTGGTGTCCCAAGGACAAGACCGTCCTGGCCAACGAGCAGGTCATCAACGGCCACTGCGAGCGCTGCGATTCCGTGGTCGAGCAGCGGTTCCTGGAGCAGTGGTTCTTCCGGATCACCGACTACGCCGACCGCCTGCTGGCCAACCTCGACGACAAGTCGAAGATGGACTGGTCCGAGAGCACCGTCCTGGCGCAGCGGAATTGGTTAGGGCGATCGGAAGGCGCGGAAATAGTTTTTAGCGGGGCAGCGGGGCAGCGGGGCAGCGGGGCAGAAGGTGTCACCCCGAGCGCACGGAGTGTCACCCTGAGCGCAGCGAAGGGGCCAGCTCCGAAGAGCCCGAGATCAGGGTCTTCACGACCCGGCCCGACACCATCTTCGGCGCCACCTTCATGGTCCTCGCCCCGGAGCATCCGCTTGGTGGACGCCTTCACCACCGCCGAGCACCGGGCCGAGGTGGACGCGTACCGGAAGATGGTCGCGGCCAAGGACCTGGTCTCCCGCAAGGTGGGCGACCGGGAGAAGACCGGCGTCTTCACCGGCGGCTACGCCGTGAACCCCGCGACCGGCCAGCCCATTCCGGTCTGGATCGCCGACTACGTCCTGATGGAGTACGGCACCGGCGCCATCATGGCCGTGCCCGGCCACGACGAGCGGGACTTCGAGTTCGCCCGCCGCTACGGCCTGCCGATCGTCCGCGTCGTCGCAGATACCTCATCCCGAGCGGAGCGAGGGATCTTGCCCACCGACCCGGACGCTCCCGGCTGACGGCGGCGTACGTCGACAACGAAGCAAGGCGTCCTGGTCCACTCCGGCCAGTTCGACGGCCTCCCGGTCCCGGAGGCCAAGCGCGCCATCACTGCCTGGCTGGCCGAGCGCGGCGCGGGCAAGGCCGTGGTCAACTACCGGCTCCACGACTGGACCATCTCCCGCCAGCGCTACTGGGGCCCGCCCATCCCCATCATCTACTGCGACGAGCACGGCGCCGTCCCGGTCCCGGAGAAGGATCTCCCGGTCGAGCTCCCCATCATCGAGGACTTCAAGCCCGACGACACCGGCGTCTCGCCCCTGGCCCGGCACGAGGAGTGGTACTACGTGCCCTGTCCGGTGTGCGGCAAGCGGGCGCCGGCGCGAGACCGACGTGAGCGACACCTTCCTCGACTCGGCCTGGTATTTCCTGCGGTATCCCAGCACCGAGTTCGACGACCGGCCGTTCGATCCGGCGCGCACCCGGAAGTGGCTGCCGGTCACCAGCTACATCGGCGGCAACGAGCACGCCGTGCTCCATCTCCTGTACTCGCGCTTCATCACCATGGTGCTGCACGACCTGGGGCAGCTCGACTTCGAGGAGCCGTTCCGGAAGTTCCGGGCCCACGGCCTGATCGTGAAGGACGGCTCCAAGATGTCCAAGTCGCGGGGCAACGTCGTGGTGCCCGACGAGTACATCGCCCAGTGGGGCGCCGACACCTTCCGGATGTATTTGATGTTCCTGGGACCGTTCCAGGAGGGCGGCGACTTCCGGGACGAGGGCATCAGCGGCCCCCGGCGATTCCTGGAGAAGGTGTGGAATCTGGTCGGCCAGACGGCCCTCGCGACTCGAGACTCGCGACTCGCGCTGACTCCGCGACCCGCGACTCGTGACTCGCGACTCACCATCAAATACCACCAAACCGTGAAGCGCGTCACCGAGGGCATGGAGCAGCTCCACTACAACACCAGCATCGCGGCGCTGATGGAGTTCGTGAACGCGCTGCGGGAAGAGGGCTCAACTCATCGGGAGATGGTCGAGGGGCTGATCCTCATGCTGGCCCCCTTCGCGCCCCACTTTGCCGAGGAGAGCTGGGAGCGGCTGGGTCACGACACTTCGATTTTCGACGCGCGCTGGCCCGAGTGGGACGAGAGCGCTGGTGGTGGAGGACCAGGTCGAGGTGGTGATCCAGGTCAGCGGGAAGACCCGGGGCAGGGTGTCGGTGCCGCGGGATGCGGATCAGGGGGCGGTGGTGGCGGCGGCGCAGGAGGATGCGGCGGTGCGGCGGTTTACCGAGGGGAAGGAGGTTCGGAAGGTGGTGTACGTGCCGAACCGGTTGCTGAACTTGGTGGTCGGCTAAGCCTTTCATCGCCCAAATCAATGTCGAGAGCTGCTCAGCCGTGGAAACCGGTCTCAGCCGAAGTATTTCAGAGCGTGAGAAACTCGGGTCAGACAGTTCAGATCGCTAGAAATCAGTACCCCGAGTGGGCCAATAAAGTCGCGGAGATCCAAGCCATTTGGATCCACGATTACCAAACTCCTCGTGCCCTACAGTCCACTGATACATCCACACCTGTGAGTGGCTCTTTTGATGTGGAACGCCGAGGCAAACAGCAAGGTGATTCGCTCAAATTCGATCGCTACTACTACATCACATCAGGGGATGGCTCGTTTTGGCAATCCGGTCCTTACAAAAATGTGGACTATGGCCATCACCTAACCGAGCGCCCTGATTTTCTCGAACAATATCCCAGGAGCTCATCCAGCACCTGACACCGAAGAAGCCTGTACAAGACAAAGGACAATCATCCTCGCACGATCTTCCACAAGAACTTCGGCATGCGGATCGATCACCTGCTGGTCACCCGTCCTGTGGTGGAGCGCCCCCCTGGCGATCGACCTCGAAGAGCTCGGGCCATCCGTTCGACGCGGGGTGGGAAGGGGGCGGCGGCGCGGATCGCGGCGCGGACGGGCAAAGGCTGACGACGGCTCGCTGAGCGTTCGCGTGGTGCCGGCGGGTGATCCACACCACGGTCCTGGGGAGTTGCCCGGCTCCGGTCAGCTACCGGGTCGGCGCGAGGCGATCGAAAGCGTGCTGCAGGCCGATCAAGGTGGACCGCGCCGAGCCACCGCTGAGCATGACGAAATGCTGATCGTCGGGGGCCACGTCGTACTCCCGGTAGGCATCACCGCTCACGAACGAGCCGGTGAACAGTAGGCGACGCCCGGTGACCGCGAAGGTGGGGCCGGGTGCGACCGCGGCTGCCATCAGGCTGTCGCCGGAGCGGAAGAACAGCTCCCGCCCGCTGTGGGCCCAGGCTGCCTCCGTGCCTCCGTGCAGCGAGACCGGCACCCTGGCCCCGGGCCCCGGATAGGGCCGCACGTACACCTCCATCTGCCCCGTCTCGTCCGACTGGTACGCTAGCCACTTCCCGTTCGGTGAGAGCGCCGGAGCGGATTCGCCGAACGTGCCGGAGATCAAGAGTCGCGACGCGGGAGCCGAATCGAATGCCATGCTCCGAATCCCGTTGCGATCGCTCGCCGCCTCCTGATACACCACGGCACGTCCATCAGGAGTGACTGTCCCCGCGAACCGGTTGCCGTTGGCGACCAGCAGGCTCTCGGGACGGCCGCTGCCGTCGGCGTCGATCCACCAGAGGTCGTCGTTGCTGGAGTAGACCAGACGACGGCCGTCGGGCGTCCAGATCGGCCGATTGTTGATCCCGCTGGTGGTGAGGCGCGACCAGGTGCTTTGCGCGACATCGAAGACCCAGATGTCCTTCGTGCCCGCCTGGTCGGTGATCCCGAGTGCCATGCGGCGTCCGTCGGGGGAGAAACGAGGGCTGGCGAAGCGCCGGGCCTCGCCCGGAATGAGCTTGGCCGATCCCGAGCGCCCGACCAGCACCAGACGGCGCGGGGAGTCCCCGCCGGACTGCGGATAGACGATGGCGCCGCTGGCCGAGACCGCCGCGCGGGAGACGAAGCCGTCGGGTTGGGACACGTCACGCGTGATCGTGACCGGCGGTCCGCTCGGCCGACCCCGCTTCGCATCGAAGGGCAGGGCGATCAGGCTGCCGTCCGCGCTGCCCAGGGTCACGAAGCCGGCCGCTACCCACCGCGGACTGAATCCCGGCTGATCGAATCTGGTGATGGCGTGGGTGTCGAGATTCAACGCCGCGAGGCGGCTGCTCGATCCGTTGAACAGCGAGAACAGCACGGTCCGGGTCCCCGGCAAGAGCATCGGGCCCCGGAAAGCCTCGGTCGAGGTGCTGTCGGGACGCGCGATCTCGTGCGGCGTCCCACCTTGGGCCGACACCGCCATCAGTATCCGCGAATTGGGACTGATGGAGGGCGCCGTGTGGTAGCGGACGGTGTCGTCGTCGCCCCAGGAGAAGGAGTAGCCGGTGCAGGAGTCGCAGATCGTCACCGGCGCGCCGCCGGCCAGCGGGACCTTCACGACCCTGGCGCCATCCAGGTATCCGAGCCACCGGCCGTCGGGGGAAAAGAAGGGGTTGACCGCTCGACGCGCGCCGGCGACCGGCACCGCGTCGAGCCTGTCGGCCGCGCGCAGCATCAGGCCTACACGCGAGGTGTAGGCGAAGACGGAGCCATCGGGAGCGTAGGCCAGGCCGCTTCCATTGTGGTCGGCCAGCGCGGCGCTGTCCGGCAGCGTCATGGCGTACTTCAGGACCACCGGCGGAAACTGCTGGGCCGGTTGCCGGCCCCGCATTCCGAGAAGCACTGCGGCGGCGGTGGCGACCGCCGCGACGGCACCGAGGAGGTAGAGGGCGATTGGTCGAGCGGATCTGGGCCGGACGTGCCTGTGACCGCCCGACCGGCTGGCCGCCTGACCCTCCAGCGCCGTGGCGAACTCGGCCGCGGTGGCGAACCGGTCGGCCGGCAGCTTAGCCAGCGCCGTCAGCACCGCATCCTCGACCGCGGAAGGGACGCTCCGGCGCTGGGCCGTGAGCCCGGCCGGCTCCGCCGTGATCACCTTGGCCACGATCGCCTGCGCCGTGGGACCGGTGAACGGCGGCTCGCCCACCAGCATTTCGTAGGTCATGACGCCGAGCGCGTACACGTCGCTCCGGGCGGTGATCTCCCGCTCGCCCATCGCCTGTTCCGGCGACATGTAGTGCGGCGTGCCGAGCGACATCCCGGTCTCGGTCATCCGGCTGCCGCCCGCGCTCGAGACCGCCAGCGCGATCCCGAAATCCGCTACCAGCGCAGAGCCGTCGTGCAGCATCACGTTCTCGGGCTTGATGTCGCGGTGGATCACCCCGTGCCGGTGGGCGTAGTCGAGGGCGCTGGCGACTTCGGTCGCGAGCCGCACGGCCTCCGCGATGGGGAGCTGCTTCTCGCGGGTGAGCCGGTCGCGCAGGCTCTCGCCCTCCACGAACGGCATCACGTAATACGCGGTGCCATGAACCTCACCCGAGTCGATCAGGCCGAGAATGTGAGGGTGCTGCAGGTTGGCGATGGTTTTGATCTCGCGGAGAAATCGCTCGGCCCCGATCACTGCGGCCAGCTCGGGGCGGAGCACCTTGATCGCGACCCGGCGGTCGTGCCGGAGGTCCTGCGCGAGATAGACCGTGGCCATGCCGCCCGCGCCCAGCTCGCGCTCGAGGTTGTACCGGCCGGCAAGCGCGGCGCGCAGTGACTCAACTGGGGCGGGGGCAGTCATGGGAGTGACGGAATGTGTGGCGCGGAGCGACCGGGCGCCAGCGAGGGGCTCGTGCGCTTACTACCCTGGGCGAGCCGAGGTCGAGGTCGTCCTTCAGTACTCCCCGACGTACCAGAGATCTGAGCCAAGCGGCATCGTGGCAATTCACCAGCACGGTAGTTTGCGAAACGCTCGCGATTTAAACTCGTTATCCAGTACTATGGTCTAATTGACCGGTACGGTGCCAAAGCCTACCGTGCCCCACGTTCCCTCGCACCCACCAAGGCACACCCGGCGAAAGCCGGGGTCGCAAAGCCACGGGTCCTCGCCCCCTCCGCGACGCCGGACATCAGACGCCACGAAGGCCCCAAGACCGCCGAGCTACCTGAAGACCAGCTCGGCGTCGTGTTTTTGCCGACCCGGGCCTTCGAGGGGCGCGACGTCAGACGAGAGCAATGGTGCCGTCGCCAACCCCCTGAGAAAGGAATCCCCATGCCTGTCACCGCCACAAAGTCACCGGACGCCACAGCGGTCCGGCCGTTCGCGAAGACCGAGTTCCCTGAGGCGGAGCTCGAGGCCCTGCGTGGGCGCATCCTGGCCACACGATGGCCCGAAAAGGAGACCGTCGACGATCAGTCGCAGGGCGTGCAGCTCGCGACGATGCAGAGACTCGCCCGCTATTGGGCGACGGACTACGACTGGCGTAAGATGCGAGACGAAGTTGAATGCCCTGCCGCAATTCATCACCGAGATCGATGGACTGGACATCCATTTCATTCACGTCCGTTCACAACACGAGAATGCGTTGCCGCTGATCGTCACCCACGGATGGCCCGGCTCGGTCATCGAACAGATGAAAATCATCGACCCGCTGATCAATCCCACGGCCCACGGTGGGAGCGCGTCGGACGCTTTTCATCGTGGTGATCCCGTCGATACCGGGCTACGGCTTCTCCGGCAAGCCGACCACCACCGGCTGGGGCCCCCCTCACATCGCGCAGGCCTGGGTCGTGCTGATGAAGCGCCTCGGCTACACGAGATTTGTGGCGCAAGGCGGCGATTGGGGCGCGGTCATCACGGATCTAATGGGTCTGCAGGCGGCTCCCGAATTGCTCGGCATCCACGTCAACATGCCCGGCATCTTTCCAGCCGACATTGATGCGGCGGCCTTCTCCGGCGCTCCGGCGCCATCGGGTCTCTCAGCCGATGAGAAACTCGCTTACGACCGCCTGCAGTTCGTCTATCAAAAGGGAATCGCCTACGGCTACCAGATGGGTCTGCGACCGCAAACATTATTCGGAATCGCGGACTCACCCGTCGGCCTGGCGGCGTATTTCCTGGATCACGACGCCCGCAGCCTGGAGCTGATCTCCCGCGTCTTTCGAGGGACAAGCCGAGGGCCTCACCCGCGACGACATCCTCGACAACATCACGCTCACCTGGTTGACCAACACGGCGATGTCTGGCGCCCGTCTCTACTGGGAGTATTTCGGCAAGGGGTATTTCAATGCCAAAGGCGTCACCATCCCGGTGGCCGTGAGCGTCTTTCCGGACGAGCTCTATCCGGCCCCGCGGAGCTGGACCGAGCGGGCCTATCCCAAGCTGATCCATTACAACAAGCTCGACAAAGGCGGCCACTTTGCGGCCTGGGAACAGCCGAAAATCTTTTCGGAGGAGGTTCGCGCCGGGTTCCGGTCGCTTCGCTAGAACGTGTGAGAAGGCTGCAACCAGGAGTAGCACACCGCCGCCGACAGCTTCGACTATCGGCGGCGGTTCCCGCTTTGGGTGAAGGTGACACCAGTAAGTTCCGTCATGCGGATCGCAACCTGGAACGTGAACTCGCTCAAAGCCCGCCTGGAGAAGGTCTCCCGGTGGCTGGAGCGGGCGCGGCCCGATGTGCTGCTGATGCAGGAGACCAAGCTGGCGGATTCAGCCGCGCCGGTCGCCGAGTTTCGCGCTGCCGGCTACGAGCTGGCTCACCACGGCGAGGGGCAGTGGAACGGAGTCGCCATCGCCAGCCGCGTCGGGATCGTCGGCGTGGTGACCAACTTCGGCGAACCGCTCCGCCCGGCGCGGACTCCCGATATCGGTGACGACGAGCCGCTGGCGGAGGCGCGGATGATGGCCGCGACCTGCGGAGGCGTGCGCGTCGTGTCGGTCTACGCTCCCAATGGAAGGTCCGTCGGCTCGTCCTTCTACGAAGCCAAACTGGTGTGGTACGAGCGTCTCGCCCGCTGGCTCGAGCAAGCGGCCGATCCGGCGGAGCCCCTCGTGCTCGGCGGCGACTTCAATCTCGCTCCCGAGGACCAGGACGTGTGGGACCCGGTGGCCTGCCATGGCGGGACCCACGTGTCACCCCGGGAGCGGGACGCCTTCTTCCGGCTGTGTCGCTGGGGTCTGGTGGACGCCTACCGCCTTCGTCACGCCGAGACGGGGCGCTACACCTGGTGGGATTATCGCGCGGGGAACTTCCACAAGAACTTCGGCATGCGGATCGATCACCTGCTGGTCACCCGCCCCGTGGCGGAGCGCACGGTGTGGGCCGAGATCGATCGGGAGGCCCGGAAGGGCAAGCCGATCCCGTCGGACCACGCCCCCCTGGCGATCGACCTCGACAGCCCGGGCCATCCGTTCGACGCGGGGTGGGAGGCGGCGGTGGCGCGCATCGCCGCTCGAACGGTCCGCACCGGATAGAGGGGCGGCAATCGAACAAGCCTTTCGGCGGCTCGCCGCAGCGCGGGCCAGCCCCTTCCGCCGACCCTGAAACGTCTCCATGCTTCTGGAAAGCCTGCACGAGAGTCCACGACATGTCAGCCGACAACGGTGAAGAGCTTACCCGAATACTCGCAACCCATAGAGAGCAGGTAGCGGCGGCCCGGGTGGCGGCCCAGCAACGCGCCCGCAACGACGAGAGCGCCCGGCACGACTGCGAAGCACCGCTTCGCCGCGTAGTCTTTCCTCTGCTTCAAGAATGGTCGCTGCGGCTCGGGACCGAAGGGTATCCGGGCAGCGTCGAGGACCGCCTCGGCTGTCGTCCCCCCAGCCTGGGTATTTCGGCTGGCGCCTCACGGAGCTCCGGCATCGTCCCTGACGCTCGCATGCGAGGCGGGCCCGTCGGTACGCTTCAAGATGAACGTGGATGGCAAGGACCTGGCCAACGATCTGCAAACCCCGCTCACCCAACTTGAGGCTCACGTCGTCGTTGAGCAGCTCGGCCGCTTCGTGACAGCGGCGCTGGCGGCGACCATACCGACAAGAAGCGACTGCGGGTGATCCACACCACGGTCCTCCAAGACGCCCCAGTTCACAGCCCGCCGTGGTCCTGGAGGCAGTGCGACTGAATCCGGCGGGCCCAGTGAGCGAGCTGCTTGTTATTGACGTCCGCCGCGGGTATCATTCCCCCTGATTGATGGCGCCACGGCGCCCAAAAAAGTCAGACGAATAACACACGGGCTGGCGTTCATGCTGGCCCGTTTTTTCTTGGCGATCCGTTCCCGGCGCAGTAGCGCCACGGTAGCCGAGCCCACGTGGAGGCGGAATCCACGGAAACCGTAGTCGGCAGTGCGGCTCGTCCGAGCTCCGATTACATCAGTATCAGGAGTAGGATATGGCACGTACTAATGGCACGGTCAAATGGTTCAATGACGCGAAGGGCTTTGGTTTCATCACGCCCGCGGACGGTCAGAAGGACTGCTTCGTACACCACTCGGCCATTTCGGGGGAGGGCTTCAAGAGCCTGGCCGAGGGTGACCAGGTCGAGTTCGACGTCGTGCAGGGCCAGAAGGGTCCTGCCGCAGAGAACGTCGTGAAGAAGTAACGTAATCAGTGAAGACGTAGAAAAACGGCGTGCAGGAGACCATAACTCGTCTCCTGCACGCCGTTCTTCAGCTACGAACTGCTAAACGTTACCTGCCGTAGCTGTCCCCACCATGCCGCGAAAGAACCTCACGGGTCTGGTCTGGAGTAACCACGCCCTGCGTTTCCACGGCTACGAGCACTCCACCGCGCTCGACCGCCGGACCGTAGAACTCGGCCTCGTCCTTGCTATAACCCGCTTTGCTCAAGCCGCCGGCGATGGCACCTGAGGTACCACCCACGATCGCGCCCGCAGCAAGGGCCCCACCGGTTGTCCCCAGAGCGGTAGCCAGCGCGCCCGCCGTGATGAAGGGCCCGACACCTGGAATCGCCAGGGCGGCCAAGCCGAAGAGCAGGCCGGCGCCGGCCCCAGCAGCCGCACCTTTGGCCGCTCGTTTGCCCGCAGTGTCAGTCGAAGCGCCTGCAGCAACAGCCTCTTCCTCGTTCCGGGCGATAAATGATAGATCCGTATCCGTCACTCCCAGGCGCCGCAGCTCGGTGACAGCTTTCTCGGCCCGCGTCTGGTCGTCAAATACAGCAGTAACTCGCGACATGTAGTTCCTTGGTTCAGGCTCATAAGGTGAATCTTTAGCCCGCCTATTTAGCACACTCTTCGGGGGAGGGCAGTGAGCCTGGACACAATAAGGCGAGAGGAAGGGTGGACGACTACCTGCGCTGTCACGTTACAGTGCTAGTGGCGGACCAAGGCGACAGTAGTCGAAGCTGAGGCCGAACCTGCCCCGGGTGCTCAGTTCGAAGAGCTCGATGGGATTTCCGTCCGGATCGAGCACCTGGATCTGTTTGCCCCCCGGCCCCACCTCCAGGTCGTTCCGAAACTCCAGCTCCGGCGCGCCGTAACACGGCAATCTTGGCCGGCAGGTCGCTGACCTGCAGCGTGATCCGGTTGGAGCCGCCGGGTTCCTGGGGCTGCCCTCTCACCAGGCGAGAGCCCGATGCGGCGGGACCACTGAGGTGAAGCTTCAAGGGCCCGAGTGCCACGGTGGCGAAGGCCGGCAGCTGTTGATACTCGAGCGTGAAGCCCAGGTGCGTCGTGTAGAAAGCGACGGCCCGCTGTACGTCGGTGACGAGATACCGCACACCATGAAAGCTGAAGATCGCTGTGGTCGGTGCGGACACCTGGGAGCTTGGTTTAGCGGAGGTCATGAGGCACGCTCCTGTGAATAGTTGTCCTGTTGCAGAAAGTACCGCCGGCGTTCTACGAGGCCAAACTGGCCTGGTAGCAGGATCCTCCGCCATTCCGTTAGTACACACTGAAGCTCGAAGTCTGCAGGTTGTTCTCCAGGGTCCAGAAGATGGCCTGCCCCGGGATGACGAGAATCGTCTCCGAGGTGAAAGGCTGTCCCGCGAGCGGAAGGGCTCGAAGCCGCACGCTGCTGCTGGTATTCAGCCAGCGAGAGGCGAAATCCAAGGTTGCCTCTCCCAGGGCCGAGACCCTGCCCAGCCGTTGGGAAAGCCCGCCCGCAAGCAGGTAGACTGTGACATCACTCCAGTTGTGATTCTTCACTGATACCACTACTTGCTCCTCAGGCGGCTCCGCGGCCGGAGCCGCCGAATAGCGGTGGAAGAGTCCACCGCAACTGCAGAGCAACACAGCGGTGGTCAGGCAGGTGGCAGCGAGATGAGCGCTCGGCATGGTGACCTCCAGATCGCTTTACCTACACTGTAGGTAACCGTTAACCTACAGTGTTGGTAATTGCCGTCAAGTCCGGCTAGCTTTGGGCCCATGGGAAGACCCCGTCTGACTAGGGCCCGTATCCTGTCCACCGCCATCCAACTGGCCGACCGGGAGGGGCTGGAGGCCGTCACCCTCCGCCGGCTGGCGGCCCGGCTGGGGGTACACGTCACCTCCCTCTACAATCACGTGCCGACCAAAGAGGCGGTGCTGGATGGGATCGCCGAGAAACTGATCGAAGAAGCCAGGCTGCCGACTGGAGAGATGAAGTGGGAGGACTGGGTTCGCCGGTTCGCGGCTGCTCTGCGAACCGTGGCCCAGAAGCACCCCGGCGCGTTCGCGGTGCTGCACTACCGTCCGGTTCAGGGACCGCAAGCGGCCCTGTGGGCCGAAGCCGGACTGGCAGCGTTCCACGCGGGAGGCTTCGGCCCGGCCCAAGCGTACTGCGCATTCAAGTCGACCACCCTCGCGGTGCTCGGCCTGATACTCGATGATCTTGCCGGCCTGCGGACTCCCGATCTGGAATCCGACCTGAGTCTGCTGCCGCCCGAGCACTTTCCCCGCATCCACGAAGCCAGTGCGGTGGCCGAGAAGGCGGATGCCTGGAGCTACCTGATTGAGAGTCTCATTCGGGGTTTCGCGGGCACATCACCGATCGGTCCTTGATCTCAGGGTCTCACGTAAAGGAGCTCTCCATGTTCCGGTACCTGCCACGCTTCCTATCCCTGCCGATCTTTCTTCTTCTGCTGCCGGCCCCTGCGCTCGCCCAGGAGCCGACCCACGCGGCCCCCGCAGCCGTGACAGCTGAGATACGCGAGGCGACTCGCCGCTACGACGACGCGCTCCGGCGGTCCGATGCGGCGGCAGTCGAGCAGTTCTGGGCCCCCGAGTACACCTTCGTCAACCCTCGGGGCGAGCGCGTCACCCGCGCCGATCGTCTGGCAAACCTGCGCGCAACCCGGACCGCGTTTGACTCGCTCGCCCATGCACCGGAGGACGAGCAGATCCGCGCGTACGGAAACGGCGACGTGGCGGTGTACACCACGCTCCTCACGATCGGCGGCCGGTACGGGGGCCAGACAGCGCAGGGCCGCTATCGCGCGTTGGTCGTCTGGGTCCGCCGCGAGGGACGGTGGCAGCAGGTCGCGAGTCAACTCACCCAGGTGCTCGCTCGCTGAGGCCGTGGCCTGGTGCTCGCGACGCGCTCGTCACCTCCGCTGACTAGCTGATCTGATTCTTAGGGCCGGCCTGCTCCTCTAGACCGGATACCTCTCAGAACCGTCAAGCTTCTCCGGTGGTCGCGGGATGGATTGTGAAAGCCAGAAGCAAGGTCGCCGCTCTCTGGCGGCCCTGAGAGAGCAAGTGAACAGCAGGGGGCGCCGGCCACATTCCAGTGGTACCGGCGCTCACTCACCAGGAGGACCCATGCCGGAGAAATAGAAGAGACTATCGAGCGCGCACGAGAGGACGCTCGCGAAGGCAAGTCGCCGTCCAGCAGGCCAGGGGGGTGATCCACACCACGGTGCGCCATAGCGGTGCCAGCCACTGTTCGAGTCACACGGCGCTCACCCACCAGGAGGACCCATGCCGGAGAAAAAGACGATCGAGCGCGCGCGAGAGGACGCTCGCGAGGGAAAGTCGCCGTCCACCCAGGCCGGCGAGTTCGTGCGGGAAGAAATCCATCACATCCGAGAAGGCAAGCACGGGGCCAGCTCCACCAAGCAGGCGATCGCCATCGGCCTGTCGAAGGCCCGGCGGGCCGGAGTGAAGCTGAAGCCGCCCAAGAAAGGCACCACCTCCGAGGCAACCCGCCGCGCCGCCGCGCGCGACTCCCGAAAGGCCCGAAGTGGCGGCCTGAAGAAGACGTCGCCCCGGCGCTCGCGGGCGATGCTGAACCGGCTCAAGCGCGAAGGCCACAGCGCCGCGTCTCCTCAGGCGCTGGCGAGACAGGCCCGGTCGGCCGCTCGTCGCCGGAGTGCGGCGAGCAGGTCGGCCTCGGCCAAGCAGGCCGCGCCCACCAAGGGGCCGGCCAAGCGGCGGGCCGCGGCGAAGAAAGGGGCGACGACCAGGGCGCGGCGCGGATAACACCATGCCTAAGCCTGCCGGCCGGAAGAAAGCCGCACCCGCGGTCGAAGAACGCGAAGTAAACGAGTCCGCCTCTTCAACATCCCTGCCTGACTACAGCGTCGCTATCGTCGAGGCCGTGCGGGAGCCGCTGGTGCTCCTGGACTCGGGCCTCCGCGTGTTGGTCGCCAACGCGGCCTTCTATCGGACCTTCGACGTGACCCCTGCCGTCGTTCGGCGGCGGTCCCTGTTCGACCTCGCCCACAGCCGGTGGGACGCCCCCGAGCTCCACGCCGTCCTGCAGGAATTGCAGGAACGGGATATCGCCTTCGAGAACCATGAGGTCCGCGTCACCATCGACGGCCAGCCGAGGATCTACCGGCTCAACGCCCGGAAGCTCGACTCGTCCAATCCTGCCAACCAGACCATCCTGCTCGCGTTCGAGGACGTAACCGAACAACTGCGCATGGACGAGCGGTTGCGCGATCTGGCCCGGATGGAGGCCATCGGGCAGCTGGCCGGGGGCGTGGCGCACGAGATCAACAATCAAATGACGGTCCTCACCGGTTTCCTGGCGTTCGTGACCCGGGACCTTCAGCCGGACGATCCGAAGGGGAAAGACCTCCAGTACGCTCGGCACGCCGCCGAGCACGTCATCTATATCACCCGCCAGCTGCTGAACTTCAGCCGCAAGCAGCTGATCAGGCGCGAGATCATTGATCCCTGGACTTTGCTCCAGGGCATGCAAACGCTGCTGGGCCGGGTGATCGGATCGGGCATCCTGGTTAACGTCGTCCAGGAAGGAGACGTCCGGGCGGTCGAGTTCGACCCGACCCAGCTGGGAGAATTATTCATCAACCTCGCCCTGAACTCGCGCTACGCCATGGGGCGGGCCGGTACCCTGGAGATTACCCTCTCCACCGTCGAGGTGGACGAGACCGGCAATGTCGAGGCACCGTTCCCAGGCCAACCTCCCGGGAGGTATGTCCGGATCGAGGTGCGCGACACGGGGACCGGCATGGATGAGGACACCCGCAAGCGAATCTTCGAGCCGTTTTTCACCACCAAGCCCATCGGTGAGGGTACCGGACTCGGATTGGCCAGCGTAATGGGGGCGATAACCCAGAACGGGGGCTTTATCCGGGCAGAGAGTCAGCTCGGCGTCGGCACCACCTTCATCATCGAGCTGCCTGAGGTTGCCCCGGACTTGGCAGTGGATCGCGAGACCGGCAATGCGGAGGACCTGCCACGGGGAGACGAGACCATTCTTGTGGCGGAAGATGAGGACGGAGTCCGCAGCTGGATCAGCCGGGTACTCAGTGACCTGGGATACACCGTCCTGGAGGCTCGTCACGGGGAGGAAGCGCTGAAGCTGTTTGCCAACAACGCCGCCGAGGTGCGACTGGTCCTGGCCGATCTGGTGATGCCGGAGGCGGATGGGCGTCAGCTCGGCGAAGCGATGACCACTCGCGCTCCGGATGTGCCCGTCCTCTACATGTCCGCCTACACCGAGGACGAGATCATCCGCCGGCGACTGCTCGAGCCCTCGGTCCCATTTCTGCAGAAGCCATTCTCACCCTGGCAGCTGGCTCAATCGGTGCGCGCCGCACTGGACTTGCCGTCGGCGGCCGGCCTTGGTTCTTGATGTAGAGGATTGGAAGCGTCGGCAGTTGCGCCCGGACATCTGTGGAGGTCTGGTGGTGGGGACGCCTAACCCTCTGTACCCCAAAGAGGGCCGTCGTACCGCAATAGGAGTAGTCCACCAGGTCCTCATCGTCCCGCTTACCGCTTACCGCTCACCGCTCACGCTTTTCCTTAGAAGCTCGACCCGATCGAGAAATGCAGGTGCCACCGCCGCCCATTCTCGGTGGGCACCGTGCTGAGGGGGCGGCCCTCCTCCAGCGCGGCGAACACGCCCGCCGGAGAACGAAGGTCCAACGGGGAAGGGTTGAGCTTGTAGCCCACGGCGACCGCGACCGCGCCCACCACGGTTTCGTAGCCGATGCCGGCTCCCACCGAGGTGTAGAGCTTGTCCTGATCCAGCTCGCCGGCCTGGAGCTGGAACCGGGTGTCCGGAGTCCAGATCCGGCCGCTATCGAAAAAGGCGAAGCTCTCCCATGCCTTCCCCATCCCAGGAACCGGAAGCTGCAGCTCGGCGCTGCCGATGAACCGGGCCAGTCCGCCGACCGGAGCGTACCGGTCGGCGATGGTGTCGGTCACTCCGTTCTGGGTCTGTATGCTCACCTGCGGCAGTTTCGGACCCACCAGCTCGCTCCCCCAGCCTCGCACATCCCGAGTACCGCCGGCAGTAAAGTCCACGTCGTCTAGCCGAAGCAGCGAGACGAAGGGAGACTCCTCCCCGACCCCGCTGAGGCTCTTGCCGAAGGCGAAGATCCGTCCGGCACTGAGCCGGACGGTAAATCCCACCCTCGATGAGACTGGCAGGAACGCAGTGCCGCCGGCCTCCAGCAGCAGATACTCCGCGGTATTGAACCCCGGCGTGGTCACCTCGATCCGCGGGCGGAGGACGTAGCCCTTCCGCGGATTGGCCAGCTTATCCAGCCCGCCATAGGTCCCCTGCAAGCTGACCGTGCTTCGGTTTCGCACCGCCCCGAGCTGGCCCGCGACATTCGAGTCGGCCAGGCCCAGTAGAGGGAGGTACTGCACCGGATCCAGGTTCTCACCGTACCCGTACGCCAGGATTTCGCGGTGTGAGATGGTGTAACCCAGTGCAATCGAGCGGAGTGGTCCCACCGCGTATGCCAGCGAGGCCTCGAGTCCGCCGGCCCGAGATCGGTCGCGCAGATCGTTCCGGTACTCGACGTACGGTCCCAGCGCGAGCGAGAGCCGGCGGTGGCCGATGTAGGGCAGGAACAGCGTGGCCGAGGCCCGGTAGAGCTGCTGGGCCGGATCCTCGAATGAGAGGGCCCCGGTCTGTGCGGTACCGGTCACCGTGAACGTGCGAACTCCCTGCAGGAAGCTCCGGTGAGTCCAGTTGACCTCGCCGGTGACTCCGCCGGCCGAGACGAGACCAGCCTCCCCGCGAATCAGATGCGGCTGGTTCATGGTGACGTCGAGGTGCACCACCACGGTGGAATCGTCGGCGCTCTCCCGCGGCACGTCGAAGAGGGCCAGCCGGACCAGATCCAGCTGCACCAGCTGCTGCCGGCCCTTCTCCAATTCGCCCAGGTTATACCAGTCGCCCGCCTTCACCGTGAGTTGCCGAGTGATCTGGTGCGCCGGAATATTCCCGTTGCCGCTTACCACGATCTCCCGGATGCGGGCGCGGATCCCGGGGCGCACCAGCACGGTGACTTCCGCCCGGTTGGCTGCACTGTCGGTCACGGCTCGAGCGGCGGCCACCGCGAAGGGGTAGCCCCGATCGCGAAACCAGCGCGTGGTGCTGTCGGCCAGGCCCCGCTGTTCATCCTGGCCGAAGCGGTCGGCCGTCCGCTGCGCCCGCTTCACGAACTGGTCCCACTGGGGGGCGAGGTCCGGCGGAAATTTGAGAGTGCCACTGTCACCCACGAATCGGACCGAGTGCAGCAGCAGGGGCGGCCCCTCGGTGATCACGTACGTCACCTGAATCAGATCCGATTTGGCGTTGTAGCGTGCCTCGTGACCGACCTCGGCCTTAGGGAACCCCGACCGATAGTAGTGGTTGCGAAGTCGCACCTGGTCGCGCTGCATTTCGAGGGGATCGAAGAGATGAGAACCGACCGGTGGCACGAACGGCAGAAATCCGAGGGTCCGACGAAGTCCCACCATGCCGCCCTGGCCACTGAGCGCGACTTTCGTGCGGAGCTCCTCCTCAGGAAGAGTGTGCATCCCCTTGAACCGGAACTCGACCGACTTCACCTGAGTCTTGGGACCGACCCGGCTGAGCGGGTCCTGGGCCCGAAGCGGGCTCGCCGCCGTGGCCAGCAGGCTCAGCGCGATTGCCCACCGGTCAATACGCATAGCGGCTCCGCAGACTGAAACTGGGCGGCACGTTGCCGGCCTCGACCTTGGCCCGGAGCCAGCGCTGCAGCGCGTACTCCACCTCGAAGCTCGGGCCGAGGTTGTATCCCGTCTGTTGCGCCCGCGTATCCAGCTGGATCGGGAGATTCATGCTGAGAAACAGGCTGGAGCCCACGTATCGCCCGGCGGTCAGCGTCAGCCCGCGAACTCCCTCGGGCTTGATCTGGAAGACGTCGAGTCCCAGTCGCTTCTCCGCCGAAGTGGACAGGCTCCCGGTGAGAGTGCCCAACGCTACGGCGGCCCCCATCTCTCCCGTGCTCTGTCCGCCCGAGCCCTGGGCCAGCGGATTATCCGACGAGGGGCGGCCGGTCACGAGGTAGGAGAGGATGTCGTCCTGGCTCATATCGGGCTGGCTGGTAAACTCGAGCGCCAGACTGTCCAGGTGACCCTTGGCGGCAACGTCGACGACGACTCCCTCGTCATCCGGTCCACCCTGAGTCGGCACCTGATATTCGGCGGTGACGTCCAGCGTGGTGGAATCGACTGGTCCGTTGAGCCGGATGTTACCGCCGGTGAGCCGGAACTCGCGTCCGTACACGTCCAGGGTTCCCCGTCCCGGTACCGGCTCGACCTTTCCGAAGAACTGCATTGGCTGCCCCGGGTCCTGCCGCAGCCGGATCCGGCCGCTCAGCTCGATCTCAGCCTTGGGACTGGTGGTTCGGCGGAACCACACCCGGTTGGGGAGCCGCATATTGAGATCGAGATGGAAGCGGTCCACCAATCCCGGGCTCTCGTGGACCTGGGCCAACACCGCCGGCCCAAACTCCCGTGCCAGCTGCCGAAGATCCTCGGGCGTGAGCTCGACCTTCTCCACCGTCACCGCGGTTTGCGCGCCGCCCATGATGATGTCCGTCCGGCCCATGGTGAGGTTGCCGGTGAGCGACGGCTTCGCGGCGGTGCCCTGGAGCCGGAGATCGCCCGAGGCCACCGCCTGCAGAGAAGAGGAATTGGAGATCCGGAAGTTGCTCAGCTTGGCGGTGAGATCGAGTGCCGGATCGTTGAACGGCCGCAGCCGGACGACGCCCTGCGCGGTGAGCGACTGCTTCTTGTCGGTGAGGAGCTGGAACTGCTCGATCCGTAGCTCATCGCCCGAGAGCCGTCCGACCATGCCGCCGTCACGATAGCTCAGTCCTAGTGGCGGCAGTGCCACCGCGACACCAGTCACCTCCAGGGTGCCGTCGGCGCGCGGTGCCTTGACCGGTCCGCTCACTCGCGCTTTAGCGATCAACCTTCCGCGAAGGTCTCGGGCCGCGTCCGCCCGCAGGAGTGGGTTGAATACGGCGAGATCGAAGCTGTCGGCCTGCACCGCGAGGGCGAGCGTGTCGGCTGCTGGCGTCACCCCTACGTTGTTTCCACTGTCGGTGGGAGTGAGTGTGAGGCGCCAAGGCAAGGTGCCGTTCACCGTCAGCCGCCCGCCTCTCACCGGCACCGTCGCGGCGTTGATCGCAAGCCCCTCTCGAGTCCAGTTGATCCCGGTCTGTACCCGGCCGGTCTCTCGACCGTCGCTCTGACGGATCCCGAGCCCCAGCTTTCCCTGTAGCGTCGGCTCCGCCGCGGTCCCCTGCAGGCGAAGCCATCCATCGAGTCGTCCGCCGATGGGCGCGAGCCCGAGAGAGCGGAGTGTTTCGAGATTCAGATCGGTGATATGGACGCCGATGTCGCTCGAGTGCTGCGGGTCGTAGAGGCCGTCGACGATGATTCGGTGCCTGCCGGACCGGAGGGCGAATCCATCTACCGCTACGCGAGGCCGGAGCTCGAGCTGGGCGGGCTGTTCCAGGGTCCAGGAGCTGTCGCCCTGCGTCAGGTCGAGCCGCTGGAGCGTGGCGCGCATGGTGTCGGACTGCACCGTTCCTCGCAATGCAGTGACGATTCGGGCGCTGTCTCCCAGAGCCACGTCCCCATCCAGGGTGACCAGCGAATCGTAGCGCGCGGCCATTCGCGCCTCTGGAATTCTCATCTTACCCGAGGCCGCGTCCTTCACCCGGAGCTCTCCCCGCATTCCGGAGAGATGGGTGCTGTCGATTGCTGCGGTAGCACGGAGCGTCACCCGATCGGCGAGGTTTCCGCCTGCCAGGATGCGATTGATCTGGCCCGCTCCATCGAGTCGCCAGCGCCAGGCCGGCCCCGCCAGGGTGAGCGCCATGCTCGCCGAATCGAGCGAGATCGAATCGCCGATGAATGGGGCAAGCGGTGCGAGGTTGTAGGTGGTCCCGGTGATCCGTAGGGTGCCCGGCCCGGCCTCTCTCCGGAGCGCGATCCGCCCGTGGCCGCCCAGCGCCAGCACGTTCGATCGGACGAGGAGGGTGTCTACCCGGATGGCTCCGGAATCGGGTCCCAGCGCCAGGTGCGCCGAGTTGATGCGTATGTCTCCGATCCCTCCGATCGCGTTCACATTGCCGTCGAGGGAGAGGAGACCCGCGCTGTCTCCGGCGGCGTTGAGCGTAAAGCTGGACTCGAGACGTCCGTCCGCATCCGCCCGCCCGGTCCAGCGCGCGAGACGCTCGAGCCGGAGCGTGCCGGTGGTGTGGACCTGCGTCGCCTTGCCGGTCTGTCCTTTCAGCTCGGCCTCGAGCTCACCGTCTCGGCCCGTTAGCCGCAGCTCACCCTGAAGCGCGTCACCCTTCAGGTTCAGCCTGACTCGGCCTCCCTGCAGCTGGGCCTGGTTGATTCGGGATGAGAGCAGCTCCAGCGACAGGTCGGCTTGCCTGGTTGCGGCGGAGTCTCCCGAGAGCTGAGCGGTGAAGCTGGCGTTGATGCTGGTATGCAGATCGGCACGACCCATCAAGGTGCCGAGATCGATCGAGTCGGCCTGGCTTCGCCGGATCGCGAGCGAGCGCCCACCCGCGAGCTGCTGACCATCTCCGGCCAGGGCCACCCTTCCGCCGTTGGTGCGAACGAAGCCGTCATAGGTAAGCCGGACTCCGTTCAGCGTCAGGTCGACTGAACCAGAGGTGACCTCGAGCTTTCCCAGCCGCGACGGCTCAACCGTGACCCTGCCTTCCACCGAACGGCGGTTGCCCCGCACTCGGCCACTCCCGGTGGCACGCAGGGTGACCGGTCCCGCGAGATCTGAGCGACCGAGGAAGCTCCCGAGGTCTACTCCCTCGAGCGAGGCGGTGCGAAGAAGAAAGGTCTTGGTCTGAGCAAAGGGACGGGCATCGGCCTCCAGCCTGATGCGTCCGCCCTCGAGCGGCCCACCGAAAGCAAGGCGCGCTGCACCACGAGCCAGCCAAGCTTGTCCCGAGAGTTTCTCGATCCGGTGGGAGCCGTAACGCAGCTCATCGAGATCGAGACGGAGAGAGGCGACGGCCTGATCCGGTGCCGTGCCGCGTCCCCGGAGGGAGAATCGGCCCGAGAGCGGGCCCATGGCCGTGTCCGCGCCGAGCCGGGGGCCAGATCCACCCGGTCGATCCTGCCATGCCGCACTTCGTAGGTCAGGGTGTCACCTAGCTGCGCGACCGCGTGCGCCGTGACGGTGCCGCCGCCGGCGAGGAGCTCGGGGTTCAGCTGGGAGCCGCCCCCGTGCCAAAGCGAACGAAGCGTGTCCCAGGCTCATAGGGATCTTCTCCGGAGGTTTGGCAGAGCTGTGAGGGACAACCTCGCCCTTCACTCGGGCCGTCTTGGGTGAGAGTCCGGCACCGGCGAGCCGAAAGCGGACCTCGAGCGCGGACACTCCGGAGTCGCCGCTCAACTTGCGGGCAACAGCCCTGCTACCGGGGAGATCCGTCGCTGTTCCGCGGAGCCGATACTCAGGAACCGAATCGAAGGGACGGATCCGCCCGGTTCCGGCGAGCGTCCCTTGCTCGATCGTGCCACGCCAGCTCACCGCGGCACTGCCGTTACGGATATCGGCCTGAAGCCCGAGGCGGTGAAATCGAGTTTCCCGCCACTCGGGAAGGCGCGAGTCGGAGCTCCACCCTTCCGCCGCTCTGTTTGAGCGTGACTCCTCTGAGGTCGGCTGCGACGTTGCCGTTGAGGCTCCCCGAGGGCGCGGTCTTGTAGAGGCGAGCGGGGTCGAGCCGGCGCATGCTGCCGCGCAGCCGGTAGTCGGCTTTGCCTTTGGTCAGAGGTGCGACGCCGTCGAGGGTGAAATCTGCTCGTCCAGACGTCCGCCGAGGTGGGCAGTGACCAGCCCGTCGCCCGAGCCCCTCGCGCTCGCGTCCAGATGAAGGTCTCCCTCTTGAATGCCGCCGCGGGGACCACGGCAGCCAGATCGGCCAGGGCGAGCGGCGTTGCCTGGAGCCGGACATCGAGCAGCTCCGCCAGGCGTGGATCCTCGAGATTTCTCGGCAGCACCACCCGCCCGGCGATCCGGGTCTCCTCTGTCTGGATCCGTGGCGGATCGAAGCGGAATTCGGCCGCGGTAATCGCGCCTCGAGTCGCCAGCGCGAACCAGCGGCTACTCCCCGGTGGCGAGAGGCCGAAGTTGAGCTGGTCGAGTGCCAGGAGCACCGTGTCGCCCACCACGAGATCGCGCCCCGCCAGGTTGAGTCCTCGGATCCGCACCACGGAGTCGGGGCTCAGCTCGGCCATCAGCTGCACATCGCGCAGCTTCAAGTTCTCGATTCGGATTCCACCGCCGTGCTTCGTCGTGTCCGCCGAGCTCTTGAGAGCAGAGGCCAGGTCCCAGGTTTTTCCCTCCCGATGGGCCTCCGCCCGGGCGCCGCTCACAGTGAGTTCGCGCAGCCGGGTCACCGGGCCCCGCAGCTCTCTCAGGTCGTAGCCCAGCTCGAGCCGGTCCGGCCGCGCCAGCTCGCGATCTTCCAGATCAGCCGCACGTCCTCGAGCGCGAGACGATGACAGTCCCCGCTGACCCGTCCGACTTGGAGCTGGTAGCCGGGGTTGAATGGAACGACGGTGATGATCCGGCGCACCGCCCAGGTCGCGACCGGCGGGAGTTGCAACAGGGCGAGGAGAGTGACTATCACAGTCAGGACGCTCGTGCCGATGATGGCAAGCAGACGAGCCCAGCGACGGTAAGGCATGGACTCCGATCGGAGAGAGGCCACACGAATTGTGCGGGTGGGAGTTACGTCCGTGGCCATGAGGGGATCACCCCGCTCACCGCTACCGCCCCATCAAGCCGGCGAGGAGCGTTCGCGCTCGGCCCACCTCACGCAGCAGCGACGGCTCGGGATTCGATCGAAGGGCGACGTAGCGCCGAAGCGGCTGAATGGCTGCCGTGGTATCTCCCGCCTGGAGCGCGAGGCGAGCCTGTTCCCTCAGGTAGGTTGAGTGATATGCGGGACTCAGTGGTAGTGCGACCCACTCACGGGCGATCGCCCGGCGGGCACCCGGGAGATCGCCGGTCGCTTCCCGCAGCCGAGCGGTCGCCGAGAACTGGTCACCGGCCAGTCGGACGAAGACGTTGCTCGCGAGGTTAATCGAGTCAGCCCGGTCGAGTAGAGTGAGGTAATCCGGTCGGTGTTCCCGCCACGCGAGCCAGGCCTCCAGCAGGTCGGCACACACCGCCCGATCGTCATCCTGATATACCTCCTGATCCGCGAGACGAATCGGAGTGCAGCCGGTTCCAGCGCGCCTGAACGCCCGCCGAGTCTCCGCGACTGAGCGACCACAGTCCCAGACGACAGTGGGCACGCATGTGGGCAGCGGCGATGATGGGGTCGGAGGCTTTGGAGGACCCCGGCTTCGAGAGCGCCCGGACATCCGCGGCGGCGACGGCCGTGTCTCCATCCTGGAACAGGGCGTCGTCGATTCGCTGTTGCCGCGCCCACCCGGGCCACGGCTCTCCCGACTCGAGGCTGTCGGTGAGCGCCAGTGCTGCGGCGGGACGACCGGTATTGAGAAGCCAGTCCCGCCACCAGAGGCGGGCATCGCGCAGCTTGGATCCGGTTACCGCACGGCGCCGCATCTCTTCCAGCGCGAGCCGTACGTCTCCCAGCCCAACGCCCTCGGCCTGGCCAACGCCGGCGAGCCAGGCTCAGGCCCGGATCGAGCCATCGGTCCATCCGTTCACGCTGTCTCGCGATTCCCACCGAGTCGGCCAGAGCCAGCGCGAGGCGCCACCGCATGTAGTCAGCAAAATCGCCTGAGATCGTGTCCTGTGCCGACCAGCGCCGTGCGAGCGGCCGGACATCGGTGGTATCCTCGAGATAAAATTTCGCAAGCAGCATGTGGTCGAGCGGCATCACGAAGCTGGAGTCCAGTTCCAGGGCACGGCTGAAGTTTCGTTCGGCGTTCTGGACCGCCCGCGGCACATCGTTGAGAGCGCCGTAGTGAAGCTGCTGATCCAGCCCAGCTGAACCCGAGCATCGACGCCACGTCGGGCGCGATCCGCACCGCGTCCTGCCAGGCGGCGAGGACGATCACCAGCGATGACGGCGCCGGATAGTTTGGACCCAGCCAGGCCCGAAGCATCGCGGCCCCCTTCGGGCTCAGCTTGGCGCGGGAGGCCCAGGCGAGCGCTCGGGCACGGCGCACGGACTCGGCGTCGCTGGTCCGAATAGCGGAAGCGATGAGGGTCGAGCGCCGCGAGCGCAAAGGTCGAATCCTCCCGCAGCGCGGCATTGAAGTCGGCCCGCGGCTTCCCGGTATCGCCCGCGCCGGTGCGCGGACTTGCCCTGGAGGTATTCGGCAATCGCAGCCGACGACGAGAACTCGCCGAGCATGGTCGTCGTCCCCCGATCCTGGCCCGCCAGGAGTTGCGCCGCAACCCGATCCACCAGGGCCGGCAGTGAATCGAGTACGCCAGTGGCCGAGGCTTCGAGAGGACGTCCGCTTCCATCGGTGCGATGCAGCGACGCGCTCAGCTGCACGTTCGATCCGGAGCGAACCACCGTCCCGTCCAGCGTCAGACCTGCGCCGGCCCGCCGGGCGGCATCGGTCCCCGCATCGGGCGACACAGTCATCCGGGTTGAAAATGCAGATAGCTCAGGACTTGTCGCGTGGGCACCGCGTGCACGCCGCTCGAGCCGGCAAACTTGACCGCGAGCAGATCCACGATTCCCTCAGCCAGGTAGTCGAGCGACCGGTCCGGCGCAGTCACCCGGAACGGTAGCACGGCAATCGCGTTGGATCGAGTGGAGTGGCGGCATGGGCTCTCCGCCGCACGACGCCGGCGGCGAGAACGAGACCCAGCACGATGAGCACCGCGGTCACCGCAATCGGAATGCGAAGACGGCGCGCACGCGCGGGCGGCTGGAGCGAGGCGGGAGCGTCGAGCGCCGACAGCAGATCGTTGGCCGTGGCGAACCGGTCAGCGGGCAGCTTGGCAAGGAGACGCTGAATCAGGTAATCGAGCTTGGGCGGCACGGTCTCCCGCAACCGCCGGACTGATGGCACCGGATCCATCAGCCGCTTTGCGACGATGGACTGCGCGGTGGGACCCGTGTACGGTGGCTCGCCCGCCAACAGCTCGAAGAGCACGCAGCCCAGGCTGTAGAGGTCGGCCCGGCCATCGAGCCGGGTCGGCGGCGGCCTGCTCAGGGCTCATGTACGCGGGAGTGCCGAGCGCGAGACCGGTGTCGGTCAGGCGATCGCCCGCGCTGACCTCGAGCGCCGCGCCACCCCGAAATCGGCGAGCAGCGCATGATCCCGGCTCAGGAGTATGTTCTCGGGCTTGATGTCGCGGTGCACGATGCCGCGTCGTGGGCGTAGGCAGCGCGTCCGCGAGCTCGCGGGCCAGCGGACGACGTCATCCACCGGCTGCGGCCCTGCGCGACGCAGGCGATCCCGCAGGCTCTCACCCTCGACCAGCGGCATCGCGAACCAGAGAGCGGCTGGCTCTGCACCCGGCTCGGGCGGTACTTCGCCGGAATCGAGTACCGGCAGGATGTGGGGGTGCTGCAGCTGTGCGGCGAAGCGGATCTCGCGCAGAAATCGCTCGGCGCCGATGCTCGCGGAGAGCTCGGGCCGCAGCACTTTGAGCGCGACTGGTCGGTCGTGCCTCAGATCATGGGCGCGGTAGACGATCGCCATGCCTCCGCGTCCCAGCTCATCGTCGATGCGGTACCGATCGGCCAGGTGAGTCGCGAGGCGGGTGAGGATCACAGCCCGCTCCGGGTAGAGGAATGACTGGTATGTTCGCCAGGTCGATGAGTCCCGGCAAGTCGAAGTTACGCCGTGACCATGACGGAAGTCACCGCTCCTCTGGCGTACCGTCTCTCCCCCGCCGTATCCTGAGCCTGGTTTCCCCCAACAAGAGACACCATGACCACCGTCCCTCCGATCATCCCGCCCGGCGTGGTCACGCAGGAGTTCCGCACTCCGCGTGCCGTCCGCCGCGGCGTCATCGCCGGCGTCGTCGGCAACATGCTCGAGTGGTACGACTTCGCCCTGTTCGGCTTCTTCGCCCAGCAGATCGGCGCGCACTTCTTCCCGGCCGCACAACCCCACCGCCTCGCTCCTCGCCGCCTTCGGCACCTTCGCCGCCGGCTTCCTCATGCGGCCGATGGGCGGGGCGCTGTTCGGCTGGGTCGGCGACCGGTTCGGCCGCAAGCAGGCGCTGATGTGGTCGGTCCTCGCGATGGCGTTCCCGTCGTTCTTCATCGGCGTGCTGCCGAGCGCCGCGACGCATCGGCCTCGCCGCGCCCATTCTGCTGCTGCTGTTCCGGCTGATGCAGGGGCTCGCGGTCGGCGGCGAGTACATGGCGTCGTCGGTGTTCCTGGTCGAAGGCGCCGAGCCGGGCCGGCGCGGGTGGATGGGAAGCTGGGGGCCGTTCGGCGCCTTCGCCGGCACGCTGCTCGGCTCGGCGGCCGGCGCGATCGTGAACGCCGACGCTGTCGCCGGAGGCGGTGATGGCCTGCGGCTGGCGGATCCCGTTCATCCTCGGGCTCGGCGTGGGGCTCGGCGGGATCGCCATCCGGCGCTACTACGTCGAGCGGGTGCCCCACCAGCCGCCGGCCAAGTCGCCGCTGGACGAGGCGTTCCGGTCCCACTGGCGGACCATGCTGCACCTCATCGCGCTCGTCGCCGGCCTCAGCGTCGGGTTCTACACGACGTTCGTGTACTCGGCCACCTGGCTGCAGCAGGTGGCCGGCGTGCCGGCTCGCACGGCGCTCGGCATCAACACCGTGGCGATGGCGCTGTCGCTGCTCGCGTCGCTGGCGGCGGGCTGGCGAGCGACCGGATCGGCCGGCGGCCCGTGCTGGTCGGTCGGGGCGGGCGCGCTCGCGCTGCTGGCCTATCCGCTCATGGCGCTGATGGCGCGGGGGCAGAGGGCGGCATTGTCGCGGGCGAGGTCGGGCTCGCCCTGCTGGTCGCGGCCGGCAGCGGCGCCCTGCCGGCCACGATGGCCGAGCTGGCGCCGTGGCGGGTGCGCTGCACCGTGCTCTCGGTGGCGTACAACCTGGGCATGGCGTTGCTCGGCGGGACCACGCCGCTGGTGGCGGCGTGGCTGGTCTCGCGGACCGGGGTGCGCTCGCGCCGGCGGTGTACCTGGCCGCGGCGGGGGCGTCGACTTCGTCGGCGCGCTCCTGCTGCCGCGGACTGCGCCGCACCGGCTGACCAAGGAGTTCGAGGCGGCGCGGTACCGATGACCAACCGTGTGGCAACCCACGTTTCACCGGCGAACGCGGGGGTTTTTCCTCCCAGTGGTAAAATCGCTAGGGTGCGAATCGACGACCTCTCGTTCGTCGTGTGGGTACAGGGCTTCGAGGCTCAGGGTGGCGTTCGCCCTTGGCGCACGCTTCCCCCCGGTCTGATTTCTAAACCAAAGGGGAAGGAGCAATGACTGATCACAACATCGGCACCCGCCCAGAGTGGCAGGCGGCTCGCGCCGAACTGGCCAAGCTGGAGGCGAAGCACGCGGAGCTCAACGCGGAGATCAACGCAGGCGGCTGGAGCTGCCCTGGGTCCCGGTCCAGAAGGAATACCTGTTCGAGACCGAGGCCGGCCGCAAAACTCTTGCGGATTTGTTCGACGGGCGCTCGCAGCTCCTCGCCTACAACATCATGTTCGGGCCCGACTACGAGCTCGGCGCCTGCCCCGGCTGTTCCAACCTGGTGGATCATCTCGATCCCGCCGCGCTGCACCTCGGACACCGCGACGTGACCCTGATCCTGTTCTCCCGGGCGCCGATCGATCGGCTCGTTGCCTACAAGCGGCGGATGGGTTGGCAGCTCCCCTACGTCTCGACCTACGGGACCGACTTCCCGTTCGATTTCGGGCTCGCGCTCACCAAAGAGCAGGCGACGAAGGTGCCCCAAGATTACGGAAATGCTGGACGCTCCTCCCAAGTGGCTGCAGGACTGGGGAAGCAGACTGGCGCGAAGCTCGAGGACGGCCTCCGCGAGAGCCCGAGCTGGATTGCGTTCGCTCGCGAGAATGACACCGTCTACCACACTTACACCGTGTCGGCGCCCGATCCGTTCGTGGCTCCCTACTACTCGTTCCTGCTGGAACGGACGCCGAAGGCTACCGACGAGTCCGAGCCGCGGGCGTGGCGCAAGGACGAGTACCCGGAGTCGATCGGAGCGCCGCGATGATCCTGGCGAGGGACTCCATGATAGTTGGCGATCTTAATAGGTTTGAGGACCCCCCTATGCCCGCCGATGGAGAGACGCACGGCCTATGTCGCGGATCCGATCAAGGATGGAGGCTGAGAACTGGCTCGCGAGACGACTGGCACTGGAAGGGCCCGGGTTGTGGACTGTTCGGGAGTACCATGAACTGGGAAAAAGCTGGCGCGAGATTACCGGCCGAGGGGGCCGAAATGGAGGGTAAAGGAATGGACCCAGAGGCCGGAAGGGAATCCGGTCTATGTGGTCACCCGCGGGGGTATTTCGGGATCCACCGAGTGGACGATCCCGAGAGAGCGTGTGAGAAAGCCGATGCCGTCATGCAAGCGCTGAACGCCCTGGATGCGGTGATGAGCGACGCTGGTGTAGGCCGTCGCGTGGGGGCTCCTAGCTAATCACTCATCTCCCTGACTGCCTGGGCGTGCCAATTAGTTATCCAGAGCTTGCCCTGCCGCAGCGGCTCGACGCATAAGCTCCATCTGCCACAACAGAATCTGCCGTTGCAATGGGGTCTCGGCCGCCGCAAGGGCGGCAGCCGATACGCCAGTCTCTGTGCTGTCGGTCGGTCGGGCGATCATTCCAGGCTCCGTTTGGGTTTCATGTGCTCTGCGTCAGCAAGGCCTTGATGCCACGGTCAGTTCTTCCACGTGTCAGCTGAGCGTGGAGGCTGAGTTCGACTGCAGCGACGGGAGCAGGCGAGGTGAAGAAACGTGCTCACCGCGCCTGCTTCCCACCTACGGTGTCCTATTTCTTACCGACAACTGAACAACGATATACCTCGTCGGTCTCGATCAGAGTAATCGCCGGGTTAGGCCCCGCGGCGGCCGCCTCGATCTCGTCTTCCGAAATGAATTGATGAGGCGCAAATCCCTCATTAAAGACGATGAGGATTTGATGCCACAAGGGATTGAATCCCTCGCCCTGGATAGCATTGATGACGGGAATGAAATCCTGTTCCTCGTCCAAATCGTTAGAAGCATAGATTTCGTTGAGGTTCTGATTCTTCCCGATGATTGAGGCATTGGCGGTATTATCCGAAATTGCTCTTTCATATTGACGGTGAATAGCTCACCCTCGTAGTACGCGGGCATTTGACCTCCAGCGCCATTCACGCTTGCTTGAGCTGCGAGCATCCCGTTTGCCTGACCACCAGTCGAGGGCCCGGTAGGACTCATCCCACCATCGTGCTGACATGCGCTCAGCGAAATCGAGAGCAACCCAAGCGCCATGACTACACGCGCCGATTTCCATCCGAAGTTCATATTCCGTCTCCTACGAGGTTCGTGATTGGACCAGCTCACAGTCAGAGATCTCGTCGCTGTTGAGACTTCAGCAGCGCGATGGTTATTCCCGTTACTGAACTCTTCCGTTGAAGTGCGCGTTGGCCACAGCCGCAGCCCACGCCCTGGACCCACAGGGTCTGGTCCCCGCGATCTCGGGCGCGAGATCGCTGTCCGACACGATCATCTGGGCGGTGAACGACTCATCGATGCCATCGCCGGCCCGGTAGAAGTCGGCCAGGAGGACCGCCGTGTGGGCGCTCGTGGTGGCGACCTTCGGCGCGTCGGCGCCGGTGCACTTGAAGGTGGTGGACGCGAGCAGCTGTGCGGTGTCCCAGCGGACGCCCTCGCCTTTCTGGCATCCGGTCAGCGGGCCCCTGGGCGATCGGTCGGTGCAGTCGAAGCCGCCGCTGGAGACCAGCCGAGGTTTCGGTCGGCACGTGTTCGAAGCCGTACGCGGGTCGTAGGAGCCGCCGCCGGTGAGGCGGACCGCTCCGGTGGGGAATCCGCTGGCAGTTCCGTTGAAGCCGAAGGCGGCCCGTCCGCCGGCATTGAAGCTGGCCTCGACCGCGATCGGTCGGGACCATGGCCCATCGCTGCAGGCGAGCACCACCATCCAGATCAGCAGGGACAACAGGGGAACGGCAACGCGCGACTGTCATGGAAGCCTCCTCGATCGGGTGTGAGTGTCCTGGATTTTGTGCCTGGTTCATGAGCCAATGGTATGAAAGACGACCGCCCGCCGTGATCGGCGGGCGGGGAGAACAGCGATCGGATTTTCGGGAGAGCGGTGTCAGGTCGGCCGGCTGACAGCGGCGACGCCGGCGTCTAGTGTGATGAGTCCGTGCAGCGCCGCGTAGCGGACCAGGTCGGCGTTGCTCGACGGCTCCCATCTTCTCCAGCACCCGGGTGCGATAGGTGCTGACGGTCTTGGGGCTGAGCTGCCAGCGAGCTGGGAGATCTCCTTGACGGTGCGCCCGGAGCCGAGCAGGCAGAGCACCTCGTACTCGCGATCGCTGAGCAGCTCGTGCCGGATGTCCCGCGACCCGGCTGCCAGGTCGGCGGCGAGGCGCTCCGCCAGCCCGGGGCTCACGTACTTGTTTCCCCGGTAGACCCGGCGGATCGCCTCGGTGAGCTCCTCCGGTGAGTGGTCCTTGGTGAGATAGCCGGAGGCGCCGGCGCGCAGGGCCCGCACCGCGTATTGATCTTCCGGATGGACGCTGAGCACCAGGACGGCCACCGTCGGGTGCTCCGCTCGAAGCCGTTGGAGCACCTCGAGGAACCGGAGCCCCGGCATGGTCACGTCCAGCAACACGATGTCGGCCGGCACCCGGGGAAGGCGCTCGAGCAGCTCCTGGCCACTGGCCACTTCGCCTACCACCTCGAGCCCGGGGGCATCCTGGACGATTCGCCGGAGACCTTCGCGCACCATGGGGTGGTCATCGGCGATAAGGAGTCGGATCATGATGTTCTCCACCCCCCGGACGTAGCGGGATCCTCAGCAACGCAATCGTCCCGTGGTCCCGGATACCTCGGATGACCAGCTTCCCCCCGCAGGCGATCGCTCGCTCCCGGCTGCCGATCAAACCCAGCGACGTGGACGATAGCAGGTCGCTCTTGCTGATCCCCCGTCCGTTGTCCCTGACCTCGAGCGTCAGCTCCTCTGCGCTCACCCGCAGCGCGATGTTCACCCGGGTGGCGTGCGCATGCCGGGCGACGTTGGTGAGCGTCTCCTGCAGAATGCGGAATGCCGTGGTGGCGCAGATGTCGTCCAGCTCGGGATGGTCGGCCTGCACCTCGAGCTGGACGGGGATGCCCGTGCTCCGCTCGAACTCCTGCGCCTGCCATTCCACCGCGGCCACCAGCCCGAGGTCATCGAGTACGCTGGGCCGAAGGTCGGTGGCGATCCGGCGAACGGTGTCCATCGCGCCGTCGATCCGGACGATGATCGATTGCACCCGCTCGCACCAGCGTGCGGTCCGTCATTCGCGACTTGAGCCACGCGAGGTCGATCTTGAGGCCGGTCAGCGCCTGGCCCAGCTCGTCATGGACCTCGCGGGCGATATTGGTGCGCTCCTCTTCCCGCACCAGCTGAAGCCGGGCCGTCAAATCGCGCAGCTCCTGGCGGGAGCGCAGGATCTCGTTCTCCTCCTGCCGGCGCTGGGTGACGTCCCGCTGGATCCCGAAGTGGCCGATGAAGCGACCTTCGCGGTCGTACAGGCAGATGTAGTCGCCCTCGATGATCATGGGGCGGCCATCGAGGGTCCGCTCGTCGGTCTCCTGATGCAGATGTCCCGCGTCCAGGAATTCCCGCCAGCGCGCGCGGGCACCCGGGATGTCGTGCGCCAACAGCTCTGCCGGCGTGCGCCCGATCAGCTGATCCTCCCGGGCGGAGAACTGCGCCAGCACGGCGGCGTTGACCTTGGTGATCCGCTCGTGGGTGAAGATGTAGTCGAGTGCGGCCTCCTTGTCGGTGGTCTCGTTCCAGGCGAGCGGCTGGTCCAGCATCATGAAGAAGAAGCCGTCGAGCGACTGGGAGAAGAACAGCTCGAGCAGAGACTGGCTCTCCCGCAGCGCCTCCGCTGCCTGGCGCGACTCGGTGACATCCCGAAAGCTCCACACCCGGCCCACGCTGCGGCCGGCGAGCCGCTGCGGCTCGGACCAGCGATCGAACACCCTGCCATCCGCCAGCCGGATCTCGTCGGAGCACGACGCCTCGGGATCGGCGTATAGCTCCGCCACCCGTTGCATGAAACCGGACGGATCCTCCAGCTGGTGCAGCACCGCGCTCAACAGGTCGGCGTCGCGTCCCGAGGCGGCAGCCTGCGGTGGGATCCGCCACATCTCCAGGAAGCGCTGGTTGAAGCTCAGGACCCCGCCGGCGGGATCCACCACCAGCAGCCCATCGGTCATGGACTTGAGCGTCGCCTGATGGAGCGATAGGGCCCGCGCGTGCTCCTCGGCTGCGAGACGTTGGTCGGTGACGTCCCGTACCAGGCAGTAGGAGACCGCGCGCTGATCCTCGAGCTCCAGCGGCGCGGCGACCAGGCACACCGCTGCCGGGCCTTCGGGGCCGCGCCAGCACCACGCCTCGAGCTCGACCGCCTCGCCCCGGCTTAATTCATCGAGGGCGCTTTCCACTCCGTCGGAATCATCCAGGGTGCACAGCAGGTCGCCCAGCTCGTGCCCGACCGGCGAGGCGTCGCAGCCCAGCACCCGGCTGAATCCCGGCGTGGCGCTGAGCACCCTGCCGTCGGCGTCGAGCAGCGCCAACCCCGCGGGTACGATGTCGAGAGTGGTATCCATGGTGATGAAGTGAGGGTACGGCTCGTGCCGGCGGCGGTCAACTCCAGGAACGGTAGTCCGGCGTAGGACGCCGGACTACATCGAATCACTGGACCACGATGGTGCCGCGCATCCCCGAGCTCGGGGTGCCGTGGACGACGCAGAAGTACAGGTAAGTGCCCGGGGTCGAGAAAGTCTGGGAAAATGTGGTCGGGGGCGAGACCGGTGCTCCGTTGCCGGTGAACGTCGGGTTACCCGTGGGCATCACGTTGTGGAACCCGCTGACCCATCTCCAGGTGACCGTGGTGCCGGCGGGAATCGTCACGCTGGCCGGGTCGAATCGGTTGCCGCTGCCGTCGCTGACCAGCTGAATCTCGACCGGAGAGGGACCTCCGCCCGGATTCCCGGTAGCGGTCGCGGTGAATCGCACGGGAGAGCCGTCGGCTCCGCTCACCGTGGCCTGAGCGCTCTGCGTGCCTGCCGCGGTCCCCAGGTGCCAGACGCTGGTCGAGATTCCGTCCGCTCCGGTGGTGCTGCTGCTGGGAGTCATGGACGCTCCCGCACCGGTCGCGCTCCAATTGACCACGGCGCCGGCGGCCGGGATGGCACCGCGAAGCACCACTATGCGCAAGGGATTCGCGAGATCCTGTCCTGCCGGACCGGACTGTCCGTTGCCGCTGGGCTCTGAGGCTGCCGCCGAGAGCGCCGCGGGGTCGGGGCCACCTCCGAGGTTGCTTCCGTCGTTGCTGCCGCAGGCGGCGAGCGCCCCCGTGAGCAGCAGGATCGCCGTGGTTCCGAAGCTTCGATTCGCACTAATCATTGCCGCACCTTCCTCCGATGGGTGAGTCCCGCCCGCTCCCTGCATTGAGGGGTGAATGATGTGAAACCGGCCGAACTACCGACATCAGCGGAGGAAGGAAGAGCGAGAAAGATTCTGGTGAGGGCATGCGTAGGAGGGAGGACTACACGTCGCCGGGGATCGAACCACGGGCTGTACTCTCGGCGGCTGGGCGACCTAGTGGCGGTGGACAGCAGCCCTGTGATCCGGATATTCGACTCTATTTTGTAAGCGACGAGATTGGACACCTGGATCCAGTCGGCCAAACCGGAATAGGATTGCGGATGAGCATCAGGAGCATCCACTCGATGCTGGGAGTTTTGGCCGTATTCGGCTGCGGCGGGGAACGCCCGTCGCCTCCGCCGGCGGGAGACGCTCGGCCCCAGCAGGCACCCCGCGCTGTCCCCCAGGACAGTCTTTCCAGCGCCACGGTCACCGAGGTAGGCCGGCTGGTCTCGGAGCGGTGGACCTTCGATCTCGACAGCATGGTGAAGCGCCGAGTCATTCGGGTCCTCGTTCCGGCCAGCAGGACCCTGTATTTCGAGGACCGGGGCCGGCTTCGGGGGATTTCCTACGACGCGGTCCAGGAGTTCGAGCGCAGCCTCAACCGGAAACTCGCGGACCGGAGCGCTCCCCATCGAGTGCATCATGATCCCGGTGCCGCGTGATCAGCTCATCTCCCGTCTCACCGACGGGCGTGGCGACCTGGCGGTCGGTACCATCCCGGTGACACCGGAACGGCAGCGCCGGGTGGATTTCTCCGACCCGGTGTATCAGGGTGTCCGGGAGGTGGTGGTGACCGGGCCCGGGGCGCCCCCGTTGCGCAGCCTGGACGATCTCGCGGGCCGTGAGATCTACGTCCGCGCCTCCAGCAGCTACGCCGAGCATCTGCGGACCAGTGGGATCAAGCCGGTGGTGATTCGTCCGGCCGACGAGAATCTGGAGGATGGCGACATCCTGGAGCTGGTGAACACCGGGGTTGTGCCGATCACGGTGGTGGACAGTGTCATTGCCGGCTTCTACCAGTCGGTGCTTCCCGGTCTCACCGTGCGAAACGACCTGGTGATCTCCTCCGGCGGCAGCCTCGCCTGGGCCCTCCGAAAGGGAACGCCGCAGCTCCGGGCCGAGGTTAACGAGTTCGTGCGGGGCCATCGGGTCGGGACCATGTTCGGCAACATCGTGGCTCGGCGGTACTTCCGGGACAATCCCTGGATCAAAAACCCAACGGGGGCGGAGGACCGGCGCCGCTACGATCAGGTGGTCGGGGCCTTCCGGAAGTATGGAGCCGAGTTCGGTCTCGATCCCCTGCTGCTCCTGGCGCAGGGATACCAGGAATCCGGTCTGGACCAGAGCCGCCGCAGTCACGCGGGCGCGGTCGGCGTGATGCAGATCAAGCCGTCCACCGCCGCCGGAGCCCCGATCGGCATCACCGGCGTGGACCGGCTGGAGAACAACGTGCGCGCCGGGGCCAAGTACCTGCGGTTCATCATCGACCGCTACTATAGAGACCAACCCATGAGGCCGCTCGACCAGGAGCTCTTTGCCATGGCATCCTACAACGCGGGCCCGGCCCGGATCGCGCAGCTGCGGCGCCAGGCCACAGAGATGGGCCTGGACCCGAACCGCTGGTTCCAGAATGTGGAGCTGGTGGCGTCGAAGGAGATCGGCCGGGAAACGGTGGACTACGTGGGCAACATCTACAAGTACTATCTCACCTACAATCTTCTGGAGCAGCAGCGGCGGGCCCGCGAGCGAGCGGCGGGTGGGGCGAAGCTGTCACCCTGACGCCCTCCAGTCTCCCAGCTCCCAGCTCGCTTTTGTCGATGCCGGTGACCCTCGTTCGACGTGAAGGTAGAGCAGGACGCGGAGTCACCATAAACACTGGAGAAACCGGACCATGAAGTACCTGATGATGATCAAGCACTTGGAGAGCTCCCGCAACGAGGCCATTCCCCAGGCGTTGAATGACGCGATGGGCGAGTTCGTGGGCGAAAGCATGAAGAAGGGGATCCTGAAGGACACGGCCGGGCTCAAGCCCACGTCCGAAGGCTTTCGGATTCGCTCCAGCAACAAGAAGCTCAAGGTGACCGATGGGCCTTTCGCCGAGGGCAAGGAGGTGATCGGTGGCTATGCCCTGGTCGAAGTAGGCTCGCGGGAGGAGGCGATGAAGGTGGCCCAGGACTTCATGGAGCTGCACCGGCTGCACTGGCCCACCTTCGAGTGCGAGTGCGAGGTCCGGCCGTTGGATAGCTAGGAGTCGGGAGTCGGGAGCTAGGAGCTAAGAGCCTCGTTCCCTACTTAGCTCCCAACCCCCAGCTCCCGACTCCCGACTCCCAGCTCGCCTCTCACGGATACCAGTTCGCCCCGAATCTGATCCGCGTCGTGGTGGTGTTCTCCAGGTTCTGAGTAGTCTGACTCAGCCCGTCCAGCTTGATGTTCCCCATCTTTCCGACTCCGATGCTGAGTCCGCCATCCAGCGCGAGCTTGGGCGATACGAACATCTGCACCCCGCCGCTCGCCCCCGCCGCCATACCCGAGAGCGAGAGGTCCGAGCTGGCCCCGGTCTCGAAATCGTCCAGCGTGGTGGTGAGGCTCCGGCGGCCCACCCAGGCGCCGACGTACGGCATGAACTTGCTGCGCTGGATCGGGAAGCTGAGTCGAGCCCCGGCCTCGAGGTGGGTCAGGCCGAAGTCACCCTCCAGGTCGAAGGCGTCGACCGGCTGCTTGTTTATCTCCAGTCCGGCGTATGCCAGCAGCCGCGGGGTGACCCGGTAGCCTACCTCGACTCCGGCGCCGAGCCCGCTCGAGGTCTTCACCTCGTTGAAGGCGTCGGTGACGGTGGCGCCGAGCGCCATGCTGGAGTGGCCGTTGATCACCCAGCGGGACGACGGGTGGACCACGGGCTGGTGCTTCTGCGCCTGGGCCGAGCCGGACAGGCCGAAGGAGACGGCGACGACTGCGAGAATGAAGCGCTGCATGGTGGTACTCCTTTCAAGAGTGTGTGTTTTCATCCTGCGCGAATCACTGTTATCCAAGTCCCAGCCGTACTCAGTCGCCCGGCACCAGCCGGAACCCGAAGGACGTATCCAACTGCCCGTCGCCGTTGAAGTCGTACTTGATCGCCACGGTGTTCCCCAGCACGACGCCGGTGAACTTGTCGCCGTAGATGGTCGAGCTGAACGTGAGGGGCAGCGCGCCGTCGGTGGCCACCGGACCGGCCTGCTTGAACTCCCCTTCGTCGTCGATCCCGCCCGGCGTCTTGTCGTCCGTGTAACGCAGCTCCATGTCAAAGGTCTGAAGCGGATCCATGATCAGAGTCGTCGGTTCGAACCGGTACAGCCCGATCACCCTGCCATCGGGGTTGCTGATGGTGACCAGCTGCCCCGGGCGCGAGCCGTTGATCTGTTCCAGCACGTAGCTGCCCTGGACGCCGCCCTGGTTCGGAGTTGGCGGCACCGGATCATCGGTCGGAGGCTCGGGGTTGGGGTTGGGGCCCAAGGCGTCACCGCTCTTGCCGGAACAGCCGGCCAGCGCGAGCGCCAGCGCGAGCCCGAGCACTTTGGCGGGGGCGGTCATCGGTCGAACACCAGTTGGACATCCGGTACCCCGTCGAAGCACCAGTCGTACATGATGGTCACTTCCGTGCCGTCGTCGTTGACCGTGCCGTCGTAGGTGACGCCCGATATGTCCGATTCGAACAACACCGTCTCGTCGTCCCCCACCGACCGTCCTGTGTCCAGATAGCCCCAGTCACCGGACTCGTCGTCGTGCACCTTCAGGTGGATCTGCCACTCGCCGGAATTCGGGTCGATCTCGATCCTGCCGCCGTAGAACCGGACCACCCCGCAGTCTTCGAGCTGGGCGTCGGTTGGTACCCCGATCCGTCCGAGCGCCACCAGCTGGAACTCGATCGCATTCGGATTCTCTGCCGGGCCCGGGTCGTCGGGACCGGTCGGGCTCTTGTCCCCGCCGCCACAGCCCACCGCGGCGATCAACAGCGTGGTCCACGGCGAGACCGTCGTCAGTCGCCGCAAGTCTTTCATCCATGACATGTGCTCCTCCTTGTTCTGCGCCGCTGGGCGGCGCGGTGAGTGGTTCGTGGGTTACTTCGCCTGCGCGATGGTGGTCGCGGTGCTGTCGCCTTCCGCCTCGAAGCTGCCGTTCACGGTGACCCAGCTCTCTGCTTCGATTTTCTCGCCGGCGAGATAGCCGCGGGCCAGGATCTCGAAGGAGCCGGACAGTTTTCCATTGTCCGCCTGGGTGATCGTCACCGTGCCCGACTCGCCGTGGAACCAGCCGAGTGGCTGCTCCGGTGATCCCGCCGCGAAGAAGGCTTGAAAGGCAGGAGCGGTGGCCGCGTCGTCCCAGCTGGGCCGAATGGGATAGCGGCCGGGATGCGGCAGGCCGGCACTTGGCAGCCTGAGCTGGAGCGCGCTGCCCGGGCCGGTCGCGCCGAGCGACACGGTGAGCACGGAAGCGCCGTCATGGGCGATGATCCCGTACCGCGCCTCGTGCCCGACCGCGTCCAGCCGGACCGCGCCGGTGGTGTCGAGGTGGAAGCGCGGCGCCAGGAAGGCCGACAGGTTCAGCGCGATCGCGGCAACGCAGCCGGCAGCGATGGAGCGGACGTACATGGGAACCTCCTGATCGGGTGTAAGTCCTGAGTCCGGTCGGCGGCTGGATGTCGGCGGCTCGGACGAGGAGCATGCTATCGTCCGCGCTCACGGCCCGATCACGAGATTCTCAACTGGAGTCGCGATCCCGGTGTTACGCTGCCTCTTGTGACCGTCGGATGGGGGCGGGATATTGGCCGAATACCAAGTACAGCAAGGGGTTGCTCCTGAAGCGCATCCAGACGCTCGGCGGGCTTGCGGTCTTCGACGGTCCTCTGCCGTTGGGTGGCAACGCGCAGCAGCCGCGGCGCCTGGCCATCCTGGCCGTGCTCGCCCGGTCAGGCGACCGGGGGGTCAACCGCGACCGGCTGGCCACGCTGTTGTGGGGTGAGGTGGAGGAGGAGCGCGCCCGCAGAAACCTCAATCAGGCGCTCTACGCGTTGCGGCACGAGCTGGGGGCGGAAGAGCGATCCTCGGCACCCGCGAGCTCCGGCTCAATCCCGAGCTGATCGAGGTCGATCTCCACGGGTTCGAGACCGCGCGGGCGTCCGGTGCTATAGAGGAAGCGGCCCGGCTCTACGGCGGGCCCTTCCTGGGCGACTTCCATTTGCCGGGCGTCCCGGCCTTTGCCCACTGGGCCGAGGAGGAGCGGGCCGGCCTGGAGGCCGACTACCGCGGCGTGCTCGAGGCCGCCGCGGCGGCGGCAACCGCCCGCGACGACCGGGAGCCGCGGTGCTCTGGTGGCGCCGGCTGGCGGCGCTGGACCCGACCGACCAGCGCGCCGCCCAGGGGCTGATGCGGGCACTGGTGGCGGCCGGCGATGTGCCGGGGGCGCTCCGCCACGCCGAGATCTTCCATCAGCTCCGGCGCGACCGAGCTGGAGCTGCCTCCGGATCCGGCAGTCGAAGCCCTGGCCGAGCGGATCCGGCGGGGGGAGGAGGCGCCCGCCCCCGCGGCCAAGGTCGCACCCCCGAGTCAAACCACTCTGACCTGGGCCGAGTACCGTTTCCGCGCCGGCAGAGGCGCCATCACGCGAGCCGGCTCCGAGCTCCGCAGCTCCCAGCTCCCAGCTCCCGCTCCCGACTCGTAGCTCCGACTCCTGACTCCTAGCTCCCGACTTTTTCTCGGCGCCTTACTCGCCGTCGGCCTCGCTGCTGCTGTGGCGCGGGACCCACCGTTCGGCCGCCGCGGCCGGCCCGCCCCGGCTGGCGGTGCTCCCCTTCGAGAACCTGGGCGACTCGGGCGACGCGTACTTCGCCGGCGGCGTGACCGATGAGGTCCGCGGCAAGCTGGCGGCGATACCGGGGCTCGAGGTCGTTGCCAGCCTGAGCTCGAACGACTATCGGCCGGTGCACGCGGCGGCTCCCGGATGTCGCCCGGGAGCTGGGGGTGAATTACCTGCTGGTGGGAAAGATCCGCTGGCTTCGGGGACCGGCCGGTTCGAGCCGGGTGCGGGTGAGCCCGGAGCTCATTCGCCTGGTCCCGGGCACCGCGCCGGTGACCCGCTGGCAGCAGCCGATCGACGCCGCGCTCACCGATGTCTTCGCCGTGCAGGCCGACATCGCGAGCAAGGTGGCCGACGCGCTCGGTGTCGTGCTGGGCGACAGCGCCCGTCGCGAGCTTACGGTCAAGCCGACCGAGAGCCTCGCCGCGTATGACGAGTTCCTGAAGGGCGAAGCCGCTGCGCAGGACATGAAGGCCGACCAGGCCGGCCTGCGCCGGGCGATCAGCTACTACCAGGGTGCGGTGTCACTCGACACCACCTTCGCCCAGGCCTGGAGCCAGCTCTCCCGCACGGAGACTTCGCTGTATTCGAACGGTGTCCCCGATCCGGGCCCTGGGGAATGCGGCGCGGGTCGCTGCCGAGCGCGCCCAGGCGCTGAGGCCCTCGGATCCGGTGGTCTACCTGGCCGCCGGAGACTTCTATGGGGCCGTCAACCCGGTGGATAACCCGCGCGCGGTAGCGGAGTACGAGTCGTGGACTCGAGCTCGCTCCTGACAACGTGGACCTGCTCAGCGCGCTGGCGAGCGCCGAGACCAGCTTGGGCCAGTGGGACGGGGCGGCGGAACGGCTGTGCCCGCGCCTCGCGCCTCGACCCGCGCTCGCTGACGGTAGCGCGCCGGCTGGCGGCGGTGCATATCTGGCTCCGCCAGTACCCCGCCGCGGACTCGGCGGCTGAGCGGGCGGCCGCGCTCGCGCCCACCAGCCCGGCAATGGCGTCGCTCAAGGTGATGGTAACCGTTGCCCGAGGCGATCTCGACAGCGCCCGCGCGGCCATCCGGAGAGCGCAGAGCCGGATCGATCCGGCGGTGCTGTACCCGTTTTTCGCCGCCTACCAGGACCTGTACTGGGTGCTGGATGACGCGCAGCAGCGGGAGGCGCTCGCGGCGCCGCCCAGCGCGTTCGATGATGACCGGGGGAGCTGGGGTCTGGTCCGGGCGGGGTTGTACCAGCTTCGGGGCGACCGGCGGCTCATGCTGGTCTACGCCGATTCCGCACGCCTAGCGTTCGAGCAGCAGCTCCGGGCCGAGCCGGACGACTGGCAGCGCCATTCGATCCTTGGTCTGGCGCTGGCCTATCTGGGCCGGAAGGCGGACGCGATTCGCGAAGGACAGCGCGGGATGGCCCTGATGCCGATCAGCCGCGATGGCTACTTCGGGCCTTACAGTCAGCTGCAGCTGGTGCGGATCTACTTGCTCACCGGTGAGCCGGATCTGGCGCTCGACCAACTCGAGCCGCTGCTCCGGGTGCTGTTCTATATCTCTCCCGGCTGGCTCCGGATCGATCCGACCTTCGATCCGCTGCGCAAGCATCCCCGCTTTCAGCGGCTGTTGTCAGGTGGGAAATGAGGAGCTGGATGTTGTCACCCTGAGCGGAGCGAAGGGACCGAAACCTGTCTGACGCACTATTTACTCGTCGTGAGGCCATCGCGGCCCTGGCTTCCACCGCGGGCCTGCCGCTCATAGCCGCGTGCGCCCGCGAAATGCCAAGCACAGCAAGGGGTTGCTCCTGAAGCGCATCCAGACGCTCGGCGGGCTTGCGGTCTTCGACGGTCCTCTGCCGTTGGGTGGCAACGCGCAGCAGCCGCGGCGCCTGGCCATCCTGGCCGTGCTCGCCCGGTCAGGCGACCGGGGGGTCAACCGCGACCGGCTGGCCACGCTGTTGTGGGGTGAGGTGGAGGAGGAGCGCGCCCGCAGAAACCTCAATCAGGCGCTCTACGCGTTGCGGCACGAGCTGGGGGCGGAAGACGCCATCCTCGGCACCCGCGAGCTCCGGCTCAATCCCGAGCTGATCGAGGTTGACCTCCACGGGTTCGAGACCGCCCGGGCCTCCGGTGCTATAGAGGAAGCAGCCCGGCTCTACGGCGGGCCCTTCCTGGGCGACTTCCATTTGCCCGGCATCCCGGCCTTTGCTCACTGGGCCGAAGAGGAGCGGGCCGGCCTGGAAGCCGACTACCGCGGCGTGCTCGAGGCCGCCGCCGCCGCTGCAACTGCCCGCGATGACCGGGCAGCCGCGGTGCTCTGGTGGCGCCGGCTGGCGGCTCTGGACCCGGCGGACCAGCGCGCCGCCCAGGGGCTGATGCGGGCACTGGTGGGGGCCGGCGATGTGCCGGGCGCGCTCCGCCACGCCGAGATTTTCCATCAGCTCCGGCGCGACGAGTTGGAGTTGCCTCCGGATCCGGCGGTTGAAGCCCTGGTCGAGCGGATTCGCCGTGGGGAAGAGGCCCCCGCCCCCGCGGCCAAGGTCGCACCCCCGAGTCAAACCACTCGACCTGGGCCGAGTACCGTTTCCGCGCCGGCAGAGACGCCATCACGCGAGCCAGCTCCTAGCTCCGCGCTCCCAGCTCCCGACTCCCGACTCCTGACTCGTAGCACCCGACTCCTGACTCCCAGCTCCCGACTAGTCCTCGTCGCGCTCCTCGCAGTCGCCTTGCTGCTGCTGTGGCGCGGGACGCACCGTCCGGCCGCAGCCGGTCCGCCCCGGCTGGCGGTGCTCCCCTTCGAGAACCTGGGCGACTCGGGCGACGCGTACTTCGCCGGCGGCGTGACCGATGAGGTCCGCGGCAAGCTGGCGGCAATACCGGGGCTCGAGGTGGTCGCCAGTCTGAGCTCCAACGACTATCGGACCGGTGCTCGGCCCCTCCCCCAGGTCGCTCGGGAGCTGAGGGTGAATTACCTGCTGGTGGGGAAGATCCGTTGGCTTCGGGGACCGGCCGGCTTGAGCCGGGTGCGGGTGAGTCCGGAGCTCATCCGTCTGGATCCGGGCGCCGCGCCGACCACCCGCTGGCAGCAGCCGATCGATGCCGCGCTGACCGATGTCTTCGCGGTGCAGGCCGACATCGCCGGCAAGGTGGCCGACGCGCTCGGCGTGGTACTGGGGGACAGCACCCGCCGCGAGCTTACGGTCAAGCCGACCGAGAGCCTGGCCGCGTATGACGAGTTCCTGAAGGGGGAAGCGGCGTCGCAGGGGATGAAGGCCGACCAGGCCGGCCTGCGCCGGGCGATCAATTACTACCAGCGCGCGGTGTCACTCGACTCGACGTTCGCCCAGGCCTGGAGCCCAGCTGTCCCGGGCGCGCACTTCGCTCTACTCCAACGGCATTGCCGACCGGGCACTGGCCGACTCGGCCCGAGCCGCTGCCGAGCGGGCGCGAAGGCTGCGCCCCAGCGATCCGCTGGTGTATCTCGCCGCCGGCGACTTCTTCAGCAGCGTCAACCCGATCGACAACGAACGCGCTGCCGCGGAGTACGAGCACGGCCTCCAGCTGGCGCCCGATGACGTGGAGCTGCTCAGCGCAGCGGCGACAACGGGGGCGAGGCTGGACCAGTGGGACCAGAATCTCCGCCGGCTCGAGCGTGCCCTCCGGCTCGATCCCCGCTCGGCCACGGTTGCGCGCCGGGTGGCCACCATGAGCGTGTTCCTCCGGCACTACGATGTGGCCGATTCGGCGGCGGACCGTGCCATCGCCCTGGCGCCGACCAGTCCCCAGATGGTCCTGACCAAGCTGCTGGTCACGCTGGGCCGGGGCGATCTTGCCGGATCTCGGGCGGTGGTTCGCGCGGCCGCCCGGCGGATCGATCCGGCGACACTGTTCGCTTTTCTCGCTACCTATCAGGACCTTTACTGGGTGCTGGATGACGCTCAGCAGCGGCAGGTGCTGGCGCTGCCGCCGGCCGCGTTCGACGACGATCGCGCGGCATGGGGGATCGTCCGGACGGAGATCTACACCCAACGGGGGGACAGGCGGCTCGCCGTGGCCTACGCCGATTCGGCGCGACGCGTGGCGGAGGCGCAGGTACGCGACGCTCCCGATGACCCGCAGCGCCACGTGCTCCTCGGCCTGACGCTGGCGTATGTAGGACGAAAGGCGGAGGCAGAGCGGGAGGGAAAGCGCGGAGTGGAGCTGTTGCCCATCAGCCGCGATGGTTACGGGGGACCCTATAATCAGCTGCAGCTGGTGCGGATCTATGTGCTCAATGGCGAGCCCGAGCTGGCGCTCGATCAGCTGGAGCCGTTGCTCAAGATTCCGTACTATATCTCACCGGGATGGCTCCGGGTCGATCCGGCCTTCGATCCGCTGCGCAAGCACCCCCGCTTTCAGCGGCTGTCTGTCACCCTGAGCTGTTGTCACCCTGAGCGAAGCGAAGGG